>CAVRBF010000086.1:0-54735 GCA_963719115.1 uncultured Acidobacteriota bacterium | reverse complement strand
GTGAAAAAATTGAAAAAAGACTTGACTAGCGCTATAGCTATGATACACTCTCTCCGATGGCCGGAGGGAGGTCCCGCATGGGTTATCAGTCCAGCGTGCAGGTGATTCAGCGCGGCGGCAAGAACCGCCAATGGTATCTGATTTGTCCCGCCCCCTTGGCGCAAGCCTTGGAAATCGAGAAGGGGGAAGTGATCGAATGGGTGGTGGAGGACAAGCACACCCTGGTCTTGAAGCGCACTCCCCGGCTGGCAGAGGCATCTTCCCGGCGGAGGCGAGCCCATGAGTGACCGCATCGAGCTGGGGCAGCCAGCGCTATGGGCGGAGGGCGAGGGGTCCGCCCCCGCGCCGGAGCCGCCGGCGAGTGAGCCCGGGCCTCAACCGGCGGCGCGCTTTCAACCGATCAACCGCCAGCAGATGGTGTGGCGGGCGGTGGACGTGGGGCGGTTGCTGGAGCCCGACCACCTGGCGCGGGCGATTTGGGAAATGACCGGGCGCCTGGACCTGACGTCCTACATCGAGGAGGTGCGGGCGGTGGAGGGCCGGGCCGGGCGTCCGCCCATCGATCCGCGCCTGTTGATCGCGCTGTGGGTTTACGCCTACAGCGAAAAGGTGAGTTCGGGGCGGGAAGTGGAGCGGCGCTGCGCCTACCATCCCGCCTACCAGTGGCTGACGGGGTGCGAGGTCATCAACCACCACACCCTGTCGGATTTTCGCGTGCAGCACCGGGAGGCGCTGGACGGGCTGTTCGCACAACTGTTGGCGATCTTGAGCAGCGAGGGGCTGATCACGCTGGACCAGGTGGTGCACGACGGGACGAAGGTGAAAGCGGCGGCGAGCAGCAAGTCGTTTCATCGCGAGAAGACCTTGCGCGCGCATCTGGAGGCGGCGCAGCAGCGCGTGCAGGCGATGGGGGACCCGCGGGACGAGGCCGCGGCGGGGCGCTCGGAGCGCGCCCAGCAGCGGGCGGCGCGCGAGAAGGTGGCACGCCTGGAACAAGCTCTGGAGGAGTTGAAGAAAGTGCAAGCCGCTCCCGAGGGCCGGGCGGAGCCTTCCGAGCGGCGTGCCAGTGAGACCGATCCGGAAGCGCGGGTGATGAAACAGGGCGACGGGGGTTTCGCGCCCAGTCACAACGTGCAGGTCTCGACCGACACTGCGCACTCGATCATCGTGGGGGCGGGCGTCACCCAGGAGGCCAGCGATCAGCAACAACTGGTGCCGGCGGTGGAGGAAGTGGAGAAGCAGAACGGGCGCGCGCCCGGCCAAATGATCGTTGACGAGGGCTACACCACGCGGGAGAATGTGCTGGCGGCGGACGAGCGCGGCCTGGACCTGATCGGGAGCACGATGGAAAAGGATGCCGAGGCCGTGCGCAAGGGCCTGGAAAAGCGTGGTCTCGACCCGGCCTTTTATCCCCAGAACTTTCGCTACGACCCGGAGCCGGACGCTTATACCTGTCCGCAGGGCAAAACGCTTTCGCATCGCGCCACCCGACGCACGCGCACCGGGGTGGTGCATGAGGTTTACCAGGCGCGCGCGGCGGACTGCCGGAACTGTGCCTTGCTCGCCGCGTGCAAGCCGGGCAAACAGGGGCGCATGATCGTGCGCAGCGACCCTGTCCCCGCCGTGGCGGCGTATGTGGCCAAGATGCAGACCGCGGCGGCACGCGCCGCCTATCGCCTTCGCGCCCCGGTGGCGGAATTCAGCAACCTCTGGCTGAAGGCCAAACTGGGACTCCGGCAGTTCTGCGTGCGCGGCCTGAAGAAAGCCCGCTGTGAGGTTCTGTGGGCTTGCCTCACCTACAATATTCAGCAATGGTTCCGCCTGCGCTGGAAAGGGCGCCTGAACCCGCTTGCCGCCTGAGGAACCCGAACCCCGGGAATCGCGGCGCTCCAAGGCCCGAGCCCCCAAGCCCAAGGCCGGGCGGAAAGGAAGGTCATCGAATGAAGCCACCGTAGTCGCTTTCCCATGTCGGCGATCAGAACCTTCCAAACCCATCGCCCAAACTCCAACCCTCGATGCCGAAGGTGATTCTTTCACGGCTTCTCTTGCCCGTGCCCGAGCACGGGCAATTCGCCCCAAAGGAGAGGAACGACTTACTTCATTCATCCACCAGTCCGACCGCACAGGCTGCGCTGCAAACTGCCATCCTGAGCCCGCACTTCAGGGCGAAGGACCCCCGTATTTCGTCTTTCCTAGGGCGCTGCGCGCGCGTCGCGGAGACATCGAGGCACTCCTGCGCCTCGTTTCCTACGGAAAATGAAAAGGGTCCTTCGCCCTGAAGTGCGGGCTCAGGATGACAGGCGCGTGTGTTGCTTGGTGGGATACTGGATGACTCAAGTAAGTCATTCCCCAAAGGAGTTGCCGCTATGATGGCGGCGCTACTGCCAAGCGCAGGACGGCGCGCATTTTTCGCTTGACAAAACGCCCCGGATATGATAGGCTACATTCGGTGGCTAATGAAATTTCCAAGTGAATGCCCCATCGCCGCGGCCTCCTGCCTTCAGGGTTCGGTACCCTCCGGGACCGAATTCCGGGTAGCCGCACGGCAGGATGGGCTAGCCGCCAATCTGTCCACCCTTCCGGCCCACCGAGCCCGAAAAATGAAAATTCAGTGAAAGAACCCGATGAGTTGTTGAAAACAAGCCACTTAAAAAGTGACACGATGCCCGATGCCGATGAGTTTATCATTCCAAAGGACTTAATCTCCGTCGAAGCCCGTTTTCGATCATTTTCCCGCTATCTCGCTGAATCCTGGATTGTTACCTTGATTTCCGGCCCCTCGACGGAAATCCATCCAATGAAATTTTCGGTGAAATCGTGCCAAAAATGGGGTATTTAGGGGGCCTTTTCGACCCTCGTCACGGCGGCCAATCTAGCCTCTGGCGAGTTGATACCCGGGTTCAGGCTGTCCTTGGCCTCAACAGCACCGAAAGGAGACACTTCTAACCGGATAACCAGGGGGACATTTCTATCCGGGCTTGACACAAACTTCCCGCGGCCATTGAATCTTGTCCGGCAGCGGTGCTACCCTCGTGGGGCTTCGTTTGCGAGGCGACCGAGGCTCTGGAGAGCGAATACTCGAATTCCGAATGCGGAGCCCCGAATCCCGTGCCTTTGACGATGAGCCCCCAAGACACCAGCGCACAACCCGAATCCCGAACCCCGAATCCCCCAACCCGAATTATGATCGTGGCCGGTGAGCGCTCCGGCGACATCTATGGGGCCGGCTTGGCGCGAGCACTTCAGCAGCGGCTGCCGGGCCTTGAAGTCTTCGGTTGCGGCGGTGAGGCAATGCGGGAGGCGGCGGTGGACACAGCAGTAGACTCGCACCAGATCGCCATTGCCGGCATCACCGAAATCGTCGAGGGGATTCCCCGCGTCTATCGCGCCTTCCACAAGCTTCTGCATGAGGTGGACCGTCGTAAGCCCCAGCTTGCCATTCTGATTGACTTCCCGGAATTCAATCTGCGCCTGGCGCGCCAGCTCAAGAAGCGGCGAATTCCGGTCGTCTACTTTGTGAGTCCGCAGGTCTGGGCGTGGCGCAAGCGGCGCATCTGGAAGTTGAAGGCCCGCATCGCCAAGATGATCGTCATCTTCGATTTCGAGGAGGAGATCTACCGGCAGGCAGGCGTGCCCGTTGAGTACGTCGGGCATCCGCTGGTGGACATGGTGCGTCCGCATCTGACCCGCGATGAATTCTTCGCCAAGGTCGGTCTTGATCCCGCCGTTACCACGATCGCCCTTCTGCCCGGCAGCCGCCGGAAGGAAGTCATCACTAATCTCCCGATCATGCTGGATGCCGCCACGCGCTTGACTGCCAGCCGCAAGCTCCAATTCGTCGTCGCCGTCGCGCCCACCATTGATTCCCATTGGCTGGAAACAACGATGGTGGAGTGTTATGTGGGCCGGGCCACGGTCCGTACGGCCGTCCACGTCACTTACGACGCCATGCAGCACTCGGATATTGCCGTCGTGGCCAGCGGCACGGCCACCCTGGAAGCAACTCTCCGCGAACGCCCCATGGTGGTTGTGTACTGTGTCTCGGGCCTCACCTGGCTGGTGGGAAAACTCCTGGTCGATGTTCCTTATTACAGCATGGTGAACATCCTGGCCAGGAAGGAACTGGTGCCGGAGCTGATGCAACACGATTTCAATGCCGCCAACGTGGCCCAGCGGGTAGAATATTTGTTGGACCATGCGGAAGCGCGCGAAGAGATGGTCCGGGGCTTTCAGGCCCTCAAGCCGCGTTTGGGGAAGGGCGGAGCGATTGAACGTGCCGCCGACGCCATGGTGGAGGTGCTTAAGTCCTCCCCGGCAATCCAACCGATGGGCTAAATCCTTGCGCTTTGGCAAAATTGATTTTTTCGACATGCAACGCGAAAGACTACCCCACAATCCAATCGAAAGGATTACGCGAGGGAGCCAAGAATGAGTCGATCCAGATCCGTGAACCTGGCGGCGTTTACGCACACTCTCCGCCGGCACCGCCGGTGGATTCTGCAAGCGGGCCTGTTGGGCCTGCTCCTGGGAATAACGCCGGCATGGAGCGGAGCGCAGAACAAGCCACGCTTTGAAGTCCAGAATTACGTCATCACGGCAGAGTTACTTCCTTCCCAACACCTGTTGAGCGCCAAAGCGCGCGTGGACCTTGTCCCCAGGTCGGATCTCACCGCTCTCTCCTTTGAACTGCACAGCAGTTTGCGGGTCGAGAAAGTGGAAGATTCCTCCGGCCAGGACGTTACTTTCAAGCAAGACGGCCAGACTCTGAGCCTTTCCCTCCTCAATCCCCTGCCGGCCGACAAACTGGCCTCGCTCACCGTGACTTACGGCGGAATGCTCAATTCCGCTGATGGCAGTCCGGTCGATGGCATCAAGGTGGCCTATATTGGTCCCGAGGGCTCCTACCTTTTGTATGTGGGCCGCTGGTTCCCCGTCAGTGCCTACAGCGTGAACCGCTTCACCGCGACAATGATCATCACCGTCCCTTCCGACGAAGCAGTGATCGCCTCCGGCAAGATCGGCATTCCGGACCGCCAACTGGGGAAGGCGACGTATACATACACCTATGACAAGCCGTCGTTCCCCGGAACGGTGATTGCCGGGCCCTATGTGGTGCAGCCCGCCACTGCCGTCGGCGTTGACATGGCGATTTACCTCAAGCCGGGCCACGAAAACCTTGCCGGGCCCTATACGGACACTGCCGCCAGGATCCTGACCTTCTATAGCGACGTCTTCGGCCCCTTGCCCAAAGCTCACCTGAACCTGGTGGAGATTGCCGACGATACCGTGGGCGGCTACACGGCCCCTGACATGGTGGCGCTTGCTTCGCGTGGTTTTACCAACCCGGTGAATTACCGGCTGCTGGCGCAGGAGCTTTCGCACTTGTGGTGGCCGTGCCTGGTGAGTCCTGCCAGTCTGGACGATGCCTTTCTTGACGAGGGTCTGGCCGAATACTCCAAAGCTATCTACGTGCAGCAGGCGGCGGGGGACGCGGCTTTCGAGGACCTGATGCACGATACGGCCGTGGGCGCGCTGACGCACGAGGAAGTGGCGCCCATTGCCCAGGCTTCGCAGTTGCATGAGTTCACGCCTGAATACCAGTCGATCGTTTTCGACAAAGGCGCCATGGTGTTCCACATGCTTCGCTGGGTCATCGGCGACGACGCCTTCCGCAAAACCCTGCGCGACATGACCGAGCAGTACGCGTGGAAATCGATTAGCACCGATCAATTCCAGCGCCTTGCCGAAAAGGCCTCGAAGCAAAGCCTGACCTACTTCTTCGCTCAATGGGTCAGCTCCACGGGTGTTCCTCAGTTCAAACGCAGTTGGGCGGTTTACCGGCTTCAGAAAGGCTATCAGGTCGTCGGGAAGATGCAACAGGATCTGGATATCTTCCGCATGCCGGTGGAAGTCCGGGTGATCTGCCAGGGTTCCCGGCCCGTTACGCAGCGGATTGACATGGTGGGAACCACGTCGGACTTTACCATTGATACCCGTACCAAACCGGTGCGCGTTATGGTGGACCCCGCCAGCCGCATCCTGAAATTCGACGATAAGACCAAGTTCCAGGTGGAGATGGCTCGCGCCGATCAACTGGTGGCGGAGCAGGCCTATCTGGACGCCATCAAGCAATACCAGGACGTGCTGCAATTGAATCCCAGCAGCTCGCTGGCCCATTACCGCCTGGGTGAACTCCATTTCAAGCTGCGGAACTACAACGCGTCCATGGAGGAATTCCGACGCGCTCTGGACGGCGACCTGGACCCCAAGTGGATTGAAGTGTGGTCGCACCTGGAACTGGGAAAGATCTTCGACGTGACCGGCCAGCGCGATCGTGCCCTGAACGAGTATCAGCGTGCCTTGCAGACCAACGACAACACCCAGGGCGCGCTCGACGAGGCCAACCGGTACATTCAAAAGCCTTATAAGCACCCCGCACAAACAAACTAGGCTAGTCATGCCAGGGCCACCCCAAGGCAGGTGAGGGCGCCGGGCTTCCCTGTACTCCGCGACAGGCCGCGGAGTTTCAACCCGAAACGAGAATACCCCCACGCCGCTCGCCGAACACGGGATTCCTCGACTCACGCACGCCACCCCTCATGCTCCGGAGGTATTAAGCGGACCTTGCGTCTGGCCGATAACTCCAGCGTGCACGTTTGCGACGCCTTCTGCGCCCGGGCACCAGTGGGTGCGGCCGGCAACTGAGAACTCCCCTTTTCGACGGCGGCGCAGCGGGCACGACGACCTATGCGAATTCGGACCATAGTCTTGCTCGTCTCGCTTGTCGCGGTTCATTCTGCCGCATGCCGTCTGTGTGCGCAGACCACGCCACCGCCTCCCGATCTCCTGGACATGAAGCTGGAAGACCTGATGAAGGTTGACATCGACTCGGTGTACGGGGCCTCGGGCTATAAGCAGGACGTCACAGACGCACCCGCTTCCATCACCATCATCACCGGCGACGAAATCAAGCGCTACGGCTATCGGACGCTGGCCGATGTTCTGCGCAACGTACCAGGGTTCTATATCACTTCCGACCGCGAATTCAGCTACGTGGGAGTGCGCGGGTTCGGCCCTCCCGGAGATTACAACAGCCGCGTCCTACTGCTGATCGATGGACACTGGGAGAACGACAACGTCACGGGTGGCGCGGTCTTCGGCACGGAAATGCCCTTTGACATCGATATGGTCGATCGGGTGGAGGTCATCCGGGGACCCAACTCCGGCGTCTACATTGCCGGCGCCCTGCTGGCCATCATCAACGTGGTCACCAAGAAGGGCCGCGACCTGAACGGGCTGGAAGTCTCGGAAGAGCTTGCCGGCTACCGCACGTACAAATCCCGCGTCAGCTATGGGCGCCAGTTCAAGAACGGCTTGGAGATTCTCGCGACGGGCTCCTACTACTTCAGCCACGGGCCGGATCAGCTCTATTTCCCGGCTTTCGATAGTCCCGCCACCAACAATGGCATTGCCCAGAATGCCGACGGCGGAAGGTTTATCGGAGATCTTTTCAAGCTCTCTTACCACGGCTGGACGCTGGAGCAGGGGTATGGTTCGGCCGAGCAAACGGACCCCACCGCGTCGTATGGGGCCATTTTCAACGATCCGGAAGGGGGCGCAAGGCTGACGCCCGGTTTCGTCGATCTTAGCTACGAGCATCGCTTTGGCGGCGATTGGGGATATGTCGGTCGGGTTTACTTCGACCAGGATCGTCTTCGCAATACCACCCCCATTGACGAGTCTGCTTATGGCGGCTCCTCTCACGTTATCAACCAAGATATGACCCTCGGGCAGGATGCCGGTGGATCGTTTACGTTGTCGAAGAAGCTCCGGCGCGGCCAGACCCTCATAATCGGCTCGGAATTCCGGGATAATTTCCGGCAGAATCAGTGGAACTACGACGAGCAGCCTTATGCGCTGTATTTCAACGGTCACGACCATTCGAGTTTGTGGGGCGCGTACGTTCAGGATGAAATTCAGCTCCGCCACGATCTGGTCCTGGATCTCGGTCTGAGCTACGACCACTACTCCACTTTCGGCGGCACCACCAACCCCCGCGTTCACTTGATCTATCAGCCGCGGGAAGGTACCAGCCTGAAGTTTCTGTATGGCCAGTCGTTCCGAGCCCCCACCGCGTTTGAGCTCTACTATGCGGGCTTGGGCCAGGAAGGCAATCCCGGCCTCCAGCCGGAAACCGCCAAGACGACCGAGGTGGTTTTCGAGCAATCCCTCGCCAAAAGATTCCATCTGGTCGCATCGGGCTACTACTACCCGGTCCGCGGCGTCATCAGCGCGGTCACCGATCCGGCAACGGGCCTGCTCGTGTACCAGAACAGCCAGCGGGTCGATTTGCGGGGCGGGGAGCTCACCTTGAAGAGGCAATCCAAATCGGGTCTGGAAGCCGGCTTGAGCTGGAGCTTTGAGGATGCCCGGAACCTCGCCGTCCCCGGGCCGCTGGTCGATTCGCCCCACGTGCTGGGTCAGGCTAACGTCAGCGTGCCGCTGTTCAGGCACAAACTGTACGCCAGCATGGATATGCAATACGTCAGCAGGAGAAAAACCGAGCAGGGCAACTATGCGGGGGCTTATGCCCTTCCCAACTTCACCCTTTACAGTCCAAAGTTGCTTAAGGGATGGGAGTTTTCCGCCAGCCTGTACAACGCCTTTAACAATCTCTACGGCGATCCGGCGTCGATTGCGCATGTGGAAGACATCATCGATCAGAACGGGCGTAACTTTCGCATCAAACTCACCTATCACTACTGAGCTGGAATGAAGGTACCAAAGCCAAAGCGAGTTGGCGCACGACGCGGAGTTAGGACTTGGCGGGCTCGTCTGACTGGCTCCGCAACGAGGCTGCGCAACCTCACGGGGCTGGTGGCGGCGCTGGTGTTGCTTGCGTGCGTGCCGAATGCCCCGGCCCAAGCTCCGGAAAGCAATGAGTATCAGTTGAAGCTGGCCTTCCTCTATAACTTCGCGCAGTTTGTAGATTGGCCGGCGGACTCTTTTCGCGATCCCGGTGCGCCTCTCGCCATCTGTGTCGCGGGCGACAATCCGTTTGAGGGTGAAATTGGCGAAAGCCTGCGGGGAAGGACCGTCAAGGGCCATCCCTTGGAAATCCGAAAAATCCAGGGGGGTGAGGATCTCCGGGCCTGCCAGATCATCTTCGTGCGAGCGGGCGAAAAGAAGCTCATTCCCAGCATCCTGGCCAGCACCCGCAGAGCCAACACCCTGACCGTGGGAGAAGCCGACGGCTTCGCCAAGCGTGGAGGAATCATCAACATCACGCGGAACGAGAACCGGCTACGGTTTGAGGTGAACTTGAGCGTCGCTTCTCAGACGCACCTGAAAATCAGCTCCAAGCTGTTGGCCCTCGCCACGATCGTTTCGGATTAGCATAACGGCGCCGACGCTACCTCAAGTTAAGGCGGAGAACTGCCGAAGATAAGAGTGGTGGGAGCCCTGCCTCCCACCCTGCGACGTCCCCTTGCCATTCCTTCGCCGGAGCGCAACGGGGCGCGCGATACACGCCGCAGACTGGGCCACGAATGCTGTCATATCGCCATCTATCGATCCAGCGCAAACTTCAAGTCATCACCCTGGTGGCGGTCGCCGTCGCCTTGGTTCTTTCCTGTGCCGCCTTCGTCACTTATGACCTGATGGTGTTCCGCCAGTCGCTGGTGCGCGACCTGGAAACGCTGGCGGAAGTCCTGGGCTCGAACAGCACCGCCGCGCTGAGCTTCGGCGACCAGAACGCCGCCGAAGAGTTGCTGGCGGCACTGCGCGTCAAGCCCCACATCAAAACCGCAGTCATTTTTTCCGCCGAGGGCAAGCGCTTTGCCGACTACCGGCGCGCTGGGGAGCCGAAAGATTCCGCCGTTCCCCGGTTGGAGGAGGAGGGGGTGCAGTTTCTGGCGGACCGCCTGGTGCTCTTTCACCTGATCAAGCTGGGCGACCGCTCCATTGGCTTCCTCTACCTCGAATCCGACCTTGCGGAAATGCACCAGCGCGTAGTGCAATTCACCTGGACCATTGTCATTGTCCTCTTCCTCGCTGCCCTGCCGGCGCTGGTGCTGGCGCGCAAGCTGCAAAGCGCCATTTCCGCCCCCCTTTTGCATCTGGCCGCCACCGCCAAACTGGTTTCCGCCCAAAAGGACTACAGCGTGCGCGCGGTTCGCGAAAACGCTGACGAACTGGGCGATCTGGTGGACAACTTCAACGAGATGCTGGTGAAGATTCAACGCCGTGATGCGGAGCTGAAAGAACACCGTGACCACCTGGAGGAACAAGTCGCAGCAAGGACGCTGGAATTGGTTGACGCCCGCGACCGCGCGCAAGCCGCCAGCCGCGCCAAGAGCGAGTTCCTGGCTAACATGAGCCACGAGATTCGCACTCCCATGAACGGCGTGATCGGGATGACAGAACTCGCCCTCAATACCCAACTGACGGCCGAGCAGCGCGAGTATCTGGAAAACGCCCGTACCGCCGCCGACTCCATGATGACCGTCATCAACGACATTCTGGACTTCTCCAAAATCGAGGCGCAGAAGCTCGAACTGGAAGCCATCGAATTTGATCTGCGGGATTGTGTGGGTGAAGCCGCCAAGACCTTGGGGACCGGCGCCCACCAAAAGGGACTGGAACTGGCCTGCGACATCGCCCGGGACGTGCCGGAGATGGTTTCTGGAGACCCCATCCGTCTGCGCCAGGTGCTGTTGAACCTGATCGGCAATGCTATCAAGTTCACGCCCCGTGGCGAAGTGACGGTGCGCGTCACTCCGGAGGGTGGGACGGGTGAACAGGTTGTCCTCCACTTTCAGGTCATCGACACCGGGATTGGCATTCCCCAGGAGAAGCAAAAGCTGATTTTTGAGGCCTTCGCGCAAGCGGATGGCTCCTCGACGCGTACCTATGGTGGAACCGGGTTGGGCCTTTCCATTTCGGAAAAGCTCGTGCGCATGATGGGCGGAGGCATCTGGGTGGAGAGTGCACCCGGCCAAGGCAGCAAGTTTCACTTTACGTCGAGCTTCGGCCGTGTGGCGGAAGGAAAGGTGATGGACTCCCGCCCGACCGAACTCCGCGAATTGCGCGACCTGCGGGTGCTGGTGGTCGACGACAACAAGACGAATCAGCTCATCTTCGCTCGCATTGTCGATTATTGGGGTATGCACGCCACGTTGTGCAGCAGTGGGCGTGAGGCCCTCGGCGTTCTTGCCTCGCAACCGCCCTTCGACCTGATCCTGCTCGACTACCACATGCCGGAGATGGATGGCATCGCCGTGGCGCGGGAGATCAGGAGCCATCCCCGCTATGCGCCGGCGACGATCCTGATGCTGAGTTCCGGGGGCGGGCCGGAGGAAGCGACGCGCGCCCGTCAAGCCGGAGTGGCGGCCAGCCTGTTCAAACCCTTCAAGCAATCCGAGTTGCTCGCCGCCATCTTGAAGGCGCTGGGTAAGCCCGTGCGCAAGGATGAACGTAAGGTAGCTCTGCCCGCGCCTTCTCCGGACCACGCGCTGCCTCCGCTGCGCATTCTTCTGGCCGAGGACAACCCGGTGAACCAGGTAGTGGCCAGCCGCCTGCTGGAAAAGCAGGGACACTCGGTGGTGACGGTCGAGAACGGCCGGGAAGCGGTTACGGCGGCCGATACCCAGGAGTTTGACTTGGCCCTGCTCGACTTGCAAATGCCGGTCATGGATGGGATGGAAGCGATTGGCCTGATTCGCCAGAACGAAGAACGGAGGGGACGGCGACACCTTCCGGTCATTGCCCTCACCGCACACGCCATGCGCGGTGACCGCGAACGCTGCCTGGCCGCCGGCATGGACGGCTACATCCCGAAGCCCATTAACCGCCACGATTTGTTCTCCGCCATCGAAGCCGCCCTCAAGACCCATCGCCTTGCCAGCCCTCCGCTGCTGGTCCGCGAAGACCGGCCGGGGTTGCCGGCCTCAAGCTAGCGATTGCGAAATCGTGCTTGCGCACGCCCGTCATTATGAGCCCCCCACTTGTAGGCTTTGCCCGCTTTTTCGATCGTCTTGCGGCCACAATGTCGCTCAACTGTCGTCCAAACTGCCGAAAATGTCCGCTTCTTTCCGGACAAATTGTCTCGACTTCCTTTGTTTTCATACACATTCCAGCTTCGGTCGTATAAGATTTAATTTTTCGTGCCGGGATGGCCCTGAAAGTGACTTTTTGTTGGGAGAAATAGCGTGCCAGCAGCCGCGCCGGACGGGTGAGAGGAACGTTCATGCCTGCGATCCGCCGGAACCTTTCGCCCCGATGCGGATCACCAAAATGAGTATACTCACATAACTAGCCTGTTGTCAAGTACAAAGTGAGGCTAGGCAAAGCAATTCGGAATTATGAATTCGGAATGCTGAAAGAAACCAAAACCATTTCTCGCTAAGGTGCCAAGTCGCAAAGGTCGAAAAGAAAACAGGTGACTTGCGCTTAACGGCCTTTGCGACTTGGCGCCTTGGCGAGAACATGTTTTGGCACTTCGGAAGATTCTTTCACACCTTCGTAAGCCGGGGATCAAAAAAAGGGCCAATCCCCGGAAAGAGGATTGGCCCGGAAGTGTGCAAATTGCAAGTTACAGAACGATCAAAGGTGGTTGGGGAAAACCTGGGGGACTAGCTTGATCCCCCAGGCTTCCGATGGTGGTTAGAAGTACAGCCGCAGGCCCATGGACATCTGGCGAGCGCCATCTGCCGGGCCCGTCGGCCGTCCGAAGTTTTGGCTGGTGAAGCTGTTGCTGTTGTAGGCAGCGCTGGTGATTCCGCCGAAGCCGGTCCGTTGGAAGGGGTTAGCCACATACAACGTGTACCGGAGGCTGACCTTTCCCTCCCCCCAGATAGCAATCAACTTGTTGAGAGAGACGGCCTCATACCGATACCACGGTTGCCGGAACTGATTGTTGTAAAGGGACGAAGTGCCCAGCGTGCCCGCAGGCGCCTGAACGAAAGCAGCGCTGCCGGTGACACCATAGGGGTTGGAGGTGGTCACGGCGGCGGCGCTGGTGGTCACGGGGAACCAGCGATTGGCGGGGTTTTGATTGTTAGGATCGAGCATATTGGTGGAAATACCGGTCCTAATTGGGGCCCCCGTGCGATTTGCCTTGGTAATTTGCCAGCCCATATAGGTTGAGTCGTTTGGCGTGGGGCTGTAAATCATGATCAGAGCGCCGGAGCGATACTGTCCCAAGCCCGCAAGCGTCCAACCGCTTACGAATTTGTTTACCACCGGATTGGAGCCCCCAAGGAATTTCTTTCCCCGGCCGAAGGGCAACAAGTAGCTCCCGGTGAAGTTAATCACATTCGGATAATCCGCGTTCGCGAACGTCTTGTTGTCAGCACGGTTGTTGGGATCCTGATTCGACTGAACCCCGTGGTATTGTCCAAAGATCTGGAGGCCAGAATCAATGTTGAGGTTTTTCGAGCGCACGTAGCTGCTCTCGAGGTTCAGATCGCCGAAACGATGCTCGACGAGGAGTACCATAGCATCATAGGATATCCAGCCGTTACCGTCGTTGGTATTCTCGATTTCCCCCATCTGTGGGAAGGTGCGGAGAGACTGCCAAAGTGCGGCGCCAGTGGCACCCGAGGTCCAACAGGTTGCCCATCCCGCACAAGATGCAGTAAGGTTGGGATTCGTCCAAGAATAGGCCTTACTGCCGACTCCCGAGGGAGCCCAGTAACCGAGGCCGTTCAGCTCAGGACCCCAGGTCGCGTCGGTAAAGGTTTTGGAAAGCAGGTTGGTTCCCGCCGGGATCGTAAATGCCTGTTGGGTTGCAGGGTTGATGCCCGACAGAGCGTTCGGCGTGTTCATCAGAGACAAATAGTTGGCCGGCACTGTATTCAAGTTGTCACCGGTGATGGCGTTATGGGTCCGCTGGCCTTGATAGCCAAGCTGAAAGAGCCAGCCCTTATATTGGCGCTGGACCGTAAAGTTCATATCGTAGATCCGTGGAGCGTAGCCCCACTTCGGGCCCATGTAAACGGGGCCCCCCGAGCCGAAGTTATCGACGCCGGGAACCTGCTGAGCGCCGGCAAAGCCGGCTGGCGCGTAGTTGCCGGGGGTGCCGTTGGGGTTCACGTCCCATTGGAACGCGGGAGCCAAACCGTCGGGGCTGACCTCGGTGAACTTGCCGCCGCCGTAACCGTCCGTGCATCCGCAATCGCCATTGCCTTCGCCCTCATAAATAAGGCCGAAAGCGCCGCGAATCACAGTATCGTGCGTTGCCTGCCAGGCGAAGCCCAGGCGGGGTCCGATGTCCGTGAAGTCGGTGGGATAGGGACGGAGCGAACCGGTGTGACCCGGCCCGGTGCCCATGAAGATCATGGCGCCAGGAAGGTTGCCGGCCGCCGGGTTGATCGCCGTGGGACTGAACGACGAATAGGTGCCGTTCACGTAGTGCCAATTGATCGGCACCTCGTAGCGGATACCCAAGTTGAACGTCAGGTTCGGTTTGATTTTCCAGGTATCCATGAAATATCCCGCCGTATAGGCATACCGGATATTCGCTTGAAAGATGGGCAGAGCGGAACTAGTGGCGGTGCTGGGATCGCCCAACAGGAAACTAGCAAAGGAATCGCCCGTGGCCTTACAAAGTACTGGATCGACGGTACAGGTTGGAAGAGAAGCTGAATACTGCGTCTGGAGGTTGGAGAAAGTGTAAGCTCCATTGGTGCCGGACCAGTCATTATTTAAGGTGGCGGAACGGCGAACCGTCCAGCCCATCTTGAATTCGTGCTTGTTGCGGGTCCAAGTGAGGTCCTGCCCTTCCATGATGATATGGTTGCGCTGGCCACCATTGTTGACTTTGCCCTGGGTCATGCCCCAGCTAGTATAGCTGGTGGCGCCCCCGGTGAAAGTCACTACGGGCGTGGCGTCAGCGTTGGTCCCGCAGGCAAGTTCGGTGAAACCCAACTTGCAGCCATAGCCGTCCTGCAAGGGGTTCACCCACGTCTGGTTGTCGAAGTCGCCGCTCCAGAAGGAGTGGAGGACCACATGGGGGGTCGCCACCCAGTCCCAACTCGCGCGGAACTGATGCGGGTCGGTGAAACTGGTTGTCCCGTAGCTCAGCGGACCCGGCAGATTCTGCACCAGAACGCTGGGTTCAAAGCGGTGCGTCTCGAAAAACGAAAAGTGGTTTTTGGTTCCCAGAGAATGATCGATCTTGATCGACCAATCTTTGTCCGTTATGGTGGTCGTTTGGTTGAAATAGTAGTCGCCTACCGGGGAACCCGTTCCGCTCCCCGAATTGGGAACGATGCCAGGCCCATTGATGCCTTGCGAGATGAAATTCTTGGAGATGTTGCTGAAACGAGTGGAAGGAATGATGTTGTAAGCGCCGGCCGCACCAAACGGCGTCCGGATCCCATTCGTGGTTGTGGTGGGATCGTAGATGACTGGGTTGGTGGCTCCATACACACCCTGGAAGTTGCCTTGCAGTTCCGCGGCTGTGGGTACGCTCTCGCCCGTTTGCTGGGCCACCGTCGCGGGCTGCCAGTAACCCTCCCACGTGAAGAACCAGAAGGTCCTGTTCCGCCCATCGTAAAGATGGGGAATCCAGACCGGGCCGCCGGCCGAACCGCCTTCATCGTTGTAACGCACTTTGGGACGGCAGGCATAGGTTTGCACCGCCCCGAAACACTTGAAGTTTGCCGCGGTGGTGTTCGCATTGCCCGACCACGAGTTGGCGTTAAAGGTTTGGCGTTCAAAGTTATAGAACATGGAACCGTGAACATCGTTGGTCCCGGACTTGGTGGTGTACAATTCGAAGCCGCCGCCCGTACGGCCATAGTCCGCCGTAGCGCCGGAGAGAATAATCTTAGTTTCGCTGTAAGGTTCCATACCGGGGAAATAATACGAAATTCCGCCCGACTCGGGGCTGACGATGCTGCCGCCGTCAATCATGATTTCCGTGGCCCGGCCCACACCACCGTTGAAGGTTTGTTGGTCGTTGCTCTGCACATTGGGCATATATCCCACGAAATTTTGCGCCAGACGTATGCTGCCGCCAAACCACACGGGCAGAGAATCAAGCGTCTGCGGGCTCATGTTCACGCCGACGGTGGCGGTGGTGGTGGTGAGCACCGGGGCAATCCCCTTCACCTCCACCTGTTGCTGAACCGTGCCCAATTCCAACTTGATGTCGATGGTTTCACCGAGCGCAAGGCGGACTTCAATGCCCTCGCGCACGTAGGTTTTGAATCCGGTCTGTTTGACCGTAATCGTGTAAGGCCCCGGCGGCAGGACGGGAAAAGCGTAAATGCCGGCACCGGAGGTTTCCACGGTTGTTGCGACGCCGGTTTTTACGTTCGTCGCCGTTACGCTCGCCTTGGGCACCACCGCGCCATTGGGGTCGGTGATGGTTCCATCAATGGAGCCCCCCATTTGCGCCAGCGCCGCGATGGGAATAGCGCAGATTAACAGCACAATCCAGCATAAGTGCTTCACGAACTTCATAGGTGAGTTCTCCTCTCGTGATCCTAATTTGAGAATTGAATTGCCTGCCTTGGTGCGAATTTGCGGCAGGCATTCGAATGCAAGATGGGTCCCCCCCGGCCTTGAAGGCGCATCCATGAATTGAAGCTCCAAGACGGCAATCCGAGCCTTGGAAACCGGGCGCGCGCTTCGGTTAAAACGGTAATTAAACGGGCGGGCGGGACTGTGGAGTGGCCTGACGCGAGAAGTCTACAAGCAGGATCTTCAGCCGGGTTATCAACCCGTTGGTGCGCATTCATGGTCTCGGTCGGGGCCTCGCTCCCAGCAACGGCTTGCGCCATTACCAGCTCGGGAAAGTGGGCGAACCCCGGCGCCGTACGGTCAGAACCTCGCCGGGCACCTGCGGCGCGCGGCGATAGCCCAAGGGTTACAGCGCTGGGGACGAACACCAGCCTTCCGTACAATCGAAACGAAACAGACCCAACGAAGACCAGACGCAAAGAGCGCAAGACTTCCTGAAGTGACACTCACGAAGCAGCGAAACGATACAGAGAAACGCAAGTCAAACGAATGCTTGAAATCAGTCTAACAATAAGTATTACCGGTATGTTCTGCTTGATTAGAGACGGCAAAAATACAATTCGAATCGTCACTAAATGGCGAACACTACGATATTGAAACAGGCTTTGCTTTTGCTGTCAAGTCGTTATTTTACATTAGTTTACACGACAAATTGTCGCTGTGAGAATATTACCGAAACGATATTTTAGCCCGAACGAGAAACCATTGGAATCGCGTCGAGCTAGTGTGGCGTCCCAGCTAATTGTTTACACGGGCGACGAACGGCTCGTGGCTTCGTAGGGGCGCATGGCCATGCGCCCCTGCCATCGGAATGGTAGATACCCGTCGGCTCATTGTAAGAAATTACGTGGGACGGCTCACTAGCAAACGCCAGATCCTTCCAAGCTTCGCACTGCCCTCGGGCTGGCAGGCGTCGGCGCTAGGGCGGCGGTCGCACCCGGTGGGCAGGGAGTCCGTGGACCGTAGCACCCACTTTCGGATTGACCCGGCAACCTATACATCTGTAAAATTTTAGTCCGGTATCTGGTCCCCGGTTCGGGGAGCAAGTAAGTGCCGCCGATCTTTCGAATTCGTGGAGGAGTGCGTTTTGACCAACCGATGGCGGGCTTGTGTTTTCGTCGCTGTCGCCGTGCTCAATGGCTGCGCGACGACGGACAAGCATCCGGCCACCGCCCAGGCGCCGGTCCCTCCACCTCCCCCGCAAGCGCTTCCGCTTAAAACCAACACCGCTCCGGTGGTTCCGGCCGACGTCGCCCCTCAAGCTGACGCCATCGACCTGCTGGTAAAGCAAGTGGATGCGATCTACGGGAGCGGGATGAGCGATTATCGGGCGGGGGACCTGGAAAAGGCCAAACAGGAGTTTGACCGGTCACTGGCCATGCTGCTGGAATCGGGCCTCGACCTCCGGGGCGACGAAAGACTCAGCTCCGAGTTCGACAAGATTGTCGATAACGTCTACTCCGTAGAAGCGGCGTCGCTGGAACGTGGCGATGCCCTCAGCCTGCACAATTACGAACCCACACCTTTAGACTCCTTTTCCGGCCTGACCTTTCCCGTCGATCCCCGCACCTCGCAGCGTGTCCAGCAGGAACTGCGCTCCGTGCATTCGGATTTGCCGCTAGTCTCCAATGATGCCGTGGACGGCGTGATCAGCTACTTTCTGGCTCACAGCCGCGGCTACATTGAAAATGTTCTGCGGCGCCAGGGCACGTACGGAAAGATCATCGGCGAGGCTTTGCGCAAGGAGGGGTTGCCGCAGGACCTGATCTATCTCGCCGCCGGTGAAAGCGCCTTCAACCCCTACGCGGTTTCCAACATGCAGTGCGTCGGCATCTGGCAGTTCTCGCAGGGCACCGGTGCACTCTACGGTTTGAAAAAGGACCGCTGGGTGGATGACCGCAAGGACCCGGTAAAAGCCACCCAGGCTGCCGCCCATCACTTGAAAGACCTTTACGAGACCTTTGGCGACTGGTTCCTGGTGATGGCGGCCTACGACAGCGGCCCGTTGACGGTGCAGCGCGCGATCGAGCGGACCGGATACGCCGATTACTGGGACCTGCGACGGATGCACGCCCTCCCGTCGGAGACAGAGAATTACGTGCCCATTTTCCTGGCGACGGCGCTCATTGCCAAGGACCCCAAGGCTTATGGGTTTGATGTCCCGCCCGACCCGCCCATCCAGATGGACAGCGTCAAGGTGAGCACGCCTATCGACTTGCGCCTGGTAGCCGAACTGATTGACCATCCCGTCGAACGAGATTATGAGACTGAATCCCAGCCTCCAGCGCTGGACCACCCCCGCCAACGACCCGGAGTTTGTTCTCTATCTGCCGGCGGGGACAAAGGACAAGTACGAGCAGAACATCGCCGCCATACCTCCGGGCAAGCGCATCTGGTGGCGCGCGCATCGAGTGCTGGACGGTGAAACCCTGGCGGGCATTGCCAAGGAACTGCGCATCTCGCCCGTCAGTCTGGCCCAGGCGAATCAACTCACCCCAACTGCCACGCTGGAAGCAGGATCGCACCTGGTGGTTCCCCTGTCCGTCGGCACGGACGCTTCTTTGGCGCGATTCAAGGAACCTGTCCCGCACCGACTGGTGGAGTATCGTGTGCGTCCGGGAGACACGCTTGACCTGCTGGCGGACCGCTATAACGTAACGCCCTACCAGATTCGGCGGTGGAATGGCCTGCGGTCGGCACGATTGACCACCGGCCGGACCTTGCGACTTTACGTGGAGGCGCCGGCTGCGGCGCCCCACCGGACCGCCACCCCATCGCGACCCGCGGCGAATACCCAACACCACGCCTCCACCCCGACGACAGCGGCCCGGAAGAAGCCTTCGACAGCGGCCAACCGGACCGGCGCCACGGCCTCGTCGACGGCACGATAGCTTTCCCAACGAAACTTCCTCAATTGCTCTTGACAGGATGATGCGGCTGGTATACATCTGCCCCACGACCACTTTTGTGGCCCGGTCGGTAGCGGAAAAGAATGTGGCGCGTCCACATGTCCCAATACGGAAAAAGAGGAGGAGGGTTGCATGGCGTTCGATGATGAAAACGAACATGGTGATGAGTTGGAGGACTTCGGAGAAGAACTCTCCTCCGATTACAAAGAGGAAACGGAAGAGGGTTTAGGTGAAGAGGGGGAAGAGATTGAGGAAGAAGTCTCCTTTGAGATCGAGGAGACGGTGACTCCCAGTCCCGAGCCTGCGTCGGCCGAGCCGGCGACCGCCAAATCCTCGGCCGCTCGCAAGAAGCCCGCGGCAAAAAAGAAGGCAGCCAAGAAGCCTGCGCCCAAGGCCAAGAAACCGGCGAAAAAAGCCGTCAAGAAAGTAGTGAAGGCCAAGAAGCCAGCACCCAAGGCTAAGAAGCCAGCGCCCAAGGCCAAGAAGCAGGCAAAGAAGGCCGCGAAGAAATCTCGGCGGTAAGCAAAGCTTTCCGCAAGGTTCAAGGGGGATGCCTTCCGCTGTGAGGCGACTCACGGTCGGCGGAGGGTTATTGACTCACCCGTAAAGGTGGCGTGTGCGTGGGAAGGTTTGCTTCGTCCCGGGAGACGTTGCTTCCCGGAGCAAGTGGTCTGTACCCTCGTGGTGATAAACCGGAACACGGTTGCCGGATGGTGAATTCAGCCGGTGACGAGAAAGTGCCGTGGGTTCGGGCGCAGGAGTTTGTGCGGCGGATGCGTGGCGCCTCTCAGCCTTGGCTGGTGCGCTGCGAGGATGGCGCCAGCTACGTCGTAAAGTTCCGCAATAACCCTCAGCACGCCCGGGTGTTGGCGAACGAGATGCTCGCGACCCGGTTGGCGCGCTTGGTGGGGTTGCCCGCCGCTGCTCCGGCGTTCGTGGAGGTTTCGGGCCGGTTGCTAGGCAGCAGTCCCCATCTGGCGTTCGAGGTTGGCGAACGCCGCGAGCCCATCCTGCCCGGCCTTCACTTTGGTTCGCGCTTTCCCGGGGTTCCCGGTGAAACGCTGGTTGTGGATTTCCTTCCCGATCGGCTGCTGCGCCGCGTCCGGGACCTCGACCAGGTCTTTCTCGGCAGCCTGGCTTTTGACAAGTGGGTGTGCAATTGCGACGGCCGGCAGGTGGTATTTCACCGCTCCGCCGGCGACGAAGGGGCTCCCTACTCGGCAGCGATGATCGACCAGGGCTTTTGCTTCAACGACGGCGACTGGACCTTCCCTGACAGCCCTATTCGCAGCCTCTACCCCCGCCGTCTGGTCTACGAAAAGGTGCGCGCCCTCGACTCCTTTGAGCCGCTTCTTTCCCGAATTGAAAACGTCTCCACTGTCGAACTGGAGAGTTGCACCGAGGGAATCCCCTCGGATTGGTGCGAGCCGGATCCCGGCCAACTCCCACGGTTACTCGATACGCTTTATGCACGACGGCGTAAAGTGCGCCAGGCCCTTATTGACGCCAAGAATTCCGCGCTCGCGCCGTTCCCGAATTGGAAGTAAAGAAGAGGAGTCGGGAGACAGGAGTCAGAAGTCAGGAGCCAAGCAGTACGATCAGGTGTGGTTCTCTTGTTCCTAACTGCCCGAATTGCTCTGTTGGTGAAAGGGCTCAGGGCTGGAACTTGGAAGGTCAGCGAACTCATTCTTTCTCCTGACTCCTGTCTGCTGACTCCCGGATATTCCATGGCGGACAACGACGATCTGAAATCCTGCTCGTACTACCTGGTGCGATACGTCCCGCACGCGGAGCGGGAGGAGTTTCTCAACATCGGCGTCCTCTTGCACAGCGCCGAGGAGCAATTCCTGGATTGTCTCTTCACTCACGACGTGCGCCGCGTCAAGCGCTTCCATCCGCAAGCCGACCTTGAGTTCCTGCGCGGGTTGCAGGGCTATTTTGAGCAGCAAATCCAGCAGCACGAAGATCACCTGGAGCAATTACTGGAGGAAATGCAACAAACCCTTTCGCACATCGTTCAACTTGCGCCGGAGCGCCGGGTGCTGGCGGCGGAACCGCAGGCGCAATTGCAGCAACTGTTTGAGAGGTTGGTCGGTAAGACTCCGTCGGTAGCGCCAGTGGACGATACCCGCATGCGGATCCGGCAGAAGTTTGTGGAGGCTCTTCGCCGTGCCCAGGTGTTTCGCGACAAACGTTTGGAGCGGCACATCCCGGCGGAGCCGTTAACGCATCGGGGGGATCCATTCCATTTCGATTTTGGTTACCGGCCACCGGCGACCGCCGGGCAACCCAACGGGCACTTGAAGTTGATCCACGCGCTTTCGCTTCACCGCGATCACGAACTCGCCAGCGTGCTGGCATTGACCATCGGCTATGTTCGCGAAAAGCAACCTGCCGACCTGACCGCCATTGTGGAAGGCCTGCCGGCGCCCGGAGCCAAAACCGCTGACCATTCCTATCGAATCTTACGGGACTCGGCGATTTCGATACGTCCGGTAGCGGAAGTGGACGCATTCGCTCGCTCGATCGGGCATGAGCTTTCTCCTCTTGCGGCCGGTGCCCAATGATGGTAATCGTATTGCGCCTGTGGTAAGTTCAAGGGTTATGGGGGACCGCAGTACTCGCAACGTCCCGCGACCGAATCTCGACTTTTAGTTTCGATCCTGCGAAGAGCCTCGACGCGTGAGTGAGTCTCGAAGCTCGATCCAGGCGGTAACAACGTGCCACCCAATCCCCAATCCGGTCCCGCTGGCGCCCAGGACAAGAACCAATTGAAGACACAGGGCCTGGCGTTTGGACAAGCCTTCCAGACCGTGTTTAAAGTCAGCGCCATGTACTCCGTTGATCACCCCGCGGCGGCTCGATCGATGCAGCAGACGTGGGACCTGCTGGTTCCCCTGCTGAAGCTGGGAAACCAGTTCACATTTGGTTTTATGAATCAGCGGGTTCTGCTCAACAGCAGCCTGATCTCGCACAGCAATCTGACGCACCTGGAGCTGGAATTTACCAAGCGGGAAATCGGGGCCGTCACGCTCCAGTCGGGCGTGACTCTTAAGGACTTCAAGCGCGCCTTGGCGCTGATGACCACGCGGCCCGCGGTAATTGTTGAGCGCGGCGGGATCAAGAATTTCGTAGCCGCCAATCCCATCGAGGGGGTGCGCATTGCGCCCGCGGCGAAGCCCATAGAGGAAGGCGACGTCATTGAAGTGGGGATGGATATGGACTCCTTCCTCACGGCGCAGGCCATGCTGGGACCGGCGGCCGGCTCCGGTAGCTCTCCGCTGGATATGTTGATGGGCGCTGCCGGCGTTGCCAGGGGGCAGGATGCTGCCGCCAATCCGCGAGAGTTGGTGGACATCGCTGACACCGCCACCCGCAACACCGTTGCCGACCCCGACGGCGACGTTGGCCAGTTGATGATGGCATTGACGCAAACGCTCTCCGGGATGAAGCCCGATTCAGTGCTGGCCGCACTGCCGCCGCAAAAACAGGCCGACCTGAGCGGTCACTCGCCCGGAGTCATGTCTGCACACCTGGTGGAAGACTCTATCGCCGGTTGGGCGGCAGAGCGCCTGGCATCGGCCCCGGCTACGGGCGGCGGAACGGGAAGTGGTGCCCCGGTCGGAACAGGAACGGACGGAGGCAGTGAAGAGGCTCCCACGCAGGAGAAGGTGGAAAAGGAAGTTCTTCATGCCCTGCTGCGCGGGTTGAAGGCGACGCGTGTGGCGGAGCGGTTGCTGCAAAAACTGGCGCAATTCGTGGAGCAAGCAAACTTGCCCAAGGAGGTGTTTGAGCGCATCCGCAAGGAAGTGATGTGGTTCACGCTCCCGGAGGATGAGAAGCACGCCCAGCTCCTCAAGCAGGCAAAGCCGGGTTCGCAGGGCTTTGACCGCCTGGTGCAATACATTCAAGGGGCCATGACCGAGGGGCGCTTCGCCGAAGCGATGGAACTCTGTCAAAACCACTTTGCTTCCTGGGAAAAGGCTCCATCCGCGGTGCGAGCGGAAGAGATGAAACGCGTGCCGGAGCTGCTGCGGACGCTGGCGAGCGTCCAGACCCTGCCCCTGATGCACAAGCTGGCCGACCAGTTCATGCGGGAAATTCTGGAGGTAACGCGGCTGCACTGGCCGTGCCACATCGAAGCCACCCATTGCCTCTCAGTCGTGGCGCAGAATTGCGGCCGCTTTGAGGATTTCGAGTTTGTTCATATCATCGCTTCGGACCTGAAGGGCTTTATGAACCGGCGCCCCGACCAACATGCCGACTGCTGCGGCAAGGCGCTGGCCGAATTCCTGACTCCCGACGCGCTGGATCGCCTGGTCGAGTCGTTTTTGCAAAAGCGCAGCGATCCCGCCGCTGTGCGCACCGCAACCGCATTGATAACTATGGTCGGACCTCCGGGCGCAGAGGCGGCTTTTCATCGCCTCGACGAAGAGCCCGCGGCGTCCAATCGCCTCCCGCTGATACGATTGATCCGTGGCTTGGGCACCGCCGCCATTGAGGCGACACGCAAGCGCCTGCTGGATCAGCGCTGGTACGTGGTACGTAACGGCGCTTACATTCTGGGTGATCTGGGTGACCCCGAAATGCCCACCCAGTTGCGCGGCGCCATTCGGCACGAGGATTTGCGGGTGCAGCAGGCAGCCATGACGGCAATCCTGAAGAGCAGTGCCGCCGGGCGCGGGGAGGTCCTGGCGGAAGCCCTGCCGCATCTGCAGGCCGGTGTGCTGGAAATGGCCCTGGACGAACTGACGGTCCTGAAAGAACCGGTGAGCGTGCCGTATCTGGAAGGGCTGGTTTTGGGGCAGAAGGAACTCAAGGCCGGCGTGCTGGAGAAAGCTGTGATCGCTCTGGGAGCGGTGCCGACTGACTCTGCCGCGGAAGCTCTGTACAAGATCATTCGAGATGCCGCCCAACCTCTCCTGGTGCGGCGGGCCGCCTTGGGCGGTCTATACAACCACGGCTCGCCCCTGGCGACCGGTCTGGTGGCTCAACTCGCCGATCTGACTCCCGGTGACCCCCTGGCGACGGAGTTGAACCGGGTGGGGTGATGCGCTTCGAGCGGAATTAGACGGCGGCGCAAGACACCTTTCCCAAACAGCAGTTTCATTGGGAAACAATGCTTGTTGCAACCTTTCGCAGGTTGTGTCAGCCTCTCGGCTGCGAGGATAACCACTGATGAAGGTTTTTGACCAAATACGCCTCCAAGACATTGACCGCCGCAACTGGCAATTATGGACGTTGGCGATCGTGATGATCCTCATCCTGGCCGGCGGATTGGCGCTGCATATGTACACGCTCGCCTCTGCGCCCGGGCTTTCGCTGAGCCGCCGGGCCATGCTCCAGGGCATGATCGGGTTTTGCGCGCTTGCCATCCTTTTCGTGGGGTACTTGATCGATCGCCAGGTGGTGATTTGGCATCTTCGCCGGGAGTTGGAGAACGAAAAGACGCTCAACCTTCAGCGGCGGACCCGGGGCAACAAGGAACTTTTACAGACGCTGTTCGGCCCGGGCCAGTTCTTAGAGCGGCTGGCTCTGGAACTCCAGCGCGCCGAACACAGTAAGCTACCCCTGTCAGGACTTACTATTTCCCTGGAAGTTTCGCCCAATCTTTCCGACGCGGAGGACATCTATTCGGCTTTCGGCGGGGCCGTGAAGGCCATGATGAACCGGTTGCGCAGCGAAGATTCCATTTACCAATTTACTTCCGGTGTATTCGGCGTTCTGCTTCCCGGAACGGGCGCGGATCTGGCGCGTGGCGTTGCCGTCCGCATGGCAGATGGGTTGAACGAAGCAATGGGCATCAGCAAACGCTACTCCTTTGACATCCATATCACCAGCTTTCCCGACCACGCCAAGGACGCTCCGGAAATGGAACGCCTCATGCGCACGCCGCACGGGAGCTAAAAGCCAGTCTGGCCCTGCCGCGTTTTCTGCACTGTAAAAAAATACTGCCTGCCTGGACCCAGGGACGGAATCTCATCGGCTGAGCAAGTGCCGGAGATTGTCTTTGTGGATTCTGTGTGAACCGCTCTTGAGATGCGCCCAGCGCCTCGCTTTCGGAAACGTCCGGCACTCGAGGGCTCGCCTCAGCCCAGAAAGTCGCGGATGTCGCGCAGTACGCTTTGAAGCATTTCTTGCGTTAGCCGGCCGGTTTGGGTGTTTTGTTGGCTGGGGTGATAGGAACAGAAGAGGCGGGGCAAATCCGATGACGGGCCAGAGCCTTCCTGAGGTGAAAAGAGCGCCGGCAACGTGAAACTCG
The DNA here is from genome assembly GCA_963719115.1 of uncultured Acidobacteriota bacterium. Taxonomy (GTDB): domain Bacteria; phylum Acidobacteriota; class Terriglobia; order UBA7540; family UBA7540; genus Bog-366. Next base: position 29,034 of record CAVRBF010000086.1, on the reverse strand, counting down.
CTCCGTGCGAAAACACCATCGCCGGGCGGCGCGAAACACCCTCCCGCTTCGCGAGCAGGCGGAGATACGAATCAAAGGCAATGCGTCCCAACACCAACACGGCGCGCACGCGCGTCATGACCTCCAGTTCCCTTTCCCAATACGGCTGGCAGTTGCGCAGTTCTTCAGGTGTCGGTTTGTTCTTGGGCGGCGCGCAGCGGACCGGCGCGGTGATGTAGCAGTTGTGAAGTTCCAATCCGTCGTTGCGATCGCGGGAGGTGGGCTGGTTGGCAAAACCGGTTTCGTAGAGCGCGCGATAGAGAAAGTCCCCCGATCGGTCGCCCGTGAACATCCGCCCCGTGCGATTGGCCCCATGCGCTCCCGGCGCCAGGCCGACGATCAGCAACTCGGCATTGGGATCGCCAAAGCTGGGCACGGGTTTGCCCCAATAATCCCAATCCCGATACATGCGGCGCTTTTCCTGGGCAACCTTCCGGCAATACGCGATAAGATTCTTGCAACGCGTGCAGGCAATCACCTGCCGCTGGAGTTGCGCGAGTTGACGGGCTGGATTGGCCATCGATCAGAATCTTTCCCGCCGGAAAACTACTTCTTCCCCGCCATCGCCATCAGCACATTCCAATGGGCGTCAGAAACGGGCATCACGGAGAGGCGCGGCATCCGCACGAGGTCAAAATCCTTTAGCGCTTTTACTTTCTTGATTTCATCGAGGGTCACCGGCCGGGGTAGCTTTTCCTTTGCCTGGAGATCGATCACCACCAGGCGTGCGTCTTTCTGCTTCGGGTCCGGGTAGGGGTCGCTGGCCGCTTCCGCCAGTCCCACCGCCGCACGCTCCGCGCCGGTGTGGTAGACCACCATCATGTCTCCGCGTCGCACATTACGCAGGTTCTTCAGCGCCAGATTATTCGAGATGCCGTCCCAAACGGTCTTGCCGTCCCGCTCCAAGTCGAAAAAAGAATAGTGCTCCGGGTCAGATTTTAGTAGCCATTTGGCGGCCATGCTTTCCCCCTTCGCTGCGTCCCTGTTTATTTGCGATTCCTGAAGTCATTGTATGGGAAATCCTTGGAATCTGCAGAGCGTTTGATACACCGGCACCAATCGGAGCTTGAAATAGCTATCAATGATGGCTATAATTCGCGGTATGAAGGTCAGCGTGGCGGATGCCAAGAACAAACTTCCGAAACTGATTCGCGCGGTGGAAAATGGTGAATCCGTCACCATCTGCCGCCGCGGAGCACCGATCGTGGACATCGTGCGAACGAAACGAATTGCCCGCAAGCGCAGGACCCTCGGCACTCTTAAGGGCAAAGTTCGGATTCCGGACCCGAACTGGTGGAAACCCTTGACGGACAAGGAAGTTGAACGCCTTCATCGAGGGGCGATATTGACGTGCGTCTCTTGCTCGACACCGCAACTCTAATCTGGGCAGCAACCGCGCCGGATCGCCTGAGCCGACGCGCCACCACAGCACTTGAGTCTGTCGGTAACGCCCTTGCGATCAGTGCCGTCTCACTTTCTGAGATTGCCATTAAGAACGCGAGCGGAAAGCTGCCGTTTTCATCCTCAGATGTCCGACACGCCTTGAAGTCACTGGATATTCACATCCTCCCGTACACTGGTGAACATGGTTTCCAGTTGTTTGACTTGCCGCTTCACCACCGCGATCCCTTCGACCGCCAGATCATTGCTCAGGCGCTCGCGGAAGGGTTAGTGGTGGTGACCCCTGATGAGTCTTTCAGCCTTTACGAAGGATTGAACGTCATTTGGTGAGGGTGCCTTAGCGTCTTGTATCGAATTTATCCAGATTGCATCTAAAGTCCCGGGAGGTAAGAGGAAAAGACTATGGAAAAGGTTTTGCACGTTCAGGCTGGCGATTGGCAGGGGCTCGAATCCAGTTCCAAACCGGTGTTTCTGGACTTCTGGGCCGATTGGTGCGGTCCCTGCAAAATGCTGGGGCCGACCTTCGAGCGGCTGGCGGAGAAGTTCGGCGACCAGGTTACTTTCGCCAAAGTTAACGTGGATGAGTTGCCGGACATCGCCAACAAGTTCGCGATTCGATCCATTCCCACGCTGGTTCTTCTCCAAGGGGGCAACGTGGTCGAGAAGATGGTGGGGCTGCGCTCAGAGCAGGAGATAGCGCAGATGCTGAGCCATGTCACCAATGACAACAAGTGAGGTTGTCGAACGACAGGGCGCCAGGTTTCTCCGCGGTTTGGAAACCTGGTGTTGGCCTGGCGCCCGACGGTTGGTGACGAGAACGAGAGTTCGCGAGGCAAATACTACCTGATATCGGCAACCCACCGACTGTCCCGTGGCTAAGCCCCCGGCCGCTGGCCAAGCACGTTGGTCGCGTTCGGGAAGAAACCCTTCGGTGCACTCATATAACCGGAAACTGAATCCTTCCCCAATTTGTTGACCACTAACTCAAGTGGGCTCGTCGCTCTCTTTACGAGAAAGGAAACAGGTTCATCAATGGCTTTGTTGCTGCGTTCGGTCTTTTGATCGTCGAAGTAGAGATAGAGGCTAAAGACGTTCCTTTTCTGGTCGGTCTTCTCCAGTTCCACCGTGATGGTTCCAATCTTTTGCTGAGCTTTCTTGCGCGGCAAGGTGAACTCAAAATAGTCGCGATCAGTCCGGTGCGCCAGAGCGACCAGTTCGTCGTGGGTGCGGGCGATGGCACCGTTCAATTCACCCTTGGTGCCGGTAAGAGCGTTGGTAAACTCCGACTTGGTGTTGGCCAGATCCTGCTTGGTTCCCGCCAAATCAGAATTCAGGCCGCCGATCTTGGCGTTGGAGTCCGCCTGAAGTTTGTTCACTTCGTCGGCACTGGCCTTCTGAGCAATGGCCTTGTTCAACTGCGCCACTTCGGTTTGCTGTTGCTTTTGCACCGCCGCCGCCAGTTCGTGCGCGCGGGACAGTTCCTGCTGGGTCATGCCGAGTTTCTCGGACGTTACCTGGAACTGCCCCCGCAGTTGCGCGTAGCGCTCGTCGCCGGAGTCGAGCCGGCGGGTAATCAAATTCGTCGCGTCGGCCTGCTTCGTGACGTAATCGTTAAACTGGGAGCGCGCCATGAAGGCGAAGATCAGGTTGCCAATCGACACGACCCCCAGCAACGCTACGAGCCAGGGCAAAGCCTTTCCGCCAGCGGCGGCCGGAGCCGCTTGGGGACCTTGCTGCACCAACACATATTGCGGAGTTCCTGCCGGAGGTTGAGGCGCTCCCGGTGACGGCTCCGGAGGCGTCGCACGCCGCGTAGGCGCATCGTCATTCAGACCAAACAGCGAGTGGCTGGCGCCAGGATCTTTGTCTGCCATACTTTCTCCTCTGTGGCGAAGTGCCCTGGGGCGGTCTGTTGAATCCGCCCGGCTCGCCTAGTTTATGATGCCGGTTCACCCATTAGGGTTTGCGTGTAAACTCATTTTAACGTTTGAGTTAAAAGCACAGTATCCCACCAAAGAGGGGCGGGTTCAAGACGGCGGCATAGCTCTACGATCAAGCTTTGCCCCGCAACTGAATCAGCGCTACGGCGTCCGCGCGAATGGCCTCGCCGTGCCCGATGGCGTCCACACCTTCTCCGCTCTTCGCTTTCACACTTACTTGACCGGGAGCGAGGCCCAGCGCCGCCGCCACTTTCTTTTCCATCGCCGGGACATGGGGCATCAGCTTGGGCTTTTCCAATCCAATAGTGGCGTCGATATTGACGATGCTGTATCCCGCGGCGTCGAGCAATTCATGAACGTGGCGGAGGAAAAGCAGGCTGGAAGCGTTCTTCCAACGCTCCGCGGTATTGGGGAAGTGCCGACCAATGTCGCCCAGACGCGCGGCACCAAGCAAAGCATCGCAGATGGCGTGGGCCAGCGCGTCGCCATCGGAATGTCCCACGGGGCCGTTCTCAAACGGAACGTGAACTCCGCCCAGGATCAGCTTGTGCCCCGGCGCCAGCCGGTGCAGGTCGTTGCCGATGCCGATGCGAAACGGCGAGGACATCCAGGGGATCACTTTCGCCAACTGACGGGTCGCCACGGCTCGGGTGCGCGAGACACGGTTCTTCCGGCCATGCGCGGAGCCCGATGGAGTTTTCATGTTTCTCAAGTCAGATTCCGTCCCGAACCAGTTCGCGCTCCTGGGCAATGAACAGGCGGGCCAGGGGCAGGTCCGAGGGTTTGGTGATTTTGATGTTGCGGTGCGAACCCATCAGCACCGTCACACTATGGCCATCGTGTTCCACCAGGCTTGATTCATCGGTGCCGGCGTACCCCTCGGCCAGGGCGCGGTCAAATGCCTGCCGCAGGATGATGAAGCGGAATGCCTGCGGCGTCTGCGCCAGCACGATGCGTTCGCGCGGCACGGTGCTCAGAATCATGTGCCGCTCCACCTTTTTCACGGTGTCCACGCTGGGAATGCCCAAAATAGCCCCGCCGTGCTTGCGTGCGGCGTTGACGACCTGATCGATCATGGCGAGTTCCACGAAGGGACGCACGGCGTCGTGCACCACCACCACATCCGTCTCAGGCGAGGCCTGGTCGAGGCAGCGGGCCACGGTCTCCTGCCGCGACGCGCCGCCCTCCAGCAGGCGCACGTTCTTGGCGAAACGTTCCTTGGCAATCTCGGAGAGAGCGCGGTCCATCTCTTCCGGGCGCACGCCCAGGAAGATTTCGTCAATGGCTTCGGATGCCGCGAACTTCCTGAGGGTGTGAATAAAAATGGGAATGCCCTCAAGCGAGAGGAATTGCTTGGGCGTTGTCCCGCCCATTCTCAATCCTGAACCTGCCGCTGGGATAATGGCCAAAACGCTCATGGCAGTGAACGATAGTCAGTAGACGGCAACCGGCTCTTCGTTTTCGCAGCACGATTTCCGGAGCTGCCGTTGATTTTCTCCGTCTTTATGCTGGCAAACTCCAAGCGACGGAGCGGAAAAAAACGGCGACGGAGGGCTTTCTCCGCCGCCGTCCGGTCTTAAGATGCTGATCGCGATGCTGCCGACCACCGACCAATGGTGACTAATGACTTAGATCTATTGATGAACCGCCTCGACGAGTGACCGGCGTTCGTCATACTTGCCGAAGATCATCTTGCCCGCCGTGGTTTGTAGCACGCTGGTGACGGAAATATCCACGGTTTTGGAAATCATCTTTTTGGCGTTGTCCACCACCACCATGGTTCCGTCATCCAGGTAGGCGACTCCCTGGTTGTATTCCTTACCTTCCTTCAGGATAAACACCCGCATGATTTCGCCGGGCAGGACGACGGGCTTCAAAGCATTGGCCAGTTCGTTGATGTTCAGCACCGGCACGCCCTGAAGTTGCGAAACCTTGTTCAGGTTGAAATCATTGGTGACGATTTTGCCTTCGTACGCACGCGCCAACTCGATCAGCTTCAGATCCACTTCGCGGACCTGGGGGAAATCCTCCTCCACGATCTGCACGACGATGTTGCTCATTTTCTGCATGCGTTGAAGGATGTCCAATCCCCGGCGCCCGCGATTGCGCTTGAGCGGGTCCGAGGAATCCGCCACCAACTGAAGTTCCCGCAAAACAAACTGGGGAACCACCAGCGTTCCATCAATAAAGCTGGTTTCACAAACGTCGGCGATGCGGCCGTCGATGATGACGCTGGTGTCAAGCACCTTGTAATTTTTGCGCGGTTGACGTTCAGCGGCGAACAGTCCCCCCAGCGCACCGAGGTTGAGCAAATCGCCCTTGTTGGCTCCCAGCACCAGCCCCACGTATCCCATCAACAACAACAGCGTTACTTGCAGAAATGATCTGGCGCTGCCTTCGATGGCCGTAAGGCTCAGCAAATGGCCGATCATGACCGCGCCGAGAATTCCCAAAATGGAACCAAACGCGGCCCCCATCAGGCGCTTCAGGCTCGCCCTCTCCAAACGTATTTCAAAGATGATGAATATGATCGCTAATGCCAGACCTAGGATGCCAGATTTAACCGCGGACAAGCCAAACGGCTGAAGATGCATGGCAGCAGCGGTGAGCACGATAAGAAAGATGGCACGAACTGCACCCATTTCCCACAACATCAGGCTTGACCTCCCTTCCGGGGTCGGAGCACCTGTGACCGCTATACGATGCCGGCCCCCTGTCTAACTGCTCGGCAATCGAACGAGTATACCATCCCCTCTTGCCGGGACGAAGTGGAGATGGAAATATACTCATTACTCATCGGTAACCTCGTTTCCGTGCAAACGCCCGGTTCGGCGCCGGAGGGTCAACGCCGCGACTTGGACTTGATCACGATGGGGGTGCCTACGAAACCGAACTGCTCGCGGATGCGGTTCTCGAGGAAGCGTTCAAAGGAGAAGTGCAGCTTTCCCGAGCGATTCGTGAACGCGATAAACACCGGTGGCGCCACGCCCCCCTGGGTCAGATAATAAAGTCGCATGGGCTTGGGCGATGAGGCGCGCTCGAAATCCACTTCCTTCAGGAAGCGGTTGATTTCCGAGGTGCTCACGCGAAACTGCCGGGCAGCCGCGACTTCGGCGATCGCCTTAAGCAGGTCGCCCAGCCTTTGCCCGCGCAGCGCCGAGACAAAAACCATGGGCGCGTAATCCAGGTACTTCATGCGCTCGCGGATCTCCTGGCGGAAATCCTGAGTAGTGGTGGGCCCCTTCTTGATGGCGTCCCACTTGTTGACCACGATGATTACAGAACGCCGGCTTTCGTGCGCGTATCCGCCGATGTGGGTATCGAGCGCGTTGACGCCTTCCTCCGCATCCAAAATCAGCAGCGCCACGTCCGCCTGCTCCAGGTGTTTGCGGGCCTGTATGACGCTCAACTTCTCCGCCAGCAGCTTGGTCTTACCCTTGCGGCGAATCCCCGCGGTATCGACAAACCGGTAGTGCACGCCATCGCGCTCCAGTTCCGCGTCAACGGCGTCGCGCGTTGTACCCGGTACGGCGGAAACAATCGACCGCTCTTCATTCAACAGGGTGTTGAGCAGCGTGGATTTCCCCACGTTGGGCCGGCCGATAATGGCGACGTGAATCGGGTGATCGATCGATCCGGTGATCGGGAGAACAGAACCGTCATCGTCCGGCGGCGGGGAAACAGTTTCGGCCTCAGAGGGCTCGTCGTTCGCCGCAGCCTCAGGAGAAAAACCCGCGGTCACGTGATCCAATAAATCGTCCACGCCCCGGCCGTGCTCGGCGGAGATGGGGAAGACGTGCTTCACACCGAGGCGATGGAAGTCAGCCGTCAGCGGCGAATGCTGCTCGGCGTCAACCTTGTTGACGGCCAGCGCCAGGGGCTTGCCCGTCCGCCGCAGCAGTTGCGCCAGCTCCTCATCGAGCGGCACAATGCCCTCGCGGCCGTCCACCACCAGGATCAGATGCGCAGCTTCGTCAATGGCCTTTTTCGCCTGGCGATAGATTTCGACGGGGATGAGTTCCTTATCCGCCGGGATAATTCCCCCGGTGTCAATCACTTCAAAAGGCTTGCCCAGCCACTCGGCGCGCGCGTACAGGCGGTCGCGGGTCATGCCGGGCTCGTTACCTACCAGCGCACGGCGTTTCTTGCAAAGGCGATTGAACAGCGTGGATTTGCCCACATTGGGCCGACCGAGAATCACGATGCGAGGTAGATCTGATTGCATGGCATGCAAGTGTAAAGGGTAAAGAGTAAAGTATAAAGGTGTTTGGAGCCCCCAAGGCGGCTCGTGGTCGTAGCGCCGATCTTGAGGGTGGCAACCGTCGAACACGGACCGGGCAGGATCAGTACCGACTGGAAGCCGACATTACACTAACCCGATGCGCTACTATCCGATTTTTCTGGACCTTCGAGGACGCCGCTGCGTGGTGGTGGGCGGCGGGCCGGTGGCAGAGCGCAAGGTGAAAGCGCTCTTGCGCTCCGGCGCGCGCGTGCACGTGATCAGCCCTACGGTGACGCCGCGACTGGCGCTGCTGGCGGCGCGCAGGAGGATCGACCTCACTCCCCGCGCCTACCGTGCGGGAGATTTGGCGGAGCCTGCGTCTTCCGATATCGACGGCCTACGCCCGCCACGGCCCGCACTGGTTTTCGCCGCCACCAACAGCGCCGAGGCGCAGGCCGCCGTTCGCAAGGACGCCGAAGCCCTTGGCACGTGGGTGAACGCCGCCGACGATGCGCGCGAATCTGACTTCATTGTTCCCGCCACTTTCGCGCAAGGCGATTTGCAGGTGGCCATCTCGACCTCGGGCGCAAGTCCTGCGTTGGCCCGCCGGCTGCGGCGGCAGCTTCAGGTCACGCTGGGCCACGAATACCGCTCCTACCTGCGATTCCTGCGCGAAGCCCGCAAGCTGGTCATGGATACCGTGCCCGATGAGGCTCAACGCACCAAAATCTTCCGCCAGCTCTCCGGCGCAGACATGCTGGATTGGCTGTGGCAGGGCCCGCCCGGACGGGCCGCCAAGGACGCCCGAAAGTGGCTGGCAAAGATCGCCGGGACGGAGTGAAACAACGGGACACGGGACACGTGAAACGGGAATAGGGGTTCGGGAGTCGGGAATCGGGAAACGCGATCCTGACAACGAAACCCGCCCGACGGAGTGGTGCTGACAACCAACAATTTTGAAGTCTTGCTCCGGCGCGACGAGAATCCGCGCGGGGAAGGCGCCTTGGAGTGCGGTTGCAGCAGCTACCCCTTTGCTTTTCGCATGAGGCGGGGTGACGCGCTCGCGCCGGGGTGGCGCCGGCACCTGGGGCGACGGCGCGTCAATGCCGCCAGGTTTTACACTTTACCCTTTACCCATTAAACTTGTACCCTGTTGCGGCGCTTGCCGGGGCACGCGGTGGCGTGGCCCCTGGGTTAAGCACCAGCCCCGTCCGTCAGCAGACGGCCGGCCCCTCCTCGTCTGAGGAGGGGAGCCGCGCAAGCCGCGCCGCTCGGTCCTACAAACATTCGGCTTACGGATACCTCGGCGTTACCTTTACGATGGCATCGACCAACTCCAAAACGACGGACAAACTCCCGCTCGACAAAGTTTTCTCTCCCGGTGGGTGGCTGGCGCGGCACCATCCGCACTATGAATTCCGGCCCGGGCAGCTCGAGATGGCGGAGAGCGTGGAGTCAGCGCTGGAAAACCGCCAGCACCTGATTGTCGAGGCCGGCACGGGGACGGGCAAGACGCTGGCTTATCTTGTTCCGCTGTTGCGTAGCGGCGTGCGGACCGTCATCTCCACCGGCACGAAGAATCTTCAGGAGCAGCTCTTCTACAAGGACGTTCCCTTCCTCAAGAAGCTCTTTCCGCAGATGCGCGTGACGCTGATGAAGGGGCGCGCGAACTATCTTTGCCGGCAAAAGCTCTACGACATGGAGCAGCAGCCCGTCCTGGACGGCATGGACGAGGTGGAGCAGTACCCGAAGCTGCGCAAGTGGGAGGAGAGCACGGAAACGGGCGACCGTGCGGAGCTGCGCTGGCTGCCCGACTCGAGCGAGCTCTGGAAAAAAGTAGACGCCCGCCGCGAGGCCTGCACGGGGCAGAAGTGCCGGGAGTTTGAGCGCTGCTTTATTACCCGCATGCATCAGCGCGCGGCGGAGTCTGACCTGTTGATCGTGAATCACCACCTGTTCTTCGCCGACCTCGCCTTACGCCAGAACGATTACGCGGCGCTGCTGCCCGATTACGCCGCGCTGGTGTTCGACGAAGCGCATGAGATGGAGGACGTGGCCACGCATTATTTCGGCGTAGAAATCAGCAATTACCGCGTGGAGGAGTTGGCCCGCGACACGGAAGCCACACTGCGGCTGAAGGGCATCCAGAACGCCCAGGCCTTCAGCGCCGTAGGCGAGTTGCGGCGGCGCGCCGACTTGTTCTTTGAGCTTTTCCCGCGCACGGAAGGGCGCTCAAACTTCGACAATCGCGACAGTTTTTTAGAAGTGAATCGCGGCGCCTACGGCAGCCTGACCAACGCCCTGATGCTGCTGCAAACGGAGCTGAGCCGCGTGCCCGACCGCCCGGAAGAGGTCAACAACCTGGTGCGGCGCTCGCTGGAACTGCGCGGCATGTTTGAGGTGGTGCTGGAAAGCCACGAGCGCAACCTGGTGTATTGGTGGGAGCGGCGCGGGCGCGGCGTGTTTATGCAGGCCACGCCCATCGACGTCTCCACCATCCTGCGCGAGCGGCTGTTCGAGCAGGTGGAAACCGTGGTGCTGACCTCGGCGACGCTGGCGGTGGGCGGCACGTTCGACTTCCTCAAGCGCCGCCTGGGCGTCCAAAATGCCAAGGAGCGCATTCTCGATTCGCACTTTGACTACGCCCACCAGGCGCTGCTCTACACGCCCCTGCATTTGCCCGACCCGCGCCAGCCGGACTTTGCCCGCATGGCGGCGGAGGAAGTGGTGCAGTTGTTGAAGGCCACACGGGGACGCGCCTTTGTGCTGTTCACGTCCTACGCGCAGATGCGCGATGTGTACGAACGCACCCGCCCGAAGCTGCGCTATCCGCTGATGATTCAGGGCTCGATGCCGCGCACGGAATTGCTGGACCGCTTCCGCGCCACGCCGCACGCCGTGCTTTTCGGCACCAGCTCGTTCTGGCAGGGAGTGGATGTGCAGGGAGAACAGTTGAGCGCGGTGCTGATCGACCGCCTGCCGTTTGCCGTGCCCAGCGACCCCGTCACGGCCGCGCGCATCCGGCAGATCAACGAAGAGGGCGGAAACGCCTTTACCGATTACCAGGTGCCCCAGGCGGTCATCACCCTGAAGCAGGGCTTTGGCCGGCTGATTCGCAGCGAAACCGACCGCGGCATCCTGGCCATGCTCGACCACCGCATGATACGCATGCCCTACGGACGAGTCTTCCTGGAGAGCCTGCCCCCCTACCATCAGACGAGCCGGCTGGAAGATGTCAAGGCCTTTATGCGCGACTGAATGTAAACCCTGCGCGGATACGAATCAGGCTCTTATGTTCCACCCAAGACTTCCCGAATCTTCTGACGTAGCGCGGCGGGTGAGAAGGGTTTCTGGATAAAGGGCATGCCGGCGCTCAACACTCCGTGGTGGACAATGGCATCGTCGGTGTAACCGGACATGAAGATCACCTTCACGCCGGGGCGCAACGCGGCCACCTTTTCTGCCACTGCGGGACCCCACATTTTCGGCATTACCACGTCGGTCAGCAGCAGGTGGATAGGTCCCGGGTGGTTTGCACACAGGTCCAGCGCCTTGTCCGGATCGTCCGTTTCCAAGACCTTGATATCCACCCGCGACAAGGGCCAGGCGAATGAGCGACCGCACCGATTCCTCGTCTTCGACCACCAGAATGGTCTCGGTCCCCGACGCCGACGCTTGGCTTCTCGTTTGGCCTTGGCCATTTCCGGCGCCTCGCTGACCGCCGGGAAATAGACTTTGAAGACGGTGCCCTGGCCGAGTTCGCTGTACACCCAAATGCTTCCGCCCGATTGTTTGACAATCCCGTACACGGTGGCCAGACCCAGACCCGTTCCCTTGCCCATTTCCTTGGTGGTAAAGAACGGCTCGAAAATGCGCGCCTTGATCTCGGGCGACATGCCCATGCCCGTATCGCCAACCGCCAGCATGACGTGGGGGCCGGGTTTCACCGTGACGTGTTGCTGCGCGTACGTCTTCATCCAACTCGACGTTGGAGGTTTCAATGGTCAGGTTCCCGCCCTTCGGCATGGCGTCGCGGGCGTTGACGGCCAGGTTCATGATGACCTGTTCGATCTGTCCCGGGTCGGCCTTCACCTGCGCCAGCGCGGGCTCCAGGACGGTCCGCAACTTCATGTCTTCCCCGATCAGGCGCTGCAACATTTTCTCGATATTGGCGATCACGGTATTCAGGTCGAGCACCTGGGGCGTCAGCACTTGCTGCCGGCTGAAGGCCAGCAGTTGCCGGGTCAGAGACGCGGCCCGGTCTCCGGCGCCTTTGATCTCCTTTACAAACGTGCTGGCCGTTTCGTCCGAGGCCAGCATCTCCAGGAGGAGTTCGGAATAGCCATTCATGACCGTCAGCAGGTTGTTGAAGTCGTGCGCCACTCCGCCCGCCAGCCGGCCGACCGCCTCCATCTTGGCCGCTTTCTGAAGCTGTAGCTCCAGGGCCTTGCGCTCCGTCACATCTTCCTTTGATGTCGATGAAGTGGGTGATTTCGCCGCGGGCGTTGCGCACCGGAGCGATGGTCATATGCTCGGTGTAAAGGCTGCCATCCTTCCGGCGGTTGATGATCTCGCCTTGCCAGGTCTTCCCCTGGAGAATGGTGGACCAAAGCTGCCGGTAGAATTCCTCGTCCTGTTTGCCCGATTTGAGGATGCGCGGGTTCTTTCCCAGAACCTCCTCCCGCGCATACCCGGTGATGCGCGTGAAGGCGGGATTGACATACTCGATCTCGCCCTGCGGATTGGTCATCATCACGGCTTCCGCGCACTGCTCGATGGCGGTGGCCAGGCGGCGCGTTTTCCGCCTCCGCGCGCTTGCGTTCGCTCAAATCGAGCACAAAAGCGATGGCCCGATGTACAGTCTCATCCAACGTCGCCAAGCCGATCAGCAGGGGCACGCGGCCCTGGTCCTTGCGGATAAATTCGGTCTCCAGCGGGGCGCTAAAGCCTGAAGCTCTCAATTGCTCGCCGATGCGCTCGTTCACGTGCTGAAATTCGGCAGAGGTCAACAAGTCCCAGCGAAGCAGGCGGGCGCCCAGCTCTTCCCGGGAGTATCCCAGCATGTTCAGAAACGCCGAGTTGGCCTCGGCGATGAGCCCGTCGGCCTGGGCCACAAAAACGCCAATGATGTTGGTCTCGGTGAGCCGCCGAAAACGGAGCTCGCTCTCACGAAGCGCTGCCTCCGCCCGCTTGCGTTCGGTGATGTCATGGGCGATGGCCGATACTCCTTTGACCTCGCCCTCGGAATTCTTGATGGGAGACAGCGTCAAGGACAATTGCAGCGCGCTTCCGTCCTTGCGACGATGCTCGAATTCGTAATGGACCATGGCCTCGCCGCGAAAGAGCCTATCGCGTACGGCCAGAGCTTCGCTTCGCCCGTCCTCGGGGATCAGAGTGGTAAAGTGCTTGCCCTTGATTTCCTCGGCGGTGTAACCGTACAAGCGTTCCGCGCCGGGATTCCAGGTAATGATGATCCCATCAGTGTCGGCGCTATAAATCGCGTCATCAGACGAACTAACAATAGCCGCCAGACGTGAGATCTCGGTTTCCGCCTGCTTCCGCTCCGTAACGTCGCTAACCACGCCAAACCGCTCGACCACCTTCCCCGAACCGTCCACCACGGGATAAACGATCTCATTGATGTGGCGAATCGTTCCGTCGGGAAGCAAGAGCCGGTATTCGACCTCGTTCGCACTCAACTGCTCCGGGGCGGCAGCCAACCCCCCTTCAATCCTCGGCCGATCTTCGGGATGGATTCGAGACAGGAAGGTATCGGGGACCGAGGCTTTGTCCGTGGCCGGATCGAAGCCGAAGATCCGGTAGGTTTCCTGGGACGAGAAGAGCTCACCCGTGGCGCGATTCCACGCCCAACTGCCGGTATGACTAAGCTTCTCCCCAGCGGCAAGATAGGCTTCGCTGCGGCGCAGCGATTCCTCAGCCTGCGTGCGCTGGGTGATGTCCATAAAGGAACCGACCGCCCCCCGCACTTTTCCCGCTGCGTCAAATAAGGGCACCGCATCGCAAAGGGAGTCGAGCTTGGTGCCATCTTCAAACTCAAACGTCAGCTCGAAGTTTCTCACCTCCCGTCCCGTCAAAGCGGCCAACTGCACGGGCAGTTCCTCCGGCCGTAACTCACGCCCGTCCTTCATCGGCCGCAACGTCGCCTGGCGTTCCGCGTCCGGGGCGCTGGCCGAGACGTTGGCGCCCGGCGGGAGGCGCAGCATGCGGAGGCCCACGGCATTGCTGGTCATGCTCCGGCATTCGGCGTCGTGGGCGATGAGCGTCATCGTGGGAACGGCGTCCATGAGGGCCGTCAATTCATCGGCCCGGGCGCGGGCCTCTACCTCGCTATGTTTCAGCGCCTCCTCGGCTCGCTTGCGGTCGGTGATATTCACCAGCGTACCCTCGATAATCGGAGAGCCTCCGGCCGCCGGCACCCTGGTATTAACGTTGGCGATGACCCAGAGGGGGCTGCCATCCTTACGCCGGAGACGCAGCTCATAATCGGTCACCTTTCCCTGCGCCTCCAGCTCGCCGATAAATTTGGCGCGGTCCTCGTCAGAAAAGTAAAAATCCAACACGTTGTGGGCTAAGATTTCGCGGGGTGAACCGGCCCACAGCATATTCGCCATCGCCACATTGCATTCCAGAATGTCCCCGTCCGCGCTGGTACGGAAGACGCCGGCAAGATTATGTTCGAAGAGCGTGCGGTACCGCTCCTCGGATTCCCGCAGCGCCAGTTCCGCCCGCGCGCGCTCCGTGATGTCCTGGGCCACCACCAGCGCCGACTTCCGGCCATTCCACGTCAGCAGATGGCTGGTAATTTGGGCCAGGATGATTCGTCCATTCTTCAATTGGTGTCGCCAGGGCCCGGACTCTTCCAGGGCTTGCCGCTCTTGCGTCAGGTTCTTGCGGAGACGGTGCGCTTCCTCGGGGGGGCGGATGTCGGTGATGCGCAGGCGCAGGAACTCCTCCCGCGAATACCCATAATGCCCCACCGCGGCATCGTTCACCTCGATAAACTGCAACGTCTCGAGGTCGTACACCCACATGGGGAGGGGATTCGACGCGAATAGGAACCGGAATCTCGCCTCGCTTTCACGCACGGAAGCTTCCGCGCGTTCCCGCTCCTGACGTAACTTTTTCTCTTCCAGGGCTTGCCGAATGGCCACCGGCAGGCGGGCGGGCCGGTCCTTCAGAACGTAATCGCTGGCTCCGCTCTTAATCAGATCCACTGCGGCTTCGTCACCGACTGAACCGGTCATCACAATCACCGGAACGTCCTTCCCCGATCGGTTGACGAGTTCCAGCGCGTGAAGCGCCGTCCATCCTCGGAGGTTGAAATCCGCGATGATGACGTCGAACTCACCGTCTCTCAACTTCTCTTGAAAGTCCTCCGCAGAGTCCGTGACCTCAAACTGAAATTCGAATCCTTCGCGCTTTAGCAGGGCTGGTCGTCAGCTTGACGTCGCGCGGATTGTCTTCCAGAACGAGCAACCGGAGAGGTGGCGAGGTGGATTCGACTTGATTTCGTGTACTCACGTTAAGCGTCCCTCTGATCATTACTTAATGAGGTGACGAAAGAACCCCCTCACCCGTCGCTGCGCGCCACCCTCTCCCCCAAGGGGGCGAGGGCGTGGATTCAATCTAACTCTCCCCTCGCCCCCTTGGGGGAGAGGGGCCAGGGGCGAGGGGGTCGTCTCACTTCAATGTGTAACACTCATTAAGCTGTTTCCGTGCCAAAATCCCACAGCCATATGCAGTCGCAGAGTGTATTACCGGAATGGCCAGTTACAAAGCTAAATAACCATTACTCTTTAACGGTCATGGAAATCGACATAAGACAAGTCTGACCCATTTTTCAGCCAATCACGGCAATCTTGCCGCGAATCTGACACATTCAGGCGCGAAAGGCGCCCGCCGGCGGCGGTTCATTGATGACCAGCCAGAACAGTCCCAGTTGCTTCACCGCCTGCCGGAAGGCGTCAAACTCCACCGGCTTCTGGATGTACGCGTTCACGCCCAGCTTGTAGCTATCCACCAGGTCTTTTTCTTCGCGGGAGGAGGTCAGAATCACGACGGGGATGGCCCTGGTGCGCGGATCGGCCTTGACCTCGCGCAAAACCTCCAGGCCGTCCACCTTGGGCAGTTTCAGGTCCAGCAGCACCAGGCGCGGTGGATGATCGAAGCCGCGTCCGGCAAACGGCCCACGGCAGAAAAGATAGTCCAGCGCTTCCTCGCCATCCCGCGCCACCTGAATGTCATTGCCCAGATTCTCCGCGCGCAAGGCGTGGAGCGTCAGCTTGAGGTCGTGAGGCATTGTCCTCAACCAGCAGGATTTGGGATTTTTCCGATGTCATGCCTTCCCTCCCGAACCATCCGAATTCCCCACCGTGAAATAAAACGTCGCCCCTTTGTCCAGTTCCGCCTCCGCCCAAACGCGTCCCCCATGCTTGTGGATGATGCGCTGAACGGTGGCCAGGCCCACCCCGGTGCCCTCAAAATCTTCGCTCCGGTGCAGACGTTGAAACACCCCGAAGAGTTTGTTGGCATACTTCATACTGAAGCCCACCCCATTGTCGCGCACAAAGATCACCGGCTCGTCACCCTGCCGGGTTGATCCCACTTCGATGATGGCGGGATTTCGGGGCCGTGTGAATTTGACGGCATTGGACAGCAGGTTGGCAAACACTTGCTTCATCAGCGCGGGGTCGCAGTCGGCAAAGGGCAGGGTCTGGACATTCCATTCGATGGCGCGCTGGGGATTGGCACGCTTCAAGTCGGCCGACACCTCTTTCACCAGCGACTCGAAGCCGGTAACCTGCATGCTGAGTTGGCTTCGCCCCACGCGCGCCAGATTCAGTAAGTCGTCAATCAGCGCGCCCATCTGTTGCACCGACTCGCGAATGGTGGTGAGGCATTCCTGGGCGTCGTCGGTGAGTTCGCCTTGAAGCTGCTCGGCTAGCAGTTTCGAAAAGCCGTCGATGTGGCGCAGCGGCGCGCGCAGATCGTGGGAGACGGAATAGGTGAAGGCTTCCAGTTCCTTGTTGGCCGCCTCCAGCTCCGCCGTGCGCTGTTCCAGATCGCGATTCAAGCGCCGGATGCCTTCTTCCGACCGGCGGCGTTCCGTGATGTCGCGGGCAATCGTTGACGCCCCGGTGATGGTTCCCTGAGCATTTTTGATGGGTGAGATGCTGACCAGCACGTCCACCAGCCGCCCGTCTTTTCTCCGCCGAACGGTTTCCTGGTGGTCGATTTTTTCCCCGCTTCGCAACCTCCGCATGATGTCAGGAAGTTCATCAGGCCGGTCCGGCGGCAGCAGAAGGGAAACTGATTTGCCAACCATCTCCGCCGCGGTGTAGCCATAAAGGCGTTCGGCGCCCCGGTTCCAGTTGACGATGATCCCTTCCAATGTCTTGCCGATAATTGCGTCTTCGGAATAATCAACAATGGAGGCCAACTGTTCCCGGGCTGCTTCCGCTCGCTTGCGCTCGGTGAGATCGCGGATGGCGCTGGAAACCAGCGTTCCCTCCGCGGTTTCCAGCGGACTCAAGCTGATCTCGACCGGGAACTCCGTGCCATCCTTGCGCAGACCGAACAGCTCCAGTCCCGCGCCCATCGGGCGCAGCCGCGGTTTGGCGAAGAAACTAATGCGCTGCCCTTGGTGCTGGCGCCGGAACCGTTCGGGGGTCAGAATCTCAACTTCCCGTCCCAGAAGTTCGTGGCGAGGGTAGCCAAAGAGCTTCTCGGTCTGGGCGTTGACAAGGACAATCTTGCCCTCGCCGTTCACCACCACCATGGCGTCCGGCGCCGACTCCAGATAGGCCTTGCGACTGAAGCTGCGCGCGCTTCAGCGCTGCAACTTCCGCCTCCAGCTTTTGCTTATCTGATTTGAGTTCCGCTGCTTCCTTGGCAAGCGGGTTTGCGAACAGCCGAAATCCGAATAGGGTCCCCATACTACTCTCCCGATCGGACAGCCGTGCTTGCGAGGAAGGCTTCGGGGGTAAAGTACGCAATCAAAGTCCAATTACGATCATCTTCCGATAACCGGACCATTACCGGATGTTTCTTTCGTTCTTCCATCCTGAGTTAATATTTGCTTCTTGCCTCCTGCCTGAATGTTGGGTAACGCCCATTAGGCAGGCCTATAGTTATTCGGTAAATATGTACCTGTCAATGCTTACTTCGATTACCATGTGTGCGTCACCTTGGGGTTAGATGTTGACATAGGGCCCGAGAGTTGCTGCTATCCATCTCCCAGCGTAAGTTCCGACGAACGTTGCAGTGCCTCCAAAGTTACGCTCCAATTCATTGACAGAAAAGATCTTATAAAAACAGCGGGAACGGAAAGAACCGGAAAGCGCTAATTAAATATATAAGAAACGAACGGGCGTTGTCAAATTCAATAGTAAATGGGAAGAGACCTCCGGGCCGACGGTGGCACAGTCACTCCTGCCTGTGCCACGGGCAGGCCCGCCACACCTGGGTCTCAGGCAGAGGTGCTTGCATGGCGCCGTCATTTGGCGAGGCGAACTCGCCGCTACCGATTAAACTGACACGCCGGACAAATCGACTGTCCTTAGCGAGAAACTTCACCCGACAAATCGGCTGGCAGAGTTGAAGGCCTTCGTGCGAGAATGTCAAGTCAAGGGCAAATACCCGACGAGGAGAAACTTCCGATGGCCGAACATAATCAAAACACAGGGGAGCGGCCCAAGCGCACAGGTGAGCGGAGAAACGCGAGGGTGGATCGAAGGCAGAAGCCCGACCCGCGGCGGGCCGACTCGAAACCACGGAGAGTAACCCCGGACAGGCGCAAGGGTTGAGTTCAGCGATGGCTGAATCGCCCTGCCGCGTCGCTGCGCCGCTGGGTTCGCTGTCAGCCGCAAGCCAGCCGTCGTCACGGCTGACTGCTATTTGGGGGTTAAATGTTCGAAGTCTCAGTAGAGTATACGTTTGCGGCAGGACACGCCCTGCGCGGTTACAAGGGCAAGTGCGAGAACGTCCACGGGCACAACTACAAAGTGCAATTGGTGGTCGGCGGCGAACAGCTTGATTCGGCGGGGCTGTTGATCGACTTTGTCGAGGTGCGAAAAACCATCAAGACGCTGGTGGAACGGTTGGACCACCACTTCCTGAACGACATCCCGCCGTTCGACAAACTGAACCCCTCGGCGGAGAATATCGCCAAGTATTTCTACGATGAATTGGAACCCGAAGTCCGCGCGCGGGGTCATCAGGTGCAGGCCGTCACGATCTGGGAGACGGACACAACGTCCGCTACGTATCGGCCAAGGAGTTAGCTGGAACTGCAGGGGGCAGGATCTAGGATTTAGGAGCTAGGAGTTAGGGTCTAGGATTTGGAATCTGCAATTCCGGACGCCGTCGCGGTTGAACCCTTGAAATCTTGAATTGTAGCTCCTGGATCCTGGCGCAAGACGCGATTTGGGATCCAAGATTTGGGATTCAGGTAATCCAGACGTGATCGGCGCTGAGGCTCTGGAGTCCTGAATGCTAGCTCCTAAATCCTAGATCCTGGCTCTTCCCATCTACCAGGTCCAGAAGGCAACCGCGGGATGCAGTGCCGCCTGATGCTGTTGGGCGCAAACACCGTCCTTGCAAATATAAGCGTCCTCGCACCAGCGACAGCGGGTTAACATTTCCTTATCCCGGACGGCTCCACACACGGCGCAGGCTTCCAGCATGTCGGCGACGACGTGCCGGGAGTAAGTGCGCCAGGTTTCCAAAACTTCTCGCTCTTCCCGGATTTTCTCGAGCTCTTTATGGCTCAACATAACCCGCTCCTTCGTTCCGGCCAAATCGAGTGCAAGCTGGGGGCCAAGATTTGTTACGCCCACATTTACTCATCGGCAGTCCGATGAACCAGCTTAGATTCAGGTGATTACGGCGCGACAGATAATTGACTCATGTCAAAAACCCGGAGGGCAGGTGACTTTTTGTATGCCATTTAGCCCATTTCGGGACTCACTTTCCCCTTTTGAGTCGTGGATACTCGCGAGCACTAGTGGAATAACCACAGTGCGAGTTGGGGTAAAATAGACGGTTGGGGTTCATTGCGCACGATTCCCCACATCCAAATGGTCATCACGGAAATCTTTAAATCGATCCAGGGAGAGTCAACCTTCGCGGGCTTGCCCTGCGTCTTCGTCAGACTCACCGGCTGCAATCTGCGCTGCCATTGGTGCGATACGGCCTACGCGTTCCACGGCGGCCAGAAGATGACGGTCGATGAAGTCCTGACGAAGGTCCGCCAACTCGGCGGCAAGCTGGTGGAACTCACGGGCGGGGAACCGCTTCTGCAAGAAGACGTTTACCCGTTGTCAGAACAACTCTTGCGTGAAGGGTTTCAGGTGCTGATCGAAACCAGCGGCGAGCGTTTCATTGGCCGACTGCCTCGACCGGTCGTCAAGGTGGTGGACGTAAAGTGCCCCGGCAGCGGCGAGGGTGAGACCTTCAACAATGACAATCTAGACGCTCTGGAACAGAAGGACCAAATCAAGTTCGTGATTGCCGACGAGACCGACTATCGCTACGCGCTTGACTTCATGGACCGTCACGCCTTGCGTGGGCGCGTGGATGAGATTATCTTTTCTCCAGTCTTTGGAAAGCTGCACCCCCGCCAGCTCGCCGAGTGGATTCTGCGCGACGCCCTGCCTGTCAGAATGGGATTGCAGATTCACAAGTTCATTTGGGACCCGGATACCAAGGGAGTATGAACCTCAGTAGGCCGTAAGCAGTAGGCGGAAGGCAGTCGGCAGCGGGAAGTTCGGACCACTATCTAATCAGTTGTCGGCAACGGGCAGGTACTTAAGCAAGCTTAACAGGCCGATCATGACTGATCACAGCCAACGAGATAACGCGCAAGGACCACAAGCAGCGAGCAAACCGTTGGCCATCGTTCTCGCCAGCGGCGGCATGGACAGTTGCGTGACGAGCGCCATTGCCGACGTTGACTACCGTGTGGCCATGCTGCACGTTGCATACGGCCAGCGGACGGAGGATCGAGAACGGCGCGCTTTTGACGCCGTTGCCGACTTTTACCGCGCGGAGCAGCGCCTGGTGTGCCGCCTCGACCACTTGAAACAAATTGGTGGATCGAGCCTGACCGATGTAAGGATCGCCGTGGAAGCCGCCGATCTGGAACGGCAGGACATTCCTTCGAGTTATGTTCCTTTCCGCAACGCGCACTTTCTTTCCATCGCGGTTTCCTGGGGTGAAGTTCTGGGAGCGCGCAAGATTTTCATCGGGGCCGTTGCGGAAGACAGCTCCGGTTATCCTGACTGCCGCCCGGAGTACTACGCGGCATTCAACCGCGTCATCGTTGCCGGCACCAAACCGGAGACGAAATTGGAAATCGTGACGCCGGTCATCCACATGCGGAAAAGTGAAATTGTTCGTCGCGGACGCGAGCTGGGCGCGCCGTTCGAACTCACTTGGTCGTGCTATCAGGGACAGGAGAGCGCGTGTGGCGTGTGCGATAGCTGTGCCCTGCGCCTGCGGGCTTTTGAGGAAGCGGGGGTGGAGGATCCGATCCCTTACGCCACGCGGCCCCACTACGGTCGAAAAGTCGGTTCCCCGGAACGTTAAAAAAAACTGCGAACCGGTAGTTGAGTCCCGCGACCCAAATAGATAAAATGGAGACGGTTTGCAATTGAGCGAGGAGGCAATTATGGCAAGTTTTTGGACGCGGAGAATGATGGGGGCTGCCATCGTCTTCGCCACATTTTTCACGTGTATTCCGGCATTTGCTCAGACCGGAGGCCTGACGGGCAAGTGCACCGGCGACGGTGGAAAGCCCCTGGCCGGCTACACACTATTGGTTGAGCGCACGGAAATGAAATGGAGTTCCAAGGTCAAGACCAACAAGAAGGGGGAGTACACCTATATTGGCTTGGCCCCCGGGCAGTACAAGGTCTCGCTGCTGGGTCCTGACGGCAAGCCCATGTACTTCCAGGGAAAAACCGTGGGGATCGGCGACCCCACCGAGCTTAATTTCGATATGGCGCAGATTCAGCAGCAGGCGCAAAAAGAACAAGCCGCCAACCCTGAGTACCAGAAGCAGCAGGCAGAAGTAAAGCAATCCCAAAGTCTAAAGCAGATGTTCGATCAAGGCATGGCGGCGTACAATGCGAAGCAGTACACCGACGCGGCCGCCATCTTTGAGAAGGCCCTACCGCTTGCCAAAGACAGGAACGCCACGATCATGATGGACCGGCTGGCGGACACATGGGGCAAGGCTGCCAGCATCGAAAACAATCCGGACACGCGAAAGCAGGATCAGGCCAAAGCCCTGGATTATTACAATAAGGTCATGGCGCTCGATCCCAACGATGCCAGCCTGCACAACAATTTGGGCAGCCTGTATGCCAGCATGGGCAAATCTGATGACGCTGCCACTGAATTCAAGAAGGCCGCGGACCTGGATCCTACGCATGCCGCCGGTTACTATTACAACCTGGGCGCCATTATGGTGAATCAGGGACACATGGATGAGGCCGCCGCTGCCCTGAAGAAGGCGACCGACATTGATCCCACCAACGCTTTGGCGTGGTATTGGTACGGCATGGCGCTTTTGGGAAAGGCCACGGTGAAGGCTGATGGAACCATGGTTCCGGCGCCGGGCACCGTCGAAGCCTTCCAGACTTACCTGAAGCTGGCCCCCACCGGCCAGTGGGCTTCTTCGGCGCAAGCAAGCATTGACTCCCTCCAGGGCAAGGTAAGTACGGAGTACAAGAAAACCGGCAAGAGCAAGCACTGATCCGGAAGAGCGTCAGCAATGCTTGGCGAATGTCATGGCCCCGCGGCTTCGTGCGCAACCGCTGCGGGGCCTTTTCCTTCATGAGGGTTGGGAATGAAAGCACTGTGGTTGCTGTGCGTGGGGTTGGTGCTGGCCGCCGCACCGCTCCGCGCCGATACCATTTATCAGGCTACGGCGGAGGGCAATGAAATTGTCCTGCAGCGCGACGCCATCGTGGTGCAGCAGGATTCTTCCTTCATTGTGTACAAGCACTTTGACCTGAAGGAACGCCGCGTGACCATTGTGCGGCTGAACCGCGGCAGCCTGCCGATGCGCGTCCAGATCGCCAACGCCGCCGCACGCGCGCAAATCCTGGCCGCGTGGAAGCGCTTCGGCTACAAAATCACCCTCACCGACCAGGCCGGCAAAATCATCGAGCTGTATGACACCTATTTGGACTTTTACCCGCCGGGCGGGCGCGGCTCACTGCTCGAATCGATCCCGGCCGTCACCAGCTTTACCCTCCAGACGGACAACGGCGGCGCGGATGAAATCGACTTCGACAAGATTGATCGCGTGCAGATCCAAGGAGACCAGCTCAGCATCCTGCTGCGCGAGGAAAAGACCATCGTGGGAAAATTCCTGATGCCCACGTCTCGGCCCGCGGAGGTCCGCGTTCTGGGCATTACCGACAAGTACGACCCCGCCAGCGACCGGGTATTCGATTACTCCGTGCCCCTCTTCCAGTTGAAATCCATATCTTTTGAATAAGTGCTACTTCTTCTTTTCCGCCTGCCACAATCCCAGAGAGAGGGCACGGCCGCAGAACGGGCAGTAGTTCACTCCCAGATAATCGTAGCCGTGCGACGATCCAGCACGGATAAAGTACTCCGTGTTGATGTCGTTGATGATCCTGCCGTCGTCGATGCGATGCTTGGCGCCGAAATAAAACGCGCCGCGCTCCACGGCGTCTTCCAGGAAATCGCAACAGTACATCTATCTCTCCAGCTTGAATCCGATTTTGATGGTCACTTGAAACTCCGCCACTTTGCCCTTGTCAATGCGCCCACGCTGCTCGACGACTTCGAACCAGGACATGCCGCGCACCGTCTTGGCCGCTTCGTCCACCGCCACGCGCACGGCCTCGGCAAAACTCTCCTGGGATGTTCCCACCAATTCTGTAACCTTGTATAGTCCTGCCATAAAGTGCCTCCTCTTTTACGCAATGGAATCGGCGATTTGAATCCCGCCGCTGCATTCTACTCCGGTTCTTGGGCAAAAGCACTCGGAGCCGCAGTGCGGGTTTTGGCTGTTCCGCACATCGGTGGAAATGCTGCCCATCCCGACCGGCGGAGGTTCTCATCCGTGGTGTATACGGGGCCGTAGATGATGCGCAGATACTCGCGACCGCGGCACTTGCCGGCGGGTTGCACCAAGCCATGCCGCCCTTTGCCGATGAAGTCGGCGGGCTTCAACGCCATGCCTTCGCCGCCGCGCCCGCCCGGTTCCTGCCTAGATTTTCCTCATCCCGAGCCCTAAGATTTCGACTTACCATCTTGTTTTCAATAACATCTACAGAAAATCATGTAAGCCTTGTATTTTCATGCATATCTACAGAAATACAAAAAGGTGATTTTTTTGCCCTGTGTTTTCATACACATCTACAGAAATACCTTCATTTTGTGTTTTCTTTTTTCCGCATCCGCAAAATTTTGTTAAGTGTTTTATTTTGAATGGGTTGACTCTTGGATGAGAGACTGTTGAAAACACGTAACTTCCTTTTTTTCTATAACGTATACAGAAAGCGCGGACTCACCACCAGCCCTTCACTCTCGGGACGATCAGTCGGCCACGACTCCCGGCGGCCAATTGGTTGATCCGTGACGGGGCCTTGCCCCATTTCGTGCGCGGGGCGGTGGATTTCCGGGGCGTCGCAGCAGGGGGCTTGGGACCAATCGGCGGTCGTCGTGGGGGACTTGCGGAGGGACATTCCCGCACCTCGCTATACCTACATAAGTGGGTTTAACATACTTGCCTACTTTTGTCAAGAGGCAAAAATGTCTGCTTTGAGCGGCGAGGCGGCTTGGGTTGTAGGGCCGAACGGCGTTCGGCCCGGCCCAGCGCTGCTGGGCCCTACAGGTGCCGACCCCTCGCTGCGCTCAGGGCAGGCTCTTAAGGTCAGCGCTACAAGGGTTCGCCGCGTTCCGTCGGCAGGAGCATTCGCAAGAATCGGCGCCTCGTTGATTTTCCGCAGATGATCATCAGACGGCCAGGAGAATCTTTGTGCGTCAGTTCGTGTGCCGCGTCGGATGATTGGCTGTCACTCAACACGCCGTCAAGCGCGGGTGCCGGCGCTCGACGGGTTGCTGCCTCCTTACCGGCGCGTGAGAAGGGCACTTCCACGGCTTGACAGTTGTACGGCCAAGTGGAGTGGTTAATGCCCGGCGAGGTCAGTCACCCGCCCTTTTGCGCCCGTCGGTGGTTGACGAAATGGCCCCAATGGGGCACAATCTTGAAATCTTTGGCAAGAATGAGAAGGCCAACCTTTCGGCAGCGCAACGAAACGCGCTGGCCAAAGTCGCGGCGGAGATCAAGCAACAGCTTCAGAGGAGGCAAAGATGAGCAAGCAAGCTTTCGAAGGAATCCTGCAGGGTCTGGAGGAAGCCCTCGCCCATACCCGGGGTGATCGGTCCGCCGCGGCGCGCGTCGTGCGCGTTGCCGTGAAGCCGGGCGACATCAAGACCGCGCGTAAGAAGGTTGGACTGAGCCGCGATGCTTTTGCTCGCACCTTCGGCCTGAGTCCGGCAACGCTGCGGAAATGGGAAAACGGCGAGCGCGAACCCACCGGCGCCGCCCGCGTTTTGTTAACCATTATCAGCCGCGAACCCGCAGCCGCCCTCCGGGCCATCCGCTAATCATCGCGCCCACCGGTTTGCGCCGGGGATGCTCCTCTGATGCCCTGCTGAGTTCACCGGCACTTCCGGTCCCAACCTCAGGCTGTTCATTGCCCGGCAATGAGAAAGGACCGCTGAGGAATTCGGCTCGGAGCCAAATACCTCAGCGCTACCCCGCTTACACCCTCCAGGCGGCGGTTGCCGCCGATCATGCGCAGGCGGAATTGGTGGCGGCGACCGATTGGCGGCAGATTGTTGCACTTTACGACCTATTGCTACGAATTCAGCCTTCGCCCGTTGTACAACTCAATCGTGCCGTGGCCATCGCCATGCGCGATGGTCCAGAGGCTGGTCTGACGCAGATCGACGCGGTGTTGGAGTAGGGCGAATTGGTAAATTATTACCTGGCGCATTCCGCCCGTGCAGATATGTACCGCAGGCTCGGCAGGACAGCCGAGGCTCGGTCCTCTTATGAGAAAGCTCTGGCGCTGGCCCAACAGGGACCCGAGCGGCAATTCCTGCAAGAGCGGATTCGGCAGCTGAAGTAAAAAAATGGAGTAGCTGTCAATTTTCAGGATACCGAGGAAACCGGGGCAAACCGAACGTTCCCCAATTTTTCGACGAATCGAAATTGGTGACCGTCCCGCGGTCCCCAGTTTTTCCCCCGTGTAGAAACGAATCCCGGCTTTTCCCTGTCTGTAAATCGCTCGTCGGAGTAAAATACGATGCTATGAAAATAAGATCAATTGACAAGGATATAAAAGACATCCTAGAGAGTGGCTTCTACAGCATCCCAAGATTTCAGCGGCCTTACTCTTGGGACCTGGAGAACATCGAGGATTTTTGGAACGACGTAGTGGTTAATTCCGACGCCGACTATTTCATCGGACCGATGGTTGTGTTCAAGCCTCCGCAATCCGACACTGCGGGGGTGGTTGACGGGCAACAGCGCCTGACCACGATCACGATGATTTTGGCCGCACTGCGCAATGCTCTCAAGAAAAACGGTGTCGAGGATCTGGCTGGAGGCATTCACCGACTTATCGAGCGTCGTGACATTAACAACAAGGCGCAGTACGTTCTTCAGACCGAAACTTCATATCCCTATCTTCAGGATCACATACAAAACGAAGGCGATGCCGAAACGACCCCTGACATTCGCGATGAAGAGGCGGCGCTCAAAAGTTCTTTTGAGTTCATTTCGGAGAATATCGCCGAGACGGTAGACGGCATCCGAAAGGACAAAACTCTCAAGAAAAAGGAAATCGAGGCAAAGGTTCGGGAAGTCCTTACCCGCATACGGGACAAGATTCTTACGCTTAAGGTCATTTACATAGACTTAGATAACGAAGATGACGCTTACGTTATTTTCGAAACGTTAAACACCAGAGGCAAGGATCTTACCCCCTCCGACCTCGTGAAGGGGCATCTCACAAAGCTTCTTAAGCCCGCAAATCGGAACGTGGATCATACGAAAGACACCTGGAACGGTATGGTTGAGCTAATCGAGGGGTCCCAGGCTGATCTCTCCGTCACCAACTTCCTTCACCATTATTGGCTGTCCTCCCACGAATAACGTCACTGTCAAAAAGCTCTACAAAGACCTGAAGCGCAAGGTTACAAAGCAGAACGCAAAAGAAACCCTCGCTTCGCTGGTTCGCGACGCCCGGACCTATCGTGAGATACAGGAAACAGCCTATAGGAAGTGGCAGAAGAACGAGTACGGCATCAGGGACTCGCTGGATGCCCTCGGACTATTCCGTCTCAGGCAACCCCTTCCAATGATGCTGGCGATCATGCACGCCTACGACGCAGGAGATATCAAGCAGAAACACGTCGAGGATATTCTCGGGGCTATTGAGAACTTCCACTTCAGCTTCACGGCCATAACCTCGCAGCGCTCATCCGGGGGCATCTCATTCATGTATGCGCTGCACGCGCGGACGCTACTCGCTGCTGGGGACCTCGACGCAAAGCTTGCGGTACTGACAGAGCTCAAGGACAAGCTAAGGACAAAGGCTCCGTCGTACGCCGAATTCGAGCCGTCCTTCTTGAACCTGCGATTCTCTCGCTCCTTCACCAAGCAGAAGAAGCTGGTCCAATACATCCTCGCGAAGATCGACCGCACAATGAGCGCCAACGGCGTCGCGCTGGACTATTCTCAAATGACTATTGAGCACATCGCGCCGCAAGGCGGCCCTAACCACCTGCCGGACGAAGACGTCGGACGCATCGGTAACCTCCTGCTGGTCGAGAAAGGATTCAATAGCAAAAAACTGGCGGCCAAAGGATTCGCCGCGAAAAAGGCGGCACTTTTGAAGTCGAAGGTGTTCCTTGATCCAGTGATCGAGAAGGCGACGGATTGGACGAAGGACGAGATCGCGGCGCGAGCGAAATGGCTCGCTCAAACCGCGTTCAAGAAAGTCTGGAAGGTCTAACGCCCATTGAGAACCTATATCTGACCCCCTGCTTCAGCCGAATCCCGATTACGATGGCGGCGGTTACTATTTCATCGCCGTAAGGGAAAAACGGGGACGTTCCCTAGCAGGTAGCGCCGCGTTTGCGGTCCGCGCCTCTTACCTTCGGATCGCGATGACCTTGCCGCACGATAATAACCATCGGGGCTGCGACTGAAGTGCCGCGGACCACAGAGGTGGTGGCGCTACGGGCTCCGAAAGAATACTGGTAGCGCAGACTCCTGGGGTTGGGAGTACGATCCCGAAGGGACTTCAATCTTGCCATGCCAGACGCAGAGATTGAAACGCATCCCTGCGCCAGCCGAGGGAAGACGGCCCATGCGCGCATCTGGCGCGGTGGTACCGTAGCTCTGCCAAACGTCTCAAAGCTTACCCATTTTGAAACGTGGCGGGGATAGGGGAATGGTTTAAGAATCGCGAAATAGCGCCCTGAAGCCTTCCTGCTCAAAATGCCGGTCGTTGGTAAGGACCGCGGTCAACCCTTCTTTGCGCATCGTTTGCATCGAAATGCAATCAACCAAGCTGTACCCCTTATCGGGGCGGGCACGATAGAGTTGGAGACCAGCGAGGAAAGATTCGCGACTCTGCGGGATCACGCGAATAACCGGGTTCGCCAAGATACCCGCAACGCTTTCGGCTGCTTCGCGGCGCAGAGGCTCGGGCGCAGTCGAAAAAAACGTGAGGTACTCGGTCAACACCTCATCGGTGGTGATGATTTGCGAAGCCGCGAACTTGGTGGTGAGGGCCAACGCCCGCTGATGAGCGCTGTCGGTGAAATCTGCCAGCGCGATCCAGTAGAAGGTGTCGGCGAAAAGTGCGGTCATGGCTCTTTTTTGTGCCAGCCGTAAATGTAGTGATCGTGTTGGCTAGCGCCGTCTTTGGGCATGGTCTCCATGATTTCAGGCGGGACTTTGCGCATGTGGGAGAGAACGATGTCTGCGGCAGTTTGCAGGGGGCGCTCAGTCGGCGGTGAAGACGGTTCCGCGCTGGCAAGCTTGCTAAGCCAAGCCTCAAGGGTAAGGCCCGCCGCCGCCGCTTTCGCTGTCAGCGCCGCCGCCTGTTCATCGGGAAGCTCAATCACCGTCATAATTAATCTCTCAAACCCCTTATATCCATGGTGATTCTACGCCATTTGAGGGGACTTGTCACGCGCAAGGAAAACGTAGCCGTTGTAGGACGGACCCTTTGTGAAATAAATGAAAGTCGCCCACTTGGCGTAATGCGACCGACCTCTACACTTGCAGCCGCTGAGTCCCCCCCATCGAGGAAGTTACGGTCCCTGGTTGCGATCACTTGGCTTTAT
>CAVRBF010000085.1:0-49571 GCA_963719115.1 uncultured Acidobacteriota bacterium | reverse complement strand
CAACAGGTGTTCCGTCTCGATAAAGGGGCTGCCAAACTGGCTGGCTTCGTAACGCGCGAAGAAGATGACGCGCCGGGCTTTTTCTGTGTACCTCTCGAACATAGCTCCTCAGTTCTTCTCGAAGCCCCACCTTCCCTGCTACCCGCCGGTACCCGGGAGTGCGGGGGTCATGGAACTATTGGAACTACCCATTCCGTCAGCTTTCCATCCGCCAAGCGCAAGGTCCGATTGGCGCGACGGGCCAGTTCCAGGTTGTGCGTCGCCAGCACCGAGGTGAGATGATGGGCCCGATGCAGGCTTTCGAGCAGGTCGGTCACGCGCTCCGCTGTGCGATGGTCCAAGCTTCCCGTAGGCTCATCAGCCAGGAGACCGCCAGGTGATTAGCGAGCGCTCGGGCCAGGGCCACGCGCTGTTGTTCCCCACCCGACAATTCACCGACGCGACGTTTTGAGGCGGCGGCAAGGCCAACCTCGCCAGCAATTCTCTGCGCGCGCCCCGCGCATCATTTATGCGCAACCCGCGAATCAACTGCGGGATGACCACATTTTCCAGAGCACTAAATTCCGGCAGAAGATAGTGCATCTGCCATACAAAGCCTATCTTCTCATTGCGATACAGAGCGCGCTCGTCTTCGCGAAACTCACTCAGTCGCCTTCCTTCGAAGTATACCTCACCCTTTGTCTGAGTGTCCAGCGCAGCCAACAAGTGCAGCAACGTCGTCTTGCCGGAACCGGATTCTCCCACTAGAGCCACCAATTCTCCCCGCTGCACTTCCAGGTTGATTCCATCAAGTACCACGACTTCTTCGCTGCCGGAACGGAAAATCTGGGTCAAACTCTCGGCCCGAAGTATGGGTGCGGACTCCGCAGTTTGGGGCGTCGAGTCACTCCCAAGCGGCCAATCACCTATCGAAGTCATGCCTCAGCCTCAATCACTGGAACCGAAAATCGAAGTTATAAAATCGGCGCGGTTGCGGGTGAGTCGCCCTTCGGGCTCGGAACCGCCCGTCGGGGGCTCGTTTCAAATTTCGAACTTCGAACGCTCACTCGTACCGCAGAATCTCCACCGGGTTCAGCCTCGCCGCCGACAGCGAGGGATAAAGTGTCGCCAGGAAGCTGATCGTGAGCGCCGCCGCCGCAATCCAGACACCGTCCAGAGGGTGAGCGTGGAACGGCACCGAAGACAGCGCGTACACGTCCGCCTGAAGCGGGATCAGCTTGTAAGTATTTCCCAGCCACGAAAATCCATAACCCAGGATCAGCCCAAGCGCGGTGCCAAGACCGCCAATCGCCACGCCGTGGAGGGTAAACACGGCCCACACCTGCCGTTGGCGCGCGCCCATGGACCTCAGCACAGCGATGTCGCGGTTCTTCTCCATCACCATCATCACCAGGGCGATAAAGATGTTCAGCGCCGCCACCACCACGATGAGGCCAATCGTCAAGACAGTCACCAGCCGCTCGATGCGCAGCGCGCTGAACAGCGAGTGGTTCTGTTCAATCCAGGTGGTGGTGTCGTACCCCTCTCCTGCCTGGCTGCGAATCACGTCCGCCACTTGCGGCGCCTGGTAAATGTCGTCGATCTTGAACTCGATGATGGAGACCATATCGGGAAGATCGAACAACTTCTGAGCAGCTCGAAGATTGGTGAGCGCCCACGTGCTGTCAAAGTCGTAGAATCCCGAATTGAAAATCCCCACCACCCGGAAGTGGCGGAACTTGGGGACCACCTCGATTGGCGTCAAATAACCCTGGGGGCTGGTGACCTGCAACGTGTCACCCACATAGGCACCCAAAGCCGTCGCCAGGTCCTTGCCGATGATGATGGGATCAGCCGACGGAAAAGTCTGGGACAAACCCGCAAGCGAGCCCTCCTGCAACTGCCGCAGAAAAGTGCCGACGTCCTTTTCCCGGTCGGGCTCGATGCCTTTCAGCACCATCCCCTGGGAGCGTGAACCGTGCGACACCAGA
Organism: uncultured Acidobacteriota bacterium; assembly: GCA_963719115.1. Taxonomy (GTDB): domain Bacteria; phylum Acidobacteriota; class Terriglobia; order UBA7540; family UBA7540; genus Bog-366. The sequence continues at coordinate 47,601 of CAVRBF010000085.1, read as the reverse complement.
ACCTCCCCGTAGAGGGAGGGTGCGGTGGCGACAACGTGCGGCGCGCCGCTCAATTTCTCCGCCAATTGATCGTAGTTCCGAATGCCGTCACCCTGCTTGCGCACCAGGCTGACATCCGCCATGGCGCTCAACAAATGGCTTTCAAGCTCCTCACGGAAACCGTTGGTGACCGCCAGTGATATGACCAGGGCGCAGACGCCCGCCATGACCCCCAGGACAGAGATGAGGGTAATAATGGAAATCGCCGCCTGCCGCCGCTTGGCTCGGAGATATCGAAGCGCCACAAAAAGTTCGAAACTCATACGCGCCAACATTATCATCGAGCCGGTGCGTCACGCCAAGCAGAATTGATGACCGCGGAAATGCTCATTGACAGTCCCCCATGCACCACCTAATATGCGGTGTTCAGGGTATCCAAGGAGAACCACGAAAATGGCCTTCCATTTCGAGTTTCGGCAGGTGGAGCCCGACGTTACCGTGGCCGTCCTCAGCGGCATGCTCAATCTGGGAAGCCGCGTGGCGGAATTTGAGCAGGCCATCAAGCAGCGCATCTGGGATGGCTCCCGCAAGATGGTGTTCGACATGACCGGGCTGACTTACATCGACAGCGCCGGCTTGGGTATGGTAGCCACGTGCGCCGGGAACATGTCGAAAGCGGGTGGGAAGGTCGTGGTGGTGAGCCCTGGCGGCAAGATCACCCAGATGTTTGAAATCACCCGACTGAACCGCATCATCAGCATCTTTACTGACGTCGTAGAAGCGTGCGAGTCATTCCCCGACGCGACGGAAGAAACCAAACAAGCATAACAACTGTGGTGCGGAGTACCGCGGAAGGCGGCGGCTACTCGCCGTGCTTCTCAGGGCGCAACAACGGGAAAAGGATCACATCGCGGATCGAGCGTGAGTTGGTAAGCAACATCGCCAGCCGGTCGATGCCGATGCCCTCCCCCCCCGTCGGCGGCATGCCGTAGCTGAGCGCGCGGATGTAATCCTCGTCGATGGCGTGCGCCGTCAGATCGCCTTTTTCACGCAGGTTTTGCTGGTAGGTGAAGCGATTGCGCTGTTCCTCAGGGTCGTTGAGCTCGCTGAAAGCGTTGGCGATTTCCATTCCCCCAATGTAGAGCTCGAAGCGCTCGACAAAGTTGGGATCTTCCGGCTTCTGCTTCGAGAGCGGCGAGACCTCGAGCGGGTAATCCACGATGAAGGTGGGCTGGATCAGGTGTTCCTCCGCCACTAACTCAAAGAAGAGGGCCAGGAGTTCGCCTGAGCGCTTTTCCTCTGCCATGTCCGGGGTCACGGGCGCGACACCACGTTGAGATAGCCAGCCATTCAGCGCGGGAATGCGGGCCGCCATCACCTGCGCATCGTCCAGTTGCGGCAGGGTGAGAGCTTCCACCTCGCTGGGCCAATATTTCAACACCGCCTCTTTCATGGTGAGCTGCTCAAACTTCGCAAAAGAGATGCGGTGCTCACCGTAGTCAAACTCCACCGAACCCAGCACGGCCTCCGCCACGTGGCGCAACAGGCGCTCCGTCAGCGCGATCATGTCGTGGTAGTCCGCGTAGGACTGATAGAACTCCAGCATGGTGAATTCCGGATTGTGCTGGGTGGAGATTCCCTCGTTGCGGAAGTTGCGGTTGATCTCAAAAACCCGGTCGAGGCCGCCCACGATCAGGCGCTTCAAGTAAAGTTCCGGGGCAATGCGCAAATAAAGATCGATATCGAGGGCGTTGTGGTGGGTAATGAACGGCCGCGCCATCGCTCCGCCCGCCAGGGGCTGCATCATCGGCGTCTCAACTTCCAGGTAGCCTTCCGCCTCCAGAAAGTCGCGGATGGCGCGCACCAGTTTGCCCCGGCGCTCAAAAACGGTGCGGACGTCTTCATTCACCATCAGGTCAAGGTAGCGTTGCCGATACCGGATTTCCACATCGGTGAGGCCGTGCCACTTCTCCGGCAGCGGCAATATCGCCTTGGCAAGAAATTGCAGGCGCTCGGCGTGGACGCTCAACTCGCCGGTGCGGGTGCGAAACAGGTAGCCCTCAACGCCAATGAGGTCGCCCAAGTCGAGCAACTTGTAGAGCTCGAAGTCGCGCTCCCCCACGGCATCCAGGCGCACGTAGATCTGCAGGCGCTTTCCCCCGCCCGCCAGATGGGCAAAACCCGCTTTGCCGTGTGGCCGGATGGTCATCACCCGCCCGGCCACTCTCACGGTAACCTTGTGCGCGGCCAGTTCCTCCGTTGTCGCTGCCGCATAGTCCGCCACGATCTGCGGAATGGCCTGCGTAACGTCGTACTTGCGCGGGTAAGCCTCATAGCCCAGATCGACGATGGCCTGGAGCTTTTTTTCCCGCTGCTGGATCAGTTCAGAAGATTCATTTTCGGACACGCGGACTACCCACAATCTGCGGAGAGTTTTTAAGCACAAAAATTGACACGGCATTATAGGTGGCACGGGAAAACAGTGTCAAGAACAGCGGCCGCAGAGCGCCGGCTTCCAGATCACGCCCCCGGTTGCCCCTGGCTCGCTAAACATCGTGGGAAAAAACCGTCTTGGCGAGCCCTCAAGGCTGGACGAATGTCATCTCCATGCCAGAGGCATTCCGGGCAACACACTTGCGCAAAGTCAAATTTGGAGGCAGCTTTTGGAAGCGCTGCCCGCTCCAGCCACACCTTTTGCCTACATGAGTTAGTCGCTTTAAGTACACGTCACTGGGTAATAAATAAAAGCTCTAACCCAACTTCCAGCTTGAAGTCAGTCGGGCATTTCTCTAATATTTAAGGCGATATGCAATGGGTTCTCGGCATTATCGTGTTGGTAGGCGTGGCTCTATTGTTACGTCGTCTCCTCCACATGGAGGGCGCAGCCAAACCGCCGGTGAACGGTTTGGCCCCGTTGCGTTCCGACCTGCAAGCCGTCTATCGTCCCCTCGCGCAGGAAATTGAAGCCCACGCGATGATCCTCGGGATCACTCTGAACGACGCGTTCGGCGAACGCGAGGAAAACCGCCACGAGATGGCATGGCGGGTCGTACGTCTCGCCGTAGGGGAATGGGCGCGCCTTGCCGAACTCGTCGTCGGGGTGCAGACGATCCTGACGAAGTTCGTTCCGGCCACCAATGGAATTGTGCCCTTGCGCCGCGTGGCCTCCGGGCACTTCAAATCCCGCGAAGTGATTGACTACGTCCGGCTCTATGAGTTTCTCGATCAGGTCTTGTTCAGCTCGAAGCATCGCTTTTCTCTGCAACTTCGATTGCTGGTCCGCGCCAGCGCCTTACTGGGCAAGTCGTTCCGCCACGCTTGCCGCGAGGGCGAGCGCACCTTGGATTCATCGGAAGAATTGTGGTCGCACCTGGATTGCTTCTTCCACGATTTTGACCTGATCGCCAAGGAAACGCTGCTGGCCTTACGGACCTTATTGGTCTGCCAGTCGCCGGAGGCGGTAGAGGAGATCGCGCTTGACCTGCGCGCCCTTCTCGAGAGCAGCATGCGCGTTTCGCTTTCGCCTTCCGAGCAATAGCCTTTTCCGGTAATGTCTCAGTTTGAATTTGTAGCGGCGAGTTTACCTCGCCAGGTGGCGGCGTAAAGCCGCCGCTACGTCAAACTGAGACACTACCCCTTTTCCGCTCAACTTGAACTTCATGGCACAACAAGTTTCGTCGTGACACCGGGCATGCTGGGCCTCATCGTCGCTCGCGTCGCCAATAGGACACGAGCATCGAGCGACGATCCGAAGCTTCATGCCCGGGCTCGGCCTGCCCGGAACACGCCCCTGGCACCCAACCCCATCGTTACCGCCCTGGAGGCACTGCATTCAGGGGCCCTGAGGATCGGCAAGCCACCAGCGAAACAGGCTGTGCCTGCACACGGGTCAACTTCCCAACCAACTTCCGAGTGGGGCGTGCGGCCATGTTCCCGGAGGAACAACGGCAACGCTACGCCTTAATCATCGGCCGGGTGAGAATCCCCACTGATCCCCGCACCCGGCTTTGACCGTCACCTCGCCGTGCCCCTTACGACAAGAGATGCGGACCGCAATGGCGGCGGTCCGCTACTTCCTCCGAGTGCAACAGGCTTGTTCAGAAGGCCCGCGGCTCGTACGCCCATCACCATGAACGACCGCGGACGCTGAGCAGATGCGCTACGCTCCCTTACAACAAGCTCAAGAGCTTTTGCACCAACTCAAATGCACGCCGAGCTTGCATCGCCTGAGCCTCGGGATCCTGAGAGGCAAAGAACTCGACCACTTGCTTTGGGCCAAAATATTCCACACTCGTGAATTTATCGCGCAGAATTTCGATGGCCCGAATCACATCCTTTTCCTCGCTGCGCTGTTTCCATTCTCCGGCAAGCTTCTCCAATCCCCCGGGGAAATAGTCAAGGCAAAAGACAATGTCATACGCATCCTTCAGCTTATCGCGGCCTGCCAACGCGTGCGCTTTCATCACCAGAAAATCCGCAAGTGAGGCGACGAGCAGGGACACTTTATTCTTCGCACCCCGAGTGTCGCGACCGTCAAGTACCACCTGGACTGGTTCGCGAAAGGCGGTGCTGCACGCGTCGGCCTGCAAAACGCGAAAGCCTTCGAGTAGCTTGGGTCTGTTCTTTTCCAGTCTCGCCTCTTTGGGTGCAAGAAATTCCACTTCCACTTGGACTGGTTTATCGCCGTCCCCGAGGTTGACATCGGTTATGAGTTGAAACGGTTTCACCCCGGGACGGTAGCGGCGAGTGGCAAGCAGAACCTTGAGTAGCTCGGCGTATCGTCCGTCGTAAAGCTTCTCCGCGTCCAGAGCCAAGTCAACATCAATGCTTCCCACATGCGGTTCCTGTGCGTCGGGAAGCAACAAATAAGGCACCCATCCGCCAATGAGCACCAGGCAATCCTGAAAAGGCGCGAGCACCTGAGCAAGGTCAATGAGTACGCGATGGGCAGCGTCCGTTTGGCGGGGGCCGTATTCGCTTTGGAATTTTGGTTCTGGGTTCATGGCTGCGGGAGTCTCCATTCCGGTTTCAACCTTTGTTCCAGCAATGCCTCAGCCGCCTCTTCACCGCGCCCTCCGCAGTGAAAAAGGTCAACATAAGTCTGGACTGGATTCGTACACCGCATGCGGCGGTCGCCCACACTCCCCCCATCACCAAGGTAGAAGACTCCCTCGTCGTTGGGGACCAAGACGACAAGATTTTCGCCCGAGTCAACCCGCTTGGCTTCCGTCAGTGCTTCGAATCTCGGGAGAAACTCCCAGCGCACATAGATCCAGGTTTTGGGCTGCCGCACGTGGGGCGCCTGGAATTCCGCGGCGGAGAAATGCTGCGTATGCGGCGAGGCCGCCCGTTTCGAGATCAAGATTGGCCAGAGCCTCACGCAATCGTTTTCCTTGCAGGAGCGTAAAATACCCGCGGCGTTCGTGCCGGTCGAATCGGTACGCATCCCGCCACGCGGATAGCAGCTTTAGGGGATCGCGCAACCGAAAGCCCCCTCCCTCCAATACTTCAATGAACGCCTCGTCGCGCAGGTGCTGAACGACCTTGTTCACCAACCCTAGACTAGGTTCCGGGATGTTCCATTCGGGCAAGAAATGTTCCCGCATGTCTCTTTGAGTCCAGCGTCTGCCGGCGTTCTCCGGTGCAAGGAGCGCACGAATCACCCGCCCTGCTTCCGCAGTGCCTAAGTTCGCCTTTGGGCGCGGCACGCGGTGCACGGGCTCAAAGCCACGCTGCTCGATGTAGATTACTCCGGGTACATCAAGATGGCAGTTTCCCGTTAAATCATACCAACTCCAGCCGTGCTGATTGCATAGGTCGGCCAGGCGAGGGGAGACGAAGGGCATGGCCAGCACGGGTATTGCTACGCTCCCACGTCCGGAAGGGGGAATCTCCCTTGCAATCAAGTTGTGGAAAGTGCTGGGGCGCATCTCGCCTTTGCATTCTACATATAATGTGACGTCGCCACCCGGGAGCGGCAGAGTTACCACCAGGTCAAATCGAGCGTCGGGCGTGCTGCCGACGTGCTCAACGCGCCAATCGTGTAGCCACCGAATGCCGCCTAACAACTCTCGGAGCTTCGAAGCGAGTTCCTGCTCCAGCCTTAAGCCAGCATGTCTTTGCACGTTCACGAATTCTCCTAGGTTCACGAAACCGTGAACATAATATAAATCGTGAACATTGTCAATGGATTTTGGGTCCGCGCGCGCATTCCAGCCAGCCCGGTGGACTATGATGCTGGGCGACGGCTAACGCGATATGGCAATGGGTGGACCCCCGTCAAGGGGAGAAACGGTACCTGGAACCGTTCTCCTTGGAACCGTTCTCCTTTTGGAAGCGTTCTCCTTTCTGCGCCAGCCCGCCGTCTGCGTTATCGGTGTAAGGCCGTTACTTGATGAGATTAATCGGCTTTGTTCTTTGCGATAGCTTCAAGCTTATCTGCGATGACACGCAGCAGATTGGCTGCGGTGGCCAAAGCCTTTTCGTTAGGATGTGATTCAAGCTCATTCACAATCTCATTCAACTGGGCGATTTCAATACCATGATTGTGGAGTTGGTCTCGGACGTCCGTAACGTCTTCGGCATATACACCAATACAGAAATGGTCATCCGTCTCTTTCGGGTAAGCGAGGCACGCCAGGATTTTCCCGGCCCAAAATTGAGCATCGTCGGCGATGTGGCCCGCATCCCGTGCCGTGACCTTATTTGGGTCGATATAAACGTAGTAAGATGCCGTGCTCTCCGGTTGGGATGTTACCAAAGGAGGGGAGTGCCCGGAGACCTGGGAACCCATTACAAATGGTCCAAGTTCTATAATATCAAGAGCGGAATGGGTCAAAGGGACTGATTGGCTTCCCACGTCGCCCATTACCGCAATTGTAGCGACCGTGGGGAACGTAACCCTCAGAAAATGGTTGTACTCGTTAACGGTATAAAAGACGAATGAATCCGCCTTGCCGGGGTCAATCTTACGAATTAGAATAGGCCAGTTGCGGGACAGTGTCACGTCCCCGGAATTGATTTGACCATTTCCTTGGGCAATGGCTTTCCTAAAGGTCAGAGTTGGGGCCAGAGTAACGTTAGCCACGGGTTCCTTGCCATAGTTCGTGACTTCACATTTGTATGTGCTCAATGGCAGGCCAACCTTATCTGTGGGCCACGCAAATTCTGAAGTGGTAGTTTGTTCCGACAATCCCCCACCCCCATTCTCCGCTGGGAGCGCCCAAGGGCGAAGCACATAGAGCGTTCCCGCAGGCGGTGGTAACTTGGGGAGAAACGACCTTTGACATTGGATGAACAACTTAACTTCTTCCGAGGGCTTACTCTGATTCGGAAATGGGCGCGAAGCTCCTGAAGAGTACACGTGATACGATATGAATAGCATGCATAAAATGGCTGTCAAAGACCCAGCCCAGATTTTCAGCCTATAGTGCGGGAACGGTGGTGGGTAGTCCTCTCTTCTATTATAGCCTGGAATTACAATTGGAGATTGCTCATTATTAATTTCACGTACGAGAACTATGGCAGTACGCACGACATGGTATGCGGCAATACTACACAATAACCACACCCATGGCGTCGCTGCACTCCACAGGTTTTCCTTCCACGCTTCAATCGACAGTTGATTCCTGATGCGCTGATAAATAAGCACAAGAATTGCCAACACAATATCGGCAATTCTCTCCTTCATAGTTCCGAAAAAGCTGTTGAAAAAGATGGTGAAGAACCGGGCGGGGATGGAATCGTAGTCCATTTGATTGACTCCAGTTTACCACGCTTGTATTTAGCGAGAGATTGGCTGGGAGAAACGGTACCTGGGAGAAACGGTACCTGGAACCGTCCTCACCTTGGAACCGTTCTCACCTTGCGGCACCGCCTGGACCTTGAAGATTGTCGATTCGATAGCGCCGGCCATTTTCATCTACGCGGCGGTAATCGCGGTCAATATACTCGGGATCGTATGGTTGGTATTGCGGGTTCCACGTACGGTCGTCCGACTTGCAATAGAGCAGGATCGTATCAGCGACGCGGCCAAAATGCTTGGCGCCTTGTTTAGCGTCGCTATGGGCACTGCTGCGCTTCCAGGTGATCTCATTAACGAAATACTGCACTCCGAAAATTGCATCCATCACGAGTTTCAAGTAGTGGCTCGCGGTAGGGTCGCAGTGTAAATAAATGCTCCCCGTCAGCTTAAGTACGCGTTGAAGCTCGACCAAGCGAATGGCCATCATGACGAGATACGCCATCATGTCATTGCGGCCAAGGAAAGCGAGCAACGCCTGCATCAGGTCGGCAAGCTTGCGCGGCCCGCTGGTGACGATTTCCTTGTAGACCGCCTCAGCTTCCAAGCTCCATTGCCACGTATCTTCGAAGGCGGTGATTTGCGCGGCGGATTGCTCGCCGCTCTTTTCCTTGAAGAGCACGTTGTAATTGGCGTTGGAATTGAACGGCGGGTCGAGGTAGATCAGGTCAATGCTGGCGTCAGGGATGCATTCGCGCAAAATGTTCAGGTTGTCGCCGAAATACAGCTTATTCTTCCAGTCCATTGCCCGGGAGAATACCATAACCGTCGCCACATTGCGCGGGCTTGTCGGAAACAGCCCCGCCACCCAGTTGCCGGCTTGTCGCCTACGCGCGGATGTGGCACTCGCTGGTTCCGTGGGTGTCGTCTACCCGGAGGTCGGCTCACACCTTCCGCGGATCGTTCCTCCTTGGTCGCCCAGCGTTTACCTGCACCGAGGGGGGGCCTCACCGGCCATTTTGACGCCGCGGCGGCGGGAGTGCCCTGAGCCCGGCGGCAACAGCCGGTTGCCGGCCATCACTACCGTCCAAATTAGCTGTACGTTGCGGCTTCGCCGCGCCGCTCTGCGGAAGGGCTCTGCCCTTCCGGGCGATTGCCGCCGACTTCCCCTCATCCTCACCCCGCCGGAGGCTCAGCCTCCGGCGCGGTGAGGATGAGGTCGGTTTTTGAGGCGAGCTACGGGCAGGCGTAGCCAGCCCGCATAGCAAACGGCGAAGCCGCAGATCGTCGGTCGTTGTATAGTTCGTGTTTTGGAGACGCGTGGTCGGCCATCACCCCCGCCGGACGGCGTGTTGACCGGCGGGGGTGACCCATCCTCCAAGGTGTAGGTTTTTGATCCTAGCCTCAAATCGTTCTTGACAAAAGGCTAGCGATGTGCGTATGCTGAGCGTGGAGCCCGGAGCGGGCGGCGAGACGTTAACGCCCCCGGGCCGCCCGGCCATGAACGCCCATCCACCGTCCGGCTTTCCCGTCCCTGCCCCCACCCTCTTTGCGCTCCCTCCTCCGCCGAATCTAGCCTATCCTGTACAGCGAGGAACGGCGGTTCTGGGCGCCTTTTTGTCGGCTTTTGGGAGCGGAATGGCAAAAAAGAATTCTTTTTATGCCGAACAAAGCCGGAATGTGCATGAAAACAAAGGAAGCATGGACAGTATGCCCATAAAAAAGCGGACATTTCCTGCCGATTGGAACGTAAGTGAGCGACATTTTGTGCGGCACAAATGTCGATGGGCGCCGTGCGCACTGCTTTTTGAGGATTGGGGAACCGCTTTTCCCGGCGATTTGCGGCCGCCAAGGGGGGGTGCACCGGCGGCCGGATCTTTGCTTGTAGGCCAGGGGCCGGGAGGAAAATCCCACCGGCCGGAAAGGAAGCCACTCGCTGCCCGAACGGTAGTGGCACAGTTTGGACGTGCAGGCGGCTTGGCGCCGCCGGGTGGCGAGATAAACTCGCCGCTACGTCCAAAACCGGATTAACGATGGCGTGCGCCGCACTGGTATATTCTAACCGCGCGTTGAGTCACGGGACGCTCACGCGCCCCGAAATCTGCATTCGAAGTTGGAGTGGCGGGGAAGGAGGCTGAATCGTGAAACGGCGGATAACTCTCGCATTCATCGGTTGGTTGCTGCTCGCCGCGCCAGTCGCCCGCGGACAACAGGCCTTGGCGAAAAAGCAATTCGATCTGATGGAGTGGAACGGCGGAAAGTTCATTTACGGCGTTGACTACTACCCGGAGGCGTGGCCCGAAAGTCAGTGGGAAAAGGACGCGGCCATGATGCAGGAAGCCGGAATCAACTTTGTCCGGATGGGAGAATTCGCCTGGGCCAAAATGGAACCCCGCGAGGGCGAATTCGATTTCGCCTGGCTCGATCGTGCTCTCAAGGTGCTGAACGCTCACGGTATTCGCGCCGTCCTGGGGACTCCCACCGCCTCACCGCCCGCGTGGCTTTACCAGAAGTACCCGGCGATCGCGGCCATGGATGAAAACGGCGTCCGCTACCGCTTCGGATCGCGCCGCAATTACTGCGTCCACAACCCGGACTTCATGTCCGCAACCACCCGGATTGTCACCGCCATCGCCGAGCACTTCAAAAACAACCCGGCCGTGCTGGGCTGGCAAATCGACAACGAGGTGGGAGATCCCAAATGCTTCGATCCCATCAGCCAGGCGGCCTTCCAAGCATGGTGCGAGCGCAAATACCACACGCTGGACGCGTTGAATGCCGCCTGGGGAACGATCTTCTGGGGACACACGTACGGGGAATGGAGCGAAGTCCCCCTGGCCTGGAACACTCTTTACAACACTTGGAATCCCAGCCTCGCACTCGATTTCGAGCGCTTCCAGAGCGACTCGATGCATGCTTATGTGGAGTTTCAGGCGGCGATCCTGCGCAAAATCGCTTCCCATCAGGCCATCACCCACAACGAGATGGGCATGTATTCCGGCGTTGACTACTACGACCTGAGCCGGTCGCTCGACTTCGTAGCCTGGGATAACTACCCGATGGGCCCGAACGACTACACAGGGTACGCCCGGTCGGGGCTGGGCCATGACCTGATGCGAGGGGCCAAGGACAACCAGAACTTACATGATTATGGAGCAGGAAGGCGGGCTACCCGGGTGGGCAACGTTCAACGGGCGACAGGCCCCCGCCGCCCTCTATCGGGTTTGGGCTTACCAAGCCGTCGCTCACGGCGCCGATGGCGTCTGCTATTTTCGCTGGAGGACTTCGCGGTACGGCACGGAACAATACTGGGAGGGCATTCTCGACCAGGACAGCTACCGTAATTCGCGCTATCTGATGGCGGCACAAACGGGCCGGGAATTGGCTCAACTCACCGCCCTGCTGCATGGGTCAACCATCGTCTCCCCTGTCGCCATGCTGGTCTCGCCGGATTCTCGCTGGGCGCAGCAGATCCAGCCGGGCGTGAAGGACTTTGATTACGACCGGCAGCTTCATGACTTCTACGACGCTTTTCGCCGTGACGGTGTAAACGTTGATGTTGCCTTCCCGCCGAGCGATTTGTCGGCATACCGAATCGTTGTGGCGCCGGCGCTTTACGTCACAGATCAAGCACTGAGCGACAAACTCCACGCGTTCGTGAAGAACGGCGGAACGCTGATTCTCACTTTCCGGTCCGGCGTTAAAGACGAACACAACGTCGTAACGGATCACACGTTGCCCGGCCCCTTCGCGGACATCGCCGGCGTGGCCATTCACGAGTTTGACCCCCAAATCAACGAGGAACAGGAGATCTTGGGTCTCGGCGAATCTCGCTTCCCCGCCCGTACGTGGTCAGACATCCTTGAACCTACGACCGCGCGGATGGTGGCGACCTACGGCAAAGGCTATTACGCCGGCAAACCGGCCGTGACCGAGAATAGCGTCGAAAAGGGACTGGTCTACTACGTCGGCACGGAATCGAAGTCTCCCCTTTTCTACGACCGCTTAATTGCCGTCGCCGCCCGCAAGAGCCGGGTGGCACTGAACGCCGGCATTCCCGCCGGTGTGGAAGTGGCCGTTCGTCAGAAGGGCGAAAAGAAGATCGTCTTCGTCTTGAATTACAACTGCACCGAGCAGACCGTGCCGATGGATCAAGCCTACCAGAACGCCCTGACTGGCAAACCGGAGCCGATGGACGTGCAGATTCCACCCTTTGATCTCAAGGTGCTCACCACGCCATAAGGCGGAGGGCCAGGCAAAATGAAAGGATGAAGTATGAAGGCTGAAGGATCAAGGATCAAAGCAAGAGGCAACGAAGCCGCACTTTTCATCCTTCATACTTCATACTTCACACTTCATACCTCACCTTTGATCCTTGATCCTTGGTCATTCCGCCTTGGTTCAGCCGAAGTACGCTCGGACGAGATAGGAAAATCCCATCAGCAGCAGGAGAAGATTGGCGGCGAGAAAGAGGTGTCGCTTGAATTGTTTATTCAGCCCGGCGCCCCAAGCCAGCAGGCACAGGGTAAAAATCGCTGCGCCGTAAAAGCCGATCAGCCCACCCAGGAAAAACGGCACTGCGTGCCCGTAACCGCGCTGGCGGCCTTCCGCCAAAATGGGTCCGGCAATCGTCAGCCAGTACACCCAGGTGCCCGGCGAAGCCACTTCCGCCAGCAGCGCGACCGAGAGGCTGGCGTAAGTCAGGGAGGCCGAATTGGCCATCTCCTGTGGCGACTTCCCGCGCCTTTCCCACAACGCGAAACCGGCGAATCCGATCAAGAGCGTGCCGCCGATGTAGGCCACGAAATGAGCTATTCCCGCGGGAATGAAGCGATAGAAAAAGCAGGTGACCAGCAACAGGCAGCCGTCCACCAGCAAGGGCGCACCGATCAGCACGTTGATGGCGCGCCCCCAACGGCCCAGCGCCACCTGCGAAAGCGCAATCATGTGCAGCGGGCTGGGAAACAGCCCTCCCACGATTCCCATCCCGGCGCCGAGTAGAAGCAGGTCCATAGTGTTTCGCGGGGATGTTATGCGGTCGAATCAAGAATGTAAAGTCGGGATCGACAATTCCTTGGATGGGCGGGATCCGTTCCCGGGCCGGAGCGGACATGAAAAATGCCTTCGACGGGAAACTCTGGCGCGATCTGATACGTCTAACAACCGCTAGGAGTTTTGTCGCTCAACGCGACCGGGTCACGAGAAGGGTGTCATTGCAACCTAAAATCCTCATTCTTTCCCTACCCCATGGGGCGGCACATCAACGCGCCGCCAAGTCCCTGGAGAAGGCCTTTCTGAGTCTTCGCCCCGGCTCAATCGTGGAAGTGATTGATACCCTTCAGTTTTGCTCCCGCTGGTTCCGCGCTTACTACAACTCCTACCTGATCCCGCTGACGATTTGGCCGGGTCTGTGGCGCTGGATTGAAAGCAGGCAGCACCAGGCAAACTCAACCAACCCCGGATGGGTCTATCGGCGTGGCGCCCAGCCGCTTTTCCGCTATCTACGCGACTCCGCCGCCGATGTGGTTATCGCCACCGAGGTGGGAACGTGCGAACTCGCGGCGTTGTGCAAACGAGAGTCACAAGCGAATTTCCTGCTGGTCGGTCTGGAGCTAATGGACTTTAATCGCGGCTGGATTCGCCCGGAAGTCGATCTTTACCTGACCACTCACGTAGATCTGGCCGCAGAACTGGTTGCCGAGGGGGCACCCGCGCCCAAAGTCGTTACCACCGGTCAACCCATCGATCCGCTCTTTGCCTCACTGCCCGATCGCCGGACGGCGCGCACGAAGTTGGGGATCAAACAGGACGTGGCGCAAATCCTGATTCTCCTGGGCGGCAACGGCAATGGCAGGCCGGAGAACATTCTGGCGGAAGTCGCGAAGGTTAAGCACCCGCACGAGATTACTCTGGTTACGGGCCGCAACCCGCGTCTGTATAAGCGCCTGAGCAAGCGCACTAAAGACTTGCCCCACGTCCGATTGCTGGGTTGGGTGGACAACATTCAGGAATGGATGACCGCCTCCGATTTGATGGTCAGCAAACCCGGGGGCGGCACCTTGAACGAGGGCTTTGCTTGCGGGCTTCCCATGCTCGCGTTCGATCCCCTGCCGGGAAACGAAGAACGCATCTGCCGCTGGATCAAGAAATGGGGGGCAGGAACCTGGATCGAGCGAGGTGAAGACTTGGCGCCCAAGATCGAGTCCCTGCTCGCCGACCCCGCGCAGCTTGCCACTCTTCGGCAGAAAGCCCGCGCTCTGGCCAGACCTTACGCCGCCCGCGACGGAGCGCTAGCCGTGCTCGATTTGCTCTCGCGGAAATTGCAGCCAGCCGCCGCGCACGACGCCGCTCGCCCATCGAGTTTGCTTCCGGAGGCGTGGCAACTCCCGTAGCCCCGTCTTCTGTCCTGAGCGACGCCCGCTCTGCATGAGCACGTCACGCAGCCTTGCGATTTACCACTTGTTCCAATCGGCACTGGCCGCGTGGCCCGCGGTAGTCGGTCGCAGGTGTGCTGTATCGTTGAGGGTAACAACGTGCCAATTTCCTCCCACGGTTTCGAAGATGTTCAAGGCGGCATTTTCCATTGGTATTCGCCGCCGGTACTCGGCGAGAGGTGCACCCATGATGTGGCAGGCGAGCAGGCGGCAAACGGTTTTGTGGCAGACCACGACTACGTTTCCAGTTTGATGTCTCTGCGCTAACTCGGCCAGGAACGGCGTGACGCGCGCAATCAAATGCGCGCCCGTTTCACCTTCGGGAGGCGCCAGGCTGCCGGGATCAGCATCCCAAGCCTGGTAGACAGCGGGGGCCGCGCGCTTGATCTCCTCAAACGTTTGGCCTTCCCACGCGCCATAATTCAACTCGACCAGGCGATTGTCCAAAACCGGCTGGCAGCCGATGGCTTCGCCAATCACCCGCGCGGTCTCCAAGGCACGGCTCAATGGGCTGGAGTATAAGTTCTCGACCAAGGTTGATTGCAGACGCTGCGCGAGCGCCTGCGCCTGACGTTGACCAGCGTCAGAAAGCGGAACGTCGGTGCTTCCACACAATCGGCCCTCGGCATTCCAGGCGGTTTCACCGTGCCGAAGGAAATGGAAAAGTGCCATGGCTCTCCTGCGCTTCTCACGCACTGATATTAGCATTAGCGGCGGCGCGTTTTGCTTTTCCGTCCTGAGACACCTTAGAATGCTTGTAGCTCAGTGAGGACTGAACGGTCAGCGAAGCTCTTCGTTCCGTGCGCCGCGGACTCCGGTTTTCCGGTCATCCTTTCGACAGGAGTCATCCATGGGGCAAGACGGTTTTTCGATTCTCGTTCTGGGGGCAGGAAAAGCTACGCGCTTTAAGTCCGCATACCCCAAGCTGCTGCACGCCCTGGCCGGCTGCCTGATGGGAGAGCGCGTCCTCCGCACGGCCGCAGCAGCCGGCGCCGAGAAGACATACCTGATCATTGGCCATCAAGCAGAGGCGATGCGAAAGGCGTTTGCTCGCCCGGGGCTGGAATTCATCGAGCAGACGGAACAATTGGGCACGGGCCATGCGTTGATCGTCGCACGCCCGGAGCTTGAACGCTGCCCCAGCGACAGCGTGGTGGCGCTGGTGGGCGACGTGCCTCTTCTCCAACCGCAGACGCTGAAGGCACTGGTCGCCGCGCACCGTCAGGAGGGCGCAGCCTGCACCATCCTTACAGCGCGTCTGGATAACCCCACGGGCTACGGCCGGATCGTGCGCTCAGGCGGGAAGCAGGTTCGCGCCATTGTGGAGGAGAGGATCGCCACCGCCACGGAGAAAGAGATCCGCGAGGTGAACACCGGCATCCTTTGTTTCTCGCGCCAACCGCTGCTGGAACACGTGGGAGAGCTTTCGTGCGACAACGCGCAAAAGGAGTATCTGCTCACGGACCTCGTCGAGATCTTCCATCGGCACCATCTCAAAGTCGCGGCATGTGAGGGTCCGGCTGGGGAGACAGCAGGCATTAACGATCGCGTGCAACTAGCCGAGGTGGGTAAGACGTTGCGCATGCGCAAGAACCTCGCCTTGATGAAGGACGGCGTAACGATTACTGATCCTGCGACCACTTACATCGATGAAGATGTGGCGATCGGAGCGGACACGGTGATCGAGCCAGGAGTCAGCTTGCGCGGGCGCACGCGCGTGGGAAGCGGCTGTCGTCTGGAGCCTTATTCCACCATCACGGATTCCGCGCTTGCAGACGGCGTGACGGTGCGCCAATCCTGCGTCATCACGAACTGCGAGGTCGGCGCCGGCGCAACGGTTGGACCGTTCGCCCATCTCCGCGAAGGAGCGGTGGTAGGGCCTACGGCCCGCATCGGCAACTTTGTGGAGCTCAAGAAGTCGAAGGTTGGGCGTGGCGCCAAGGCCCTGCACCTGACCTATCTGGGCGACGCGACAGTCGGTGAGCGCTCCAATATCGGCGCGGGGACCATTACCTGCAATTACGATGGTGAGAAGAAGAACCCCACCACGATTGGTGACGACGTCTTCATCGGCAGCGGGAACATGCTCGTGGCTCCCGTGCGCATCGGCGATGGCGCATACACGGCGGCCGGGTCCACGATCACCAAGGAAGTGCCACCGGGATCGCTGGCGCTCGCACGCGGCCAACAGGTCAACAAAGAAGGCTGGGTGCGCGAGCGCAAGAAAGCCAAGGCCACTCCCCCGGATACTCACTAAGCCGCGCACTCGACGGCCGGCAATTTCCTTCGCCCATCGTAGGCGCAGTTTTTACGTACCGCGCGTAAGATATGCGACCCCCGAGGGGGCTCCCGCCGCTTTTCCCTTGTCTATAATGCCCCTGAATAGAGCCGATTAGGCCCTGCGCGCAGGATTGGCAATCGGCTTGCCCGTTAGTCGTCCGTACGAGCAGTCACCCATTTGGGAGTGAGTGACGCTCTGAGGTAGCCTCTGTTCAAATCAGAGAGGGGAGAGACTAACATGGCCATTGACGAAGTGCCTGTTCAGACGACAGGTGTGGAACCGAGTCCCTCGAAGGGATCGGGGTTGGGATTAATCGTGGCGTTTCTGATTCTTGCCATCCTCGCGGTGGGAGAACTCACCACGGTCCACAAGATGAATGCGATGCGCGAGGACCTCGCCGCGCAGCAGAAGCAGTTGCGGGAAGACATGACCGGGCAACTGCGGTATCAGCTTACCAATCGCCTGTCCGCGATGGAACAGCAGAACGCGCAGGAACTCGACGCCGTGAAGACCGAGCTTGACGATGCAGCCAAACGCGTGGGAGCGCAAGGCGGCGAATTGCGGCGCGCGCGCAGGATGGTGGCGGACCTTCAGGATCAACAGAAGACACAAAACGACCAACTGAAGCAGGAGATTGATGCCAAGGCCGATCAGCAGCAGGTGGGCGCGCTGACCACCGACCTGTCTTCGACCAAGACTGATCTCAGCACAACTAAGGACAACGTCAACACCCTCGCGTCGGACCTGGGAATGGCACGCAGCAACATGGGCACGCTGATCGCGCGGAACCACGACGACATCGAGTATCTGCGCAAGATCGGCGACCGCGACTACTTCGAATTCACTCTGACCAAGAGCAAACCGGAGAAGGTGGCGGGCATTGGCTTAACGCTCAAGAAGACCAACTTGAAGCACTATCAGTACACCGTCGCCACACTGGTTGACGACATTCAGGTGGACCGGAAGGACTGCCTGGTGAATTCGCCGGTCTTCTTCTACGTCAACGGCTCAAGAAAGCCTTACGAAATGGTCATAAATAGTGTAGGATCAACTCAGGTGAAGGGGTATCTCAGCACCCCCAAGGGTGCCACCCAGGTTGCTTCGCGCTCGGAGGGAGCGCAATAGCATTCCGCGGGGAGACCTCCTCACCGGGAGCGGGGTCTCCCCTCTCACTTCCAGTTCGCCGACTTAACCTAGCTGGACAAAGCGCCAGGGTCCGGCCATGCCATCACCTTTGAGGAGGTTGAACATGGTCAAACGCGCTTTGCTGGCCGTTTTGGTCGCCGTCGCAGGAATCTCACTCGCACAAGCGGAAACACTCATCCCGACGGATTCGCTCTCGATCCCCGCCGGCACCTTGCTCCATTGCCGCACCACTCAAACCCTGACCACCAAGCTGAATACTCGGGGTGACGCCTTCACCTTCAGCGTCACCGAGCCGGTGCTCTTGAATGGCCACGTGGCGATTCCCGCGGGCTCGACGGTAAAGGGGCGGATTACGTATATCGAGCGCCCCGGCCGCGTCAAGGGGGTGGGCGAGATGCTTTTGACGCTGGATCAGATCGCGCTTCCCAACGGCAGGAGTTTCCCCGTTGGCGCTTCCCTGATGACGGCTTATGGCGTGGACAACGTCAAGGTGGTGGGAAGCGAAGGCCTGATAAAAGGGCCGCGTTCGCGGGGCGGCGACTTCAAAGAGATCGGCGCCGGAACCGCCGGCGGCACCATCCTGGGACTGATCTTCGCTCATCCATTCGTGGGCTTGACGGTGGGAGCGGCGGCGACCACGGTTGACCGCATGCGTCGCCGCGGCAAGGATCTGACCCTTCCTCTCGGGACCGACCTCAACTATCAACTGACTCGCGAACTGACCATCAGCGGCGAGGGCTTGCACACCGCTGCCATCGTGGTGAGTCCGCCGGGACATTGAGCTTACTTCTTCCGAATGTCCTTCCCGAAGTTGAAGCATGGTCCCACGGAGAACCGCGTGGTGAACCGCCCGTCGCGCAAAAGGTCGTTGAACAGATGGTCGTAAACCAGGTCGGCCTGCACGCGAATAGCGACGTGCTTCGAGATGAGAAAGTCGGCGCCGCCGCCGAAGCCGTAGAAGATGGTCCAATCGGTCTTCTTGCCGTTGGTGGTCAGGCTGGCGACAACGGCCTGCGCGAAGGGATCCGACGCAGCCGCATGCGGCGTGGCGGTTTCGTGGATGGCTCCCACCGACGGCCGGACGAACAGCGTGAGCTTCGAGTAGTGGCGGTATGCCAGTTGCGGCCCGCCGGTAATAGTCTGGGTGAGTGAATCACTTGGGACGCTCAGCATATAACCCGCGGGTAACTGTCCCGCCGCCTGCAAGGCCGCGATTTCCCCACTGAGTTGCTGTTGCAGCGAAGTAATCAGAAGGTTCTGGTTGAGCGTCAGGCTGCCGCTGGAAATGCTGTAATCAACTCCCAGCGAGTACCAGGTTTTGGGCCTTACACCGAACTGAAAGTGGAAGCCGTTCTCGAACAGCCCCACGTGCGGGCTATCGAGAAAGGTGTAACCCGTGAACAGATCGAAACGCGACACATAGCTCTGCTCACCGAACGCGGGCACGGCACACAGCAGGGCCAGCAGCAGCAAACCCGGCGCATTGAGCATCCGGTGCATGTTAACCTTACGCGACATGTCTTCTCCTCATGTTAATCTTATAGTTAACTCGGCGGAATGAGGGGTCACCGCCAGACGTCGGCAGGAAAGGGTCGCCCCAAACTCTGCGTCTCACCTATACCATTGAACGCCCCGGAGTGCACGCCCAAAAGTGGGCGTTCAGGCGGCGGGGATGCCGGCCTTTTCCTCCGGCGCGATGGCCGCAGGAACGGCCGCGGCGGGGGACTTGCCGGAAAGCAGCAACCCGCCCAGGGCATAGCAGGCCGCGCCGGTCAGCACGCAGGCGCGGATGGAGCTTTCCGTGGAAATCGCCATGGCGATAAAGCTGGCCAGCACGGAGGCCGCACCGTTGAGCGCCCACATCCACGGCAGGTTCCCTTCATGCCCCAGATGAGTGGCCCAGCGCATCCCGACGGGGAAGCAGAAACCCATCACCAAGCCGCAGGGTGCGACCAGAGCCAGCGAAACCACAATCCGCTGCCACAACACGCCGCCCACCGCCGCGTGAATGGCGGGTAACACGACCAGCGAGTACACCAACAGCACCAGGGCGGAGAGCAGCGCAGGGGCGCGACTGGCCAGCGCGGAACCGATGGCGACGCGGTCGGACGCCAGGCTGCCCAACCCGGCAAACAGAATCAGACCAGCCAGCACCACCGCGAGGGAATAAATCGGCTGCCCCAGGAAAATCGAAAGTTGCTGCATCATTCCCATCTCTGCCAGCATGAATCCCAGTCCGATGCCGATGAAGTAAAGAATGGCGCCCGCGGGAGCGGAAGCCGAGCCTTGCCGCAAACGCCTCCACCGCCGCGCCGGCCACACGATGGTGAGGATCACCAGGATCAACGCCGCCAGCATGAAGAACGCCAGGTGCAGAAGCGGCAGCAGCGCCTCCCAATGTACGCCGGGAATGCGCAGAATTCCGCGAATGGCATGAAAGCGTACGAAGCTGAAAAAGTAAGGCGAGGAATCGGTGGGCGGCGACAAATCAAAATAATCGGCCGAACGCAGCGCCGCCAAACCCGCCAGCGTCCGCGCCTTCAGCACCGGCTGCAACTGCTCCAGTCCCAGCGGCTCGCCGGGTAGATAGAGGATCTCGTAGTTCAAGTCGTGGGCCGTGGTGCGAATCTTCTCCAGGTCTTGCGGCGAAAAGGGCGCATTACTGGTCAGCAGCGTGGCCAATTCGCCCTGGCGAATCATGGCCAGGTGCGTTTCCGGGTCTTTTACGCCTTCGCTGAGCAGGGTGGCGTAGGCGAGCGAGAAAAGTCGCGTGGTCTCATGGAAATCCGGCTTGTGGTGCCAGCGGCTGAAAGCAATAACGCCGCCGGGGTTGAGATGCTCGTAGAAAATCCGCCAGCCATCGAGCGAGTAGAGGGAA
This sequence comes from uncultured Acidobacteriota bacterium, assembly GCA_963719115.1. Taxonomy (GTDB): domain Bacteria; phylum Acidobacteriota; class Terriglobia; order UBA7540; family UBA7540; genus Bog-366. The sequence continues at coordinate 27,142 of CAVRBF010000085.1, read as the reverse complement.
TTCTCCGTCAGGGCCATGGCGCCGGCGGCGGTGGCGGCCCAGGTGTCAACTACCGTGGCCTGAATCAGGTCGAACTTCTCCTGGCTGCGCGTCAGGTAGCTGCGCCCCTCATCGATGTGCAGCTCGAAATTGGGGATCTTGTCGAACCCCGAGTACCACAGCATGCGCCGCGACGCGACGTCCGCGATGCTCTTATTGATTTCGATTCCCACAATGCGGTGAAAGCCAAAGAGTGCGGCCGACAGGACGTCTCGCCCGCCACCCACGCCGATCACCGCGGCGCTGCCGCCCGCCCGCAGCCGCGCTCCCATTGAGTTCACTTCGTAGCGCAGAAAGTCAACGTCCTTCAGGTCGCCGTGATAGCGATAGATGCCCGTGGCGGCGTCGTTGTCAATGTCGATGTAAATCACTTCGCTGGAGATGGGCGGCGTGTTCGGGCCCACAAACCGCGGCTCCCACTTGGGCGGCACTACACGCACGCGCGAAATAGGGTTCCACGTCTCATAGAGAATGTCCGTGCGGGGGTCCAGCTTGCCTTTGGACCAAATCGGTTGAATGCCATGAATGGTCGAGGCGTTTAGGCCGGCCAGAACCACCATCACCGCGGCCCAGACGTAGCCGCGCTTTTCCAGGCGCGGCTCGCCGGCAAACCCGGCGTAGGCCGAAGCACTCAGAAACACCAGGGCGGAGATCGCCAGCACGGCACTGGGCGCGTCCAGCACATTCAGCAGCACGATGGAACCGAAGCACCCCGCGGCGGCGCCCGCCAAATCGAAGAAGTAAATCCGGCCGATGGGAGCAGAAGCCTTGGTGAGTGACAGGCAAACCACCACTCCCGCAAAAAAGAAAGGCACCGCAATGAAAGCGCAAAAGATCAGGAAGCTGGCAAGCGTCTGCACGGCAAAGGAAATGTCCAGCGGGATGGCGAACATGATCATCAGCACGATGGGCATGGAGGCGGCCATGGCAAACGCCCCCTGCGCCATTCGCAGCCGGATCTGCCGGGCGTCGAATAGCGCCGGCCGAAGCTGCACTGCCAACGCCCCCGCCGTCATCCCGAACATCGCCATGGAGACGGAAACAAACGCCAGGTAATACCAGCACGTCACGCTGAGCAGACGTGTCAGGGTGATTTCGTACATCAGCGTGCTTGCGCACATCAAACCCAAACCAACAAAAAAGCCCATCATTCCCTTGGTCACCTCAGAAAGAAGGAGTCAGGAGACAGGAGTCAGGAGACAGAACAGAGGCGACTCCGTTGCGGCTCGAACCGGAATTCCGACTCATCGCTTCGGACAATTTTTCGGGAGCAATCGCCGGATGCCCCGTAAGGTGGCTCAGTATACATCAGAAGTCGGGAGGCAGGAGCCGGGGCATTGGCCAATGGCGATTGGTGATGGGTGATTGGGTTCTGGCGCACTTTTGTTTGCAGCATGTTCACAGGATATCCCTTCGCAGGCGTATTCCCGGCTTGCTCCATGGGGACCAGCGTACCTGGGAGGAGAGAAGCCCGGAGACAGGAGCCAGAATCTGCACGCCCCGTGTCCCGTATTTCCCTGTCCCGTGTTCCCGATCGTTTGTTTTCAACAACATCTCCGGATGCACCTTCATTTCTTGATAGCACGAGCCTGCCCGCCGCGAGCCGCCCGTTTGGATTCATCGGCCGACCTCTCTCTTTCGCAGCCCTTTGTTTTCATAAACATTCCGGCTTGGAACGTCGAAAATCGATATCTTCTGTTGAGAAACCATTCCGCTGAGTGGCATCGTGACATTGGGGGGTGTTGGTGCACCGCCCGAGGGGTGGGGAGTGGAGGCTTCCATGCGCGGCATCCAGTGGGACATCGAGTCCCAGCATGATCTTCGTCTTCTTGTATACCATATTAATAGCCTCCTGTCAAGCGAAAAGTGAGGCTAGCGCTGTCGGACGAACAGTTGACGGCTGGCGCCAGCGCCGTTTCCCCGGCATTTCCTTCGCCCGGCCGGACCTGGTAACCACAGTCAGTGATTTTCTGACTGTGGGTCATTCCCTCCGCCGCACAACGGTTGAGTTGTCGCCGGGGCCGCCAGCAACACCTCCTCCCCGTCTTGGCGAGAGAAATGACTACCCCTGCGCATTTCGCGCGTTCAGCACCATCTGGAAATTACCGCACCCAACGAACCAACCTGTCATCCTGAGCCCCGACTTCAGGGCGAAGGACCCTTGTCATTGAACCTAGGAAGCAAGGCGCGACAGCGCAAACTCGCGGCATGCCGCGGCGCTGGGATAAGACGAAATACGGGGGTCCTTCGCCCTGAAAGGCGGTCTCAGGATGACAGCGCTGTTGGTTTGCGTGAAGAACCAATGACGACCGCATACGGAGCGGCTACGATGGCATGCATAACGATCTTCGCACGTTCCGCACCATCTCCAAATTACGGCCGGGTAGAGCGCCGCCAACCTGCGCAGCTCGATTGGCGAGGTATGCGGAAGCAACCCGCGCCACAGAGCGCTGCTCTGATGTTATGAAAGCGGCGATACCTCCTCGGGTGCCGCTAAACTGGAGGTGGTCCAGTTTAGCGGGCCCTCGGGTCGCAACCGAGAGTTTTCATTCGAGGAGGACGAAGCGATGAAGAAGAGTATAACGCCCATCGGATGGCCGGTGGGAGTGGATGTTCACAAGCGACGCTGCAAGGTGGTGGAGTTTAATCACGGGGAGATCAAAGTCCGGAAGCCGATGGCCAACACGCGGGAGGAGTGGCTGGAGATGCTGACGGAACTTCCTGGCGATGCGGAGGTGGGCTTGGAGGTGAGCACCGCGGGGTATTTTGCCATGAGTGTGCTGGAAGAGGCGGGGTGGCGGGAGCGCGCGCACTGGGTGCACACGGCGGGGATCGACAGTAATCGCCGGCAGAAGAACGATCGGCTGGACGCGGAGCGCTTAGCGCGCAAGCTGGCCGCGCACCATTTGGAGCCCTTGCCCGAGGCCTGGTTTCCGCCGCCGGCGATTCGGGAGTTGCGCTTGCGGGCGCGCCAGCGCTGCTGGCTGGCGTTGCTGCGCACCAAGGCTAAGAATCATGTACAAAGTTTGCTGGGGATGCATGGCTTGCAGGCGCCGGGCAGCGATCCTTTCGGAGCGGCCGGGCGCCGGTGGCTGGAGGAACAAAAGCTGCCGCTGCCGCTCACCGAGAGTATCCCGCAGATCCAGCGCCTGCTGAAACTCCTGGAGGAGGAGATCAAAATCAGCGAGAAGTATCTGCAGGCGGTGGACGGGCAGTTTCCCGAGCTGGCGCTGTTGCGCACCATTCCCGGCATTGGCCCCATCCTGTCGGCGATCATCTGGAGTGAGCTGGGCAGCATGGAGCGTTTTGATTCCGCCAAGGCCCTTGCCAATAGCACTGGCCTGGTGGCGAGCTTTTACGACAGCGGGGAGACCCAGGTGTCGGGGCCCATCACGCGCCAGGGATCGCGCTGGCTGCGCTGGGCCTTGGTCACCGCCGCCAACGTGGTCATTCAGTATCCCAATCCTTTTGCCCGGCGCTACCACCGGCTGCGTCGCGCGAAGAAACCGAACGTGGCCAAGGCCGCCATCGCGCATTCCTTGGCGCGTTGTGTGTATGGAGTTTTGAAGCACGGCTGCCCTTATCGGGAAGACCGTTGGGGCCGCAAAGTCGGCGCACTGGAGCCTGAAACCCGCGCTGGCGCTAGGTCCACCAAGACCGCGCTCTGATAGGGACAGGCTCCCGAACAACCTCATGGGGGGCAGGGCAACCTGACGAACCCGTAGAGATGACTGGGACCGAGCCGACTCGGAAAACTCGCGCCCGAAGCGCATGAATCCAATGCCCGCGGGACCGTGCTTCATCCCCGGCAGGCGGCGGGAAGCCAAGCGCTTCCCCCTCGCCGGGGTCAACATCAAGGAGGCAATACTATAAAGTGAAATGAACTGAATAGATAACTTCAACAGAACGGCAATACCGGCGGGGCGTTTTCCAAGGCATGGGGAAGCTGCCGCATCCAGGGGGGAGTAGGGGCGATGCCTCCACCGCCCCTGCGGTTCTCTTTGCCATCAGCCTCCCACCGGCTATTCCTCAGCGGGTTGCTCGCCAGCCGAGCCCGCCTCCGCTTCACCGGCTGAAGCCATTCTGAAGACCTGAGGAGAGGTCTGTCAATCGCGGATGAAAGCCATAATGAAATCTGCTTGACACGACACCGACGTTTCAGAGATGCGCCAGCCTCGCCTCCGCGCGAGTTTGACGTCGCGCCCAAATTGGGTGCCGCTGATGAGGTTTCCGGGGCTCAAATTCCCAAGTCCTTCAAGAGCGCTTCAGCAGACTTGAATCGCTTTCCCTTGCCGCGATCGGCAGCCGTCATCGCCCTTACCGTCGTTTGATTGGGAACCTTGACATCGAAGGGAAGGGCTTTCTCCGCCGCCACTCGTACCAGCAAGATGCGCACGGCGTCCGACACGGACATTCCCATTGCGGACAATGCCTTCGTCGCTCCCGCCTTCACCTTTTCATCCAGCCGAACGTGAACCATCGTCGTCGCCATGATCACGATACCTCGTTGAGATACAACGTATCTCACTGCGCGAAGGCTGTCAACAGGGACCCGACAGCCTGACTGTCGGGCAGCGCAGAATGTTTTGCGAGTCATGAGCGCCTTTTCAGGCCCCGATGTAGCGCGCGTACAATCCGCGGGCCACGGCGGGGTCGCGGGTCCCCTTCACGATCACGCGGCCGTCGGGGAACACGGTCAATTCGTAGGGCTCAAGGGAACATTTCAGCAGGAACTCATTGGCCACTACCGGACCGAACTGCTCCAGGCGGGCCTTGAGGGCAGCGAGGTCGAGCGCGCGCGACTCGCTTTGATGGATTTGCACCGAGTTCCGTCCGCACAGGCTGATGTGGGTGGCGCCGCCCTGCTCAAGGTACGTGTATTCGTGCTTTACGCAGACCGCGCACTGGGGATCGCGGGTGGCCTTCACCTGCTGGAAGTGATTGGCCCAAAGGTCGTACGCCAGCAGCTTGCCGTGCAGTTCGGACTCGCGCCCCAACAGGATTTTGAGCGCTTCGGTGGACTGAATGGCGGCAGCCCAGGAGACCGCGGGACCGATCACGCCCACGGTATCACAAGTTTCGTGCAGGCCGCGAGGAGACTGGGGAAAGATGCAGGCCAGGCACGCCGAGCTCCCGGGCAGGATGGTGAGCGTGGCGGCGTAACTGGCCACCACGGCGCCGTAAACCCAGGGAATCCCAAGCTTTACCGCCGCGTCGTTCAGAAGATAGCGCGTCTCAAAGTTGTCCGTGGCGTCCAGGATGACGTCAAACCCCTCGATGAATTCCTCAATGTTGCTACTGTCGGCGTCGGCGACGATTCCCTGGACGTCGACATCGGAGTTGATCTGGCGAAGCTTTCGTTCCGCCGCCACCGCCTTGGGCAGGCTCTGCCGCGCGTCGGATTCATCAAACAGCATCTGGCGCTGAAGGTTTGACTCCTCCACAAAGTCGCGATCAACAATGCGGACGGTCCCGACGCCGGCGCGAACCAGGGCATTGGCCTGGGCAGTTCCCAGCGCTCCGCAACCAAGGATGACGGCTTTCGAGCGCAACAGCTTCCCCTGCCCCTCGGCGCCGATGGGGGAAAAGAGAATCTGGCGGGAATATTTATCCGGGTTCATCAGTAAGGAAAATCTTACGGCAGAAAAGGCTTCGAATCCAGTTGTCTTCTCCGTGTAGACTTTACAAGAGCCCCCTAATTTTTGCCGTACTCGCCGGAGCGCTCACTCCCCGCCACCACGAGAGAGCGCGCAAGTCTTGTTTTTTCAATAGCTGCCGCAGGGGAAATTCTCGGCCTCTTGGCCCCGCACGTGCACGACTGTCCATTTTCTACCTGAGGAGTGGTGTCATGTATCAAACGTCAGAAGAAACCTCGACGCGGGCGGTACGGTTCCCGGTGCGCATGCCGGTTCGCTATCGCCTGCCCCGCAACCCCCAGTGGTTTGAAGCCAGCACGGAAAACGTCAGCCGTACGGGGGTTCTATTTCGGAGCGACTGCGACCTGAAACCCGCCACCATGGTCGATGTCACGCTGCAAGTTCCCCTGATCAACCGCGACGGCGATCATGCCGAAGTGGTTTGCAAGTGTGAGGTTGTCCGCACCGAGGAGCCCTGCGATGGCGCCGTTTCCCCGGCGGTCGCTGTCGCCATCCACAACTACCGGTTCCGGCGCAAGCGGCAGCCAGAGTAAAACTGGGCGTGCAGGGTGGTGTCGATTCTCCTCGTCTCGGAGCCACGCTTGACCCATGGGCGGCACGGGCGAAACACGGCGCTGTTTCGCCCGCGCTCCTGCGCTTGCGTAGTGTTTCAGAACTGTTCTGGACTTCGTAGGTACGACTGATCGCCTGCATCTCCCAACAATGGAGAAGCCTGCCACGTGCTTGGGCTTCTTATCCCGCCGCTCGAACTTTGGAAAACGTACAAGCAGTGCGCCACGGAGGGGTTAAACCTGGTGGGCCTGGGTAGAGTTGAACTTGGGTTTGTTTCTGCGGGCGGGTCGGGTTCCCTGGCTGTGCGGTGCGCGGTTGCGTGTTGGTGCCGCCTCGTTCAATTTGCCCCGTCTGCCTTTCTTACTACTTATCGGCTGGTGTACACCACTTCGTGAGGTCTTTGCAAGTTATTTTTTTCTGGTCCTCACTGTCGCTCTGGTTGCGTGTACACCTCTGGCGGGGGGGCGCTGTGGTTTGTTGCTTCCGGGCGTTTAGTCGAGCGCGTCCGCTTGGGCGCGGTAGCCTGCCGGGTCGGTGTCCTGGCTGTCGTCGGCGCTGAGTTCTTCGGGCCAGTCGATGCCTTCCTGTTGGTACGCGGTCTTGAGCTTGGCGATTGCCTCCGTCTTGCGCTCACCGGCGTAGGGCTGTCCGCGGAAGCCGTGGCGCCACGTGAGCGCCGCGTGGGCGTCGCCCATGCGGGCGTGGTTCTCTGGGCCTTCGTCTGTGTCTCTGATCGGCAGGTGTCCGGTTCCGTCGGGGTCGATTACGAGGTAGCGGCCGTGGGGCCACTCGCTCGTGCTTTCGGGTCTCATGGTGTTTGCTCCTTTCGGGGTTCCGGTGGTTCTGGCTGGCGTGGCGTCAGCACGTTGGCCGGGGTGTCGCGGTTTGTTGGTCCCCGCCGCGCGGTCTCGGCGGCGGGGAGGTCCCGGAAGTTTCCGAGTTGTTGTGGGTCCATCGTGTGGTCGGTCATAGGTCGCTGTCGGCGTCCATGCCTTCGCCGTACTCGGGCTGTCCGCCTTCTGGAAGGCGGTCGGTCGTGGCGTTGCCGCTCTTGTCGCGCGTCGCGGTAGCGATGCACTTGGGCCCGTGTACGCGGGTGGCGATCGGTTGCGGTCGGTCGGTTGGCTGTCCGGTGTGTTCGAGATACTCGGTGGGTTCGTTGGCTCGGCTCATGGTGTGCTCTCCTCTCGGTTTTGGTTGGGGCTCGCCGGTTATGCGGGCCGTGGCCTTCGCGTTATCCTTTCGTTGGCCTGCTCGGCTGGGGCGCCCTTGGGCCGGTGGCCTGGCGGGCTCGGGCGCGGGCCGCGTTTCGAGGTTTGCTTAGCAAAGTGAGAGCGGCCCGCGCCTCGTGGCTGCACGGTGCTGTGGCCTCGTGGCTGTCTCCGGTGGGCTCGCGAGGCCTTACGCCGACGACACCCCGCCGCCATCCTCACCGCCCGCCCGCACTCGCAAGCCCGGAGCAACGCCCCCCGGATTGAATGGGGCGTTGCGTAGGGCTTGCTTGGACAAACGACCAAAGATTCTAGGCTGGCCGTTTTCGCTTATCCAGCATCCCCCAGGATGCGGCCCTGAGCACCCCGCCCGCGAGCCCCCTAGCGACCGAGAACATAAGGACACGTTATCAGACCATCGGCGCTGACTTTTGCGCCGACTGCGCCCGCACGCGCCGTGCCAAGAGCTTCACCCTTGGCACGGCGGGTGCTGGCGCTTGGTCTGATAACGTTGCCTTATGTTCGACCGAGCGCCGGGGGCTTGCGGGTCGGGGTGCGACGCTCCGTTCTTCTCGCGGCGTCGTTGGCCGCGAATCGGTATGCTGCGCGCTTGCCCTGCACGTCCCGGCCGCCGTCTGTGTCATCTCGATGGGCCGGGACGTGCTGGCGCGCTACCGAGCTTTTCGCGGCGTCGCTTTTGTCGCCGCGTTTCTATTCGCCCGCTCTGCGTTTGGAGCGCTCCTTATGCCTTTCCGGCGCAGGGGAAAGGGGGGAGGAGTTCTCCCCCGGTCTATTCGAGCGACCGCTCGTTCTCCTGCTGCATTTCGTCCCAGGTGGCGCGTAGGTCGTCGGTCACGGTCAGCATCATGGGCTCTCCCGTGCGTTCCCAGCCGATTTGAACTTGTGTCCCCGGATTGTTTTTGCCTGCCTCGTTTTGATTTTGCATGGCGTCCTCCCTTTCGCCCTTGAGAGAAGGGAGGACGCCATGCAAAACGGGGCAGGCTATCCGGGCGCAAGTTCTGGCTGGTGCACGGGAGAGTACATGATGCGTTTTGGCCGTGACCGACGACCTACGCGCCACCTGGGATTTGTTGGAGACGGGCGGTCGCTCGAATAGGCCGGGGGTCCTCCCGCCTTTCTCCTGCGCCGGGTGGTTTTCTGTGTGCCCTGCCTGCGTGTTGAGTTCCTTCATCGCTGACGTGAAGAGTTTCTTGGCTTGTGCCATCGCGTGGTTCTTGGCTGCCTTGGTCCATGGGTTGTTGCCTTGGTGGATTGGGATCAGCAGGGCGCGGAGCTTGGGGTCGTGTGTGTGGGCGTCCTTGATCACGGTGGCCTGGTTCGATTGGAGGTACGTCTTGAGGTTCGCTCTCAGTTTGCGGGGGTTGGCTTTTTGCATGTGTGCTTCTCCTTTCGGATGTAGTGTACAGCGTTTGGCGGCGTTCGGTGTACGCGGTTAGCTCCATGTGGGCGCCGTGCTGGTGTCGAAGTCGCCTTGGATGGTTTCGAGGGCTATCACCCCGTCCGGGTTGCGCTGTTCGATTCGCTGGTGATCGAGGCAGTAGCACCAGAACATGACCTTGCCGGTTTTCGAGTTCTGGCCGACGTCGACCGAGTAGGGTAGGACGAGGTGGGTCGTGGTCTGGCGAGTTTTGTTGTGCCGGTAGGTGCAGCGCATTACGCTGCCTGAAGCGACGGCGGGCGCGATGAGTTGGGCGATATCGCCGGGGTCCATGTTCGGTTCCTCCGTGGTTTCCGGTTTTTCATCGGGTTGAGTTCGTGGGAAAGGCGCGTGGCGGCGGTTTCCGTCGTTTGTGTCAGCGGCGCTTCGCGCGTGGTAAAGCGTTGGTTGCAGTTCGGGCAACGGCGGTCTCGATAGTGCCCGCGCGTTTCGAGCACGCGGGTGATTGGGTTGCCGCATGCTGGGCATTGCATGACGCCTCCGGGTTGGGCGCGGCCTGGGCCGCGCGGGGTGGTTTTGGCCCGGTGTCCGTGCGTGATTCTGGTGGCGTGGCGGACGTGGGCGCGGGCGGGTTGGGGTGTCTTGGGTTAGGCTGACGCGTTGGGCTTGTGCAGCCAGGCGCCGCACGGAACATGAATGCACGACACTGAGCGGCGCCTGGCTGTAGGTAAAACGCCGCTGGGCTGGGCGCGGGGGGAAGGGCACGTTGTGTAGTGCCCTTCCCCAGCGCCCATGCCCAGCGTTTGGCCACCACAGAGATAGGGCCAGGACTCGGCCTTGCCTGTGGCGCTGGCGGGGTTTGAGGCCTCCTGCCCGGAGCGGAGCGGAGGCTGTGCCGTTGGGTCCCCGGTGGCCTGTTAACCGCGCTGGCCTTCTGCGTGGGCGCTGTCTGTTGACCTGGCTGGCCTTCATGGGTGGCCCCCGATGATGCCGAACTCGGCGGGCTTCGGCGTGGGTTTGGTGACGGCCGGTTGTTCGGCGGCGGTTAGCTGGCTCTTCTGCTGACGGATGCGCTGCGCTGATTGTTCTGCCGCGATGGAATCGGGGCTGCGCTCCTGGCTGGCGAGTTCGCGTTCCTCGCGGGCGGAGTCCGTGCGGGCTTGGTTTGTTTGTGCTCGTTTGAGCGCGAGTGTGCGTCTCCTCTCGATCATTTCCAGTTGGGACTTGAGGCGGCGTTCCTCGGCGTCAACCTGAATGGGGGTTTCCTCGAGGGGGATCCCGTCTTCTCCCACTTCCCCGAGGCCGAAAATGTTGCGGATGGCGTTCGAGACCTTGTGGTGGGCTGCCTTTACTTCTTCTGGCGTGTTGGTGGGTAGGGTTTCGACTTCCCCGGCGCGTTGTTTCAGGGCTTTCCTGGCTACGGAGAGCTTTTGGCGTTCGAGTTTAAGCCTGAGGATGCTCAACAGGTGGGTTGGGTTGAGGTGGCGGACCTGCTGGAAGAGCAGCGCTTGGGCGGCCTTGTCGAGTCCGTGCTGCTGGATGAGTTCGGCTCCTGCCTCGTAGTCGGATTTCTGCTGGGCGAGCTCTTCCCGCTCGCGTCGCCACACCTTGACCCTGAATTTCTCTATGGTGCTTTTTGTGGTGTGGAGTTGGAAGCACTTGTTCAAGTGCTGGCTGATCGAGGCGCTCGATTTCCCCTTGTCCAAGGCCATCCTCGTGACGCTGATGATGCGGGGCTTGGATGCTGCCAGTATCTCCAGTTTTGTCAGTCGGTTACGCATGGTTTTGCGCCTCCGGGATGCTGCCGAAAGTTGCTTCCGGCTGCCTCCGGCTGCCTGTTTTCGAGGTTTTCTTGATACTTGTGGCTAGGCGCTGATGAACGCACGCGATTTGCGCCAGGCGCGGCGCTGTGGCGCGGAGTTCGGTTGTGTTTTTCGAGGCGGGCAAGGCTAGTGCGTTGGCCTCGATGGCAAGCGCGAGTTGGGAGAGAAGCTGCGCGCTGAATTGCAGGCGCGCGGCGATGGCTTGCGGGGTGTTGAGGGCTTCGAGTAAGAGTTCCGGGGCGGGCTGGTTCATGCGGCGGCCTCCTCGAGTCGGGGCGGTGTACGCAGATGGTCGGCTAGGGTGCGAGCCGCGAGGGCGGCGTTGTTGACGGCTTCGATGAGTTGCCGGTATTCCATCCAGTCGTTCACCTCGACATCGGTGAGGCGGATGACTTCCAGGGCCTTGTGGTTCTCAGCGGCGATTTGTTGGAGTAGGTCCGCGGTCGAGATGAGGCGGTTGCTCGTGCGGTTATCGTCTTGCAAGGGTTTCTCCTTTCGGTGGGTTGGGTGGCGGGCGCGCGACGGGGCTTTGGGCGGGCGCGCCCGCCGCTGCCGCTTTTGTGCACCTTGAGGCGAGCGGCAGGATCGGGGGGAGTGTACACCAAGGGCTTTGCGTTGCAAAGGGCTTTTTTCGAGGAGGGGTTTGCGCCCGCCTCCCCTGCGTAGCAGAGGGGGCGGGCGGGCGAGTGGCCGCGCTTGCCTACGCGCGGCGGGGGTGGGCTTGCCTTCTTCCTTCTAGTGCAGTTGCGAGCGAATACAGGTTGCTGATCGACTCGCGGATTTCCGTGCTGGCGGCAAGATGGTTCGCCAGGGCTTTGGTCAGTGTGTCGCTGTCGGCCGTGACGTAGGCTTCGAGCAAAAGATTCTCAAAGAGGGCGAGGGCGTTCCTTGCCGTGAGGATGCGGTCAGATGTGCTCATGCGTTGGGGCTCCTGTGGTGGCGTGGTGTAGGCTGTCGGCTCTTGCGTCGATTAGGTCGCTTGTCTGCCCGTCATCCCATGCGATGCAGGCGCCGTCTTTCAGTTTGATGATGATGGTGCCGTCAACGGGTTGGTAGCCGTTCTCGTGGCATTGTACGCGGTCGCCTGGCTTGAGGTTGGCGAACTGTTCGCGGGTCATGTTCGGTTGGTTTCCTTTCCTGGCCGGATGGTGATGTGGACTTTGTCTCCGGCGATCGTGTCGCGGTAGTTGAGTTGCGCGCAGTCGAGTCCGCGGAGGGTGTCGAGCGTGGGCAGTAGGGCGTGGCGGAGTTCGCGTAGGGCGTTGTGTGCGGCTTCGCGGCGTTGGACGATTTCCGGCGCGGGTGCTGGCATGCCGGGCAGGCGCGCTTCGGTTGCGGTGTCTTTCAAGGGTTTCTCCTTTCCGGGTCGTAGGTTGCCGCGAGGTTGGGCGCGGCTTCTGCCCACTTGTCCATGATGGCTTGGGCGCAGTAGGCGATGGAGTGTATGCGGGCCTCGCCGTTCGCCTTGCGGAAGGCGGTGACGGCGCCGCGGATGCCTGTGCGGAGGCACGCGAGGGGTAGGCGGCTTTCGTACCACGCTTCTATGTATGCCCAGTCGAGCGGCGAGAGTGCGTGCCCGGTGAGGGCGCGCCAGTCGTGGTCGACGGCTTGGAAGTAGCACGTTTCGGGGTCGTTGGTTTTCGTGGTGTTCATAGTTTGGTGTCCTCCGTGTATGCCTTCAGTGCGGCGTGTAGGCGGTGGCTTGCCTCGGCGTTGAGGTCGTTCGGCGTCGCGGGCGTGGCCTTGGGGAATGTGCCAGCGCTTGGCCGCGTGGTTTTGTTCTGCACCTTTTCCAGCCACTCCCACGGCATTTCGCAGGTGATGTGGGCGCCGTCGCGCGTCGTGAGGTTCTTTATCTCGACGCGGGCGTGGGCGGGTAGATGGCTCGGGGTCGCCGCCAGGCGTGCGGTGTTGCCGGTGTACGGTCCGTTTAGTATGCGGAGGTCAAAGCGTTTTCCTGCCATTGGGTTTGTTCCTTTCTGAGGCGCGCGTTCGCGAGCACTTTGAGCGCGTCGGGGCTTGGTGCTGTGGGGATAGGTTGCGCGGGTCCGTAGCTTTGATCTGTCTCTTCCAGGAGTTCGCGCATTGCGGCGGCGGTGCGGTTGGCTCTGCGGAGGTTGTCTTCGAGTAGTTCGAGCTTCCGGGTTAGTTCTTTGAGTCGGGTTGCCACTGTTGGAGTTCCTTTCGCTGTGTTCGGCTGGGTGGGCTCACGAGTCGCTCGAGTTCTGCGGTTTCGAAGGCGTGGCGCTGGGCGCGTTCCATCTTGTCGAACGCTTCGCGTAGCTTTTCCGGCGTGGGGTGCCAGTAGGTGATGCGGTGTCCGAGTGCCCACTCGGCCAGGGCGTAGTTGTCGCAGGCTTCCAGCAGGCGCGTGTAGAACGTGTGGCGGAGGTCATGCCAGCGGAAATGGAATCCGAGCTTGGGGCGGAGGCGCTTGAGGAATTTGTCGGGGTCCGCCAAGGGTTTGCCGTTGTAGGTGAACAGCGGCTCTTGCGAGTCCGTGTGCTCGAACTGGCGGAGCGTGGCGGCGAGGCGCGCGGTGAGTGGAAGGGTGCGGGTTTCGGCTTCGTCCAGGGAGCGGACTCTTTTCTTCAGCACGTGAAAGGTGATGGTGTTGTAGGTGAGGTTGATCGCGTCTCGGTGCAGTGCGCCAAGGTTGGATGCGCGCAGGCCCGCGTCGCGCGCGAGCAGGACCTTGGCGCGCTGGCGTTCGGTGACGGCCGCGAGGAGGCGGCGCTCCTGCTCGAAGCTTAGACAGAGGCCTGGGGATTTCTGCACGCGGGGTATGCGCACCTTGCGGGCGGGGTTGGTGGGCAGTAGCAATTCTTCCATCTGGCATTCGAAAAAGGCCTTGATGATCGAGTAGTCGCGCCCCAGTGTGGACACCTGTACTTGGGTGCGGCGGTGGGTGAAGTACGCGCCTACGTCTTGGCGGGTGATCGTTGCAATCGATCGTCCGGCGAAGAATTCCAGGAAGGCGGGGAAGATCGATCGTTCGTATGACGCCTTCGTGATCGGCGCGATGGGGAGCGAGTTGAGCCAGTCGGCTACGATCTGGTCAAGCGGGCGGGCTACCGAGTCGATGCGGTGTACCAGTTGTTTGCGGTAGGTCTTGCGTTCGATATCGGGCTTGGCGGCCTCTGCGGCCTCGCGGGTGGGGAAGGGTTGTGTGTGCTGCTTGTTGCCTTGCTCATCGCGCCATGTGATTCGGTACGCGCCGTGATTTTCTTCAATCCATGCCATGGGTGCGTTCTCCTTTTGCGGTCAGGTTTGGCCGCAGTTCTGGGCATGGATTAATCGGCAGGAAAGTTCGCGCGGATGTGGTTTTGTTGGCTGTCGGCGCGGAGCTCCGGCTGTGTGTTAGGGGGTGGTCTGGGGCTGAGGGGCAGGGGTGCCCCTCACGTTGGGTAATGGGGTCTGGTTTTTTTGGCTCGTATGTCGTTGAGTCTGAAGGTCTGGGGGGTGGGCCTGGGTATACGGGAAATCCGACCCGGGTTGTTGAGGGGCAGAGTTGCCCCTCTGAGTTGTTGTAATTGGCAGTGTTTATGCGGCTGGAAGGCTGGTGGGCCTGGGTAGAGTTGAACTACCGACCTCACCCTTATCAGGGGTGCGCTCTAGCCACCTGAGCTACAGGCCCGCTCGTTTCCGCTCAAGGGCGGCGCCAAGAGAAGCGCTCACCCCAAGGGGCGAATCATCAGTATAGGCAGACGTCGAAATTCGCGCAAGGGGAAAGCACGATGCCGGGTACTACCCTCATAGGGTCGTAACGCCGGCTTCCAGCCGGCACCGGAGCCGCCAAGATGGCGGCGCTAGGTCCGAATCAGGACCTTACCCACTGCCCGCCCAGCGTGGTCTTTTCCCCGCGTATGTGGTACAAATGTAGTAGTGGGTTGTTGTGGGCTTTGTACTTGTCCAAAACTGGTGGTTTGGAAACGGGACTTCGACTCATGGCGAACATTCACAAAGAGATTCTCCCTAACGGGCTGACGGTGCTGACCGAATCGATGACGTCCGTCCGTTCAGTCGCCGTGGGCATCTGGCTGCGCACGGGCGCGCGCCAGGAGAGGGTGGAGGACAACGGCATCTCGCACTTTATTGAGCACATGCTCTTTAAGGGCACCAAGCACCGCACCGCCGAGGAGATTGCTCGCGCCACCGACTCGATTGGCGGGCACATGGACGCCTTCACCGCCAAGGAGACCACCAATTACTCCATCAAGGCGCTGGACGAGCACCTGCCCCGCGCCTTCGGAATCCTTGCCGACCTGGTGAAGAATCCGCTTTTCGAACCTGCGCATATCACCAACGAAAGCCACGTCATCCAGGAAGAAATCAAGATGGTGGAGGACACGCCGGACGACTTGGTGCACGAAATCTTTACCCAAACCTATTGGCGAGGACACGCCCTGGGCCGCCCGATTCTGGGCACGCGCCGCAACGTGGGCAGCTTCGATCGCAAGCGCTTGGCGAGCTACTTCCACCGCCATTACTGCCCGAACAACATGCTGGTGGCGGCCGCCGGGCACATTCGCCACCAGCAGGTCGTCGATCTGGTCCAAAAAGAGTTTGGCGACCGGCCGGCCGGCACCGCTTTGCGCAGCGGGCCGAAGCCCGTGGCCCATCCGCACCTCCAGGTTCGGCACAAGAAAGATTTGGAGCAGGTCCATCTCTGCGTGGGTGCGCCGTCCTATCCCCAACCGCACAAGAACCGCTTCCCGGCTTACATTCTGAACTCCGTCCTGGGCGGCGGCATGAGCTCGCATCTGTTCCAGAACATTCGCGAAAAGCGCGGACTGGCTTATGCGGTATTCTCCAGCCTCAGCAGTTTTCACGATACCGGCTGCCTGAGCGTCTACGCAGGCACCGCCACGGATAAAGCGCGCGAAGTCATCCAATTGGTGCTCAAGGAATTTTGCGAGCTGAAATCGAATCCTATCACCGCGGAAGAACTTCAGCGCGCCAAGGATTACCTGAAGGGCAGCTTGCTGCTCAGCCTGGAATCGTCCACCAGCCGCATGGGGAACCTGGCGCGGCAGGAAATGTACTTTGGCCGCTCCATCAGCCAGGATGAAATCGCCCGCAGCGTAGACGCCGTCACTGCCGAGCAGGTACAGGCGGTCGCGCAGGAATTCTTCAATCCCGAACGCCTCGCCATCACCGTCCTGGGGCCCATCAACGGCCTCAAACTTAACCGCGCCGACCTCGGCTGCTGAGCTGGATTAGGTTTTCCGAATTTCCTCCATCCGTCCTATAATCGCTGTTAGCGCTTATGGGCCGGATCGCAAATTCGCGGAAACCGAGGGCAAGATTGCACGCCTGCGAAATTGTGCAAGCCATCAGGCTTCTTTCTCTTCCGTGCGCCCCATCCTGGCCCGCTTTTGCTTTCCCGCTCTTCACTCATCACTTATCGCTCGTCACTTCTGCAAACAGGGAGGCCGCGTGAGCGTGCGCGTGTGCATCCTGGGCAGCGGCAGCAAAGGCAACTCCACCGTGGTGGCCACGGAGAAGACCCGCGTGCTGGTTGACGCCGGCTTCAACCGCCGCGAGACGTATGCTCGGCTGGCGGCCGTGGGTGAACGCACGGGCAGTTTTGACGCCATCCTGATTTCTCACGAGCATAGCGACCACATCAACGGCCTGCGTCTGCTGGCGCTCGATTGGAAGACGCCCATCTACATCACGCGGACCACTCACCGGGAGATTATCTGGGATCCCAAAATTTCCGCCTTTGAATTCATCACTGCCGGCGAAAAGTTTGCGGTGGGCGAAATCGAGGTCACACCGTTTTCCATTCCCCACGACGCCCGCGACCCCGTGGCGTTCACGCTGGAAGCGGAAGGCATCAAGATCGGCGTGGTCACCGACCTCGGGTATGTTCATGAAGTCGTTAAGCAGAGGATAAAGGCCTGCCACTGCCTGGTCTTCGAGTCAAATCACGATCTGGACATGCTCAAAGTGGGGCCGTATCCGTGGCACATCAAGCAGCGGGTGATGAGCCGGCACGGCCATCTCTCCAACCTGGCGACGGCGGGCTTCCTCACGGAGGATTTTGACGGCGCCGCCCAGGTGCTGGTGCTCGCCCACCTCAGCGAGACCAACAACCACCCTGAGATCGCCCGCATCTGCGCCCAGCAAGCCCTGGAGCAGCGTACCGGCGGCGAGCGCACCACCCTCCACATCGCCAGCCAAAGCAAACCCACGCAAGTGTTCCAGTTTTAGAAGCTACGGAGCGGCTTCAACCTGTTGCTCGCCGTCTATACCGACCGCCATCAATTGTAGCGTCGATCTCCGATCGACGGCGGCGGTCAGAGACCGCCGCTACAGGCGGATGCGCAAACATAAGTGTCGCTCTGTAAAGGGGATCACCGCGAAGCATGAACCACCCAAGCTTCAAGCGCTGCCACGCGCTTTTGTGGTAGGATGGCCTCTGCGTTTTGCGCTCAGATGGGAGTGCAAATCGCAAATCCCAAATCGCAAATTATCAATGCCATGATTCCTCGCTACACGCGCCCGGAAATGGGCCGTATCTGGACCGACGAAAACAAGTTTCAAAAATGGCTCGAAGTGGAGATTGCCACGGCGGAGGTTGAAGCCCAAGCCGGACTGATCCCCAAGAGCGCCGCGCGCGCCATTCGCAAGAAGGCACGCTTTGACGTGGACCGCATCCTGGAAATTGAGCGCAAAGTGAAGCACGATGTTATCGCGTTCACCACCAACGTGGCGGAGCACATCGGGCGCGAGGGGCGCTACCTTCACTACGGGCTGACTTCCAACGACGTGGTGGATACTGCACAAGCGCTGCTGGTGCGCGAAGCCTCTGCTCTCTTGATGGCCGGGATGAACCGCCTGGGCGAGGTGCTGAAAAAGCGCGCTTTCGAGTTTCAGCACACGCCCATGATCGGCCGCACGCACGGCATTCATGCGGAGCCCATCACCTTCGGCTGCAAGCTCGCCATCTGGTACGCGGAGAATGAGCGCAATACCGAAAGACTGGCTTACGCGGCCGAGCAGATGCGCGTCGGCAAAATCTCAGGCGCCGTGGGCACCTATACTCATCTGCCGCCATCCATCGAGCAGGGAATTTGCAAACGCCTCGGTCTCGAGCCCGCACCGGTTTCATCGCAGGTCATCCAGCGCGACCGCCACGCTTTTTATCTTTCCACACTGGCGGTGGCGGCGGCTTCACTGGAGAAAATCGCCCTCGAGGTTCGCGGGTTGCAGCGGACGGAAGTGCACGAGGTGGAGGAGTACTTTTCCGCCGAGCAGAAGGGTTCCTCGGCGATGCCGCATAAGCGGAATCCCATTAACGCCGAACAGATTTGCGGCTTGGCGCGCGTGGTGCGGTCGAATGCCCAGGCAGCGCTGGAGAACGTGGCGCTGTGGCACGAGCGCGACATCTCCCACTCCTCCGTCGAGCGTGTGATTCTTGCCGATTCCACCATTCTTCTCGACTACCTGCTCGCCAAGACGGCTCACCTGGTGGACACGATGTTCGTGTATCCCGAGCGCATGCGGGAAAACCTGGACCTGCTCAAGGGCCTGATTTTCTCCGGTCAGTTATTGCTCGACCTGGTGGAAAAGGGCGCATCGCGCGAAGACGCCTACCGCTGGGTGCAGCGTAATGCCATGCAGGTGTGGGAAACGCGCGAGGATTATCGCACGCTGGTGGAGCGCGATGACGACATCCGCCAGTATCTCAAGCCCAGCGAAATCGCCGAGGTTTTCAACGTGGAGCGCTACCTGACCCACGTGGATGAGATTTTTGCGCGCGTGTTCGGGAAGTAAACCCATCACAGGAGAATCTCCATGCGCCGTTTCGTCTTCAGCGTGTTCGTGTTGTCTCTGCCCATGTGGGTGATGATCCGCGCGGTTCATCCGGCGTCCTCATGGGCCGGCCCTGTCCGCGCCTCGTCCGGGCGGGGCACAGATTCGGCGGATTCTTCCGCCCTGGCCGGCTATTCGGCTGACGCCGCGCGGACGGAGCGCGATTGGGAGACCAAATTCCGCGCCCTCCCCAGCCCCGAGAACATGCGCAACTACATGCAGCGCATCTCTGCGCGCCCGCACCACGTGGGCACGGAATACGACCGCGCCAATGCCGAGTGGATTCTCTCGCTGTTCCGCCAGTGGGGTTGGGATGCGCACATTGAAAACTTTGACGTGCTCTTCCCCACGCCCAAGGAACGCCTGGTGGAACTGGTAGCGCCCACGCATTTCCAGGCGACGCTGGAGGAACCCACCGTTGCCGTCGATCCCACTTCGGATCAGCACGCCGAACAACTTCCCACTTACAATGCCTACTCCGTGGATGGCGACGTCACCGCGCCCCTGGTCTACGTCAACTACGGCATCCCCGCCGACTATGACCAGTTGGAGCGCCTCGGCATTTCCGTGAAGGGTGCGATCGTCATTGCGCGCTACGGCATGTCGTGGCGCGGCATCAAGCCCAAGGTTGCGGCCGAGCATGGCGCGGTGGGCTGCATCATCTATTCCGATCCGCATGAGGACGGGTACTTCCAGGGCGACGTCTTTCCCAAGGGCGGATGGCGTCCGCTGCAGGGCGCACAGCGCGGCAGCGTGATGGACATGGTCCTCTACCCTGGCGATCCGCTCACGCCCGGTGTGGGCGCCGATAAGAACGCCCAGCGCCTGCCGCTGGCGGAAGCCAAGACCATCACCAGGATTCCGGTGCTGCCCATTTCCTACGGCGACGCCCAGCCGCTGCTCGCTGCCCTGGGAGGACCGGTGGCACCCGATTCGTGGCGCGGGTCGCTGGCCCTCACCTATCACATCGGTCCCGGCCCCGCCAAAGTGCATTTGAAAGTGAAAGCCAACTGGGACACCAAGACGCTGAACGACGTGATCGCCAAAATACCCGGCTCAACTTCTCCCGACGAGTGGATCGTGCGCGGCAATCACGAGGATGCGTGGGTGAACGGTGCCGAGGATCCTGTGTCTGCACTCGTGGATGAAATGGAAGAAGCTCGGTCCATCGGCGAGCTGATGAAACAAGGCTGGAAGCCGCGGCGCACCATTATCTATTGTGTCTGGGACGGCGAGGAGCCGGGTCTTCTCGGCTCCACGGAATGGGGCGAGGAGCACGCCGAGGAACTTCGCCAGCACGCCGCCGTATATATCAATTCCGACGCCAACGGCCGCGGCTATCTGATGGCGGAAGGGTCGCACACGCTGGAAAACTTCCTGAACGGTGTGGCGCGTGACGTTGACGATCCGGAAACCAACGTCTCCGTTTGGAAGCGCGACCAGTTGCGCCTGATCGCCAAGGGCTCGCCGGAGGAACGCCAGGAGGCCCGCAGCCGCGCCAACTGGCGCATCGACGCCCTGGGCTCGGGCTCGGACTATACGGTCTTCATCGATCACCTCGGCATCGCCTCGCTGAACCTTGCCTACTTCGGTGAAGACGGCGGAGGTATTTACCACTCCATCTACGACGACTTTTATTGGTATACGCACTTCAGCGATACTGACTTCAAATACGGCCGGGCGCTGGCCCAAACCGCCGGTACCGCGGTGTTGCGCCTCGCGGACGCGGAGTTGCTGCCCTTCGAGTTCACCGCGCTGGCCGATACGGTCCACAACTACTCGGAAGAGTTAAAGAAACTGCTTCACGACAAGCAGGAAGCGGTGCGAGAAAACAACCGGGAATTTGATGAAGGCGTGTTTACCGCCACCGTCGATCCCAAGGAGACGTTTGTCCCGCCCGATCGGGAAGAGGTGCCGCCTTTCCTGAACTTCGCCCCGCTCGATAACGGCGCGGCAGCGCTGGCCCGCAGTGCGGCACGCTACCAGAAAGCCGTGGAAAAGGCCCAGGCCCACGGTGCGGCGGCGTTGGCCAGCGCTTCGCTTCAACAGGTCAATGCCCTGCTGATCGAAAGCGAGCGCCGGCTGACCAGCTCCGAAGGCCTGCCGGGCCGCCCATGGTTCAAGCACCAAATCTATGCTCCAGGTTTCTACACGGGCTATGGCGCCAAGACCCTTCCCGCTGCCCGCGAGGCCATTGAGCAGAAAAAATGGAAGGAAGCCGATGAGGGCCTGGCAACGATCGGGGCGACTCTCGACGCGGAGTCCGCCTTGATCTGGCGCGCCGCCGATGAACTGCAGAACGCTGTGAAGTGAGGCAACTGTAGGCCGCTCGCACCCGAACATTTCATCTGCCAGGCTGCACTTGAGGGGCGGTAATGGACGATGAGCAATTCCATGAAGTTCGAAATCAGGCCCGAAGACGCCCAAGTTATTGAACAAGCGATCCGGGCTGGGTTAATCGGAGATGCGGCAGAGGTGGTTGACGTGGGACTTCAGACCTTGCGCGGTCGCTTGGAAACTTCCCGGAACGCCGGCGAAACAGCACGCGCGGAGGCGGTGCGCGGCATGCGGGAATTCGGGGAGCGATACCGTCTGAGTCTCAATCAACCTGTCACACGCGAACTGATGCATGGAGGACACCGCTTCTAATGGATCCGTTCGTTCTGGACGCGTCGGTCGCGATCTCCTAGTGTTTTCCTGGCGACCCCACCGAGGATACACCCTACAGCCGCCGAGTGCTGGCGTTGCTCGCTGTGCGAGACGCCCTCGTCCCGCCTTGCCTGATTTCGTGACAGAACACCCCATATGCGGTATGGTAGGAGAAGAAGGAGCCGCGGCCATGACGGTTACTCTGAACTTAAATCCCGAAGTGGAAAAGGGCCTGATGGAGCGAGCGCGTGCGCGGGGCGTCTCACTGGACGACTACATCCAGGAACTTGTCGCCAAGGAAGCGGGGTTGTCGGTCCCAGCCGAGCCGCACCCAACTCCCAAGCAGTTCGATAATCTTTCCGACTTGCTCCTCAATTCCCCTTTTGCCGGCGCCAATCTCGACCTCGATCGATCCAAAGATTTTCCCCGCCCGGTTGATCTTGCATGAGCGGTTTCCTGATCGACACGAATGTTCTGTCGGAGTACAACCGGCCGGGAGGCCCTGATGCCGGCGTCAAGCGGTGGCTTGAGATCACGGACCGCCAGTCCCAGTATGTTAGCGTCATCACCCTGGCCGAAATTCAAAAGGGAATCGAGTTACTTGCCGAGGGCAAGCGCCGCTTCCAGCTTGAACAGTGGCTGAAGCAAGACCTGGAAGCGTGGTTCTTCGGCCGCATACTTTCCGTGGATCGCGCGGTGGCCAACCACTGGGCATCGGTTGTGGCGCAAGGAGCGCGGGCGGGGAGGCCTCTGCCCACCGTCGATTCATTGATTGCGGCGACAGCGCTTGCCTTCGATCTGACGATCGTTAGCCGGAATATCCGCGATTTCGAGGGCATCGGCGCGACCCTCCTCAATCCGTGGAACGCTCCATAGCCTCCGCCCGGTGCTATTCTTGTTCGCGAGCCGCAGAGGTTGAAATGCGACTCGGCGCCCGCCCATAATTGACCTGCGTTACGTAACGCGTTACAGTATAAGAATGATCCGCTCGATCCGCCACAAGGGGCTCAAACGCCTTCACGAGGACGACGACTCGCGCGGCGTGATGAGCGAACATGTGCTGAAACTGCGTGACATTCTTGCGCGGCTAGATGCTGCCGGCACGATTGCGGATATGGACGTGCCGGGTTTCCGTCTGCATCCGCTGAAGGGCGAGTACAAGGGTTATTGGGCGGTGACGGTTCGAGCGAACTAGCGGGTGATCTTTCGCTTTGCCGACCGCGACGTGCTGGATGTTGATTATGTCGATTACCACTGAGAGGAGACTGCAACCATGCCGATGAAAAATCCACCCCACCCCGGCGGCTTTGTGCTGCGCCAGTGCATCGAGCCCTTGGGTTTGACGATCACGGCCGCCGCCACCGCGCTCGGAGTCACGCGCACGACCCTGTCGGAGCTCGTGAACGAAAAGCGCGGGATTTCTCCGGAAATGGCCGTGAGGCTGTCAAAGGTTTTCGGAGGCAGTGCCGAAGTCTGGCTCACGCAGCAGGCGCACTACGACCTGGCCCAGGTTCACGCGGACCGCATCAAGCTTAAGCGGTTGGAATTGACCGCGGGTCTGTCGTCATAACTAAGGCAGACGCGGCGCGGACCTACTAGGCAGGTCTGCAGCACTTAGGCGTGATCAGAATAGCCGCAGAGCCTGAAATGCGGCGCCAGCCGGCCGGCCCGCCTGGTACTCGGTTATCTCGGTGGAGATAATGGGCTTCGCCAAGAAGGAGGAGTGGGGTAGAATCAAAAGCGTTACAGTATTGAAGGAGCCGCCTCATGAGCGAAATCGAACAACTGGAGCAACAAATCGAGAACCTGCCGCCGCAGGACCTCGCTAAGTTTCGGGCTTGGTTTGCGGAGTTCGATGCGCGTGTCTGGGACGCCCAAATCGAGGCGGACGCCAAGGCCGGCAAGCTGGATGGCCTCATCAACGAAGCTCTTGCCGACTACAAGGCGGGGAAGGCTCGCGAACTCTGACTTGGACTCCGGCTTCGAAAAAAAATGACAAACCGGTTTAAGCGTGCAGGATTCTGCGGGTGAGATACCGTCATCTTGCATCCCCGCGGTTTTGGACGCTATATGAAGCGTTGCCGGTCGAAGTTCGAGCGCTGGCTGACAAGAACTTTGCCCTCCTCAAGTCCGACCCACGTCATCCTTCCTTGCATTTCAAGAGGCTAAGCAATCTTTGGTCTGTCCGCCTCGGCGAACATTACCGAGCACTGGGAACTGACGTCAAGGAAGGCGTCTATTGGTTTTGGATCGGACCGCACGCGGAGTACGACCGGATTGTCGGGTAATCGGCGGCGTGGCGGCCTTCCAGACCCAGGCACAGCGCGAACCGGTTTTGCCGGTCTGCGGTGTTCGGGCGTGCCCCGAGAAAGCCACAGATCTTGAAATGCGGCTCGGCGCCAGCCGGCCGTTTCCCCCCTGACACCGTTTCCCCCGTCTACCCAGGAGAGCTGGTAGCCGCGGTCAGTGCCTTCCTGACCGCGGGTTCTTCTCGACAAAAGCGTGAATTTGCGGGGAGGGGCAAGCGTATTGAATTGGGGATAGGCGTGTGAGAAAAGCCCACAGTCAGTAATTCGCTGACTGTGGCTACGTGCTATCGGCTTGCCTACGATCTCACCATCGTTAGCCGGAATATCCGTGATTTCGAGGGCATTGGCGCGACCCTCCTCAATCCGTGGAATGCTCCATAGCGCTCGCCCGATTTCATTCTTGTCCGCGCGCCGCAGAGCTTGAAAGGCGGCTCGGCGCCAGCCCGCGGACAGACGCAGCGGCGCGGCCGGTCGAATTTTTTGACATTGCCCCGGAGGCGGTTTTGCCCTAATCTGAAAGTCATGGAAGTACAACTCACCCCCGAGCAGGAAGCGCAACTGGCCCAGATTGCCACGAAGGCAGGCACCGACGCCGAGCAGTTAGCGAAGGATGCCGTGTTGCGTCTGCTGGAGGGAGAGGCTGGCTTCCGTCCCGCATCTCCCGGCAGTGTGGTTGCCGAGATGCGCGCGTTACGCGCCCGCGTCAAACCTGATCCTGAAGGCTGGACAACGCGCGATTACGTCAACTATGGCCGCCGCTAAATGCCACTTGTCGTTGATGCTTCCGTCGCCCTTGCCTGGGCCTTACCCGATGAAAGCAGTCCCTACGCCGATGCCGTTCTAGCCGTTGTTGAGCAGGAAGGCTTGCGTGTTCCTGATCTCTGGGCGCGGGAGATTGCCAACGGCCTTGCCGTCGCCTATCTGCGCAAGCGCATCACTTCCCCCGAAGAAAAGGCGTTTCTGGCGGCCCTGTCACACTTGCGCATCGAGGTGGAAGAGACCTCCGCCGCCTTAACCATTATTCGTGACGGAACGGCGGCAGCATTGCATTATGGCCTTACAGCTTACGATGCGGCGTATGTCGATCTTGCGGCGCGGGAAAGATTGACCCTCGCCACTCTCGATACGGCGATGCGCAAGGCTGCCGAACACTCAGGGGTGAAAATCTTCCGGTAGTCAGCGAGAAGCCATGCGGTCGGGTGGGAAGGGCCGCGGAGCTTGAAAGGCGGCTCTGCGCCAGCCTGCCGCAGATGCGTCAGCCGACTGATGCTCGGTGCTACCAGTGATCGCAGGCGGGGTTACTCAACCAGCGCAAGCTCTCTCTCGACTGCTTCTTTGTGTGTCTGCGTGAATCGAGCCTTTGCTTCAATTCCAAGTCTTCCGGCGTATTGAAGCAACTTGTTGACGCTCTTGTTGGCGATCTTCCCGTTGAGCAGTTCGCTGATTCTGGGCTGTGGTTCTCTGAGGATCAATTGCAACTCCTTCGGAGAATAGTTCCGGGCGCACTTCAGGATCGCCTGATACAACTCGGCCTTGAACTTGAGAATGGTGGCCTGTTCGGACGACAAACCCAAGTCATCGAGCACGCTTCCATGGCTGATGTGGGTCGGTCTGTCGGCGGCGCTTTTCATGGCTTTTCTCCTCAGTCCAAACGGCTCCTCACTGCTTTCAGCCGTTGCCGGGCGGTCTCAAACTCCTTGCGGGGCATCGAGCGGCTCTTCTTCTCAAAGCAGTGCAGGACATAAATCACATTCTTTATGCGGGACAGGTAAATGACGCGATACCAGGCCCGCTCGTCCTGGTCACGTAATTCGAAAACGCCCGCCCCGACCGATGGCAGCGGCCGGTAGTCACTGGGACGCTCACCTTGCTGCAGCCGCCAGAGGTCGAACCCAAGATTTTGTCTCACCACCTCGGGGAAGGACTGGAGAATCTCCCGGCTGTCACCTTCCCAAGCTACCGTCGCGAGTTGCTTGGTCCTCTCGGCTTGATCGTTCACGCGAGCGAGTGTAGCACAAGAGCCAAATGTCAATATACAATTGAATGTATATCCGAGTCCAGCGAAACATCCGCCAAGCCGCCCGACGGGAGTGAGTAGCGTTCGGCTGGCGCAGACACGCCGTTTGTGTCTGCGTGAA
This sequence comes from uncultured Acidobacteriota bacterium, assembly GCA_963719115.1. GTDB lineage: Bacteria > Acidobacteriota > Terriglobia > UBA7540 > UBA7540 > Bog-366. Next base: position 1,541 of record CAVRBF010000085.1, on the reverse strand, counting down.
CCCTTTCCTTTTTCAGGTCCGATCCTCCGGGAAACGCAGACATTAAACGGCATGTCTGCGCCAGCCCTGGTGGCCCGTTGAGCGGAATAGGATGATTCAGTTCGCATAAGCCTCATTGACTTGGTTGTGCAATTTTATGCAAGCACGCAGTATAGTCAGTGAGTGCTGAACGAGAATTTCGTCTCGCTGGTCATCACCCGTTGGCGCCGACAGGAACTTACCGCCGTGGAACAGGTTGTTCCTGACCCGACGGACCATCATTAGAACTTGCTGCGCCTTACTTTGGTTTTTTTCGGGGGCTGCTTCGGAAAACTCCACCTTATTATTCCTCATGACCTGCTTCTTTGGTGGGTTGGTGAGTAAATAGTTGACAGCCGTGGAGAGATCTTGACTCTTGGACGGATCGAAACTCTTGCTGATCGCGTCTGCGAAGGCGTTCCAGTCCGCTTCGGCATGGCCCTTTATATCACGAGCGAACCCCCCTGCTTTTAGCGCATACTCGCTGCGAGCGAAGACGCCTAGGAAATCACAAGCAAGGTAAGATGGTACGTTAAGGTGACTAAATGCAGAGTCCATGTTCTGATCCTCCCAAACCATCTGTTCTTGAAGGCTGCAATTCTTGATTAAGAGCTTATCCGTAAATAAGTGTTGAACTGGCGGAGGGATTAAGGCAAGATAGTGGCCCAAGATGCCACAGATAAAATCTTGGGAAGTTTCCGACGAGTTTTGGGCGAAAGTAGAGCCGCTGATACCCGTTCGCCGACGTTCGGCCAAGCGCAAGTATCAGCGCCGACCGGGAGGCGGGCGGAAGCCGATGCCGCCGCGTCAGGTCTTTTCCGCGATCGTCTATGTCCTGCGCACCGGATGTCAGTGGAAAGCCTTGCCCAAGGAATTTGGCAGCGCCAGTGCGATCCATCTGCATTTTCAGCAATGGCACCGGGCGGGTTTCTTTGTGGGCTTGTGGCGGGCGGGATTGGCCGAGTACGACGAGATGGAGGGCATTGCCTGGGACTGGCAAAGCGTGGACGGGGCGATGGTGAAAGCTCCCTTGGCCATGGAGTGCGTGGGGGCCAACCCCACGGATCGGGGAAAAAAAGGGCGCAAGCGAAGTTTGTTAGTCGACGGGCGTGGCGTCCCGCTGTCGCTCGTCGCGAGCGGGGCCAACGTGCATGATGTGAAGCTCCTGGCGGCGACGCTCGACCAAGTGATCCGCGCCCGACCGGCACCGCGTGCGAAAGCCCCTCAGCATCTTTGCGCCGATGCGGGTTACAAGGGAGCGCCCGCCCGGCAAGCGGTGGAGAAACGGCACTATCGGCCCCACATCAAACAACGGCGAGAAGAGGCGGAGGCGAAGCGTAAGCGGCCAGGGTACAAGGCGCGTCGCTGGGTGGTGGAGCGAACCCACTCGTGGCTCAACCGCTTTCGCAAGCTGTTAGTGAGTTTTGAAAAGACCAAGGAAAGCTACGTCGCGCTGTTGGCCTTGGCCGCGGCCATGATTTGTTGGCGGCAGACAATTGTTATTTACGGATAAGCTCTAAGTT
>CAVRBF010000084.1:0-331208 GCA_963719115.1 uncultured Acidobacteriota bacterium | reverse complement strand
TCGTCGTATGGATGATCGACTCAGCGAAGAGGTTGCCATACCGGGAGGCGGACGAACACAAACTTGTTTGGAGAAGCCGACTCGGCGTGATAATCTGGCAATTTAGTATGACAGGGCTTCGGCAACAAAACTGAACAAACGTGACCTTGACGGGAGGCAGTGTGAAACGCAGAGACTTCCTGAAGAAAACAGCCTTGGGTGTGGGCGGAGCTTGGATAGGGTCAAAGGAATTGGCCGGACTGGCAGCGCCGCCCACCATGCGGTTCAGCGGGTCGGATATCGTCGTGCTGGGGAAAACGGGCATCCACACCAGCCGCCTCGCCTGCGGTACTGGCACCGTCGGCGTCAGCCATCATTCGCACCAGACGGCCTTGGGAGTCCAGGGGCTCGGCGACCTCCTGTGGCGGGGCTACGACCACGGTCTGAGGTTTTATGACGCCGCCGATCAATATGGTTCGCACCCGCATGTGGCTGAGGCGCTCAAGCATGTTCCGCGGGAGAAGGTCGTGATTTTGACCAAATCCGTTGCCCGCGACCCGGATAAGATGCGCGCGGACATCGACCGTTTCCGCCGGGAATTGAACACGGACTACATCGACATCCTGCTGATGCATGGCATGACGGAAGACCACTGGACCGAGCGTTTTCGGCCCGTCCGGGACGTCATCTCGGAGGCGAAAGAGAAGGGCATCATTCGCGCCCACGGCTGTTCCTGCCATAAACTCGAGGCGCTCAGCGAGGCCACCCAATCGCCTTGGGTGGAAGTCATCCTCTCGCGGATCAATCCCATTGGCGTGGCCATGGATGCTGATCCCGATACCGTCAAAGCCGTCCTGGCTCAAGGCCGCGCCAACGGGAAGGGCATTGTCGGCATGAAGATTTTGGGTCAGGGCGCCATGCGGGCCCGCCAAGATGAGGCACTGCACTTCGCCCTGAATCTCGGCATCCTGGACGCCATGACCATCGGCGCGGAGAGCGCCGCCGAGCAGGATGACCTGCGCCGCCGGATTGCCGCAGTGAACGCGTGATGCCCGGGGCCGCGTTTTCCATTTGATCGGTACTCCGGAGCGAGCGGCGTGCGCCAATTAGGGGCAGGTTGAAATCGCCACTGGAGTTTCAGCGTTTCAAACGAAGGTTTTCGTTGCCGTTCGCGGCAATCGTAGTGCCGATGCACACTCGTCGGGCTGTCATCCTGAGCCTGGCTTTTCAAGGCGAAGGACCCCGGTATTTCGTCCTACCCAAGTTCGCAACGCAAACTCGGCGGACAAGAACGGGCGGTCCGCCCTGCGCTTCCTACGTATAATGAAAAGGGTCCTTCGCCTTGAAAAGCCAGACTCAGGATGACAGTTAGGTTCGTTTGTGGCGCAAATTGAAGATGGTGGCCATTTCTCGGAAAGCAGTGTGTCCGCGTTCCCTGGCTTCGAAAATGGAGAAACTCCAGGGGCGCGTTTAAGTCGCCCCAGAACGTAGCGGCGAGTTTACCTCGCCACCGGGCGGCGTCGAGTCCGCCGGCTGGAGCAGAGTGAAGCCCTGCGACACTGGCGCATAGCTTCGCTATGCGCCAGCCGGCCGTGCTCCAGGGCAAATCGAAAGGACCGATAGTACGGCACGACGTCGCCCAGATGAAACCGGTACATCACGGAGTTATCCTCGCTATATATCGTGGACCGGATAGCCATTGACGGGGTAGGAGAAGACGGAGTCCCAGCGTGCGATATCGTAAAAGCCCCACAGGAAGTACTCCTCCGTACCCGTGCTGGCATTCGCGAACGTGCGGTTATCGTCAATGTAAAACCGCGCGTCGCCTTCCAGGTAGCCACGCTGGGCCGGGCGCTTTTGCGCGGGATTGAAGCGCGCCGACGACAGAATGAGCACCGCGCCCATAAAGCGGCCGTGGCCGCGACTCTCCAGCACCGTATAATCGCGGTGGACGATCGTGGGATTCTCCTCGCGCCACTGGGCGTGGAAGTAGCCGCTCTGCGGGTCGGGGCTGCCCGGTGCAACGTTTACGGTAATTTGAAGATGATCAACCGGCGTTCCCGACTCGTTCAGCAACTCGATACGGGCCGAATGGTAAAAAGGCATGGGGAAGAGACTGTAGAAGCCATTTTCATGAGTCCCGACCGGCAATGACCGCGTCGCAATTCGTCCCAGCCGGACGCCTACTCCGTGGCTGTTTACCAGGCCGTAACGCACCGGTGCGCCGGCGGGATCCGGGACCGGCCAATACCCCGTGCCGAAAAACGGGCCCAGGGGCGAATCAATCGCTGCTTCCTCCTGTCCGTCCCAGTAGGCGCGAATTCGCACGTGGCGCAGAAGTTCGCGCGTCGTTTCCGGCACGCGGATGTACAGCCCGGTGATGGCGCCAGGTGCAAAGGTCTCCCATAGGGGGACGATGGTGTTGGCCGGAAGGCTCACCTCACGCTCTGCCGATTGCGACGGTCTCCGGTCAAGGGGCTCACCGACGGACGACCAGCGCTTGATGGCGGTGCTCACGTCCATGGCCGGTGAATAGGCAGTTACCGGTATATCAGGGCCGAACGAATCGTAATAGATATTCAGGAACAGTCCGGGCTTGTCGGTGGAGAGTTTGATTCCGTCCTCGGAACAGATCGGCACGTGAGTCCAGGACGATCCGTGGACTTCGTCTTCATCACCCACCAGGGGCGCGAGGAAAGGGGATCGTTGGCCGCTGAAAAGGTCGCGGAAGGGAAGAGTGTCGGTGCTTTCCCTCCCTTGCTTTCGCGTGCGAATCCAGAGGGTCCCGTTCCACCGATCATGATGAATCACTCGAATCAGTGTGACGCAGCCCGGTCCGCGTGTATCGAGCAGCACCCAGCGGCCGTTTTCCCTGTATAGATAGCTGAAAGCGCCGCTGAACCCATCATCGTTGCCGCCCGTCACATCCTGGCTGCTCACCGAATGAAACCACTCCTCGTTCGGGAGCAGTGGCAGGCCGCTGAAATCAGAGATCGACTGTAAACCGATAGGCAGCTTGACCGGTTCCTGTGCCAAGCCTGCCGGGCCGCTAACATCCATAGGCAAACGGCAACATGTTTCATCCTATTATCCCAGGGGTATTGTAGGGGCGCTAAAGCGAAGAATCAATCCTGCCAGTCCGGAGGTACTGCCCTGGAAACACCGCGGCGATCGAGATGATGGTTCCACGGATGGTCCGTCCTCTATTCTGCCAGTTCTCAAGCCAGGCGATTCGCGGGGGCTAGCTCCCCCGTCGGCCGGTAGGGCAAAAACCACACTGGGCGCGGGTTTTACCGCAACTTCCAGTGTCCCCATCCCCCGTCACACTAACTCGTAGGGAGGGCGACGGGATGTTGACCGTCTCCTGGCTGCTGAATTCTGTCTCCTGACTCCTGACTCCTGTTTGTAGTATTCTCAGGTTGATGCCCGATACCACCTCCCCGGAAGCGAGCATTCCACTTAGGCCGGCCGCCTCGCAGCATCAAGTTCTGCTCGAGGTTACGGAATCCATTGCCACCCACCGTGACCTGCCCGCGCTGTTTCACGACCTCAAGGAACGCCTGCCGCGGCTGGTGGATTTTGACACGCTCTGGCTTGTCTTGCATGACGCCGCCCGGAACGTCATGCGCGTCAACATCCTCGAGACGCCATCGCGCGTTTATTTGGATTTTGTCGAGCGCAATGTTGAAGATGCCCCGGCCGGTTGGGTTTGGCAACGTCAGGAGCCCCTGGTTGTGCCCGACATTGACCAGGAATCGCGCTTCCAGGAGGCGATGAAATCGCTCCACGAACTCAAAGTCAGGTCGTTTTGTATTCTGCCGCTCACCACTCCGCACCAACGGCTGGGTGCGGTCGGATTCGGCAGCCAGCGGGTAGGAACTTACGGCGAGGCAGGGGTGGAATTTCTTCAGTCGGTGGCCCGGCAAGTGGCCGTGGCCGTGGACAACGCACTCAGCCACCAGGCTGCCCAGGAGTTCCAACAGCAACTCGAACACGAGCGTGATCGCCTGCGCCTGCTACTGGATTTGAACAACCGGGTAGTGTCGACGCTCGACCTCCGCCAGCTCTTTCGCGCCATTTCTGCGGGAGTGCGCCAGGTCATGGAGTGCGATTACGCCAGCGTCCTGCTGCCGGAGCAGGACGGAAAGCAACTGCGAATCTATGCTCGTGACTTCGCGGCAGGCGGCGAGACTTGGCAGGAAGAAATCGTGGTCCCGGCGCGCGGCCGACCGGCCAGTGAAGTGCTGGCCTCCGGCCAACCCCTCATCCTCGATGCGCAGGAGCTCAGTCGCTATGGTCCGCACTTAAACCTTGTCACCATGGGATTAAAATGCGTTTGCGTTCTCCCCATGACCAGTCGCGGCCGCGTGATCGGTACCCTGAATCTCGGCCGCCTGAGTGAGAGCCCCCTTTCCGAAGGCGACGTGGAGTTCCTCACGCAAGTGGCGAACCAGGTCGCCATCGGGGTGGAAAACGCCTTGGATTATGAGCAAGTTGCCGTGGATCGAGAACGGTTGAGTGAAGAACGTAAATACCTGGCGGAGGAGATTCGCACCGAACACGATTTTGAAGCCATCATTGGCCAAAGCGCGGCGCTGAAGCGGATTCTGAAGCAGGCGGAGCTGGTGGCGCCCACTGCTTCCACTGTTCTCATCATGGGTGAGACGGGAACGGGCAAGGAGATCCTGGCGCGCGCCATTCACGACATCAGCGGCGGCCGCGACCATACGTTTGTGAGCGTGAACTGCGCCGCCATTCCCATGGGCCTGCTGGAAAGCGAGCTTTTCGGCCACGAGAAGGGTGCTTTCACGGGAGCCATTGCGCAGAAAATAGGGCGGTTCGAACTGGCCCACAAGGGAACGCTGTTCCTGGATGAACTCGGCGATATACCCTTGGAATTGCAGCCCAAGCTTTTGCGGGTCTTGCAGGAGCAGGAATTTGAGCGTTTGGGCAGCACCCGCACCCTCCACGTTGACACCCGTTTGATCGCCGCTACCAGCCGCGACCTGACGCAGATGGTGGAAGACCGTGAGTTTCGCAGCGACCTCTACTATCGCTTGAATATCTTCCCGATTCTGGTGCCGCCTCTGCGCGAGCGCCCGGAGGACATTCCTCTGCTGGTGGCGCATTTCACCGATAAGTACGCACGCCGCATGGACAAGCGCATCAATCGAATATCCGCTGAAACGATGGAAGCTCTTAAACGCTATCACTGGCCCGGGAACGTCCGCGAGTTGCAGAACTTCATTGAGCGCGCCACCATCCTGACCTCGGGCTCCACCCTCCAGGCGCCTTTGGGGGAACTCAAGCAAGCCACTCGGGAGATCCCCAGAAAAGCCCGAACGCTCGCCGAATCCGAGCGCGACCAGATCATGCGTGCATTACGAGAGGCTGAGTGGGTACTGGGCGGCCCCGGCGGCGCGGCCGAACGCCTGGGACTTAAGCGAACAACGTTGTTTTATAAGATGCGAAAGCTGGGAATTGCCCGGCCGAAGCCCGCGTGATTGTCTGACGCAACCGCGTCATTACGTCAAGATTTTGACGCCAAATTGGCCAAATCCCCGACCTTCCGTGCCTTGGTCCGCCCACGCGTATCGGATTAAGCCATTCATTTTAAATGCTTAATAATAATGATGCTGATTCCTTTAGAATGGAATCAAATTTGCCATGTAGTGCTAATGATTGTGGCGGAATGTTGTCATCTGCGCTTAACTTCGCCCCTTCAACGTCGGGTCTAGATGAGGTCTGTTGAGTACCTTGGAGGAAGTGGTAGGGTGGTGGCGTGGACTTGGATTAGAGAATTGCGGTTTGCAGCGGGTTCAGTCCCGGGCGAACCATCCGGTTCACGCTGCCTCCCCTGCTCACCTTCCCCCGCCTGCTCCTGAGTATCAATTATGTGGATTGTTCGGCTAGCGTTACGGCGGCCTTACACGTTCATCGTGATGGCGATCGTCATGATGATCATGGGGGGCCTGGCAATCATCCGCACTCCCAAGGATATCTTTCCCAACATCGACATCCCTGTTGTCAGCGTCCTTTGGAACTACTACGGCCTGTCACCAGAACAGATGGCGAACCGGATCACCGTCATCAACGAGCGATCCATGACTCTGACGGTGAATGATATTGAGCACATTGAGTCGGAATCTCTGAACGGCATCGGGGCCATTAAGATCTTCTTTCAGCCAGGCGCGAACATCGCCACGGCTCTGAGCCAGGTGACGGCAATCTCGCAAACGCAACTTCGGCAATTGCCACCCGGCACCACCCCGCCGCTGATTATCCAGTACAGCGCTTCGACCGTGCCCATTTTGCAATTGGGCCTCTCCGGCAAAGGGCTTTCCGAGCAGCAACTGTTCGACTTGGGCGCGAACTTCATTCGTGTTCAATTGGCCGATGTGGAGGGTGCGGCCATCCCTTGGCCCTATGGCGGGAAGCAACGCCAAATACAGGTGGATCTGGACCCCGCCCAGCTTCAGGCCAAGCAACTTTCTCCCATCGATGTGGTGAATGCCCTCAACGCGCAGAATCTGATCCTGCCATCGGGAACTTCCAAGATCGGCACTTACGAGTACGATGTGGAGGCTAATGGCAGCCCGCTCACAACGGCTGAGCTTAACGACTTACCGCTGAAGAATATGGGGAATACCGTCATCTACATCCGCGACGTGGCCCACGTGCGCGACGGCTTCCCGCCCCAGACCAACATTGTGCGCGTCAACGGTCAGCGAGCCGCGCTGATGACGGCCATGAAGACCGGAAATTTCTCCACCCTCGACATCATTTCGGAGATCAAGTCAGAGCTTCCGCAGATTCAGAAGGGTCTGCCGCCGCAGTTGCAGATCCACTACCTGAACGACCAGTCGATTTTCGTAAAGGCGGCCATTTCCGGAGTGGTTCGTGAGGCCATAATCGCCGCCCTGCTGACCGCGGCCATGATTTTGCTCTTTTTGGGAAGCTGGCGCAGCACGCTAATCATTGCGGTTTCCATTCCGCTCTCCATCCTGACGTCATCTGATCATCCTGAGTGCGCTTGGCCAGACCATCAACATCATGACCCTCGGAGGTTTCGCCCTGGCGGTGGGGATTCTGGTGGACGACGCCACGGTGGAGATTGAAAACATCAACCGCAACGCTGCCATGGGCAAGGAAGTCCTACAGGCCATCCTGGATGGCGCCGCGCAGATTGCCGTCCCGGCGTTTGTTTCGACCCTCGCCATCTGCATCGTGTTTGTCCCCATGTTCTTCCTCACCGGCGTCGCGCGGTACCTGTTCGTACCGCTGGCAGAAGCCGTCAGCTTCGCCATGCTGGCGTCTTACCTGCTTTCGCGTACCTTGGTACCCACTATGGCGCGCTACCTGCTCCGCGGCCACGAACAGGACGCGCAGCATCTGGAAAGCGAGGCCCAGGCCCACTTGTTGGCGCGCCTGCAAGTGAGATTTGAACACGCCTTTGAACGGCTGCGAAAAAGGTACAGGGTCTGGCTAAGTGCCGCACTGAGCCATCGGGCCTGGCTGCTGGGTGGGGTTTTGCTGGCGGTTGCGGCTTCCACCCTATTGGTGCCGTGGATTGGCCAGGACTTTTTTCCCCGCATCGACAGCGGCCAATTCACTTTGCATCTCCGGGCTCCCACCGGAACCCGCATTGAAGATACGGCGGAGCTTTGCGATGCGGTGGAGAGGTCCATACGTGCGGAGATTCCTCCCAACGAAGTCGGCAGCATCATTGACAACGTCGGGTTGCCTTATAGCAGTGTGAACCTCTCCTATAGTAACTCCGCTCCCATTGGCACCGGCGACGCTGACATCATGGTGGCGCTCAACCGCGAGCACCATCCCACTTCGGCATACCTTCGGCGCCTGCGGCTGCGGCTGGCGCGGGAGTTTCCCGGCGTCACTTTCTACTTCCTGGCGTCGGATATGGTCACCCAGATTCTGAATTTCGGTCTGCCGGCGCCCATCAACGTGCAGATCGTCGGCCAGCACATCGCAGACAACCGCCGATTTGCCGAGGGCCTGCTGCACAGGCTTCAGTACATCCCCGGAGCGGTGGATTTACGGATACAGGAACCGTTTAATCTGCCCCGGCTCCAGGTCAACATTAATCGCACGCGCGCGGCGGAGGTCGGCTACAGTGCGCGCGATGTGGCCAGCGATCTGTTGATCTCCCTGAGTGGAAGCTTCCAGACCAACCCCACCTACTGGATGGACCCGCGCACCGGCGTGAGCTACTCCATTACTACGCAGACGCCGCAATATCGAACGAACTCACTCCAGGACCTTGAGAACATACCCCTTGCCAGTTCCAATGGCGCGCCTCCGCAGATCCTGGGGAATCTTGCCTCGATTTCACGGGGCTCGTCCATGGCGGCGGTCTCGCACTATAACGTGCAACCGGTCATCAACATTTACGGCGCGGTGCAGGGAAGGGACCTGGGCGGCGTGGCGCGTGATATTGACCGCATTGTGGACGCAAGCCAGAAGGACTTGCCGCGCGGCTCAAGAACCATTGTGCGCGGGCAGATTGACACCATGCGCTCGTCGTTCAGCGGACTGCTGGCCGGCCTTGTTTTCTCCATCGTCCTGGTTTATCTGTTGATCGTGGTGAACTTTCAATCCTGGCTGGACCCCTTCGATCATCATTTCCGCGCTGCCCGCAGGACTGGCCGGAATCCTCTGGTTCCTGTTCGCAACCCACACCACCTTCAGCGTGCCGGCGCTGATTGGTGCAATTATGTGCGTGGGCGTCGCCACCTCCAACAGCATCCTGGTGGTGAGCTTCGCCAAGGAGCAAATGGAAGAGGGGATGAACGCCACGCGGGCGGCGCTGGAGTCCGGATTCACACGCTTCCGCCCCGTGATCATGACGGCACTCGCCATGATCATTGGTATGGTGCCCATGGCGTTGGGTTTGGGCGAGGGCGGCGAGCAGAACGCTCCCCTGGGCCGCGCCGTTATCGGGGGGTTGCTGTTCGCTACCGTGGCCACGCTGTTCTTTGTGCCGACGGTTTTCAGCCTCGTGCATGGAGGAAAGAATGAGCGTTGAGGAAAGCTACGACATCGAGACTCCCGAAGGCGTCGCCGGCGGCCCTGAACCTGTGGGACATCGCCCTCCTCCCTCGACAGCCAGGGTTGTTATCGGACTTCTAGTCGTCCTCGTCGTCGCCGGGGTTGTAGTTTACCGGGGTGTCACCACGCGCGTTCGTGCCGCGGCCGAGGTGAAAGCCGACATGCAGAATCTCGCGGTGCCGTCAGTTTCCCTGGCCCACCCCAAACGTTCTGCGCCGCAGGAAGAAATCGTCTTACCCGGAAACATCCAGGCATTCATCGACGCTCCCATTTATGCTCGGACTAATGGCTACCTGAAGCGCTGGTACGTGGACATCGGCGGCAGAGTCAAGAAGGACCAGCTTCTGGCGGAAATCGACACTCCGGAACTGGATCAACAACTTCAGGCGGCGCGTGCGGACCTCGCCACGGCCAAGGCCAATTTTGCTCTGGCGGAAATCACCGCCAACCGCTACCAGTCGCTGCTCAAAACAGATTCCGTGGCCAAGCAGGATGTTGACAACGCCGTGGGCAACGAGCAGTCCAAGCAGGCGATGGTGGATTCCGCGGTCGACAATGTGAAGCGTCTCGAGCAACTGCAATCGTTCGAAAAGGTTTATGCGCCCTTCGACGGCGTTCTTACGGCTCGCAACACCGATATCGGGCAGCTCATCGGCTCCGGCAACGCGCCTGGCGCCAAGGAGCTGTTCCACGTCGCCGCCATCAGCACCCTGCGCGTTTATGTGAGCGTTCCCCAGGTCTATTCTCCTGCGGCGACGCCGGGCGTCCAGGCGTATTTGACGCTTCCGCAGTTTCCTGGCCGGCGCTTTCCGGGCAGACTTGTTCGCAATGCCGAGGCTATTGACCAGTCGTCGCGCACGCTGTTGACCGAGGTCGACGTCCCCAACCCCACAGGAGAGATTCTGCCTGGAGCTTACACGGAGGTTCACTTCAAGCTGCCCTCCGAAGCCTCGACGGTGATCATCCCGGTGACCTGTCTGATCTTTCGCACCGAGGGCTTGCGCGTGGCCGTGGTGCGCAACGGCCACGCGGTCATGGTCCCGATCACCATGGGCCGCGACTTCGGCACCGAAGTGGAAGTGGTGGCAGGGCTGGACGGAAACGAGAAGGTTATCACCAACCCGCCCGATTCCCTCGTGGATGGGGAGGAAGTGCGGATTGCCAATCCGGCGGCGGGTTCGTGGGGAGCGGAGTGAGAAAACAAGGTATCAGGTGTCAGGTGCCAGGTGTCAGGGGAGTCCGAAGTCTCAAGGGCAGTGGTCAGTGGCGAGTGGTTGGTGGCAAGAAAAGGCAGCCCGCAGTCCGAAGTCGAAGAGCCGCATCGCATGCGCCGAGCGATTCTGGCTCCTGACTACTTGCTCCTGATTTCCCGGTAAGCAGAACTCGCTGAAGCCAAATTGATGGAAATGATCTCTCAATCGCAGAATTGTCAGGCTCGGGGCGGTTCGATCGTCGCGCCGCTTGCGCTCATGCTGAGTGCTATTTTGGCCCTCGCCGCCTGCACTCCCGGACCCAAGTACGCCAAGCCCACGGTGCCGACGCCGCCGTCCTACAAGGAATTCGCTCCCAACGGAGCCGGCACGGCGGGCGAATGGAAGCCCTCCCAACCGCAGGACCAAGCGCTGCGCGGTAAGTGGTGGGGGTTTTTTGGCGATCCACAACTGAATGCGCTGGAAGAGCGGGTGGAGGTTTCCAACCAGAACCTGAAGATCGCCGAGGCGCAATTTCGCCAGGCCCGCGACGTAATTAGCATCAACCGATCGCAGCTTTATCCAACAGTGGGTGTGGGCCCCTCGATTACCGGGGAAGAGACTTCCAAGAATGCTCCCTCTCCCTCCTCCAAGGCCGGCCAATTGGTGGGCGATTTGGTGCTGCCCTTCGACCTCTCCTACGAAGTGGACGCCTGGGGCCGCATCCGGCTCAATATTGCCGCGGCCAAGGCGAGCGCCCAAGCCAGCGCGGCGGATTTGCAAACCGCGCGCCTGAGCATTCACGCCGAGCTGGCGGCCGACTACTTTGAGCTGCGGGGCCTGGATGCCGAGAAGCAGTTGCTGGACTCGACCGTGGTGGCCTATCAGAAGGCTCTGGACCTTACCACCGACCGCTACACCGGCGGGCTGGCGGCGAAGGTGGAGGTGGAGCAGGCGGCCACGCAGCTTCAGTCCACGCAGGCGCAGGATATTGACGTTGGCGTGCAGCGCGCGCAATTCGAGCATGCCATCGCCGTACTGATTGGCCAGCCGGCATCCACGTTTTCGATTCCTGCCACACCGCTCAGCGAGCCGCCGCCCAGGATTCCTGCGGGCGTGCCTTCCGACTTGCTTCAGCGTCGGCCCGACATCGCGGCAGCCGAACGTCGCGTCGCCGCCGCCAACTCAGAAATTGGGATTGCCCAGACCGCTTATTACCCCACTCTCTCGCTCAGCGCCGCGGCCGGCCTGGAGGGATCGAGCGTCACGAACTGGTTTGCCTGGCCCAGCCGCTTCTTTGGCGTTGGCCCGACGCTGCTCGAGACGCTGTACGACGCCGGCCGCCGCCACGCGTTCACCGATCAAGCATGGGCCGCCTACGACGAGAATGTGGCCGCCTATCGCCAAAACGTTTTGAGCGCCTTCCAGGAAGTCGAGGACAACCTTGCCGGCCTGCGCATTCTGGAGGCGGAAAGCGCCAAACAGAGTGAGGCTGTCCAGTCGGCTGAGAGCTCGCTGGCATTGTCGATGAATCGTTATCGGGGTGGCTTGGTGACTTATCTCGAAGTCACCACCGCGCAAAGTGCCGCGCTGAGCAATGAGGTCACAGCGGTCAACATCCTGACGCGCCGCTTGAACTCTACCGTCCTTTTGATCAAAGCGCTGGGCGGCGGCTGGGACTCTTCCACCTTGCCGCAGTTTAGTGGAAAGCCCGGTGCGGCGCCGGCGGGGACGAATGGCGCGGGCGGGCGGTAAAGATGGAAGTGTTTAGTGGCGAGTGGTTAGTGGTTAGAGTACCCGGCGGCGCCGCAAGGGGCGCTCCAACTAACCACTAGCCCCCAGCCACTGACCACTGGTTTCAACGATGCTACGGATTACCATCGACAAAAACACGCGCGCGACTTCCCTCCGAGCCGAGGGCCGCCTCACCGGTCCGTGGGTAAACGAACTGGAGCAGGCTTGGCGGGCGGCCACATCCGACCCCACCGACGGGCGCGTCTGCGTTGACCTTACCGACGTCACCTTCATTGGCGACGACGGGAAGCGACTTCTCGAGACCATGTACGCCGAGGGCGCCAAGCTCAAGGCCTGCGGCTGTGCCAATCGCCGTCTGATCGATGAAATTGGCCAGACGTTTAACCGCACGCACACCAAGCAAACAACCCCGGTTGGGAAGTAACGATCAGGCCCTCAATTCTCTGGGGGACCAAACAAAATGAGTACACTTCTTGAGGCTATCGATGTCTGGAAGAGGCTGTCGGAAAAAGAAGTTGTTCGGTATCGCTGCTTCAAGAACCTCTCCACTGAGCGCTACAGCGTCCAAAGCGCCGATTTCTACAAATCGCCCCATGATTTGAAGCGCGCAACGCACCTGGACGGCCAACACCTGGAGCTCCTGGCGGAGCAATTCCCTGACGACAGAGCAGGCAGCTACGATTCGTTGGTCGAAGCCATCGAGGCTCATGACCGGGACTTTGAAGAGCCGGCAGCCCAGTCCCGCAGAGTCGCGAAACGGCGGCGCTGACGGAAATCAGATCAAACGTTCAGCTCGCCACTGCGCATTGCGCTTGGGGTGAAATTCATTGCCCTGAAGCCGTGTGCAGTTGTGCATAGGCGACGCTGGGCGATGGCAGTAGGCGATGTGGAACGGCGGAAGGCAGTCTTACGATCTCGATCCTGACTCGTGTCAGGCCACGGTCGATAAATCCCAGATCAATCGCCGCGGCTCGGGAAAGATCGATTAGCCGTGTTGCAATCATCGGGCCGCGATCCATGATGGATACGATTACAGATCTTCCGTTCAGGAGATTCGTCACCCGCACCGTGCTGCCCAGCGGCAGAGTGCGATGGGCTGCGGTTAATGCATCCTCGTTAAAACGCTCACCGGTTGCCATCCGGCGCCCCTGGAATCCGGGCCCGTACCAACTTGCCGTACCGTATTCAACCTTGCTCGGCACCATGCTTGCCGCCGGGTGACGAACGGCCTTGCCAGACGCCGCGAGAGCCGAGCCCACCGGCAAAACCAGGATAGCTATGCTTGTAGGCAACAGTTTGCGCATGTTGATCCCCCACCACTTCATTCAACCATCCTCCAATTGAGTGAACCGCCCCTGCCGAAATGTTGAGCCCTGGCGCGCCATCGACAGGGGTCGGCCGCTGTTCGCCGTCGCGGAGCCAGCCGACGGGGTCCATAGTGCAACAGCCTTTCCAAACCCTTATGTGGCCTCGAATCTTTGATTTGGTCGAGAAATGGGAAGGTTACACAAGAGGATTAAAGCGTAAAAAGAGGGAACGAAGAGGGCAGGATTTTCTTAGGGTAATCATTGTAAGGTTATGTCCTGAGTGTCAACGACGTTAGCGGAGATTCAGTCACGGCCAACGCTCGATCTTCCTCGTCATGGGGTTGGAGCCACCAGGGAATCCACCAGCTTCCGAAACTTGGCATCATGCATGAAGCGCTGAAACGAATCGTCGGCGCGCGGGTCCGGCATCGATTCGCCGCCCACTAGCAAGGTCGTTTCATTTCCGGCCCAGGCGCGCCGGGTGGCCGCAAAGACCTGCTGATCGATTTGATCCGAATCCAGGTCGCACTCTCCCTTCAGAAACAGGCGGAAATCCCAGTTTTCGTCCTCTTTCTTCTTGCTCATCTCGCGGATCTGGACAAGATCGACGGTCATACGAGCGGAGAATGCACCTTCCCGCCCACAGATGCAAGGAACATTTGCGAGTGAGCCTGCGCGAAGCGCTTTGGAGTGCGGTAGCAGCAGCTACCGCTTTTCTTGCGGCAGTCCACGCATCGTTCCCGTATGGATCATGGCTGGAAAGCGGTAGCTGCTGCTACCGCACTCCAAAGCGGGCTTCGCCCGCAAGGAGTTCCCCGATTCCTTTAGAGCAGGTAGCGAGGTGCGCGCCCGTCAGCGCTCCTCCGCGACTCTTTTCAGCGCGGCTGCGCGCGCCACGGGCTTACCTCCGGTTTCTTCAACAAACCCGTTGACAATCGATCGCAATGAGATGAAGTTCTTCTGCAAAGGGATCGGGACAAGATGAGAATGAAAATTCCTACTGCCTTTCTAGCTTGGGGCGCTTGCTCAGCTCTACTGGCCGCGCAGGCCCCCTCCGAAAACCGCAATCCGCTGCTTCGTCAATATCGCACGGGCCAAACTCTGGTGTATCGCATGAAAGGCGTCAATGAGAACTGGCATTATGAAGTCCAGGCAGATGGAATCGTGAAAAAGGATTCGGCGGGGGCGTACTTTGAAGAATACCGCTGGTCGAATCTGCTCTCGGATCATGAGCCCGTCGTGCTTTCGCCGCCGAGTGTGGAGTTCCGTCAGCAACTCTCACTCGACCCGAATTTCCATCTCCGGCTGCCGAACTTGGGCCAGCTCAATCCCAAGCTGATCGGCCCCATTTCTGACCTGATGACCTTCTACGCGGACCTTTGGCTGGCGGCGAAGACCGGACAGTTGGTGCAAGTCGGCGATCACTTCTATGTCAAGAACGGCACGCCGAACTCCTGGGCGGATGGCACGTACGTGCTTACCGGTGAAAGCGCTGTCGATTTCGATTTGACTCTGAAGGCATCGGACCGTCCGAACAACACTGCCACGGTTCTGGTTCGTCATGTCCCGCCGGAAACTTCGCAAACCCGGCTTCCGGCCGCGTGGATGGAAAGGCCCGTCGCGGATACACCTAATAACTGGGTGATGGTCTCCAAGACGCCCGATGGTAAGTACATGGCGGGAGTGGGCGAGGAGAAATTCGACGTCGAAATGAATGTAAGCTTGATCGAGGGGAAAATCCTGACCGCCCGCCTGGACAACCTGGTGAACACGACGATGCGCCAGTGTGAGGACCACGCCCTCATGAAATGCTCCGATGCGATGATTCATCGGATCAGAAGGAGCATTCAGATTTCCCTGGTGGGTTGACTGCTGGACTACTCTACCGAAGGGCCGTCCACAACCTAGAATCTCCGGGGACGGGCGGGGCCCTTCCGCTGAGGAGAGCGGCGGAGCTGCCGGGATCATCACCCATGGACGGTAGCGCCAGTGGGCCGTTTGGCGCGGCCGGGCCGCACCGGGGCGGGGATGCCCGCATCACCGGGTGCGACCTTCCGTCGCCTACTTCGCCATTTTTCAAACGCTATTTCCTACCGGTAGGAAATGGGGGTAGGAAGCGTTTCAATTTTCCACTCTCCACGCGCGGCAAATCCCCCAGCGAAATACGGTAGGCAACGTGCTAGCCCATTATTGCTTCTCGGGACTGGGAGCGGGGGGTTCGGGACTTGTGTAGTGCGCCAGAGATCGTGCAAGTTGCCGCAATCATGATCGCGAATCGGGAAGATTGGCAGAGCATCGTCAACGTCAGCCGAGGCTGCTCGTGAGAAAAAGATGTTAGTTTTCGACGAACAAAGCTGCGATGTGTATGAAAACAAACAAAACAAGGACAAAATGGCGCGCATAGAGTCGGACATTTACGGCAGCTTGGACAACTGCCGCGCGACATTTTGTGCCATACGGTGCACAATCGAGCTTTCCCAAGCGACAAATCGGCCTGACGCGACAGCTTTTGACACATACGACAACCAGTTCCCAAGCGCTACTGTACCCACACTTCGTTACGAGCCGCGAAGATTTTCCACCAAGGCCATCCAGCCCATTCCGGAGGACGGCCAGGAAGGCTTGGGTAGGTCATGGCTGCGGCTCTGCCGCGCTGTGCTAGAATCAATCTTGGGCTTGGTGTTCAAGTCGGGAATGACGCCAAACGTCGCACGCATTCAGGATCTAAGCGGTTGACCATCCATCTGCTATCACGGCGGTGTGCCCTCACGTGGCTTGCGCTCGCAGCTTGCCTGCTGGGCCTGCTGGAATTGTTGTGCCAGCCGGCTGCCGCTGCTTCCGTCAAGCTGCCTTTGACGGACATCCATGAAGTGAAACTTGATAATGGCCTGCGCGCGCTGATCGTGGAAAGTCACGAGGCGCCGGTGATCGATGTCCAGGTGTGGTATCACGTGGGCTCGAAGAACGAACCGCCGGGCAGGACTGGCTTCGCGCACTTTTTCGAGCACCTGATGTTCGACGGCACCAAAAACCTGGGCTCCAACGAATTCTCCGACTACATCATTCGCTCCGGCGGGACGGACAACGCCTACACCACCGAGGACACCACGGTGTTCTGGGAGACGGTGCCCAGCAACATGCTGCCCGTGGTCCTGTGGCTTGAGGCGGACCGCATGCGCAACCTGGAGATCAACGAAAAGGTCTTTAACAACGAGCGCCAGGTGGTGGAGGAGGAGCGCCGCCTGCGCTTTGATAATCCTCCCTACGGCACCGTGGTGGAAACGCTTTACGACCACGCCTACACGGTTCATCCCTACCGGCACATGACGATCGGAAGCATGGAGGACTTGAACCACGCCAGCATCCAGGATATTCAGGATTTTTACGACACCTACTACGTGCCCGGCAACGCCACGCTGGTGATTGTGGGCGACGTGGACTGGCATCAGGCCGCCGCGGATGTGGCGAAATACCTGGGACCCGTCAAGGCGGGCGACGCGCACCACGCTGACGCCATTCCCCAGGAACCCGTGCAACAAGTCGAGCGGGTGGTGAAGATGAACTCCGACGTGGCGCTGCCCGCCTTCGTCGAGGGCTATCACATGCCCGCGGACGGCACTCCGGATGCCTACCCGCTGCGTCTCGCGTCCAAGATTCTCTCCGACGGTGAGAGTTCGCGAATCTACACGCGGCTGATTTACGACAAGCAAATTGCCGTGCAGGCTGACAGCAGCGGAAACTTTACGGAAGATCCCAACCTGTTCTTCGTCTTCGCCGTGATGAACAGTGGGCACCCGCCGGCAGAGGGCGAAAAGCAGGTGGAAGCCGAACTCAACCGGCTCAAAACGGAGCGCGTCTCCGAGGCGGAGCTGGACAAGGCCAAGAACCAGATCCTGCGCGACTACATTCTCAGCCGGCAAACCGTGCAGAGCCGCGCGGAGGAACTGGGTTACGCGGCAGTGGTGCTGAAGGACCCGCAACTGGTTAATACCGAGCCCCAGCGCTTTCTGGACGTGACCCCCGAAGATATCGAGCGCGTGGCCCGGAAGTATTTTGTCACGACCAACCGCACGGTGGTGGAGGTCTATCCCAAGAACGGTATGGTAGAGAAGGCGGCTGTCGAGCACGGCAGCGAGTAAGCGCCTGACGACCTGCCAGGGTATACGCGGGAAAAACAAGGCAAAAGGTAAAGTGCAAAAGTCAAAATGCAAAAGTGCAACACTCGCAATCCGGCCTGGGATCAGTTGGGCAGGGATTGCGACTACAAAGCCGAGCGTGAGAAGGCGATGACGCAAAGCACCATCTGCGGGAAGGGAATTGGCGAGTCCGCGCCAGTAACTCGGCCGGCTGTCGGTTTACGGCGTACATGCTGGTTGGGGCTGGCACTCGTGTTCCTCGTCGCGCCCCTCTTGGCCCGCGACTATCCGCCAGACGTGCCGCCACCGAAGCCGATGGTGGTGCCCACGCCAGCGGTTCACACGCTTCCCAACGGACTTCAAGTGGTGGTGGTCGAGCGCCACGCCCTGCCGCTTATCACGCTGCGCATGGTGGTACGGTCGGGAGCGGAGTGCGATCCTCCCGAACTGCCCGGGACGGCCGCCCTGGTGAACGGCCTGCTGACCGAGGGCACGGAACGCCGCTCCGCACGCCAAGTCGCTGAGGCCATCGATTCCGCCGGCGGAGAGGTGGCGAACGACGTCGATTGGGACAGTTCCTATCTCAGCCTCAGCGTCCTGACCGACAGCACGGATATGGCTTTCGATCTGGTCAGTGACATGATGATCCATCCGGCCTTCGCCCACGCGGAGATTGAGCGGCAGCGGAAGCAGATTATTTCCGGATTGCAGGTCTCCCAGGACGACGCCTCGTACGTGGCGGACATGGCGATGCAGAAGCTGGTATTTGCCGGCACTCCTTACGGACATCCCGAGGATGGGACGCTGGATTCCGCCCAGCGCATCACCGCCAAAGATATTCGCGAATTCCACCGGCGCTACTACCGCCCGGCAAACTGCGTTCTGGCCGTCGTGGGAGACATCTCGACGGACGATGCCTTGGCGCTCGCAACCCGGTATTTTGCCAATTGGAAGCAGGGAAGTGAGGCGCCCGCCGCGCCCTCTGCCGAACCCGCGGTTCCGAACGAGCGCCAGGTGGTGGCCATCGACAAGAGTGACGCCGTGCAGACGGAGATTCGCGTTGGCGGCTTGGGAGTGCCCCGCGATAATCCGGATTATCTGCCGCTGAGCATCGCCAATGAGATTCTGGGCGGGCCGTCGGAGAATCGCTTGTTCAAAGCGCTTCGCACCCGGCAGGGGTTGACTTACGGAGCGTCCAGTGATTTGATCTGTCGGCGCCATCTCGGCGCTTGGGTGGCGAAGACCTTTACCCGCACGCCGGAAACGGTGAAGAGCGCCCACATCGCCGTGGAGCAGGTGCAATCGCTCCAGGACCACGGCATCAGCCGCGCCGAACTGGAAACGGCACAGAGCTATCTGGTGGGACACATGGCCTTGGAATTTGAAACGTCGGACGACGTGGCCGGCAAGGTGTTGGACCTGATCCAGGACGGGCTGCCGCTTGACTACTGGACCCGGTTTCCATCCAAGATTCAGGCTGTTACGACCGACCAGGTGGACGCGGCGGCCAAACGCTATCTGTCAACGGATCGCAACCTGATGGTGCTGGTGGGAAACGTCTCCGACTTCAAGAAAGACTTGAAGAAGTTCGGCAAAGTGCGCGTTATCCCATTAAGCAATATGGACTTAGGATCACCGGATTTGGTGCGTACGGCAGGGAAGTAAGGTGAAAAAGGGCCTCCAAGTTTTCCTCGGTTTGACCGTTCTCGCGGCCTTGGCAGAAGGCCTGATTCTGATCCGAATTCATATCGAGCCTTGGAAACTGGCGGCTCTGCTGGAGAGCGTCGCCATGTTGCTGGCGGCGTTCGTGGGGCTGACGGACGCGGCGTTTGTCAAGCAATTGCGCCATTGGGCAACGTCCTCGCCGGTGCTGGCCGCGGGGCTGCCGTTCCTGCTGCTGGTTCCATACCTCATCTGCGCGCTGGGGACGGGAACGTTCTCGCTGCTTGCCTTCGGGAAGTTGATAGCCTACATTTTGGTGCCAACGGTTTTGCTGCTGCCGGACCGCCTGCGCCACCGCGAACCCTTCAACTGGCGCGACGGCCTTGCCATGCTGGCCATGGCGGTGCCGGTGGCGGCAGGCTGGTTGCAGGGCATCTGGATCTGGCCCCAGGATATCTACGTTTTTCGGCCTATTTTCTGCGTCCTGGTAGGCGGTTACGCCTTCATGGTGCTGCGCAATCTCGACGGCGTGGGCTTCCGACTGCTGTGGAGAAAGAAGGATATCTCCTACGGATTCTTGAACCTGGTGGCGTTTTCGATACTGGCCATCCCGATCGGAATCATGCTGAACTTCATCCACCCCCATCACATGGCGGGGTTGACGCGAGCCGGTGGCATGGGGCCCGTGCCGAACTTCTTATTCCTTTTCATTGGGATCTACCTGACCGTGGCGATTCCGGAGGAGTTGCTCTTTCGCGGCATCCTCCAGAACATCCTGGTTCGCACGATTCACAAGGGACCAAGAGGGCTCTACGGTCTGCTGATCTCCTCGGTGGTGTTCGGCTTGTCGCACTTACACCACGCGCCGGTCCCCAATTGGCGATACGCCATCCTTGCCACGCTCGCAGGGATCTTTTACGGGAACGTCTACCGCACCCGCCAGCGCTTGTGTGCCTCCGCGCTGACGCATGCACTGGTGGACGCGATTTGGCACTTTTGGTTCTAGGACTTTGGTTCGAACTGGACTCATGAGTTAAGGCGCAGTAGAATGCCCGCGACTGTCGTCACCGGCGCCGGGTTAGATCGGGGGGGCGACGCAGAGCGTTCGACAAGGAGCAAGCCTATGATGCGGAAATCGGTTTGTTTGGGCATTTTTCTGACCCTGATTATGGCGGCCAGCGTGGGAATGGCAAAAGACAAGAAGGTACCGATTAGCGGTACTTGGGACTGCCAGTCGCACGGCGGCACCATGGGCGAAATGGCGTTCACGCTTGTCCTGCAACAAAGCAAGCAGAACAAGGAGACGGTTGATGGAAGCGTCAATTCGCCGATCGGTGGCACCGACATCAGCTCCGGGACGTTTCGCAAGAACATGCTGGAGATCCACATCGATTCGCCGCAAGGCGCCTACATCCTGATGGGCAAGCTGGAAAAGGGCAAACTCTCCGGAAGCTGGTCGACGGACAGCGATAAGGGAACTTGGGACGGGACGAAGCACGGGGCGCAGTGAAGAATCTCCGCCCCCCTGTTTAGTTAACATAACATAACTTATCAGACGTACTGTGTGCCGCGAATTCTGGCCTTCAACGCCACGAGGCTCTCTTTAGCTGGCCCGATTTCTGACTTTGCTCCCTCGCTTGCCTCCACCTAAGCGCTTGTTTAGCCGGAACTTCAGGGATGCGCTCCGTTCGACTCGTCCTCCCGGCGGAAGTGGCGGCTGAGCTCAGACGCGTAATGGATTCCCAACAGATGCGCGTGGCGGCTCAGCCATTCGCTCAAGCGCGTCCGGCCCGTCGGCTCGCCCTGGGACACCAGGAGTCCGGCCATCAGGCCCTTGACCTCCTCTCGCGTCAGCACCACGTCATGGACGGCACGGCCAAGCTGCCGACACAGCCAGAGCGCCGCGAAGGGCGGAACCCGAATGATGCGGGCGCGGCTTCCCACCTTCCGGGCGATGAGGCCAACCAACTGCCGGAACGTGTAGACTTCCGACCCCACGGCGTCGAGCACCATGTTCTGGCGGTCCTGCCCGGCAGCCACGGCGATTTCCGCCACGTCCACAACGTAGACGGGCTGAAGCCGGTAATCGCCTGACCCTGGGATGGCAAACACCGGTGCCCGGCGCAGCAGCCAGGCGATGTTGTTGATCAGGATGTCCTCCACGCCGAAGATGACCGTGGGCCGGAGGATGGCGTGGGAAAGTCCGGAGGCGGCAATGGCCTGCTCCACTTCCGCTTTTCCCCGAAAGTAGCCTAGATTTGAATCGGGCGAAGGATGGGTGATGCTGAGGTGCACGATCCGGGCCACACCCGCTTCCCGGGCGGCGGCGATCAGGCACCGGCTGTTTTCCACGGCCTTCTCGTAGGTCACGTCACCATAGGCGAACCGAACCCAGTAGGTGTTGTAGAGCGTCGTGGCTCCCTTCAGGCTTTCGACCAGTTCGGCCGGCCGGTCGAACTGGAGCGGCGCCACTTCGATGTGACCGTTGGAGGAGGCCGCGCGCTCGGGATGGCCCGTCAACGTCCGCACTCCGCGTCCCATCGCCAGCAGGCGCCGCGTGATGTATTTGCCGGTATAGCCGAATGCCCCGGTCACGACGTCGAATTCCCTGCTCCGCATGAGGCACCTCTCGTGTTGCTTTGTTCCACGCGCCAACCCAACAATCCGCAGAGCGTGAATCCCAGACTGTTCAAGACTCCATGCGAGACGGTCATTTGAGGAATCGTGATTAGCTTTACGCCCACGAACTCGCCTCCCGCGTACAAGCAGACCAGGCACATGCCCGCCGCCACCGAGAGTCCGGATATAACCAGAAGTGCCCCCGCCAAGGGTCGTTGAAAACGCTGGATGGCGAGAAATGTAAGGCCCACCACCATGAACACGCCCACGA
Source organism: uncultured Acidobacteriota bacterium (assembly GCA_963719115.1). Classification (GTDB taxonomy): domain Bacteria; phylum Acidobacteriota; class Terriglobia; order UBA7540; family UBA7540; genus Bog-366. Next base: position 309,220 of record CAVRBF010000084.1, on the reverse strand, counting down.
CCAGCAGAAATGCTGCGGTCACCTTCAGGATGGGTAGCGCGAGCGCCCACCCGGCCGCCAATAAAGGTGGAGCCACGATGACGCTACACGCAGCGGCAGGAAAGAGCTTGTGCCGCGTGCCCGTTCTGTGGCGGAGAGCTATTCCGGCCATCGCCGCGAGAATGGGAGTGGCAAATGCGGCGTAGTGAAAGTGAACGGCGGTGAGAAAGACGATGGGCTCCTTGAAGCCGTCCGGGTTCAGACCCAGTCGCGAGGCGACGAACCAGAAGCCGCCGAAGGGAAGATAGATCAAGCCCACGTTCAGGCAGATTCGCTCCAGTGCCGGAGCTTCGCCGGTCGCGACCCCAGCCAAACCACAGAGGCCGACGCAGGCCGTGACCGCCAGCCAGCCTGCCGACAGTCGTCCGACGAGGTGACCTTTTGGGAAAGCGAATGACGCCACTGGCAGCAGTGCTCCCAGCGGTTGGACGAGCATCGTAGCGCGAAAAAACGATCGCGCGATTCCCTGCCCTTGGGCTTCCGCGACGAGTCGAAGCCCGAGCGGCACGGTGACGAGCGGCGCCAACAGGAAAAGACACTCCGCCCACGCCAGCCGGATTCGTCCGTTGACCACTGCCGCTACGGTGGCAATCCAAATCAAGCCACCAATCGCCGTGCTCCACGCGTTCCAGCGCCAAATCAGGTCCGTGGAATCCGACCGCCGAGAAGTAAGCGGCAACGCTTCATTCAGACTGCTCATTTCACCACCCCCAGCGCCGCGACGGCGAAGACGATTCCCAGGCAGGAGACCGCGAACGTGTAAGCAACGTCCCCGAGGCGATATCGGGCGCGCACTTCGCGGTCGTAAAACGCGAATTGCAGAATTACGCGCAGCAGCCAGAAGACCGCGAGAAAAGCGCTCAAGAAGCGGCCTAATCCCACGCCGCCGGCTAATTCAGGCGCAAAGCAAAAGCACAGAGCGCTGAACGCCAGCAGGATCAGCACCATGTAAATTGAGTGAACGACGAATACCTGCCGCACCATCGGAGAGACCTTGGCAAGGTTCTCCCGGTAGTGGAGAATCCCGGGCACCCAGAGGTTTGAGATCGCGATCGATAGGTGAACCGCACCGGCGATCCAGAGGAATGGAACCAGGGGATTCATCGTGTTCCCTCCTTGTTCAGGTTTCCGGCCGTGGTAACTCGGCAGGCGCCCTGACCGCAGTAGCGGCGCCGCGCCACCCAGCGATAGGCGAATCGCAACAGCGGCATTGCCAGGGGCAGTTTGCTGACGATCGCCAGTGGCCGCGCCCACCAGGACTCTACGGCTTACGCCCAACTCGCGGGCAAGATAAACCACAGCGTCGGCCCCACCGATGACGCGGCCTGCGACGGTGAGAACGCGCATTTCCGCCATCAAAAGATTCTCGGGTAATCGCCAGTCGCTCGCGCACCCAAGGCGATTGCAGCGGTGCGAAACGGAAGCCGCCTGTTTCGACGGTCGCGCGAGTCCTCGTTACCAACGAAGTGCAGAACCGGCACTCCGCGTCGTAGAGCACCCATCCCCGCTCCGGTTGTCTGTCGAGAGTGTCAGTCATTTCTGTACACACTGAAATCTCCGGTCAAAAAAACTCACTCGTCGCGTGTGGGACGCTGATTTCGCACCCATGAAAAGGCTCCGTACCTTGCCCTGCGCCGAAAGCAACCCGCGCACCGTGCCCGTGGGCAAACGCGAGACTTGGGCGTAGAGTGAGGTGAGCATTTCCACGAACTCCAACATCGCCTTCAGCCGCTCGCGCAACTCGGCGGCCCCGGCACCCTTCCCTTCCACCTCATGGAGGCAATCGCGCAAAACACTGACGGTCGGGTCGATTTCGCGGCGCTTACGCTCGTCCAGGATGATGCGGGCCATCTCCCAGACGTCCTTCATGGCTTCGTAGTGCTCGCGGCGGTCGCCCAGCAGATGAACCGCCTTGACGATGCCCCAGCTCTCCAACTCGCGCAAGCTGGTGCTGACGTTGGAGCGCGCGATGGAGAGCGTCGTGGCAATCTCCTCGGCGTCCAGCGGCTGGGATGACAGGTAAAGGAGGGCGTGGATCTGGGCCACGGTGCGGTTCACTCCCCAGCGCGTTCCCATCTCGCCCCAGTGCAGGATGAACTTCTCAGTTACAGAATCGAGTGTCGCCATAAGCCCTTCCATTTATTTCTGTCATTACAGAAAATACCGAATATTGCGATTTCTGTCAAGGGGGATTTTACGGCGGCGACCACGCGTCAGCATTACTGGTTGGCGCCTGTCCACGAAAGGTACGGTCCGCGCTGGATCACGTCCGCGGGCAATTGTCGGTAAAAGTCCCGCAGGCATTGCGCCAGGTGGGGCACCTCGTCGCGCTGAACGGCGTAGATGGAAACGGTATCGCTGCCGGCCACCAGGTTGTTGCGGATGGTCCACGTCCCCAGTCGCACCCAGGTGGACGGCACGGAAGCGCCGAACCAGGCGTCGTAGATGATGGCGATCCTGACTTGCGCCTGCTCGGCGAAGCCGGCGATTTCTTCCGCTCCGTATTGATTGTTGCGTCTTGCCTTCGCCACTTGCAGGCTGGCCAGACCCCACAAGTCGAGCAAATGAATGTCGGCGAGTTCGTCGACGGCGCCGATGTCATTCAACGCCACGCTGGAACCCTGGTAGTACTTGCGGATGAAGAGCGCCATTTGGTATTGCTGCTGGTAAATGTTGGTGGTGCATTGCGGGACCTGCCACAGCAGCACTCCTCCCTCCATTACCAGGGGAAACGCAAAGACCAGGATCAGCACGGCCAGAGCAACGTTGCGTGGCACAAGCCAAGTGGACAAGGAACCGAGCGAAGGCCAATGCGGAACCACCAAGGGAAGTTGGGCCGCAAGCACCACCAGGCACAGCGCCGTCAGGTAGCCGTCATAGCGATAAAGTAGGGTGGGACGCACGAACTCCAAGTGGGCCAGGCCTACCAGCAGCACGATGGTTCCCATGAGCTGCCGGCTTTCACGTGCACCGCTTCCCTTCCCGGCCGCGGCCATATACATCAGCACGACCGCGACGAGTAGTGCCGGGGTGTGCAGCGCCATGCGGATATGCTCTGCAATCGGGAACAAAAGCGAGAGCAGCATTGCGCCGGGCGAACTAAAATCCGGCACAGTGGCTTTGAACAGCACCGAGTTGGGAAGAAAGTACCAACCCTTGGACAGGGAAATGAGTCCGTACACCAGCACAGGGAGCATGCCCAGGGCGCTGAACGCCAGCGCATAAAGCCAGCGCCTGAGCATCAGCAAGAGCGCCGTAATGGCGATGATCAGAAACAAGCCCTCAAAACGAACACCCGTGACGAGCGGCGCCAGAACCAGCAGCCGAATGGAATCCTTCCGGGAGCACTCGGGCGCTTCGCCACTGATCCATCGCGCGGCAACAAATACGATGAGCAAGGAAACCAGGATTTGCAGCGGAGGCTCCATGCCGGTCATGATCAATGCCGACAGCGGAATCAGTAGAATGATGCCGAGCAGCGCGATGAGTTTGGCGACGGCCGGGACCTTGTACCAGCTCAGCACGGCGTAGGCGGCGAGCAGTACCAACAGGGAGAAGACCAGGTCCCACAAGAGCGGCACGACGTTGCGATCGCCCAGCAGGCGATCGGTGAGGCTTAGTAGCAATGTCCAGAAGGGCGGCGAGGAGCATGAGGTGTAGGCATAGCGAGTGACGCCCCAGACTCCGTACTGGGCGAAGTTTCGGGCCATGGCCATACCGATGTAGGGATCGTCGAGGGCATAGACCAGATGCCCCTGGTTTTGCGTGACGGACACGCCGACCGTCACCGCGACAATCAGCAAGAGAGCGGAAACTGCAACGTAGAGCGGCCAGTGCTGGAGCCAATGCTTCTTCAAGAACTTTTCCTTCGGCACGGATGCGGAGTGACCACCCATCCCGCCAAGGAAATATACACCATCTGGAAGGTGGGCGCGGCGCGCCCCCGCGACCAAAAAAATCGGCCCCCGATAGAAGCTGGGGGCCGGGCGGAAAGTTATGACCAACTTGTTTGAGCCTTTACCGGCTTGAGAACATCACGAAAACCAGGCCTGTCCCGGATTCCCGCTCGATAATAAATTCAAACACTTTTAACCCGCCCTTAACCTGAACTCGCCCCGCGCGTGAGATGATCCCTCGTTCATAGCGGCGTTTAACCCTTACAAGACAACTTTTTGGAGGAAACCAGCGTGAGAAAAGCAGTGTTTGGTTTTGCAGTTGCAGTAGTGTTCACACTGGCCGGGGTAGCAAGAGCTCAAGGACCCTGGGCCCCGCCCTTTCATAACTTTCAGCCCCACAGCCTGGTGGTCACCCGCAGCGTGTATGTAGGGACGGCGGACACGGTTCAGGTAGGCCAGTTATTGCCGCCGAATTGTCCTGCCACCGACTTTCCGACTAACCTGAATTACACCGCGACTGTGCCAAAAACCACGAGCGGCAACTACAGTGTTACCGTCACCTGCAGTATTGCTACAAACAGTGGCACGTACCCTTATGTGTTCTCCAACGACGCGGCTGACGGAAGCTTTGCGGTCAGTGCGCCGATTTTTCTGGATGACATCGATTCGGACGGCCACGTTTTTGGCACACTTGCCATACCGGCCGATAAGATTGTAACCAGCTTCGAATCGAAATCGGAACTGGCCCTGAGTCTGTCCACCGATGGGAAATCCCTTACATTCATGGGCTACGTCAACGGCACCGGGCCCACCGGGGCCAATCAGCTCGACATTTCCAACTCGAATACCCCTGGGGTGATTGATCCGACGAATCCTGACCAAGGTCAGTACTATCGCGCGGTCGCGGAAGTGGACGGCGACGGCAGGATCCAGGTCACCAACGGCAATGCGTATAGTGGCGACAACGGGCGCGCAGTGATCAAAGGCAACGGGATGTACTACATGGCGGGAAATAGCAATAACGGCGGCTTGTCCAAAACCCAGCTTACTGGAAGTCAGATAGGGATCAACCTGACGACTGCGACCGGGGCCGAGTTGCTTGTTCCCGGACAAACCCCTCCCACTCCGCCCAATATCACCATGATCGGACAATTCGCGATCGGCCAGGTTATCGATCCGGCCACCGGCCAGCTCTACACCACGGTGGATAAGGCCGGCAAGGACAATAATTTCCGCGGAGTAACGATCTTCAACAACACGCTCTATGTCAGCAAGGGCAGCGGGAGCAACGGGCTCAACACGGTCTATCAAGTCGGTTCGCCCGGCGTTTTACCGAGCGGAGATGAAGCGACGCTGCACACGGTGCCGATCGTTCCTCTGCCTGGGTTTCCGACCACTCCCGCCAGCGGAACGGATGGCACGCCTCCCGTGACCGTTCCGGTTCTCTATCCCTTTGGCATGTGGTTCGCCAACGCCAACACGCTGTACGTTTGCGATGAAGGCGACGGAATCCTGCAGACGCCCGCGCCCGATGGCAATGTTGCGGGTCCGGAGGCCCTGGCCGATGGCGGCGTGCAAAAGTGGCAGTTCAACGGCACGAAGTGGCAGTTGCTCTATGTCTTGCAGAATGGCCTGAATATCGGCGTCCCCTACGGTGTCAGGGGGCTGCCGGCAGCATTCAATCCGGCGACCGATGGCTGCCGCAACTTGACGGGGAGCGTCCATCGCGATGGCACGGTAACCATCTACGCTGTCACCTCCACCGTGAGCGCTAGCGGCGATCAAGGAGCCGACCCCAATCAGTTGGTTAAGGTCACCGATGTGCTCAACTCGACGACTCTGCCCGTCAACAAGGATAATACCTGGGGCTGGGGCCGGGGCCCGCGACTGGGCGTCTTCCAGATCATTAAGGCGGCAGGATATGGCGAAGTGCTACGCGGCGTAGCGTTCGCTCCGGAAGACGAACATTCATCACCTTGGGATTGGGCCGGCGAAGGCCATTAATCAGCACGTAAACTTCAACCCACTGCGGACCGGGATTTCTCCCGGTCCGCATTTTTTTGACGAAGCTCGTTTTCCGATCGGGATAGCGGGGGCAGTTACCCACTCGCCCCTTCCACAACACCGTACCTACGGGGCCGTATACGCAGGCTGGCGCAAACTCTTCAGGTGGGACTCCGCGATCCCGAAGGAAGGTTTAGGACAGCCTGCCGGCTCTACATGTCATGCACACGTTCCCCGCCCCTGTTAGAATCGAAAGCCTCAGGCCAACCCACTTCGCAAAAACTGGAGGAGTCGTGATGACCAAGCCCATCGTGCAATCGGTGACGTTCAAGGCCTCGCCGGAAGAGCTCTTTGCCATCTTTACCGACTCGAAAAAGCACTCGGCCGCCACCCGCGCCAAAGCGTCAGTCAGCGCCAAGGCGGGGGCCAAGTGGAGCGCCTTTGATGGAATGATTTCAGGCAAGAACCTGGCCGTGGTTCCCGGCCGCATGATTGTGCAGGCGTGGCGCGCCTCGCACTGGAAAGATACCGACCTTGATTCCGTGCTGGTCATACACTTTTCCGCCGCGCCGGGCGGTGGAAAGATCGACCTGGTGCATGTGGGCGTTCCTCAGCATGACCACAAGGGGGTCACCAAAGGGTGGCCGTCGTATTACTGGGTTCCGTGGAAAGCGTTCCTGAAAGAGCAGGCGGCGAAGCACTGAGCATGCAATTACCAGTCCGGGTACTTGGCGCGGATGGTTTCATACAGTGCTGATGTGGTGCCGCGCTTCTTGTGGTAGGTCATCACCTGCCGCTCGCGAGGGGAGGGCCAATCCTGCCCCGGTGCGACGTGGTGAGGCATGGCTGCCTCAACCTCACTCAAATTAAGAATGCGGTCGCGTGACAGGGCGATGCGAATCTCCTGCCGCACTCGATGCGGTTCTCCCGTTTGCGGGTCGCGGATTGTCACCATTCGCTTGCCTTCGCCGACCTTCACACTGATGTGGTTGTTCTTTCGTCGGGCGGACGCGGCGTCGGCAACGAAGCTCTTCTCCTGCCCGCGAAAGTTCCGGTAACGAATAGCGAACCATCCCTCCGGCACTTGCATTGAGGGACCCGATGAAAAACCGCCTGCCGCATCCTCCTGCTGCTGGCCAAAGGCGGAGGAATCTTGCGGCGCGGAGGCGCTCCCCTTCCCCATGCTCGCGCTGAAGTAGGAACAACTCGGATTCGGACAATGGACCGCGCCGTTGATTTCCTTGGCGCCGCGCGTCCCGCACCGTGGGCACTTGATCTTTCCCGTCAGCCAATCGAGGAATCCCATCTTTGAAGCCCTTTCCTTCCTGCTTCTCCGCTGAGGAACAGTGGAGTTTGTACATTTAGATGATCGTTAACCATCGTCCTGGGTATATGCCGTTCGGAGTATTATCGCATCACTGGTTTTGAAAATACACCCTGTCGATCTGTCATCCTGAGCCTCGTTCTTCAGGGCGAAGGACCCCAGTATTTCGTCTTATCGACGCGGGCCGCGTCGCGCCCAGCCTCTCCGAACATTCCTGGTGCTGACGCAGTGCGTTTCCTAAGTACAATGATAACGGTCCTTCGCCCTGAAGAACGAGGCTCAGGATGACAGCGCCATAGAGTGTGCATGAAATATCCACATCGCCGCCAATTGCAAAGAAAATCTTCGCCGGTAATGTACAAACTCCTAAGCAACCTTCAGGGGAAGGCCGAACGCTGTTCGGCCCTAGCCCGGGCCTTGCGGGGGACGGTTGGAGAAAACGAACCGCCGCTTTAGCGGCCGGTTCTTCCATAACGCCCGTCTACAGGCAGCCGCCCTCTCTCACGGGCACTTGCCGGCTGCTGCTTCCGGGAGCGAAGAGAAGGCCGCACTCGCGCTTGTCGCACGGTGCCGCCTGGCAACCGTCCCCCGAAAAGCCCGGGTGATCTTCTGCCTCTGCCAAATAAAGAACGGACTCTCAATGCGTCCACGACGAATTAATCGCCGCCGATGAACGAGCGATGGCAACCCCATGGCACGTAACTCGTCGAAACCGATGCGCCGGAAGTTGCCTTTGCGATGCCCGCCAAACACATGGCTCAGCACTTCCTCCGCCAGCCAGCGGTCCAACTGGTGCAATTGTCCTTCGTCATCCACGTGCTTCAAGTAGTAGTCAAGAATCGCCACATTGCGCACGCCTTGCGTGATGCTTTCGGCCGCCACCTCCACCAGCACGCGGGTTTTAGCGCCCGGGTCCGTGAGTTTACTCCAACGGCGGCGGCCGCGGCGGAAGGCAAAGCGGAAAAGGTTCTGAATCTTGCGGCTTTTGTCGCGTGAGAGCGCCACGCCTCCGCCCGTGCGGAACAGCAACCCGAGATGGCGAAACTCGCGCGCCGCAGCGAAGACCGCGTCTGGCGCGGCTCTGCTCGCGATCAACAGGTCCGCCTGAAGGCTCGGCTTGAAACGCAAGGCGAGCTGGGCAACTCCCCGTTCAAGGCCTTCCTGCGCCTGCGCCGCCGCGTCGCGTTCCAGAGTCATCACCAGAAGGTCATCGGCATAGCGAAAGTAATGCACGCTGGGGACCCGCTCAATCTCGCGGTCAAGATCGGTCAAGTAAATATTGGCAAACACGCAGGCGATGGACGCGCCGAAGGGGATTCCAGCCTCAGCTTGGTGAGAGCCGCTCTCATCATGGAACAGAAAGCGTACGCGCTGATCGAACAGCCGAAAGAGATAGTCACTCTCGTCAACAAGCCCGGCTAGCTTGCCGAGCAAGATGGAATGATCAACGGAGGCAAAGTAATCCGCGATATCGCGCTTGACCAGATATATCGGACGATCCTGCGAGCGCAACACAGCGGAGATTCGCGATTGGCAGCGGTCCAGGCCCAAAGTGCGGTCGCGATAGGCATATGAGTTGGGAGAAAACCACCGGTGCAGTCGGCGCGTCAAAAGGCGATAAAGGAGAAAATCAACGATGCGCTCTTCCCATGGCGAGATGTAGAGCGTGCGGCGCTTGCCATTGAAGTTGTACTTCAAGGCCACGGCAGGACGAAAGTTGAACTCTTCTCGCCTCAGCGAGCGGTGGATGGCGTCCAGGCCGCGCAGTCCGCGCTCCGCCAGATCGTAGAGCGTGCGCCCGTCCGTCGAGATAGAAAGCGCCTTGCGCCACTGGAACAGCGGCTTGGTGTAGACGCGCACCGCCGCCTTGTAAAGCTCGGCCTCGCGATACAGGTCGCACCAGCGCAACCGACGGTCGAGTTTCAATTCCGAGGCGGGAGGCATGATCATGCTTCTTTTACTACCGAATGCGGCGTACTGCAACACATTCGGCTTTCGTACCACGGGCATCTTGCCCGTGCCCGAGCCACGGCCGGGGCGGCCGTGATACGAGTGGCGCCGGGATCGGCGCACACCACGGCGGCCACACCCCCGCCCCGTGCTTCCCAGTTTCATTTCTCGGTGTTACTCTGAGATTTAAAGGAAAAATCTCTGGGCTATTCGGAGGTGTATGGTGAAACTGTTTTTGATCAGTTTTCTGGCGCTGGTTTGCTGCGCGAATGTCGCACATGCTGACGTGGTGACGCTGAAGAATGGCGACCGGGTGACGGGCACGCTGGTTACGATCAAGGGCGGAACCCTGCAACTCAAGTCCGACATCCTGGGTACTTTGTCGATCCCCATGGCCCAGGTGGTCACCTACTCAGCCGCCAAGCCCGTGGCTCTCGTCCGCAAGGGCCAGGAGCCGGTGCGCGGCACGCTGGAGCTTCAGCCTTCCGGTGACTGGCAGGTGAAGGAAAAGGGGCAGGAAGAAACCTTCAAGCAGGCCAACGTCGATATGATCATGCCGGCGGACGCCTTCCACAACATGTATGAAGGTCCTTCGCCCAAGCCTTGGCAGGCCTGGAAAGGGCTTGCTTCGCTGGGTGAAAGCCTCCAGCGCGGCAACCAGAGCACGAGCACCTTCACGACCACGATTAACGCCGTCCGCGAGCGCCCCGAGACGCTGAATTTTGAGCGCCATTTCCGCACCACGTTCGGGATCGCCACGCTGCTTTCGCATGCCGAAGAAATTGGCAGCACCGCCACCGTCACATCCCACACCCTCACCACCAACGTGCGGGAGGATTTCCTGTTCTCTCCTCGAGGTTTTGCTTTCGGCATGACCCAGTTCGATCACATCTCGACGTCGGGCTTGTACCTGCGGCAAACTTTCGGCGGCGGCTTCGGTTTCGACGCGGTCAAGAACTCCAAGACAACCTTCAGCCTGATCGGCGGTCTGACCTACCAGCACGAACACTTCTTCTCCGCCCCTGTTGTGGAGGGCGCCGATGGATTAATCGGAGAGGTATTCGGCAGGCAATTTAGCAAGCGCCTGAGGGTGGACCACAATTTGACTTTCTACCCCGACTTCTCGCACACCGGCCAGTACCGCTTTGACACCACCACGGCCCTGTCCTTCAAACTCAGCAATCGGCTGTCCGTGAATGCCAACTTGATCGACCTGTTCCTCAGCAATCCGCCGGCGGGAAACAAGCAGAACAACGTGACGTTCTCGACGGGAGTGGGATATACGTTCTAAGCGCTCGCCACTAACCACTGGCCACTGCCCTTACGGCCTGAGCACCCCTTGCGCACCGACGTACAGGGAATAAAGTGACGTGCTCGCCGCCATGAATAGGCGATCGCGCTTGGCGCCGCCAAAGCAGACGTTGGCGCAGATTTCCGGCAGGTGGATCATGCCGATCAGCGTGCCTTCAGGAGAGAAGACCTGAACGCCACTGGAGTCTTCCCCGCCCCAGCCGGTTCCCGCCCAAATGTTGCCGTCCGTATCGCAGCGAATGCCGTCGGCCGCGGCCAAGCCCGGCCCCACCTCCGCAAAGACGCGGCCATTGGCTAGGCGGTCATACGCCACGTCATAAACCCGGATGTGATGCGGATACTGCGGGCCATCCGTCATGCCCGTGTCGCAGATGTAGAGTTTCGTTTCGTCGGGGGAAAAGCACAGGCCATTGGGACGCCGCATTTCGCTCACCACCACCACGGCCTCGCCGGTTTGGGGCTCGAGCCGGTAAACATTCGCAGGCAGTTCGAACGACGCCTTGTGACCTTCGTAATTGCTCAGGATTCCATAACCGGGGTCGGAAAACCAGATGCTGTTGTTCGAGTGCACTACCACGTCGTTGGGCGCGTTCAACGGCTTGCCTTGAAACCGATCCATCAGCACTGTAATCTTGCCGTCCAGCTCGGTGCGCGTCACGCGGCGCGAGTCGTGCTCGCAGGTAATCAGGCGGCCCTGCTTGTCGCGAGTGTTGCCGTTCGCGTAGTTCGAAGGCGAGCGGAACACGCTGACTTCGCCCGTCTCCTCCGTCCAGCGCAGCATGCGGTTGTTGGGAATGTCGCTGAAGAGCAAATAGCGCCCGTCGCCAAACCAGACCGGCCCTTCCGCCCAGCGCGTGCCGGTGTAAAGCCGTTCGATGGCGGCGTTGCTCTGCCGGTATTTGGCAAAACTCGGATGAATGATTTCGATTGCCGGGTCCGGATATTTGACGAGCTTGGGAAGGCTCCAGTCCTTCGCCGCCGCCAAGGAATCAGCCGCCAGGCTCGCTCCCGCCGCCACCGTTGCTGTCATAAAGCTCCGTCGTTGCATGCCGCCTGCTCCTTCCGCGTCGTGCCGCCGCGAATTGATGTTCCGCTCACGCCCGAAATTCTGCGCGACATCTTAGCAGGAAAAGCGGCACGAATGAGGAAAAAGGGAAGTCGGTAGTGTCTCGGTTTCACGTAGCGGCGTGTTTACCTCGCCAAATGGCGGCGTAAAGCCGCCGCTACGTCAAACTGAGACACTACCGGCGGAGCCGGGCGGCAAGGCCGCTCCATCGGAGGCTACGATGACCGGGGTGGAGGCGCAAAAAAGGCCCTCAAAAGCGCGAATTTGGCGGGATGTTCGCCCAAAACGGGCACGAATCACGATCACCAAAATGGTGTGAAGTAGTTGTAGGGCATCGATTCCAAGCGAGATGGAGGATCTACATCGGAAAATGGCCGGTGCGAGGCTCCCGAATTATTCATGAAGGACGAATACAGATCGCGGCTTTGCCGCTCTGCTCCGAGGAAAGGCTCGGCCTTTCCGGACGCCGACCTAAACCGGATATTTGACATGCCGCGCGGCTAAGCCGCGCGGCATGTGGGTGAGCAAGTGGGTTGGGGCGCGCGGAAAGCCACAGGCTTTCCGCACAGCGGCGCGGCGAAGCCGCAACCACCCAGTCTTTTTCATGAATAATCCGGTTAGTGCACCTCAAACGTCTCCGTCGGCATCACCGTCTGCTTGCGAACCTTATCCGTGACATGGATAGTCACCGTGTATTTCCCGGGCGCCAGCGATTTCAAGGGCAGGCTATCGGCGATAATCATCTGAGGTGAAGTGCCGGCCGCTGGCGCCGGGGCGTGCTGCCTGCTCACCACGATCTTGCCGTCCCTCGAGATATCGTAATGAATTTCCACCGACGGCCGGTGCGTGCCGGGATCGATCCCGAGGTTGTAGACCTGCAAATAGACTTGCAGATCCTGGTTGCGGGTAAAGATGCGGGTAACGCTGGGCCGAACCTTCATTCCGCCGATCACGAACGAGCCGGTGCCCACCTGCCGCGAAGGCAATGGCGCCACCACGTCGGCGAGAATCAGCGAACTGCTGGAAAGCTGGTCGTCCATGTAGCGGGGGACGCGCGTGCTGACTTCCAGAATTCCCGCGTGCCCGCTTTGCGTATCCTTGATGATCACGGTGAGCTTATACAGGCCGGGGCGCATGGGAATGGACTTCTGATATGCCGACGTCAATCCCCCGAAGCGCGGAAACTCGCGGTCCGGCACATCGAGCGCGACGCTGTCTTCAAACCGGCTGACGGTCTTTCCCCCCAACGTCGAGATGCGCCCGTAGATGTCCAGCGACGCATGCATCACGCCGTTCCGATTGGTGAACTGCAAATCGCGATTGGCAACTTGCAACGTGACCGGCACCAGCACGCTGTCTTCCGTGACGCGGATGAAATCCTGTCGAACCTCGAAAGGCAGGATCTGCCCGCTGATCGTGGACGTGACGACGCTTTTCAAATCGTCAAATTTCACCGCGGGGGCCTGGAAGAGCCGGTAAAAACGGTCCAGCCGATCGAACTCGTCCTCGCGGGAGCCAAAGCCCAGCCCCAGGGTTGTGCCGTCGGTGTTGGTGAAGCGATCAAGCTTGGAACTCATGTTCATCGCTTCGACTTGCGTCAGACCGGCTCCCGGGACATGCAACAATGCGTCCTTCTCGCCGGGGTCCATGGTCAGGTGGTACTCACCGGACATGGTGGTGTCGACGAATTCCAATTCCACGTTTTCGCCGATGTTCTCGATATAGCGATAGCGCCACACTTCAAAGGGATAGGTGGAGGTGGTTCCCCCGCCCTCTTCCGGCGGACGCTCATACAAGCCGCCGCTGGGGTGCGGCTCAATAGCGTCGGGCGGGCCGTACATGATGTAAATGCGACCACGGTCGGTCTTCCAACCGGGAATGCCGGAGCCGTAGTGCTCATTGGCGTAGGCGATGCGGCGGTAGTACTCCTCTTTGAATTCGTTTTCCGGACTGTCGGGGTGGGGATTGCGCCGGTCCCAGAAGGTCTCGATGAATTGCTCGCGCTCATCGTCCGTGCCGAGCTTGCGGAAGGCGGCCTTCTCCTCATCGGTAATGATGTAGGGTACCTCCTCTTCCACCCACCTCTTGTAAGGGCTTTCCATTTCCTTCTGGTAGGCTTTGGCGCGGCGTCGTTCCTGCCGGTCGGGCTTCGCGGCTTGATCGGTCTGGAGCGAAGCGCGAGTTGCAGGACAATACGCCAGCGCCACCAGCACCAGCATCAACCAGGACCCACGAGCAAGCTTTTTTGCAGTCACAGCGGCACCTCCAAACGAATGCGGTTTTGATTCGGCTGGAACAACCAAGCGCACGAGTCTGCGCGCAACGCCTTGGACGGCGGCGGCTCGACGCCGCCTTTGACGGGGGCTGATTCAATCCCGGCGCTACGACCCGATGTTTACTTTGTTGGCTGCGCGGCGATAACCCGCGCCGTTGTGCGGACAAACGCGCCCTGCCCTCAGGACACGCCTGCCCCGCGACACGCGTAGGATGCCCTCCGCATGAAAAAGGGTGCCTCAATGAAGTTGCTAATCTGTGGTCTAAAAAGGAGGGTTCCAGATCATACCAAGTTGCAGCGTGAAGCCCGGCAACACCGGGTCGGCACTGACCGCGTCGGGCGATGCCAGCGTGGTGGTTCCGGACAGAGTGTATATTTCAACCTGCTGGGAGTCCGGCAGGATCAGCCATCCCAGGCGCACGCCGACCGCCCGGTATTCTTCCATCTTCCGCCGGAGTTCCGCAGTCTCGTCGGAGGGAGAGGCCACTTCAATCACGAAGTCTGGACAAAGGGGAATGAACCGTTGCTTCTCGCGCTGGCTCAATTGCTGAAGCCGGGAAAGTTGCACCCAGGCCGCATCCGGTGACCGCATCGCTCCGTTAGGGAGTATAAACCCCGCACTTGAATCGAAGGCGATTCCGCTTCCATCTTTAGTCGCCCAATCAAAGAGTTGGCTCGACACGTAGTTATTCTGGAAACTGGGGTAGCCCCCGGCCGGCGACATCACGATGATCTCTCCCTCGGCGGAGCGTTCGATGCGCAGTTCGCGGTTGGCCTGGCAAAAGGCGAAGAAGTCCTCTTCGCTGCCGTTGATGATACCGCGCGGCAATCGCACAGCGTTCTGGGATTCCGGAATGGGAATAGTCAGTTGCATCGCCTCACCTAACCCGGTGCGTACGGTTGTCAGTGCTTCATTCTACCATCACTCGTAGAACTTCTGCGCAATGGGAAACCGTCGTCCCATACCGAAGGCCTTGGCGGTGACTTTGAGCGTGGGCGGCGCCTGCTGGCGCTTGTATTCGGCGGCGTTGACCATGCGCACGGTGCGCCGCACCAGCGAAGGGTCAAGGTGCTGAAGCGAGGTGGCGATTTCGTCCGGTCCGCGGTTTTCCTCGATATAGGCTTTCAGGATGGCGTCCAGCACTTCGTACGGGGGCAGCGAATCCTGATCGGTCTGGTTGGGCCGCAATTCCGCCGAGGGAGCTTTGTCCAGGCAGGCCTGCGGAATCCGTTCGCCCGCACGATTGATATACCGCGCCAGGGCGTAAACCATGGTTTTGGGCACGTCGGCGATGACGGCGAGCCCGCCCGCCATGTCGCCATAGAGCGTGCAATATCCCACCGCCAGCTCGGATTTGTTGCCGGTGGTGAGCAGCAGCGATCCGAACTTATTCGACAGCGCCATCAGGATGTTGCCGCGAATGCGCGCCTGGATGTTCTCCTCGGTCACGTCGCGCGGCGTGCCTTCAAATGCCGGGTCGAGCGTTTGCAGGTAACTTTCGAAGATGGGAGTGATGGGAATGACGCGGAACTCAATGCCCAGGTTCGTTGCCAACGCCGCCGCGTCGCGAATGCTGCCCGGTGAGGAGTAGGGGCCGGGCATGCCCACGCCGAGCACATTCTGGGGGCCGAGGGCATCAGCCGCCAGCGCCGCCACCAGGGAAGAATCAATGCCGCCGCTCAGTCCCACCAGCACCTTCTTGAAACCGCACTTCGTCACATAGTCGCGAACGCCCAGGCAGAGCCCCAGGTAGATTTCTTCCGCTTCCGACCCAGGAGCAGCATGCAGATCATGGGCGCCATCACTGGTATCGAAAATCACCAGGTCTTCGGCAAAGGCGCGGGCGCGGGTGCAGAGTTCGCCGCGTGCATTGAAGGCCATGCTGGAGCCATCGAAGAGCAACTGATCGTTCGCGCCTACATGGTTCACGTAAGCCACCGGAATCTTTTGCTTGGTGGCAATCGTCTTCAGCATGTCGTGACGAATTTGGATTTTTTCGGTGTTGTAGGGCGACGAAGCGATGTTCAGCAGCAGGTTCGCGCCCGCGGCCACGCACTCCTCCACGGGATCGCGCGTGTAGAGGCGATTCGTCCAGAAATGTTTATCATTCCAGATGTCTTCGCAAATTGTAACACCCACGCGATAACCGCCGAATTCATGAACGCACACGCTGGTGCCCGGCTCAAAGTAACGCGACTCATCAAACACGTCGTAGAAAGGCAGCAGGATTTTAGCGTAGTCCTCCAGCACCTGGCCGCCCTCCAACCACGCCGCGGCATTCGCCACCTGCTTGCCGTGATCCACGCGCGAGCGGCGTACGTAACCGACCAGAGTAGGGATGGGCGGCAGGCTGCGTGCCAGGCGCAGCAGTTCACTCTGCGAGCGCTCGACAAAACCGGTCTTCTCCAGCAGATCACGCGGCGGGTAGCCGCAAAGGGCAAGTTCGGGAAAAATCACCAGGTCGGCGCCACGGTCGCGCGCGCATTCCGCATACTTGACGATCAGTTGGACGTTGCCGGCAAAGTCGCCGATCGTGGTGTCAATTTGGGCCAGGGCAATTTTCACGGGGTATCCTTCGCTACCTTTTAATTATAGCGAACCTTGCCGCGGCTTGCAGAATTCCCTCGTCGAAATCACCTGCGCGCACGGGGGGCCGCAACTTTCGCCGCGGCTCGGGGTTCACACTGCTAGATTAACTTTTGCGAAGCGATGGCGAAGGGAGGCACGCCGCAGAGCCGCCCCCTTTTCCGAAGCGCCTGAGAGATCAGCGACGGACACGACACTGCACGACTAAAATTTGAGGAGGATGGAATGAGTAAAAGCAGCAAATTGTATTTGTCTGGTTCGGCAATTGTTCTGGTCGCCGCGCTCATGGCCGGGTGTGGTTCCAATGGCGGAACCACAATGACTTCGCAAACCTCGACGACTCAGTATGGAGAAGTTGTCACCTTCGGCACCGACGCGCCGGTTTGCGATGTGGAGTCGTTCGTCGCCACCATCACTTCCGCCAGCCTGGTTCCCCAGGGAGGAGGAACGCCCGTTCCCCTGGTCAGTTCCACGGCGCCCGTGACCATCGACTTCGCCCGCTTGACCGATTTCACCAATATCCTTGCCACCAGCGGCAGCGTCCCCGTGGGCAACTACAGTCAATTGACCCTGTCGCTGGCGAGTCCGCAGTTGACGGCCGAAAACACTGCCACCAGTCCTCCCAGCCCGTTGAGTATACCGGCAACCCTGACGGCCTCAACTTTCACCATCAACATCAGCCCGGCGCTGCAAGTAACAGCCAACACCACGTCAGGTCTTACTTTCGACTTCAACCTGCGCAAGTCACTACAGGTGGATGGATCCGGTCAGGTTACTGGAACCGTCGATCCGCAAATCAAAGTCACTCCCAACACCCTTGCAGGCTCAACCGTGGGCGAGGCCGATTCGCTTTACGGAATTGTGCAGAGCGTCAGCACCACCAATCCGCCCACCGGCTATACCGGCAGTTTCACCCTTACCGTCGCCGATGGCACCGGGCAGACGTTCACTATTCTGGCCGACAGTGGTACGACATTTGAAGGCGACGGCGTAACCGGTCTTTCCAACCTGAATACCGGTACATTCGTTGAGGTTGACGCGATTGTGAACACCAGCGGGCAGATTATCGCCCAGACCGTTGATGCGGAAGAGCAGGCCTCGCCCTCCAGCGAAAAGGCGGCCTTTTTGGGCAAAATCCTGAGCGTCACCCGCGACGGCTCCGGCAATGCGACGGCTTTCACCTTGCTCGTCGATGACGAAGTTCCCAGCCTGAACGGAACCATTCCGATGCGTTCCGGCCTCAGCGTTACGCTCTCGAGCAACACCAAGTACTTCACCAACTGGATGCATTGGAACCGTGCGGCTTTTACCTTCAGCCCCCAGACGCTCGGTGTGGCTGAGAAGGTCGCGCTCTACGGCACGCTGGGCTCGGGAGCGAATCCGTCACTGGCCGCCACTCATGTTTTCCTGCGGCCACGCAACGTCATGGGCAACTTTATCGCTCTGCAAGCGGCCGGTTCAGATGACGCGACGGGTGGATTCAGCATGGTGCCCTGTGGCGCCCTGTTCGGAGGCAACCCGATCACGGTCATTACCTACCCGGATACGGACTTCGACGGCGTCAGCGGCTTGCTCAACTTGACTCCCGCCCCAACGCTGAACACCCGCGGCGACCTGTTCTATGAACAGACCAGTGGCAAGACCGCGGCGGGAGCAACTTGGACCGCCCCCACGTGGGTCATCCAGGCCCGGGAGGTCCATCAACTGCCGAACTAAGACATCGATTTGCTCGCTCGACAAAGCTTGCTGGATGAGTGGCATAGGTGAGTGACAAATTGGCGCGGCCTCGATTCCCGGGGCCGCGCCGTTTTTGTTGTGGCGATTTGACCCCGAAGGTTGATATTAAATCTGACTAATTGTCCGACGTGACAGCACCGGCAACGGTATTTGTCCGCTGCGCATCACATAACTAGAAATACTTAGCCTCACGCGGTTTGAGGCTAGTATGAACAGCACAAAACCAAGAACGATTCTCCTTGTCTCCGCCGCCGTCGCGGCCCTGCTGGTCGTCGGCTGCGGGGGTGCTCCGCCGCCTCGAACCCCGCCGGGTTCGGTCGTCGTTTTCGCCACCGACGCTCCCCTGTGCAATGTGGAAACCTTTACGGTGACCATCACCTCGGCGGGCTTGGTGCCGCCGCAGGGAGGGCAGGTCCCCATCGTCACCAGTGCCGCGCCCGCGACCGTGAATTTTGGCCGGCTCGAGGGTTTGACCAGCATCCTCAACACCAGCAGCGTCATCGCGGGAACGTATAACCAGTTGCAAATAAGCCTGGCGAATCCCGTCCTGGTCGTACTGAACACCGCCACCAATCCGCCCACGCCCGTGTCAGTTCCCGTCACCTTGACCACGACCTCACTCACCGGGTTGCCCATCAATCCGCCGCTGGTGGTCTCTGCCAACTCCAGCACCGCAGTCACATTGGACTTGAACCTGCGCAGTTCGGTGAAGGTCGACGTAAACGGTCAAGTCACCGGCACGGTCACCCCGGAATTCGCCATCACCAGCAGTGCCGGCGCAGGAGGGGCGCTGGGTGAGGCCGACGCGCTCTACGGAATTGCCGGGACTCCCAGCACGACCGGCGCCCCCAGCGGCTTTACCGACAGTTTTCCTTTGACTCTCGGTGACGGCACTGGGGCGGCACTGACGATCCTCGTAAACGGCAACACGGTCTTTGAAGGCGACGGGGTGACGAACCTTTCCGGACTTGCGGCCAGTGACTTTGTCGAGGTCGATGCCATCGCCAATAGCAGCGGCCAATTTGTGGCGCAGACGGTGGATGCAGAAGAGCCCACATCGCTCAGCCAGTATCAATCCGCGCTGTTGGGAAAAGTCATCGCTCTCACCCGCGACGGCTCCGGCAACGCGACCTCAGTAACCCTGCTTGTCGATGATGAAGTTCCCCCGGCACTCCAAGATTTGGCAATTGAGAATAATAGCGGCGGAATTATCGATGGGCCATTCGCGGTGACATTAACGACCAGCACCCACTATTTCACCAACTGGCGGCAGTGGAATCAGCAGGCGTTCACCTTCGGTCCCCGGACGCTGGGCCTGGGGCAAAATCTCGCAATATTCGGAGCATACGGTTCCGCAGCGGGGTCGGGTTTCCAGGCCAACCAGGTGTTCCTCCGCCCGCAGGGCGTGGAAGGCAACTTTAAGACCTTGCAAGCGGCGGGATCGGATGGCGTAACCGGCGCCTTCACCATGGCTCCGTGTAACGGACTTCTGGGCGTGCAGCCCATCACCGTACTGAGCTACCCGGAGACGGTCTTCAACGGACTCAGCGGACTGACCGCTTTGAGCCCTACGCCCACGCTCAATACGGTGGGGCTTTTCTTCTACCAGCAGACGAGTGGAGTTTCCAGCACCGGCGGCAGTTGGACGGCGCCCACGTGGGTCATGCAAGCGCGGCAGATCCAGCAATTGCCGAACTGAAGAAAGCACCTTTCTCCTGGAGCGAAGGCAGTTTAGCCGTAACCGTCACAGACTCGGGCTGGGCAACCACTGCTTGCAAGTAATGCATGTAATATTATATAGTTTTATTCCTAAGGAAGATTGACCTTATGAGCCGAAGACATGCCTCGTTCCGTTTGCTCGTTCTCGCAAGTGTGCTGACGGTAGGCTGTGGGGGAGGGTCGTCGCCAATCCCCGTCGCTCCCAAGCCCGGTACGGTTTTCATATTCGGTACAGATGCGCCGGCCTGCGGGGTCGAGTCTTTCCCCGTCACCATCACCTCTGCCAGCCTGGTAGCTCAAGGGGGAGGACAGATTACCACGGTGGTGTCTCCGGCAGCGCCCGCGACGGTCGATTTCGCCCGCCTCGAGGGTTTCACCAACCTTATGGGCAACGCCTCGGTCCCGCCGGGCAAATATAGTGATTTGAACGTCAGCCTTGCCAATCCCGGGTTAGTAACTCTGAATACCGCGAACTCCCCGCCATCCCCTCAGGTGACTACGGTAACGCTAACCAGCACATCGTTCTTGGTGCCCATCAATCCGCCCCTGGTTGTTACCAGCACCACAAACAGCGGACTCACCTTTGACTTTAACTTGCGCCAATCGGTGCAGCTTAATGCCTCCGGCCAGCCCACGGGGACGGTGGACCCTCAAATTACTTTGAGCCCCAACACCAGCTCCGCTTCCAGCGTGGGTGAAGCCACGGCTCTCTATGGCGTCGCCGGCGCCCCGGGTGCCGCGGGCGTTAGCGGAAGCTATACCGGCAGTTTTCCGCTAACCTTAAACGACGGTACGGGCCAGACGATTTCAGTTCTCGTGGACGGCAACACGGTTTTCGAGGGAGATGGAGTTACGAGCCTTTCGCAAGTCGCCGCCAATGACTTTGTCGAAGTCGATGCCGTCGTCAACGACCAGCGGTCAGGCGGTGGCCCAAACCGTGGATGTGGAAGAGCCCATCTCGTCGGCAAACCAGCAATCGGCGTTGCTGGGAAAGGTCATCAGCGTGACGCGCAACTCCTCTGGCAATGCGCTGGCATTCACGTTCCTGGTTCAGGATGTCATTCCTGCCATTCACGGGCTCCCCGGCGAAAATGGCACTTCCGGATTCGTCGGCACGGCGCTGACGGCCACCTTGACCACCAGCACCCAATACTTCCTCAACGGGGGCCAATGGAACCAGCAGGCCTTCACGTTTGGCCCGCAGACACTGGGAGTAGCTGAGAACGTGGCAGTTTTCGGAACCTTTGTGACCATTCCGGCATTTCAATTCACGGCGAAGCAGGTCTTCCTGCGGCCGCGAAGCGTCTTGGGAAGCTTTCGAGTCTTGCAATCCGCGGAATCCGACGGCATCACCGGCGCGTTTACCATGGCCCCCTGCGGCGGACTGTTCGGCAACCAAATCATTACCGTGCTGAGCTACCCCGGAACTACATTTAACGGACTAAGTGGACTGAACGCTGTGCCCAGCGCGCCCTTGCTGGATCCAAGCGGCGTATTGATGTACCGACCTACCAGCGGCACTTCCACTACGGGCGGCAGTTGGACGGCGCCCACGTGGGTCATGCAGGCACGAGAAGTCGATCAACTGCCAAACTAAAGGCGGGAGCCAGTGGCGGGTCAAAAAGCGAAGCCCCCGCACGCGCAAGGCGAGCGCGCCGGGGGCAATCCTTAATACCGGGGGTGAGCCCGGTTCGCACCAACCTGAAAGTCGGCGCTAGAAATCAGTTAAACGCTAAATGAACTGCCGCAGCCGCAGGTCGTCTTCACATTGGGGTTCTCAAACTTAAACCCTGACCCTTCCAGCGTTTCCACGTAATCGATCTTCGTCCCGTTCAGATACATCAGCGAAGCCTGATCGACAAAAACCTTCAGACCATCGAACTCGTAGACTTTGTCGATCGGATTGCTCTGACTCTCAAAGTTCATTTGATAAGAGAATCCGGAACAGCCGCCGCCGGCTACCCCGACGCGTAGCCCCAGTGGATGTGGTTCTTGCTGGGACATGATCTCTTTCACCTTGGTCACAGCCTTGGCAGTAATCTCAATCGGCATTGAAGCTCCTTTGGGGGTTGTCATCGCATGCTCAACTCCCCACGTTTAAATTTAACAAATGTCGGAAGCGAAATCAAGTCGCTCACGCCCGTTGAGCGGGCCATTGAGCCATTGGTGGTCGCTGAATGGTGCTTGGCGATTGATCCGCGCGGCGTTCTGTTCGCTAGGAGACTGCCCGGCCCGATCGTCTGCCGTTGCGAACCATCTTCGGGACAGCAACAGTCTTCCGCCGTGACTTTCTGCTTGCCCCGTCTGTCCGTTGGGTGTATTTACCATGCGACCTCGAACGCAGGGAGGCACTTTGTCCAAATCACTTCTGATCGCCCTAACTATCCTCCTATTTACGCTTTCCGCTTCGGCAAAAAGGAAAGACCAGCCAAAGGATCAGCCGCCGGACCCCGCCTGGGCGGGAATCACCGCACGCGGCCGCCTGCTGGCAGAATACGACTGGGCATGCTGGCAAGCTACCGAGGCCGTGCTGTGGAGGCACCCGGCCACAGGGAGCGTCACCGGATATATCGCGCAAAAGACCGACCTTGGTTGGACGGTGGTCTTTGGCCGGTTCAATGCCGAGCATGACAAATACTTGATTGTGTATCAGGTCACCGTGGGTGCAAGTCCGCAGGACCTTAGAGTTGCCGAGAACGCGCCCTACCGCGAGAACACAGGGTTCTACTTTCTGGCAGCCACAGCCATCGAAACATCAAAGAGGGACTTTCAGGGATTGAATCGCCCGTACAACGTGAGCGCCCTGCCGGCGGATTCCCATCAGATGTACGTTTACCTTTACCCGGCACCGCTGCGGAAAGGTGTCCATCCACTGGGAGGTGACGTTCGCTATCTGGTTTCGGCGGACGGATCGACGATTATCGAGAAGCGCCAACTGCATAAGACAATCCTGGACAGGGATCCTTCGCAACTTCCGCCCGGAGCCAAAGCGGCAGGCGGCTTTCATACCCATGTCCTGAGCGATGTCCCCGAAGACACCGATGTGTTTTATGTTCTGGTCAGAAAACCCCCCGGCCCCGAGTTCATTGGAGCCGGAAAGCGAGTGTTTAAGATCGACGTAGACGGGACGATCAGTCTGGCCAAGTAGATGGGGACGCGGCGATCTTGTCCATCGGCCAACGGAGCATCACGCCAGTGGGTGCAGTTGACGGTTCTTCGCGGCGGGCCGGCGCTCATCCAGCCACATCTTACAGCGGGTACGGGCTGGCGCGGACGCCGTTCAGGATGCGAAGGTAGGTGCCCGCCTGGGCGCGATGGTGAATCTGATGTTCGATGATGCGAAACAGCGCAATGCCTGCGGTCCAGTGGAACTTGAATGCGGAATATTCTCGAATCTCGTCCCAACGTTCCAGGGGGAACGCTTCCGCGGCGCGCATCGTGTCATCGTGTACGCGCTGAAGTTCGCGCAACTCCTCATCAAGCGACTTCACCTCGCCCAGAATGGCGAGCAGACCTTCCGGAATTCGCCGCTGGTGATAACCCCAGTCGGCTTCCAAGGCGACGCGGCGCGTTCCCTCCTCTGACTTCCAGACGTGCCGCGCCATCTGTCCCAGCGTTAGCATGCCCTCGGCCGGACGCCAGTCCAGTCGATCAGGGGGAATCTTCCCGTAGACCGACATGGTTCCCTCGTGCTCGGACTGCTTCTGCATTAGAAAGAGCTGTTTGACGTCCATGCTATCTCCCCATCATCGAGCTTGTGCAGAGCACCTTGGAGTGCGGGAGCAGCAGCTCCCGCTTTTCTCCTTGGTTAGCGGAGACCATCTGGGCGACGACGTACGCTAAAGGCGGGAGCTGCTGCTCCCGCACTCCAAGGTGTTTCACACTAACGGTCGGCTAACTCAGCTTCTTCAGCTCCGCCAGAATTTCGTCATTCTCCGGCTGCTCGCGCAGTTCGTAGATTTTCGACCAGGCAATCTTACCGTCCTTGTCCACAATGAAGACGGCCCGATCATTGATAAACGGAACAGGGTGCTTGGTGGGGGGAAAGACGCCGTATGCGGCGGCCACTTGCGCATAAGGCCAGCGGTCCGTGGCCAGGGGGAACTGCAATCCGCCCAAATGCTTCTGGAAAGCAATGTGGGCAAACACCGAGTCCGTACAGATTCCCACCACTTCCGTATTGGCATTGCGGAACTTGTCCAGGTCTGCCTGGAATGCCCCCAGTTCGCTCTGGCACACGGGGGTGAAATCGAGTGGGTAGAACGCTAAAACCACATTCTTGCCGCGCAGCTTGGAAAGCTCCACTTCCCCCTGCGACTCGCCGGTGGCGGAAGTAACTTTAAAGTCCGGCGCTGGATCACCTACTTTGAGTGCCATGTAAACCTCCCTGGTTCGACCAGAATCAGATGGCCCGCCTCCTGGCGAGCCGATGCTGTAAATGTCCCGTGATCACCAAAATGGGGAAACAGAAATTCTAACTGAGGAGTTCAGCAAAAGAAAGGGCGGCGCGAGAAGAAGAAGCGCCGACCTTGAGAGCCCGCCCTTGAGCGCAGCGAAGGGTCGGCATATGCCGCACCCACGCCGAGCATCGGCCATCCCCGGTTCTATCCACCCACCCAACGCCCTGTCATCCTGAGCTCCGTTCTTCAGAGCGAAGGACCCCCAGTATTTCGTCTTACCCACGCGCACTGCGGGATGCCGCAGTGCCGCCACGCGGCCCGGGTGCGCCCTGCCTCCTAAACCCAAATGAAAAGGGTCCTTCGCGCTGAAAAGCGCCGCTCAGGATGACACTTTGGCGGATGGTTGCGATCGAGGAACGGAGGGGGTGGATCAGGGAATGACTTTCGTCAGTCGCCCTACCCTCGACGTCATCGTGACTCACCCAATTGCATATCGAAAATGGTGAGAATTTCCGAAATGGACTTTTTGTGCCGGTTTTGAGGGTGTCATTTTGTAGCTTTGTACGCCATGAATGATCATGTTTTCAATATCTTACGTTTTTGAACTTGACAACTCGAATAAGTATTGTAAACGGGTAAATGGGAGGCGTCGGGGCACAGGCAGGAGTCCAGCGAAGCGCTGCCGGCGCCAGAGACGCAACAGGGGCAGATCCCGGAACCAGATCTCAGGGAATCGCCGATCCCCGAACCGGCGAACGCAACACCCAATCTAGCCTCGGAAGAGTCGGCGCCGAGGAGGGCACCCGGTCCGAGTCGGCAAAACTCTTCTTCCGGAACCTGTGATGTGTAAGAAAATAAAGGCAGTTAGATGCAAATTCGACAGAATATCGTTGGCGCTAAAGCATTGAATTCTAAGTACTTCGTTGACCGAGAGGGCAAAAGCCCGAAAAAAAAGGGGATTAAATTTTGCCGGCTAAACCTGCGATGTTGATGAAAACAAAGGATGGCGATCACCGCTGCGAGGCTAAACCTACGATGTTTATGAAAACAAGTAACTTATGATTTCTAACCTACGATGTTTATGAAAAGAAACATACTTAGCGATTTTGGTGGGAGCAGCCGCACTTCCCCGGTATCCTCCCGCCTCCCCAGCGAGGGGGCGAATTCATTGCGCCCTAGCCCAGAACTCCGCCGAGGTCAGAACAGGAGTGATTTCGAAATCGACCAAGTCATCCCAATGCGAAGTCCAGGTTTGCAGCAGCTCCAGGCTCTCTGCCTCCATGAGCTGGAAACAGCGCGCCCCGCTGGGCTCCATCCAACTGGCAACGTATTGGACTCCGGGCGGCAACATCCGGCCGTTCGTGCGAAAGCGCTCGCCCACCTGCGCCAAACTGCCGGGCTTGAAGTGTTCAATGACCATGAAGAGCATGGATGAGCAGTCTATACGAAATCAGTGGCGCGAAACTACGACAGTGCACCGCCAATCACCGGCGCGCAGCGCCTGGAGTGCGGCGCAGCAGCTACCGCTTTGTCTTTGCGGCACTCCACGATCTTCGTATGAACCGGGGCGGAAGGCGGTAGCTGCTGCTACCGCACGTCCAAAGCGCCTGGGGCGCTAAACAGTCTCTCGCCAAGCGTCCGTCATATAGGCCGCGAATTGTCAAGTCACCAGTTGTCCTTGCGATCTTTGCGGCTTTGCGCTTGAGAACATGTTCCTATCACGTATCACGAATCACCAATCGCCAATTTCTTGACGCTGTAATCCGGCGCGAATTAGAATGACTCATCAATTTTTGACGGCGAAGCGATAAGGGGGACGCATGTTGGACGGTCCGATTCCCGAAGGTCTAACTTTTGATGACGTGCTGCTGGTGCCCGGCAAGTCCGCGATTCTGCCCACGCAGGTGGACACGCGCACGCGGCTGACGCGCCACATCAGCCTGAACATCCCCATTGTCAGCGCCGCCATGGACACGGTTACGGAGTCGCGCCTGGCCATTGCCCTGGCGCAGCAGGGCGGCATCGGCTTTGTGCACCGCAGCATGTCAATTGAGCACCAGGCCCTGGAAGTGGACAAGGTAAAGCGCTCGGAAAGCGGCATGATCGTCGATCCCGTCACCATCGGCCCCCGGAATCGCATCGCCGACGCGCTGGAAATCATGAAGAAGTACAAGATTTCCGGCGTTCCCGTGACCAAGGACGGCAAGCTGGTGGGCATCCTCACCAACCGCGACCTGCGCTTTGAAAGCCGCGTAGACCTGCTGGTGGAAGAGGTCATGACCAAGGACAACCTGATCACCGTCGCCGCCGGCACCACCCTGGAAGAGGCCGAAAAGATCCTGCACAAGCACCGCGTGGAAAAGCTGCTGGTAGTGGATGAATCCTATAATCTCCGAGGACTTATCACCGTCAAAGATATTCAGAAGAAAATTAAATACCCCTTGGCCTGCAAGGATGAGCAGGGACGCCTGCGCGTGGGCGCGGCGCTGGGCGCCACGGGTGACTTCCTGGAGCGCGCGGAGGAGTTGGTAAAGGCCAAGGTGGACGTGCTGGTGGTGGACACGGCCCACGGCCACTCCACGCGCGTGCTGGAAGCAGTGCAGAAGCTGAAGGAGCGATTCCCCCACGTCGATCTGGTGGCCGGCAACGTGGCCACGTTCGCGGGCGCCTGCGACCTGCTGCAACTGGGCGTGGACGGTGTGAAGGTGGGCATCGGGCCCGGCTCCATCTGTACCACGCGCGTGGTGACGGGCGCCGGCGTGCCGCAGATCACCGCCATCTCCGAGTGTGCGCGCGCGGCCGCCAAAGCCGACGTCCCCGTCATCGGCGATGGCGGCATCAAGTTCTCCGGCGACGTCCCCAAGGCCATCGCGGCCGGCGCCAGTTCCGTGATGATCGGCAGCCTGTTTGCGGGCACCGAAGAAAGCCCCGGCGAAACCATTCTCTACCAGGGGCGCAGTTTCAAATCGTATCGCGGCATGGGCTCGATTGCCGCCATGACCGCCGGCTCCGGCGACCGCTATGCGCAGGAACGCGAGGTGGCGCGCGGCGAAGTCTCCAAGCTGGTGCCGGAAGGCATTGAAGGCCGCGTCCCCTACAAAGGCCTGCTGGAAGAGCTGGTCGGACAGCTCGTCGGCGGTTTGCGTTCGGGCATGGGCTACTGCGGCAGCGAGACCATCAAGGAATTGCAGGAGCGCGCCCGCTTTGTGCGCATCACCTCCGCCGGCCTGCGCGAAAGCCACGTCCACGACGTCATCATCACCAAAGAAGCGCCTAACTACTGGCTGGATTAGGTCGTAGCACTTGGCTAAGGATTGAGCCATGGACAGCGCATTGTTTCAAGCATTCCTCGGTTTCCTTGTCATTCTCGGCTGTTTCGTTGCCCCCGTTATTCTCGTCTGGGGTTGGATACGGTGGATCAGACGACCGAAGCAACGAACTGTGACCTCAATTGCATCGCTAATCGGATTTCTCCTTGCCAGCGCGTCTGCGGTGCTCGCGGTGGCCTCGGTGGCGGACACATACATCCATGGATTTGACTATATCGACCCGCTATGGCTCAAGGTATACCGCACCGCGGCTCGGCTCTCGTTGGCAGGGTTGGTTTTTTCACTGGGCGGTGTGTGGAGACCGAACGCACTGCGTTGGCACAGTCCAGTTTCGGCAATCGGAACGCTGGCGTTCTGGTTTGCATGGGTGACGCTGCAGTGATCATCTCCCGGCGAAAGGTTGGGGCTCGGTGGCTGTCCCATTGATCGCAGAGGGAAGACACGATGGACGCGAGTAGGAAGATAAAACACAAGAAATTTCTGGGTGTCGGAAGGATTGACTCTGGTCAGCCCGACCTCGGCTCAAACCCAGAGCATCTTGCTGGTTTTGGCAAGTCTAAACCGTCCGTTTACGCAACTACCGCGAGCGCGCCCGCGACAAATATTCGCCGCTCCCGGCGGCACCGACCCTCAAAGAGTGAATTGCGCAACCGATGAACTCAGCCTCGATGTGGGTCTTACCCTTGTCCGGCGGCAGGGGGTACTACAAAATCGGTTGTGTGATACAATGCCCTTATGAAGCCAACTGTACAAGCACGATTAGACAGGCAGTCGCAGGCGGCGCTGCACCGGCTCGTTCGAGATCTGGGATGGAGTCCGTCAAGGGTGGTGCGCGAAGCCATTCGGCTAATGGATGTGGGCCATGGCAGCTCCCCTCAAAAGAAGGTGATTGGGGTTGGGAAGTTTGCGTCCGGCCTTCCGGATCTCGGTTCTAACGAAAAACACCTCGAAGGATATGGGCGGTGAAAGCCGTTCTGCTCGACACCAGCGTGCTCGTCGCGCTACTTGACCGCGACGAGCCCTATCATCGACAAAGTGCGGAATTCGTGGATCGATTGGAACGCCCTCTGATCACTTGCGAGGCGGTAATTAGTGAAAGTTGCTTCTTGCTGAAAAAACTTCCCGGGGCCGCCGAGGCGGTTATGGAGAATGTAGAGCGAGACATCTTCCAAGTCGCATTCCAGCTTACAAACTCGGCAGCGGCCGTACGGTCGCTGATGCGGAAGTACCGCGATCTGCCTGCCAGTTTCGCAGATGCCTGCCTGATCCACTTGGCCGATCAGTTTAATACCGCCGATATTCTTACCCTGGATCGCCACTTTTATACCTACCGGTGGCGGAGAACGCGAGCGTTCCGTTTCCTCATATACCCGGACAGATAATGGGACGTCCCGGATGTCGATGATCCTGCATGCATGACCGGTCTACAGCTTTGCCGCGGGCGATCGTTCACTTCCCCGGATACTTCACTGCTTAGATAACATGCACAACGGCTGTGGGGGCAAGCCGCTTGCCGGACTCCAAACGGGGGTAGTACGGAAGTAATCTTGCCTGCATATCCGCTGGTGCTAAATTGGGAACCGCTTGGCGGACGTCTTTGTTTCAGGCTTGACTCTTCACGGGGAGCAAAAGTCGCCAAGAGTCTTAAGGAGCCGATAAGGTCCTCCACTGCGTTCAAGCCAGGACAGTATTGATCGGCCGGCAAATCACGGCTAAAGCCGGGAGGTCGTCATCAATGAAACGAATCGCGTTGGTCACAATCATCTTGTTATTGGCAGGTTTGCAGGCGATGGCACAGGGCACAACCACCACGACGTCAGGCACCGCGGTGAAGCCCGCAGCGAACTCAGCGTCGAAGCCGGCGACGAATTCAACCACCAAACCCGCCGCCAATACGGCGCCCAAGCACGTCATCTATCTCGAGGGCAACGGAACGATTCAGCGCACGGACCGGGATGGCAATGCGGTCGCCCGCGACAGCAAATGGGTGACTCCGACCTTTGAGCCGACGCGCGCGGAAGTCGAGCGCGCCGAACGCGAGGCACGGATGGAAGCAGCCGCCCATTCGGCAGGAAGCCAGGGCGGATTATGGTGCCGGGGTCCGGAACGAAGGCCCTGCGAGGAGCAGAACGTCAGGGAGATGTCGCGCCGCATGGACGAGAAGCGCTCTGAGCACGCTTCCCTGGCCGACATTCGCAGTCTGCGGCTGGAGTCGTCTGACGGCAGGCTGGCCTGCGAGCAAGCGAGTGGCGAGCGCTGCAACTGGGAACAAATCCGGTCATTGAATGATCACGTGGCTGCCGAGTTGCGCTGCGAGATTTATTTTGACCCATCGTCCTCGAACCAGCGCCTTACGAATACAACCCGGAACCACGCCTCAACCACCCGGGCCGGCGTCTCTACCGCAACGAGCTACACCTCGCGGACCTCGGGGAATTCCTCGACCACGGTCGGAAGCGGCAGTTCCGTTACCACCACCGCTACGTCTTCAACCCCGATCAGCACAACCACGACAACGGCCAAGACGCAAAGCCACGACCTGAATGCACAGAATCACCCGCCGGCGGCGGCCGAGCACGCTGCCATGCAGCATCACCCGATGCCGCCTCACCGCCAACCGCCTCAGGGGAAGCAGAACTAACTTCGGCGGGTCGTCCCTGCTTCCCATGCCACTACCTGGGGGCAAGCCGCGTAGCGCGTCAGAGTCCTTGAGAACCCGGACTTTGATGCGCTACGTCGCGGCAGAGCGGCAAGGGGGCTTATGTGCGGTCTTCCGGCGCGTCCAGGACTTCGCGGATCTTGCGAATCAGGTCAGCCGGACCGAAAGGCTTCTGGATAAAGTGCTCTCCGGATTCACGCAAGCCGTGGCGCAGTAGCGTGTCATCGCTATACCCGGACATGTAGACGAGCTTCACACCAGGGTTGACCGCTTTGATTTTTTCCGCCAGTGCGGGCCCGCTCATGCCCGGCATCACGACGTCGGTCAGTACCAGGTCCACGGGCTTTCCGGCCTGCTGGAGCACGTCCAGGGCTTCAGTGCTGAGGCGGGCTTCAAGCACGGTATAGCCCATTGACTTCAGCGCCCGGCGCAGCAGCGAGCGCACTCCGTCTTCATCCTCGACCAGCAGAATGGTTTCGTTGCCCTCCAGGCGTGTTGCCTTCGCCTGTGCCGGGGGAGCAGCGGGCTCGGCTTCCACCGATTCCGCCACCCGCGGCAGGAAGATTCGAAAAGTCGATCCGTGCCCGATTTCGCTATCCACAGAGATGTTACCTCCGATCTGTTTGATGACCCCGTAGGCCGTGGAAAGGCCCAGGCCGGTCCCCTTGCCTTTCGGCTTGGTGGAGAAGAACGGCTCGAAGATGTGTTCCTGGATTTCCAGGCTCATGCCCACGCCCGTGTCGGAAACGGCCAGCACGACGTAAGGTCCGGGCGTGACCCCCAGGCGTTTGCTCGAGTAGGCCGCGCCGAGTTCGACGGTGGACGTTTTGATGGTCAGCTTACCGCCTTTCGGCATCGCGTCCCGGGCATTGACCGCCAGATTTAACAGAATTTGCTCGACCTGCCCTCGGTCCGCGTTGATGTGGCATGACCCGTTATCAAGCATCGTCACCAACTCGATATCTTCGCCGATCGTCCGGCGCAGGATGTTCTCGACCTCGGCCACCACCGAGTTGAGGTCGATGACCCTGACATCCAAAAGCTGTTGGCGGCTGAAGGCCAATAACTGCCGGGTCAGCACCGCCGCGCCTTCGGACGCGCGAGTAATCTCCAGGAGCTGCTCACGCTGCGACGTTCCCGCTTGGGACTGGGTCAGAATCAGTTCACTATATCCTTGAAGTATAGTCAGCAAATTATTGAAATCGTGGGCAACTCCACTCGCCAACCGGCGCACCGCCTCCAGCTTTTGTGAGTGCAGAAGCTGATACTCCAACTGCTTTCGGTCCTCCAGTTCCGATTCCAGCTTGGCGTTGGCCTCCGCCAGTTGTGCGGTGCGCTCCGTCACCCGAACCTCAAGTTCTTCTGAAAGTTTTGTCAACTCCTGGTAAGCCTTTTCCAGAAGCCAGTTGGCTTCGTGGACGTCGTGCCCACGCGGCGGGGATCCGGCCTCGGCGGGTGGTGCTTGCGGTTCCCGTCCCGGGGGAACTTCCGCCGGTGCAGGCTCGCCCGGCGGGAGACCGACCAATCCCGTGAGGTCCTGGACTTGATGGATGATATACGCCACTTCCCCGTCGGCACCCAAGACCGGCGAATTCACGGGAATCCAGTACCGCACGCCGGACACACCGCTGCCGGAGTTTGGCGCCCGAACGTTGAACTTCTGAACGTCCATGGCGTCGGGGAGCTTGTACATGATGACTCGCTCGAGTGAGGCGCGCAGATTGCGGACACCCGCCGCCGCATGTTCGTCTGAGTTCTCCGGAAAGACATCGAATATCGGCCGGCCAACAACTGCCTCTCGTTTCGATAACGTGGCACGCAGGTAAGCTTCGCTGGCGGCCACAATCTTCATGTCGGGTGTCAGAACCAAGTGCAGCCCGGGGAGCGATTCAAATAGAGCCCGGAAGTCGGGCGCCAAGGCTTGCGGCGCCATTTCTGAGGAAGCCATTTCTGTTCCCATCGGGCCCTCCGAAGCTAAGCCCATGAACTTCGAACGGAGCGACCAAGACGCGAGTTCCGAGAGCTTGCCAAGGCAATTCGCGCACGTGCCACTGAGCATGAGGGGTTCGAATAGCATACATAAATGGGCAGTAAACAGCAAAGGACATTTTGCTTGGAGGCGACGCGGACACTTTGAGCTTGATTTCTATCGGCGGGGTGAGCGGTACTTAATCG
The DNA here is from genome assembly GCA_963719115.1 of uncultured Acidobacteriota bacterium. GTDB lineage: Bacteria > Acidobacteriota > Terriglobia > UBA7540 > UBA7540 > Bog-366. Next base: position 276,749 of record CAVRBF010000084.1, on the reverse strand, counting down.
GCATCCGTAAGTGGCCACTCTTCCGGGTCAAGGCCTTTTATGATGGATTGGCGCGTGGCCTCAATGAGTTCCTGCCGCTGGTCCTGGGTGTAGTTGGCGGCGTCAATGGGCGCTTGCAGGGTGATGCGGACGCGCCCGGGATGGATGGCAAGTTCACCTTTGGGCATGATCTTACGAGCGCCGGAAACCGACACGGGCACAATCAGAGCTCCGGCTTTGATGGCCATGCGGAACAGGCCCTTCTTGAAGGTCTGAAGGCGGCCGTCGGGGCTGCGCGTGCCTTCGGGATAGGCCATGAACGACTTCCCTGCCCGCAGTGATTCAACTGCCTGATCGATGGCCGCCCTGTCCCGCTCGCGGTTCCTGCGATTGACCGGAATGAAGCCCCGAAGCACCATGGCCCTTCCCAGCACCGGCACGCGGAAGAACTCCTGTTTGGCCATCACCAGGACGGGCGGCAGAACGGTGATGACCGCCGGCGGGTCGCAGTTGCTTTGATGGTTGGGCATGTAAATGGCGGCGCGGCCGCTCGGAACATTTTCCAGGCCGTGCACGTCCAGCCGGACACCCGCCAGCCAGATGGCCATCCGCGCCCCCTGGATGCCGATCCAGTAAAGCCTGTCGGTATTCTTGATCACCAAGGCGTAAACGAGAAACGGAAAGCCGGCGACGAGGATGTAAAGGAATGTGACGACGCAGACAAAAATCGAGCGGATCATGGTTTTCCCGGCACCGAGTCGGTAACCCCTGTCAGCCAGCCGTCCCGCACCCGCAATTGCTCGGGGCTGGCCTGAGGATCCTCGGTGATTTGAAACGATACGTCCTGGCTAGCGCCAATCCGGAATTTTAGGACGCGAGTTTCGCCGTGGCGCAGAATCTGGAGATCCAACTGCTGTCCGGGGCGCCAGAACGGCAGGCCGGAATCCGTGGCCACGGGCAGCGCATCGCCATTGGCCATCACCAGCACGTCACCCACCAGCAATCCGGCCTGCTCCGCGGCACTTTCGGAGTCAATGGAATCCACTTGCGGTAGCCCACCCGCGTTGCGCTCCACGGAGAAGCCCGGCTCGGGGAAGTCCGTCGTGTGCGTCGCGAACTGCAGGCCGGCATAGCCCAAGTAGGTGGCGTAATCGAGTTCCTGAGTGCCTCGTACATCGTCGGCCAGAAACTCCTGGATGTCAAACGCGGGCGCCAGCTCCCCGACAATGGCACTGACGTCCGCTATCGTGTAATAGCGGCCGCGGCGGGCAAAGTCCTGGTTGAGACGGCGCATCAAATCATCAAGACCGGCCCCGTTGTGACTGGCGTGGCGCATTCCCAGATCCAGCAGATAACCCAGCAACTCGCCCTTGTTGTAGTAGGAAATGCTCCGAGCGGCGCGATTGTAATCGGGATACTTCTCCAGCCACGCTTCGCGGCCGGACATCTCGGCACTTTGAAACCCGCGGGCGCTACGGGTTTCAAGCGACTCGATGGCGCTGGCGACACGGTCATAAAACTTCTGGCGGTCGATCAGGTCCGCGCGCAGCAAGGCCAACTGGGCGTAGGTGTTGGTCACGCCTTCGCAGAGCCACAGATCGCTGGTATCGTTGCCATGAATGTAGTCGATCGGCTCCAGCGCCTGAGGCCGGATGCGTTTGACGTTCCAGAGGTGGAAGAATTCGTGCGCCACCACTCCTTCCAGTGAGTCGTTGCTTTCACGCAGCGCGGAAGCCGCGACGCCGATGGCCGTGCCCTCCCGGTGTTCCATGCCTCCACCCGAGCCGCCGGCGTGCGGGAAATGGAAGATAAACGTATAGCGGTCAAACGGCAGGTCTTGCATCAGCCGGACTTCTTCGTCCGTGATCTTCTGCACCGAGCCCATGATGCGGCCCGGGGAATAATCGGACCGGTCAGCGTCGATAATCAAGCGAACGGTGGCATGCTTTACCTGTTCCGGCGGAGCGCCGGCCGGGAGCAGGCTTTGCGGGTAGGAAAAATCCTCAAAGTGGCCGGCTTCGACGGGACTGTCAACCAATGCGTCGTAATCGGCGGCCGAGAACTCGGGCCCGTCGCCGGGCAGGAATGTGGCCACCCTCCACCCCTCCGGCACTTCGAACGCCACGTGGGCGGCTCGACTGCGCTCCCTCGGCAGATAAAACAGCACGGTGGCCAAATTGAGAAAGGCGTGATGGGGGCTCAACTCACTGTCAAAGGGACCGGCTTCATTAGTATAAACCGCATAACGAACGGTGAAGTCGCCACAGGATTGGTTGGGCCCCCGCCAGGTGTTCAGGTCCACACGCTCCAAGCCGACGGGCTGGCCGTCACACTTGCCTTTCACGTCCGCTACGTTTCTCTCGAAATCGCGTATCTGGTAGAGGCAGTTCCAGGCGGGAATCTGCAGCTCCGTGCCCGGATTAGCGCCGGGGACTTTCATCGCCACCCGCACCAGGTGAGCTTCTGTCGCGCGCAGGTCAACGTGGTACTGAATGGGCTCGGCGGCCACCGCCACGCTCGGAAGCAGGCAGAGCAGGGCAAGTCCGAAGCGGTTGGCTTGGAATGCTGCAATCTGCGGAGGCGGCTTGAGCATAGATATTTTTGTGCGTCTTTATTTCCGCGGCTAACGCTGACGACGGTTTTTCAATCGACTATCGCCCTGCGACCCAAAGCCGTCTTCGGGCGACGGGGCGGCAATCGAAAATCGCCAATTTTTTTCCGCTCACCACGCAGTCAAATCTTCCGTCAGCTCGAGGTTCAACCAGCCCTCCTGGGGGAGAAGCTGAAGGGGTAGGCCGTTCATCCAAATCGCCACCTGAAGACTGATGCCCTCCTGCGGCGTTACCTCCAGGACGCTGTAATCCAGCCGAAGCTCGAAGACACGCGCAAACGCCGCTTGCACCCGGTCACCCGCCGGGATCTTCACCCCATTCGCGCCCTTCAGCAGGGCCACGCCCTTCACTCCCCTCGCCCCGATGGCAGCATAAACGCGAGCGCGGCTCTCACCATGGGCGTTCACGGTGACGCGGATTTCAAAATCCGGGTGCTCCTTCAGGAAAGCCTCGCCCAAGTCCAGACGGAGAAAGAGCGCCTGGTCACTGTAGCCGTAGTACAACGCTTCCACCAACTGCGCCACACCGTGCATGGAGCCGGAGCGGTAGTCCGGCTGGCAAAGCCCCGCGCCCAGCCACTCAAAGTAGGTCGTGACCTGGCCGTCAATCGTGGGCTCAATCCGCCCGGAGGGGGCAATGGTCAAAGCGCGAACGCGCGGCCGCTTGATGGGCGCCGCCAGCTCGTCGGGGGGCGATCCCCCCAGCAGACGGTAGATGTTGCTCAGGTGCTTGCGGTAAAGATTGTCGAACTGTTCGTCATTGGCGGTGGAGTGCTCGGGGCCGTACCACCAACACCAGTCGCTACCCTCCGCCACCCAGAGTTCCTGCTGTGCCCGAAGCCGGTTTTCCAGCTTCACGCTGGGGCTTGTCGCCGTTTGCGCGTAGTATTCGCGAGCGTCGTAGAGCAGGTCCCAGGCGCGATTATCCTCATCGGCACCGATCCACACGTCGAAGTTGGCATTGATCCACGAGCCGGGTACGATGTGCGACAGTTGGCCTTGTTCGGTGACCGTCAGCGCCTCGCTGGCTGTCACCGCGCGAAGCTCCGGGTCGGCCGCCACGCGCCCGTAGAAAGACTTCAGAAACTCACGGCCGTTGCCGGGGAAATACTCCCAGGCATTTTCCCCGTCGAGAATCACCGATACCACGGCCGGACGGGGAGTGCCGCGCCCGGCCGCCTTGATGCGCTGGTGCAAGTCGGCAGCGGCAGTGTGCGGATCCATGCGCGAGTAGACAAAGCCGATCAGGTCAGAAAGCTGATGGTCGCGGAAAAAGAGCGAAATGGGTTTGCCGCCGGTGGAGAGCGAATGAGGGCGATAAAGCTCCTCCCCTCCCTGCAAAGTGCCATCGCCGCGCCGGTAGAACCCCATCTGCCGGCTCCGTCCCAATACCCCTTCGTCCGTCGCGGCCCAGATGAACCCTTCCTCTGCCGCCAGGCGCAAGGACTCGTCGGACACGCTCCCTTCACTTGGCCACAGTCCCTGGGGGCGGCAACCGAAAATCCGCTCGTGGAGATCGATGGCGCTGCGCAACTGATCGCGGGCGTCTTCGGGACGGCGAAAGCGACGGCGCGGCAGTTTGACTCCCGGGTGCGACTCCTCTGCAATGTTGGTATCACATAGCAGAGGCAGGATGGGATGGTAGAACGGGGACGTGGAAAGCTCGATCTGGCCGCGCGCGGCCGCCTGGCGATATTCTTCGAGTGTTAGGTCAAATAATTCAATTTCCTTGCGGCGCACCAAGGCCTTATTGCTTTCGCTAAAGCCACGTTCCTTCTTGATGAGCTTGCTCACCTCCGGGTCGCCCGCCAGCATGATCTCGTCGAACCACGCCACTTGTGACAGCACTTGAAGGTCAAGGATTTCCTGAGACGTGAAGGCCTTTGCCGCTGTGCCCACGGCAGATTTCTGAAATTTCTCCCACAGCTCGCGGAAGCGTGGGTAGCGGCTCAGGAGATTCTCGTGATTGAGCTGAAACGCCGAGGCAAGGAAGGCTTCGCGGTCTGCGGGCGTCATGGCAGCAACAGGTTTGAAAGCTAAATCATAGGTCGGCTCGTGGGCGACATCGCGGACGTAATCCTCAATCTGCAAAACCAGCGAGGGCACCAGGTTGAATGTGACGTGGACATTGGGAAAATCGCGCAAGATGGCCACCATGCCGTAGTAGTCCTTCAGGCCGTGCATGCGAGTCCAGGGCATGGTGTAAACGTCTTCGGCCAAGTCCTTGTAGAAGGGCTGGTGCATGTGCCAAAGCAACATCAGGTAGGTTTGCGGCATGGGCTAGAGGCCAATTCCTTTACGCCAATGAAATCGGTGTGCTAGCATGGCTTCGGACGGCCCGCAAGGTAACCGGTAGGAGGAAGCCGGGGGCCGACATCCCCGTTCGAGCTTATGCGGATATTGACCCGCTACATCCTGAAAGAGATTTTTTCCTACGCCCTTATCGGGCTGCTGGTTTTCACTTTCGTCATCTTCATTCATGAACTGGGCACTCTGCTGGAGTTGGTGGTGCGCCACAACGTTCCTTTGCGGGAAATGGCCACGCTGTTTCTCCTTCCCTTTCCCAGCATTCTGATGATGACCGTTCCGATGGCGGTGCTGGTGGGAACGCTGATCGGCCTGAGCCGCATGGCCGCTGACGGCGAGGTCATCGCCGCGCGCGCGTCGGGCATGGGACTCGGGTGGTTCGTGCGGCCGGTGATGATCCTCGCCGCGACCGGCTGGGCCGTGACCCTATGGATGACCTTGTTCATCTCTCCCCAAGCCATGCGCAAAACGAGCCGCATGCAATCCGGACTGGTGGCCAGCCAGGTACCCTATGAGATTCAGCCACGCGTCTTCATCGAAAAATTCCAGAACTTGCTGCTGTATATCGAAGATGTGAAAGGTTCGCGCTCAAACTGGAGCGGCGTTTTTATCGCCGATATGACCCAGCACGACCAAGTCAAGGTAACGTTAGCGGAAAGCGGAGTGCTTGTCAACGAAGCCGCTCGCAACCGTTTCGTCATGCATCTGGAAAACGGCATGACCCACGAGTACGACCCGAAGCGTCCGGATGAATACTCCATCGCCTCCTTCACCGACACGGAAATTCCGATACCTGGCGAACAAGCGGGGGCGGCAGGAGCGGCGCGGCACGAGCCTAAATATCTAACTGTCACCCAGCTTTGGCACAACCTCGGTGTTCCGACGGACCGCCGCGCTGCGCTGGTAGAGATCCATTATCGCCTTGCCTTGCCCGTGGCCGCCATCGTCCTGGCGCTGGTGGGCATTCCGCTCGGGGTCTCCACCCGCAAGGGCGGCAAATCCGTCGGCATGATGCTCAGTATCCTGCTGGTGTTCGTTTATTACATCCTCTTTGCCTTCGGGTGGAGCTTCGCCAAGCAGGGACGCATTCCTCCGGCCGTGGGTTTGTGGCTGGCCAACGTCCTGTTCGCCGTCGCCGGAATTATCATGCTCTCCAATGTGCGTCACGTGGGCGCGCGATTGGTCTTTCTTCAGGACGCTATTGACGACTTGCTCAAACGTTGGCAGCACTGGCGCGCCCGCCATGCCCATCCGCATCGACCCGTGGTCGAGCGCGCACCCCGCCAACCGGGCGGCCGCTTCCTGCAAATCCTCGATATCTACGTCATGCGCGGATGGATTTTCTACTTTGCCCTGCTTCTGGTCGCCTTTACGGGAATCTACATCATCTTCGATTTCTTCCAAGTCTTGGGTGACGTCGTCCGCAACCAGATTCCCGCTCACATTGTCGTGGGCTATTACGGTTACCTGCTTCCGCAAGCTGCCTACCTGGGACTACCTCTGAGCATCCTCGTGGCAACGTTGGTGAACTTCGGCCTGCTCACCAAAACCAATCAGGTGACGGCGATTAAATCCGCTGGCGTCAGCCTCTACCGCCTCTCCGTGCCCGTGCTGGCGATGGCGGCACTGCTGAGCGGCGGCATGTTCCTGTTTGCGGACCGCGTGTTGCCGGAAACCAACCAGCGCCAGAACAGCTACCGCAACCAGATTAAGGGCAAACCCGCCCAGACCTTCTACCGGCCCGACCGCCAGTGGATTTTCGGCACCTCCCACCGCATCTACAACTACACCTTTTTCGATCCCGACCAGAACGTCTTCGCCAACCTTTCCGTGTTTGAATTTGATCCCCTTACGTTCCACATGACTCGCCGGCTATACGCCAAGCGCGCGGTTTGGGAAGACGCGCCCATCCACGGATGGATCCTGGAAGAAGGCTGGTCGCGAGACTTTAACGCGGACCGGGTAACAAGCTACAAGACGTTCGCAGTACAAACCTTTAAAGAACTCACGGAAGAGCCGGGTTACTTCAAGAAAGAGGTTAAGCCCTCGGAGCAGATGAGCGCTATCGAACTACGTCAGTACATCGCCGACCTGAGCCAGAGCGGCTTCGACGTGGTGCGGCTCTCCGTGCAGTTCTACCACAAGTTTTCCTATCCGCTGATGGCACTCGTGATCGCCCTGATTGGGATCCCCTTCTCGTTTACGATGGGGAGCAAGGGGGCGCTGACCGGTGTGGCGTTCAGCATTGGGATCGCCATCGTCTACTGGTCAACGCTCAGCATCTTTGAAACCATGGGCAACCTCAGCCAGCTTCCGCCCGCTATGGCAGCGTGGTCGCCCGACGTCCTTTTCGGCCTGGCGGGAACTTACCTGTTGATTCGAATCAAAACGTGAGAGGCAGTGGCAAGTGGTCGGTGGCCAGTGGTTAGCCTGAACCTGCACGAGGGTTGGCAGGTGAGCGAACCAGTTGACGGCTCACTTCGCTTTCTTGTCGATCTCATCCATCAGCGCCCGAGCTTGGGCATTCTGCGGGTCTGCGGCCAGTTCCGTTTCAACCTCATGCTTTGCCTCCGCGAGCTTGCCCTCTTGCATCAGAACCATGGCCAATCCCAGGTGGTAGTTCGTTCCGCCCGGACGGACCACCAGTGCTGTGCGGATGGCGTTCTCTGCTTCGGAAGTCCGGCCGGTCCGCAACAACGACATGCCGAGGTAGAGAAACTGATCCCCATCGGTCGGGTCGGCGGCGCAGGCACGGGAAAAATAGCGGGCAGCTTGCTCGTAGTTTCCCTGCGCGTAGTCGAGGTATCCCATGTTCACGTTCGCCCGCCAGAAATTCGGTTGGATCGCCAGGGCCTGCTGATAAAGCGCCATGGCCGGACCCACCATTCCCCGTGCGGCCACCGCCGCTCCCAGGCTGGTGGTGGCATACACGTTGTGCGGGGCAATCTGGTGCGCGCGGAAGTTCAAGGAGAGGTCATCGGACCAGTACAAGCTCTGGCGCAACGTCGCGAGCCCCAGAACCAACCCGGCCGCCACAGCGGCGCTCACCAGCGCCCGCCGCCCAAGCCTCGCGAGTTTGCTCGCTCCAAGCACCTGCACAACGGCCAGACCCACGAGGAGTGAGAAACCCACCGACGGGAGGTAGAGATAGCGGTCGTGGGCGATTTCACCTTCCGGCAACAAGCGGAAGTTGAGCACCGGCAGAATGGCCGCCAACATCCACAATGCCGCAAATGCCACGCCGCGAGCTTCCTGAGGCTGCGACCGGCGCATCCACAAGTACCAGACCAGCAAAGTGACGGCGGCCGCCAATACTGCGGCGAGCGGCAGGAGGAATCCGCGCACGCTCACGGCGGAGACATAAGAAAGATCGTAGTAGCAGCTCAGCCCCAGCGGCCACAAGAGCAAGCGCAAGTAAAAAGCCAGTACGGCAGGAATGGTGAGGATTTCCGTTCGCAGGGCAACGGGCGTGACCGTATGGGCAAATCCCTTGAGCGCCCAGACACGCAACACAATGTAAGGAACCGTTGCCGCCAGGAAGGGGGAGGCGGCAAGCAAGGCTGTCCCCAAACGCCTTGCCGGTTGGAGCTTCCCGCCCTCGGCGCGGCAATAAACCCACGCATAGATGGCAACGAAAACCGGTAACATCATGCCGCTCTCTTTCGCGAGCAGCGCCAGGCAAAACAGCAGCACAGAGGCGAGCATCCAGGCCGGATGCGAGGCCGGTTCGCGGGACCGAACCCAGGCCAGCAACGCCCCCAGCACGCACAAAGTCGAGAGCACCTCAGGAACGGCGGAAACGTATGCCACAGCTTCCACGTGCACGGGGTGAAGTCCAAAGACCAGTGCCGCGGCGGCTGCCCCCCGAACGTCACCTGTTACTCGCAAGGCAAGGCGATAGACCAGAAAGGTGACTGCCAGGTGCGCCAGGACCGAAGTCAGATGCCACCCCCACGGGTTCCGCCCAAAGAGTATGAAGTTCACGCGCAGCCACAGCAGAAATAAAGGGCGGTAATAGTTCGATAGCAGGTGGGGATAAAGGAAGCTCCAGACGTGCGATGTAAAATAGCTTGGGAGATAGTGCCACGCGCGCAGGGAGCCGTTGCGCACGATGCCCGCCTGATCGTCAAAGACAAATTCGAAACTCAAGGCGCCCACGTAGGCGAGAAAGGTCGCGGCAAGAATGGCCCCGGGCAGCACGATGCCGGTCAGCCGCAGAGCACCTTGCGGCGGGGAGTGCGTTGCAGGTTGCGAATCCATACCCAACAGTAGTTCGGACTTCTTGCCCGCGGTTGACGTCCCGGTTCTAGTGCAGGTCGTTCCGTATCGCCACCGCGTAGTCATAGCCTTCATCGATCAGGCCGGACACCATAGCTTCGCTCATCCCTTGAACTCACTGGATGGGCTGCGGGCTCGGCGGCCGGCGCGTGTCAAGCAGGTACGCCAGATGGTAGCCCGCGGCCTCGTACTTGGCTCGCGTCGCTCCCAACTGCTGCCGGAGATAACGCGCGAACAACGCCAGCGTCGCCATCGCGAAGACAAGATCGAGAAGTAGACGCCGTCACGGTCGGTCAGCCAGAGGGCGGGCGTCATGGCCAGCACGTAAAGCAGGTCCGAATAGCCCTCCACGCGCTCACCCGGGTTGAACACCAATCCCTGACCGTGCACCAGGTTCTCGGCGTAGTGATAGCCGATGTAGGCGTCGTCATTGCCCCAGTCGTTGTTCGATTTGGTGGTGAGGAAAGACGACCCCCCAAAAGTTTGCAGCGTCGCCCCCACCAGCAGAATCAGGAAACAAACTGCCAGCCCGGCCTTCTCAAGTTTTAACGGCATGGTCATTCACCGGGGACTGCAAACCTCATGGCGCAGCCGGCGTGCAAGGTCTCCGACCCGGCCGGTCGCCCGCGCGTATTCTATGCATCTCGCGAATTTGATACAACGGGATTTATCCGGGCAGGTACCGCAGGGAGATTCAAACGTTGAGGCGGAGCGGGGCGCGGAGGTCTTGTCAACGCGTCGACATGCATTCGAAGCGGCGCACAGAGAAAAGGCCACGGACCAAGCGACCGTCCGTGGCCTTTTTCTATGTCTTAATTTATCACCTTAGATAAACAAACACAAAGCATTAAAGATAATACACATATTGAATATTCTCAGATGAGAAGCCGGGACCGAGTTCGACGAGCCCAGTCCCCAGCCCCTCGTCCCCAGTCCGAACCCCTAAGCCGTGGTGTACGCCTTCTCCATCTGCTTCTTCACCGCCGCCTGGGCAGCCGCCAGACGGGCGATGGGCACGCGGAAGGGTGAGCAGCTCACGTAGTTCAGTCCGGCCTCGGCGCAGAATTCCACCGACGACGGATCGCCTCCGTGCTCGCCGCAGATCCCCACCTTCAGTTTCTCGCGGGTTTCGCGGCCTTCCTTCGTGGCCAGTTTCACCAGGCGTCCCACGCGCTTCGGATCGAGCACCGCAAACGGATCGGCCGGCCAGATCTTCGCCTTCACGTAAGCGTTGATGATCTTGGCGCAGTCGTCGCGCGAGATGCCGAAAGTGGTCTGGGTCAGATCGTTGGTGCCGAAGCTGAAGAACTCGGCTTCCTGCGCGATCTCGCCGGCCGACAGGGCTGCCGCCGGCAATTCGATCATCGTGCCCACCAAGTACGATACCTCCACGCCCTTCTTGGCGAAGACTTCTTTGGCGACCCGGTTCACGATTTCCTTTTGCGCGATTAACTCCTTTACATCGCCCACCAAAGGAATCATGACTTCAGGTTTTGCATCAATGCCCTTCTTCTTGCAGTCGCACGCCGCTTCAAAGATCGCCCGCGCCTGCATTTCGGTAATCTCCGGGTACATGATTCCCAGCCGGCAGCCGCGCAGGCCGAGCATGGGATTGAATTCATGTAATCCTTCAACTACTTCCAGCAACTTCTTGAGCTTGGGACAGCTTGGGACTCTTGGGCTTTGTTACCGTGAGGGTGGCGATCTCCACCATCAGCTCTTCCCGCTTGGGCAGGAACTCATGCAGCGGCGGATCGAGCGTGCGGATGGTCACCGGCAGCCCGTTCATGGCCTTGAAGAGGCCGTAGAAGTCCTTGCGCTGCATGGGCAGCAGCTTGGCCAGCGCGGCGCGCCGTCCTTTTCGTAGTGCGGCGGCTTCCTTGGGATCCTGCAGTTTCCTTGCAGGCCATGATCATCTGCTGCACGTGCGGCAGGCGTTCCTTGGCAAAGAACATGTGCTCAGTGCGGCACAGGCCAATGCCCTCGGCGCCGAATTCCACGCGCCTCCAGGGCGTCGCGCGGAATGTCGGCATTGGCGCGCACGCCCAGTTCGCGCGCCTCGTCCGCCCACTTCATGAATTCGGCAAAGACGCCGCTGTGCGGATCGGGCTCGACCAGGTCGGCCTTGCCCTTGATCACGCGGCCGGTGGAGCCGTCGAGCGAAATCCAGTCACCCTCTTTGATCGACCAGCGCGCCGACCTTGATCTGCTTGGCTTTGCTCGTCCACTTCCACCTCGGCGCAACCCGCCACGCAGGGCTTGCCCATGCCGCGCGTCACCACCGCCGCGTGCGAAGTCATGCCGCCGCGCGAGGTGAGAATGCCCACCGCCACTTCCATGCCGTGAATATCATCCGGCACGGTTTCGCCGCGCACCAGAATCACCGGGCCCGCAGCTTCCCTTTCACCACCGCTTCGTCCGCGGTGAACACGATGCGTCCCACGGCCGCGCCGGGCGAAGCCGGCAGGCCCTTGGCAATCACCTTCAGGGGCTTCTTCTCATCCAGAATCGGGTGCAGCAACTGGTTCAACTGGTCGGGCTCGACGCGCAGCAGGGCTTCCTTGTGGCGTCAGGATGCCTTCCTTCACCATTTCCACCGCAATCCGCACCGCCGCCGGGCCCGTACGCTTGCCATTGCGGGTCTGGAGCATGTAGAGCTTGCCTTCCTGAATGGTGAACTCGAAATCCTGCACGTCCTTGTAATGCTGCTCGAGCAGCGTGGTGATTTCGCGGAGCTGGTGGTAAACCTCGGGCATGATGCTTTCCAGTTCCTTGATCGGGACGGGAGTGCGCACGCCGGAAACCACGTCTTCTCCCTGGGCGTTCATCAGGAACTCGCCGTAGAACTCCTTCTCGCCCGTGGCCGGATTGCGCGTAAAGCCCACGCCCGTGCCCGAGGTGTCGCCCATGTTGCCGAACACCATGGTCTGGACGTTGACGGCAGTGCCCAGGTCGTCGGAGATCTTGTTCATGCGGCGGTAAGTTTTCGCCCGGGGGTTGTACCAGGAGCGGAACACGGCCTCGATGGACATGTCAAGCTGCACGTGAGGATCCTGCGGAAAGTCCTTGCCGGCTTCCTTGCGCACCACTTTCTTGTAGTCGGCGATCACCGCTTGCAGGTCTTCGGCGGTCAACTCCGTGTCAAGCTTAACCTTCTTCTTTTTCTTCTGTCCATCGAACACATGTTCGAACTTTTCTTTAGGTATCTCCATGACCACGTTGCCGAACATCTGGATAAAGCGCCGGTAGCTGTCATAGGCAAAGCGCGGGTTGCCGCTCTTCTTGGCGATGACTTCCACCACCGTATCGTTCATGCCCAGGTTCAGGATGGTATCCATCATGCCAGGCATGGAGAACTTGGCGCCCGAGCGCACGGAAACCAGCAATGGATTCTTTGCGTCACCTAGCTTTTGTCCAAGTAAAGCTTCAAGTTTGGCCAGGGCTTCGTCCTTCTGCTCCAGAATGTCCGCGGGGGTCTTATTGCCGTTCTGGAAGTAGAGACGGCAGCCGGAAGTAGCGATCGTAAATCCCGGGGGAACCGGCAGGCCGGCGTTGGTCATTTCCGCCAAGCCCGCGCCCTTGCCTCCCAGGACGTCTTTCATCGTGCCATTACCGTCGGCCTTACCGCCGCCAAAGAAATAAACAGACTTCTCCATAAGTGCTCCTTTCGAATTGTTCATGCCTAAGTGTGTTAATGAGATTGGAATTCAAGGTGGGAAGAGGAAGAGTGAAAGTCTGAAGGCTACAACTTCGGGGTCCACGCTTCCGCACAGGGGTCTGCGCGTGCGAGATTATAAATTCAGCTTCGTTAGCCATCCTCAGTCCATTGCGAAGAGCCCATGATATTGCCGCATTTTCGCAGGTTTTGCAAGGGTCAAAAATGCCTGAAACTGGGCTGCGACTGCGCGCGCCCATCTTAGGCGTATAATGCGCCTTCTCGAACGCCGGAGAGGTCAACCTATGGACGTCGCGAAATCCTTCCCGCACCGCTATCTGGCTGTTTCGAATGTTCACCGGGCGCCCTGCGCGCCGAATCTACCTGATTGTCTTCTTCCTTGTCCTCGTACTACTGCTTTGCGTGCCCACCGTGCCGCGAATTCGAAATGCTTACCGGGCGTGGAAATTCCAAAAAGTTCTCGCCGGGTTGGAGCGCGTCAAGGTGGACCAAACCACCGAGGCGGAGTTAATCAAGCTTGTTCCCTACCTCAAGCGCGGTTATTCGGGCAAAGACACGAACGGAAACGTCGAAACCTGGTATGCGGTTGAGTTTTCGAACGAGTTCGATTGGTCAGCCGACTGGGTAGATCGCTTCCTGAGAGGTAATACTGTTCAAAACTACGAACGAGCAATGAAGACCGCTCGTATGCTGGGCGCATGGTTCCTGAGTTTCGGAGCTGGCGTCAAGGTGCGCAACGGCACGGTGGCACGGGTTGGCTATGGAATTAATCCCTGGGGAGGATGGCCACGGGCAATAGGTGAAACCATTTCAGTGGAAAGCGTTCATGGCCCGTGGCTGCCGTATCGACGCGGATTTGAGGTTTCAAGTGTCGACGACCAAAACCCGCAGTTCCGCATTTGGCGCGGGCGAGGATTTTTTGGGCCAGAGGGCACGAATGTGAATGCCCTAGCCGTGAGATGGACACCGGACGCGCCTCCTGCGTTGCTCGCGCATCTCTACCACATCGATCTCAGTTGCGCTTGGAGCCTGCACGGGTGCGTGAATGCGCATGACATCGCGCCGCTGATTTGGCACGACGCGGAGCGCACCGAGGCCGCGACCCGAGCGCGCCTCGAAAGCCCTGAGCAGTGCCCGGACCGCATTCTTGCTGACCGCGTGCGCTATCTCCCTGATGTTGATGTTTTATTGCTTGAGCTTGTTGATTCTCGCGGACAAGACAGGGCCTCGGCAGGACAACTAACCGAGAGAATCGGTACCGAGTACCGGCTCATCGGGGTCGTTCGCGGCCCGGCGAGCTGGTACGCGAGCAAAACACGCCTCAGATACCACGATGGCGCTTTGTGGCCATCAGAAGGACCAAGCTCGAAGGCGAGAAGCGTGCCGCTTCCCTTGGAAAATTCGGTTCCTCCGGATATTCGGCCCGGAGATCGATTGCTCTTCTTTACCAATCTTACTTTTGAATCCTGCCAACTTGTTCCCGCTACTCCGTCGGCGTTGGCCGCAGTTCGCAACACGCCCGGAGCGCCAAGGCTTCCGGAGGACCAAATCCCCATGGGACTTCAGTGACCGGAAACGGGTTTCTGCACTTGGCTGTACCCGGCGGGGAATGTGAACTATCCGGCGCGCCTGTCATCCTGAACCCGGTTTTCAGGGTGAGGGACCCCGGTATTTCGTCCCACCCAGGCGCGCGGTGAAGACGCGGCGCTGCGGCTGCAAACGCGTGCAACCACTGTGTTTCCGACGTACAAATGAAAAGGGTCCTCCGCTGCGATCAACGGCATCGGAGCTCAGGATGACAGCGCTTTTGATTTCGATGGAAATTGAGGAGGGTGCCGGCGGGAGAAGCACGAAGAGCCATGGGGTTTCCAGACTGGGGCACGCGATGAGCGCAAAACAACGCGGTGCCGAGCTGCATTCCGGATGGTGCTACGTCGATGTTGACGCGTTGACATTCTCGAAAAAGGGGCATCGCAACCACTGCGGACGGGTTTGCTGCGTTCAGTTCTCAGCGCCTCCGTGTCTCTGCGGTGAAAGCACGCCTTACGCCGTCGGCGCGATTTCCGCGAAATGCGCAATCCCGGAAAACAACTCATCCAGCTTCTTCAGCAACCGCAGACGGTTCTGCCGCACCGACCGGTCTTCCGCCATCACCAGCACCTTGTCGAAAAAGCGGTCCACGACCGGGCGGAGAGTGGAAATCAATTCCAGCGAGTGCCTGTAGCGCTTCGAGAGTTGTGGGTCGCGAGTTGCCAGTGCGGACCCAGCAGAAAGAGACGCCGGCTCCGGCAAAGGCTGCCCATGGTTGTCGCTGGCCGTGACGGTCAGATAGGCGCCATAGAGCGCCCGCTCCTCCTGCTCCAGCAGCAGAGCGCTATCCACCTCGCCCGCCTGCCAATCCGCTGACGTCGCCGACTTCGACAGGATGTTACGAATGCGCTTGGCCGCGGCCGACAGCGCCTCAAAATCGTCGCTGCCGCGCAGAGACTCCATCGCCTCACACCGCGCCAGCGCGTCGGCAGGCTCGTCCGCTCCCGCCGCCACCACGGCCCGCACGGTGTCGTAGCGGAACCCGCGGACATTTTCAAAATAGTACTGAAGCCGCTCGGCCAGGAAGTTCGAGCACCCGGGCGCTGACCTCTTCGCGGGGCTTACGCCACTTGATGTCGAGGATACCCAAGATGTGATTGACACTATTTTCCAGGCGGATGGGAATCGAATTTTCAAGTATCACTTTAATGGCGCCGTTGGCCTGCCGGCGCAGCGCATAAGCGTCACTGGAGCCGGTGGGCTCATATCCAACCGCGAATCCCGCTACCACGCTGTCCAGCTTGTCGGCCAGCGAAACCAGCGCTCCGATCAGCGTGCGCGGTGATGCGCCCTCCGCCCCAAGCGGGAGGTAGTGGTCGTAGATGGCCGTCGCGATTTCCTCCGGCTCCCCCTGCGCCCTTGCATACAGTCCGCCCACCACGCCCTGAAGTTCCGTAAACTCCTGCACCATCTGGGTGGTCAAGTCGCATTTACAGAGTTCCATGGCGCGCTGCACCTGCGCCGCTTGGGCCGGCGTGAGCGTCCCACTCGCCTCAAGTGTTACACAAATAGTTTCCGCTATCGACTTCATACGGCGAATCTTCTCGCCATAACTCCCCAGCCTCTCCTGAAACGTCACCTTGTCCAAGCGCGGACGGCGATCGCGCAACGGAACCTGCTGGTCGGTGGCCCAGAAAAACTCCGCGTCGCGGAAGCGCGCCGTCAGCACGCGCTGGTGCCCCTGGCGGATCAACCCCTTCGGGTCGGAGTCCATGTTGAGGACGGCGACAAAGTTCGGGCGCAGATTTCCCTGTTCATCTTCCAGAGCGAAATATCTCTGGTGGTCGCGCATCACGGTGATCAGGATCTCGCGCGGCAGGTGGAGAAAGCGTTCGTCAAAGCTGCCCAGCATGGGGCGCGGCCACTCGGTGGAGTTGGCAATCCAATCGGTCAGCCAATCGTCCTCGACGATTTTGCCGCCCGCCGGCGCCGCGACCGCATGGATTTCCTTGGAAATGCGCTTCTTGCGCTGGCCATAATCAATCATCACATGCGCTTGCCGCAGCTTCTTCGTGTAATCATTTATGCCGCCCACCGCGATCGGTTTGTGGCTCTTGGCGCGATGTCCAAAAGTCGTGTTGCCAGCCTTTACGCCAAGTATCTCAAAGTTTAACGTGAAGGCATCATCGCCCTCGCCAAAAAGCGCCACAACCCACCGAATGGGCCGCACGAAGCGCGGGTCGGACTTCGACCTCCAGTACATGCTCTTGGGAAAACTGAGTCCGAGAATGGCTCCCGGCAATATCTCGGACAGGACCTCGCGCGCCGGTCGGCCCTGCGTCGTTTTCTTCAGCAGCAGGTACTCACCCTTGGGGGTCGTGGTGCGCGCCAGGTCCTCGATGCGCCCGGCATTCTTCTGCACAAAGCTTTCCGCCGCGCGCGTGTAATTTCCGGCCTCGTCAACGGCCACCTTCACCGGCGGCCCCAGAAGTTCCTCCACCTTGTCGGGTTGCTGGGTCAGGACCCGCGGTGCGTGCACCACCAGACGACGGGGAGTGGAGAACGTCTCCACAACCGGATCGGGTCCCGCGATCGGCGTGAGATTGATTTCCGGGCCTGCGCCGACAACCGTCACCGCCACTTGCGAATTGGCATCGTCGATCAGGCGCGCCTGGCGCAGCACCGCTTCCACGCGCGCTCCCAATCCCTTCTCGGCATCGCGGAGGAAGCGGGCGGGGATTTCTTCGCAACCCACTTCCAGCAACAAGGGCAAGGAAATTGACGATTGACGATCGTCGATTGCCGATTGCTCTTCGGTTTGCGGCTCCTTTTCAAGGGCGACTGGTTCTTCCACGACCGCCGTTCCCATTTCCTCAAGCACGGCGGCAGCGCTCGCGTTTCTTGCGTTCCCCACGGCGCTGGCCGATTCCTCTGGTGGCGGGATTCGATTTTCGATTTTCGAGTTTCGGTCTTCCACAGTTTCCAATTTCGAGTTTTCCATGATGTCTTTCACGCTGCCACCTCCGCGGCGGATTGCCGGTCGAGATAGATGGCAGCGACTTCGCAGGCCAATTTGCGCACGCGCGCGATGAGCGCCACGCGCTCTGTCACGCTGATTGCGCCCCGCGCGTCCAGGATGTTAAACAGGTGCGAACACTTCAAGGTGAGGTCGTAAACCTTGCGCAGAGGGAACCTTTTTTGTTCTAAAGCTTTGCTTTCGATAACACTTGGATCTTGCTGCTCAACATCATCTTGCTTGCTTAGCTTAATCTTCGAGTATAACTCTAAGATTCGTGTCGCTTCGCCCTCGTAAAGATCAAGAAGCTTTCGGCAAACGTCCGGATCGGCCTCCTCAAAATCGTAGACGGAAAACTCCAGTTCCTCCGCGCGGCGCATGTCCCCATAGGTCACGGTATCGTTCCAGCGTACTTGGTAGACGTCCTCCACGTTCTGTAGAAACGCCGCGATGCGCTCCAGCCCGTAGGTCAGTTCCACGCTGATCGGTTCCAGGTCCGCGCCTCCCGACTGCTGGAAGTACGTAAACTGGGTGATCTCCAGCCCGTCGAGCATAACCTGCCAGCCAATGCCCCACGCGCCGAGGGTGGGGGCTTCCCAGTTGTCTTCCTCAAAGCGAATGTCGTGGTGGCGGATATCGATGCCGATAGCACCCAGACTTTCCAGGTAGATATCCTGGATATCTTCAGGTGGAGGTTTCAAAATAACCTGCATCTGCGTGTGTTTCAACAACCTGTTGGGATTGTCGCCATAGCGGCCGTCGGCCGGACGTCGCGAGGGCTGAGGATAAGCCACGCGCCACGGCGTCGGTCCGAGGACGCGCAGGAAGGTTTCCGGACACATGGTGCCCGCCCCCACCTCCACGTCGTAAGGTAAGGCGATTACGCAGCCCTGCTGCGCCCAGAATTCCGAAAGGCGAAAAATCATGTCTTGAAAGGTCAAAGGCGACGATGTTCTTGCATCCTTATTGGGTGGCACTGAGTTTGTCCTTTTCGTTAATCCGGGTGTCCAAAGTCCTAGGATTGATTCATTGAGTGATCGGGTCATCGGGTCATTCGGAAACCAAGCCGTCGGCGCGCTGAGAAATAGCTTTAAATGACGCGATGACTCAATCGCTCGATGAATCAATACTAGACTTCTTCCTCCATCATCTGCCGGGTAACGAGCTTTTTTTCCGTGTGGCTTTCGATCAGTTCCTCAAAGAACCGGCGCGCTTCCCGGCAGCCGGCGGGGGCCTTCTCTGCCAGCCACTTATCGAGCGGCGCGTGGCAAGCCGCGGCCACCATGGCCAGGGTGGCGCTGGCAATTCGCTGGCCGCCGGGCGGTTTGCACTCGCGGCACAGGAGCGTTTCCGAGCCCTGCGCGTAATAGCCCCCCTCTTCCCCCAGCGGCCGCCCGCAGGAGGAACATGCATTGAGTGAGGGCAGGAAGCCGCCCAGCCGCACCATCCAGTAGTCGAAATAGAGCAGCGGGCGGTTGACCTCGCCGGACGACTTCAGCGCGCGCAGAACGGCCAGCAGCAGGCGAAACATGCGCTCGTTCACTTCCCGCTCGGGCAGCAGCCTTTCGCCCACCTCGGCCAGGAATTGCGCCGCCAGTTGCACGCGATAGTCCGCCTGCATGCTGAAGAACGACTCGAGGAGCTCAACGGAATTCAGGCGCAGCAGGTCGCGGTTTTCCCGCTCGAAAATCTCGATCCGCACGTAGCTGAGGGGTTCAAGCGACCCGCCGTAGCGGCTTTTGGGACGCTGCGCGCCCCTCGCCACGGCCCGCAACCGGCCCATCTGGCGGGTAAAAAGCGAGGCAATCTTCTCCGCTTCACCCAGCCGGTAGGTCCGAAGGACGATGGCTTCCGTTTCGCGCAGGGGCATCTGGTGGCCAATGTTGACGCGCCGACAAAGGAGACTAGGTTAACACAAAAGGAGCGATGGTGAGAAGGAGGTCGCCAGCAGTCAGTGCCCCCTCCCCACGCGGGCCGGCGCTCGCAGAAAGGGTCAGGCCTCCGCCGAACACCAGGCAAAGCAGGGCTTGCGGAGGCGTAAGATGCTGCGGAAAAACTCTTCCCCGTCGTCATTCTGAGGAGCCGGCAGGCGGTCCTGAGTCCGTCAGCCGGCGGACGACGGAAGAACCTGCATTTGCTTGAAAAACACGGAATGCCGACCCTTCGCCCCGAAAAGCGGGGCTCTGGATGACGGTATTGGCTGCGTTTCTCCGCAGCCTCTTTAGCCCGGCACGGGCCCCTCGCTCAGCCTGTGGAAATTCCTGTGCTTTTCGAGGAAAAGGAATTATGTTAACCGACACCGCCGACCCAAAAACATTATCAGACGCGCCTGTGCAAAACTCAAATGCCTCCCCGACCCACCGAAGCCCGGCCGAGGGTCCCCTTCCCCACCCAGCGATTCCCGGCCCGCAAGCGACTTGGGATCGAGGAGCGTGCAGGCCGCCGGCAGATGACCCCTCACCCGCCCCGAGGGATCGGGGACGGCCTCTCCCCTCGGAGAAGCTGTGGGTTCTTCTTTGCGCGCTTGCGCGCCCGGTTGATTCACGACCTCGCCTAGGGGAGAGGTTCGACCCCGATCCCTCGGGGCGGGTGAGGGGTCACGTCCCAGGCTTCGAGTTCAACACCTGTCAAACTTCTGCTGCCACCCCGGCACAGCGGTGGGATCTCCCGCGCCAAGGAGGCTGCCATCCTTCCCGGCTGCGACGAGCCGAAACCGACGGCCCGCTTCCCCGCCCCACCGAACTCCGGTGCGTCGAGCGATTTTTTCTCGCCGATTGACGCGAGTGCTGGTACGATGTTTTGTTTTTTGGGGGGCAAAAAATGAAGCGCTCGCAAATCAACAACATCATGCGGGAAGCCGATCAGTTCATCCGTCAGCGCGGGCTGTATCTCCCACCCTTCGCCTACTGGACTCCTTCCGAGTGGAAGAGCAAAGGCGAAGAAGCTCGCGAAATTGTGGAAAACCAACTGGGCTGGGACATCACCGATTTCGGCGGCGGACACTTCGATACCCTGGGACTGTTCCTGTTCACGGTCCGCAACGGCAGCCAGGAAGATATGCGTGCCCGGCGGGGCAAGCTTTACTGCGAGAAGCTGATGGTAGTGGAAGTGGACCAGGTCACGCCCATGCACTTCCACTGGAATAAGGTTGAGGACATCATCAATCGCGGCGGAGGAAAGCTGGACATCCAGTTGTACAACGCGACGGCCGACGAAGGACTGGCGGACTCCGCCGTGGTGGCCAGCCTCGACGGTGTGAAACGCGAGGTGAAGGCGGGTGACATTGTGCGGCTCGGGCCGGGCGAGAGCATTACCCTAACGCCGCGCCTCTACCATGAGTTCTGGGGGGCGGAGGAGCGTGTGCTGGTCGGCGAGGTTTCTCTGGTGAATGACGACCAGAACGACAACCGCTTCCACGAACCTGTGGGCCGCTTCCCCGACATCGAGGAGGATGAAGAACCCTGGCACCTGCTGACGACGGACTACCGCAGATACTATCGGGCCATCGGGTGATCGGGCCATCGGGAGATCGGCAATCGGGTGATCCGGTGATCGGGTGATCGGGTGAACAAAGAGCGTCGCAAAAGGGCAAACTGCTGCCGGACGGAAAAAGGCTAATGGGGGTGATAACGCGCAATGAACTTTGATCGAGAGGACGAACAAGCAAACCGCGGTGGCCTTGTCGATTCGACCGGTCACCCGATCACCCGATCACCAGATTACTCGCTCGATCACTGACCCGATCACCCGATCACCCGATGGCCAGATGGCCGGCATTGCCTGCGGCGGCATCTGGGTGGTGGATCTGGTAAAGGTTATTGACCATTACCCGCAGGAGAACACCATTGCGTATATCACGGAGACCTCCCGAGGAGGTGGCGGGTGCGCCCACAACGTCATCATGAACCTGGCGAAGTTTGACTCTTCCCTGCCCTTGTACGCACTGGGCCTGATTGGCAACGACGCCTACGGCGACTACCTGGTCGAGGAGTGCCGCCGCTTCCCCAACATTAATATAGAGCAACTGCGCCGCACGGAACTTGACGCCACCGCTTACACCGATGTCTTCAGCGTCAAAGCCAGCGGGCACCGCACCTACTTCCACTACCCAGGAACCAACCGGTTATTCAACCTCCAGCATGTTGACCTGGATCGCCTGCCCGCGCGGATGTTCCACCTCGGTTACCTGCTCCTGATGGAGGCCATGGATCAGCCCGACCCGGATTTCGGCACCGTGGCCGCCCGCTTCCTGGCTGCCGTGCAAAGCCGCGGAATCCGCACCTCGATCGACCTGGTGTCGGAGGACAGCAGCCGATTTACCGATATCGTTCCCCCTGCGCTGAAATACACGGACTACTGCATCATCAATGACTGGGAGGCCGAAAAGCTGACGGGAATCGCGTTGCGCGCTGGCGGCAAGTTGCTGGCGGCAAACCTGGGGAAAATGGGCGCGAAGATCCTGGGTTTCGGCGTAAAGGACCTCGTGGTCATTCACTTTCCCGAGGGCGGCTACCTGCTTTCGCGCGACGGCGTGGAGATATTGCAACCCTCGTTGCAACTCGCCGATGACTACATCGTGGGCAGCACCGGCGCGGGAGATTCCTTTTGCGCGGCGGTGCTCTACGGCATTTACCAGGGATGGGGCCACGCCCAGACGCTCCGTTTCGCCGCCTGCGCCGGTGGTATGAACCTCAGCGACCTGACCACCACCGGCGGCATCAAGTCCTGGCAGGAAATCGCGCGCATGGAAGAGAAGTTTCCGTACCGAACGGCGGCGGCCGGCGGCTGGTGAGAGCCATGGGGCGAGCGCGGCACAGCCGCGCGTAAACTCGTACCACGGGCATCTGACCTGTGAAAAAATCGGGAGAAAGCAAAAGCATTTCACGCAAAGGCGCAAAGGCGCCAAGCCCGCAAAGAAAACCAGGCGGTTATCGTTGTGCGTCTTTGCGCCTTCGCGCCTTTGCGTGAAATTGTTTATTCTTTCACACATTCCCTTGCCCGTGCCCGAGGAGGGCCTGGAAGGCCGTGGTACGAAATTGGTGCGGCGCACAAAAATTCTGGAGATCCGAGAGGTAATCCCAGACAAAATGCCTCCTCCCAACCCCGACTACGCCTCGATGTTGGCAGTTGCCATCGCCGAAGCTCGCAATGGGCTGGCGGAGGGCGGCATCCCCATCGGCGCCGCCATTTTCAATGAGAGCGGCCAGGTGATCGGCGCCGGGCACAATCGCCGCGTGCAGAATGACGATCCTTCGATGCACGGGGAGACGGACGCCTTCCGCAACGCCGGCCGCCAGCGCAGTTACCGCAAGCTCATCATGGTCACCACGCTCGCGCCCTGCTGGTACTGTAGCGGGTTGGTGCGGCAGTTTGGCTTTGGAACCGTCGTGGTAGGCGAAAGCCGGAACTTCCAGGGCGGCATTGACTGGCTGCGCTCACTGGGAGTCAAGGTGATCGACCTCGACTCTCCGGAGTGCGTCAACCTGCTTGCCGACTACATCCGCACCCACCCCGAAGTCTGGAACGAAGACATCGGGGAAGAGCAACCAGCCTAAACGGACCACCGTTGAACAGCTTGAGGTCCGGCCCGCCCAGCGCAAGACTCAGAAGCCTCGCACGTGTAATAAGCGTCCAAGAACCAATGATATGCGATCTTTCCTCAATGAAATACTTGAGGCTCCCACAAGCGAAGTCAACGGCTCCGGTCATGCTAAAACGCCAGGTGCAATGACATCTGGATCTGCCGCGGGCCGCCAATGGTTTTGTTGACGGCGCCCAGGCCGGCAGGACAGTTGTAGAACCCGGTGTTTGTCCCGTTGCAACTCGTGGGCAGCGGCGCGGTTCCCGCCGTGGGGAAATCATCGTAGTACTGGTTTTGTGAGACGTTGTCGATCGGGATGTCGAAGCTGGCGGTGTTGGTCACGTTGAAGACATCAAGCGAATACTTCAACGAAACCCGTTCGGTCAGCTTCATGTCCTTGACGATGGAAATGTCGGCACGCTTTTGCCACACCTGCCGGAAGATGTTGCGCTGGCCGGAGGTGAAGCTGGTTTCAAAGTCGTCACCGGGGGCGATGCCGCCGTTCAAGCCGCCAGGTGCAAGCAGCGGCAGGGTGAAGCAGGATGCCTTCAGTGCCGGGGTCGCACCCGCACCATTGGCGCCGGTGATGGCATTGTAGGCCGTGCATCCGGGAGCAAGGGGAACGATGGGGTTGGTGATGCCATCCGTGGTGCCGTAGAAGATGCTGCCCACCGCGCCCGTATAGTCCACCACGCTGTAAGGCTGGCCGCTTTCAATCACCGCGATACCCTGGATTGCCCAACCATTGGTAATCTTGCTCACAAACGAATTCCCCTTCACAAAGTTCGGGAACTGATAGAGGTAATTGAAGTTCATAACGTGCGTGCGGTCAAAGTCCGACGACGCGTAGGCGTTGTGCGGGTCGAGCGGGTTGTTGCCGTTGTAGAACAGGCCCATGGCGCTTTGCTCATCCAGGGCGTGCGACCAGGTGTAGGAGAATCCCACCTGCACTCCGTGGCTAAGCCGTTTCTCCAGATGGGTTTGCAGAGCGTTGTAGTTAGAGACGCCAATGGCTTTGTAGCTCAAGGATTCGGCGGAATAACCAAGGTACGGCACCCGCATGTCGTCGTTGCCACCTTCATAAGTTGAAAGCATCGACCCGTGATTGCCGGGCAGCACCAGAGGATTTCCGTTCTGGTCGAGCACGGTGTAGCCATAGGTGTAGTACTGGCCGTGGATCGGGCTGGTCGGGGTGGCGATTCCGGGCTGGTTAAAGGGAATGGGCATTACCTCGTGGCGGCCGGAGTTGCCCACGAAGCCGATGTCAATGGCCAGGTCGCGCCGCGGCTGCCATTGCACGTCCAGGGTGTAGTTCATCGTGTAAGGCAGCTTGTTCTGCCGGTCATAAACCGCGAAGGAAAAGAGCTTGTCGCCACTTTCGATCCCCGCGGCGTTAGGCAGGTAGTTGATGATATCCGCTGGATTACCGGTAGGCGTAGCTCCCGGTGAAGTCCCCCAGGATTTTCCAGAGTGCTGTCGCAGGTGGGAATGAAGCCCTGATAGTAGCTCCCGCTCAGCGGGCAAACCTGTGTGTTGACGAAAGGCGGCGCCTGGTTGACGCCGAAAGGTCCTGCCGTGGTTTCACCCGCTGCGTATCCGGGCGAGAAATAAGAGAAGAGTTCACCGCGATCGTAATACATGCCCGCACCGGCGCGCACGACGAGCTTGTCGCTGAACTTCTTCGGCGACCAGGCAATGCCCAGGCGCGGGGCAATGCCCCACTGCCGGCCCGTCAGCGTCGTGTTGCTGACGCCCTTGGTGGGATACTGCTGATTGTTACCGGCGATGATGAAGCCCGTCGAAGTGATGGCGTCGCTGGTGGAATCATAAGCGTAGGCATTGGGATTGAAGTTATAGAGACGCCCGTATTTCTCGCTGAAGCCGCCGTCCCAGTCGAAGCGCACGCCGCCCGTCAGGCTCAGATTCGAACGAAGCTGGAACTTGTCCTGAATGTATTCGCCGGATTGACCGGCCCGGTAGTAGCGGTTGGCATTTCCGAGCAGAAAAGCCGTGGACTGGAAATCGTCATTGGACGTCAGGATGCCTTGCACGAACTGTCCAAAGTCCGCCGAGGCAGCAATGCCGTTGCCAGTGCGGCTGTCGAGCGTATTGAGCTGCGTCCACGAAAAGTTTCCGCCGAACGTGACCGTGTGCCTGCCGCGGTTCCAAGTGGCGGCCACGGAAGGCATCAGCCGGTTCTGCGTGACTCCCGTAAATGCTCCCTGAGAAGCCGATCCCTGGCCGATATTCAAGCTGGCATCCTGAACATAATTCACGTTATTGGGCGAGCTGTTTCCCAGGATATCCACAATGCTCATGCCGGGAAACCGGGTGGAGCCAAAGGTGTTGATTCCCAACTGCTGCGGCGAAAAGGGCTGGCCCACGGAACTGAAAATGTTCTGTCGCACAAACCCCAAGGTCTCGATGATATTGAAGTTGGCGCGAGGCGTTTGGATGTTGGAGAGCGAAACCGTCTGGCTCCCCGCCGCCAGAATCTGCGTAAACCCTGCCACCATCGAGTAGGCGTAGGGCGCAACTGTCGGATCATCCTGGAAGTAATACTTGAGCGAAAGGATGTCAGAGGAACTGCGGTTCCAGTCGACGTTGGCCACCGCCTGGTGCGCCTTGAATACCGCCGTTCCCGGCACGTAGGCGTTGTCGGGAATGATGGGCGTGGGAACGTTGCCGTCGTCCGAGGGAATCATGTACTGGCCGTTGGGCAGCTTGAACTGGAACATCGCCAGCGCTACGGGATCGATTTGCCCGGGCGTAATCGGTGTGCCGCCGTCGGGAATGATGAAATTGTTATTGGCAAGGGTCGCCAAACCCGCTGCCGTCCGGTTGCTGTCATTGAGGCCAAAAGGAACGGTCAGCCGCGAGATGCCGATTTCACCGTCGCCGTCGTGGAGCTCTTGATACGCCACGTAGCCGAAGAGTTTGTCCTTGACCAGGGCGCCGCCCAACGTGCCGCCCAGCACTTCGCGATGGAGCGCCGGAACCTTCTGGTCCTCCGGCACCGTTGGATCGGCGTTGAAGAAATAGGGCGCGGCGTTCAGCCAGTTGGTACCGTGATGGATATAGAGACTGCCATGTGGTTTGTTGGTGCCCGTAGCCGTAGCCATATCGATGTGCGCGCCGCTGGTGGCTCCCTGGGTGGCGTCATACATGGAAGTATTCACGCGCACTTCCTGGATGGTCTCGGGGGCGGGCGTGGGCAATGCCTGACCAATGGCGAGATAGGGCGAGGCGGTGGTCTGGATCACGCCGATGCCGGTGCTCGTCACCAAGGCGACTCCCGTGTTGTTTACGATCCGGGCGGAGGCCACTTGGCTGGTGCTCTTGCCGTTGAAGAGATTGCTGGCGTCAACGCCGTTCAGCAGAAAGCTGTTGCTGGTGTCACGCTGACCGTTGGCCCAAATCGGCTGGTTCCCCAATCCGGCATTGGCGCCGGCGCCGCTGGGCAATTCGGCGTTGACGCCGGGAGAAAGAATCGCAAGGCCGGTAAAGCTGCCGGTGGGCAACGGGATCGACTGAATCTGGGATTTGTCCAGCACGTAGCCGTTGGTGGGGTCTACGGCGTTCATCATCGGAGCGCGGTCTTCCACCGTGACGGTGGTGCTGACCTGCCCCACCTTCAGCGCCACGTTCAGCGTGGCCGTGCGATTGGCCTGGACAAGAATCGACGGAACTGTGTCGGTAAGAAAGCCGTTATGAGTAAACGTCAGAGTGTAGTTGCCAATGGGCAAATCGAGGATTTCGTACGCACCCTCGCCGTTCGTCTTCTGCACGCGAGTGAGCCGAGTTTCATCGCCCACCACAGTTACAACTGTATCCGGCACAGCGGCATTGCTTTGGTCGGTCACTGTGCCGCGGATGCCTCCCAAGGTCTGTTGCGCCCGCGCATCCATTGCCGCGGCAAGAGTCAGCAGTACAGCCAGCGCAAGGAAGAAAGTTGATCCGATGGTTTGACGCATACGGTTCCTCCCACGCGAATTGTTCATCTAGAGTCCTCCCCAGTAGGATTTTGGACCGGTGGCCTTGCTCTTGGTCCGTCAAGATTTTGTAATCTGTGGATAACATGAAAATGTATTCCCTTCCGCCGGGGAAGGCCAATGGATAGTTTTAATGGGGAGTATCAGCCATTTCTATCGTTGGCGGGACGGTGGGCGAAAAACCACAACAACCCCGCCGCGAGATACGCCAGGTAGATGTAGGGCAGCTTGCCGTAGGCGCCTTCCGGCACCGGATAAAGATTACCGACCAGCGCCAGCACCATGGCGGCGCAGGCCAGTGCGGAAATGATGATCGCCCGCGTTTGCAGGAGTCCCTGGCGGCGCAGGTAGGTGGGAAGCGCGTAACAAACCAGAGCATACGCCACAATAAATCCGTACGTGGCCAGTGAGCCGAGCCAGCCGTAAACGTCCAAGCCACTGGCCCCGCGCGCAGCCAGGACCACCACCGGCAGTAGCGCGACAAAACCCGTCACGATCACCGCGTGGCTGGGTGTTTCATTGCGAACGTGGGTGGCGCGCAGCGTTTGGTGGGCCAATCCGTGGTGCGCCATCAGCAGCAGCACGCGCGCCGCGGCCGTGATGCAGGCCAGCGTTCCGGCAAAAAGACTTACCAACGCCCCAATGTCAATCAACAGGCCGAATACCGGCACACCGCTCAGCTCGGCAAGAACGTGCATGGGAGCGGGATTTGTCCCCAGATCCTGCCCAACGGCGTGGAAGCCCAGAACTTCTGCGTAGGCGCAAACCGTAAAAAACACTCCCCCCAGGATGGCGGTCAGCATCACCGCCTGCGGAATCGTTTTCAAGGGATTGCGCGCCTCGGAACCCATCGTTGTGGCGCTTTCAAATCCACAGAAGCTGAAGAGCGACATCACCAGGCCGAGGCGCAGTCCGCTGCCGGTGGAACCGCGCAGGCGCAATTGCTCCCAGTCCCAGTGCGCTCCCTGACGAACCAGGAGCAGAAGCACCAGCGTGACGATCACGAGAACGGACGTTGCTTCCACCCAGAGCATCAGCCGCGCGGAGATTTGCACGTCGCGGTAGGCGATCCAGGCAGATACGGCCGTCACGACGATGGCCAGGAACACCGCCGCTGCTGCGTGTTGCCAACCGTGGCGGAGCAGCAAACCGCCGTAGTGGTAAAAGCCGCCGATGACGCTGGACCCCGTCGCCACGTATGCCAGCAGCAGGCTCCAGGCCACCGTCGCTGCCAGCCAGGAAGGAAGCGTCATCGCGGCGTAGGTATACAGCGACCCCGGTGAGGCCGAGCAGCGCGCGTAACGTCCGATGCACCACGCCACCAGGAGAATGGCCACCGTGGCCAGCACATATGCGAGCCACGTGGCATTGCCCGCCAGCGCGCACACCAGCGGAATCGTAGCCGCCGGCGTAGTGGTGGGCGCCATGGTAGAGACCGATTGCGCCAGCGTCTCCATGGGCGAAAGCACCCCGCGGCGCAGGCCGTAAGTCGCGTCGGATGCGCCGCCGTCAGCGACGGACACAGTTGAAGCAGGATTATTCACGAGATGAGGTTCCGTGGGCGCAGCCATGGGGTACGATACCACGGCTGTCAACATAGACTGCACCCAGCTTGCGCACCGGCGACATGATCAACTTTTGCACTTTACCTTTTGCACTTTGCCTTTTGACTTGCTGTTATCGGCGCAGCGCCTCCTCATCTTCCGGTGACCAGTTGACGAAAGCCCTCCTCCTGCTTATAGTGGCCCATCCCCAAAAGGAGAATCGTTCTGCTCGAGCGCATTTTTCATCTCACGGAAAACAACACCACTGTCCGCCGTGAAATGCTGGCGGGCGTGACCACCTTTGCCACCATGGCGTACGTGGTGGTGGTGAACCCCCGCATTCTCTCCGAAGCCGGCATGCCGGTGAACGGCGTCCTTTTCGCGACGTGCATTTCCGCTGCGCTCGCGACTCTGGTAATGGGCCTCTGGGCCAACTACCCCATCGCGCTGGCGCCCGGGATGTCGTTGAATGCCTACTTCACCTACTCCATCGTCATTGGACGCGGCGTGCCGTGGCAGACGGCGCTGGGCGTGGTGTTTATTTCCGGCTCTCTCTTTCTGGTGCTCACCCTCACCAACGTCCGCGAGATGATCGTCAACGGCATTCCCGATTGTTTGAAGTATGGCACGGCGGCGGGAATCGGCCTGTTCATCGCCTTCATCGGATTTCGCAACGCCAAAATTATTGTGGCCCATCCTGCCACCTACGTAGCGCTGGGCCGCGTGGGCGACCCGCAGGTGATCCTGTCGGCGGTGGGCTTGTTGCTCATTGCCAGCCTCATGGCGCGGCGCGTCGGCAGTGCCATCCTGATCGGCATCGCGGCCACGGCGCTGGCGGGAATTCCGGCGGGCCTCACCCACTGGCCTGCCCACCTGTTTTCCCTGCCCCATCCCGGCGGCACACTCTTCAAGCTCGACCTGCGCTCCGCGGCGAAGTTCGGCCTCGGCGACCTGATCTTCATCTTCTTTTTTGTGGATTTGTTTGACAACGTGGGCACGCTGATCGGGGTGTGCGAAGAAGGCGGCTTTATGCGCGACGGCAAACTGCCCCGCGCCAGCCGCGCCCTGATGGCGGATGCTCTCGGCACTATTGTGGGATCACTCACCGGGACTTCCACGGTGACAAGTTATATTGAAAGCGCGGCCGGCGTGGCAGCCGGCGCGCGCACGGGACTGGGCAATCTGGTCATCGCTGCGTTCTTCCTGGCCGCGATGTTCTGCGCCCCGGTGATTGCCGCCATCCCTTCGTTCGCTACCGCCCCGGCGCTCATTATCGTCGGCTCACTGATGTGCGGAGCGGTCGCCAGGGTACAGTGGAAGGAATTTACCGATGCCTTCCCTGCCTTCCTGACGCTGGTGGCCACGCCGCTCACCTTCAGCATCGCCACCGGCCTGAGCCTGGGCCTGATTTCCTTCACCTTTTTGAAAGTCGCCACCGGCAAAAGGCGGGAAGTCAGCCCACTGATCTGGATCCTCACGGGCGTCTTCCTGCTTCGCTACGCCTTCCTAGGCTGGCACTAAAGCCGAGTCCACACCTATCTATACGGTGCGACTTAAGTGGCGTCGATCTCCGATCGACGCCGGCGGCCGGAGACCGCCGCTACAACCCAATGCGCAGAGACTTATGTCGCCGCGTATAAAGCTCGCGCCGCAACTGCCGATGGAGAAGGCGGGAAGGTCTGACGCGCCCCCGCCTCTCGGACGAGCGTCGGCGCCGGAATCCGCGAAGCGCCGGCCCTCATCCGGAAGCACGAAAGGATGGACGAGCGGTGATCTCCATAAAAAAATATCTGGACCAGGATGCCACGGAGTTGAGCAAGTATCGCCCGCCCCAGCCGCAGGAACTCGCCAGCGCGCTTTCCGAGGCCTACGGCGCGGCGCTGGGCGCGATGGGCAATTGCAGTGCACGCGCGTGCCCGACGCTGGGGCCGCCGCTTCAGACCAGCCTGATGTTGCTGGCCGAAAGCCTGAACAAAGCGCTCACCCCGCCCGTGGTGAAGGAAACAGAAGCGCAGGTGGAGCAGCACCTTCACGACTGGGGGGAGCAAACCGCGGAATACTTTCACCAACGGGCCGGGGACGTGAAGGAAATCCTGATGGTACTGGCGCGCGCGGCGGAGTCCGTGGCGGAGCGCGACCAACGTTATGCCTCACAGTTCGGCGAGTTTACCAAACGGCTCCAAGCACTGGCCAAGCTCGAGGACCTGCCCCAAATCCGCTCCGCCATCGTGCGCGGCGCGAAGGAACTAAAGACCTGCGTGGACAAGATGGAGCAGGACAGCCGGGAGTCGGTCTCCGCACTGCGCTCAAAGGTCACCACCTACGAAGCCAAGCTGGAGGAGGCCGAACAGCGCGCCTCACACGATTCCCTGACCGGGTTGGACAATCGCCAGGGCGTGGAAGCCAAACTCCAGCGGCGCATTGCCGCGCAAAAGCCCTTCTGCGTAATGATGATTGACCTCAACGGCTTCAAAGCGGTCAACGATACCCATGGCCACCAGGCCGGCGACGACTTGCTGAAACAGTTCTCCACCGAACTGCGCTCCGCCTCGCGCGTCACCGACGTAGTGGGGCGCTGGGGAGGAGATGAGTTCATCGTCGTGCTGGACGGCACGATCAACGACGCCCTGGCGCACGCGGAACGCATGCAGAAATGGGTTTTCGGCAGCTACACCCTCGATCTGGGAGCCGAAGGCCCCAAGGTGGATTTAGACGCCGCCGTGGGATTAGTTGAGGCTCAGCCCGGTGAAAGCATCAAAGACCTTCTGGCGCGCGCCGACGCCCTGATGTATAAGCAAAAAGCCGAAATGCACGAACGCCCGTCTGAGCAGCCAAACCCCAAGGTCTAGGTCGCAACGTACCGACTATCGTGCGAAGCACCTTGGACTGCGGCGGCTTGACGCCGCCTTTGGAATTCGTCACGGCAACCGAAGATAGATTCGCAACCGCCGGTTACAGATCACCGGAGGTCACGGAAAGGCGGCGTCGAGCCGCCGCACTCCAAGGCGCTCCGCGCACCGGCAACGCTTCCTGCTTGACACGACGCCTCGCGGCTCCTTAGCCTTGAATTTCATCATCAAGGGGGCAAGGCTGCGCCGGAGCATTGGCGGAATATTGCGTGAAATAATTCATGATGTCTTCGCGCGCGCGTTGGCAACGCGCATGGGATAAAACTCAAAGCGATTCAGTCCCGCCTTGACCGACGGGTCGCCTTCGCCAAACCGCCGCACCTCAGCTTCGTCGTCAACTTCCAGCACGGCAAGGCCGAAGGCGCCGCGCGGGTCGAGCACGGGACCGTAGGTCAGCAGTCGTCCCGCCGCGAATTGGTCCTGACAGTAGAGGCTGTGTTCGTCCATCAGGCGCTGCTCATCAGCAGTGATATCGAATGGAAACGTCGCACGAGGCGGAATGAGTTTGAAGAAATAGTACTGCTTGCTCACTGCCATGGCATTAACTCCTACTGGGCGGAAGTCGCGTCGCTTCAGAATGCGGTCGTACTCTTGGTCACTCCACCGGTCCGCCGTTGAGAACCACCAACGCATCGATTCCGACAAACGTTCCGGCGCTCTCCTTGTTCTTCAAGCCTGTCACCGTCAGGACCACGGTGTGCTCGCCAGAGGTTAAACCTTGCACGCCCCACAGGCGCTTTGATGGAAGTGTGGCCCACAGCGTCGGCAGGCGCGCCGGCATGACCGAATCCACGCTCGGCCCGGGCCGCCCGTCTTCGGGCACAAAAGTGTCAATCCTGGCCACGTCCTTGCCATCGAGTGTGATCCTGGCGACGCCGCGATTATCAGCGGTGTCTCCCATGATCTCGACGCCCGTGCCGCGGAATTTGAAAGTCATCGTGTCGCCCGGTGTCCCGCTGATGGCCATGGTTCCTTTGATCAAGCCGGGAAGGTAGCCCTGGTCACGTGTCGCGCCGATGCCCATTTCTTGCCAACCCCGCCCGGAGTAGTGAACGGCGCTGCCGGCGTCATCCACCACGCTGCGCCGCACGCGTTCCATGCCGCCATCAATGCGCGTATAGGTGATCTGCGGGTTCCAAACCGTATCGTCATCATCGGCATTCACATTGTCATTCACCACAAAATAGAGCTTCTCGCCCTTGCGGACCGGCACCGTCATTTCCATGGTCTTTCCGGACGTGTCGTCGCCGGCGATCGTCTGCCAGCCGCGCTCCGGCCATAACTGTTGGCCACCTTTCAGCACCTTGGCCCGCACGCCGTCGCCGTGTGTATGGTAAATATCCTTGTGAATCGTCCCGCTGATCGTCGCCTGCCCCGAGTAAGGCACGGTGAAGATGCGGACGGCATCCGCGGAGTCGCCTGGAAGCAGCCACGATGCTCCGATGGTTGCCCTCGACGTGCCGGCCACACCTTCGAAGAGCCCCATGTGACCGCGCGCGCCATTCCACATCATTGCCGCGGGCCGCGTTTCCCAGTGGCATACGGAGTCGCCTGAGCACGCCATCACGTTCGCCCACTCCTCATAGGACCATCCATTCGCGCCCTGGTAGCTGTAGTCTTTGCCCGCCAAATAACCGCCCCACGCCGTGAAGGTAACCGGATCGCCCGCGGTTTCCGCAGCCTCGACCCGGCGAGAGCCGTTGCCGTCACCGTCGACGGCCTGCACCTCATAGCGCGCCGACAAATTCTCGGGGCCGTTGCCGTGGTCAAAATAGTAGGTCCCTTTCGCCACCTGGCCGATGGCTTCCCCATCGCGGTAAATCTGGTAGTACGACAGCCAATTGTTGTCCTTCGATGGCTCCCACTCCAGTTCCACACCAGTGATCGTCATGTTCGTGGCGATCCTTTTGCGCACATTCGACGGGTCGGATGGCGGAGTGTGGTCGTTGCCGCTGCCCGGCACATTGGGTAGCCCGAGGTAAACCAGTTCGCCCGGCGCCGGATTCAGCAGATGAATTCCATTGTTCATCAGGTCAGCACCGGTTCGCGTCTCCACGCGTTTGGACATCTCGAAGCGCACGTCGTAAGTTTCTGCCGGCAGGAGCCCTTTGGGATGAATCGTTACGTCACCTTTGCGGAAATGCTTCAGGATGATCGCCCCGCGCTTGTTATCCTGGCTCAGGCGCTGGAGGTAGAAGACGGGATCATCGCCCTCGAGGCGCGGGTGGTAGATTTGCGTCCAGCGTCCCGCCACCCCCTGCGACACCAGGTAATGATAGATTTCAAAATTGCGGCGAATATGTTCAAATCCGCTATTGAGCCACAGGCCCGGCTCAGGGTCCGTCACGCCGTGATCGCCAAACCACGCAGCGGCCATGGTCAAACTCGACCGAGCGTCTTCCCACGTAAAGTTTGAGTCGCGCGTCCAGTCATCGATCTTGTCCGGAGGAAACAGGTACGACGAATAGTAGTTGGCGATGTAGAGCGAGCCGCTGTCTGTGAGTTGGCTCACGTCGCTGACGCGCAGGCTCTCGTAACCCATCAGGTTTCCCCCGCCGGAGCACAAATCGATGGAAGAGCCCGGATAGCGGTGACGGAACTCTTCCTGGAGGCCGGTGAAATTGTGGTACTGCTCCAGCATGGGAGTCTGATTCCCGTTCACGGGTTCCACCGCGCTTCCATCCTGCCGCCACTGGAAGTCGCCCCAACTGGCTTCCTTCTCGCGAAGCTGGCCGCGCAGATAATCGATGACCTCTGGCTTGGAAGTGTCGAGGGTTGTGGTGGGCGCGGAAGGGTCCGTCAGCCAGTCCGGGTGCTGCTGATAAACGCGCGACTCCTTTTGCACCGTACAGTAAATCGGCAGCCACACCGCCAGGCGCATTCCCTGCTTGCGCAGGTAACGGTTCACCTGCCCCAGGTCCGGCCCATCATTATCGCCGATCAAGTCGTGCCAGCCGGCATCCTGCCAAAGGATATCTCCACCCAGGTAGCGGATGTTATCAACGCTGCGAAACAGCTCAGCCAGCCGATAGTCCCAATTGTCCTCAGTTCCGCCGCCGTAGATGGGCTTGCCCCCCGGCCGCCGCCGCAGTTCAACGGCGTAACGGATCTTGGCAAAGTAGTCGTCGCTGGTCAGGTCCCAAAGATAGTGGTACTGCCAAGCCTTGAGTTGGTTCCCCATGGCGTCGAGATCGCCGGTGAAAACGCCGGTGAAGGCGAGTGGAGTGTCGATCGATTCACCGGGGCCAAGCTGCTTTTGATAGCCGGCGACGCGCAAGCCCAAGTAGCCGGGTCCGCCCTGCTGGTTTCCCACTTCGGCGGCCCAACGGCCGTAGTAGTCAAAGCCCACAAAAATGCCGTCGCCTTCCGCCGGCTGCCTCACGCAGAACCACGGCATGTACGATCCCGAGCCCCACGGCAGGCCCGATCCGTAGTTCAGTCCGCCGACGGCGGCGCGCTCGGGTTTGTCGGTGGAGTCGAATGTGCGCGTGTAGGAAGGGGAGAATGAAACTTCTTTCAATATCTGGCTGCCGGTGTAGTATCCCCCGCCCGTCATGTAGTCAAAAACGGTGTCCGATACACCTGCCTTGATGCGAAACGAAAGGAAGTAAGGATCAGAGATCTTGATGGCATGCGAGCTGGCGTTTTCGTAGCGGGTCTTCTGCCGAATGATGCCCGTTCCGGCGTAAATCCAGTAGGACTTCTCGACGCGCACCTGGGCATTCTCCAGGCGAACGCGCAAGAGGATCACGCCGGGAGCGGTAATGGTGGCGCCTCCGCCGTTCCACTGCCACGCGCCCTGGCTCCCGGTGTAAGTCGTCCCGCCCGCCGTCACGCGGAACTCATCCGACGGCGACTGGACGTACTGGTAATGGCTTCGTTTGTTCTCCAGGCTCGACAGTGTGTAGGCCCCACTCGCGAAGCGAAGCTTTTCCTCGACCAGCGCGGTTCCGATGGACCAGGTCTGGGTGGACGGATCAAATCGCGCGTAGGCATCGCCGCTTGCCACGTCGGCCGCCGCCAGTTGGCCGAGCCCGGCGAGCACTGCGCACCCGAAGACGAATGTCAAAATAAAAAGTCTGGTGAGACGGGACCCGAGCATTTGGTTCACCCGCGTCAGCTATGAAGTGTGGACCGTTCTGAATAAAACCCGCACGCTACCAACTCCCACCATAGCAAAGCAACCAGCGTAATCACAAACCGGGCGATGAACGCCTTCGACGGCAGATGGTGAAGTGCAATTCCGCCTCCGCGCACCGCACGGATGGTGGCTCCCACGAGCGCGATGCCCGTCATGCCAACGACAATCGCAACCTTTCGCCGGGATGGAAACACGTTCCCGACGACTTGAGCCGCCGGGGTGGTGGTTCGATACCAGTGTGCCAGCCAGATGGCCAGGATTACCAGTCCGATCAGTGAGCTTCCATACTGGAGCACACTTGGGAGCGGATACAGGCCAACCACCGGGAGGCGAACAGCCTGGCGAAGCAGTGCCCAATGACGATAGAGCCGCGTGTCCTTGTGGGTAAACTGATCCCAAGCCACGTGAGTCACAGCTCCCACGAATACGGAGACCGCGATCAGTGCGAATCTTGCCGCTCCGCCAAAGCGGAACTGGTGGAGGTGAGGAATCAACCGCCGTTGCCATCCATCGGGCAAGAGTGCCGCCGCCGGCACCTTGACGAACCTGTGGAACAGCCACAAGAACACGAGCCCGGCGGGAAGAGTGAATAGGAACAGCCCTGCGGGCTTATGCCCAAAACCGCCACCGGGACTGAGGCGCAGAAAATATTCGAAATCGGGTGCGAACGTGCCGACCACCACTCCAGAAATAATCAGGCGAGAGCGCCGAAACGGGAGGGCCGCGGCCCCGTGCGATAACGTGAAGGGCACGGAAGGATTATAGCTCGAATGGACGGCCGCGTTCGGGCGGAGTTGCTCCCCCACGTCAGTTTATGACGTCGAAGCCATTAAGACCGGTGTTGGGAATCGTACTACTCAGGTCATGGCATCGTATGCGAGAATGGCGGTAGTCACGCGAATCGATGAGCCACGCGCCAACCCCATCGTCGTTGTCTCCAACTGCACCGGCAGTGCCGCCGCCGCTGCGGAGCATCCGGATTCTCACTGTGCTGGGTCCCGTGATTTTCTGGGCGGCGCTTGCCCGGTGCACGGTCGCGGCCAACGGCTACCTTGACCCGCCTGGTTGCCGACTGTTCCAGTCACCCGATGACTGGCCGATTCTGGGAATCGTTCTCTCGCTGGTTGCCGGCTTGCCCTACCTTCACGTCCTCTGGCGCCTGCGCGGGCCGCAGTACAGGAAGGGGTTGGCGCTGGCGACATTCACCGCACTCGGCGGCTTGCTGGTTTTGCCCGCGGCGCTGATATTCGCCGGCCCCAGCGGTGTCGATTCTGGAAAGCTCGTGGGTGCCACCCTGATCATCATCTCGCAGGGCTTACTCGCAGCGTTTTCAATCAAGGCTTACCGCGCAGCGGGGCGCGCGGGCGCGGACGCCCCAAAACTTCTATTCAGTCTTATTCCACCCGTCCTGTACTTCATTTTGTTTGTCCCCAGTTTTCTTGTAGCGGACTTGGACTTGTTCCCGCCACGCCGTCCCAACGAGGATTCTCCCGCAGTCACGCTCATGGTTCTCAACATGCAAGAACTCGACTACGCGTCTCATCACGGTGGGAGCTTTAGCCCAACGCTGGATTTCCTGGGAGCGGTTTCTCAGCCCAAATTGACGGCCCATCGATTTGTTTACACGGCAGGCCCGCCCGACGCGGCGGGAACGATAAAAACCTACACCCTGCTCGCAGTTCCTACTGAGCCTTGTCCGGGCAAGTGCTCGTGCAGCTTCTATATGGATGGAACCGGCATTCTCCGCATGACGCGCGAGAGTCGCCCGGCCACCGCGCACGACCCGCCGCTGACTCCCGAACAGCAGGGTGGGCGCGGCGCCTGGCCGGAGATGTAGCGGCGCGCGATCGCGAACGGGAATTTATCAATGGCCTCGCCACGCCGGCCATTCTTCGCAATCCCCATCAGCCATTGCCTGTGCCCTCTGCGGGGCGTATAGTAAGGCCGCAGCACACTCCAGATTCCGCAGCAAAATTCGTAAAGGGGAGGCGCACGATGCCAACGCGCACTGTACATGCAGTGATCGTCACATTGCTGTTTTTCAGCACCCTTTCGGCGGCGACGGATCCGTTCGTTGGAAAGTGGAAGCTGAATCAAGCCAAGAGCAGCATGACGGGCGAGCAAGTCAAGATCGAGGATCTTGGCGGTAACAAGTTTAGATTCACCGATGGAGACATTATCGACACGCTGGTGGCCAACGGCACCGACCAGTCGGTGCATTTCGGGCGTACCCAGTCCCTCACGCTACAAAGCGCCAACACTTGGAAGGTCGTCACCAAAAAGGACGGCCGGACCATCGCGACGAACATCTTGACCCTCTCGCCGGATGGCAAAACCGCGGAGATGGCTTTGACCGGCACGCGGCCCGACGGCTCAACCTTCAACAATCATGTAACCTTCAAGCGGATTGCCGGAACGTCCGGTTTTGCGGGAACGTGGGAGAGCACGAGTCTCAAGCTCAATTCGCCGGCGGCGTTCGTCATTGAGGCGTACCAGGGTGACGGCCTTTCCTTCATCATGCCGGCCGAGAAGGACACGCTCAGGATGAAGTTCGACGGCAAGGACTATATGGAGAGCGGTCCCAACGTACCCGCCGGTTCCACCACCTGTGGGCGCCGCACCAGCGCCAATGCCCTCGATTTGACGGACAAAGTGAAGGGCAAAGTGGTCAACACCTGGCAGTTGAAGGCGGCGGGAGACGGCAAAACCCTGACCATGACCGTCCAGGACGTTGGGCAAAAGAAACCGCTCGCCTTCGTCTACGACCGGCAGTAACGCGATTTGACGCCATGCCGCGATGAAGGGGATCGCGGGACATCCGCCACGACCATGAGAAATGTCGCAGACTGGCGGCGGTTTGAGCCTGCCTACTCCGGAGGGTGAGGTGTGTCGTTTTGCAAGCGGCAACTACAGGCAATCGGTAGCAGACTCGCCGCAGGCGCTGGCGTGAGGCCGGAGCGTGTTCCGCCCGCTAAGGCAAGGCGCTATCCGGCAGCCGCCGGCGGGCTGTCCAATTAGCTCCGTTATAAACTTCGTCGGCATGGACACCGGTCACCGCCATCTCCGCCTGGACGACTTTTCCATTGGCGGCGAGAAAGCCGATGTGTTCCCAGCTCATCTCCTTCGGGTCCTTTTTGGAGGGCGCGCCGCGAAACACCAGATCGCCGGCGACGGGAGGGTCGGATTTATCCACTTCCTCGGTATTTCGGACGTAATCTGAGATTGCACCGGCCCAAAGATTCGGAGAATTAAAGTATTTCTTGGTTATGTGGTTCAAGACATAGTGAATGAACCCCAGGCAGTCGAAGTGTCGCACATTGGTGCAATCTTCGCCCCAGACGGCGCGGCCGGTGATAATCTCCCTGTTCCCAAAGGTGTCCTGGACGCCGTCGCCCAGGATGACGCGCGGAGTCAACCGCTTCGCAAAGAGTGATTGCCAGTCCGCGTCGGCTCTTCGTGAAACGAATGTCACCTGTTTCAGCACATCATGCTTATTCTCCACTTGACGGTCGGTCACGTTGCAGTCACGCAGAAAATCCAACAAAGCGGGATCGGCAAAATTGGTGATCAAAGACCCGCCGGCTTTTCGAAATCGACCGGCGCAGACATAGTGTCCGGAAGCATTGCATTGCGCGGCGCCGACGCAGGGGGACCGGGGTTCGAGGGACGGAGGGGCTATCGTCACCGGGACACTCAAAAGGTCGTCCTTCCGGGGCACGCGGTAGAAAGCACCCCCGCCTACGTAAGGTGTCGCACCGGTTGAACCCCAGAGGTAGTGGCTTCCCACCAGCGTCATCGCGAAATCAGCGATAGCTTGCCGAGCCTCCATTTTGCCGGGCATAGGCACTCCAAATTGTAGGGGCTCCCTGTATGACACCATAATAGACCAAATGTCCGTCAATTGGCGGGAAAAGATGGGAGGGTAGGCGCCGGAGAGGTTCCGCTGCAAGCCGAGGCGGCAAATCAGCCAGAACGAGAACCGCTTGAACCGGAAGGGGAGTCGGCAAATCCAAGTCGATGCGCTGCGTATTCGTCGCCCCGTTCTCATCACACGAAATGCCAGAGCCTCCGCACCGCCAGTTGCGATACAATGGGTTCGAGGTTTCCATGACGATCCACGAGGAACAGTTTGTAGTCGATAAAGAGGGCAACCGCATCGGCGTCGTACTGAACATCGAGGATTACCAGAATCTGCTCGCCGATGTGGAGGAGTTGGAATCCATTCGCGCCTTCGACGAAGCAAAGGCTTCGGGAGAGGAACCCATCCCTTTTGAGCGAGCTGTTGCCGAGATCGAAGCCCGCCAGAAATGAACTACTCCCTTTTCATCCTGCCGCGCGCTCAGAAGGAGCTTGCCCAACTGAACGCTGGCGCCTTCGTGCGCGTCCGCGACGCGATTCGCGAGTTGGCAAATGATCCGCGACCGTCCGGCTGCCTGAAGTTGACGGGGCGCGACGGATGGCGTCTCCGGGTGGGAGAGTTTCGAGTCGTCTACGAGATTGATGATGAGCACCGGCTGGTCACGGTGCTGAACGTTGGCCATCGTCGAGACGTGTACCGATAGTGCGGCACGTCCGAGAAAAACCGGGAACGTTCTGTTCCCGTCCCTTTGCGAAATCGTCTGCGAGTACTGCCGTGCGACAATACATTGTGGAACTGCGCGCTCTCAGTTACGAGAAAGAGCTGCTGCACACCTTTACATTCAAGGGCCTCCGTAAGGTCATGGTTGATATTCCCAGCGGGAAACCGTTGTGGTTCTCGCCAGCAAAAACCCTGGGACAGATTTACTCGTACGAAGTCTCGGCGGCGTCATCGAAGTACCTCCGCTGCGAATGGCTGCTCGATTCGGGTGGGACAATTACTGTCGAGTTTCAGAAGCTGATGTACCGTTGCGAGAAGGCGAGCAAAATGAAGGGACGCACCAGGCCACGCTAGCCCGACGATCTGGAGCGTCTCTTCTTCATCAACTTCCTACGCCAGGGAAGCAGGCGCACGGTGATGAAGAAACATTGGTGGCAAGGACGCCGCAGCTTTGGCACGGTGCTACACTACAACCGCTTTTAGCATCACGGAGAGGAAAGAACAGTAGAGTAGGAGAGTGATCCGCCTTTCACGGGCTCGCCCTCTCTCCTACTCTACCGGCCGTTCCCCAATTCCCCGCGGGTTCATGCGGGCGTGCCCTGGTGGTGATGGGCATTGCCGTTGGAAGAGCCGATGAGGAGTCCGTCAGCCGACGGACGCACCTCCTCGCTACCCTGCTGCTTTTCGGAGTGGTCACTTAAAAACTACTTGCAAAAGGATAACTTTTGGAGTATAGGGCGCGCATCGCGGGAATGCTGCCACCCCGCGGGAAACCAGGCGATCAAAAGTCCGAAAGAGAGGAGAGTTTAACATGGCGGAAAACGCGTTCAGTGGATTTAAAGAGGGTGCAAGTATACGGGTCGGTCGGATGAGGAAGGTACAAAGTTCTTTTCTCGACAAGTGGAGAAATATGGGGAAAAAAGAAGTCACCATCGAGGTTGGGTACGTTGGGGTTGTGAATGCTTTCCCCGCAGCGACCGGGGTTGGACTTGCAGTAGCAGGCGCCAGTGTGGCTGCGGCCACAGGTATTGGATTAGCGGGCTTGGGGGCAGCTCTTGCCGTTTTCGATCTTGTTAAACAAAAATACTCGAATCGAGAGCGTGCACACACCCAACTAAGCGGTCATGTCTGGAGTTTAATTGATGACGTGGCGCCTCAGCCTGGCGAGGGGAAAGATCTGGCGGCGGCGTCGCTGTATCTACTGCGGGAGGGTGTGGCACAACTTGAGGAAATGCGTAACAAATTAAATACAGCGGTCAGTAAATTTGATAAGTTCTGGGCTGAATACGAGCAGAAAAATTGGTGGTTAACTGATAAAGATTTCTACGATCCTCCCCAAGCTGGGTTAGAGCGAGGTGCTCTAATGAGATTGCCTGCTCCTCTACAAAAGCTGTCGGAGGAAGACAGAGAAAAGCATTTTCTAGCTCAAGGAGACAGAGCGGTGAACCTGTTGAATACAGCTATTGAGCAGAATGGTGCAGTTTTCGAGCTCATGCGCCGCTTGAATCATGTTGGTAATTACTTGCAGGCTCCTATGATCGTTGCTCAATATCTAGACGACGAAAACTCCAAATTCCCTGGTTGTCTTAAGGATCAGTTTGAAAAAAACGCGTTGGTTAAACAATGGAGAAACGTCTGCGAGCAACGATCAGACCAACTCCAAGTCTACGAATCGAATTTTACGACATTTTTAGATAGGATGGAAACGAAGTATCGGTCGAAGCTGGTGGCTTGACTCAGGAAAAGGGTCAGGCGCATCTTCTAAACGTAGCCAATTACTGTCGAGTTTCAGAAGCTGATGTACCGTTGCGAGAAGGCGAGCAAAATGAAGGGACGCACCAAGCCACGCTAGCCCGACGATCTGGAGCGTCTCTTCTCCATCAACTTCGTACGCCGAGGAAGCAGGCGCACGGTGAGGGAGAAAGACCGGGGAAAAACCGCCGCAACTTTGATCCCTCGGCTGACGGACGCTACACTACAATAGTTTGCAGCACCATGGCGAGCGAAAGGGGTCAAACCCCGATCAGATCGAGGCGCTACGAATTTAAGGAACAACGCTGGTGAGGCGCCTGCCGGCCGACCCAGGTTCGCTCAATCCGGTATGGGGATGAAAAGATCATGAAGCAACGGCACTATCAGCAATACTTGGCGCGAAAGCGGAAAAGAGAGCGCGAGAGAGCGTTCGCGCTGGGGTGGGAGTTTGCCGAGATGGCGAACTGCCCGATCCACGAGTGTCTGGTTCCGCAGGGTCTGTTTGAAGAAGGGATCGGCAACCTATTCTTCAGTCGCCGCTTGCCCGACGGGCGCATTGCCCTCGGCATGTTTCTGCTGGATGTGTTCTGTCTGGGGGTAAAGAACGCTTTCGGTGCAACCCTGTCCAGAACGAAGTACGAGGAGCGCATCCACAATTGGCGGGGGCCTGAGACCTTCGCGCCTATGCCGCCGGCATGTCTCCGCAAGCTGGTGGAAGGCGGCGTGGCTTACGCCCGCGAACTGGGATTCAACCCTCATCCCGATTACGCTGCGGCCAGCCAGATTTTCGGCGACGTAGATGCCTCGGCCTGCTCGACCGAGTTCACCTACGGGCAGGAAGGCAAGCCCTTCTTTCGCTCCGGCCCGAATGAAACCGCGGCCCAGGCGCAGGCCATCGTCGAGCACCTCGCGCGGCGTCTAGGCGCGGAAGGCTTCGATTACCTTATCACCATGGTAGCGCCACCGGGCGAGTCAGTCTGAACACTTTTGCGGGAATAAGCAGGTAACGCCCACCGCGAGGGATGAAACGGTGTCGCGTACCATTTGTTCCCCAAAGATGAATGTTAAGGACCGGCGGAGCAGTGCCGTCATGGTTGCTGCGATTTCCCCAGCCGGCGCAATAATCCATCAAAACCTTTGGCAAAAGCTGGAAGTAGGGGCGGTTCGCGAACCGCCCCTACGACGAACCGCGCAGGCTGATGGTGTGCGGAATGGCGGTAATTTGCGACTTCCTGGTTCCCGAACGCCCCGCTGCCTGCCATGCCTGCCTCGAGCGCAGTGCAGCGCCGACTGGCCAGGCTTAATCCCCGCAACTCCTGTATCATTCTAAAGATATTATCGCTCTTGACATTTCTTCCAATGTATGATAGTCTACAAAAGTCGGACGACTTGGACAAGAAGTCAGCTATGGAAGGATACGTCAGGCGGCAGGCTCCAGTAAGCAAGTTCGAGGCGTGCGATGGTAAGAACAACAGCTCCCCGGTATTCCAGTTTCCGGCAGCGACGCACGGCGCCCTGCGATGCAAGAAATGAAGGTTCATCCGGCTATGTTGATGAAAACACACGAAGGCAGAATTCACTTCACACCCAAAATGGTGACAGGGTCCGAAGACAAAGCAATCTCACGGTGGGCGCGTCCGGTTCTGTCTCCTGTCTCGCAACCTCTGCTCTTCGAAAATGAAGGTACATCCGGCTATGTTGATGAAAGCAAACAACGGCAGAATTCGTTTCGCGCACAAAGCGGTGATAAGGTCCGACGGCAAATCAAGCTCGCGGCGGGCGCCACGATTCTGACTTCTGACTCCTGTCTCCTGACTTCTGCTCTTCGAAAATGAAGGTTCATCCGGCTATATTGATGAAAACAAAGCGGCGTGAAAAGGACGGATGGAAATTTGAGGCCGCAGACCGGCACGCAATGCGATGTCAGAACCGCAGCGGTGTCGCCGGGCGGTGCACCGAAGTGAATCCTCGACTCGGGACTTCCCGCCTGCGCTTACGAGGACTGAAGGGTCACGAGGGATGGCTTGGCGGGCTCAGCCGTCTCAGCGGCCGGAACGATCTCAGGCGGTGCGGTGTTGACGCCGGCGGCCTTGTCGGCAATGAAGCGTTCGACCTCTTCCAGCAAGGCCGACACGATCTCTTCTTCCTTTACCCGGCGGATGGCCTTCCCTTCGCGGTAGATCATGCCGTTGCCGCGGCCGGCGGCCACGCCCAGGTCGGCTTCGCGCGCTTCGCCCGGACCGTTAACGGCGCAGCCCATCACGGCCAGACTGACCGGAGTCTTAATGTGCTTGGTGGCTTGCTCAATCTCTCCCGCAATCTTGAAGAGGTCCACTTCCAGGCGCCCGCAGGTCGGGCAGGCGATCACCACGGGACCGCGGCTGCGCAGTTCCAACGACTTCAGGAGTTCAAACCCAACTCGAACCTCTTCCTCCGGATCGGTGGCCAGCGAGACGCGGATGGTGTCGCCAATGCCATCGGCCAGCAGCATGCCCATGCCCACGCACGACTTGACCGTGCCGGAGAACTGCGTCCCCGCCTCGGTGATTCCCAGGTGCAGGGGGTAGTCCACCTGCTTCGAAAGCAAGCGGTAAGCGGCGACCGTCAACTTCACATTGGAGGCCTTGAGGGAGATGATCGTGTCGGTAAACCCAAGGTCCTCAAGGATTTGGATGTGGTACAGGGCGCTTTCGACCATCGCCTCGGGAGTGGGATAACCATACTTCTCCAGCAACCGGCGTTCCAGCGAACCGGCGTTCACGCCAATACGGATGGGCACCTTTTGCGACTGCGCCCGCCGCACCACCATGCGCA
This sequence comes from uncultured Acidobacteriota bacterium, assembly GCA_963719115.1. Taxonomy (GTDB): domain Bacteria; phylum Acidobacteriota; class Terriglobia; order UBA7540; family UBA7540; genus Bog-366. The sequence goes on along the minus strand of CAVRBF010000084.1, from coordinate 232,040 downwards.
CCTTCTCCGCGTCGCCGATGTTGCCGGGATTGATGCGCAACTTGTCGATTCCGGCGTCCAGCGCCATCAAGGCAAACTTGTACTGAAAGTGAATGTCCGACACCAGGATGGAGTCCGGGCAGCGCTTGCGGATCTCCGGCAGCGCTTCGGCGGCTTCCTGATCCGGCACGGCCAGCCGCACAATCTCGCACCCGGCGGCTTCCATGCTCTGAATCTGGGCGACGGTCTTGTCCACATCGCGGGTGTCCGTCTTGGTCATCGACTGGACCGCGATGGCGGCGTCTCCGCCCACCGTCAGGCGTCCAACCTTAACCGGCCGAGTCTTTTTCCGAGCTGGAAAGAATTCGGTGTCGCTGAAATTCACGGAAACTCCTTAAAACAGTGGATAGTGGTTAGTGGCTAGGAACCACCGCACAGTTGCGAGTGCCAGCCACTAACCACTGAGCACTCGCCACTGCCCTTAATACGGTCTAAATGTCTTCACCAAGTCATTGTACATCACAAACGCGGCCAGCAGGAGAAGGAAGACGATGCCCACTTGCACAAAGCGCTCCTTGACCTCCAGGCTCAGGTCGCGCCGCATCAGGCTTTCGACCAGCAACAGCAGAATCACGCCGCCATCGAGCACGGGAATCGGCAGAAGGTTGAAGATACCCAATTGCAAACTGATGAAAGAAATCAGGAGAAGAAGCTCGGGAATCCCCGCCCGATAGGCCTCACCGGAAAGCTGCGCGATGCGGATGGGGCCGGAGAGCGTGCGCGGCGACATTTGCCGGGTCAGGATCTTTCCCAGAACGTCGAAGGTAGCCAGGGAGTTTCGCGCATTGTCGTCCAGCGAAGCCTGGAGGGCCTTCACGAAGGGCAAATGCTGGACCACCATGCCGTTATGGAACTCGAATCCCACGCGCCACCGCTTCTCACCCATGAGCTCGCCGTAACTGGGCCGAACGGTGATTTGCAGGTCTTTACCGTCGCGGAGCACTTCAAACGTCACGGGCTTGCCGTTGCCGCTCTTGATGGCGTAGGCGATATTGGGGAAGTAGAAGACCTTGTGGCCATCGACGCCGATGATTTCGTCGCCGGGTTTGAGTCCGGCTTTGTCAGCGGGCAGGCCCGGCTCGACTTTATCGAGAATGCCACGTGCCGTCGGGTCCCAGCCGGCAAACCCGACTCGATCGGAGCCCTTGGCAACAGGCGTAACCGTGGTCTTGACGATTTCACCGTTGCGCTGGAGGACGACGGGGATGGCCTCGTTCACGGCAGTGAGGATCTTGAAGTCCACATCCTCCCACTTCGGGTTGTCCCGGGTGCCGAGGCGAAGGATCAAGTCGCCGGGTTGCACCTTGGCTTGGGCGGCCGGGGAATCCGGCTCCACGTCGCCGATCATGGCGGGCTGTTCGAGGTAGGCAGGGCGCTCAAAGTGGAACTTGTACAGACCCGTAAGGAGAGCTACAGCCAGCAGGACGTTCATGGCTGGGCCCATGACGACAATAATGAACCGCTTCCAACGGGCTTGGGACAGAAACTCGCCGCTGTCCCCTTCCCGGACTTCCGAGGGGTCGTCACCCGCCATCTTGACGTAGCCGCCAAAGGGCAGCGCGCTGATGCGATAGTCGGTGTCTCCCCGCTGGATGTGGAAGAGCGTCTTGCCGAACCCCAGCGAGAACACCAGAACGCGCACTCCAAAGGACTTGGCGGCCATGAAGTGGCCAGCTTCGTGGATGAAGATCATGATCCCCAAGACCACGACCACCACCAGCGCGTCAGTGACAAAGCTACCCAACATGTAAGACCCTTCTCCCGGATTCGAACTGGCGATGGCTGCTCGACACCGGCTAACGGTGCGCAACCAACAGAGTCCAAGCGCTCAATACGGCCAAAAAGTCATCACTCGGCGTGCCGCTACGCCGAAATGCCCGAAACCGCCTCCATCGCCCGCGCACGGGCCTCGCGGTCGCCTTCCAAGACGTCCTCCAGCGTGCTGACCTTGTGGAACGAACTCATCTGCTGCATCACCGTTTCGATCAATCGGGGGATCCCCGGAAAGCTTAAGCGGTGGTTCAGGAACGCCTCCACGGCCACCTCATCCGCGGCATTCAGGACGCAGGGCATAATGCCCCCCTGCACCAGCGCCTCGCGCGCCAAATCAAGGCTGGGGAAGCGCCTGGTGTCCGGCTTGCGGAAATGCAACCGCCCTGCCGCCACAAGGTCAAGCCCTAGCCCATTTTCCATCGCGGGCACTCGCTCCGGGTGGGTCAGCGCGTACTGGATCGGAATGCGCATGTCCGGAACTCCCAGTTGCGCCATCACCGACCCATCACAGAATTCTACCATGGAATGGATAATGGATTCAGGGTGTATAACAACGTCAATTTGCTCGGGCGTGACCCCGAAGAGCCAGCGCGCCTCGATGATCTCCAGCCCTTTGTTCACCAACGTGGCTGAATCGATGGTAATCCTGCCGCCCATCCTCCATATTGGATGCTTCAGGGCCTGCTCCGGAGTCAGGGAGTCGAACTGGCGGCGCGGGGTTTTCAGGAACGGCCCGCCCGACGCCGTCAGGATGATGCGCTTGACCTCTTTGGACTGTCCGGCGCGGAGGCACTGGTGAACCGCGCAGTGCTCGCTGTCAATGGGCAGAACTTCGATTCCCTGCCCGGCGGCGGCGCACATCACCAGTTCGCCGGCGGCTACCAGTGTTTCCTTGTTGGCCAGGCCCACGTGTTTGCCGGCGCAAACCGCCCGATAAGTGGCGACCAGGCCCGTAGTGCCGTGGCCCGCGGAAACGACGAAATCCACCGCTTCGTGAGTGGTGGCTTCCACCTGGCCCTCGACGCCGCAGGTGATCTTGATGCGCCGCGTGTAGCCCGCTTGCTTCAGGCGTTCACGCAAGGGCTCTTGAAGGTCCGCCCGGCTCACCACCACGATGCTCGGGTGATGCTTTACGGCCTGCGTAGCGAGTACGTCCAGGTTCTTCCCCGCCGAAAGCGCCACCACTTGGAAGCGCTCCGGCAGGTTTTCCACCACGCGCAGGCAGTTCTGGCCAATCGAGCCAGTGGAGCCGAGAATGCAGAGTCCCTTGGTCATAAAGTGCTTCGCATCATCGCCAGCCTGCCATAATGGACAGCACCAGCCAGAGCGCCGGCGCCGCGAACAGCAGGCTGTCAATCCGGTCGAGAAATCCGCCGTGCCCGGGCAGCAGAGTTCCCGAATCCTTCTGGTTCGCACCCCGTTTGATGGCGGACTCCACCAAGTCGCCCACCTGGCCGGCGATGGCAATCCATGCGGCAAGCAGCATAACCGCTTTCACGCTGCCTGTCTTCCAAATCCAATGCTCAAAGGCCCAGGCGCCCAACAGGCTTCCCAGCAGGCCGGCGACGGCTCCTTCCCACGTCTTGCGTGGGGAAAGGCGGGCAAAGAACGGCGTGCGGCCAAAGGGGCGGCCCACCAGGTAGGCACAGATGTCACCCAGCCAGATCACCAGGAAGAGAAAGATCAGCAGGCACGCGCCCGTGCTGATCGGCTGAACCTCGGTCATTCCCTGCACCCACCGGGTTCGAGGCGGGTAAGGGAAAAAGCGGAGCGAGACGAGGCACGACAGCGAGAGGCCAACATAGAGGATGCCGAAAATCGTGGTGGCGACGGCCCCGAGATAATCCTTCAACTCGGTGCCGCGCCGCAGGGCGAGGGTGGGAACCAGCAGCAGCAACGCCATCAGCCACGGGGTCACCGTGAAGTTCGGATAGAACGTTGCGACCACGCAGAGCGCCAGCGCGCCGGCGTACCCGGTGCAGGTATACGCCTTGAAGCCCATCGCCTGGCACAGCACAAAGTACTCGCGCAGGGCCAGCACCACGGCGACCGCCACCGCCAGCAGGAAGAGCCACTTCGGTGACCACCCGACCAGGTAAATGACGGGGGGAATCAGCAGGAGGGCAGTCAGTGTGCGCTTTAGCATGTGCAGAATAAGCGAAAATCGAAACTCGAAATTCGAAACCCGCGGCGGCCTTCCAGTTTCGAATTTCGAGTTTCGACTTTCGGCATGCGGGTCAGCTCAGTCCCAGGCCTCCGTAGCGGCGTTCGCGCTTCTGGAAGTCGATGATGGCCTGGAACAAATCCTTTTGGGTGAAGTCCGGCCAGAGGGTTTCCGTCACCCAGAGTTCGGCGTAGGCCACTTGCCAGAGCAGGAAGTTGCTAAGGCGAAGTTCCCCGCTGGTGCGGATCAGCAGGTCGGGATCCGGCAAGCCGCGAGTGTACAGATGTTGGCCCAGCAAAGCCTCGTCCACCTGCACGGAACCATTCTGCCGGGCGTGGTCCAGCAGTTCCTGCACCGCGTCCACCAGCTCCGCGCGCGCGCCGTAATTGAGCGCCAGGACCAGGCGCAAGCCGGTGTTCTGACGCGTCTGCTCCAGGGCATTTTCCAGGTCTTCGTAGACCGGCTTGGGCAGTTCCTTCACCCGGCCAATGACTTCCAGCCGAATGTTCTGCCGGTTTAACTCGCCAATTTCCTTCTTCAGGTACTCGCGCAACAAACCCATCAGCAGCTTGATTTCCGTGTGCGGCCGCTTCCAATTTTCCACGGAAAACGCGTACAAGGTCAGGCACGGCACGCCGAGGCGCGCGCAGGCTTCCACGGCCTGCCGCACGGCACGGATTCCCGCTCGGTGCCCGGCAATCCGAGGCAGCCTTCGACGCTTAGCCCACCGCCCATTCCCATCCATGATAATTGCAATGTGCTGGGGCAGACGGTCGAGATCGATTTGGTTCAGGAGATCTGCTTCGACAGGTTCTGTCTTCACCGGAACTCTGACCTTATGCGTGGTTTATACGCAATAGAAACCCTAACACAGGCGCTTGTTTACCGCAAGCAACGAAGGAGATGTGCCGCGTCACGGGCATCCTGCCCGTGGCGCGCAATTGGAGTTTCTGCATTTTCATGGCAGGTTGGTAGCGAGGACGCAATATGACCAAGTGCGGTTCCAGATGTCTCATAACCCCGTGTCTCGGGAGTTTGAATGCGCGAGGCACTTATGCGGTTTGGCGACACGTCAAAGTGAGCACTCGAATTGCACCTGCAACCCTTTTCGCTTTTCATCGAGGGTTGATGTACTCGTTGATTAGTTTATGGATAGACATTTCGACCATATGATATATCAGCAATTGAAATTAACAGTTTGGAGGAATAACATTCGGAGCAGGTAATCGATTGGCGCGTTCCGGAAGGTTCTTTATGCTTTCATACCTCAGGGTTGGCAAGCATCCGAAGACGGCGGCAAACCGGATTGTGGCCTATTCCGGATTTGTTTTACTGTCATTTCTCGTCATCGTTGGGTCTGGTCTTCTTCGCAAGACACAAGGTGCAGAGAATGCTCTCCGCACCCGGCAGATTCCTGCCTCCCCCACGAAAATTCAACCGAGGCTGGCTCCAAATTACGGCAACCTGCCGCTCAGCTTTGAGGCCAACCAGGGCCAAACCGACGCCCAGGTGCGATTTGTAGCGCGCGGCGGCGGCTATACGATCTTTCTCACTGATAGCGGGGCCGTCCTGAACTTGCGAAGGGCACAGCCCGGCCTGAGCCGGTTGAGCAAGTTCGGACCATGGCGCCGGCTTGCTCGGCCCAGCACGGTTGAGCCACTCAGCGGATTTTCGGCGAACGTTTTCGGCGGGCTGGAATCACTGTCGCGGTCTCTGAGACGCGACCTCGGCCAGATGTTTTCCGAGCTCAAGACAGGCGAGGGCCGAATGGCGGAGGAACGCGTATATCAGCCGTCGCAGGTGGTTCGGATGACATTGGAAGGCGCTAGCACCACGGGGCGGGTCGTCGGTGTCAACGCGCTTCCCGGCCGCACCAACTACTTCATCGGCAATGACCCCAAGAAGTGGCGCACCAATGTGCCGAGCTACTCCCGAGTGAAGTATGCGGGCGTCTATGCTGGCGTGGACTTAATTTATTACGGCAATCAGGCCGGCCAATTAGAATATGACTTTGTGGTGGCTCCCGGCGCTGACCCGAACCGGATCAGGCTAAGCTTTGCCGGTGCGGATAGAATGCGCGTCGATGCCGCCAGCGGTGACCTGGTGCTGAATGTGGGTGACGACGAGGTGCGCCTCTGCAAGCCCGCAATCTACCAGACCGTTGTAGCGTCGGTCCCCGACCGCCGCGTTCAATGGTCAACAAGCCTGTTAAATGGATCGGGCCTCGCTGTGCGCCGGCGGTCAGAGTCAGCCGTTACAACGGGGCTCAACGGCGCATTCGTCCTGGCGAGCAATAACCAGGTAAACTTTCGAGTGGCAGGGTACGACCCCAAGCGAACGTTGGTGATTGATCCGGTACTCAGCTATTCCACCTACCTTGGGGGCAGCGGCGGTGCTGGTGGTAATGGAGGGTGGGGTATTGCTGTCGATTCTGCGGGCAACGCCTACGTGACCGGTGCCACCTCCTCCGACGATTTCCCCACCGTCAACCCCATTCAGGCGAGCAACAATACTCCTCCGAACAGAGGTTACATTACAGGATTTGTGGCGAAACTGAACGCAGCCGGTTCAGCCCTGGTCTATTCCACTTATCTCGGTGGAAGCGACATGTCTTGGCCCTCTTCTGTTTCCGTCGATACAGCCGGTAACGCTTATGTGACGGGTCTGACGGCTTGTACCGACTTCCCCACTGTCAACCCGCTCCAGGCGAGCAACAACAGCGGTAGTAAGGGGACAGGGTTTGTGGCGAAACTTAATGCGACGGGCTCGGCTCTGATCTATTCCACGTATCTCGGCGGCAGCGATGGGGACTGGCCCAACGGCATCGCGGTGGATTCCGCTGAGAACGCGTACGTAGCGGGCGAGACATTTTCTACGGACTTCCCCACCGTCAACCCCTTGCAGGCAACCAATCACGCCGGTTTAGGGAATGCAAACGCTTTTGTGGCCAAGATTAGTCCAGCCGGTACAGCCCTCGTTTTTTCCACCTACCTCGGTGGTAGCGCTACAACACGCGCTGTCGCAGTCAGCGTCAACCAATTCGACAATGCCTATGTGGCCGGGGGAACGGCTTCGTTCGACTTTCCCACCGTAAACCCCGTGCAATCCACGATCGGCGGTAGCCTGGATGCGTTTGTGGCCAAGTTGAACGCGACCGGCTCGGCTCTTATCTATTCAACCTTCCTGGGGGGCAGCAGTTACGACCAGGCCAATGCTATCTCCGTGGATTCCTCCGGCAACGCCTACGTGGCGGGCTATACATGGTCCCTGAATTTCCCCACCGTAAAACCACTTCAGGGAAGCAATAAATCAGCGGCGCCGGATATTACTACCGCTTTCGTGGCGAAACTAAACCCAACAGGCTCAGCCTTGGTCTACTCCACGTACCTTGGTGGGAGTGGTAGGGATTCGGCAAATGGCGTGGCGGCTGACTCTTCCGGCAACGCCATTGTCACGGGCGAAACGTCATCCACCGACTTCCCTACAGTTAATCCTCTGCAGGCGACCAATCATGCAGGATCAGGGAATTCCGGTGCGTTTGTCGCCGAACTGAGCCCGGACGGATCAGCCCTGGTCCACTCCACCTACCTTAGCGGCAGTGGTGGTGATTACGGACTTGCGGTTGCCGTTGATCCTACCGGGAATGCCTACGTTTCCGGCTTAACGCTGTCAGTTGACTTTCCAACCGCGAATGCGTTGCAACCGATTTTTCCGGGTGGCCAAAACCCTTTCGTGGCCAAAATCTCCAGCCAATCTCTTCCCGGTGTGACGCTGTCCACGAACAACCTCAATTTTCCAGGCCAACTTCTGAACTTGCAAAGCGCCGAACAAGCGGTTAATTTAACGTACGCTGGCTCAGGGCAGCTCAGCCTCGCAAGCATATCCGCCAGCGGTGATTTTGGCCTCGTGAATACCGGAACTTCCTGCCCTTACACGGGCGGCACGGTTCCATCCGGAGTGCCGTGCACCATCGATGTAACTTTTACCCCTACCGCTCTTGGAAATCGCACCGGTACGCTGACCGTCAGCGACAACATCGCGAGCAGCCCGCAGATCGTCGCTTTGACAGGAACGGGCGCGGCGACCGATCCTGAAGGCGAGTTTTCCCCGTCCAGCCTGAACTTTGGTATTCAGGCCCTGGACCGTCAAAGCGCCCCTCTGCCCATTACGCTCACGAACGCAGGTAACGCGGTTCTCAGCATTTCCAGCTTCACCGTAGACGGCGACTTCACGGAGACGAACAATTGTGGGAATACGCTGAGCGCAGGCGCGAGCTGTATCATTAATGTTGTCTTTTCGCCGATATTCCCCGAGGCACGCAACGGTCTGCTGACCATTATCGACAACAGCAGCGGCCTGGCGGGCAATGTCCAAACGGTCATCCTGACGGGAACGGGATCGGGCCCGGTCGCGGGCACCTCTGCGAGTGCGCTTGCGTTCGGGACGGTCCCCGTGAATACCACCAGCAGCCCGCAAAGCGTCACCTTGCTGAACGGCGGGAATGCTACGCTGGCGGTAACCAGTATCGCCACCAGCGGGAATTTTGCGCAGACGAACAATTGTGGCAGCAGCGTCGCGGCCGGTAGCTCGTGCACGATCAGTGTCACGTTCACGCCTCTTGCGGCTGGCCCCCTGACCGGTACTTTGACCACCGCGGACAACAGTGGCAACAACCCCGCCAGCTACCAACTCGTGAACTTGACGGGTACCGGCGGGACCACGATGCCGTGGGCCACTCTCTCTCCGCTCAGCCTGGTGTTTGCCGCGCAGAACCTAAACACCACGAGCGCATCTCAGCCCGTTACTCTCAGCAACACGGGCGGTGCCCCACTCACCGTGGCCAGCATCGTCACCAGCAGCAGCAATTTTGCACAGGCCAACAACTGCGGTGTCAGTTTGGCAGTCGGCAGTTCCTGTACCATCAATGTGACATTCTCGCCCACGGCGGGAGGCACGTTCACGGGCACCCTAACCGTCACCGACAACAGCAATGGGTTGGCAGGCAGCACGCAAAGCGTCGCTCTCAGCGGAACAGGCCCAGATTTCACGCTGGCCGCAGCATCTGGTTCTTCCACTTCGGCCACTGTCGCGCCCGGGCAGTCCGCAAACTACCTATTAAGCGTGGGTGGTTATGGGGGAATGACCGGAATAGCAACCTTTAACTGTACTGGGACTCCATCCAAAGCCATGTGCATGGTTTCACCGAACCCGGCAACGTTGGGGAGTTCTGCCACCAATGTCACAGTCAGCGTTACGACCACCGCCGCTTCGCTTGGGGCGCCACGGTCTGGTCCCTTACCACCGACTCCATCTCTACCGTCAAGGCTCAGGAGTCTGTTAATGCTTGCCCTGGTTCTCGCGGCGACGACATGGGCCATTATGCGCCGGAGTCAACCCGGTGTCGGCTGGCGACGGTCCATCCTGGTCGCGCTCACCGCGCAATTGTTGCTGAGTCTGGCGCTTGCAGGATGCGGCGGTGGAGGGAGCGGAGTTGGCAGCCCCCCATCTAACCCCGGAACTCCTGCGGGAAGCTACACGCTAACGGTTACGGGCACTGCTGGTTCGGGGTCTTCTGCTTTGCGCCATAGCATGACGCTCACGCTGATCGTGAATTAATAGAAACAAAGGTAGCGGCTCTGTCCGAAGAGCGGTCGAGGGAATAGCTCGATTTTCGTCGCCAACGGATTATCGACGAGTCGAATGACAGTTAAGGACCGCAGGCGAATGGCGGGATGGGGAAAGAAAGATGCACAAACTTGACGGGCCGTGCCACGAGGCGCCCTCGTAGCCAAGATGGCCACCGTACGGCGCGGCGGCTCCCTATCCCGTTACGATGCGGCTCGCAAGGCGAGCGCCTATCGACCGCACAATCCGTTGATGGGTGCAAAACCCTCGCGTGTCCGGAGGGTTCGGGATGGCCATGGCACCTGGGGAGGGACACACTACAACGTCATGGGGCCGGAGCGGTCTCTATCTCCGGCTCGATCACCGGTTTGGGAGCAGAGTCAGCATCTCGCGAGGTGGGCAGGAACTCCAAGCCGGCCACCGATCCGCCCGCGTAGGACTGCTTGGCCCACACGACACGGCACGGGTAGGTCTGCGCCAAGTCTCCCGCCGCGCAGACGCTCACCAATTGGCCGGCAGTCAGGACAAATGTGGTCCGAATCCGGGCGCCAAACGGCGACACGTCAACTGTGTAGGCGTCGTGCGACTCTTGGGAATAGGCCGCTTGCGGAATGAGGCTGATCGGGATGGTCGCCGAGATTCGGGGCAAACTTCGCGTAGGCGGAGCGGAAACGTCCGGCATCGAAACCTCCTCGAGATGGAACCCTTGTACCTTACTTAACACATCCCGCGACGGGGAGCAACTACTATCGAGCCGACTTGTTTTGGCCGGCGCTAGTATCCTGCTTCGCTCTCCTCAGCCTTTACCTTCCCCGCGAAACTCCGATAGACATGAACGTGGTACACGGTGGCCAGTGCCATGCCGACAATCCACCACGCCAGGCCGATGCGCAGGCCGTAGTCGCCCGCTTTGGCGTTGTCCACGGTCAGGGAATAGGCAGCATTCGTGCTGGCGGGAAGCACCAGGGGGTACAATCCGAAAACAACGCTGGTCAGCATACCCACGATGTACAGGCAGGAGGCCAGGAAGCTTTTCAAATCGTCCCGCGCGCGCAGGAACCACAGCATTCCAACTAATCCCACAAGCGCCAGCGCGGGGAAGATGTACCCCCACGGATGGTGCGCGAGGTTGGCGGGAACTCCCGGCTGAACGCTGAAGGTGATGGCGGTCAGGACAACAGTCAGCGCCAGGACAGCCCACCAAAGGCTGCGAGCCAGTCCCTGCGCGCGGTCGTGCACGGGGCCTTCCGTTTTGAGCGCCACCCACAGCGCGCCGTGCAGCGTCAAGGCTCCCAGCGCCGCCACGCCCACAATGATGGTGTACCAGTCCAGAATGCCGGAATTCGGTCCCAGGCGGAAGTTGGTCCAGAGCGCCTCGAAAAAGTAACCCTGATCGTTCAAGGGTACGCCGCGCACTACGTTGCCCAGAGCCGCGCCGTAGAATACCGCCAGCAGCAAACTGGCGCAGGCAAATACCACGTCCCAGAACTTCAACCAGACAGGACTGGTCAAATGGTTGCGGAACTCCACCGCCGTTCCGCGCAGAATCAGTAGCCATAGGACGATCATCAGGGGTAGATAGAACCCGCTGAAGCCGGAAGCGTAGAGCGCCGGGAAGGCAAAGTAGAGCGTGCCGCCGGCAGCGAGCAGCCACACCTCATTGCCGTCCCACACCGGGCCGATGGAGCGGATCACCTGCTGGCGCTCGCCTTCCGTTTTCGCCACCCAGAAGTGAATGACGCCGGCGCCCAGATCAAAACCGTCCAGCACCACATACATGGCAATCATGATAGCGATAAGACAGAACCAAACCGTTGGCACGAAAACCTCCCTGTCACGAAGTGCTAAGTGGCTAGTGGTTAGTGGATAGAAAACAGCCGCAGGCACCTTACCGCTCGCCACTCGCCACTGCTTCGTGCGGCCCCTTTTCAATCACTCGATACACCATAAACAGAAACAGAATGCTCAGCACCGTGTACATGCCCATGAAACCGATAAGCGTGAACCAGACGTTCCCGGAAGAGACCTGCGGCGAGACACCCGCCTGCGTCCTCATCAATCCGTAAATCAACCACGGCTGCCGGCCGAATTCCGCCGTCATCCAGCCTGCCGTGTTGGCAATATAGGGGAAAGGCAGCGCGAGCATGAGCGCCCAGAGCATGCCGCGCGAGGCATACAAGGTGCCCCGCCACAGCATCCACGCGGCCAGCAGCATGATGGCGACAAAGATGGTTCCGAGGCCCACCATGATGTGGTAGCTGTAATAGAGCAGCGGAACGTTGTCCGGCCAGGTCTCCGTGGGAAACGCGTCCAGGCCCTTCACCTCCGACATCCAGCGCCGGTAAGTAAGAAAGCTGAGCACGCGCGGTACTTGCAGAGGATTGTCGAGCCGCCGATTCTGCACGTCGGGCTGACCGACGATAGCAATGGGCGCACCCTGCTGCGTGGTGAACAATCCCTCCATGGCGGCCAGCGTTACGGGTTGATGTTCGGACAGCATGCGTCCCTGCGCGTCACCGGTGGGAGCGATCTGAAAGATCGTCGCGCACAGACCCACCATCACGCCCACGCGCACAAAGGCTTTTGCATGTTCTTCAAATCGCTTCGTCAGCAGGTACAGCGCGCCGATGGAGGCCATGACAAACGATCCGGTAATCACCGCGCCGCTCATGGTGTGTACGTATTGCCAGATGGCCCAGGGATTGAAGAGCAATCCCCAGAAACTCGCCAGCATGATCTCACCGTGCGGACCCAGTCGGTAAGCCACCGGATATTGCATCCAGGCGTCTGTAGCCACGATCAGGTAACCGGACGCCCACGATCCCAGAAAAACCATGAAGGCGGCCCACCAGTGTCCCTTGGGGCCCAGGCGCTTCTCGCCATAGAGGAACAGCCCGAGGAAGCTCGACTCCAGGAAGAATGAAAACACACCTTCCATGGCCAGTGTTTGGCCGATCACGCCGCCGGCGGCGCGGGAAAATTGCGCCCAGTTGGTGCCGAACTGAAATTCCATGGGAATGCCGGTTACCACGCCCATGGCGAAGTTGATGCCGAAGATCTGCGCCCAGAAGCGCGCGGACTCGTTGTAGCGCTCGTTGCCGGTGCGCAGCGCCAGCGTCTTCAAGATCACAATCAAGAGCGCCAGCCCCATGGTGAGCTGCGGGAACAAGTAGTGGTAAGTAACAGTGTAAGCAAAATGCAAACGATGAATCAGGAGCGAATCAAGCATGAGAACCTCGCGAGGGCCTTGTATTGTCGCACCACGGCGGGTTGGCTGCAAGGCGCAAAAGGAGAGTAGCGGAAAAGGAGATTCGGCGGAATGGGCACAGATCTTCCTTTAATCACTCTGTTCGCTATCGAACCATTCCATCAACCCGGCACCGCGCAAAATCCGCAGCGGTGATTTCCGTTTGGGCGCATGCGTAGTTTGACCAGTTGTCCGGCGTCAGAAAGATCTTTACCCCTGCGCCATAGTGGTTCGCGTAGTTCTTGCTTGCCGCGGACTGGGGGTCGCGCAATTCCCGGCTCAACGCCGCCATGGTGGCCACGTCCGGCCGGGCTCGGCCGTATGCCTGCGTGAAGACATATTCCAGCGACCAGACGGGATGCGCGTTGCCAAGGTCCAGCGCGAAGGTTGCAAAATCCCGAAGCGATCCGTCGCGTTGATCGTACCAACCCATTTCGATGGCCGGATTGTCAAGGTAGATGGGGCTGATGGCAGGAACAATGTGAATCGTGGACAGCGGCTTGCCGTTAACGTCAGGGAAAAGGCGAAAATCATCCCGATGAATGTGTCCGGCGTACATCTCCCGCACTACGCCGCGATAGTCCGTCAGTACCGCCATCAGCTTGCGCGTGCAGGGTTCGCTCCAGAACGATTTGGGCAAGCCCGCGGAGGACATCATGCCATCGATGCCCGGAAGCACATGCATGACCAGTGTTGCCGTGCGGCCAGTGCGGCGGGCCTCGCCCAATATGTCGGCGAGCCATTCGAACTGTCCGGCGGGATCAGGATCGCTTTCACTGCAAGCGCCCGAGTTGCGGGCGGCCCAAAGATTGGTGTTGAGAACCACGAGCTCATTGTTGGCGACGGTCGGGTGAGGCAGCGCGTAGTTCCCTGCCCGGGCAAATGTCCGGAGCGCCGCATCGCGCACTGCCGCCGGAACGTTGCCCCATGACCGGCTCCAATCCTGCCCGACGGTTTGGAGAAAGTTGCCGCTGGGCTCTGCGTAGTCACCGTTGTCCGTATCGTTGTTTCCCAGCGTGACGAAGACCGGCACGCCGGGCAGAGCCTGAGCGATCATGCTGTCGAACGAAGCGAATCGTGGCGCTGGCAAACTTGCGATAAGCATCCTCCCCTGTGCCGACGCACTGCTGATAGCGCGTGTCGAAATTGTGCGCCAGCAAATCCCCGGTGACGATCACGTAGTCGTAGTGGAGATGGTATTGTTGCGCGGCCGCCGCAGCCTCATCCAGCGCCGACTTCAGCAAGGGATAGTTGGTGTCCCTGCCGAATTTCGCGAACGCGGTCGAGGCTGCCGCCTGGCAGGGAGGAAGCGGCTCAGCCCCCAGTTGCTTCACGATCACCGGGTCGGCGTATGGGTCAAAGTGAATGTCGGACAGCATCAGGAAGACGCCAGTGCCGGAGTGGGTGGGAAGTGGCGCGGGATCATTTGCGCCGCAAAGCGCAACGGTCGTGACAATCAGAATGAGGATGAGACTTTTGGTTGACAGGTAGCGCAAGCCGTTTAACTCCCATGTCCCAGTTGCACTCCCGTGGTGGTGACATAGTACTTTGCCAGCATATTGGGACGCTCCCAGGCGGGTAGGGATTTCGGCGAGTTGAAATACTTCATGAAGTCCGCCACCACCTGGGCGAAGTGCGCCTCGTGGCCAACGCGGAAGCGATCCGGGATGATGATGTGCAACTCTTCGCCCGCTGTCTGCACTGCGACGTCGGGGTAGGTCCCCTGAAGTCGCTCGATGCGGGAGCGTACAGCCTCGGCCACGGTAGAACTTTGCCCCGTCGCGGCTGACACAAACAGCTCTGGACGGTAGTTCTCCTTTTCCGACTGCCGGATCTCAACGCTGGCCTTGGTTCCCCGATAAATGGCATGGTGATAGTCCACGCCTGCCGCCGATTCCCATTTCCACAGCACATTAAGCTGCACCTGGGCGCCGCGAATTTTGTAGTCCACTTGATTGTTGCAGTAATAATCGAACACGTCGCCGTGCACGTAAGAGGCAAGCTCGGCGGGAAAGGCCGCGACGCCCGTCACCTGCTGGAATTGCGCGGCCGAAATCGGAGTGGCCCAGCGCTTGCCGCTCTGCACCTGGATGTCACGCTGATAATCGACGGCCAGGTCGGGAAACAGCGTCCACTGCACGAGGTCCACCAGGTGTGTGCCCACGTCGGTCAGGCCCTCGCCTTCGTCCAGGATGTCAAAGAAAAATGGCGGGCGCAGGTTGGGCGTGCCGGCAACGGTCTTGAGAATATGATGCGTGCTCTCCATGAACACGCCGGGACGCTGCTGGTCCGCGGGGATGATGGCGCCAAAGACGGCGGGGTCGTTCACCAACTCGCGCTGCAGGATGGTAGTGATCTCGTGGCGCTCGGTCATCATATCGTACGCCACCAGTCCCTTTTCATCGGCGAGGGCGAGCACGTGCTCGAGCTCGTTGAAATCCTCCGCGCGGATGATCCACGGCTTGTCGGAAAGCACGTTCAAGCCCGCTTCCAGCGAGGCTTTGATCTTGCCGATTTTGATGCGATTGCGTCCCGCCAGCACCACCACATTGCCGGGCTTCGCGGCGATCATTTCCTCCAACGAGTGCGGGCTACAGTAAATATCAAGCTCCCAGTAGGTGGGGTTGTCGGCCCGGCTGTTGAACCCTTCGATCAGCTTCAGGTGCGCCAGCAAATCCGGACCCAGCGGCGCGAAGATCGAAACACGCGGCGAGATTCCCGGCAGCATCTGCTTTTGCACCAGGGCCGCGTGGAAGTGGGCGGGCTCCAGCGTGATGAGTTTCAAAAGTCGATGGTCTTCCATGTTTTCCACCATTCTGTGCGGGGATGCCGAACAGCAATCGGGCGCCGGGCTCTGTGCGGCTCGCATGCTTCGATTCGCGCTCGCGTTAGCAAGCAGCGCGCTTGCTCCTGCCGCTTGCAGGAATCGCCGGCGGTTGATTGGTACTTTCCGCAATGAGGTGCTCCTATATGCGAATGAAGTGTCAGATTCCCACGGCGTTTTTGGGTGTCTGACCGCAGGGAAAATAGAGTCTCGCATAAAATGGACGTTTTGGGGGCGCGAATCTTGTCGTCACGGGGCTTTTGGCCTATCCTGTTCGATGTGGGAGTGCTGCGGAGAGCCTTGCTGACAACCTCCGTGGAGGACATATGGGAGTCGAAATCACGCGACGCGACTACAGCCTGATCGGACGAGACACCAAGCTCGCCGAAGAGCGCGGCCTGGCCAACGCCGAGTGGTATGCCTGCAAGATTTCGCGCCCGCGGCTGAAAGAACTGATGCAGCGCCGCGATGGGCCAGCCATCCGCGATACCATCATCTGGTTCGCACTGCTGATCATTGCGGGTGTGCTCGGTTACCGAACCTGGGGAACCTGGTGGGCGCTTCCCTGCTTTGCCGTCTACGGCGTCATATATGCGTCATCCTCAGATTCGCGCTGGCACGAATCCGGCCACCGCACGGCCTTCAAAACCGTGTGGATGAACGACGCGCTTTACGAAATTGCCTCGTTCATGGTGTTTCGGGAGTCCGTGCCGTGGCGTTGGAGTCACACCCGGCATCACACTGACACCATCATCGTCGGCCGCGATCCGGAAATTGCCGTGCCGCGACCGCCGGACCGGTTGGCCATTTTCCTGACATTCTTCGGGCTCAAGCAGATGCCGAAGGAATTCCCCAGAATGGTGCGGCACTGCTTCGGACGGCTCACCCCGGCGGAAGAGACTTACATTCCCGATTCCGAACGCCACAAGGTCTATCGCAACGCGCGCATTTACGTTTCCATCTACGCGGCCGTCATTGCTGCGGCCATCTGGTTCCGCAGCATTTTGCCCCTGATGTACGTCGGACTGCCGACCCTTTACGGCACGTGGTTGATGGTGGTCTTTGGTCTGACGCAGCACGCCGGGCTGGCCGAGGACGTTCTTGACCACCGCTTGAACTGCCGCACCGTTTACATGAACCCGATCTTCCGCTATCTCTACTGGGAGATGAATTATCACGTCGAGCACCACATGTTTCCCATGGTGCCCTACCACGCTCTGGGCAGGCTGCATCAGGAACTAAAAGCGGACATGCCCAAACCGTACAACGGGCTTTGGGAAACTTACCGGGAAATCATTCCTGCCATACTGCGGCAGGTAAAGGAGCCAACATACTTCGTAAGGCGGGAATTGCCGGCCACTGCGCAACCTGTTTCAGCCCTGGAGCCTGCCTAGACAACCACACCCATGAGTGAACCCTGGATTGAAGTTTGCAGCACTGGCGACATCGAAAAGGAAGACGTGATGCGCTTTGACCTCGATGATCGCAGCTTCGCCATCTATCGGAGCAGCGAAGACACTTACTATGCCACCGACGGTTGGTGCACCCACGCCGCCGTGCATCTCGCCGGTGGATTCGTCATGGATCACATCATTGAGTGCCCGAAACACAACGGGCGCTTCGACTTCACCACCGGCCAAGCTAAAGGCGCTCCCGCGTGCGTGGACTTGAAGACCTATCCTGTAAAGGTGGAAGCGGGGAAGGTCTTTATCAATCCGAGTTGAGAGCTGTTGATCGCCGCCGAAAGAACCTCACCACAGAGTGGTGAATGCTTTGAACCTCAGGCTCCTCACGCCAGCCGCGTCATCACCGCATCCGTACCGTAAGGCGCGCGCTGCGGGCGGGAGAGCGTGGCGTTCGCTTCCTCGTCATTCACATAGCGTTCTTCCCGCGGGTCCCACTTCAGTTCACGATCCAACTTCATGGCCGTGTGCGCGAGCAGGCAAGCCGCGCAGGAACGATGCCCCACTTCCGCAGGAGCGGCCGGCGGTTTGCGGGTCTTGATGCTGGTCAGCCAGTCGAGGTGATGATCGTTGTTCGGGCTATGGTGCAGGTGAATTTCATTGGGCTTGATGCCGGCGGCAAGCATCTTGCGATCGCTGGCGTCGAGCGCCGGGCTGCCGGACTTGAGCACTGCAGGGTCGCTGAGCGTGACAGCCGCGCCGCGCGTGACCCATATCCAGCCGTCTTCGCCAATAAACTTGATACCCGTCGGGTACAGGTCGCTGATGAACACGTCGGCGCCGTTCGCATAGTGTGAGCGCACGTGGAACGCACCATGCACGTTCCATAAGCCCGACTTGGGGAATTCCGCCCGCGCCACGATCTCCAACGGCCCGGTGAGTTCCGTACCCATGCCCCAGTGCGCGGTGTCAATATGATGCGCTCCCCAGCCGGTGATCATCCCGGCGCCGAACTGCTCGCAGCGCAGCCAGCCGGGACGGTCGTAGCGCGTCTTCAAATCGGGGGCTTGCGGGTGCACGCGTTTTTCCGTGTAATACACCATGGGAGTCGAACCCAGCCACATGTCGTAACTCAGATTGGCGGGCACGGGCATCTCTGGTTCGACGTCGCCCGAGGGATCGACCGGCAACCCTATCAAAACCTGCTGCACCTTGCCGATGCGGCCGTTTCGAACCAGTTCGCATGCGGTGCGGAAGTTGGGATCGGAACGCTGCTGGCTTCCCTGCTGGAAGATGCGCCCCGTCTTCTTCATCGTATCCGCCATCTGGCGGCCTTCCTTGATGGTCAGCGACGCAGGCTTTTGCAGGTAGATGTCCTTGCCGGCAAGCGCCGCTTCCATGGCAGGCTGCGCATGCCAATGGTCGGGCGTGCTGATACAGACCGCGTCAATGCTCTTTTCCTGGAGCATCTCGCGATAATCGCCAAAGGTTTTGATCTCGATGTAATTCCCTGCCCCGAACTTCTTCGCGTAAGCCTGTTCGAGCAAACTCTTGCCGTCGGCAATGCGGACGGTGTCCAAATCGCACACGGCCACGTAGCGAGCCACATCGGCGTTGCGCAGAAGGCCCTTGAACTCAGAATCCCGGGCAATCCGTCCGCAACCGATCTGCGCGACCTGAATCATGTTGCTCGGCGCGCTTCTGCCAAATACGCGAGCCGGGACGATGGTAGGAAATCCCACGGCCGCAGCGGTAACAGAGGATTTCAAAAATTGTCGTCGGGATAAATTGTCTCTGCTCATAAGATCACCTCAGGTTTAAAAGCCTTCACCACAGAGGGCACTGAGAAACACAGAGAAGGTCAATCTCTGTGAGCCTCTGTGCTCTCTGTGGTGAAGGCTTTTATCTTTCTCCCATCGCCCAGAGTATTCCTCCCAGGATCTGGTCATAAAGAATCGGGTTGGAATAATCCGTCTTATTGTGGCCGAGGGCAAGGTAATATTCTCGGCCGCCGTCGAACTGGTGGTACCACGAAAGCGGCAGCGTGCCACTGAACGTCTGGTCGGAATGCTTTGCCTTGTCCGGATCGTCAATCTTGGCATAGTCCGTCTGGAGCAGCACGTGGATGTCCGGATTGAGATGGTCGAGGAAGTAGCACTCGTCCTTCCAGTCGAACGTGGCAGGTAATTTCCGCGTGGCGGGGAAGTTACGATCCACAACCTGAATGGGAATTTCCTGCTGGTGCGGATGCCGTGCAAACTTGCCGCCCAGTACCGACCAGAAATACGGCCAATCGCGTTCCGAACCGGAAGCGGAATGGATGCCCACAAACCCGCCCCCGGACTCAATGTAGTGCTTGAAGGCATCGCGCTCGGATTCGTTCGTGAAGGCTTCGTTGTTGGTGTTGGCAAACACCACGGCGTTGTATTGCTTCAGAACCGGGTCGCGAAAAAACAGCGGGTCGTCCGTCACATCGACTGTGAAACCGTTCTCCGCCCCCATTTTCTTGATGGCATCGGCACTGGCCTGGATATTGTCGTGGACATATCCCTTGCCGTTATGGGTATAGACCAAAACGTGCTTTGCCGGCACGCTGGCGCCTTCGGAGCCTCCGGAAAGTGACACCCGGAACTTCATGGTCAGCGGCACGTCGCTATCAAGGCGGCGCAGGCCCAGGGCGGGATACTCCACGCCCACGTAGCCGTAGTGGCGCATGCACCAGCCATTGGGGAAGCCAGGGTCCGAGGAGTCTTCGGTGACGCGGGTAGTGGCAACCTTGCCGCCAAAATTGCCCGTCAACTCGGCCCACGCGGCCGCAACACGGTCGCTGTCAGCAGCGTCATCGGGATTCGCGGCAGTACGAAGCTTGGTCTCCGTGCGGGGCGCGAAGCGGATTTCCAGCGCGCCGCCGTAACCCTTGTCGTGTTCGTGCGTGCCGCCGATGGAGACTAGCGCGCCGCCTGCTGAGCGCAAGGTCACGGTGATATCAATGTCGCGCCGGCCATCGACGACCGCGTGCGCGACAATGTTGACATTTTCCTGCACCACTCGGCGATCTCCCACGAACCAGCCACCCTGATAAGCAATCTCCGCCTGGCCCTTGCCGGTTGTCCGCTTCTCCCACTTTTCGAAACGGTCCAGGATGCCCTTAATCGTCCACAGGTCGTAGGTCTTATCGTCCACGATCACCACCGGCCACATCCAACTGATGCCGCGGTGGTGAGGATGGTCCTTGGGAAAATCGTCCGCCACCTCCGCGCCGTTGGGTGCGTAGACGGGATACAAATAGCAGCAGCGCGTGCGGTCGGGATTAGTTCCTTCTTTGAGCATGTATCCGTAATTGAAAGAAAATACCGGAGCGCCTTTGTCAGTGAGTTCCAACGATTTGGAGTTGACGTCATGAAATTTGAATTGTCCCAGAGCCGTAACTGGCGCGAGTACCAGCGTAAGTATGATAAAGATTGCGGTCTTCAATTTCCCACCTCTTCTCGGCGAACTTTCGGAAATTGCCTCAGATATGAGGGGCCTCCGATCTCTTGGAGGCCCCGTTCGTACGCGTTCCGGTCTGCTGGTATTTCAGAATGAAAGTTTCAGCGCAAAGCGGATCTGCCGGTCCGCAATGTTCCCGTACGGCGCCCACGACGGTCCGATCGTCGAGGTGATGATGTCGTAGCCACCGTAATTGGTCACCCCTCCGTTGGAGAATGTGGCGTTGGAAACGGTGGCGCCGGGATTGCTGAAATTGGCCGTATTGGTAAGCCCGTAGGTCTCGCACCGGAATTGCAGCTTAAATCGTTCGGTGAGGTTGAAGTCGCGGATCAGCGCGCCGTTGATGGCGAAAAGACCCGGACCGCGCACTATGTTCCTGCCACTGGTGCCAAAGCGGGGGGAGTAAGTGGCGCCGGTATTAGAGGTACCAGAAACGGGATAAAAGGCCAAGGGGTTGAAGTAGGGTTCATTGGCCCCGTGGCCTCCCAGGATGTTGGCGGTGCCGACCTGGTCCGCGGTTTGGCTGTTGCCGGGGCAATTGCAGAAAGTGCCGGAGCTCCCTATGGTGAACGGCGTGCCGCTGTCGCGGGTTAGATTGACATCGGCGCTCCATCCACCCAGAAGCGCTGCGCCTACCCCCTTCGTCATCCAGTGCTGGCTTTTGCCGAACGGCGAAGCATACACGGTGTAGATTTGGAAATTGTGCCTTTGGTCGAACCCGGCGACCGCCCGGTCGCGGGCGAGGTCCTGGTAATAAGCCCACTGCACGTTGCTGTTGGCTTCGGTATCATTGTTGTCGATGGTTCTCGAGTAGGTATAGACAACCCCGACCTGCCCCTGCGCCACCCGCCGCTTGAGCTGGCTCTGCAAAGCATTGTAGTTCCCGCCCGAGAAGGGGCCATTGATGGTAAAGGCGCTGTGATTGCCGTATTGCGCTTGGAGAGGAGTTCCGGCATTCCCGCCGCCGGGATAGCCCGCGTTCATGTTGATAAACTCCGCCGCCCGGACCATGTGATTACCTACATACCCGACCTGGAGGTTCCAATCCCCACCCAAGTCGCGTTGCACCACGAAGTCCCAGGCCTCTTCGTAGCCGCGATTGTACTTGTTGGGATAGCCGTACCCCCCAAGGTAGGACGGCAGTTGCCAGGATCCCGCCGACAGGCTCGGGGGGGTGAAAGAGGGAATTCCGGTCGGTAGTGGGGAGGTAACCCCGGGACCTGTCCAGGTGCCCGTCGGGCCGGTTGACGACCCGAGATACCCGCCCGGCGTATAGGAGTTAGCCCCCGAGATCTGCTGGGAAAGGATCGCCGGGTAGACCCATGCCATATAATTCAAGGCATAGGGGTCGCTGGCCATGCCAAATCCCGTGCGGATCACGGTTCTCTCGTTAAGCCGATAGGCAATGCCCAGGCGCGGTTCCAGTTGGCCGGGACCCGTGGTCATATAGGCATTGCTTGGCACTCCGCCGACTCCGCCCAGGTAAGCGGTGTCAATCGTCCAATTGATATTGGCGGAGCCATAGTGACTTACGGTGGGAATGGGATAGTATTCCCAGCGCGCACCGTAATTGATGCTCAACTTCTTGGTGACCTGCCAGTTGTCCCGCGCGTAACCGGCGAACACCCACTCGCGCGTCGTGCCAGGATTAAGGTAGACGTAATCCTTTCCCAAGCCTTGCGGCAGGCCCAGGAGGTAATCCGCAAACGCGTTGTATAAATTCGACGAAGCGCCTCCATTCAATGAGGTCACCCCTCCGGTGAAGTTGAATCCGCCCCGCACCCCGTAATCAAGTTGACCTTGAAAACGGTTCATGTCGTAGCGTTGGATGCCACCCCCAAAACGGAAATTGTGGTTGCCGTGGATCCAACTCAAGTTCGCGGCAAAGGTGTACTGATTGTCGCGAAACAGGAAGGGGTTGGAGACGGCCGAATTACCTATGGTGCTGAGGTTGGTGACGGCGGTGGTGCCGCCAAACTCGATGTAGGGAATGCCGTTTTGCAGGGGGCTGTTGGCAATGCCGCCATTCATATCGGTACCGGGAATAATCGTACTGTAGTTTTGATTGATGTCGGTATTCTCGGCAGAATAGCGGGGCCGCGTATACCCCACATTGGCGTCGAACAGCAAGTGGGGGTTAAACACATACGTCCCGCCTGCCGAAATGTTCTGCGTCAAACCATAAGCGTTGCCGGGTTGAGAAACGGAACCTAGAGCCGCTCCCCCGGCCTTGCCGAGTTGCTGCGGATCGAAGACATAAGTTGGTTCCGCGCTGTAGCGCGCAAACAACGTGCTTTTTTCGGAGGGCAGGTAGTTGATCTTCAGGTCCACGCTATCGCGGTGGAAAAGCAAATCGCCGGCGTACTGATAATTGTTGGCAGGCGAAGTAGTTGCTGTGGCTCCATAGTTGGGCGTTGGGAGCAGCGCAGCCAGGCCCGCCGACGCCTTGCTGATCAAGTTCGCGGGAATGATATTGGCACCAACTCCCGCCTCGTCCATAAACGCCGTGCGCCCCGTTCCATTGGCAGCTCCGGTGGTGGGATCCCAAAGGCACCCTGACGTTTTAACCGCGGTACCGCAATCAGTTCCGGCAGGTATGGCCCCGGTGAAATTCCCTTGAATCATGGCCGCCGTGGGAATGGAAATGGTGCCGGTCCCCAGCGTGCTCAGCCGGTAGCGTTCCCAATCGCTAAAGAAAAACAACTTGTTCTTCTTGATCGGTCCGCCCAGCGATACCCCGAACTGATTCAGAACGTACTTGGGAATGTGGGGGCCGTAGTAGAAGAAGTTCCGGGACTGCAGATCACTGACGGTGTTGAACTCAAAAGCGCTGCCGTGAAAGTCGTTGGTCCCGGATTTAACCGTCACATTGACGACCGCCCCTTGGGCATTGCCGGACTCGGCATCGTAGCCGCTGGTCACGATGTTCACGTTCTCAATCGATTCCGCGGGTGGCACGTAAGCGATGAGGTTCTGTTCCCAGTAGTTGGTGTCAATCGAGCCGTCAATCAGGGTGATGTTCGACGTGTCCTGCCCGCCACTCACGTGCAACGCCAGCGACTGCGTAGGATTCCCCGCGAACGAGTGCGAGGAAAAAGGCGGCGCCGCTCCCGGTACTGTTTCGATGAGCACCTGGAAATTACGATCATTGCCCAGGGGAAGGTTGGTGACCTCTTTGGCGTTGATGTCCGTCTTCACGTCGGTGCGGTCCGTTTGTAGGGCTTCCACCGCCGCGGTCACCGTGACCTTCTGGCTGACCTTTGCCACTTGCAGCTCCGCGTCCACGCGGCGGGTGGTGTTAGCCTCCACCCCCACGCCCTCCTGGACGAGAGTATTGAAGCCTTGGGCGGATATCGTGACGCGATAGACGCCTGGCTGAAGGCTATCGATGGCGTAAAGCCCGCGCGCTGTCGCTAACGCCCTCGGTAGCGACGCCGGTTCCTGTATTGGCAGCTTCGATTTTCGCCCCCGGGAGGGGGGCGCCGGAAGCGTCAGTGATGTTGCCCGTGAGCGAGCCGTAGAGGACCTGTCCCTTGGCTACGCCCGCGAAAAGCAAGATCGCCAACCCAAGCAAAACGCACTTCAGGTTCATCTCTCCTCTTGCCATTGCATCCTCCTCGGTTGAAGTCATCTCGTGTCTTTGGCCAGCAAGTGCCTGTGAGTTGCACAGATCCTGTGACCAATGACCCCTGCCCCGACAAGTAAGCAAACAAGCGAAACGCTGCCGCCAATGATCCCGCTGCAGTTGGCGCGTTCCGCGCAGCAGTAAATTTGTTGCAGCATCGCACTAAATCACGACGCACCTTCTGAGTTCTGAGTCCGTGCTTACAGATCACCACTCCTTCCCCTTCGGTCCGGTCAAACAAAAAGCCGCGGACGAAAGTGCTTCTGCAAAACCAATGCAATCGTTCCCCGCAATCGCGGTTGCGCATTGTCGTCGGCAGGGACGATGCGAGTGCCGGCGTGGGTGTGAGCGCATTCCGCCACCACGCGAGTAATGATCGGCCCCACGCGATTCCACGCGCGCGTCACTTCCCCCACGACCACAATCACTGCCGGCGCCAATCCGTTCACCAACATCGCCATCCCCAGGCCCAGATAGCGGGCCATTTCATCCAAAGCCTCACCGGCGCGCCGATCTCCCCGCTCCGCCAGCGCCAGGATATCGGCGAAGCTCGTCAAAGACTCCCGCCCGGTCTGGTCGTCCGGCCGGCGAGAGCCGTCCAGCTTGTTGCCGCTGTAATTCCAGACAGCCGCTCGGTTCGACGCGTAAACCTCCCAGCAGCCGCGGCCACCGCACTTGCACTGGGGGCCCTCCGGATCCAGGCAGACGTGGCCAAATTCTCCCGCCGCGCCGCTTGGTCCCCGCACCAGGTGGCCGTTGGCAATAATCCCGGTGCCAATCCCATCGGAAACGGTCACAGTAATGAGGTCGCTCATTCCCTCATGCGGTCCCGACCAAACCTCCGCCAGGGCGCAGGAGTTGGCGGCATTTTCAATTTGCACGGGAATGCCGGTTGAGCTTTCCAGGGGTTCTTTCAAGTCCACCAGTTGCCACCCCAGATTGGCGGCAAAAACCAGGCGCTGGGCAAGATAATCTACGCGCCCGGGGACGCTGACCCCGATCCCTTCGTACGCCAAATCGGGATGCAAGCGGATCATACGATGCACGTAGTCGCTGAGAATGTCGATGAATTTATCGGGATCACGCACGGTGGGAATTGTATCGACCGACAGAAAACGCGCATTCAGATCCGCCAGCGCGATCGTGGTATGGCGCGGCATGATGTTGATTCCGATGATTCCCGCGCGGTCGGTATTGAGGTGAAGGAGTCGCGGACGTCGCCCGCGGGGCAACTGACCAAGGTCGCCTTCCGCCACCCAACGCTCGGAAATCAGATCATCCACGATCAACGAGACGGTGCTTCGCTGCAAGCCCGTCTGGCGGGCCAAGTCGGCGCGCGACAACGGCTGGCTGGTGCGGATGGTGTCCAGAACGCGGCTGCGGTTGATGTCCCTTGCGATTTCCGAACTGGCCACGCGAGCGGTTCCTTGCCAGCCGCAGTTGCGGCAGCGCCGGCTCCTGCTTTTTCGCTCATCACTCGCCAGCCGCTGGGAAAAAACCGCACAGCCGTCAGGCCCGGTAGCCGCCAGCCGCCTTTGCGGTCGCTCTCAACGGTCGGCGCGCCAAACCACGGTTCTATGGCGCACCTTGTTCGACATTCGAACAAAATATTTACGCTCAAAATTGACTCGTGTCAAGTGAAATTAGAAAAAAGGCGATTCTCTTCGTTGGGTCCTCACGCCGGTTGCCCGCCGGCCCCGGAGCCGCCAGCACGGCGGCGCAAGGCCCCATGCGATACGAGTGCCTTGTTGGCTATGTTCGGGCGAGCCGCGGTCCAATGTTCCCCGCCCGCGCGGGACCGGTATGCGTGCATTCTCTGCTAGGACAGTTCGGTCCACCGGCGGAAGTTGCCGGAGAACATCCGCTCCACATCGCCGCGGATCTGAGTCCGCCGGAGCGGATATCCGTCAGCGATCAGTCGGGAATAGGATTTCACCAGCGCCTGGGAAATGGTGCGGCGCGAATGCTGCCACTTGTAGATCAACTGATCCAGAATGCGCGCGTCGGAGTGCTGGGGAATCGTGCTAGAACCCAGCAACTCCAGCCGCTCGGAGGTAATCTCGTCCACGATCGAGGGGTTATTCAAGAACCACCAGCATCCGAACGGCATCAGGTTGCTGAATTTGCGCGCCGCCACGCAGAGAGCATGCTGGTTCTCACGCGCCAGCATAGTAACCAGAAAGCGCGCCCGGGGATTTTCCGCACAGATTCTTTCTACCGAACCGACGTCCGCGAGTCCCACGCTGTCACCGCCCTCCCGCAGTGCCGGGTTCACTTGCCGCGAGACACCGATCATGAGCGCAAAGGGAATATTGTGTTGAACGCAGGTGGGAAGGACCACTTCGCGGATCAGCCGCGTCCGGGGTGAATCATCCGGGTAGGCGAACGTGAACGGCAGCGACACCGCCATGTAAACGGGACGCAGGCGGGCAATCCACCCGTCGAGAAAGCGCCGCGCCGCGCTGACGCACGCAGGGGTCAACTCCACGCTGGTCTGGAAGCCCGCCGTTAACATCACAGCGTGCGCAGAGGGCCAGTCATTCAGGATGGGATCCATGCGCAAGGCCCGATGGAAACGCTCCGGGCAGGGTTTATCCTGTTCCCAGTTGGCCCTTTCCGCAGGATTGAAGACGTCGTTCGTCATCACCAACTCAGAGACGTTGGCCAGCCGCAGGACCTGGTCAATGTACTGTTCAACGGTGAGCGAAGCGAAATACTCGCGCGCTCGTTTCAGGTCCGGCTGCGTCGGATCGAGTCCCAGCTTCACCATCACGGCCACCACACCGGCTGCCGCTTCGGAAAGCGGCGTGTGCTTCACGAACAATGCGTCCCAGATCAGGTCGGCCTGCTGGGCTTTTGTCAGGGACCAGAAATGGTCGGTGGTGACCGTCGATGAACGAAAGAGTTCCGCCACCAGATAGTGGTAATTCACCAGTTCATCGATGCCCCACAGACAAAGATCGGTGAAGCTGCCGGGATAAAGATGGGTGTGAATATCAATCACGGGCGTCTGCTGGATGGCCTCGTCAACATTTCGTTCAAGCTCGCCAGCCGCTACGATGTCGCCTGCCTGGGTCACGGAATTTCTCCTCAATATCGGGATTTGATCTGGTTAGCGCACCACGTCTACTGCGCCGACGCCGACGGCGACGCCGTCGCCAAGCGGCGCAGAAGGTCACGCAGTATAATTGTCTCACTCACGTTATCGACGCGATTCAAGTCCATCCACTCGGTCCAAACGTACTCCAGCACGACGAAACCGCTGTATTTCACCTTGTCCATGGCGCGGATGACGCCGTCAAAATCAATGGCGTTTTCTCCCATGGTCGTCTGAAGTTTGCCGGGGCAGGCGCCGCGCGCATGGAAGTGCGACGTGCGGCCCATGAGCGGTTCGACTTTCGCGTCAGGGATTCCCTGGTAGATGAAGTGGCCGTAATCGAGCGTCAGGCTCAAGCCCGGAGTCATTTCAAGCAACTGGGCAGCCGCCGCGGGCGTCGAAATCAGCGACCCGAGATGCGGCTCCACGCTCAGGGTGACGCCCGCTTTCTCCGCGGCCTCGACGCGCCAGGCCAGTTCTTCCGCCGACCGCTTCAGCGAGTCCCCTGCACTTTCGCTTTCAAAATGAACCCCCGGCAGCAAACTCATGTGGCTGCCATTGCAGCGGACCGCAAACTCCAACAGTCGGTAAAAGAATTCCGTGGCTGCCTGGCGCACGGATTCCTCTGGGTGGTTTACCGCGTTTTCCTCAAACACCCTGCCGGGCTGGCCAAACACGTCGGCGATGCGCAGGCCGTTGGCGTTCAGTGCCTCGTTGACGCGGCGTGCAGCGCGCGGCAGGTCGGAGAGGACTTCCTGAACGTCGAGATGCGACCGCCCCGCGAATAGCGCGATATCCACAGCCTCCACTCCAAGCTCCCGAACAAGTCGCAGCGATTGCTCCCACGCCAATTTGGGAAACGTATAGTCACAAGCAGCAAGTTTCAAAGTCGTCCATTCCCCCTTTCGTTTCGCTGAACGCAAAGACCGTTCATATTACCCCATCTTCCGAGTGAGTGAGTCGAAGTTTAGCAATTGTGGGACATAGAGCATTGAATGCCGCGACGTGCCGCCGGCCAGTCAACGCCGGGTTGACACTTGTGGCCTTCGCTGCAATTTGACTTTCTTTTGTACCTTCGTCGCGCTACCCTTAGGCACGCTGGCCCGCGCCACGATTTCCTGCATTGCCGCGCGAGGCCGCTGCATTCACACCCGCCCGCTACCGGAATTCCACCAGGCCGGGCGGCACAACGATTGCCCTGACGAGGTCGCCATGGTCATCGCCTCCCAACTCCGTCCCGGAACAGTTCTGAAAATTGGCGCAGACATCTTCAAAGTGTTCGAAGCCTCCCACCATATTGGACAAGGGAAGATGCCCGGCAGCGTCCACGCGCGTGGCCGCCACGTACTCAGCGGAACGCTCAAGGAATTCCGCTTTCGCCCGGAAGAACGCCTGGAGGATACGCTGCTTCAACGGCAGGAGATGGAATTCCTCTACGCTGACGCCGATACCGTGACCTTCATGCACCCGGAAACCTATGACCAGGTCTCCATTCCCCGGGCCGCCATCGGCGCGGCTGCCAGGTTTCTCCAGCCCGAGATGAAGGTTCCCGTAGAACTCTACGAAGGCCAACCGGTCAGCATCGTCTTCCCGCCGGTGGTCGAGGCGAAGGTGGCCGCGACGGCGCAACCCGTCCATCAACAGCAGGACAACACCTTCAAGCAGGCAACGCTCGAAAACGGTCTGGAAATCATGGTGCCGCAGTTCATCAAGCCCGGGGAGATCGTGCGAGTGGACGTGGCCACGGAAAAGTATGTGGATCGCGTACGGGCGGACGCCAAGAGGTTTTGAGGGTCGGTTACAAGAAAGGATTTATGATTTGAAGGTTCCCGAAGCGCTGGCCGGATTGTAGGTCCTCAGTGTAGAGCACCTCGCACTGACCCTCGATGGCCGCGGCAACGATCAGGGAGTCGTACCAGGAAAGGCGGAATCGCCCACTCAGGCGGAGGGCTTCCGCATAAAGGGCTTGGGAAGAATGGATGGTCAGCAACGGGCGGAGAACTGCTGACAGATACTCTTCAGCGTCGGCTATGGCCATCGGTTTCACGAATCGCCGTAGAGCAACGTTGAAGAACTCCTGCACGACCTGATAGCTGACAATTCCCTTGCGTGTTTCCACCGCCCCGCGGATCAAACGCAAGGCGCGGGCAGCCTTGGCAGGCGCGTCCCGATCGAACGAGTAGACGAAGATGTTGGTGTCAAGAAAGAACTTACCGTTCATTCATTTCATCGCGGCTAAAGTGACGGCCCGCCTCGACGTGGCGCAACCGCTTCATTAGGGCGTCAACTTCGTGCCCGCTGCCCGCCTGCCCCGTATACTGCAATAGCCACTTGCGAAACGCCGCGTTGAGAGTTTCCCTTTGCGAGCGGGCGATAAGCCGCGCCTGCTCGATCAGATTCTCATCCGCGCTAAGGGTCACGTTTTTCATACGAATTCAGTGTACACGATTATCGTGTACTAATCAAACATGCATGCCACGAAGAACTTGATCGATTTGGTGTGTTAGCGGCGAGTTTAGCCGACCATCGGGCGGCGCAACGCCGCCTCTAGTTAGGAGCGGTGGTGATGCTCAGTCAAAGACTGTCGATACAAATTGTCAATCTCGGCAAGCGCCGAGCCGGCGGAACTATTGCCTTGGAGGAAGCGAATCATGGGGTGGCCGGCCTGCTCCTGCAAGCCGATATAACCGTTGTAGCGCGGCCGCATTATCGCAGCGTCAAGGCAGGTGAGCGTGTCGTGGAAGAAGTTTGAGGCGACCAGATTTAAGGTTTCATCCAGCCATGCCTGGCGATGAGCGGGCTGGCCGCCGCTCAGGCCATAAGTGGTTCGTTGGCATGTCTCTCCCGCCACGTACTGCAAGTAGTCGAGCGCTGCCTCCACGTGCGCGCATTGTTCGGAAATCGCCAAGCCCGTCCCACCCAGCACCGTGCGCAGCGGCTTCCCTTCCCCCAGTTGCGGCGTATTGGCGAACCGCACCAGGTGAGCTCCGAATCCCGGCCGGGAGTAGTTGCTGTAGCAGTAGGCAAAGGGGCAATACGCGTAATCGTCGCCGGCGGCGAGCGTTTCATAGACGGCGATGGGGTTCCATTGATAGATCGCTGGCGGCATCAGCGAGGCGAGCTCACGCAACTGCTCAAGCGCGATGATGCCAGTCTCATGCTCCACCAAGTGCTCCGGGCTGGCAGGAATCCCACTGCCGAGCGAGGCGCACAACGCGAGGAAATTCAGAAAGACGTCGGCCGGAAAACCCGGCATCACCACGGCTCCCCTTCGCGCCAGCTCCAGAACTCGCGACCACGTCCGGGGCACATCCACACCCAGCTTGTTCAACAGATCCGGTCGATAGCTGGCCGTGGGCGTGGCGGCGTCAATGGGTACGGCGAGCAGTTGCCGCTCGAACTCATAGCTCGGGAACGATAGCCCCACCGAGTTCGCTCGCAAGTCGTCAACGAAGGTCGCAGGCATTAGCGGGCGCAGATCAAGAAACAACCCGTCCGCAACCGCCACGCCGAGCATGGGATGGTCAATCACCAACAGGTCGTTCTCCCGGCAAAGCGGCGCCAACCCCTGATGACCGAACTCGTGCAGACTGCGCTTCTCCCAGTGAATGCGGACGCCGCGGTGCAACTCTTCATAGCGCTGGCTGGCGGCCACCAGCGGCGGCAAAGCTCTACTATGATTCCAAGTGATTCCGCGTAGGGTCACCGGCGCGGTCATCGGCGCGCCTCGCGAAGTGTCACATTCTGCCCTGTCCGCGCCGATTGGCAGGCCGCCTCCACCACCTCCATCGAAGCCAAGCCGAGTGTTCCGGGTGAGACCTCTTCCGCCACACCCAGAATCGTGTCCACCAGATTCTGTGCCGGCGCGCGTTCGGGAAAGATCTCGTTGGGCGCAAGGTCAGGATATCGGGTCTCGCCACCGCCGTCGCGACGCATCACCGTCAGCGTGCCGGCCCACAGTTCGATGAACAGGCAAGCCTTGGTGCCATAGATTCGGACTTCGTAAAGACGGTTTTCCAGCGGCGTGGTGCCCGTGCTGGCGATCGAGGCAAGGCAGCCGTTCTCCAGTTCGACATTCAGCACATCGAAGATGTCAAGCCGTGAGCCGTCGTTATGGAAGCGCGCGAACACCTGCGCCGGACGCGCGCCCGTCAAGAACGTCAGGTAGCCCGCCACGTGCGCCACCTGCGCGTAGATCTGGCCGCCACCGGCCACGGCAGGGTCGCTGTAGGTTCCCTCCAGCGGCTCAATGTACGGCCGGCCGTGAGTGGAGAAGGTCGCCGCACCGCGAATCAGGTGATCTACGGGATTAGTCATCAAGATGCTGATCATGCGCACGTCGCCCAGTTCCCCCTGCGTGATCACCCGGCGAGCTTCCTGTCCGTGGCGCGTATGGTGCCAGGGAAAGCAGGAAACCAGGTGCACACCCTTCTCCTGCGCAAGCTCCACAAGCTGCCGGGCTTCCGCGGCCGTGAAGGTCATGGGCTTCTCCACCAGCACGTGCAAGCCCCGCTCCAGCGCGGCCTTGGCCTGCGGAAAATGCAGGTGCGGGGCGCTGCTGATGACCACCGCATCCATGTCCGGCTGCGCAATCAAGTCATCGGCGCAGGTGAAGGTGCGCGGGATGTTGAAGTCGCGCGCAATCTTGGCCGCCGAATCGCGGTCGCGAGTCTGGATGGCCACAAGCTGCGCGCGCGGATGCGCCAACAAGGCAGGGACATGCGCGTATGTTCCCCACCAGCCAGCGCCGATGACGCCGCAGACGACCTTACGAGAGGTGTCGTTTTCCATAGGCAGGAAATGGCCGAATTATGAATTACGAATTATGAATTTCACAACCAGGACTCAAACCCTCGTGAGCTTGGCAGAGGCGTTGCCCCGCTTCTTCATAATTCAGAATTCATAATTCATAATTTCGTCGTGTCCCGATTTTATTTGTACGGCTGTAGATAGTCCCGATTGAGCTCAATCCCAAAGCCCGGTTTGTCGCTTAGCGTAACGTGTCCGTTCACGGGCAGCGGTTCACCGATCACGGCGTCGAAAATTTGGCGCACTTCGGTGCCGCTTCCCACGCTGAGGTACTCCGCATAAGGTGAATTCACGTTCGACATGACAAAGTGATAGTTGTAGACACCCGACCCGTGCGGGACCACGGGGATATCATAGGGCCGCGCCATGGCCGCGATTCGCCGCACGGCCGTCAGCCCTCCGCACCACTGGAGTTCCGGCTGAATCACATCGCAAGCGCGCTGGGAAAGAATGGAGTAATACGCCTTATAGTCAAACTCCAGGTTCCCAATCGCCACCATGATGGGATTAATGCGCGTGCGCAATTCCGCATTTAATCCTTCCGCCCAGCCGTTGGGCAGGGGATCTTCAAACCATTTGACGTCGCACTCGTGCACACGCTGCGCCAGCCGCGAGGAAAACTCCGTGTCCCACGACATGTAGCAATCGATCATAATCTCCATGTCGTTGCCGAGCGCCTCGCGCGTCTCTTCCACGCATTTCTGCATCTTGTTCAGGCCGTCGCGGCCGTCAGCGGCGCCCCACGGTGCGGCGATCTTCACGCCCAGGAAGCCGCGGCCTTTCCAGGGCTGCACACAATCAGGATGGGTGGTGATGTAACAAGGAATGCTCTCCTTGGTCTCGCCGCCGGCCAACCGGTACACCGGTTGACCCAGCGCCTTGCCCATCAAGTCCCACAAGGCCAGATCAACGCCGCTCATCGCCATGGCCGTCACGCCGCCGATTCCGTAAGGCATCGTGGAGCGATACATCTGGTCCCAGATCAGTTCGATGTTGAAGGGGTCCTGTCCAATGAGGAAGCGGCTGAAGTGCTTGTCGATGACCCCACAGGCGAACGGGCCGCCCCCGTAATTCGTGGCCACACCCGTCACTCCCTCGTCGGTAAGGATTTCGATGGCGTAGGGGTCCTGGCCCGGCCCCATCCACTGCGTCCGCACCCGGGCGTATTGCGGGTAAAGTGACATGGGGTTGGCAATCAGCGAATTGGTCTGCCATCCGCCTCCCCAATACTGCGACTCGCCGAATTGCGCGCCGCGTTCGCCGGTATTGCCCGAGCGGATCGCGTACAGTTTGATTTCCTTGATTTTCATGGAGTCCTTTCCGAGTTTGGGCCGTGCCCCGTCCTAAGGGGCTGCGAGCCCATCGCTATCCTAAAGCTGTGTCACCGCAGAGACGCCTAAACGCGGAGGATCGTCTAGAATTATAGCCTGAAACGCCGCTCGCCGCTTACCTCCGGCAGAGCAATTTCCGCTCGGAGGCAGGATGGTAAAGCGTGTCGTTGACTCCCAGGTTGACCCTCGGTAAAATTCCTAGGTGCTAAAAAGCTCGACGTCATGTGAGCCGATCGTTTTGAATCGCGACGGAGGCTTTCTCAAAGCAGGGAGATCGCATGACGCTTGGCAGCATTCGGATGCGCCTTAAGCACCAGCCACCGACCGTCCCCACTGCGCTCCTTGGCTCTTCGCATCCCTATCGACCGCATGAAAAGCAATTTTGGCTCCCATCCTGAGACCCTGCTCGACGCGACGGCCCTGAAGCCAGGCAACGGGCATCGTTCCGCCGACATCGTCGCCGCCCATCAAGAGGCCTCGGCCAAGCTTCGTGCGCGCTCGGTGTTGCAAAGCGCCTCGCCGTGGCGCTGGCGCGACGGGCAACGCCTCGAAAATGTTCTCGAGGAGGCCTGCCGGAAGTTCGCAGACCGGGTCGCGGTTTCCACCGATGCCGTTGACTACACGTTTCGCGAACTCGATGCGCGTGCCAACCAGATGGCCCGGCATTTTGCCGCGGAGGGCGTGAAGGCCGGAGACCGCGTCGGCGTTCTGCTCAACCGCGGCTTCGAAGCTTACGCCGCCCTGTTGGGATTGCTGAAGGCGCGCGCAACGTATGTTCCGCTGGACGCCAATCAACCGGCGGATCGGATCGCCTACATCCTCTCCGACGCCGCCGCGACACGCGTCGTTACTGAAAGTGCCTTCGCGGTGCGCTTCGTAGAGAGCGCTGTCCCGGCGATCACGCTCGACACGGCATGTGACCACATACGCGCGCTCGACGATTCGTCGCCGGCGGAGGCCACCCCCAGTACTGCCGACGGAGCCCTTTGCTATGTCCTTTACACTTCCGGCACCACCGGTCAGCCGAAGGGCGTCGCGGTGGCGCATCGCAGCATCTGCAATTTCGTGCAGGTCGCGGCCGAGACTTTACGGATTCCGTCCCGGCGATCGTGTCTATCAGGGCATGTCGATCGCCTTCGACTTCTCCATCGAAGAACTCTGGGTGCCTCTCGTGGCTGGGGCGACGCTCGTGCCTAATACGTCTCCCAATACTCTGTTCGGTGACGCACTGGCGGATTTTCTCGAAGCCCGTGCTGTTACCTGCTTCTGCGGAGTACCTTCCCTGCTTGCTTCGGTGGAGCATGATTTGCCTCGGCTGCGCGTCTTGCTCATCGGTGGCGAGGCCTGCCCACCCGCGTTGGTCGCGCGCTGGGCTGCGCCGGGGCGCAAGCTCCTCAACTCCTATGGGCCGACGGAAGCGACGGTTACGGCCACGCTCGGTGAATTGTCCCCGGGCAGGGCCGTGACCATCGGTAAGCCGCTGCCGACTTACAGCATCGTCATTCTTGACACGCAGAAGAACGCAGCCTTGCCGCTGGACGAAGCGGGCGAAATCGGCATTGCCGGCATCGGCGTTGCCGAAGGCTATCTCAACCGGCCGGACTTGACCAAAGCGAAGTTTATCCCCGACTTTCTCGGGCTCCCTAACAATCCCTCGGCCCGCATTTACCGCACCGGCGATCTCGGCCGCATCAACGACGAGGGCGAGATTGAATTCCTCGGCCGCATCGATACCCAGATCAAGCTGCGCGGACACCGCATCGAACTTGGCGAAATCGAAACCGTGCTGCTGGAACTGCCGGAGATTTCGCAGGCCGCGGCGGTCGTGCAAGACGTAACGCCAGGGACGAAGGAGCTGGTGGCTTACTACGCGGTCCGGCGCGGAGTTCAGCCGCCAAAGCGAGACGCGGTACTGGCCTTCCTGCGCTCGCGCCTTCCCGCCTATATGATGCCCGCATATCTCGAACGGCTGAAGGTGTTCCCAACGCTGGCAAGTAACAAAACTGATCGTGAACGGCTTCCGGCTCCAAGGTCGGCGCGGCTCGTCTTCAACCATTGCATCAGTCCCCCCGCTACGGCGACGGAGAAAGTGCTTTGTCAGGCGCTGAGTGAAACACTGGATCTCGACGAGATATCCATCGACGGCGATTTCTTCACCGATTACGGCGGTCACTCTCTGCTCATGGCGCGCTTCTGTGCCCGCGTCCGCACGCTGGCGCCATCCCTCGCAATCGCTATCCGCGACGTGTACAGCGCGACCACCGTGCGCAAGCTCGCCTCCTCGCTGGATGAGGCAAAGCCCGCCGAAGTCCCGCTCCCGAATTACGGCGCCCAACATCGCCCGTCGGCCGTTGCTTACTATGGCTGCGGGGCCGCGCAGATCGCCTTCTACTTCGCGGCGGGCGCGTTGGGCGTGGCTTTCGCCCAATTCGGCATCGAATGGCAGACCCGCGCCCTCGCCTCTCCACTCGAACTCTGGGCGCGTGGCGTCGCGTACGTTGTGGCTTACTGCCTCGGAGCGAACGCCCTTGCCGTCGCGGTCAAGTGGCTGCTCATCGGCCATGTCCGCGCAACCTCCGTGGCCATCTGGAGTCCGGCCTATTATCGCTATTGGGTCGTCAAGCAACTCGTGCGCGTGGCCCCCGCAAGGCTGTTCGCGGGCACGCCGGTTTATAACGCCTTCCTGCGCGCGCTGGGCGCCCGGATCGGCACCGGAGCCGTCATCGCGTCGACAAACGTGCCGGTCGCAGCAGACCTTCTCCACGTCGGGCCCGGCGCGGTGGTGGCGAAACGGGCGATCCTTCTCGGGGTCAAGGCCGTCGGCAATCGCTTGCACTTCGGGCGCATCGACATCGGCGCGGGGGCATACGTGGGCGGAGCGAGCGTACTCGACATCGCCACCTCCATCGGCGACTTCGGCCAGCTTGGCCACGCGTCATCGCTGCAAAGCGGCCAGGCAGTACCGGCCGGCAAACGCTACCACGGCTCGCCGGCGGAGGAGACAACAGCGAATTTCCGCATGGCCGACGACATCCCATGCCCGCGTGCGCGCCGCGTGATCTGCTCCCTCAGTATGCTTGCTTTCGCCGCGCTCGTCGTGGGCGCGGTCGAAGCCGCCAGCGTCGCGTTCGGGGCGAGCGTCGTGGACTCGGAGGCCGTCGCGGGCACGTCCACGCTCATGGGTACCGCTGCCGCCGTTTGGGGGCCTTCCCTGCGTGTCTCCTTGGAATTCTACCTCGCGACTCTGGTGATCGGCCTCGCCGCCGTCGGACTCATCCCGCGACTGGCCAACCTGGCGCTCGAGCCCGGACGGCTCTATCGGCTTTACGGTTTCCATCACGCCATGCAGCGGCTGGTGGAGAACGCCAGCAACTCGCTGGTGTTCAATCTGCTGTTCGGCGACAGCGTTTTCATCGGACCCTATCTGCGTTGGGTGGGGTGGCGCATCCTCGGCCGGCACGAAACGGGATCGAATTTCGGGACGAACCAGAAGCAGGACAATCCCTTCCTTTGCACGGTCGGCGCCGGAACCATCGCCTCTGACGGACTCCAGATGATGAATGTCTCGCTGTCCAGCGGCGCATTCCGGCTGGGCGAATGCCGGGTCGGCGCGAACAGCTACCTCGGCAATGACGTCTACTTCCTGCCCGGATCGCGCGTCGGCGACAACTGCCTGATCGCCACCAAATCCATGCTGCCCATTGACGGCCCGATACGCCAGAACACCGGCCTGCTGGGCTCGCCGGCGTTTGAAATTCCCCGCTGCGCGGCGCGCGACGTCAAGCTTATGGCCGCCTTCTCCGAAACCGAACGCCGCAAACGCCTGGCCGCCAAGACCCGCCACAACCTTGCCACCATGACGATGCTGTTGGCAACGCACTGGTTCCTGGAATTCCTGCCCATCTTTACCCTCTCGCTTGCGGGCGCGGTCTGGGGCGACGAAAATTATCTCGCCATGACGGCGGCCTGTGGAATCGCTGTGGCCCTCGACCTCGCGATCCTGGTTTTCATTGATCGGGCATCCTATGGCTTCCGTCGAATGACCCCGCAAATCACCACCATCTACGATCCGGCTTACTGGGCCGTTGAGCGCTACTGGAAGCTTTCGGAGAACGAACTCGAAACCCTGTTCGCCGGCACGCCTGTGTCGCCTCTCTTTCTCCGCCTGCTCGGCGTAAAGGTCGGTCGCCGGGTGTTCAACGATGGATGCGGCATGTCGGAACGCACTCTGGTGGAGATCGGTGACGGCGTCAATCTTAACGCGCGCAGCTACCTGCAAGCGCATTCTCTTGAGGAAGGCGTGTTCAAGTCGGACCGGATCCGCATCGGCGCGGACGCAAGCATCGGTGTGGGCGGATTCGTTCACTACGGCGTCGACCTGGGCGAAGGCGCAATCCTGGACGCCGACGCCTACCTGATGAAGGGTGAAGTGGCTCCGGCACGGTCGCGTTGGCGCGGCAATCCCGCCAAAATGGTGTGCGGGCCCGACGTGGCCAAGTCCGGCAGAGCCACCGTCGTGCGCTTCGTTCGAAACACCGAAGCTCGGGTATAAAACCTCCCAAGCCGCGACCCGACCAGCACACACCAATCCTCCCCACTGTAAACGGCAGTTTCCAACTCTTCCTCCCGTGATTCTTCACTTTCCGTCCCGCATGATTCATGAGTTGTTAATGAACAACTACCGATAGCCTGACAGCTCAAGCCCAAGGGCGACTTCCTCCACCCCGAACCGGATCATTCGCGAGTCGAACATCCCGGAGCCAATGAAATTCTGTTACCCGTTTGCTCTCCCTCATCGCGTCCGATGAGCGTAGAATGTTTGCCGCCCCCGGACGGCCGCAATGCCATCCTGCCGCGAACATGGACTGAAGGAGGTCCCATGAAAGCCAGGCCTGCCTTATTGGTTGTTTTATCCCTTATTCTCGTTCCCTTTTTCTCCTGCTGGAAGCCCTCGGCGAAAACGAAAATCAAAATCGACGGCACCGGCAAAGGACGAATCTTCGAGGGCGTTGGCGCCGTCAGCGCCGGCGCGTCCTCGCGCTTGCTGGTTGACTACCCGGAGCCCCAGCGCCGCCAGTTCTGGATTACCTCTTCAAACCCCACTACGGCGCGTCGCTCCAACACTTGAAAGTGGAGGTCGGCGGAGACACCAACTCCACCGATGGCTCTGAACCCAGCCACATGCGCTCGCGCGGTGATGAGAGCTACGAACGCGGCTACGAATGGTGGCTGATGGAAGAAGCCAAGGCGCGAAATCCCCAGATCATTCTCGACGCCCTGCCCTGGGGCGCGCCGGGTTGGATCGGCAACGGCAAGTACTATTCCCAGGACATGGCGGACTACATCGCCAGGTTCATCGAGGGCGCGAAGCGGCATCACAATCTGGACGTCAACTACGTCGGAATTTGGAACGAGACGAATTACGACGTCGGATATATCAAGATGCTTAAACAGACGCTCCTCGCACACCACCTCAGCACCAGGATCGTTGCGGCGGACCTCTATGAAAACCAGTGGAAGATCACCGATGATTTCAAACAGGACCCAGAGTTGAAGGACGACGTGTACGCGATTGCCGTGCACTACGCGCGCGTCAAAGGCAACGTCTACGTCACCGGACACGCGCTCAGCTCCGGCAAGGCGTTGTGGTCAAGCGAGGACCAGCCTTTCGACAGCTCGAAAGGCATGCTGCAACGCGATTG
Organism: uncultured Acidobacteriota bacterium; assembly: GCA_963719115.1. Classification (GTDB taxonomy): domain Bacteria; phylum Acidobacteriota; class Terriglobia; order UBA7540; family UBA7540; genus Bog-366. The sequence continues at coordinate 192,912 of CAVRBF010000084.1, read as the reverse complement.
GAAACCCGGCGCCAGAATCTGGGCGAAATTCCTCAACACCAACTACATCGACGGAAAGATGACAAAGACGGAGATCTGGAGCCCGGTGACTTCCTACTATGACAACCTTCCCGCGCCCAATTCCGGCCTGATGTACGCCAACACACCATGGTCCGGGTACTACAACGTGCAATCGGCCATCTGGGTTACGGCGCACACCACGCAGTTTGCCCAGCCCGGTTGGCAGTATCTCGACGACGCCTGCGGATATCTTGCCGGCAACGGCAGCTACGTAACGCTGAAGAGTCCATCGGGTGGCGACTACAGCATCGTCGTCGAAACGATTGACGCCACCCGTCCTCAGGAACTGAGCTTCCAAGTCTCGGGGGGCCTTTCCTCCGGCACGCTCCACGTCTGGGAGACCAACGCCGGCAAAAACCTCGAGAAGCTCAGCGACATCAACCCGCAGAGCGGTTCGTTTACAATCACGCTCGATCCCGATTCTGTCTATTCGTTGACCACCACCACTGGGCAAGGCAAAGGCACAGCATCGCCGCCCGCGCCCGAGCCCTTTCCTGTCCCCTATGCGGACGATTTTGACCACACCGCCATCGGCAAAGCGCCCAAGTATTTCGCCGATCAGAATGGCGCCTTTGAAGGGGTAGCGTGCGGCGGCCGGGGAGGCAACTGTCTTCGCCAGGTCATCGACCACCGTCCCATTGCGTGGATGGGGCTCGCGCCCGACCCCATCACTTTCCTCGGCAGCACCGACTGGTCCGATTACGAAGTGAGTACAGACGTGATGATCGAGGGTCCGGGGAATGCCGTCGTGGCGGGCCGCATCGACTCCGCCAGTTGGTTCAAGGACAAATCCGCGCGCTGGCCCGGCGCCTACATCCTCTCTCTCCACTATGACGGCACGTGGTCTCTGCTCAGTTCGGAATTCACGCAGCCGACAACCAAACTGGCATCGGGAAAGATTCCCACTGCCGTAGGCTCCTGGCACCACCTCGCGCTGACATTTAAGGGAACGTCCATTCGCGCGACGATCGACGGCACGGCAGTTGCGACCGTCACAGATAGCCGCCACAAGCAGGGTATGGCCGGTGTCGGAACCGGCTGGAACACGGCGCAATTCGATAATTTCGCGGTGAAGTGAATTCGCACGCGTCAAAAGAGGTATTTCAATCCAAATTGAATCAGCCGCGGCGCCACGGAGGTTTGGGTGACGACGCCGAAGTTGGCCGTTCCCAGCGTGGTGCCGGGATTGCTGAACTGCGGATGGTTAAGGGAGTTATAGAATTCCACGCGGAAGGCCAGTTCGGCGTTTTCGCGAAGGCCACCCACCACGGTTCTCTTCCCCAGCGAGAAGTCGGTGTTCACCTGCGGCGGCCCGTCGAGAAGGCTCTGGCCGGCGTTGCCGTACCCGGTCGAACCATCGGCACCGATGGCGGGTGGCGAGCACAACGCGGAGGTATTAATCCAGCCACCAAGTTTGTCTTCCAGGCTGCCCGAAGCGGCTAGAGGTGTTCGGCCGGGGCAGAGCGTCACGGTTGAAGTCGAGGCCTCCCCATAGACGGCGCCGCCGTCGGGGTCAGTCAGCGTTAGCGGCAACCCACTTTGCAGAATGATAATTCCCGTGGCGGACCACCCGTTCACCACCTTCCCTGCCGCGTCCTTGCGATGAGCGAAACGGGGAAACTGGTAATCAAAGTTGGTCACAACGCGATGCGTGCGGTCAAAACTCGCCCGCGCCCAATCGGTGGCAAGGTCATTCAGGTCGTTGTAGATGGAAGTGTTATTCATGGCCTTTGACAGTGTGTAGGCCGATTGAAAAGTCAGGCCGCGAGAAATTTGCCGGCGGAGCGTCACCTGCAGGCCGTGGTACCACGACTCGCCGGCAAACTCGCTGTCAGTCAAGGCGGACGGCGTCTCCCCCATGAACGGCACGCGTAGGGCCGCGTTCACGGCGGTGTTGCTGGTAATGCAGTCCGCGGCCGATCCGGTGTAGCCGCAATTCGCCGGGCTGGTCGCGCTGGCGATCCGTGGCTGGTTCAATCCCACGCCCACCAGAAGGTTGTCACCGTATGACCCGACGTAGCCGACGTCAAGTGTGAGGGCTTCGGGCAGTCGTGTCTGGACACTTAGGTTCCATTGCTGAAGATACGCGACTTTGTAATCCGGCCCGGCGATCCGGTCAGAGAGCTGGGAAGTGGGGGTGCGCGCCACAAAGCCCAGCGTGGCGGTCGGAAACATCTTCTGGAGATTTGACTGGCCGTTGCTGGCGTCGGTATTGGTGAATCCCTGGGCAAACGGCGGTGCGGTAAACAGCGGTGCGTTGCCGGCGTTGGCGCTGTAGGTTGGCGCCAGGTAAAACCACCCGTAGCCGCCGCGGACGGACGCGCGCCCGCCGGCTCCAAACGGCTGCCACGCGAAGCCTGACCGCGGAGCGACCGTTCCGAGCGGCGTGCTGTTCTGGTAGAAGCTGCGGGTGGGACCGGTCAGCACGCCCGCGGGCGGCGCACCAAAAGGTTGCCCCGTATACGGATTGCGCAACGCCGGGTTGTAATTGGCCGCAACCACATTGCCCACCAGGGTTCCCGCGAGCGGCGGAACCGGCACTTGCTTCAGCAGCGACGGCCAAACGTTGCCAATGGTTCCGGCGCTGTCGAACGAGGAACCCACGTACTCCCAGCGCAGTCCAGCGTTGAGCGAGAGGTGCGGCGTCACCTTGATGTCGTCCTGTGCGAAGACGGCACCGTAGTAGTGCCGGTACTGATACTGCACCTCGCCCTTCGGCCCCACGCCCTCGTTGGCTCGCACGGTCTCAATGTTGCTGCGTCCGCCGGGGCTTTGGTTGTCCGCTGCGCTCAGGCCGACCAGCAGGTCCTCAAAAGTCTCGATAGTCACTTTCCCGCGCGCGTAGCCGGTATCCAGCCGGTTGTTGTGCTGGACAAGGAAGACTCCGCCCACGCGCGCGTTGTGCCTTCCGTGCACCACCGAGAGATTGTCCGTCCAATCGTAGGTATCGGTGAGTGTTAAGAAGTCGTTGGCGCCGTTACCAAAAAAGCGGAACGTTCCCATGGGGCCCAGCATGGTGACTTCCGGCGGATAGGGAAACAGCGGGTCCACAGGGGTCATGCCGAAGTCATCCGCAGGGGGCGTGCCGACGCCGTGTGCCGGCTGATGGGTGCGCGTGTAGGCAAAGCGCGCTTCGTTCACGATCCTGGTGGTCAGAATGGAAGTGAGCTTGCCAGAGAGCGCCACGTCCTGAGCGTGTAGCGCCTGGGGAGCGCCCGCGCCCGGAATCACCGGCGTGACCGTGGCCCCGCCCGGAGCGCCGAGAGAGCGGCGCTGGTTGATTCGTGCGACAAATCCCCGCCACGAAAAAGTGTTGAGCGGCGACACGACATAGTCACTGTTGGCAAGCAGATGATCCTCGTTATACATCGATGGAAAGCTGAAGGACGAGAATCCCATGCCCGCGTTGCTGCCGGACTGGAGAATCGTCTGCGGCACCGGAATCAGATACGTGCCGTCGGGCAATTTCGCCTGAAGAATACTCAGGGCCACCGGACTGATGGGCGCGGTGGTGGCGGTCGATTGGTTCGCGCAATCCAGTTGCTTGCCGCCGGCGAAGGTCAGGTAGCGCGGGTCCGGTTGGCCTGCGCCCGGACCGCTGGCGAGCAGATGGTTGCCGGGGCAGAACTCGGCCGCCAGCGTGCCCGCCGACCTATCGTTGGTGAGCGGCGGCAAGATCACCGTGGCCACGGAAGTGGGGTCCAAGCCATTCACCTGCCGCGTGCCCTGATAGGAGCCGAAAAACAACCACTTGTCCTTGCGGATGGGGCCGCCCAGAGTGACCCCGAACTGGTTCTGCTTCAAATTCGGCTTGGGCTGGCCGGTGGCATTCCGGAAGAAGGCGTTGGCATTAAAGATGTCGTTGCGGACGAATTCCCACGCTGTGCCGTGATAGCGGCTCTCGCCACCCCGCGTAATCACGTTGGTGCTGGGAACCATGGCGCCATAGCCGGCGTCATACTGCGACGTTTGGATCTTGAACTCGGCGATGGCATCGGGATTGGGCACGGTGCTCGGCGCATAGGCCCCCTCGATCGTGTAGCTGCCACCGGCGCTGCTGCCGTTGACGTTCACGGTCTGTGTTCCCCGCCCCAACGTTCCGGCATTGTTCACATCCGCGACGGTGCCCGAAGACATCGAGAGAACCTGCGCGAAGTTGCGCGTCGTAAGCGGCACGCCGGTAATTGTCTTGTGGTCCACCAGCGTGCCGGTGGCCGAGGCGCTGAGACTGAAACGGCAGTTGCACGCCACCTTCTCCCGCGGATTGCCGGGTTCCATGCTTGCGTCGAGCGTGGGGGCTTCCGAGACGTTGACAGTGATCGACGGCGCCTGCGAGGTCTTGAATCCGGGCGCGGAAAAGCGCACGCGGTACGTGCCCGGCGCGAGCAAAGAGAAGTGATAGCTGCCGTCTTCGCCGGAAATCACGGTGAGGGTCTGGTTCGTCGCGATGTTCGTCAGCACCACTCGGACGCCGGGCAATGCGCCCTTCACTGAGATGATGGCTCCGCCCAGCGCGCCCGTGCTGTCCGACTGCGCGTAAAGGGAACCGACACACGCCGCGCTTAAGAATAAACCCAGCGCGACGCCGAGGAGTTGCCTCCTGCCGACAAACCCGACTGCGGATCGACTACTGTAAGTTGCGCAATGAAAACTGCTGCGCCAATGAAAGGTCATCGGCCATCCAGGATGAAAGGCATCCTTGCTGCGGCTGTCCCGATTGGCGAGAGTGTTCAGTTGCTCGCCCGTCGGAAGAGCCGAAGTTGAGGTGGGATATTCGTGTCGCTTCGCCACCGAGCGTTGTCCCGTCCGCGAGGAAGACGAGACAGAGGACTGTATCACGGGATCAGGCCGACGCATACAAAGTTTTGCCTGAACACGGTCGACCTCTCCCCTCCGAGAGGCCGGAAGCTCTTTTCGGCGTGCGGCCGAACCTCTATCACGTTCGCGTTTTCCCCCCACCGCACCGGTTAAGCGTAGAATGTCTGCCGGCCGGGAGCACGACCGTGCACGTCACGCCGCCACACCCGTAAAGGAAGGTTTTATGGAAAAGCAGCCCTCAATCCGCCTTGCTAATTTGTTAAACAAGCTCTTTTGGAACTTCCTCATCATCATCGCGATCGGGTTCAGTGTTGCGGGAGCGGCGATGGCGCAGCAGTCGGAATCCGCAGCGCGGCTCGCTCCACTGACCGGTCAGCTTCGCCTTGGTGCGGAGTACTTCCTGAATCGCACCGACACGGAAGAGACCGTCCGCCGGCACTTTCGCTTGATGCACCAGTATGGGCTGACCGTCGCTCGGATTTTCATTATCTGGGACGACATTGAGCGCTCCCGTGACCAATGGGACTTGCATCGCTATGACTGGATCTACGACGCCGCCCAGGAATCGGGCATCAAGATAGCCGCCACGCTGTGCGCCGAGGATCCGCCGGGGTGGATGAAGCTCACACCGTTCTATCATCACCGCATGAACCTGAACGAACCGGCGCTGCGGGAGCGCTCAGCGATTTACATTCAGAAAGTAGTGGGCCGCTACCGCAGTCATCCCGCCCAGGGGCCCTGGCTGCTGATGAATGAACCAGCCCTGGAAGTCAACGATGAGCGCACCACGATGCAGGCCTACGGCAAATGGCTTGAGCAGCACTACGGCACCGTCGACCGCCTGAACGCGCGCTGGTTCCAACCTCTGCAAACTTTCTCCGACGTGCAGGTGGACCCCGAGCAGTGGACCTCGCATTGGGCCGACTACTACTCGTTTATCGACTGGAAGGAATTCAACATCGACAATCTTTGCGACTTCCTGCGCTGGATCCGGCAGCAGATCTGGGCGCTCGACACCACGCACCCCACGCACATCAATCCGCCCAGCTTGATCCGCAACATGGCCGCGGGCGGCGCCGACCCCTGGAAGGAAGGCGAGACCGTCAACTTCCTCGGCACGTCCATCCATCCGGCGTGGAACTTCAGCGAGTACGCGCGCAGCGAGTTCGGATTGCCCTTCGCCTATTGTCTCGACATGCTACGCAGCGCCGCCGGAGATCGTCCCTGGTGGGTGACCGAACTTCAGGGCGGACCCGACGATTTACACGGGCGGTCGCGCCATGAATCCGACCAGGAGCGAACTGACGCGATGGATGTGGGATTCCTTTGGGGCGGGAGCACGAGCGGTGGTGTTCTGGCTGTGGAATCCGCGCGTGCTGGGGAACGAAGCGGGCGAGTGGTCGCTGGTAAATCTCGATGGCGAGCCTTCTTCGCGCCTCGAAGCGGTGAAGCAGGTGGCCGATACGCTTCAACGCTTGCCGGAACTAGCGCAGGCGAAACCGCTCGCACGGCGCGTCGGCATTCTCTACAACCCCGAAACGTTTTTGCTGATTGAGATGGACGGCCGCGCCCAGGCTGCGGCCAAGCGCGCGCAGGAACCGCTTTGGTCGCTGGAGGGAACGTACGCGGCACTCTACCGCGCCCACGTACCGGTGGACTTTGTTCATCTAGACGAACTGAAGCGCGGCGAAGCGCAACGCTACCAGGTTCTCTATCTTCCTTACTCGTACGCGCTCGATGACGACGCGGGAAAGGCACTGCGAGAGTACGTGCGGAACGGCGGCACGCTGTGGGCGGATGGACTGCTGGCGTGGAAGAACGAATACGGCGAGATCCGCTCCAGAATTCCCGGTGCTCTGGGCGATGTCTTCGGCGCGGACGCTCCGGAGGTCGACGCGGTGGGCGACCCCTACTCGGTGACGGCCGCGAACGAACAGGCCGGCGAACTCTGGCACCTGCCCCTGGAACTGAAGGGCGCGCAAGTCCTGCTGCGTGACCGCGACGGCAAGCCGTTCGCGGTTCGCCACTCATTCGGCAAAGGCGAGGCTATTTACTACGCCAGTGCGCTGACGCTTGCCTACCGCCGCCGGAACAATGAACTGGTGCAACGTTGGATTGCCCAACCAGCGGTCGCCGCCGAGGCCGACGCGCCGGTGAAACTGGAAAAGGGCGCAGACGCAATCTCATTCCGCGTGCTTGCCGCACACGGGAAGACGTTTGTAGTGCTCTCGAATTGGGGGCCAACGGGCGCAGTCACAGTGCGTTTTGCCGGCGACTATGCGAAGGTTGTCGACGCTCTTTCCGGCGCGGCGATGGCAACTGCTCACTCCCATGGAGTGACGCACGTAACCGGGCCACTTCCCTCCGGCGCCGTGCTGGTACTGGAGGCCAGCAAGAATTAGAGCTTCGCAAACACCCGTCCAAGCGCGGCCAGGGTTTCGTCCACATCGCGTCGGTCGTGAACGATGGAGAGGTACATGCGCCCGTCGGGAACCAGAATGACACCCTCTTCCATGGCAAGATAAAGGAAGCGCCGCAAGCGCTCAGCGTCGTCGGTAAGGATATCGCGGTACTCCCTAAGGTCGTCGCGGTCATTGAAGTGCAGGCACATGGCGGCGCCGTAGCCGGTGATCTTGAGCGGAACATTGTGCTGAGACGCCAGGTGCTCGATGCCGGCACGCAGCGTCTCGCCAGTGCAATTGGCGCGCTTGATGGCTGCGCCGTCGTCCCTGGCCAACTCCTCCAGCGCGGCGTTGGCGCCCGCCAGTGACGTGGGGTTGCCGTTAAACGAACCGCCAAACACCACACCGCCGGTGAACATCTGTTCCATGATCTCTTTGCGGCCAGCCACGACGCTGAGCGGCAATCCCCCGCCAACCGCTTTGCCGAACGTCGCACAGTCCGGGGTCACGCCGTAGTGGCTCTGCGCGCCTCCCAGCGCCATGCGGAAGCCGGTGATGACTTCGTCAAAAACCAGCAAGGCCCCATGACGGTGGGCCATGTATTTGGCCACCTGCAAATAGCCCGGCTTGGGCATCAAGCAGCCGCTGTTGCAAAGCACCGGCTCCATGATGATGGCGGCGACTTTATCGGCGTGCTCGGAAAGCAGCCGATCAAGAATGTCCACATCGTTCCAGGGCGCCACAATGACGTTGTCAGCCGCGTTGCCGACCTGCCCCATGGACTCCGGCACCACGTTGGGCCTTTCGCGCGGTCCGGTTTGTTCGGCACGCGGGTGATGGCTGTGCAGAACGGAATCCATCCAACCGTGGTAGTGGCCCTCGAACTTGAGAATCAACGGTCGCTTGGTGAACGCCCGCACCAGGCGCTGTACCAGTTGCACGGCTTCGCTGCCGCTGGAGGTAAAGGCCACACGCTCGGCGCAGGGAACGCAGGCCTGGATGCGCTCGGCGACGGTGATCTCCAGTTCGTGCTGGGCGCCGTAATTAAGAGGGCGCTCCGCCTGCGCGCGCATCGCCTCCACCATGCGCGGATGCTTGTAGCCAAGAACGTTCGGTCCCCAGGCGAGCTGATAGTCGATGTATTCGTTGCCGTCCACGTCGATCAGGCGTGCGCCGTGACCATCGGTAAAGTAGAGCGGTACGGGGGCTTTGGCGCGCACGGGGCTGCTGACGCCGCCGGCGAGCGATTGGCAGGCTCGTTCATAAAGCGCGCGCGATCGGTCCCAGGTGCGAGTCATGTTTCGGTTCCTTCTCCTTCCGCACAAGGCGGCGCCGTGGATTCACGAATAACCAGTTCGGTCGGTACGGTGAGGCGTGTTTGCGGCCGCGCTTCACCCCGAATCTGTTCGAGCAGAGTGCGTACGGCCAGCCTGCCCACCTCGGCCGAATCTGTGCGCATGGTGGTCAGCGGCCGGTCGGCTTCCACGCCCAAATCATCGAAGCCCATAACGCTCATGCGCTTTGGCACCTCAATGCCCGCCACGGTCAGGGCATCCTTGGCGCCCAGGGCTACCAGGTCGTTCGTGGCAAGCATGGCGGTGGGCAGGGGTTTCACTGCCAGGATGCTTTGCATCGCCCGGTACCCCGCCAGCATGCTTGACTGAAGATCGGGGAATTGGAGAAACACCACCCAGCGCGGCTCGTAGCGGATTCCCAAGGCCGCCAGCGTCTGCCAAAAGGCGATGTACTTCTCAGAGTTCGGGAAGCCGATGAAGCCGATATTCCGGTGCCCCAAGCCGTGAAGGTAAGTGACGGCTTGCCGCATGCCCTCGGCATAGGCGATGCCCACGGAGGCGGAGCGGTCGTCCAACAACAAATCGACCAGGACCAGTGGTATGCCGGACGCCCGCAATCGTTCCACGAAGCGCCGTGGTGCGCCCCCCACGACCATGTAGCCGTCCACACCGCCTTCGGCCATCGGCGCCTCGTCAGTCAAAACATGAAAGAGCAGACGGCAGCCACTTTGCTGACAAGTCTTCTGCACCCCAAGAAGAATGCGGTTGTAACCCACTTGGACAAACTCAAAGATGTCCTCGCTAATAACGAGTGCGAGCGTTGCGGGCGAACTGGGGGCCGCGGTCCCAGGAAACGGTCCCACGGGAGACTGTGGGCCGGTAGTCGCTCCCGCTACGAATGTCCCCTTGCCGGCGCTCCGAACCAGTGTTCCTGCATCCACCAGGTACTCAATCGCCTGGCGGACCGTGGTGCGCGAAGTGCCAAATCGCTCGGCCAACTCGCGCTCGGAGGGCAGCTTGGCGCCACGCAGCAAGGTGCCACGGTCGATCTCGGCAAGAAGGATGTGCCTGAGCTGTTCCCGCACGGGTTCCGGGGAGCGAGTGATGAGCTGGCGAGGGCTGTACCGCACTAGACCATTTTTCATAGAACCATACCTTCTGTCAACCCCTGATTTTACACGTCTAATTTTCCCTTGACTGGACCAGGAGCGCTGACCATAATAACCGCGGTAGACCAACAGCACATGTCTCCAATCGAGGCAAATTATGGAAAACAGGATGCTTTGGGGCCTGGATGGGAAAACCGCGTTCATAACCGGAGCCGGGGCCGGCATTGGAGAAGCGACGGCCAAGCTGTTTGCACAGCAGGGCGCAGGCGTCATCGTCTTGGACCGGGATGGCTCCGGCGCGGAAGCCGTTGCGGAAGTAATCCGTGCTACCGGGGGTAAGGCCTTTGCTGCCTCCGGTGACGTCCGGGATACAGCCTGCATCGATCAGGTCATCGCTCGCGCGGACGCCGAATTCGGGGGCATCCACATTCTGGTCAACAATGCGGGAATCTACCCTCGCGCGGCCCTGACAGAAATGTCGGATCAGCAGTGGGACGAAGTGCTCGACATCAACCTGAAGGGCGCGTTCCATTGTACACGGGCGGTGGCACCCCAGATGATCAAGCGGCGCGCGGGAAAAATCATCAACATTTCTTCTGTCAACATTCACGTTGGAGCCACGAACTTTTCGCACTATATCGCCTCCAAGGGAGGGTTGATCGGTTTCACCCGCGCGCTCGCTCGCGAACTGGGTGACCATAATATCCACGTTAATGCCGTTACCCCCGGAGCCGTGAACACTGAAGCAGAGAAGCGCCTGGTAGCCGCGCAAGGCCAGGCGGGCGAGGACGCCGTGGCGGGGATCGTAGCGCGCCAATGCCTGAAGCGACGCATTCTGCCTGCGGAAATCGCCGGCGTTTGCCTTTTTCTCGCCTCCAGCCTGTCGGACTCCATGACGGGGCAAACTCTCAACGTGGATTGCGGGAACGCGCTGTACTGAAGCAGAAACTCGAAACTGGAAATTCGAAACTCGAAACTTGCCGTAGTATCCCGAGCTTCGAATTTCGATCTTCGAGTTTCGGTTAAGGGACTCCGGACTGGATTTTGATGACCACACCTCTTGGCGGACTCGCCCTTGTTCTTTTTGCCGGTTTGATTGGCGGCACGGTTCTGGCGCCGATGAAGCTGGTGCGCACATGGAAGTGGGACCACGCCTGGCTGTTCTACGTTTGCAATGCCTACTTCCTGGCGCCCTGGGTGGTTGCATTCCTCACGGTCCCACACCTGCTCTCCGTCTACCCACTGGCGGGCGCGAAAATCGTGCTTATGACGGCCTCCTTCGGCCTGTTCTGGGGACTCTCCCTGGCGCTCTACGGCATCGCCTTCGACATTGTTGGGCTCTCGTTAACCAACGGAATCATTCTGGGATCCTCGGTCGCCTTGGGATCGCTGCTGCCGTTGCTCTTCGTGCCCGCTTCGCGCCGAGCCACGGGACATTCACTGGAAATCGCCGGGGCGGACGTCGTCATGCTTGCCGGCGTGCTGATGTGCGCGTTTGCCGGCGACATGCGCGAGAAGGTCCAGTCGCATGCGGTGTCGCGAGCGCGTGACCCGAGGTTCCGCAAAGGCCTGGTGCTCTGCGTCGTCGCCGGCGTCATGTCCACAGCCTTCAACCTGGCGCTGGTAGTGGGCCAGCCGATCGCCCACATTGCCGAAAGTCTGGGCGCCCATCACCTCTACGCTTCCAACGCCGTCTGGAGTCTTTCGGTGGGAACGGGTGCGCTGCCCAGCATCGTGCTGGCGGCTCGCAAAATTGCCAAGGCGAAGGCGTGGCATGGCTTTGCCGAAGGACGCGCGCTGATGAACGGCTCATTGTGCGTGTTCATGGGCGCCATGTGGATCGGTGGGACCGTGCTCTACGGTTCCTCGGTGGCGATCCTCGGCACATACGGCGCGGTGATCGGCTGGCCCATCTACATGTCGGCCATGATCTTTTCCGGCACGTTCTGGGGCTGGATTGCCGGGGAATGGAAGCACGTTACGGGCATGCCGGTCTTTCTGTTGCTGGGCGGAATCGCCGTCCAGGTTCTCGCCATGGTTCTGTTGGGGAGGTTTCAATAATGCGAATTGGTATCATGGGTGTGCATCAGGAGTGCAATACCTTTTCCCCGATCCTCACGACGTCTGGAAGACTTTCACATTCGCCGCGGTCAGGACATGGTTGAGCACTGGCGCGGCACGCGCACGGAGATCGGCGGATTCATCGACGTACTCAATCGCCCCGACGTGGAAACCGTCCCGCTATTCGTGGGGTGGGCGATCACCAAGGGCCGCATCGTGGAGTCCGAATTCGCCGCGCATGAAGGAGATTCTGGCGGAATCGCTGCGCGCCGCACTGCCGCTGGACGGATTGCTGGTGGCGCTGCACGGCGCCATGTGCGCGGAGGGCGCCGATGACGCGGAGGGCGCGCTGCTGGAAGTGATTCGGGAGATCGTGGGCGACGGGCTGCCCCTCTGCCTTACGCTTGACCTGCACGCCAACGTCACCGAACGCATGTGCCGCCTGGCTGACGCCGTGATCGGCTATCGAACCTACCCGCACCAGGACTTGTACGAAACCGCCACCACGGCCGGGGAATTGTTACTTCGAATCCTTGCCGGTGAACCACGCCCGCGCACCTTCATGCAAAAAGTACCGATGATCGTTCCCGGCGAAAACATGCAGACCGCTTATGGGCCGTTCGCCGAAGTCTGGAGTTACGCCAAGTCGCTCCACACTCCGGAAATCGAGTCGTACTCCATCTTCGGTGTGCAGGCGTGGCTCGACATTGAAGAGATGGGCGGCGCGGTGCTGGCGGTCACCAATCGCGATGAAGCCAAGGCGCGAGAGTTCTGCCGTAAGGTGGGCAAGCGCCTGTGGGATCTGAAGAAGGAGTTCGAAGTCAATTTCCCGCCGCCCGCCGTGGCCATCAAAGAAGCGCTGGAAACAGAGGGACAGCCGGTGGTGCTCTCCGAATCCTCCGACAGCCCCACGGCAGGCTCGCCGGGCGATAGCGCGGACATGCTGCGCGCACTGCTCGCAACACGCGCCGGGCGTGCCGGCCACACTCTGGCTGCGTGATGAAGCTGCGGTGGATCGCGCCGAGCAAGCCGGCGTGGGCGCCAGGATTCGGGTTTCGGTGGGCGGCGCCTACGACAAAATCAACAACAAGCCCGTCACCGTAGACGCCCAGGTGCTGCGCTTTTCGGACGGCGACTTCGTGATGACAGGTTCGCAATATCACGGCATGAAAACTTCGATGGGCCGCGCCGCAGTGCTGCAAGTGGGTGGTGTGGAGGTGCTGGTGTCAAAACTTCCCGCCATCAACATCGACCCGCAACTATTCCGCAGCCAGGGCATCGAGCCGAAGGAGAAGAAAATTGTGGTGGTAAAATCCGCCACTGCCTTCCGCGCCGAGTACAAGCCTTTCGCGGCGAAAATCATCATGGTGGACACGCCTGGCGTCAGCACTCCCAACATCCGAACAATACCGTTCAAGCACGTCTCGCGGCCTGTTTATCCTTTGGATAACATCGAGTTCACTCCGTAGGCGACATTTCGAAAGTAAAAATCGTCAGCGGGCGATGCCAAATATAGCGTCATCGCGCTGTCATCCTGAGTCTGGCTCTTCAAGGCGAAGGACCCCGGTATTGCGCCTTACCCATTGCGCGCGCATGCCGCGTGCGTCGGCACGACGCGCCCGCCGTGCTCTCCAATTACAAATGAAAAGGGTCCTTCGTCCTGAAAAGCGGACTCAGGATGACAGCGAGGGGAGGCGAGCATCAAATGCGCAGGCATCAATATCGCTGTGCGTCGGGGCAGCCGGGAAACTCGGCAACGTAGGTGTTGCCTTGATATTGCAGGTCCTGATGTATGCCGATTTCCGAGGAGTAGTAACCGGTTGCCGTCATCTGCTTCAGGGTCACGAAGAATCGCTCCAGGCCAGTCTGGGGATTGGCCTCGCCTTGCGCCGCCGATGCCAGCGCCTTCGCGAGTGAAGATTTCGCCGCCTCGTCGTTCAGCAAGCGCAAACCGTCACGCCATTCCGTCCGCCCCGTATCGCTTCCGGTGGAGATCAACCGGTCGGCAAAGAACGCGACCTCGGCCGCGTGCGCGCCGCCGGAATGCTCGTCCGCGGGAATGATCATTTCCATGGCCTGGTCAAGCAGTGCAATTTCCGCGGGGGTGAAGAAGGCGGGTTGGTAGTTGGCCGCCGTCCACGCCGCGCCTTCTTCCGCTGGGGAAGCAAATGCGAGGCCCGATGCGTCCACTCGCCCGGTCAGAGCGCTGAGAGTAACGATTTTCAAGAGTGTTCGACGATTCATATGCAATGAAGGAGACAGGAGAATGGAGTCAGAATGCAAGCACAGGCGTGCTGAATTCTAATTCCCGACTCCGTTCTCCTCACTCCTGACTCCTGACTCCTCTCTCTAAATCTCTCCCAGACGCCGCTGCTTGACGATGTATTCCGCCGTACGCATCGAGAGCGCCATAATCGTGAGCGTGGGATTCTTCTCGCTCGACGTGGTGAAGCAACTGCCGTCCGTGACAAACAGATTCTTGACGTCGTGCGATTGGCAGAAGCTGTTCAGCGCGGAGGTCTTGGGATTCCGCCCCATGCGAATCGTCCCCACCTCGTGGCTGGCAAAGCCGGACGGAGTCGCGCCTGGCTCAATGAACGCCTCTCCCGGCAGCTTTGAGGACAACATCTCCAGACCCTTACGCATTCCCTCCCACATCAGCGCATCGTTTTCGAGAAACTGAAAACGAATGACCGGAATCGGGATGCCGTGCGCGTCCACCTGGTTCTTGTCGACGGAAACATAGTTTTGCTTCGCGGCCATGGACTTCCCAAAGCAACCCATAAAGAGCAAACCCGGCTGCATTTCCCGGATGCGTCGCTTGTACGCTTCGCCATATCCACGCACCTGCATGGTCTGATGGGGGGTCATGTAGGAAACGAAATTGACCTGAATTCCGAATCCCCCCGCATAGCCGCGATGTGCGTCGCGATAGTCCCAGCGCGGAATGTAGACGTGATCGGTGGCGCCGTCCTGGTTGACGGGCTTCGTGCCCTCCAATTCCTTCAAATAGAAATTTGAGCCAAAGCCCACGTGGCCGTGCAGGTAATGCCCCACCACACCGCTGGAGTTTCCCAAGCCCGCTGGGTGCTGGGGAGAAACGGAGTTCAGCAAAAGCCGGGCCGACTCCACCGTAGCGGCGCACAACACAACGATGCGAGCTTTCACCTCCTCAGTCTTTCCCGTGAGCGTGTTGACGTAGGAAACGCCGCGCGCCAGGCCTTCGCGATCCACCTGAATTTCACGGGCCAGAGCGTTTTGCCGTAAGGTGAAATTGCCGGTGGCGGTCGCCTTGGGCAGCGTGCAACCGGGCGAGCTGAAAATCGCCGAGACATCGCAGCCGTCCATACAGTGCCCGCAGTAGTGGCACGGCGGACGGTTGTCATAGGGTTTGGTCAGCACGGCCTTGCGCACCGAGATCAACGGAATATCAAACGCATCCGTGGCGCGCTTGAGGATGTGCTCACTGCAACGCCAGGGCAGCGGCGGCAGATAGTGTTTGCCGCCCGGGAGGATTTCCAGCCCGTCGTCTTCACCGCAGACGCCGATGATCTGCTCGACGCGCTCATAGTACGGCGCCAGTTCCTCGTAGGTAATCGGCCAATCCTCTTCCACTCCGGCCAGTGACCACTCGCGAAAATCCTGCGGCGCGTATCGCAGGGTGACCGCGTTCCAGTGCATCGTCCGGCCGCCCAGCACCCGCACGCGATCGACGCCGACTTTGGCGTGCGTGTCGTAGCGGATCGACTTTCGCACATCACCCTGATAAAAATAGGCCTGCTTCTCGCCCCGCAAATTGGCAAAGGGAAGTTGGTATGGCCACTTGTGCGAGAGCAGTTCGCCGGGCAGCACTTGCTTCCCCGCCTCGAGCATCACCACCTTGGCGCCGCCTTCGCACAGTTCCTTGGCCACAAATCCGCCGGCCGCGCCCGAACCGACAACGCACACGTCAAATACTTGAGTTTGGTTTCCCACTTGTTTAGCCCCGCCGGACATCTTAGCAGACGCCCTGCCCGAAGCGATGGGGAATATCGCGCGACCCCAAAAACGGCGGTTTTCGCCGTAAATTCCCATTACGACGGCCTCAGAATATGGTGCAACCCATGTGTTTTCATTAACATCCACGCAAAAGCGTGTAACTCATGTGTTTTCATCAACATCTACAGAAGCCCAAAAGGCTCGTTTTTCCGCCCTTTGTTTTCAGTAACATCTCAAGAAATACCTTCATTTGTGATTATTTTTTTGGTAGGCTCGATTTCCCTGCTCGCAAGTGGCTTGTTTCCAATGACATCGAGTTTTGACGCAGGCACGCCATGGAGCGTAAGTGCCTTTGTTTTCTTAAACATCTCAAGAAACCCCTGCCACCCCGAATTTCCCGGTCCTTTCCACCCCCACCGGCTAGCGACCCTTCTCATTTCTAGCCTCGCAAACGCAACCTTGTAGCTGAACCCGCCGCGACGCCCGTCCCGCGAAGGCCCGCAACCCACTGATGATCATTCCCATAGCGACTTTCCCAGGCGGAAGCCGAAGCCGGATCACCTCGCCGGCGCGGGGAAAAGCTCCGGGCAGAGGCCGCATTTCCCGCCTCGCGCGCCCGCCTCGCGCGCTTCGGGAGTGGGTGAAATCCCCCCGGGGCGGCGCCAGGTAATAGGCTAGCACGTCGGCGGCCACTCCACCCACGAACCGAACTGTCATCCTGAGCCTGCTCTTCAAGGCGAAGGACCCTTTTTATTTGTTCGTAAGAGGTGAGGCGCATGCGCGCCTCCGGGCGGCCGCGGTGTGCCGCGGCCCTTGGGTGGGACGAAATACCGAGGTCCTTCGCCCCGACCAACATCGTCGGGACTCAGGATGACGGCGTGCCGGTTAATGCTCTCAAACGACAGAGCAGTGGCGTTTGCCGCGACTACCGGTAAGAAGGACGGGGAAACTCGCACCATCGCGGCCCACGAAATATGTAGAGACTCTCAAGACCGGGGGGCTGGCGCTCCCGGCAGCCCCCCACCGTCAAGGGAAAAGGCAAAAGTATCAAGGCTCAAAAAACTTCCCCAGCGCAACGGAAACCGACGTAGTTGATCCTGAGGCCAGGATTGTCCCAGTAACGGAACGACACGCGAAGGTACCTGGGAATATTGATCCAGGACCCGCCACGCAGAACGCGGAGTTGTCCGCTCGCTGGACCTTGAGGATCTTGCGACGAGCTGACCTGGTAAAAGTTCTGGTCATACCAATCGTTCACCCATTGCCACACGTTCCCCAACATATCGTAGAGCCCAAACCCATTGGGGCGCTTTTGCGCGACATCGTGGGCTTGGAACCGGCTGTTGTCCCTGTACCACGCGATGTCGTCCAGATTGCCGTAGCGGGCCTCCGTGTTGCCCCCCCGGGCCGCATACTCCCACTCCGCTTCCGTCGGTAGCCGTCCCCCTATCCATCCGCAGTACGCCTGCGCATCGTCCCAGCTCACACTGACGATCGGCATGTTCTCATTCATCCAGCCGTTGTTGAAGTTGGGAGCACCAGGCATCTGCCGTCCCGTCGCCGCGGAAAGGCGTTTGTAGGCACCTGCCGTCACCGGCGTTCGGCACAGCCAGAAGCCCTTGCTGATCGTGACTTGATGGGAGGGCTTTTCTTCACTGCTGCATTCGTTGTCGCCGGGCGAGCAGCCCATCATGAAAGTCCCGGGTGGTATCCACACGTACTTCAGTCCGTCCTTGGGGCTCCGTTCAACCTCCCCCGAAGTTGGGGGAAAACGGACCTCAAGTTTAGTCCCATGTGCCGCCACCGTAACGCTCTGTTCAATGTCGTTTTTGCCCTTCAGTGACACCCTCAGCCGATGCTCGCCGAAGCTCGCCCTAAGGGTGAGCTGACTTTGTGTATCGGCGCGTCCCTGAAGCTGGCCATCGAGATATACCTCGGCGCCCGGAAAAGTGTGCACAACCAACTCCCCTTTTGCTGTCTCGCCTGCCTTGCGCAGTGCGGCGATCAGTTCGTCACTCGCCCCGGCCACTTGCAGACTGCCGAGATATTCCGCGTCCGGCAGGAAATCGATCCCGCGCTGGGTCACCAGAGTGACCGCACGCTGACTGGGCACGCCGCCCGCCACCAACTCACCGACTTGTTCGCGCGTCAGGGGCTTGGGTTTTACTTCGAGGATCGCCTGGATGACCGGTTCTTGCGCGCCCGCCTTGCGCAGGCTTTCCAGATAGTCGTCGGTGGGCTCGAAGTCCAGCCCGCGCGCCTTGATCCTCCTCGCAATCTCCCCACTTTCCATCCCGAGTTTGACCAACTTCATCACCTGGTCCTGGCCAAGAGGAGGGCCGGCTTCCTGCGCCAAGGCGGAGCTGGCAACGACGGCCTGGACAACCTCGTCCTTCGCACCCGCCTGGCGCAGGGCTGCGACGTAATCGACAGTGGGCTCGAAGTCAATCCTCCGCTCCTTAATTTTGTTCGCCAGTTGGGCGCTGTCCATACCGAACTTCACCAAGTCCATCACCTGGTTCTTGGTGAGGGGCGCATTGGCTTGCTGGGGCAAAGCCGGCTGGGTAACAACCGTAAAGAGCATCGTCAGGATCAGCAAGAACAGCTTCATGGGGCGCCGAGGTGTAGGGGCGGTTCGCAATGGCAGGCGATTCTATCTCAGAACGCGGCTGCGTTCAATTGAACGATTGCCGGTAACACCGTGCGCAGCACCTTGGACTGCGGCGGCTTGACGCCGCCCTTCCTTGCCGCATCGCCGCCAGACGGGTTTGCCGATTATCGGCATCCTTTGGCTGGTTCGAAGGCGGCGTCAAGCCGCCGCAGTCCAAGGCGCTGCGCGCATCATTGACACATGGGTTGCAATTCCTCACGATAATCTGCTATCAATCCCAGCCCGGGGGAGACACAACATGAATCATTCTGACGATCGATTGCATGATCAAGAGCGCCGGACTCCGCGTACGCATGGCGGCGAACGGGAAATAGCCGCCGGAGCAGCCAAGGTCGCGTTACTTTTGGCGGCAGCACTTCTCGCCGCGGGTTTCGCGCCCACAGCTCGGGCGCAGGTGAATGACATTTTCCGCATCACCGGCGGCACCTTCGCCAATCACATGGAATACCACGGTGTCGATTTGCGTCCGGGTCAGGAAACGGTTTTGGCGGATATTACCGGCCCCGGCAAGATCACCTACTTCTATTACACCGACAACAGCTACCATCACGGCACGGACGGTACGGGAGCATTTTATAGCGGCCTGGTGTTGAAGGTTTACTGGGACAATGCCACCGAACCCAGCATCCGCGTGCCCCTATGGGCCTTTTTCGGCGTCTTTGATCACAAGGCGATCGATTACCAGTCCGTCCCCATGCAGCTCAATCACTACAACTTCATGTGCTATTTGCCCATGCCCTTCTCGCGGCGCGCGCGGTTGGTGCTGGCCAATGACGGCGACGAAGAGTACATCCGGCCGGTGGCGTACGGCGTGGATTATGAAACCGACCCGGCGTTCGCTGGTGAGACCAGCCGTTTGCATGCGGCATACACCCGCTCGAATCCCGTTCGCGACGGTATCCACCCAATTCTGGACGTCACCGGCCGGGGCCAATACGTCGGCAACTTCCTCCAGGTGGACACCAAGTGGCAAGCCTGGTGGGGTGAGGGCGACACGCTCTTCCAGGTGGACGGCGCGAAGATCGACCACACGCCAGGCACGGAAGACGAATACGGCGCCTGCTGGGGCTTCGACCATACCTACTCGTACATCTACAGCGGCTATATCCAGATGGACGACGGCCAGAACCGCATGTACCGCTGGTATCTCGCCAACCCGGTGCGGTTTCAGAAATCCCTGAAGGTGGAAATCCAAAACCAGCGCAACGAAGGCGGAAAGCAACTGCCCAGCCACGACGACTACACCAGCGTTGCCTTCTGGTACCAGGAGGGCGCTCATCCCGCCCCGCCTCTTCCGCCTTATGCGGAAAGAAACGCGCCCATGCGCGGGGGCGACTATCCGAGAACGCCGCTCAAGTGAATCGACAATATGACCGACACGGATTTTCGATTGTCGATGGTCGATGGTCGATTGTGAACCGCCCTAGACCAGCGCATGACACCGCATCGATGCGCTCCGATCGGGCGTCTCACCATGCCAATTTTGTGCTTGACTAGACCATATAACCCCATTTAAGATGCCCGCGTTAGACCAATTCAGGGAATTAACGTTACAATTGCATGAACGACGTCGCGACCGTGGCGACGCGACCTCTTAGGCTAGGGCTGAACCTGGTTCAAGCAGGCAGTTGTAGGGCATTCGCCCGATGTCGGCTGAACGTGGCGTCGAGGGTTGGGACACACATTTCCGTACAGGAGGATTCGTCGTGCACATCACTCGCTATCTCCGGAGGACATTGTGGGCACTTGCGGCGTTCGTGCTCGTGTTGGGCGGGACGGCGCGCGCGCAGATCATCACCAGCACCATTCTCGGTCACGTTACAGACAATTCCGGCGCGGTCGTGCCGGGAGCGGAGGTTGCCATCACCAATCAGGGAACGTCCATCACCA
Source organism: uncultured Acidobacteriota bacterium (assembly GCA_963719115.1). Taxonomy (GTDB): domain Bacteria; phylum Acidobacteriota; class Terriglobia; order UBA7540; family UBA7540; genus Bog-366. The sequence goes on along the minus strand of CAVRBF010000084.1, from coordinate 172,628 downwards.
GCCTGACCGTCACCGATTCCGTGGGCTATTACTCGCTGTCGGGCCTTTCGGCGGGAATCTACACGGTGGCGGTGACCCAAAAAGGTTTTGACACCTCGCGAACCACGGACGTGCAACTGCTCAGTTCGCAAACAGAGCGGGTGGACGTGACGCTGAAGGTCGGGACCTCGGTACAGGTGGTCACCGTGACCGGCGAGAAGGTGGCAATGGTGCACACCGACTCCATCAGCGTGGGCACCATGTTCAACAACCAGCAACTGACGGAGTTGCCTCTCTACAACGACACCATCGACGCCATTGACCGCATGGTTCCGGGCTTCTCGTTCGCCCAGAGCCTGTCGAACGCCCGCATCAATGGTGGCCTCTACTACGGTTCCATCAATTACGCCATGAACGGATCGACCACCGAACAATTGGCCACCGGCGGCCAGTCATACGCCAATAACGGCTATGCGATTATCTACCCGCAGCCCGAGTCCTTCCAGGAATTCAAGGTGGACTCCATCAACACCAACGCCGAGTACAACCGGACCACGACCATCACCATGGTCACCAAGTCCGGAACCAACAAGTTCCACGGCGACCTGAACGAGATCAATGACAACGTGGCGTTCAATGCCAACGCCTTCACCAACAATTACAGCGGCATTAAGCGTCCCGGTTTCACGTTGAACCAGTTCGGGGTCAACATCGGCGGCCCCATCAAGCGCGACCGGGCATTTTTCTTTGTCAACTACTCCGGCTACATTCAGCGCACCGCGACGCCGGAAAACCTGGTTCAGCCTTCTCTCGCCATGCATCAGGGCAACTTTGGATCAGTTTGTACGAGCATTGCCGGCGCCAGCTTCAATGGCAGCGGAGTCTGCAGCAACCCGAGCGGACAACTGTACAATCCCCTCACCGGCGCGGCCTTCGCCGGCAACGTGATTCCCACCAGCATGTTCGCCTCCCAGGCCAACACACTTCTGGCATATCTTCCCGCTCCCAACGTCCTCACCGCGGGGTTGCCGAGCGGCCAAACCAACAACATCAGCCTGAACCGCCTGGCCCGCGACATCGGCACCACCAATGACCGCTTCGATTACAAAATACGCGAGAAGGACATGCTGTACTTCACTTGGTGGAAGACCAACGCCACCGTCTATCTGGTGCCGGAAGCCGATCCGGAAACCTATGGCCAGGCGATTTATCCCGCCTTCCAAACCGACTATACCCTGGCGGAGAATCACACCTTTGGGCCGACCGCGATCAATGAATTCCGCGGCACATGGTACAAGTTCTCCACCATTGAGTACGGCCAGAACCTGAGCTTCAATCCCCAGTCGCTTTTTCCGGGACTTCAGAACGGCATCAATCGCGGCCTGCCCACGATGAACATGACCGGTTACACCGGGATGTTCAGCGACATCGGCAATCTGCCCAAGGCTCACCAGCCCGATGTGGAATTCACCGACAACTTCACCAAAGTTCACGGCCGCCATACCTTTAAATTCGGCGGCGACGAAATTGCCGTGCGATTCTACGGCAAAGCCACTCCCGGTTCGCTCGGCAGCTTTACGTTCAACGGCCAGTGGACCGGGGGCAAAGGCTGGGCAAAAGCCGGGGTTACGCCGTCGGCCGGCAATGCTTTTGCCGACTTCCTGCTCGGCGACGTCCAATCGGACACGCTTTCGCCGCCGGGAGCTTTTGGACGACACATGGATGACCGCACATGGTCGTTTTACGGGCAGGATACCTGGCAGGCGACCAGCCACCTGACTATTTACTACGGCGTGCGCTACGAGTACGAGAAACCCTGGTGGGTCCAAACCCTGGGCGGCGTAGGCCTGTCCAGCTACTATGACCCCGCGACCAATCAACTGGCTCTGCCGGAAAATTCCAGCACGGTGTTCTTTCCTCCCGTTGATGCCAGCCAGGCCCAATACAACGCTTATCTGCCGTACCTGACGACCACGCAAGCGCTGGGCTTGCCCCAAAAGTGGCCGCTGGGCGACACCAACAACTGGGGTCCGCGCTTGGGATTTGCCTACCGACCCTTCAATAACAACAACACCGTGATCCGCGCCGGTTACGGCGTTTATTATGACCAGGTACCGGGTTATGAAGGCTGGTACGACCAGACGCTCAATACCCCATGGCTCTCCGGGAGCTTTGGCCCTGGCTTTACTTATTCCAGCGCGCTTTCCGGAAACCCACCGACTACCGGCTACCAGCCGGATCTTCCCTTCTCGAATCCATTCCCCACGTCGCTGGGAGCCGGCGCCACAGCGGCTGCTCACCCCACGATTTACCAGACGGATCGCAAGCTGCTGAACCCGGTGGTGCAGCAGTGGAATGCCACCATTGAGCACCAGTTCCCGGGATTGATCCTGGCGCGCATGACCTACATGGGTTCGCAAACCCATCACATTGAGTGGTACGCCAACGACATCGATATCCCCAATACCATGACCTCCGGCGTGGCTCTTCAGTCGCAGTTGCCGGCCCAACCCTGGGCGGCGATTGACAGTTTTCGCTCCGGCGGCAAATCGAACTTCGACGAGCTGCAAATTGAGGTGACCAAGCGCACGACGCATGGGCTTAGCTTCCAGGCCTATTACAATTACGCGCACAGCCTGGACAACGTTGACGGCAGCAGTATCGCTTCGACTCCGGCCAATTGGCACGACCCCGGCGCCGAATATGGCAACACCCAATTTGTGCGCCGCAACATGTTCAACATCGCCTACTCCTATCAACTCCCCTTCGGCCGTGGTCAACACTTCCTGTCCAACGCCCATGGTCTGGTGAACGTGCTGGTGGCCGGCTGGGAATGGTCGGGAGACACAACCTACGGCAGTGGCACGCCGTACTCTGTTACCTTCACCGTACCCGCCAGCCAGCTCGGATGGTTTGGCCAGAACACTTCTCCCTCCGTGGCCAACCGCGCCAACCTGATTTCCGGCGTTCCGGTATATCAGGGCCAGAACAAGAGCTCGCATGACGTCAAGGATGGTGTGCCCTGGTTTAACCAGGCAGCCTTCGCTGCGCCGAATCCCTTCACCTGGGGCGACTCTTCGCGTAACGCTTACTTTGGTCCCGGATGGGAGAATTACGACATGGCACTGCTGAAGAACATTCGTCTTCCCGGGCGTGAAGGACTGATGCTGCAACTGCGCGTCGAGGCGCTGAACGTCTTCAACCACTACAATCTGGGCGTGCCGGGAACGCAAACCAGTTCCGGACCCTACACGCAAATCGCCGACCCCCGCGATGGCGGAGCGCAGCCAACTGCCACGCAGGGACGCATTACCGGATGCTATCCCAACTGCCCGACGGGGCCCTACAGCCAGGGAGATCGTTATTTGCAAGTGGGCGCGAAGTTGTTGTTCTAAACCAAGCGTCGCCCGCTTGTCGCAAAGTGCTCGGACCCATGGATCAACCTGGTCATACCTCCTTTTTAATCTGGAGGGAGGAGGTATGACCCCAACCGTAGCGCCGGGCTTTACCGACTGCCCGATCGAAGAAACCGCAGCGGCGAAAGTCCGGCGCTACGAGCAAGCTTGGGATGGCACCACCGCAGAAGATCTTCAGGGTACTGGATACCGCTCATTCCGCCCTTGACCTTGTAGCTCTAACCAACTATCTTGCCTGACCTGTAAGGAGAGTTCTTCAACATGAAAATGACCCGCCGAGATTTCTTCCCTACCGCCTATCTCGCTGCCGTTGCCGGCTCCAAGCTGGCAATCGGGAAAACGCCCGCCGCACCTTCGGCAGGGCGCTTCCAGTTCGATCCCAAGACCCGGCGTTACTCCATCTCCGGCCCAGTGGGAGTGAAAACCGCCTGCATGGGAATTGAAGTTGACGGCGTTACCTATTGGGCCGATTCCGCCGCGCACGTCGAATGGACCGGCGACGACACGGGCGAGGCTAAAATTACCTTCACCACGCCCCCGGTCGCGTGGAGAGTGCGTTTCGACTGGGAAAGCGACGGCCACGCCCTGGTGATCAGCTCCACTCTGGAAAATCGCGGTGAGAGGCCATTGAAGTTGGGCCGTTGCCGTCTGCTGGACATCGCCGACCGTTCGAGCGAGGTGCTCCTCGGCGACCACCCCGAGCAAGCCGCGGCGTTTGTGACCAATGGGACCGCCAACCCGCCATGGCGAACGCACGGTCTGGCTCCTTCGGCAAAGCGGCGTACCGAGAAGTCCGACACGTTTTCCACTGAAGGCGTCAATGTCTCGCACGGCAAATTGGCGACGGTCGCCGGCCAGGAGGTCAGCGCCAAGGGTCCGTTCCTGAGCAAAACCCTGACCCAATGGTTCACCCCCGGTTCCGGCCCCACCATGCAGTTCAGCTTTCTCACTTTCGACCGCGCCGAATGCCTCATCGAGTCAAGCTGGGACGAAGCGCGCAATGTCCCGCTGGTCAGCGCCTGGACGGACTTTCAAGGGACGCCGCTCCAGCCCGGCGCGTCGGTGGATACGGAAGTATTTCGCATCGGGCTTGAAACCGATCCCCACGCCGCGCTCGAAGCCTGGGGCGACGCCGTCTACCAGCGCTATCACCCGCCCTTGTGGCACAACATTCCCGGCGGCTGGCTGGGATGGTCGTGGGTCGATCCCCTTTACATCGAGCGCTACGAAGACGTGGTGCACCGAAATATCCGTGCCGTGCGCAATCGCCTGAAGCTGGACCAGAACGACATTCAATACGTCTGGGTCAGCATCGGCAACCTGAAGGACGAACTGCCGGGCAATTGGCTGAACTGGAATTACGACCGCTTCCCTGCCGGCCCGGAGGCGCTGGTGGCCGACCTGGGCTCGCTCAACTTCACGCTCGGACTGTGGACCGGCATGTTCTGGATGAGCGCGAAGATCACTGACGAGGTGGAAGAGTTAAAGAACGCCTGGCTGAAATACCAGGGGAAGCCGATCGTCATTGTCCATCGCGATCTTGGGCCGATGTACGTTCCCGACCCCACGCATCCGGACACGCAGGCGTTTATCCACAAGGTTTACACGACGTACCGCAAGTGGGGCGTGCGCTATTACATGCTCGATTTTACCGACGCCATTGCCGGCTCGACGCCCGGCACGCATCCCAATGACGGCTACTACGACAAAACCAAGATCAACGGGCCGCAAGCGTGGCGCGAGGGCTATCGCGCCATCCGCGCCGCCGCCGGCGATGACACTTACCTGCTGACCTGCGATGAAACGTTTGAACCCATCGGCTACGGCAACGGCCAACGTGTGGGCTCCGACTACGGCGAGGGCCGCGCGCTCTACGGCCCCAACAAGGGCTTTTACCCCGGCACGTTTGTCATCAACAAACCCGACTATTGGACCTCCCACCGCACCGGCATCTGTTCCATGATGTACTACTTCTGCCATCGCAAGCTGTATCTGTCCGACAGCGGCAACGTGATGAGCATCGACAAGCCCATCCCGCTGGGCGACGCGCAGATCAGCGCCACGGTTTTCGGCATCAACGGCGGACCGGTGATGCTGGGTGACGATATCGACCGCATCGATGAAGATCGCCTGCTGATGGTTCGCCAAATCTTTCCGCGCCTGCCGGAAGCGGCTCGGCCGGTGGATATGTTCGACTACGTGGAACTCGATTATCCCCAGGTCTTTCACCTGAAGGTCGAGCGCGAGTGGGACAACTGGGATCTGCTGGCCGTCTTCAATCTGGGTGAGCACACGTTGCAAAAGACTCTGCCCCTCGAGCGCCTGAGGCTCGACCCGAAAGCCTCGTACTCCGTCTTCGACTTCTGGAACCTGCGCTACCAGGGCGTGGAATCCAGCGGCGCGGTTTCCGTGGAAGTTCCGCCGGACAGCGTCAAACTGCTGCGCATCGCTGCCTATCGCGACTATCCGTGGCTGCTTTCCACCGACATGCACATTCGCCAGGGGCAGGCGGAGATTCTCGACTGCAAGTGGGACGAGGACGCCATGACGCTCACGATCCGCGCGCAGCGTCCCGCGGGGCACGAGGGATCGATCTACGCCCACGCGCCCAAGGGATGGGCGCTCGCGGAACCCCAGGGCCTCTGGCTCGCGCGCGATGGACGGGACAACTCCCTGGTCATTCGCAAGCTCCTGAAGTTCGAAGGCGAGCCGGTGGAAGTGAAGATGCACTTCAAGAGGTTTTGAACGGCCGGGATTCGGGACTCGGGATGCGGGTTTCGAGGGCGTGCGTCAACTGGCGTTCTTGGCGCGTCGTTTTGCGGCCCACTCACAGCACTGTCATCCTGAACCCGCACTTCAGGGTGAAGGACCTCTTGCATTGTACGTAGGAATTCGAGGCGCGCGAGCGCCTCGTAATGCCGGCCGCGTCGCGGCGCGCCGGGATAGGACGAAATACCGGGGTCCTTCGTTCTGAAAAGCTGAACTCAGGATGACAGCACGTTTGGTTTCGGTGAAGAACGATGCTGGTGAAGCAGGCGTAGCGCGGACGACGCCGACAAAATCTTCGTGGCAGATCAACAAGGGCGAGCCTATGAAACCCATTGCCGATATCGAAATCAGCGCCAGCGGCGCGGAAACAGGTGAATCCGCTTCGGCATTCCGCTTTGACCACAAAGCCCGGCGCTACTCCATCGACGGCCCGGTGGGCTTGAAGGACGCGCGCCTTGGAATCGAAGCGGACGGCATGATGCTGTGGGCCGACGACGCGGCGCAGGCGACCTGGGCGAACGGCACAGCTAAGTTTGAATTCACTAAGCCGCCGCTGAGTTGGCACGTGCGCTTCCATTGGCGGCCCGAGCAACCTGCGCTCATCGTCAGTTCGACTTTGGAGAATCGCGGCGATCAGCCCATCAAACTTGGCCGGTGCACGCTGATCGACACCACCGACGCGAACGCCGAGGTGCGCTTCGGCGATCATCCGGAAAACGGCGCGGCGCTCCTTACCAAAGGCGCGGGCAACCCGCCGTGGTTCACCAAGCCCCTTCGCGGGTCATCGGAACCGCTGGTGAGCAAGACCCTGACGCAGTGGTTCTCACCAGGTGGTGGTCCGGCGGTCCAATTCGGCTTTGTAACTTTCGACCGAGCCCAGACGGTGGTCCAGTCCACCTTGGTTATTCCGCGACAAGCCGCCACAGTCCGAGCTTGGTGCGACTTTGCCGGCTTCGAGCTAGCCTCGGGAGCTATGATCGAGTCCGAGCGGCTGCGCATCGGGCTGGAATCGGACCCTTTGTCCGCGATGGACGCCTGGGCAGACGCGGTTTACGAGCACTACAAGCCCCCCATTTGGCCCAAACCGCCTGCCGGGTGGGTGGGATGGGCGTGGGTTGACCCGTTCTTTGTTGAAAAATATGAGGATGTGGTAAAACGCAACGCCCACGCCGTCCGCAATCGCCTGAAGCTGGACGAAACCGACGTGCCCTACATCTGGGTAAGCGTGGGGAACATCAAGGACATTCTGCCCGGAAACTGGCTCGAATGGAACTATACTACCTTCCCGAGCGGCCCCGAGGCTCTGCACCAGGAACTTGATTCCCTGAAGTTCCGCTGGGGGCTTTGGGCAGGATTTTTCTGGCTCAGCGCCCGCGTGACGCAGCAGGTGGAGCGCCTAAAGGACGCCCTTCTGCAATACCAGGGCAAGCCGCTGACCATCCCCCATCGCGACCTGGGAGTGATGTACGCGCTCGACCCCAGCCATCCCAAGACGCACGAGTTCATTCGCGAGGTCTTTTCCACCTACCGGCGCTGGGGCGTGCGGTACTACATGCTCGACTTTCTGGACTGCATGACCGGCGCCACGCCCGGCACCCACCCCAACGACGGCTATTTTGACAAAACCAAGATCAACGGGCCGGAAGCCTGGCGCGAGGGCCTGCGGGTGATTCGCGAGACGGTGACGGACGACACTTACCTGCTGGGCAGCACGGGGCCGGCGCTTCAGGTGACGGGCCTCGTCAACGGGGTCCACCTCGGCAATGACTATGGTGACGGCCGCCCGCTTTACGGTCCCAACAAGGGGTTTTATCCCGGCACGTTCGTCATCAATAACCCCGACTGGTGGACGTCCCACCACACGGCGCTGCTGACCATGGGCGCGTACTCGTTCATCCACCGCAAGCTTTACATTGCCGACACGGGCAGCGTGATTACCATTGACAAGCCTATTCCCCTGGCCGACGCGCAGATTACGGTGACGTTTTTCGGCATCAACGGCAGCCAGTTGATGATGGGCGACGACGTGGACCGCATGGACGAGGGGCGCATGCGAATGCTGCGGATGATCTTCCCGCGCCTGCCGCAGCCACCGCGCCCACTCGATCTGTTTGACAAGGCGGAACTGGACTATCCGCGCCTGTTCCACCTGCCGGTCGAGTGCGAGTGGGACCGCTGGGACCTGCTCGCGGTCTTCAACATCAACAACGACACGCTTTCCCAAACCGTTCCCTTCCCGCGCCTCGGGCTCGACGCGGCCACGCCCTACGCCGTTTGGGACTATTGGAATGGCCGCTTCCAGGGCGTGCTGCAAGGTTCGGTTTCGATCGACGTGCCGCCGCGCAGCGTCAAGCTTCTGCGCATCGCACACGACCGCGAGCACCCCTGGCTGCTCTCCACCGACCTGCATGTTCGCCAGGGCCAGGCGGAAATCGAAGACTGCCGATGGGATGAAACCACCTTGACGTTGACCGTGCGCGTCCAGCGCCCCGCCGGGCACGACGGCAGCATCTACGTCCGCGCCCCGCGTGGCTGGGCCTTGGCCGAACCGCAAGGCCTGTGGCTCGCCCGCGACGGGCGTGATAATTCCCTTGTGATCCGCAAAGCCTTGGCCTTTGAAGGCACGCCCGTCGAAGTGAAAATGCATTTCAAGCGGTGGACGGCGTGAAGGGACTGGGGGCTAGGGACTGGGGGCTGGGGGCTAGGGACTGGAGACTGGGGGCTGGAATGCGCCCACGAACTCGTACCACGGGCATCTTGCCCGTGCCCGAGGTGGGACACGCCGTGGCGTGCCCGTGCCGGGGCATGGCCGGGACGGCCATGGTACGTACCGCCGACCGTCGGTCAAAGATCCGCCCACCGACGGACTGAGGGGCAAGCCTTCGCCCGCCGCAGGGGCCGTCATCCCGCGGAACCCACAAGCGCTTCGGCCCGCACGTGGGTGACGGGTCGCTACCGAGCCTCCGTTCCCAAACTGGGGAACGAAGCGTTTGTCCCAGGCCTTCCCCCGCTCTTGCCGTTCCCTCCAGCTCGGCCCCACTGCAAATCGACTTGGCATAATCCGCCGATTTCACCGATTCCCCAGATTGAAATCTGCGTCATCGGCGAAATCTGCGGCCGCATGGTCTTTGCCCGCCCCTTCTGCCCCTGGGGAGAGGCAGACGGAGGTACCAAGCCGGATGAGGCGTTACTGCGCCCATTAGACGCCCCCCAATTTTGCCTCCAGCCCTGAGAGGGCGGGATACCTGTTCCCCACGTCGCGGTCGCTGGACGCGCACAGAATTGCCTACGACGATCGGTTCGTGTGGGATTGAAGAGCATTGTTCCGCCCCTTCAGGGCTCGGGTATCGGGTTGGGCACCGCTAACCCAGGGCGTTGCCCTGGGCTTTGTTATTTCGCCCCGTTGGGGCTCAAGGACAGTTGCCGAAATCGCAAACATGTCCCAGTTTTCTGTTTCAGACCCTACCCATTTTTCCAAAGTAGGCCAGTTTGAATTGAATCGCGAATTAGGCGTTCATAAACGACAGGCGACAAGGCAAAACCTGTCTCCCAGGACCCCGTCCGGAGATTTGAAGTTGACGGGGCATTTAGCGGTATGGATTCCAAGTGATCGCAAGCAGGCACGGCAACTTCCTCGATGGGGACTTCGGGGAATCAGGGGTTGCGCTTTTAGGGGCAGACCGTTACACGACAGTGCGAACTGTTGCCAAGTGCTTCCCCGTGCAGCAGGGACTGCGACAGCAGATTCGTCGGTATGCACCAGGGGACAAGGGAGACGTTATTCCTCCGAACGCCATTTGGGCAAAGCCCGGTGACGAGTTCCCACTAACTGACGGTCAGCGTGAGCGTCAGGCTATGGCTCAGGGCAGAAGCTCCCGATCCCGTCGTACCTGTTAGCGTCAGCGTGGAGGTTCCAGCGGGTGTTCCGGGGTTAGACGTCGTGGTCGTCGTACTGCCGCTATGACAGCCGGCCAGCGCGAGGGTCAGCAACAATCCCGCGGCGAGCGGGAGCATTGTGGCCTTCCATCGGCTCACGCCGGCTTGGTTCCGGCGCATGATGGCCCATGCCATCGCCGCAAGAATCAAGGCGAGCATCAACAGACCTCTCAGGCCCGGCGATAGGGGTGGGACCGGGGGAAGAGGTCGAGAACGGGGCGTATCTGCTGATGGTGCGGTGGTTGTGCAAGTGACGGTGACATTGGTACCCAGCGCGGCTGGGCTCGGTGAAGCCGTGCAGGTAGCCTCGGAGGGCGCTCCTGTAACGGTAAAGGTCACCGACCCGGACAATCCCCCTTCACCACCCACACTTAAAGTGTAGGTCGCAGTTTGACCGGGCGCGACGGTGGCCGAGGTGGAGGAACCGGTGGCTGCGGCCAGCGTGAAGTCCTGGCCCGTTCCGCTGAGTGCGATAGTTTGCGGACTACCGGCCGCATTGTCGCTGAACGAGAGGCTGTATGCCACCGTCCCTCCGGTCGTTGGCGTGAACGTAATCGCCACCGTGCATGTCCCCGCGGCGGCGACGGGGTTCGAGGTCGAGCATGTGTTTCCGGAGGTGGCGATAGCAAAGGGGCCAGTGACCGTAATCGCGGTGAATGTGAGGCTACTGTTACCCGTGTTGGTCAGAGTGACAGTCTGGGAACTGCTGGTGGTTCCTACCAATTGAGCCGAGAAGGTCAGCGGGGCGGACAAACTGACCACGGGCCCAGTGCCGGTCCCGCTCAAGTTGAGGGTCTGCGGGCTGCCGCTGGCGCTGTCGGTGAGGGTGACCGATCCGGTGCGATTGCCAAGAGCAGTGGGTGTGAAAGTGACATTGATGGTGCAATTGTCACCCACACTCACGGCGGTCCCGCAGGTATTAGTCTGTGAGAAATCCCCGCTCGCAGTAATGCTGGTGATAGTGAGGGTGGAATTCGGGCTGGTGTTGGTCAACGTCGCACTCAGGGGGTCACTAGTTGTGTCGAGAAGCTGATTTCCAAAGGCAAGACTCGGTGGGCTCAAGTTGACCACGGGTGGGCAATTTGTTGCCGGCCAAATTGCCAGTGATTGCGCATTAGAGGTGCTCACGCCGGAAGTGAAGGGAGAGCCCGTTGCGGGTGTCAAGGTCCCGCCATTGGCGACGTTTAGGACCGCCAGCTCGGGTGATTCCGAGGCCAAGAAGAGGAGTGTTCCCGCCTGGTTGATTGCCATACCTGTTGCACAGGCACCTGGAAAAGGGCATCCGGAGGCAAAGCCGGTGGCAAATGGGGAACCGCCAAGCGGCGTCAGTCCTCCGTTCGAGGCGACGCTCAGGCCGGTGATCTGACCCGAATACTGGTTACTCACGTAATAATCTAGGCCATTGGGGCTCAAGATCCCTACGTTCGAGTTTATGCCCTGGTTGGTGAAAATAAACGGGGAACCTGATACCGGCGATAAGGCCCCCGTGGGCGCGACGCTGTCTACCTCGACCTCTGTATCAATATTTCCGTTAGCGTCGGATAAAAAGAGCGTCGAAGCGGGGCAACTGAATTCCAGGCCCGCGGCGCCACCAGATGGCGAAAATGGGGAGCCTGACACCGCCGTAAGGGTGCCATTGGCTCCGATGCCATACATGTCAACCGCGTTCGTCCCTCCAGGTACAGTGAGGGCCAGAAATTTGCCGTCCGAGCTCACGTTCATGGCATTGATTGTACCCCCACCGGTAGCCGTTGGAACGATGTAGGGCGATCCCGCTACAATGCTCAACGCGCCGCCCGCTCCGATGCTAAACACGGTGATTTCGTCGGCCAAACTGTCGCCCGCAAAGAGGAACTTATTGTCGGGAGTAACGGCTAACGCCAAGTCACCGCCCCCCGTGGAGGCTGTCGCGAACGGGGATCCTGAGACCGACGTCAGATGACCACTTGACGGGTCGATCAAGAAGACGCTGACGTCGTTGCTGGCGCCGTTCGCGGCGTATACGAACTCTCCAATCGGACTCGCGACGATACGTGGGGTGGCGAAGAAAGGGCTGGTGTTGGCCGGCAAGCCGGTTCCGCCGGTTGAGAAGGGCGATCCCGGGAGCAGGGTTAAGCTGCCAGTCGGAGCGACCGAGAATCCGGAGACCGTATTCGCACCAACTATGTTGTCGTTGGTATAGACGAAGGAGCTCTGTGGACAAACTGTTGCCGGCCAGATCGCAAGCGATCTCGCGTTAGAGGTGCTCAGGCCCGAGGTGAAGGGAGAGCCCGTTACGGGTGTCAAGGCCCCGCCATTTGCAACGCTGAGGACCGCCACACTGGGTGATCCCGAGGCCAAGAAAAGGAGTGTCCCCGCCTGGTTGATCGCCATGCCCATTGGACAGCCCGATGCAGGGCATCCGGAGGCAAAGCCGGTGGCAAATGGGGAACTGCCAAGCGGCGTCAGTCCTCCGTTCGAGGCGACGCTCAGGCCGGTAATCTGACCCGAATACTGGTTACTCACGTAATAATCTAGGCCATTGGGGCTCAAGATCCCTACGTTCGAATTTATGCCCTGGCTGGTGAAAATAAACGGGGAACCTGACACCGGCGATAGGGCCCCCGTGGGCGCGACGCTGTCAACCTCGACCTGCGTATCAGTATTGCCGTTAAAGTCGGAGACGAAGAGCATCGAAGCGGAACAACTGAATTCCACGCCCGCGGCGGCACCAGATGGCGAAAATGGGGAGCCTGACACCATCGTAAGGGTACCCTCCGCTCCGATGCTATACATGGCGATCTCATTCTCGTTTCCGGGTAGAGTGAGGGCCAGAAATTTGCCGTCGGGGCTCACGTTCATGCCATCGATAGATGCCCCAGCAGCAGCCCCTGGGACGAGGTAGGGCGATCCCGTTACAATACTCAGCGCGCCGTTTACAGCGATACTAAACACCGTGATCTCGTCGGTCAAACTGTCGCCCGCAAAGAGGAACTTATTATCGGGAGTAACGGCTAACGCCAAATCACCGCCCCCCGTGGTGGCTGTGGCGAAAGGCGATCCTGAGACCGGCGTCAAACTACCACTTGACGGGTTGATCGAGAAGACGCTGACGTTGTTGCTGGCGCCATTGGCGACGTATAAGAACCCTCCAATCGAGCTCGCGACAATACGTGGGGTGGAGAAGAAAGATCCACCGTTGCCCCGTCCACCGGTTGAGAAGGGCGATCCCGGGAGCAGCGTTAAACTGCCACTCGGAGCGACCGAGAATCCGGAGACCGTATTCGCGCCACCTACGTTGTCGTTGGTATAGACAAAGGATGTCTGGGCAAATAAAGGAACTGATCCCAGCGCCCACAGTCCCATTAGACAGTTGATAAGTAGCCTTCCAATTTGCTTCACGGAGCACCTCCTGCTTGATACAGCGCAATCCAGATAACCACTTGGCTTACCCCGCCGATAGACCAGTGAGGCGGTCAGCTGTGGGCTTATCAACCGATGTAGTAATGCCGGCGTTTAGCCCAGCATCTGCCGTGCTTTCGCGGGGCTCAGGGCAGGCTCTAAAGGTGGGCGCTATAGTGGCACGCGCCGACCCGAAGGTCGGCACTACGGACAACTGACCACTGACAACTGACGACTTTCTTAAGGTCAGGACAGCCTCGTCATCGGTGAGAAAAATCGTGTAGCCGCCGCCGCGCGCCAGGAATCGCACCTCGGCGTCGGTCTGGCCCTGGTTCGCCTCAAAACTGAGAGGCAGCTTGCCGTAACTCGCCATGAGCCTGGGTTGAATTTTCGCGGGCGCGGCATGAGCGTGACCGTCGGGGAGAATGTTCCCCGAGGCTTGCAACCTTTGGTGAAGACCAAACCATGCAATTGCGAGAAATGCAAGGCCAATACATCCGCAGGAACGACAATACGTCCTACGGCGTTCTGCCATTGACGGGAAGTGCTGAGGGGCCGGGGCATGAGAAATCTCCCCTGGGCGACGGTTGCCCAAAATTGTTGCTTAGAATGGGCCGGATGCCCTGACATTGTGACATGCAGGAAACCATACAGTTGCAGCATTTGTCAACACATTCTTTGACTTATTTTTATAGTTGATTAACAGCAGCCCCTAATTTGACGCACCTCAAAATAGCTAAACTGCGGCTTTCCGCGGTCCTATCGCTTGGAATAGGAATTCCCCTCGCTACATCGGTCAGATCGGGGAGATCGTTTTGCCGCAGAAGAACTGGACTCACGGCATTGGCCCAGTCGATATGACACGGCGAACGGCCGCATACAAGAAATCACCTTCGCGCCCCGATGTGACATAGGCCAGAGTCCCATGCTTCCGCCGCGATCCATGCGCCAGCCGGCGCATCGCAGGCCAGTTGGCGGTAGTCGAAAAACCGCAGAAGTGTCACGTGCACTCAAACTCCCGAGATACTAAAAATAACCGGCCCAAATCTGCTTGCACCTTTTAAGCCTTCTATAATCAGGCAGTTTGGCCGGTTATTTTCCGTTTAACTGGTCCAATCTGTGCACGCGACCTTAATCTCAAGATTCTGTTCGGGTTAGGAGTCGAGCGGGCATCATGATTGGCCAGTTAAACGGGGTTCTGGGATCTCTGGATCTGCGCTCGTCTCCAGTTGGCCGCGAAACGCCCTGCTAGCACAGGTGCAGGCCCTGCTTCCCCGGACTCCCCCTTGGAGGAAGTCCGGGCAGGCATGGCGTTCGCGGGGGTTCATGGTGAGTCATGACGCCGTGTTCACCGACCGGCGGGGTCATCTTCCCGGCTGACCCACTTCGACCATTCTTGCCGTATGGCCATCACCTGCCGGCCATCAGCGAGGCGCCGATTTCTGCTCAGGCTTTTGCCGACGGAGTGCGGCGAAATCGCGGGTTGCTGATGGCGTGGGCTCACCGGCCGAGGCGTGGGTGGCAACACCGAGTGCTGGCGCCGTGGCACCGCCACTCCTGGCAGTGCTGGCACAGGCAGGAGTGCCTGTGCCACTCCGGCACGGGCAAGCTGCCCGTGGCACGATGGGTGGGCGGTGCGCAGGCACGCCAGCCAACATCGAGGGGCATCTTCCCTCGGAGAGGTTGTCAGTCATTTTTCTGCCCGCGCCTGCCTACGACAGTTCCTTGATCGACCAGCCTTGCCGGTACTGGCGGCGCAGGAACTGGTTGGCCTCGGCAAGATCGAACTTCATCTTGCGGTCGTTCCACTTCAGCGTGGTCTGGGGAAAGCGCGAAGCGATGCCACCCAGCAGAATGGTCTCCGTCAGCGGACCGGAATAGGGAAAGGCGGTCGTGGTCTTACCGTCTCCCCGGCAGGCATTGACAAACTGCAGGTAGTGATTCACTTCGCCGATGTCAGGGAAGGCGTAGTCCTTGAATTTGGCCTTGGGGTAGAGGTTGGGCTTCACGTAGCTCGGCAACATCATGATTCCCTCAGTGCCGATGAAGAGAGAGCCGGTGCCGGGAAGCGGATCGCCTTCAAGCAAGGCGGCAACTTCCGCCGAGGGTTTGGAGGCGCCATCGTACCAGGTAATGGGCAGAACCTTGGACGCCGTGCGGTTGGTTCCGGCAAACTGGTAAAGCACCTTGCCATCGAGCGCCCAGTTCCATTCATTGGGCTTGGTGCCCTCGGAACGAACCGAGATGGGGGCGGCCAAACCCAGGGAGGTGAAAATCGGGTCCAATATGTGGCAGCCCATGTCGCCCAGTGTGCCGGTGCCGAAATCCAGGCGCTTGCGCCAGTTGGCCGGATGGTAATAGCGATCGCCGATGAACGGGCGATCGGCGCAAACGCCCAGCCAGAGGTTCCAGTCAAAGTTCGCGGGCACGGGATCGCTGCGGTCCGGCCGGGGGTCGGGATCGCCCAGGATTTCGGGCACCAGGAGTGCACTTCCTTCACCTTGCCGATCGCGCCGTCTTGCAGGACGCGCACGGCAGTGAGGAACGCTGCCGACGAGTGCATGTGAATGCCCATCTGCGTCACCCGCTTCTTCTTGTGGGCGATCTTCACCATGCGGCGCACTTCGTAGACGTCGTGGGTCATGGGCTTCTGGCAGTAAATGTTGATGCCCAGTTCCATCGCGCTCGCCCCGATGGAAGCGTGCATGTGGTCAGGGGTGGAGACGTTGGCGGAGTCCAGGTTCTTCCCTTCCTTGTCGAGCAGAACGCGCCAGTCCTGATAGACCTTCGCCTTGGGAAAGAGCTGCACAGCCTTGGCCGTCCGATTGAGGTCAACATCGCAAATCGCGACGAGTTCCACGTTCGGGCATTTGCCAATTGAGGTCAGGTCACCGAACGCCATGCCCGAGGCGCCGAAACTGGCGTGGCGCAGTGTGCCACCGGGCGATCGCGCCATCAGCCCGCTGGTCACGAACGGTGCGGCAAGGGACGTGGCGCCCAGAGCCTTAAGGAATGTACGGCGAGAGTAAGCGGAATTAATGTTCATGATCGTCTCCTGGTAGCGCCGGGCTTAAGCCCGGCATGCCGCCCTCAAGGGCGGCGCTACGGGTATTATTCCTGACGCACTTCAATCAAGAGATTTGATGGCAATGTCGCGGAACATCACGGGATCGTTGTGGCCGGCAAAGCCAAAGTGGCCGCGGGTGCGGTCCTTGCCCGGGTGCGGATGGCCGGCCATGAATTCCGTGACCTTGCTCAGATCGGCATTGAGAATGACGGTGCCATTCAGCTCCACTTTGATGGTCGGGCCGGTCACGGTGACTTCCTCGTAGTTCCACTCACCGATGGGATGCTGATAGCCGCGCTGCGCGGCCACCATGCCGTAAGCGGAACCGTGCGCCTGGCGGGGATCAATCTTCTCGCCCGTGGCCTTTTCATAGTTGTCGTCGAGCACCTGGCTCTCGCACATGCCCACATAGGCCGTGTCACCACTACCGGGATAGCGGATGGCCAGGCCGTTGTTGCCTCCGGGCGGCAGTTTGAATTCCAGCCGCGCCACGAAGTTGCTGAATTCCTCCTGGGTATAAATCGTGCCGCCCTTGTGCGGCTTGCACATGATGGCGTGGTCCTGCACCTGGTAATTGTCCAGCGGTCCGCCCCAGCCGGTAAAGTCCTTGCCATTGAAAACGCTCTTGAAGCCCGCAGGGTCGGTACCACGCAGCAGGCGGTCCGCCTCGTCGCTGCCGATTTCGCGGATGAAGAGCCGGCGCCAGCGGATTTCGCCGCCATGCGTTTGCAACTGGATCGGGCCCTTCGGCGGCACCGGCAGCGCGTAGTTGTAAAAGTTGTCCATCGTCGCGCCATTCACGGTTTGCTGGCCGTTCAGCCAGACCCAGACCCTGGCCCCAGCCATGATGACGCGAAAGTGGTTCCATTGCCCGAACGGTTTGTCGGCCTTCACCAGCGGATCTTTGCCAGGATGTCCAGGTTGATTATTCCACAACCCACCCGAGCCCTTGTCCGCGCCAAGCTTGAATTTTGCCTGCTCGGTATAGTCCCAGATCTGCACCTGCGGGCAGCCGCGCAGATAAATGCCGCTGTCAGCCAGCGGCACCGTCTTGTAGTCTACAAGGAGTTCAAAATCGCCATAGAACTTGTCCGTGGTCAGGTACAGGCCGTGGCCATCGTTGACCAGTTCTCCCTTTTGCGCGGTCCAATGCTGACGGATGTCCGCCAGGCTGTCGTCGTGCTTCTTTTGGAACTCTTCCGGCGACAATGCCATGTACTTGCGCGGGTCCTCGGTGCTGGCGCCCCACCAACCGGTCAAGTCCGTGCCGTTGAACAGCGCTTGGAAACCGGCGGGCGGATGGTCGCTCGCCGCCGGATTGGGGACCGCCGCACCATGGGGGCTACCGGCCGCCCAAGCAGCCACGGAGTAAGTTTGAACTACGAGAAGGAAGGCCATCATAGAAAGGAGGGCTACACGCTTGTTCATTGCATCACCTCTTGGAATTGGAAACAACGGCGCAGGCAATATGAGTGCCGGATCGCTCCTGAGGCCGGGTTCCTGCCTGTGCACAAGTTCATCCGCTTATCGGTCGGACACCGAATGAATGGCGAAAACCTTATATCCGCCCGGCGGCAACTTGGCAAGAAAAAGTTACAGCGACCCGCTACGCCACGACCCGCTACGCCGCTTGACTCGACCCGCAATGCCCAGTAGAATCCCTCCCGCATCGTGACTGAGTACCCCCCAGACGGATCGCTCCCATGCTTGGTGAGCCGACGTCGTCACATCGGATGGAGCGTTTCCGCTACAGAAAGGAGCCTTCCATGGCGAACCTTGCCGATGTTGCATTCCAAACTCGATTTGTAGAAAAAGGCTTGGAGGTCTACAAGAATTGGCCAACGTTGGCGCCGAGTGAGCGCGCCAAAACTCTGATTGGCGAATTGAACAACATCCTGACCAACAGCCTTCAGATTCCGGCCGTCAAGACGAATATGGGTGAGAACCTCGATCCGGGAACTTGCGGACAGTTGGACTTTACCACCTGGACGATTCAACTGAGTCCTCAAAGTTGGAGCAAACGTGCCATTACTCTGGAAGAGATGGGCGACTATTGTGTAACGATCTATCATGAAACCCGGCACGCCGAGCAATGGTACCGCGTCGGACAGGGCGTTGCGGCGGGGGTTTTCGTGCCTGCCTACATCGGTCCGGCGCATCGATTTGGACCCACCTCACGGCAGATCGCCGACGCCTTGGGCATTGAACTTGGCATCGCCATGGATATGGAGCGGAAGAAACGGTTCTTCAATTTGCACGTGCCCCTTCCCATGGTGCCGTTGGTCCGCGGTTGGTTCGAGTCGATCTACGGTACGGGCTCTGCTCACCGGAACGCCGCACTTCGGGGCACGACGCAAAAGGACTTCATCGACTACCGGCACCTTCCCGAGGAAGCCGACGCGCACAAAGTCGAGCAGAGCGTGCGCGCTATTTGGAAACAGAAGGAGCCCGACGAAGGCCTGCTGGAGGGTGTAAGCGGCCTCTTTAAGCCGGAATTGGTGCACTACCAGGAGTGGGTCGCGAAAACCTCACGCAACGTCCTGCATTTCCGCTCGGGAGAACTGACCTCGGTCGATCACGCGCTCCAGGTTTTCGACGGAAGTCAGACGCCTGCCCACCTGCTCACGCTGCGGCAAGCGTTCGACAAGTGGTACAAACGCAACCCCAAAGAAGCGACCACACGAAATCAGGACAATTGCGTGCAACGGCTCAAAACCTATTTGGACGAGGCGGCTTGAGCGAGCCTCGGGGGAGAGGGTGAGTACCCTCCCCCCAAAACCCGCCGAAGAGTCCGTCAGGAACGATTCCGCTGCCAGGAAAGAAGATGCACGGAGCGCGAGGAGTGCGGCAGGATGCTGGGCGTCGCTTGGGATCATCGCGGCGGTCAGAGCGGGCGACTGCGGCCTCACGCCTATATTGCCAGCGCAAAGTCCGAGCACGGGGGACTTCAACTCTGCCAGCCTTCGCCCGTCACTATAAAATTTGGTAATCTCGACGATAAAATCCAGTAATATGTAGCTCCTCCGCAGGCCTGCCGAAAAGAACTCCTTTGTTAACAGCACATATCTAAAAGCGGTCTCTGGACATTACATTGCTCTTAAGTAACGCTCGCGTCGGAACTCTCTCGTTCACCCTCGCAGAGTGACGTAATACATACAGTGGAGGCAAAAATGAAAACACCGGGTCCAGCACACCGATTCGGAAATCGTTTCGATATCGTAGTACATCTCGCAGTCCTTGCTACTGTGTTTGGCTTACTCGCGACGGCTTATCCACCTGCCGCCTTTGGCCAAATTGGCGTAACGGCAACCATTTCGGGAACCGTGACCGATCAAAGCGGGGCGGCCCTGCCAGGGGCTGAGGTCACAGTGACCAATGTAGACACCAACCAGGTCCGCAAAGTCTCTTCACTCGACAACGGCTCCTATGTCGCGCCCCAGCTTGCCCCTGGGAAATACAGCCTCACGGTCAACAAATCGGGCTTCAAGTCCTATTTTCAGCAGGATATCGTGTTGGTGATCGGCCAAGTTGCCGAGATCGACATCCAAATGCAACTCGGCTCGATTAATGAAAAAGTAACGGTAACCGCGAGCGCGCCGGTTATTCAGACGGAAGACGCGTCGGTGGCCTCCCTGGTCAACAATGCCACCATCGTGAACACGCCCCTCAACGGCCGATTGAGCGTCATGGGCTTGATCGCGCTCGCGCCGGGCGTACAAAATGCCGGCGCACAGGACCAAATGCCCGTTTACGGCGTCACCCCATCAGTTGGTACCGGCGGGCGCAATGCCTATGGCGGCGTCGGTTTCAGCCTGGACGGCGCTCCCAACCTGGAAGTTACCCTTGAACGCGGCGAAGGCGAAGTGCCACCCCTGGACGGGATCGCTGAGTTCAAGGTCATCACTTCCGACGTCCCTGCTGAGTATGCGCAACCGAGCCAGATTACGGTGGTCAGCAGAGGTGGCACCAACACCTTTCACGGCGAACTCCTGGAATTCAACCGGGTACGCGCCATGGCGGCCAAAAGCTTCTTTGCCGAGTCGCTGCCGAAGCCCAAATACATCAGGAACGAGTATGGCGGGAACTTCTCCGGCCCGGTTACGCTTCCGGGTTACGATGGCAAGAATCGGACCTTCTTCTTCTTCAACTACGAGCAATTCCGGCTGGCGCAGGCCTCGAACGTGAACAGCCAGGAACCGACACAGGCGGAGCGTCAAGGGAACTTCGCCGGGGTTGGAACCATCGTCGATCCCCTAACCGGAACGGCGTTTGCTAGCAACCAGATTCCCAGCACGCGCATAAGCACGGTGAACCAGAATCTGCAAACTGTGCTATTTCCCGTGCCCACTACGTCCGGGACCGGTATCAACACCTATGAGAACGTGCCCTACACGCAACTCGCCACCCGCTATAGCTTCCGGATCGATCATAAGGTGAGCGACAAGAATCAGTTGCGGTTCTCCTTCCTGCATGCCTTTTACGGCCCGAACCCCTCCGTTGGAGCGTCGAGCCTGCAAGGAGGAATGTCCGGAATCGGCGAGCACAATACCAACATGGTGGGCGGCTGGACGCATATCTTCTCTCCTACCCTGTTGATGGATATCAACTTGTCGTATTTGCACCTGCCGGTCTACCGCACTCCCCAGAACTATAATGTCAACTTCTCGGGCATCATTCCCGGCCTCGGCCAGGAACTGATTGAGGGCGCACCCCAACTCTCCATCAAGAACATCACCAGCGTGGCGGAGCAGGGTTCCCACGATCTGATCTCGACGGGCGAACTGGTGGCTTCCCTCACCAAGATTCTCCCCTCCCACACGCTCAAGGCAGGATTCTCGGACATTTACGATAACCATTACAACGTGGGAGCAGTCAGTCCGCAGCGCGGCGCCTATTCGTTCAATGGTCAGTACTCAAGCATTGGCTATGCGGATTTCCTTTTGGGGTACCCCAACCAGACCCAACTCCCGCTGCCCAATGCCTTCACCACGCGGAACCTTTCTCACCAGTATGGCTTCTATTTTCAGGACACCTGGAAGGTTTCGCACCGGCTGACCATCAATGCGGGCGTTCGCTACGACCTGCAAGTCTTTGAGCCCAGCCCGTATGGCAACAACGCCTTGTTTATTCAGACTCTTCCATCCGGAACGCCTCTGAATAAGGTCGTGTTCTTTGGCTCCAGCTACCCCGGATCCAATGCCAAAAATCCCGTTATCCCCGGATTCCTGAGCCTGCCCATCGTCTTCGCTTCGCAGGTGGGTCTGTCCAATAACGTCTGGGACTACCTCACACAGGACACCAACAACGTGGCACCCCGGCTGGGGTTTGCCTATCAGGTGGCATCCAAGACGGTACTGCGCGGCGCGTATGGGATCTTCTACAATCTGCTGCCAGCGTCGTACTTTGACAGCTCCTTTGCCAGCAACATTCCATTTGAAGGTGTGGAGACCTTTGTCAACGCCGCATCCAGCCCCTCCGCCCCTGTCCCCCCCTCCTTTACGATGAATGGTCCATTCTCGGCAACTGGAATTTTTGCCTCCAATCCCACCGTGAGCGCCCAGCACCCCACGGTCACGCCCTACACCGAGGAGTACAATTTGACTCTGGAGCGCGACATGGGACACGGCCTGTCAGCGCGCATCGGCTACGTAGGACAAAAGAACAAGGAACAAAACAACTCCAGCGGTCCGGGCAATACGGCTCCAGACATCAACAATCCTGGCCCGATAGTCGTCCAACCGCCCAACACACTTCAGCAGTACCGGCCCTATCAACCGTGGTCAACGATCAGCTTGGGCGAAGATCCCATCTTCCACTCTGAGTCGGATGCGTTGCAACTCGGGGTGCACAAGCAGTATGGCAACGGCCTGATGATCAATGGCGAATATGAGTGGATTCGCGTTCTCGGAACGGAAAACTTCATGAATCCGCTCAACGTGATTGATTCCTACGGAAACATCGGAGGGATCACGCCCCAAGTGCTGGTAGTTAGCTACTCCTATCCCCTGCCCTTCGGCAAAGGCCAGAAGCTCTTGTCGGGCGCCAGCAGCGCACTGACCAACGTGATTGGCGGCTGGCAGTTCTCAGGAATCACCACTATTCAAACCGGCCAGCCCTTCTCCGCCAGTTACTCCGCCAGCTACACAGGCATCCCGACGAGTGGCCGCCCCAACGCGGCGGTTGGAACTCCGCTATATCCAGCGAACAAGACCCTGGCCCAGTGGTTCAATCCCGCAGCGTTCACGGCGCCGGCCAACGGCACGTACGGCAATTCCGGCTACAACGGCCTGTGGGGACCAGGGCTACAAACGTGGGACATGAGCCTGCAAAAGAACATCCGACTCCACGAAAGGGCCAGCCTCCAGATCCGGATGGACGCTTTCAACACCTTCAACCATCCGAACTTTGGCACTCCCAATGCGTCAATCTCCAGTCCTTCGAGCGTCGGCACGATCACGTCGCAGACGGGTGAAAGTCGCACCGTGGAATTTGCCGGCAAGATCGTCTTCTAATCGAGACACCGTGAAGTTCATTTACTGGCCTCTGCCGCCGCTGGTCTCAATCCAGCGGCGGTAGAGGCCGATTCTCTTTTAGCCGATTTCGGGGAAGTCACACGATAGGATCGCCAAAACGAGGAAGACATTAGGCCAGCCATTTCCATGGTATTTCCGTGGGGGAATCATGCAGACGCCTCTTATCTCCATGCGTGCGGGACTCACACTTTCACTTTTTGCTCTAACAGCCTCGCGTCCTCTGCGCTCAGCCACGCCACCCCAACGTCGCCTCATTGAGCAAGAACAGCCGCGAGATTTTCGAAATTGCCATGAAATGGGGCGATGACTACTTTGACCCGCAAGCCAAGCTCATCCGTGTCCTGCCGTCGGTGGTTATCTCCCCAACGCCGCGGCGCCAGCCCTATCTGATCGTTCGCGACTCAACCTGGTACGCGGCGGGACTGCTGCTACGCGACCAACCGGGCGACCGTGAACGCGCCGCGGAGATTCTGCGTACCGTCCTGAAACAGCAGTATCGCGAGCCCACCAAGCCGTGGGACGGCACGTTCCGGCGGACACCCCAGGAACCTGAACCCGGCGCCAATGCCCAAATGTGGCGGGCGTACGACCCCAACTGGCGCGAATTCATCGGCACCACGTTTGCCGTGATCCTCACCGAGTATCCCGATCGCCTGCCGCCCGGCCTCGCGCAGGACTTGCAGGAGTCGATCAACTATGCGGTTGCCGGTGAAATCAAGGAAGGACGACTCAAGCCTTCCTACACCAACATTTCGCTGATGTATGGTTTTCTCTGGAATTACGCTGCCGTGCGCGGCAACCGTCCCGATTGGGTCGCGCCTGCCACCGACTGGACGGAGACCATCTACAAGCTCTTCAAGCAGTACGACGCGTTCTTTGAATTCAACTCGCCCACCTACAGCGGCACGGACCTCTACGGACTGGCCCTCTGGCGCGACTACGGATTCACTCCCCGCATGCGAAGCATCGGCGCTGAAATGGAGGCTTCGCTCTGGCGCACCACGGCAGACTTCTACAACGCCAACCTGCGAAATATCTCCGGCCCTTACGACCGCTCCTACGGCATGGACATGCAAAGCTACGTGAGCGTAATGGGCATCTGCCTGCGCACGGTGCTGGACGAAGACCAAGCCCCGCTGACCAAGTTTGATCCGCCCGTAGACCACCTTCCCGATCTTTGGATGGCGCCACTTGTCGTCATCCTGGACACGGAGATTCCGCCCGACGCCCTCAAGGTATTCCAACACTTCCCCGGTGAACACCAGGTGCGGCACCAGATTACCGATCAGCGCATTGCCACGGCGTGGATCGGCAAGGATGTGATCTACGGTGGGGAGATGGCGGACAAAACCACCAATTTCGGCGGATACGCGCAATTCCATCCGGTCACTGTGCAGTGGCTGGCGCCCGGAGGCAAAATCGGCTGGATCCGCATGCTGCACTTTCCGCCCATTGACGCCTCGGCGGACAAGAAAGGCATCGTCATTTCGACGACCGGTGATGTGGAGTTTCGCATCAGCGCACCGGGGCTGGCACCACAGAACCTCAGCGCGCGGCAGTGGACGCTTCCCGGCCTTACCGTGAACGTCCAGACGGATTCCCACGGGTTCAAGTTGCAATCGGGGGAACAGTGGGTTGACGTTCAGTATCCCGCCATCACGCGGATGAAACTCATCATCAAGCGCGCACCCAAATAGCGGCGTGGTCGGCAATTGCCTGGATCGACGTCACGATGGCAACTTGCCGGGCATCAGGCTGGTAATAGCCAGCATGGCGGTGAGGATGATCATCACGATGCAGGTCGCCCAGGCAATGATATTGAAGAAGCGGCCGTTTTTGTAGGGCCCCATCAGGTCTTCACGGTTGGTGAGTTGCAGCATAAAGATCACAACGAAGGGCAGCAAAATGCCGTTGGCGACCTGCGAAAGCAGGATAATGGGCACCTGCTGCTCCTCACTGAGCACGACCACAGCCAGCATGCCGAGGAAGATCAGGCTGGTATAGAGCCAGTAGAATGCCGGAGCCTCGCTAAATCGCTTGTTGATACCGGATTCCAGTCCCAAGCCTTCACAAACGTAGTACGCCGTGGCCAGAGGAAGGATGCAGGCGGAGAATATCGACGCGTTGCAGAGACCGACGGCAAACAACGCACTCGCCGCGTGCCCTGCCAGGGGGCGGAGCGCCATGGCCGCGTCGCCGGCATCTTTGATGTCCCGGTGACCCGTCAAATAGATCGTGGCCGCGCAGGCAACGATAATAAAGAACGCCACCACGTCGGTCATGATGCAACCGACGATTACATCCATTCGCGAATAAGCGTAATCTTTGAGCTTTACACCTTTTTCCACGACCGCCGATTGCAAATAGAACTGCATCCACGGGGCAATGGTGGTTCCCACCAGGCCAATGACCATATAGAGGTAGCCCGAGCTGAATTGAAAAGAAGGCCGGAACGTGTTCGTCAGCGCCTGCGGCCAATCGGGGTGCGAAAGCAGGCAGGAAACGGGATAAGCGATGTAAATCACGCACGCCGCCAGGAATACCTTTTCGACATAGCGATAACTACCCTTGACCACCAGCAGCCAGACGAAGATGGCCCCCATGGGCACCGCCACGAAGCGGCTCATGTGAAAGACTGATGTTCCGGAAGCAAGGCCGGCAAATTCCGAGACCGTATTGCCCAGGTCGGTGATGATCAGCAGGACCATCAGGATGAATGTCGTGCGGAAGCCATATTCCTCACGGATCAGGTCCGCCAGACCCTTGCCCGTGACCACACCCATCCGCCCGACCATCTCCTGTACAATGATCAAGGCGATGGTGATAGGAATCAGCGTCCAGAGGAGAGAGAAGCCATATTTCGCTCCTGCCACCGAATAAGTGTAGATGCCCCCCGCGTCGTTATCGACGTTGGCCGTGATGATTCCCGGGCCCAGGACGGCCATAAAAATCAACACCTTGGTGCCGAGATTCCGCCATCGGTAGCTCTTGAAGGTCATGAGAACTCCACTATTTCCGGTTGATCACCAATTCCAGAACGTCGTCAGAGGTCACGACGCCCACCATATGGCGCTCTTCGTCAACAACGGGAAGAGCCATCAAGTTGTATTTGTGGAAGAGATCGACGACCTCTTTCACGTTCTTAGAGGCCTGAATGGAGATTAGCGGATCCATGGCCAGTTCCTTGAGTGGAGTGACGGCGGCGGCGAGCGCAATCCGCCCGATGGTCACCGCCCCCGTCAAGGTCGCATCGTTATCAATCAGGAAGATCTGGTTCACGGCGTCAACGGATGCTTCAAAACTCTTCAAGGCGGCGATAGCTCCTTCAACGGTAGCGGATTCGTGGACCACCACGTATTCCGTGGTCATCAGTGACCCCACGGTATTTTCGCCGAAGGCCAGCAGTTCCCTGACCTCCTCCGCTTCCTCCTTATTCATGTCTGCCAAAACCTCTGCCGAGGTCTCGGGCGAGAGTTGGTTCAGCACGTCGGCCGCTTCGTCGGGTGGCATCTCTTCCACGATATCCGCGGCCTTCTCCGGGGATATGCTTTCGAGCAGCTCAGCACCTCGCTTGGCAGGGATTTCGGAAAGTGCCTGGGCCGCGGTCTCGTCGTCCAAGGATTCGATCACCGACTTCTGTTCGGCATAGCTCAGGTCTTCCAGGATGTCGGCGATGTCGGCAGGATGCAGTTCGGCCAAACGGTCGTAAGAAATGCGCAGCTTCACGCGCCGCGCCGGATCGGCTTCAATGAGGTTCACAAATTCCCACTGAATGGTGCGCGTCGGCAGGCTTTCACTGATCATGCGGATCCGGTGCTTGGCCATCGTCCCCTGGAGCAGGCGGCGGGCCGCGGCAGCCAGTCCCACGTTCACGGCAACAATCCGCAGTTCCGTGTGTCCGTCAAGAGGCTCGATGTCTAAATCTACATCGTTCACCCGGACCACTTTGCGGTTGTTTACGTCAATGATCTGCTGATCCAACACATCCTTTTTGATTCGAATCAGGCCTTCGTCCGGGGCATAACATCGCAGGTCGTCGCGTCCGACAGTGGTTTGGCCCGCCCGCACCGAGATGGACAGAATCTGGGTGTAGGTGATGCACTGAAGGCTCTTCTGGGGGGTGCGGACCAGAAAGGAGGCCACGCGCGCGGACTTTTGGCTGGGGTCAACACACACGTCCTCAACCAGCCCCAGAAACTCACCTTTGGCGCCGTAGATGGGAAGATTCTGTACTTCGGTGAAGTAGATCATATCGCACCTCCCTTCTGCTAACCGGTCGGAACTCTGACAATGGACGCGTGCCGCGCGTTTTTAGGCTTGAAAATACTTCGACTTCTCTTAATACGAGGGGCGTAATTCCTTTGTCAAGGAAAAACCTCGCGCTCTGGGTGAAATCTTTGTTAAGTTGGGTCCAAAACCCCTTTGCGAACGGTCAAGTCAATACTCGGTGTGCAGCCGCAAGGCAAACAGATTCACCGGCCCGCGGGCCTGGTTGTAGGCCGGGTCGGGCGTGAATTGGTAGTCAGGCGTCAACTGGAAGTGTTTTGCGATTTGCCAGTTGTAATAAACTTCCACCACCCGTTCAGCGGCATAGTCCAGCGCGCCGTCACCCACGGTGATGCCAAGTCCTCCGGCCGCAAGGTATTGCCGATGGACGGCGCTCAGTCCGTTCACGACCACGGCAACACCGACCGTATCCTGCTGACGCCGCCAAGCCGCGCCCTTCAGGCTCACGCCTCCCGTTACGGTGCGATCGACATCGGTGTACTCATACGTCTGGTTCTTGCCGTCGCTCCATCCCACCCGCGCAAACACTCCGATATTCTTTCGGATCTCCTGGTCAAGATTGATTCCGAAGCCGTACTTGTACCGATATGCGGCATCCAGATCGACGTTCTCTTGCAGGTTGGGGTTACCAAGGGTCTGTTGATAGTTCCCCATGTGCGCTCGCGTGTCGTAGGCGAACAGGCGCACAGACCCCGGGTGGCCCCGCGGTGAGTATCGCCGCTCGAGTTCCCCTGCCGCCGACCACGCGTGCGAGAGGATCCAATCCATGCGCAGTCCGTTCGCGACCTTGGAGGCCATGAAGATACCGACGCGCGCGGCCCAGTCGTGGCTGTTCAGTTCCACCGCTGCGCCGTTGGTAAAGCCCAGCGTGTCAGCCGGATAATCCCAGGCGTTGTTGGCCATCAGGGACCAGTTCATAAACTGGCTCCGGCCGTCGTTGGCGTACGCATTGTTGTCGAACAAATCCTTGGCGTTAACGTGTCCGACGGTGAAGGTGAGCCGACGCACGGCCCGCTTGCCGCGGAGTTCCAACGCCTCGTCATCCGTGGACTCCTTCTCACCACCGAGTTCGATGGTTTGACGAATATAGGCCCGGCAGATGTAGGCATCAGGATAGGTCTTGCCTACCCGGAACGCTTCGCCATTGGGAAATGCCGCCATGCCCAGCGTGTTGCTGAGGCCGTATCCCTGCCACATAAGGACATCGGTGTAAAACTCGGCGCCGTGCCAGAGGCGGACGCCGGCCAGCGCGTCCACGGAAATAGTCTCCCGGACACTCGCGCCAGGGTTAAGACTGTTCGCACCCGAGTAATCGGCGGAAAATGAAGGGTGGCCTTGTCCAACCACCGTAGACTGGAAATGAATATTCCACTGCTGGGGGTCTAAATCTGCCGCACCGGCCGTGTCCTGCGCCCGGCAGTGTGCGCAGAAAAGCATCAGTGCCGCCAGAACCATCCAGCTTGTGCGCCGAATTCGTCCTAATAAGCGTGGAACCTCGAACAATGCCCCGCGGTCCTTTCCCGTCAGGAGTATCCGAGCCAGCATCCCGGTGGAAGCAACGCCGACTGGACTGGTTACAAGTGCAACTACGGCGAGGATACCACGACTCTGCCCAGGTGGACCTCCTGGCCGACACCGGTGAAAGAGTCTACCCTCCATCAGGTGCTGGAGCGTCTGCGAACGCTCGTCATGTACTTCCACCCAGTGGGTCGCCAACCGGCCTTCCTTATTGAAACCCCAATTCATTTTCATCATGTTCGCCTCCCGGCTTGCTGAAATTCCTTCAATTCTCTCAAGTGATCGCGAGCGTGGTTGCCTATCGCCGGCGTGATCGAATTGGGCTCCTGCCTGCTGCGAAAAGGGCATACGAATCCCTCGACTCACCGGATGGCACGCTCGCGCCACGGGAAAGCTGATGTGCTCGAAATATCGGGTTTGCAGGAAAGAGGTTGCAGGCCGGAAGAAGGAGGCGGGTTCTAGTCAGTCCACCCCATCACGGTCCGTACTCCCGCGCAAACTCCGTTGCACCGCCCCACATGGGAGGCTCGTCGTCGTTACTCATATACCTTTCTGGAGGAAGGCCCGAAGCTAAGGAGGGAATAGCTGCCCCTCCCCGCGAGGAGAAGGGCTAGCGCCGAGGACCGATCAGGACAGCCGCTATGCGGGTCGCCGTAGATTCGGATGGCCTCACTCGCCCAAGCTTCAGCACCGCGCGCCGTGAGCCCGACTCGTCGGGCAGCCACCTTAGACAAACCCTTAATCCGGGAGTGCCTGTTCTACCCACTACCAAGCCTCTTGCGATGCTTTTGGGCAGTGGCTTGTGTGCCGCGCGGGAGCCTCGCCTACCGAGGATCCGTCGATCAATGAGCCTGCCGCCTGCCCTCAAGGCAAGCTGCAACGCTCAATTTCCACCTTACGGTGAGCCGCAAAAAACTGTCAAGAAAAAACTGCACGAGACGTGTTAATTCTCTTCTCGCATGACCCACTTGATGCCATTGAGCAGCATTTCCTGATAACGGGGATCATTCCAAACTGCGTCCTCGTGCCCGAGGCTGTTGTAATAGACGCGGCCTTTGCCAAAGTTGCGCGTCCAGCAGATGGGCCAGCCGTAGTACCGCACACGCACGTTGGGCTTCTTCAGGTCCACCGAGGTGGGATCCAGCGCCAGGAGCACATGTGAGTCGTCGGCGCGAAAATCGCCGATCTGGTAAATCTCGTCGGTGATCTGGAACGACTTGCCCAGAAAGCTCACGAGCTTGCTGTTCGGGTCCACCACGTTCACCGTCACCAGTTGGTGCCAGGGGTGGTTGTTGAAGTATCCCCCGATGATCTGGTGGTAGACACCCCATTCATAAAGCGTGTCGGTGGCGCTGTGCACGCCCACAAAACCGTGGCCGGATTTGAGGAACTCCACCAGCGCGCTCTTCTCTTCATCCGTGAAAGGCAGTTCGCCGGTTGTATAGAACATCACCGCCGCGTAGTTTTTCAGGTTCTCGCGAGTGAACGCGCCCACATCGTCCGTGACGTCAACAGAAAAGGCACCCGACTTTTCACCGATTTGCTTCAGGATCGGCCCCGCGGGCTCGACGCTCTGGTGGTGATAACCCTTGCTGAGCGTCATGTAGAGCAACTTGTGGGTCTTCTGCGGCGCAGCCGAAATTCTTCCCGAACTGATAAAAGCGCCTAGCGCGAGTCCCGCAGCAAGGCAAAAGAAAAGCTTCTGATATCGTCCCATTCCCCCTCCTCAAATCTATCGTCGCGCCAGTCCAATCGGTACTCAGTTTAGACCGGCATCTGAAATAATCAATGTCAAATCATCGACATCAAGCACCGGCGGCGCGGCGAGACACGGCCTGCGTCTTGAGTGCTTTCACGATCTCACGGCAAAACGCCGGTAAATCCGTGGGCACGCGCGAGGTGATCAGGTTGCCGTCAACCACCACCTCCTGGTCAACGTACTCGGCGCCGGCGTGAACCATGTCGTCCTTAATGGCCTTGAAGCACGTGGCCTTGCGACCGCGCAGGATGTCCGCCGAGCACAGCACCCAACCGGCGTGGCAAATGGCCGCGACGATCTTGCCCGCCTTGTCCATCTCACGCACAAAATTCAACATGCGCTCGTCCTGTCGCAGAGTGTCGGGTGCCCATCCACCGGGAATCACCACGGCATCAAAGTCCTCGGCGCGAACGTCCGCGATCGACTTATCGGCAACCACGGGATAGCCCTTCTTGCTCGCATAGGTTTTGCCGGCTTCGGCGCCCACAGCCACGGTTTCCGCCCCGTCCTCGCGGAACCGCAAGAGGGGATACCAAATTTCCATTTCCTGGTAAAGGTCCGCCGCCAGAACGGCGACGCGCTTTCCATCGAGTTCCATCTCGCCCTCCCAACAAAATAAATTCGGCGCCTATGGTATCACAGTCGCGTGGCGTTGCTTCAAAGCACCTCATGCCGGCGACTATTCGATGGGGAGAGCTGACTAGAGTTTGACGATTCCTGCGGCGTTGAAGCCGTCCATGGCATCACGGTCGGGGCGGGTGCAGAGATACCCGCGCGAGTCGAACAACGGAGCAAGGTGGGGATGCCGCACGGCGAGTTCCTGCGAGGTGAGCATGCGAAAGCCGGGCGTGGCGCGGAGCACGGCTTCCACCACGGCTTGGTTCTCTTCCGGCTCGAGTGAGCAGGTGGCATAAACGAGCTGCCCGCCTTCGGCGAGGACGGGCAGCGCGTTCCTCAGCATTCGGGTCTGTAATTCCGCCAGCCGAGTGATGTCCGCCACGTCAAGCCGCCATTTAATCTCGGGATTGCGCGCCAGCGTTCCCGTCCCCGAACACGGCGCGTCCAGCAGGATGCGATCGAACTTGACGCCGAAGGGCAACTGGCGCGCGGCATCCACGCGAACCATAGAAAGCTGAACTCCGGCGGGAACCCACCGCGGCAGCAGTTCGCTCATCGTTCGTAACCGAGTCGCGCTATGGTCGCACGCCACCAGTGTCCCGACGCCGAGCATCTGCGCGAGTTGGCCGGCCTTCATGCCGGGCGCTGCGCAAAGGTCCAGAAGCCGCTGGCCTGGCCCCGGCTTGACCAGTTCCGCCACCAACTGTGAGGCCTCGTCTTGAATCACCACGCGCCCCTGGCGATACGCCTGGCTGTTTTGAACTGGCCCCGATTCCACTGTCAGCCCTCGGTCCACCGCATAGAAGCAAGGCGAGGTCATGACTCCCTCAGCCTCCAACTCTCGGCGAATCTCCTGCACCGTGACGCCGGCGGAAACCACTCGCAGCGTGGTTCGAGGCGTCGCGAGGCTGGCGTAAGCCAGTCGCGTCGCCCCGATCTCGCCGACCTCACCTGCAGTGTCAGTGATCCGCTCCCACCGCTTCAGTAGCCATGCGGGAAAGCACCGGCGTACGCTGTCCAGCTCTTCCGGTGAAAGCTGCTCAAACTCGCGGCCTGGCATGCGGTCTTTGGGCGCTTCGCATTTGCGCAAGACGGCGTTGACAAAGCCTGCCGCAGATCGCTTGCGCGCAGCCTTGGTGAGATCGACCGCGTCATCCACCACAGCGCGCTTGGGCACTTTCTCCAAATGCCAAATCTGGTAAATACCCATGCGCAAAATAGTCAAAACCTCGGGGTCAAGGCTTTTCAGTTTCTTCCCGGAAAGTCGTTCGATCCGAAAGTCCAAATCGCCTCGCCAGCGCAAAACGCCCATCACGATTTCCGTCGCCAGCCGCCGATCGGCATCCTTCAGCTTCGAGACCTCGGCACTTTGCAACAGATCAATAGCGAAGCCATGACCTGACTCCAAGCGCAGCAAAATTGAGTAGGCGATTTTTCGGGCGGGGGAGGACATGACGAAATTATGAATGATGAATGTTGAATTATGAATGACGAATTGATAACACGTGAGATGCTCTATCGATCCCCCGCCTTTCATTCAGCATTCAGAATTCAGCATTCAGAATTACGTCGCCTTTTCGCCTGCGGAAACTTTCACACCATTAAGGAAATCGCGGGGTGAGAGGCGCTTGCGGCCTTCCAGTTGGATTTCAGCAGTTTCCAGCACCGTTCCCTGCCCGCACGCAATGCGCAGGCGGCTGCGATCGGCGAGCACGGTTCCGGAATCGAAGCTGGTCGTTTCAGCAACGTCTGGGCGAACGGCGGCCCAGATGTGCAATCGCTTGCCGCGAAAGCTGGTGTAAGCTCCGGGCCATGGACGCAGCCCGCGCACGCGATTCCAGATGTCGGTTGCCGGAAGCGTCCAGTCAATCTTTCCGTCTTCCTTTTTCAAAATCGGTGCGAGAGTCGCCTGCGTGTGATCCTGGGGTTGCGGTGGCAAGTCTCCCCGCTCCAGCCGCCGCAATGTCTCGATCAGCAAGTCCGCACCGACCGTGCTCAGCCGCGCACCCAAGCTTTCTGCGTTGTCCTGATCCTCGATTATGATTTCGCTCTTCAGCAGAATGTCCCCCGTATCCAACCCCTCGTCGATTCGCATGGTGGTGACGCCGGTTACACTTTCGCCGCGAATCAGCGACCACTGGATGGGCGCCGCACCGCGATATTTGGGCAGAAGCGACGCGTGCACATTAATGCACCCAAGCCGAGGCAGGTCGAGCATCCACTTCGGTACGATGTGCCCGTAAGCCACCACCACGATCACATCAGGCCGATAGCGCGAAAGGAACTCCACCGTTGCCGGGTCCTTGAGCTTTGCCGGTTGGTAGACCTGCAAGCCCGCGCGAAGAGCGGCCTGCTTCACGGGTGGGGCCTTGACTTCGTACCCACGCCCGCTCGGTTCATCGACGTTCGTGATCACAAGATCAATCGCAAACTTCTCCGCAATCAACCTTTCCAAGGAAGGAACTGCAAATGCCGGAGTGCCGCAGAAGACGAGATTCATGGTTAGACGAAGGCTAAAGGTCAGGAGCCAAGACGTGCTTCGCGGTCTACCCTTCACCCTTCATACTTCATCCTTCATACTTGATCCTTGATACTTGAACCTTCTACCACTCTCCCGCCTTCGCCATTTTGCGCACGCGGCGCTTGATGGATTCCCTCTTCAGCCGGCCAATGTGCTGGATGAAGAGCTTGCCGTTCAGGTGGTCGATTTCGTGACAGAAGGCGCGCGCGAGCAGCCCTTCGCCAGTCATGGTAAATTCCTGGCCGTGGACGTCCTGGGCGCGGACGGTGGCGCGCTCGGGCCGGGGCGTCTTGGCGCGGAAGTCCGGCAAACTCAGGCAGCCTTCGT
The DNA here is from genome assembly GCA_963719115.1 of uncultured Acidobacteriota bacterium. Taxonomy (GTDB): domain Bacteria; phylum Acidobacteriota; class Terriglobia; order UBA7540; family UBA7540; genus Bog-366. The sequence continues at coordinate 138,517 of CAVRBF010000084.1, read as the reverse complement.
CCTGCACCTGCTCGCCCTCCATGGCAATCACGGTCGGATTCGCCAGCACCAGCTTCGCCTCGGGGTCTTGGCCCGAGGTCGTATCGATGACCGACAGCCGCAGCGCGATTCCAATCTGCGGCGCAGCCAGACCCACGCCGTTGGCCGCGTACATCGTCTCAAACATGTCCGCCACGAGTTTTTCCAGCTTAGCGTCAAACTCGCTAACCGGCTGGGCGGGCTTCTCCAAAACTTCCTGGCCGTATTTGACAATGGGATAGATCATTATCTGCTTTCGCTTCAGAACCTCCTCACTTGCTCAAGGTAGCCTTCGTAATTTCGCCGCGTCTCCGTCATGGAGTCGCCGCCAAACTTTTCCAGGAACGACCGCGCCAGGATGAGCGCCACCATCGCTTCGCCCACCACGCCGCCGGCAGGAACCACGCAGATGTCGGAGCGCTCGTAGGCGGCCTTCACGGTTTCCTTGCTTTCAAAATCCACCGACTCCAGCGGGCGCCGCAGCGAAGAGATGGGCTTCAGGTAACCGCGCACAATCAGATCCTCGCCGTTAGTGATTCCACCTTCCAGCCCACCTGCACGATTGGTCTTGCGCGTGAAGCGGGCATGGGCGCGGTCGTATCCAATTTCATCATGCACGTTTGAGCCCATCGCGCCGGCAGCGGAGATGCCACTGCCAATCTCCACAGCCTTTACGGCTTGAATCGACATGACAGCCTGCGCCAACTGGCCGTCAAGCCGCTCATCCCATTGTGCGCACGACCCCAGGCCGACGGGCAAGCCGCGCGCAATCACCTCAAAAGTCCCGCCCACGGTGTCGCGATTTTCCGTGGCGCGATCCACTACGTCCTTCATGCGCGCTTCGGTGGCGGCATCAATGCAGGCCAGCATCACATCTTCGCGCTCGCGCAAGGCCATTACGGCTTCGAAGGATACTCCCTGCTCCGGCAACACCACTTCGCCGAGTGCCACCACATGGCTGGCCATCTCGATCCCAAAGCTCTTCAGGAAAAGCTTGGCCAGCGCTCCCAGTGCCACGCGCGCCGTGGTTTCGCGCGCGCTCGCCCGCTCCAGCACGTAGCGCGCCTCGCGAAAGTCGTACTTCAGGCACCCCGCCAGATCGGCATGTCCCGGCCGCGGCGGAGAGAGCGGCTTGTACTTCGCGCGCGACTCCGGACGATCCTCCACGGCCATAGCGTCCTGCCAGTTTTCCCAGTCCCGGTTGACCACCAGGATGGCGATGGGTGAGCCAATCGTCTGCCCATGCCGCACGCCGGAGAGGAACTGCGCCGTGTCAGTCTCAATCTTCATGCGGCCGCCGCGGCCATAGCCACCCTGGCGGCGCTTAAGCTCGCGATTCACATAGTCAAAATCGACCCGCAGGCCCGCAGGCAATCCCTCAAGGATCGCCACCAGTCCCTGGCCATGCGACTCACCGGCGGTTTGGAAACGAAGCATCTGCCTCACACAGGCGCTGACCACGAGCGCCAAAACTCTGGAATTTTAGCGAATTCCGAGCCAACGGTCAAAAAACCGATGGGTATCAATCTTTATGCCCGCTCACCGTGAATTTTGCGCCATTTTACGCGCTTTCTAGACTATAATTTCGCACGGTCGGAGTCGCCCATGCGCTATTTAATACTCAGTGATGTACATTCCAACGTGGAAGCTCTTTACGCGTGTCTGGAGCTCGCCGCCGGCAAGTACGATAAGGCAGTTTGTCTTGGCGATCTCGTGGGCTACGGCCCGAACCCGAACGAAGTGGTTGACAAGATTCGCAACCTCTGCAAGACGGTGATTCGCGGCAACCACGACAAGGCCTGCTGCGGCATCGACGACGCCAAAGACTTCAATCCCTACGCGCGCATGGCGACAGAATGGACTCGTCAAGCTCTCACACCCGAGCACCACGACTACCTTCGCGGACTTCCCATGGGTCCAGCCGTCATCGACGGATTCGTCTTCGTTCACGGCTCGCCCAACGATGAGGACGAATACATTCTGGGACCGGCCCAGGCGCTACCCCTGCTGCGCGTCCCTGAAAGTCAGCCCGCGTGCTTCGGCCACACCCACCTGCAGGGCGGGTTCATGATGACGGAAACCGGGCGCTTTCAATCCATCCACATGCCCAGCACCGGGGATGGCTTAACCCTCACGCTGCGGCTCGAAAATGGCGCCCACTACCTGATCAACCCGGGCTCTGCCGGCCAACCCCGTGACCACGACTGGCGCGCCGCCTTCGCCGTCCTCGACACCGATCGCAAGGAAGTGGGGTATTATCGCACTCCTTACGACGTCTCCAAAACCCAGGCCAAAATGGAAAAGGCCGGTCTGCCGCTTCCCCTTTACCGAAGGCTCGAGATGGGAAGGTGAACACAGTGAGTCATCGAATCATTTAGCCATTGAGCCATTTGCCCGCCCTGCAATCAGCCCATTTGATTTTTCAATGGTCCAATGACCCGATGGCTCAGTGGCCCGATTTCAAAATTCCACATACACCGGCCTCACCCGAGGCGGCGCCTGGTTCCAATCCGCGGGCATGTGGTCAAACGTCACGCGGAAAGCGTGGGATTCGCCGGGCCCCAGAGGCTTGGGCCGATTCGCCAAGGGATGAGCGGTCTCCCGCAGCACCACCTGGTTGAGCGTATCCACAAAGTTCAACTCCACATCCAGGCGGCTTACGGGCTTTGAGCCAGTATTGGTCACGCTTCCGTCCAGGTAGGTCACCGTTTCACCCAAGAAGTTGGTGGCTGCGCTCATGCGCAAGTCGGCAAACGCGAATGAGGTCAGGTAAGCCTGCTGCTCGGCGTTCAGTGCGGGCAGCCTTTCCGCCGCGGCACCCACGCGCGACACCGCACTGTGTTGATGGAAAACAAAGATCGCGACCAGCGCCGCCAGAACCAGCGCCACAACGGCGATAATTATGGAAGTGGAACCACCGTGATCGTTCCGAGGCATGGTTTTCTATCAGGTTCCGGCCACTGTCAGACCGGAAATCAGCAAGGTGGGCGCCGCAATGGCGCTGTGAAACTCCAAGTCCGAGCCTACCATCTCAATGTGGTTGAGCATCTCCGCCAGATTGCCGGCAATGGTGACCTCTTCCACCGGGTAGGTAAGCTCGCCGTTTTCAATCCACAATCCCGACGCCCCGCGGGAATAGTCGCCGGTCACGACGTTCACACCAAAGCCAATGAGATCAGTCACGTAGAACCCGGACTTCACCGACTTGAGAATGTCCGCAGCGCTGTGCGGGCCGGAGGCGAGATAGAGGTTCTTCGGTCCGACGCCAGGCGGTCCGCCGACGCTGCGGGAAGCATTACCGGTGGTTCGCATGTTCAGCTTGCGGGCCGTGTAGCAGTTTAGCAGGTAATTGCTCAGCACGCCCTTTTCGATGACCGGCGTTAGGTTAGAGGCGATGCCCTCTCCATCGAAGGGCCGTGTGCCGAATCCGCCGGGGCGCAGGCCGTCGTCAAGGATGGTGATGTGCTCGCTCGCGACTTTTTGGTTCAGCTTGCCGGTCAGAAACGAAGCGCTGCGGTAGATGGCGTCGCCGCGCACCGCGTCAAAAACGTGTCCGACGATGGACGGCGCGGTTTCCTGATCGAAAATTACGGGTACGCTGCAAGTGGCCACTTTGCGCCCGCCAAGCTTGCGCAGGGTGCGCTCCGCCGCCTTGCGTCCCACCGCCTCGGGACTTTCCAGCGCGCTGCGGCGCCGCGACACGGAATACCAATAGTCGCGCTGCATGCCGCCGTCCTCCGCTACCGGAGCCACGGAGCCGGCGCAGTACGATGACCGGTAACTGCCCGCAAATCCCAGCGAGTTCGCATACGCCTTGCGCCCCACGCTTGCTTCAAACCAGGCGCCTTCCGAATTCTTAATGCGTGGGTCGGCAGCCAGCGCCGCCTGCTCCGCGCGCCGGGCATAATCGATGCGGTCTTCGGTGGAAAGTTCGGCCACGTCCGCGGAGTAAAGCTCCAAATCGCCGTCATGCCGTCCCAGCAGTTCGGCCTCGGGCAAGCCGCTGGCGGGGTCCTCCGAAGTCACACTGGCCATGGCCAGCGTGCGCTCCACCAGGCGATCGAGCGAACTCGCGGAGAAGTCACTGGAGAACGACGAGGCGCTGCGAATGCCCCTGAACACCCGCAGTCCCAGCACCTTCGAGGCGGCTTCCTTCAGCTTCTCGATTTGCCCCAGCCGCAGCGCGGTGGAGAATTCGTCCGCTTCGGCAACGCTCACGTCCGCGGCCGTGGCTCCGCCTCGCATGGCGCGTGCCACCAAGTCGGTGGCGATTTGTTCGAGCTGTATTTCCATAGTTAAGACCGTGGCGAGTGGTTAGTGGTCAGTGGCGAGAGCTAGCTCCACTACCTACTCATGACTCCTTCGGGACGCCGTCGCTAACCACCGACCACCAGCCACTCCCGTCATGTAAACGACGACACTCCTTTGGGCGCCGTTCCTCCCACTGTCAGAAGGCTGATCTTCAGCGTGGGAATGCCCACGCCGACGGGCACGCTTTGGCCGTCTTTGCCACAGGTGCCCACGCCCGGGTCAAGCTTCAAGTCATTGCCTACGGCGGTGACGCGCGTCAGCACGGTGGGGCCGTCGCCAATCAGCGTGGCGCCCTTCACCGGCGCAGTGATCTTTCCGTCCTCGATCAGGTACGCCTCCGACGCCGAGAACACAAACTTGCCGTTGGTGATGTCCACCTGCCCGCCGCCGAAGTTCGCGGCGTACAAACCGTGTTTGACCGAGCGGATGATGTCCTCCGGAGCGTCGTTCCCCGCCAGCATGTAGGTGTTGGTCATGCGCGGCATGGGAATGTGCTCGTAACTCTCCCGCCGGCCGTTGCCCGTGCGCGTGACCTTGGTGATGTCGGAGCTCAGCTTGTCTTGCAAATAGCCGCGCAGAATACCGTGCTCGATCAGAGTGGTTTTCTGCGTGGGCTCACCTTCATCATCCACGTTCAGCGATCCGCGGCGTGATGGCATGGTTCCGTCATCCACCACAGTGCAGATGTCAGACGCCACGCGCTGGCCGATCTTGCCGCTAAAAGCCGAAATTCCCTTGCGGTTGAAGTCCGCTTCCAGGCCGTGCCCAATGGCTTCATGCAACAGAATGCCCGGCCACCCCGGACCCAGCACCACTTCCATCTCGCCTGCCGGGGCCTCGCGCGCTTCAAGTTGCACAATCGCCTGCCGCGCCGCTTCCTTGGCGAAATGTTCGGGCGAGCGCTCGTCGGCGAAGAACTCCAGACCCACGCGCCCGCCGCCCCCACTCGTGCCGGACTGAAGCTTGCCGCCGTCCTGGGCAATGGTGAAGACGTTCAGCCGCACGAGCGGTTGAAAATCTGTCACCACGCGACCATCCGACCCGGCGATCATTACGTGGCGAATGTTATCGCCATAGGTCGCCCGCACCTGCTTGATGCGTTGGTCGTAGTCGCGCGCGGCCACATCCGCCCTGACCACCAGTTGCAGTTTGTCCGACAAACTCCGGTCCGTCGAAGGCACCGCCACCGGATAAAAATTGTGCCGGGCGTCCAACTCACTCAAACCCACGGTGGAAACGCGTGCCGGGCCGCTGGCAATGCGCGCTGCGATCTTGGCCGCCTTCAGAATCTTGCCCGGCTCCAGATCGTCGGTGTATGCGTAACCGGTCTGCTCTCCCGCCACCACGCGCACACCACAACCCATGGAAATTCCCTCGGTGGCGGTCTTGACCAGCGATTCATCCACCAGCAGCGAGGACGAAGTGGTGTGCTCAAAGTAGAGGTCGGCGTACTCGCCGCCTTCAGATAGCGCCGCACCCAGATACTGCGCCAACTGCGCCTCCGTTAGCCCGAAACGCTCGTAGAAGAATCGATCCGTATTGCCCATCTTGCTAAGCCCACCCGTCCGCCGCGCAAGGCGGTTCCTGGCGCGCACAATGCCTTGAATTCCAACCTAACACACGGGATGGAATGTGTCAATTTTGGGAAACACGCCCTGGGAAACACGCCGCATGCAGGCTTCTGCCGTGGCCGGCTTCACGCCAATAGGAGAAGCGCTCCAGCCGCCAGGGCGAGGATGCTGGAAAAGGCGAAAGGGGCCGCCGGGGAATAATGCTGCCAAATCCAGCCGGCCAGAAAGCTCGCGGGAAAGGCCGCGACTCCAACCACCCAGTTGAGAACGCCGAAGACGGAAGCCCGCGATTCGGCGGGCGCAAGGTCCGCGACCCAGGCCTTTATGACGCCTTCGGTTAACGCGTAATAGGTTCCGTAAATTGCAAACAAGAACCAGACCAGTTGCGGCGTCCGCAGCAAAGCAAAGGCCGCATAAACTGCCGCGTAGATCATGTACCCCGCCACGACCAGCCAGCGCCGCGGCACATGGTCAGAGAGTTTTCCCGCCGGCCAGCTCAAAGCGGCATAGACAACATTGAAGACAAGACCAAGAGCGGGTGCGGCCCATGCACCCAGGCCGAGGTTTTGCGCGCGCAGAACGAGGAACAGGTCGGAGGAATTGCCCAGCGAGAAGATGCCGACGGCGACAAGAACCAAAGCCAGTTTGCCGCGTGGCAGATTTGGCGCCGGCGCAGCCGTGTGGCCCGATGGCGAGACTACTTTTGGCGCTCGACGCACTTCCCGGACGCCGAACCATACGAGGGCGATGCTCACAAGGCCCGGAATGGCGGCCATCCAAAATACGTCGCGGATATTTCCGGCAAAAAAGCGCAGCAGCAAAATGGCACTGAGCGGGCCGATGATCGCCCCGGCGGTATCCATTGCCTGCCGCAGACCAAATCCGGCGCCGCGCTGGGCAGGATCGAGCGAATCGGCTATCAAAGCATCGCGCGGAGATCCCCGAAACCCCTTGGCCGCGCGGTCCGCAAAGCGAATCCAGAAGACCTGGGGCCACGAATTCGCCAGCGCCAGGAACGGCTTCACGAGATTGGCCAGTGTGTACCCCGCCCCTACCAGCGGCTTGCGTCGCCCCAGCCGATCCGACAGCCATCCGGAAAGTAATCGCGTGAAGCTGGCGACCGTCTCCGCCGCACCCTCGATCAAGCCAAACGCCATGGGCCCAGCGCCCAGCACCGTCACCAGGAATCGCGGCAACAACCAATAACCCATCTCCGTTGCGGTGTCGGTGAAGAACGCCACCCAGGCGAGCGCCCAGACGTTCCTCGACAATTTCAGGCCGGTCTGCTTTGGTGGAATGTGCTGCTGCACAGTGGGTCGATTCCTCATTTCCGAGAGTATAAAATGAAAATCCCGGTCCGAAGGTAACCCTCTTCGAACCGGGAGAGTGAATGTCGAGCCTCAAAACCAAGACAACGGTGCGCCTACTTCTTGTCGTCGCCTTCTTCTTCCGGAGGCGGCGCTTCTTCCTTGGCTTTGGCTTCTTCGGCGGCCTTGCGCCGGGCTTCGACTTTCTTGGCGCGCTTGGCGGAGAGCCGCTGGAGGACTTCGTTGTCCACCAACTCGAGCACGGCAAGGTCCGCACCATCGCCCTTGCGCCAGCCGGCATGCAGCAGACGAGTGTATCCACCGGCGCGCGCGGCATAGCGCTTGCCAAGTTCTTCGAAGAGGAATTTTACAGCGCCCGGGCTCAGCAGGTAGGCAGCCGCCTGCCGTCGCGCTGCAAGGTCGCCCTGCTTCGCCAGCGTGATCATCCACTCGGCGAGCGGACGCGCCTCTTTCGCCTTGGCCACGGTGGTCTCAATCCGCTCCCGCTCGATGAGCGAGGTCACAAGGTTGCGCAGTAAAGAGCGCCGGTGCTCTGTCTTCCGGCTAAGCCTTCTTCCATAATTCCGATGTCGCATATCTTCCTTCAGAAAAAGCGTTTAGTGGTTAGTGGCTGGTGGCCAGCGGTTATCTCGTCGCCGTTTGACAAGGGGCAATGCCACCTAACCGCTTACCGCTAACCACCCGGCACTTGGTCCTTACACTTGCGGTTGCGGGGCATCAGGCGGCGGCAGGATCGGGTTGCCCTTTTCGTCAAATTTCAGCCCCAAACTCAAGCCCATCGCCGACAAAATCTCCTTGATTTCGTTCAGCGACTTGCGCCCGAAGTTCTTAGTCTTCAGCATCTCCTGTTCGCTCTTCTGCACGAGTTCGCGAATGGTGGTGATGTTGGCGTTCTTCAGGCAATTGTAGGAACGAACGGACAGTTCCAATTCCTCCACCGACCGGTCGAGGTTCTCATTGTGAACCGGTACAGGACGGTCAGCCGCCACTTCCTGCACTTCCGGCTCCTCCTCAAAGTTAATGAAGATGTTCATGTGGTCTTTGAGAAGCTTGGCGCCCAGGCCCACCGCGTCCTGCGGCGTGATGGCGCCGTTGGTCCAAACGTCCAGCGTGAGCTTGTCGTAATCGGTCATCTGCCCCAGCCGCGCCGCTTCCACGGTGTAGTTGACCTTGCGCAGCGGCGAGTGGACGGAATCGACCGGAATGTATCCAATCGGCAGATCCTCGTCAAAGTTCTTTTCCGCCGAAACGTAGCCGCGCCCGATCTTGACCCGCATTTCGATGCTCAGAGTGCCGCCTTCGCTTACGGTGGCGACGTAGATATCCTTGTCGAGCACGTCCACATCGGCATCCGTCTGGATCATTCCGGAAGTCACTTCACCCGGCTTGTCCACGTGTAGGGTGAGCGTCTTCGGCCCTTCTGCACTCATCTTCAGGGGAATCTGCTTCAAGTTCAAAATGATGTCCGTGGCGTCTTCGACCACGCCGGGAATGGATGAGAATTCGTGCAAAACGCCCTCGATGCGAACGGCCGTGATCGCCGCACCTTCAATCGAGGAGAGCAGCACGCGCCGCAGGGCGTTGCCGATTGTCGTACCAAAACCGCGCTCGAAGGGTTGCGCGGAGAACTGTCCGTATTTATCCGTGAGCGTATCGGTATTTGCTACCAGCCGCTTCGGCTTCTGAAATCCCTTCCAAAGCATCGCTTTCAAGCCTCCCTTGCGGCCCGCCTTGGCGGGTCGCCACTCGCACGCGCCGATCCTGTTACTTCGAGTAAAGTTCGACGACCATCTGTTCTTGAATCGGGAAATTCACGTCTTCGCGCTTCGGCAGCGAGATCACTCTCGCCTTCAGACCTTCGCGGTCCAGTTGCAACCAGGGTGGAACGCTGCGGCCGCCGGAAAGATCCAGCGAGCGCTGCACCGCCGCCATGTTCCGGCTGGTTTGCTTGATCGCAATCTCCTGGCCCGGAACGACCGAGAATGAGGGGATGTTCACATTGCGCCCCGAAACCTGAATGTGGCCATGGCGAACCAGTTGGCGGGCCGCGGCGCGCGAAGACGCCAAGCCCAGCCGGTAAACGGCATTGTCAAGCCGCCGCTCCAGCATCAACAAGAGGTTTTCGCCGGTCACGCCCTTCATCCGCGCCGCCTTCTCAAAATAGCTGCGGAACTGATCTTCCAGGATGCCGTAGAAACGGCGCAGCTTTTGTTTCTCGCGCAGTTGCAGACCGTATCCGACGACCTTGGGCCGGCGGGATTTCCCATGTTGGCCGGGAGCGAAGTTGCGCTTTTCAATCTCGCACTTGTCCGTCAAGCAACGCTGTCCTTTCAGGAACAGCTTGATGCCTTCGCGCCGGCAGAGCCGACAAACGCCTTCACGATATCTTGCCAAACCAACCTCCCGTTACTTCCGAAACTCGAAACTGGTAATCCGAAAATCCAATTTCGCCGCTAAACCCTTGGTAGCCGACTCACCGTTCGCCGCCCCGCACCCAACCTTGGTTGTGAACCTCGAATTGCGAATTTCGGGGATCGAATCACACCCGGCGACGCTTGGGCGGACGGCATCCGTTGTGCGGAATCGGCGTGACGTCCCGGATGTTCCGCACTTCCAGACCCGCAGTAGCGAGAGCGCGAATGGCTGACTCACGCCCGGCGCCCGGCCCCTTGACCCGTACTTCCACGCTGCGCATGCCGTGGTCACGTGCGGCATTGGCCACACGCATCGCCGCCTGCTGAGCGGCAAAGGGCGTACCCTTGCGCGATCCCTTAAAGCCCAGCGAACCCGCACTGGCCCAGCAGATCACCCGGCCGTCCGTATCCGTAATGGCCACGTGCGTGTTGTTAAACGTGGCCTCAACGTGCACGATGCCCACGGGCACGACGCGCTTTTCCTTCTTCTTGAAGACCTTTTTCTTGCCTGCTTTTGCCGCCGCTTTCGCCATGCTTCCTCACTATTGGAACTAGGAGCCAGAATGCGAAGCCACCTGCTTCTGACTTCCGACTCCGGACTTCTGCGTTACGTCTTCGCCATGGAGCGCTTCTTGTTGGTCACCGTACCCTTGCGCGGGCCTTTGCGTGTCCGCGCGTTGGTGTGGGTGCGCTGGCCACGAACCGGCAGGCTGCGACGATGCCGCATGCCACGGTACGATCCAATTTCGATCAGCCGCCGGATATTCATGGCGGTTTCTTTGCGCAGATCGCCTTCGACCGCCCCCTCTTCTTCCAGGATCTGACGGATCTTGGTCGTTTCCTCTTCGGTCAGGTCCTTGGTTTTCTTGTTGGGATCTATCCCCGACCGCATGAGAATCGAAAGCGCCCTCGCCCGCCCGATGCCGTAGATATAGGTCAGGCCAATTTCCGCGCGTTTCTTGGGCGGCAAATCCACGCCCGCTATTCTTGCCATGTTTTCACCTCATAAATCGCTGCGCCTATCCGTTCACGCTTCAGCAGTGAACGGTGACCATGCAGCCAGGCCCAAGTCACTCTCGTTCATCCCTGCCGTTGTTTGTGCTTTGTGTTCTCGCAAATCACTCGCACCACACCACGACGGCGAACAATCTTGCATTTGCTACAGATCTTCTTGACTGACGAACGGACCTTCATAACATTTCCTCTTCAAATCTCCGGCGCCCGTCTTCAGGCTTCGGGCACCAAGTGCCGGGTGTCAGGAGAAACAAAGATTGGGCGTCTGACCCCTAGCACCTGAAACCGGTCACTTATAGCGAAACACGATCCGGCCCCGCGTCAGGTCGTAGGGAGATAACTCCACTGCCACCTTGTCGCCAGGAAGAATCCGGATGAAATTCTTCCGCATCTTTCCCGAAATGTGGGCCAGAGCCTGGTGCTTGTTGTCCAACTCAACTCGAAACATCGCATTGGGCAGCGCTTCCAGCACTGTTGCCGTAACCTCTATTGCGTCTTCCTTCGCCATACTTCTCTGGGGCCTCAAGCCCGGCGCTGCGCCAGCAAACTGGCGGCAGCGTGGAGAAACTACAGTCGTGTCAGAACATCGGGTCCGTTGTTAGTAATCGCCACCATGTGCTCAAAATGGGCCGACAAGTTGCCGTCCGCAGTTACGGCGGTCCAGTTGTCATCGAGCACCCGCACTCCGGGCCCACCGGCGTTCACCATAGGCTCGATGGCAAACACCATGCCCTCTTTCAGCATCGGTCCATGACCGGGTTGGCCGAAGTTCGGGACCTGCGGTTCTTCGTGCATCGCCTTGCCAATTCCGTGGCCCACAAATTCCCGCACGACCGAATAACCGTTGTCCTCGGCGTACCGCTGGACGGTTGCGGAAATATCGCCCAGGCGATTCCCCAGCCGGGCTTTCTGGATTGCCAGTTCCAGGGCCTCTTCCGTAACCTTGAGCAGGCGCTGCGCGGATTCACTGATTGCGCCCACGGGCACTGTGATGGCGGAATCACCATAGTATCCATCAAGAATGACGCCCGTATCCAAGCTGACGATATCGCCTTCCTTCAATACCCGCCGTTGTGAAGGTATTCCGTGAATTACCTCATCATTGACGGAGGCACAGAGACAGCAAGGATAACCGCGATAACCCTTAAACGCCGGCCGTGCACCGAGCCCCTTGAAGCGTTTCGCCACGAACTGTTCCAAGTCGAGCGTGGTGATGCCCGGCCGCACCTGCCCGCGCATCTCACCCAGAACCTCACGGACCATCCTGCCGCTGCGCCGTAACTTCTCGATTTCTTTCGCCGACTTGCAGATAATCATGCCTGTGAGAGAAAGTCTGTTAGCCCCTTGGCAATCGCTTCAGGCTCTCTGTCTCCATCCACCGGAACCAGCGCCCCCTGGGTTCGATAGTACTCAATCAAAGGGCTGGTCTGCTTGTGGTACGATTCCAGGCGCTGGCGGATCGTCGTCTCGTTGTCATCGGCCCGCTGGAGCAACTTCCCGCCCTCTTTGTCACAAATCCCCTCACCCTTGGGCGGATTGAAGTAGATATTATAAATCTCTCCGCACACCGAACAGGTTCGGCGGCCGGTCAGCCGTTTCAGCAGCAGTTCCTCGCTCACCTCGATATCGAACACGATCGGCCGTCCTTCACCCTTTTCTGTCAGGATTCGGTCCACGAACTGCGCTTGCGAAATCGTCCGTGGAAACCCATCCAAAATGAAACCGTTCTTGCAGTCCGGCAAGTTGAGGCGCTCCGCCACGATGCCGTCCACCACCTCGTCAGGTACCAACTGTCCTGCTTCCATCTTAAGCTTGGCGGCCACGCCCAAGGGCGTTTGGCGCTTTACCGCATCCCGCAGGATGTCCCCGGTGGAGATCTGCGGAATACCAAAATGCTTGGCGACTTCCCGAGCCTGCGTTCCTTTGCCTGCTCCAGGTGCACCCAGGAAAATTAGAGCATGCGCTCGCATGACTTCCCTCCGTACACCTCATCAAGAAGAACGCCGTCCCCGTACCCTGCCCTTCTTCAAAAACCCTTCGTAATGCCGCATGATGAGCTGAGCTTCCACCTGCTGCACCGTGTCCATGGCCACCCCCACAACGATCAGAAGTGACGTTCCACCAAAATAGAACTGAACGTTCAGGCCATGAAGTACCCATTGGGGCAGGTGCGAGTCGAACCACACGGCACCCATCCAAACCGGAAGGTGATTAAGGCGAAGGCCCGCCAACATCAATTCCGGAATAAGTGCAACCAGGGCAAGGTAAAAACCGCCCACCCAGGTGATTTTGGTCAGGACATCGTCCAGGTAGTCGGCTGTGCGCTTGCCCGGCCGAATTCCCGGCATAAACCCGCCCTGCTTGCGGACGTTGTCAGCAACCTCATCAGGGTTGTAGACAATCGAAAGGTAAAAGTGGGCAAAGAAAATGATCATTACAATATAAGACAGCGTATAGAGCGGTTCCCCATACTGAAACACCCTGGAAAACCACGCTAAACCGGCACCAATGATACGGACGACAGCGACACTACTTTGATCGAGGCGAAATAGACCCAGCGTTTGTGGAAACGTCAAAATCGAAACGGCAAAAATAATCGGCATCACGCCCCCGCTGTTCAATTTCAGCGGTAAATGCGTGGATACGCCGCCCATAATCTTACGTCCCACCACTCTCTTGGCGTATTGGATGGGGATGCGCCTCTCCGAGCGCTCCACCAGGACAATCCCGGCGACAATGGCAAGCATGAAAGCCAGCAGGAGCAGCAGGACGAAAAAGTTCCAGGAACGGCTGATAAACACCTTCTCGTAAAGGTCACTCGCGGCACGTGGCAGACCCACGACAATCCCGGTAAAGATCAAGAGTGACATGCCGTTGCCGATGCCGCGTGAGGTGATCTGTTCGCCCAGCCACATAATGAAAATGGCGCCCGTGGTTAGCGTTAGCACGGTGCTGAACACGAACAGCGGGCCCGGATGATTAACCAGGGCCACTCCCCCGGCCGCACCCGAATACTTTTCCAACCCAACGGCCACGCCGAAGGCTTGAAACGCGCTCAGGCCCACGGTCATCCAGCGCGTATAGTCGGTGATTTTCTTGCGCCCCAGATCGCCTTCCTTCTTCAATTTCTCCAGGTGGGGCGAGACCACCGTCAACAATTGCAGAATGATCGACGCCGTGATGTACGGCATGATTCCCAACGCAAAGACCGTCAGGCGCCGCAGACTGCCGCCGGAAAACATCGACAGCAATCCAAAAAGCGAGCCGCCCATCGCGCTGAATGCTTGTTCCAAAGCGTCGGGATTAATTCCGGGCGTGGGGATGAACGCTCCGAGTCGGTACACGGCAAGCATCCCAAGAGTAAAGAGGATGCGCTTTCGTAGATCCGGAATCTCGGTGATGCTTTTAAGAGACTCGAGCATTACGAAATGACCTCAGCCTGCCCGCCAGCTTTCTGGATCTTCTCCAGTGCGGACTTGGAAAATGAGTGCGCAGAAACATGCAGCGGCGATTTCAGCTCGCCGTCACCTAAAACCTTTACGCCATCGCCCAACTTCTTGACCAAACCACGGGCCATGAGCAGTTCCGGCGTGATCTTGTCTTCCGGTTTGAAATCTTCGAAATCCTTCAAATTCACGACCGCATAGACCTTACGGAAAATATTGGTAAAACCGCGCTTGGGGAGGCGGCGATGCAACGGCATCTGGCCACCTTCAAATCCCGGCCGCATGCGCATTCCGGCCCTCGAACGCTGCCCCTTCGCGCCCCGGGTGGCCGTTTTGCCATGCCCCGAACCCATTCCCTGTCCGACTCGCTTCGAACGCTTGTTGGCTCCCGCCGGCGCGCGCAATGTTCCAATGTGTGTTGCCATAATTCCTTAACCTATCCCTCGCTCCGATGCGGCGTATCGCTCCACGCCGGGGAAAATTTTCGTTCCTTCGCCGCTCAGTTTCCAGCCACGTCCGGCGCGGAGGGTTCCGCCGCCGTTTCTGCCACCGCAGTCTCCGGCTGGTCAGCAACCGGCGCCGCCTGTGGTGCAGGTTCGGCAGGCGCCGCAGCGGGAACCGGACGGTGAATCGTATATTCCGGCACGGAAACCCACGCGGGAGCCTGCGGCTCCGGCACAATTTCCAGCAGGTGGGGAACGGCAGCAACGATACCCCGGATCTGCGGTGTATCCGGCCGCACCACCGTGTGGTTCAACTTCGTCAAGCCCAAGCTGCGCACAATCGTCTTCTGGTGACGGGTGAAGCCGATGCCGCTCCTCACCCATTTAATGCGAATTGTCTTGCCGGTCTTTTCAGCCACAGTAGCTTAACCTCGCTAGATTTCTTCTGCACCCTTGCCGCGCGTGTTCGCAACCTCCTGGACGTCCCGCAGTCGCAGAAGGGCGTCCATGGTCGCTTTCACCACGTTGTGCGGGTTGGTCGTTCCCAGGGATTTGGTGAGCACATTCTGGATGCCCGCCGCCTCTACCACGGCTCGGACGGCGCCACCTGCGATCACTCCCGTCCCAGCCGGTGCGGGTTTTAGCAGCACCTTCCCGGCTCCGTAGTGCCCCAGCACGGCGTGAGGGATTGAACCCTGCGAAATATTCACCTTGTTAAGCTTCTTCTTCGCCGACTCAATTCCTTTGCGAATCGCCATAGGCACTTCGCGCGCCTTGCCGGACCCATAGCCGACAATGCCCGCGCCGTCGCCGACCACCACAAGGGCCGCAAAGCTGAGATTTTTTCCGCCTTTAACGACCTTGGTGACGCGATTGATCGCGATCACCTGATCCTTGAGCTGCAACGCGTTCGGGTCAATCCGAGTAGCCAAATCTTCCTCCCGCCCTATCCCCTAGAATTTCAGCCCCGCAGCGCGGGCAGCGTCCGCCAGCGCCTTGATCCGCCCGTGATAGGCATAACCGCCGCGGTCAAATACCACCCCGGGAATACCCTTGGCGATGGCGCGTTGGGCCAGAAGCTGTCCCACCACCTTGGCCGCAGCAACATTGCCGCCACCCTTTATCGTCTTGCGCACTTCCGTGTCGCGCGTTGACGCGGCAACCAAAGTGTGCCCGTGAGTGTCATCAACCACCTGAGCATAGATATGCTTGAGCGAACGAAAAACATTCAAACGCGGCGACGTAGCCTGTCCGCTCACTTGGGTGCGGATTCGCATATGAATCCTGCGGCGTGTCGTGTCTTTGGAAACGATCGTTAACATCTGGAGTTCTCCGCTGAATACCGTGGCGAGTCACTCGCCACGCTTACTGCTAGCCGGCTTTGCCGGCACCGCCGGCAGCTCCGGCCGCCTTGCCGACCTTCTTCTTCAGGCGCTCACCGGTGTACCGAATGCCTTTGTTCTTGTAGGGATCCGGGGGGCGCAGGCCGCGAATCTTCGCCGCCACGTGACCCACCAGTTGCTTGTCCGCACCGCTCACGACCAGGTGGGTTTGCTTTTCCACGCTGATCGCAACACCCTCCGGCACCGGAAAATCGATGGGGTGCGAGTAGCCCAGTGTAAACATCACGGAACTGCCTTTGGACTCGGCGCGATAGCCAATTCCCACGATGTCCAGGTGGCGTTGAAATCCTTCGGTGACCCCATGAACAGCATTCGCCAGGAGGCTTCGGGCGAGTCCGTGCAAGGCAGCCTGGTCGTCCGTTTCGCGCTTCAGCACTAAGTGGCCGTCCTGCTTATCCAACTGGATCCCCAGCGGGAGAGGTATCCGCAAACTTCCTTTTGGTCCCTTCACCGCTAGTGACGGTCCATCCGTCTGCACGGTGACCCCTTTGGGTACTGCAATGATCTTTCGGCCTATTCTCGACATAGTTGCATCACGATCCGTCCGTCAGTTCGGGAGCCCGATAAGCACGCTCTCCGTCTTGTTCACGACTCCGGACTCCGGGCTCCGGTTTATGCCACGCTGCACAGCACTTCCCCGCCAACGCCGGCCTTGCGAGCTGCCTTGCCGGTCAACACGCCGCGCGGAGTGGTAAGGATGCTCACGCCCAGTCCTCCCAGGATCCGGGGGACCTCTCGCGAGCCCACGTACACGCGCCGACCGGGCTTCGACACCCGATCCAGACTGGCGATGGCGTTGGTGCCATCGGTCGCATACTTCAAGAAGACTTTCAAAACCTTCTTCTTACCTTCCTCGCCCACCTTAAAGTTGCTGATATAACCTTCTTCCTTCAGGATGCGCGCCACTTCCACCTTGAGCTTCGAGGAAGGCATATCCACCCGCGGGTGTCGCGCTTGAATCCCGTTACGGATTCGGGTGAGCATATCGGCAATGGGATCAGTTACGGCTGACATAAGACTCCGCTTTGGCGTTGGCTGAACTCCACGTTCAGCGTTACCAGCTTGATTTAACTACGCCCGGGATATCACCCCGCAGCGCTAACTCGCGAAAATGCAGACGGCACATCTTGAACTTACCGATATAACCGCGGGGCCGCCCACAAATCTGGCAGCGATTCCGATGCCGAATCTTGAACTTCGGCTTCCTGCGCAACTTGGCCATCATCGATGTGCGTGCCACGGTTTACCCTCCCACCTTTTCACCGGACTGTGCCGCCTGCCGACGCACCGCTTCCGAACGGAAGGGCATGCCCATGTGCCGCAAGAGCGCCATGGCCTCGGCATCCGTTTTGGCATCGGTCACAATCGTGATGTTCATCCCTTTGGTCTTGTCGACCTTCGCGTAATCAATTTCCGGGAAGACCAACTGATCGCGAAAACCCAGAGTATAATTTCCCCGCCCGTCAAAAGCGCGTGTGGACACACCGCGAAAGTCGCGTACCCGCGGCATCGCGACGCTGGTCAGGCGGTCGAAGAATTCGTACATCCGGTCGCCCCGCAAGGTCACCATGACTCCAATCGGCATGTTCTTGCGCAGTTTGAAGTTCGCGATCGACTTCCGCGCGCGGGTGATTACAGGCTTCTGCCCGGTGATCTGGCCCAACTCGTTCGCGGCCGAATCCAGCAGCTTGGCGTTCTGGATAGCTTCGCCCAATCCCATATTCACAACGATCTTGCGCAGGCGCGGAACGGCGTTGGCGTTGCCGTAGCTGAATTCCTTTACCAGGACCGGAACCACTTCCTTTTGATATCGTTCTTTAAGTCTCGGAACCATGTTTGCGTTCGTCCCTCTCCGCCGCTTACTTATCCAAAGATTTTTCGCACTTGGCGCAAACGCGCGCTTTCTTTCCGTCCGCCATGGCGCGGTGCTGAATGCGCGTCGGCCCGCAATCACTGCATACCAGCGCCACGTTGGAAACGTGGATCGGTCCTTCTTTTTCCAGAATTCCGCCGCGAATCTGCTTGGCCGGGTTGGGCCGCACGTGCCGCTTGACCATGTTCACGTGCTCAACGTAGACCCGGTCTTTGCGCGGTTCCACTTCCAGGACCCGTCCCCGTGTGGGTTGTCCCGAAGGCCCACGGCTGCGCCCCGCCATGACTTGCACAATGTCGTTCTTCCGAATGTCCATTGAATCTCTCCACCCACTAACCACTGACCACTGTCCTTATAAAACCTCCGGCGCCAGGGAGACAATCTTCAGGAACTTCTTCTCGCGCAACTCCCGCGCCACGGGCCCGAACACGCGCGTGCCAACCGGTTCATTGGCGTCGTTGATCAGCACTGCGGCATTCTCATCAAACCGGATATAGCTGCCATCACGCCGCCGCTGTTCTTTCCGCATTCGCACGATCACACACTTCACAACTTTCCCCTTGGGGATGGCGCTGTCCGGCGCCGCTTCTTTTACCGCCGCAGTAATGACATCGCCGAGGCCCGCCTGCAGTCCCACATCGCCACCCAGCGGCAGAATGCAGGAGAGCTTCCGCGCTCCGGAGTTGTCCGCCACTTGCAGAATGGTCCGCATCCCGATCATACTTCCACCTCCGGCACGGGCGCGACCAGGGTCGCCTTGGAGATGATCTCGATCACCCGCCACCGCTTGCGGCTGCTGAGCGGACGAGTCTCCTCAATCCTCACCGTGTCGCCCACGCGGCACTCATTCTTTTCGTCGTGGGCCAGGAAATTCTTCGACCGCCGAACCACCCGCTTATACAAAGGGTGGTTCATCTGCCGTTCCACGGTGATCACCACGGTCTTTTGCATTTTATTGCTGGTGACCACACCGACTTTTGCCTGCCGTTTTCCTTGCTTGGCACCCTGCGCCTGTTCGCCCGCTGTTTCCGTCACCTTGCACCTACTTCGTTTGGTTTGCGCCACTCTGGCGCTCACGAATCAGAGTTTTCACCCTGGCAATCCCTTTTCGCAACTGCCGAACCGCGGTCACATGCTCCGCTTGCCCGCCTGCCATCTGGAATTTCAACCGGTAAAGCTGGTCGGAAAACTCGTGGTCACGAGTTTTCAGCTCGGCATCCGTCCATTCCCGCATCTTTTCGGCGGGCCACTTCCATTTCTTATCTTTCTCGAGCTTCATGATCTCCACTCCACGATTGCTTAAACTGACTGGGCGCGCGATACAAACTGTGTCGGCAGCGGCAGTTTGTGGCTGGCCAGCCGCATGGCCTCACGCGCTTCCGGTTCCGCGACGCCTTCCATTTCGAACAGCACCCTTCCCGGCTTGACCACCGCCACCCAGAACTCCGGAGCGCCCTTGCCTTTTCCCATACGGGTTTCAGCCGGCTTCTTGGTGACCGGCTTATCAGGGAATATCCGAATCCACAATTTTCCACCGCGCTTGATGAAGCGCATGATGGCCACGCGGCTGGCTTCAATCTGCCGGTCGGAAATCCAGCCCGCTTGCAGAACCTTCAACCCGAAATCCCCGTATGACAGATCGGAGCCGCGCCAGGCCTTGCCGCGCATGCGTCCCCGCTGTTGCTTTCGATACTTCACTTTACTCGGCATTAACATAATTTCATTCCCGCTTCGTGATATTCAAACCGCAGGTTCCGGCCCGAACTTAAACTGGCTGTTCGCCCGTCGTGGCTCCCGGCTTCTCCGGCGCCACGGGTGCAGCGGCTGCGGCTTCGGCCGGCGCCTTCTTTTCCTTGCGGCGCCTCTGCTCCAGAATCTCGCCGTTGTAGATCCAGCACTTCACGCCAATCACGCCGTAGGTTGTCCGCGCTTCGGCTTGGCCATAGTCGATATCGGCTCGCAACGTGTGGAGTGGCAATCGGCCCTGCAAATACCATTCCGACCTGGCAATTTCCGCCCCGTTCAGGCGGCCGCCGCAGCGGATCTTGATTCCCTTGCATCCGAATCGCAGGGCGGAGTCCACCGACTTGCGCATGGCGCGCCGGAAAGCCACGCGCTTTTCCAGTTGCAGGCAAATGGCTTCCGCTACTAGCTGCGCATTTAGTTCCGGACGGTGAACTTCCTGAATGTTGATGGGCAGCACTTCCCGTCCCGTGCGCTTTTGAATCTCCTGCCGGAGGCGGTCAATTTCCGCACCCTTGCGACCGATGATGATGCCGGGGCGCGCGGTGTGAATCGTTACCTTCAGCTTGTTGCCGGGGCGCTCGACTTCAATTGACGCCACGCCAGCGGCCTTGAGTTGGTCCTTGAGCCGCTTCTTAAGCTTCAGGTCTTCGTGGAGAAGTTCGGCGTAATCCTTCTTGGCAAACCAGCGCGACTTCCACGTCTTGTTGTATCCCAGGCGGAAACCGTAAGGATGAACTTTCTGACCCACCCGATGCCTCCTTCTTACTTTCGGAATTCGGGATCGGGGTTTGGAATTCGCATTCGGAATCGGGAATTCGCTCCCAACTCCCTATTCCCTACCCCAATTCCCAACTCCCCATTCCCTCGAACCTACTTTTCTGGTGCTGCCACCACCACCGTAATCGTGCTCGTCCGCCGCTGATAGCGATAGGCACGGCCCATGGGAGCCGGGCGGACGCGCTTTTGCCGCGGGCCGTCGTTTACGAAGGCCCTGGAAACCACCAAGTCATCCACGTCAAGATGCTCGGCCTTCTGTTCTGCATTGGCCACGGCCGAGCGCAGGATTTTCTCCACATCGCCGGTGACGCGTTTCTTGGTGTAGTTCAAAATACTGAACGCCTGGCTGACGCTCTTGCCGCGAATCTGGTCAACCACCAACCGAGCTTTCTGCGGCGAGATCCGAACGTATTTAAAAGTCGCGCTTGCTTCCATCGATTCACCTTAATTTCGGGGTCCAAGCCCTGAAAATTAGTTGCTTCCGCCACCTGCTGCGGGCGCTGCCGATTTGGACCCACCGCCGCCACTGATCGGCGGAGGTGCGGCGGCCGCGGCGGCCTTCTCGGCCGCAACCTTAACTCCGTGGCCCTTAAACGTTCGCGTGGGCGAAAACTCTCCCAGCTTGTGTCCCACCATATTTTCGGTGATGTACACTGGAATGAACTTCTTGCCATTGTGGACGGCCACCGTGTGTCCGATCATCTCGGGCAGAATCGTGGAGCGTCGCGACCAGGTCTTTACGACCTTCTTCTCGAACCGCCGGTTCAGCAGTTCAATCTTCTTCATCAAGTGATCGTCCACAAACGGACCCTTTTTCAGCGACCTTCCCAAGTTGTCCTCCCCTTATTTCTTCTCCCGCCGCTTCACAATGTAACGGTCCGTAGACTTGTTGTTCCGCGTTTTGTAACCGCGCGTCGGCTGACCCCAAGGCGTCACCGGATGACGGCCTCCCGAGGTTTTGCCTTCTCCACCGCCCAACGGATGGTCCACGGGATTCATGGCAACGCCGCGCACCGTCGGCCGAATTCCCATCCAGCGCCGCCGCCCGGCCTTGCCGAACGAAACGTTTTCGTGATCCAGGTTGCCAAGCTGTCCAATGGTGGCCACGCAATCAATGAAAACCTTACGCACTTCGCCGGACGGCAGGCGCACCTGGGCGTACTCGCCTTCCTTCGCCAGCAACTGCGCAGCGCCACCCGCGCTCCGAACCATCTGCCCACCCTTCCCCGGGCGCAATTCAATATTGTGAATCATCGTGCCCACGGGGATGTTCTTAAGCGGCAACGAATTGCCCGTCACGATATCCGCTTCCGGCCCCGAAACCACATGGTCGCCGACCTTCAGGCCTTGGGGATAAAGAATGTAACGCTTTTCGCCGTCCGCATAACTCAACAGGGCGATAAAGGCCGAACGATTGGGATCATATTCAATCGTGGTCACGCGCGCCGGAATTCCGGTTTTGTCGCGCTTGAAGTCAATCACCCGATATTGACGCTTGTGTCCGCCGCCACGGCGCCAAATGGTGATCTCCCCCTGGTTGTTCCGGCCAGAGATCCGGGTCTTCGGTTCCAGAAGGGGCTTATAGGGCTGCGAGGTCGTGATCTCCTCAAACGTCAAGCCAGTCTGGAACCGGCGTGTTTCCGTATAGGGTCGGTAAGTTTTGATTCCCATAACCTTCATCTTCCGCGGCGCACGCCGCTTATTTCATCGGGATTGCTTACGCGGTCTCCGTATACTCAGGCACCTTCTCGCCCGACCGAAGCTTCACATAAGCCTTTTTCCATTCCGGGCGATGACCGACCGTGCGGCCCCGGCGGCGCTCCTTGCCAAGAAAAGTCGAAGTGTGCACCGAATCCACTTTGACCTTGAATATGATTTGGACGGCTTCCTTGATCTCCGTCTTGGTGGCGTGAGGATCAACCTTGAAGCACAACGTTCGGTTGACCTCTTTCGCCGTCAAACTCTTTTCCGTAACGATGGGTTTCTGCAAAACCTGGTAGGGGCTTCTATTCATCGCAAGGCCTCCTGGAGCCGGCTCAGCGCCCCCTCAGAAATCAGAATCTGGTTGTGACTCAGTACGTGGTACGGGTGCAACTGGTGCCGGCGAACCAACTCGCAGCCCTTTACGTTGCGGGAGGAAAGTTCCAAATTCTGGTTCACAGCATCGTTCACGACCAGCACCCCGTTTTCCAATCCCAGCTTTTGCAGCGCACCGGTGAAGCCCTTGGTCTTCGGCTCGCCCAAATTGAACTGGTCCACAACGGTCAGCTTATGCTCCTGGAACTTCGTGGCCAGCGCCGCCCGCAAGGCTCCGCGCAGCATCCCTTTCGGAAGTGCGTAGGAATAATCACGCGGCTGCGGACCGTGGGCAATCGAGCCATGCCGCCAAAGCGAACTGCGGATGCTGCCCACACGGGCGCGGCCCGTCCCCTTCTGCCGCCAGGGTTTCTTGCCGCCGCCGCGCACTTCGCCGCGGCTCTTGGTCTTGTGGGTGCCACTCCGCTGGCTGGCCAGGTATTGCTTGACCGCTTCCCACAGCAGACTCTGGTTGGGACGCGCGCCGAAGATTTCGTCGGCGATTTGCAGCTCCCGTACCGTCTGCCCTTCGAGATTTTTGACTTCTATCGTTGCCATATTCGCTGAAAGGAGTCAGAAGTCAGGAGCCAGAAGTCAGTGGAAACTTCTCTGAATCTTCGGACACTGGTCTTTGACCCGCTCAATCCTTTCCGCCTGCCGCTTTCTGCCTACTGCTTTCTGCCAACTGCCTTCTATTTATGCGGGGCTTTGGCCTTGTACACTATCACGTAGCCGCCCTGCGGCCCCGGAACGGAGCCGGACACCAGGATCGTGTTCTCATCCAGCAGCACCTGAACGACTCGAATGTTCCGCGACGTAACCTGTGCGTTCCCCATATGTCCGGCAGCACGCATCCCTTTCATGACCCGCGAAGGGAACGCCGATGCGCCAATCGAACCCGGCGCCCGGTGGAACATCGAACCGTGCGACCCGGTGCCTCCGCCGAAATGGTGCCGCTTCTGGAACCCTGCAAATCCCCGCCCCTTGGAAATCCCGATGATGTCCACCAGTTCGTTGACCGCGAAGAGGTCCGCCAGGACCTTGTCGCCAACCTTGGCGTCCTCGCTGCCTTGCGCCAGGGGAACTTCGCGTAGAAAACGCACCGGATTTGCGCCCGCCTTCTTGAAGTGCCCTTCCAGGGGCTTCTTCACATTGTGGGGGGGAGGCAATTCAACCAATCCTAATTGTGCGGCCTCATAACCATCGGTCTGCTTCGTTTTGCGTTGCACCACGACGCAAGGGCCCGCCTTGAGCACCGTCACGGGAATCACATCGCCGTTGTCAGCGAAAATCTGCGTCATGCCGAGTTTCTTGCCAAGTATGCCTTTTACCATATTAGTCACTCGTCATTTGTCATTCGTCCTTTGTTCGTTGCCGTCTGTCAACCCCAAGGGCAAGTGACAAGGGACAAAGGACAAGAGACGTTCTTACTTCGTGTGTTCCTTGCCAAACGCTTTGATCTCGATATCCACGCCCGAAGGCAGGTCAAGCTTGGTGAGCGCCTCAATGGTCCCTGAGGTCGGCTCCAGGATATCCACCAGCCGCTTGTGCGTCCGGATTTCAAACTGCTCGCGCGACTTCTTGTCGGTGTGGGGCGAACGCAACACGCAATACTTATTCTTAAGCGTGGGCAGAGGAATGGGTCCGGCCACTTGCGCACCTGTTCGTTTTGCCGTCGAGACAATTTCCGCCGCCGACTGGTCAAGAATTCTGTGATCGTAGGCCTTAAGCCGAATTCGAATTTTCTGGTGTAGCATTGCTCTCCACATTGAGCCGACAGCTAACAGCTCACAGCCTACAGTGACAACGTTCGTCCCATCTGGCTGTCAGCTATCGGCTGTCAGCTTCACTTAATGATTTCCGCCACCGTACCCGCACCCACCGTGTGGCCGCCTTCGCGGATAGCGAAGCGCAGCCCTTTCTCCATGGCGATGGGCGTGATCAACTCGATCTCCAGACTCACGTTGTCGCCCGGCATCACCATTTCCGTCCCCGCCGGCAGCGTCGCCACTCCCGTCACGTCCGTCGTCCGGAAGTAGAACTGCGGCCGGTAGCCGTTGAAGAACGGCGTGTGCCGTCCCCCTTCTTCCTTGCTCAGAATGTAAACCGAGGACGTAAACTTCGTATGCGGCGTGATCGATCCCGGCTTCGCCAGCACCATGCCACGCTCCACGTCGTCCTTCTCCGTGCCCCGCAGCAGCGCTCCGATGTTGTCCCCCGCCTGCCCTTCGTCCAAAAGCTTCTTGAACATCTCCACGCCCGTCACCACCCGCTTGAACGGCTCCGGCCGCAGTCCCACGATCTCGATCTCTTCCTGCACCTTCACCTTGCCGCGCTCCACGCGTCCCGTCACCACCGTGCCCCGTCCCGAGATCGAGAAGATATCTTCCACCGGCATCAGAAACGGCTTGTCAATCTGCCGCTCCGGCATGGGAATGTAGCTGTCCACCGCGTCCATCAGGTCGTGGATCGACTTCTCCCACTTGGCATCACCTTCCAAAGCCTTGAGCGCCGAGCCCCGCACGATGGGAATCTTGTCCCCGGGAAACTGGTACTTGTTCAGCAGGTCGCGCACTTCCACTTCCACCAGTTCCAGCAACTCCTCGTCGTCCACCGCGTCGCACTTGTTCAGGTAAACCACGATGTACGGCACGTTCACCTGGCGCGCCAGCAGCACGTGCTCACGCGTCTGCGGCATGGGCCCGTCCGTCGCCGCCACCACCAGAATCGCGCCGTCCATCTGCGCCGCACCCGTGATCATGTTCTTGATGTAGTCGGCGTGGCCCGGGCAGTCCACGTGCGCGTAGTGGCGGTTCTTCGTCTCGTACTCCACGTGCGCAATGGCGATGGTGATTCCCCGCGCCTTCTCCTCCGGCGCGTTGTCAATCGAATCAAACGCCCGGAACTTGACCTTCGGGATTGTCCTTCGCCAAAACCTTCGTGATCGCCGCCGTCAACGTCGTCTTCCCGTGATCAATGTGCCCGATCGTCCCAATGTTCATGTGGGGCTTCGATCGGTCAAATTTTTCCTTGGCCATAGCTCAGTTCCTCATCCGTCAGAGATTCAACTGCCAAGCAACGTCAAGCCGCGCTATTTCTCAACCGACCTACCTTGCGCACGGGCCACCACTTCCTCGGCAACCGACGCCGGCGCCTGCTCGTAACGCAGAAAGTGCATCGTATAGGAGGCGCGGCCTTGGGTGCGCGACCGCAGGTCAGTGGCATAGCCAAACATTTCTGAGAGTGGCACTATAGAGCGGATAATTTGCGTGGACCCGCGTCTTTCCATCTCTTCAATCTGGCCGCGCCGCGATTTCAGGTCACCGGTCACCGGGCCCATATGATCTTCCGGCACCACAACTTCCACCTTCATCACCGGCTCGAGCAGGACAGGCTTGGCACGCCGTGCCGCCTCCTTGAAACCCAAGGAACCCGCGATTTTGAAGGCGATTTCGGAGGAATCTACGTCGTGCGCCTTGCCATCATCCAGAGTCACCCGGACGCCCGTCATTTCATACCCGGCCAAAACACCAGTTTGCATGGCCTCCCGCACGCCCTCGTACACGGGATTGATGAATTCACGCGGCACCACTCCGCTCACAATTTCGTCCACAAAGAGCAGATTGATGTCGGGATCAAAGTGGTGAGTGTTTTTCTTCTTGGTGAGCTCAGCGATTTCTTCCAGGTTCGGATGGGGCAAGGGTTCCAGGCGCACATGAACAATGCCGAACTGACCATGTCCGCCCGACTGTTTGATATGGCGTCCTTCCGCTTCCGCCGACCCCCGAATGGTTTCGCGATACGCGACTTGGGGGCGCCCCACATTAGCGCCCACATTAAATTCGCGCATCATGCGGTCCACAAGAATTTCCAGGTGCAACTCTCCCATACCAGCAATAATCGTCTGGCCGGTGTCGGGATCGGTGTTCACTTTAAAGGTGGGATCTTCCTGGGTCAGCTTGGCCAGCGCGTTCCCCAGCTTTTCCTGATCGGCCTTGGTTTTCGGCTCAATGGCGACGGAGATGACGGGCGCAGGGAAATCCATGGCCTCGAGAACAATCGGCGCGTCCTCGTCACAAATCGTGTCCCCTGTGGAAACATTCTTCAATCCCACCGCTGCGGCAATGTCGCCGGCGCGCACTTCGGAAATCTCTTCGCGCTTGTTGGCGTGCATCTGGAGCAGGCGGGAGACGCGCTCATTGCGGCCGCGGCGCGGATTGTAAACGGCGTCGCCCTGCTTCAGGGTTCCGGAATAGACCCGGAGAAAAGCCAACTGGCCCACAAAAGGGTCCGTCATGATCTTGAAAATCAACCCCGCGAAGTGCTCATTGTCATCCGCTTGGCGCGTCAACGTCTTTTCTTCTTCGGATCGGGGATCAAGTCCTTCAATCGCGGGAACATCCAGGGGGGACGGTAGGTAGGCCACCACACAATCAAGCAGCGGCTGCACGCCCTTGTTCTTAAAGGCCGAGCCGCAAATCACCGGGAAAGCCTTCATGGCGATGGTGGCACGGCGAATGGCGGCATTCAACTCCTCCACCGAAATCGCTTCGCCATGCACGTACTTTTCCATGATCCCGTCGTCGACCTCACCCAACGACTCCACCAACTGCTCGCGCGCCAGCTTTGCCTTCTGAAGATATTCGGGGGGGATGGGCAGCACGTCATACGCCGCACCCAGGGTCTCATCCTTCCAGACGATGGCCTTTTCTGTGACCAGATCAATAAGCCCGTCAAAACTGTCCTGTGCGCCCAGCGGCAACTGGATGACGATGGGATTCGCATGCAGCTTGCTGCGCAATTGACTGACGCAGGTATCAAAGTCAGCGCCGACGCGATCCATCTTGTTGACGAAGACAATGCGAGGCACGCGATACTTATCCGCCTGGCGCCACACTGTCTCAGTCTGCGGCTCCACCCCTTCGACGGCCCCTAAAATGGCAATCGCTCCGTCAAGCACCCGGAGCGACCGTTCAACTTCCGCCGTAAAATCCACGTGACCCGGCGTGTCAATGATGTTGATGCGGATGTCGTTCCAAAAACAGGTGGTAGCGGCAGAGGTAATGGTAATGCCCCGCTCCTGCTCCTGCTCCATCCAATCCATGACGGCGGTACCTTCATGGACCTCACCCATCTTGTGCGTTCTTCCCGTGTAATAGAGAATGCGCTCCGTGGTGGTGGTTTTACCGGCGTCGATGTGGGCCATGATGCCGATGTTGCGATAATGATCGAGTTGTACTTCTCGTGCCATAAAGCTCAAGTAGGCCAAAAACTGCCCGGCCGGGAACGTACCCTTCCTGCCCTGCAGGCCGGGGCGAAGGAAATCGGGCTGGACCTCGATCTCCGAAGATCAAGATCCGAAAAGCCGCGTTAGATTGAGCCACTGTGCCCGTCGATTGACGGGCTACAAAGCGGATAGTGGGCCGGGGAGGCGCCACATCCCGATTTGCTCGAGGTCATCCCGGTTAAACAGGATTACCAGCGGTAATGGGCAAAAGCCTTGTTGGCTTCGGCCATGCGGTGAACATCGTCCCGTTTCTTGATGGCCCCGCCGCGATTGTTCGCTGCATCCAGCAGTTCCGCGGCGAGCTTCTCCACCATGGACTTTTCCCCCCGATCACGCGCATAACCGATGATCCATCGGAGACTCAAGGAGGTCTGACGATTCCGATTAACTTCCACCGGCACCTGATAGTTGGCGCCGCCTACGCGCCGCGACTTCACTTCCAAGGCCGGCTTGACGTTATCAACCGCCTTCTTGAAGACCTTCAACGGGTCGTCATTCGCCCGTTGCTTGATCAACTCAAAAGCATCGTACACGATATTCTGGGCAACACTCTTCTTTCCCTGCAACATCACACAGTTGACGAGCTTCTGCACCAGAGGATTGACGTATACCGGATCGGGACCAGTTTCTCGACGTTCTATCGTACCTTTACGTGGCATCTAGTAATTCTCAGCTCTCAGTGTTCAATTGTCCGTTGCCGAACTCGTCTGTCGCGCTACCGCCGACGACAGACATCTGACAGATCTCTTAGGCGGCCTTCGGCCGCTTTGCTCCATACTTCGACCGGCCTTGCCGGCGTTTCTCCACACCCGCGGAATCCAGCGTTCCCCGAATGACGTGGTAGCGAACACCCGGCAGGTCCTTCACGCGTCCACCACGAATCAGCACGATGGAGTGCTCTTGCAGGTTGTGACCCTCACCCGGAATATACGTCGTCACTTCCATGCTGTTGGTCAGGCGCACGCGGGCGACCTTGCGCAATGCCGAGTTCGGCTTCTTGGGCGTCTGGGTGTAAACGCGAATACATACGCCCCGCTTCTGAGGACAACTCTGCAATGCCGGACTCGAGGTTTTGTAGCGCGACACCTTGCGACCAAGACGAACCATCTGACTGAACGTGGGCATTCTTCAACCTTTCAACCTTCCCACTTAGCGCCGAATCTCACGGACACATGTATGGGCGATAATTTGGCGTTCGCCAAATCCTATAAACTTTATCAGAGCAGCAACAGACTGTCAAGCGCCTTGGCCGGGAAATAAGCAATTTTTTTACCGCATCTCCATAATTTCCCGTTCCTTGCTCTTGGCCAGGCTCTCCAACTTCTCCATGAACTCGTCGGTGAGCTTTTGGATTTCATCCAACGCGCGGCGTTCGTCGTCTTCCGCGATTTTCTTGTCCTTTAGGAGTTTCTTCAGTTCTTCATTGCTGTCGCGCCGGATATTCCGAACGGCCGTACGATGATTCTCCATCGCCTTGTGGAGATGCTTCACCAGTTCTTTACGTCGCTCCTCCGTCAAGGGAGGAATGGGCACTTTCAGAATCTTGCCATCATTGACGGGGTTTAGTCCCAAATCCGAGGACCGAATGACCTTCTCAATCGTTGCCAGTAGGCTCGGATCCCACGGCTGCACGGTGATCATGCTGGGATCCGGGACCCCCAGGGTCGCCACCTGATTGAGCGGCGTGTGCGTGCCGTAGTACTCCACCTTTAAGTGTTCCAGGAGGGCCGTGGAGGCCCGGCCCGTCCGAACTCCGGCCAGTTCCACCCGGAGGTCCTCAGAGGCCTTCACCATTCGGGTTTTCGCCTGTGCAAGTGTCTCTTTTACCATGCCTACCCACCCCTTTCACCGGACACTTCCGGCGCGACGAGAGAGCCTATCTTCTCTCCCAGAAGCACGCGCTTTAGATTTCCGGGGACGTTGAGGTTGAACACGATTATGGGTAACTGATTATTCATGCAGAGCGAGATCGCGGTGGTATCCATCACTGCCAGACCGCGCGCGAGCACATCCAGATAGCTGATTTCTTCGAACTTCTTGGCGTCGGGGACCTTCTTGGGATCGGCGTCATAAACGCCGTCCACCTTGGTGGCCTTCAAGATGACCTCAGCTTTGATCTCCATGGCCCGCAGCGCCGCCGCAGTGTCCGTGGAGAAGTAGGGATTCCCGGTTCCGCCGGCAAAGACCACCACCCGACCTTTCTCCAAGTGGCGAATGGCCCGCCGGCGAATGAACGGCTCGGCAATCTCACGCATTTCAATGGCTGTGGCCACGCGCGTGTGCGACCCTTTCTTTTCCAAGGCGTCTTGCAAAGCCAGGCCGTTGATAATCGTGGCCAGCATGCCCATGTTATCGGCCACAACGCGGTCGATCCCCATCGCCGACGCCGCCACGCCGCGGATGAAATTACCTCCGCCAACAACCACGGCGATCTGCACCCCCATCTGCTGGATCTCCGTCACTTCCGCCGCGATTCGCGATGCGACCTCGGGATCAACGCCAAACCCCTGCTTCCCCATCAGGGCTTCACCGCTCAACTTCAGCAGGATGCGTCGAAATACGGGTTGGCTCATTTCGTCTCGGACCGCCTGCCGCGTGCGGGCGTACGTGCGTTTCGCGCTGGTCATCAGTGGCCGCAAATCGCCGCCACGCTCGCACGTCGTCTCTCCTGTGTTGACCTAGGCAGATGCAGCAGGGGCGGGCTCAGCAGGCTCGGCACCCGACTTTGCCGTTGCCTCACCCACCTTCAACCGCGAAAAGCGGCTGATGTTGATGTTCTCGCCGAACTTGGCGATCTTCGAGGCAATCAATTCACCGACGGTCAGCGTGCTGCCACCGTCCTTGATAAAGTGCTGCTCGTACAGGCAATTATCCTCGTAAAACTTTCCCAGCTTGCCTTCCACGATGCGGTCCAACACCGCCTCGGGCTTCCCCGTAGCGGCCGCCTGGGAACGCAGGATTTCCTTCTCCCGTTGCAATGCTTCCGGCGTCACGTCCTCTTTGCGAATAAACCGCGGGTCCGTGGCGCAAATCTGCATCGCGATATCGTGCGCGAGTTGCTGAAACTCTTCATGCCGCGCGACAAAATCCGACTCACAGTTGACTTCCACCAGCACGCCGATCTTTCCACCGGCATGGATATAATGCCCCACCACGCCCTCGGAAGTCGTCCGGCCGGCTTTCTTCGCCGCCGTGGCTAAACCGCGTTTGCGCAGCACCGTAAAGGCGAGTTCCGGGTCGCCCTTCGCCTCGTCGAGAGCGCGCTTGCATTCCATCATGGGAGCGCCGCTCACCTCCCGCAACTTCTTTACTTGATCCGGGGTAACACTCATTCTGGATTCAATCCTCCCGATACAAAACCAAACTTTTGGTAGACCCTGTCGGGTCCTAAAAGAACCGCGATCTGCCGCCCCGCAAACTACTGGACGTCAGATGCGCCGCGCCCACGGGGCTTGGTGCCAGTATCGGCACCCGGTTTCCGCTTCAACTTGGGGGAACGGACGCGGCCATCGAGGTCTTCCTCGGCAGCCAGAATCGTGGGCGATACGCCCGCCTCCGTGTTGACTGCAAAGTCCTGCTCGGTAATCTGATAGTCCTCGGGCGGCGGAATCTCTCCGGCAGCGATGGCAGCTTCCAGCCGCTGTTTCTCCAACTCCTCGGCCGCCTTCTGTGCCGCAATGTTTTCTTCTTCGATCCGCTTGTCCTCGGCCGCCTGATGACCTTCCAAAATCGAGTCGGCGATCCGCGACGTAAACAGCCGGATGGCCCGCAGCGCGTCGTCGTTCCCGGGGATCACGTGGTTGACCATGTCCGGATCGCAGTTGGTGTCAACAATCGCCACCACCGGAATTCCCAGCTTGCGGGCTTCCTGAACGGCGATTTCCTCGTTGTGCGAGTCCACCACAAACATGGCGTCCGGCAACCCCTGCATGTCCTTAATGCCGGCGAGGTTTTGGTCGAGGTGCTTGCGCTCACGCTCCAGCCGCAGAACTTCCTTCTTGGTCAGCAGCTCGTAGCGCCCGTCCTTGCTCATCTCTTCCAGTTCGCGCAGGCGCTGAATGGACTTTTGGATCGTAGCGTTGTTGGTAAGAAGTCCGCCCAGCCAGCGATGATTGACGTAGTACATCCCGCAGCGCGCGGCTTCTTCGGCGATGGCTTCCTGGGCTTGGCGCTTGGTCCCCACAAACAGGATCGTCTTGCCTTCCCGGGACAACTCGGCCACAAAGCGCGCCGCCTCTTTGAAGAGCTTCAGGGTCTTCTGCAGGTCGATAATGTAAATGCCATTGCGCTCCCCATAGATGTATTCCTTCATCTTGGGATTCCAGCGGCGCGTCTGGTGGCCAAAGTGCACACCGGCCTCCAGGAATTCTTTCATCGTTATATTTGACAAACCCTCACCTCACTCAGAGCAGGTGTCAGGTATCAGGTGTCAGGTGTCAGGGTCGAGATTCTCCTGGCAACTAGCACATGCAACTGACCCTTCGATTTCACAGAGAAGGAGTCGGCCCGGCTGGTCAGGCTTTCTGACACCTGACACCCGGCACCTGACACCTTCGTCCTTTACCGTTTCGAGAACTGGAAGCGCTTGCGGGCGCCCTTTTGGCCGTACTTCTTCCGTTCCTTGGCCCGCGGATCGCGGGTCAGGAATCCGCCCTGCCGCAGCCGTGAGCGGAGCTCCGCATTGAACATAACCAGCGCGCGCGCGATGCCCAACTTGGCCGCGCCGGCCTGGCCGTGGATGCCGCCGCCGAACGCATTCACCAGGACGTCAAACTTCCCCAGCAGCTCGGTGTGGACCAGCGGTTGTTGCACTTCGGCACGCAAAGCCTCGGCCGGAAAATAATCGTTGAACGGCTGGTCATTCACCACGACCTTGCCTTCGCCGGGGCGCAGAATCACCCGCGCCACCGCAGTCTTACGACGACCTGTTGCCATGTATTGGACAAGCTCAGCCACAGTTGCTCCCATCTCGTTGAGATTCTGAAATATTCAAATTATCGCGCCAGGGAAAGCGCCTGGGGGGACTGCCCCGTGTGGGGGTGGTTCGAACCCACGTACACCTTCAACCGCTTTGCCAAGCGATCACGCCACCGGTTCTTGGGCAGCATGCCGTAAATGGCTTCCCGCAGCATCCTTTCGGGTTCCGTCTCAAAGACCTTTCGCGCGCTGATTTCGCGAAGCCCGCCGGGGTAACCGGTGTTGTGACGGTAAATCTTCTGGTCGAGTTTCTTGCCGGTCAGCCGAATCTTCTCCGCGTTGATGATGATCAGGCCGCTGCGGTGATCAGAATGCGGCGTGTAGTTCGGCGAGTCCTTGCCCGTCAACACCTGCGCCGCCCGCGACGCCAACCTTCCCAGCACCCAGCCTTCCGCGTCTACCACGTGCCAGTTAATCTGTTCTCGACTTGCTTTGGCGAAATAAGTCCCCACTCCACTCTCCGTTCCATTCGTCAGGTTGCAAACTTACATTTGTACGTGATATAGCCCCTTTTTGTCAACAACCATTTATAGTTGCCAGCCTAAATCCGACCTCGCGCTTTCACCATCGGTCACGGGCCGCCCGAGACGCCTTTGCCCAACGCCGATCTATCGACGGCGATCTCGAGCACAACTACGGGATGGGCGTTTTACGACCGGGTGGATTGTTGCGGCCTGTTTGCACCGTGAGAGGTGGATTGCTTCAGCAGAGTCAGCGCTCAATTGGAGAATTAATTCCCGTGAGGTTCCTGCGGAGCGGCCACGCGACGGCTCAGTTTCAGCACGACGGGTTTGTCAGGACACGATGTTAATTCAATATCGTTTGAATTGATCCTGGAGTTGCCCATCATTCGCTTCTGGGCCATCAAGCCTACGCTGCCGGGGAAAACCACAAATACACTTCCTCTGCCGTTTTCGTCCGTCTCACTGTCGGCGAGCCAAAGGTCAGGGATTTCCGGATAGGCGACCGCGATGTCCGTGCCTCGTGCGGGATGTCCGAATTCGTCAGTCACCTCCACGGAAATTTGGCAAGCAGTCCCTTTCTTGATCCGCATAGCCGGCAGCACTTTGTGCTCCCCGGCCCGCAGGGTTATTACCTGCGCGTCGGAGCGACGGCTAACTCCCGGATAGTAGGTCGTTCGATAGGGCGGCTCGGGATCATCAACGTTGATCCCAAGGACGTAATCTCCCGGCAAACGCCTTCCGACGACCACCTTCCCCTCCTCGTCGGTAGACGCCAATCCGGCGAATTCGTGGTCTTTTGCGGTTTCAAGAGTCAGGGAAACGTGGGGCGCATCATGGGAGTGCCCATCCGCATCCGCAAGGCGCACGGCGATTGACGCTGTAGTTTCTCCGCAAAGTACAACTGACGTACATACGTGTTCCATGATCGCGAACTCAGGGTGTGCGCAAGACCCTAGGTGATTCATGATGAGGATTCTGGGTTTGTACTCAGTGGCAAAGTAGGGTTCGTACCCGGCCGGAAACCGGTCAGTAACTTTATATTGCCCCGGGCTCATCTCAGTGCGGAAATAGCCATTGTCATCGCTTACGAAGACCAACTTTTTGCTTCCATTGACGGCATGAATAGTCGTCCCTGGCAACGGGACTCTGTGCGCCGAGTCCGCCCGCGTATCCCAGTTCACCTCGGTGGGAGTGATTCCCTTCTTGACGCTCCGAAAGTACTCGATCTCTGATCTCGCCTCGTCCGCCGGGCGCATCTGCTCGCAGTGCTGGAGGATATCAGGACCAGGTAGAGTTTCGTCACGCCCCAAGTGGGTCCGGATGAGATAGCTCTGCCCGATTTGAGGAGAGGTCGCCTCATCCTTGCAGAGGCGCTTTGGGATCGAGATGCTAATCTCGTCCGATGCCTTACCCTCGAAGAGTTCAGTGACGTGGAATGTCGCCGAATTCACGTCAACATATATGTCCGGCTGTATGTGCGTCAACGTGCCCACGAAGACGAGCGCGGAGGATGGATCGTCGTCACAAAGCGAGGCCGGGGTCTGGGCAGCCAGCGCGGCGTGCCCCAGCAGCAGCGCCAGCAATATCACTCGAATCCTGAAGGCATTGGCGAGCTTGGCAGCCAGTGGGTCAACCATTTGCGCTTGGCGAATTGTAGCATTCTTTACCGCACATAGGGTCTGCGCGGCTATTTTTGCGGGTTCGCGGTGGCAACCGATCCACACCGGAGTGTCAGGCAGAGGTGGTAGGAAGTGAGGCACCCCGCGTCTTCTTCGAACCCAGCGAAACCACCGTTCTCTTCGACCGGCGCTGTCGTCTTTTTGCGGCGGCAAGAATTGCTTTCACATCAAAGGCGTGCTTGGCGGCCTGTTCCTCGCGCCAGCGCCGCACTTCATCCACAATGTAATCACCAGCCATGAGTACCACCTCTAAAACAGTTCCTCCGGCGTGCAAATTACCGGAGGTTCCCAATCGTACTGCCGACAGATTTTCGCGATGTCTTTGGCAATGACGGCGTTGGCGATATGAACACAGTTCCACGTTAACAGGAAATCGATGCCATGCACAGCGGCGATGGCGATATGCGCCGCGTCGGTAGCCGCCTTCCGAGGGAGGATGCCGGAAGCCAGTATGGCCGACGCAAGATGTCCGGCTTCGGGCGTGATATCGAGCATGTCAAATTCTTTGACGATCAGCACTCTTTCTCGTGCTGCGCCAGGGTCTCCCGCGCTTACCTCATCAACGACCAACTGCGAGATGAAAATCTCGAAAGCTCCCCTTCGCTTCTCCCACCACTCCTTAGTAACTTGCTGGTGGCCGGCAATGATCAAATCCCGACTGGGTCGCGAGGTAAGATAGCTCGGAATGGTCGTTTCCATGTAGAGTCTGGGCTTCATATGATTTGATTATGAAGAATTCTGTGACACCCAGCAACTATCCTCGCAATAGCGCCGATTTTCAAGTCGGTCAAATGGAGAGCGAGGAAGGATTGCCACCCCATAAAGGCCGACTCGGAAACTCTTCCTCCGTAACCCTTAACCACTTGGCTGAGAAGTTGCCTTCTCGCGGAACTGCCATCGTCAAAGGCAGCAACTCCAGGTGCCGGGCTCAAGAGGCTGCGGAAAAACCCATCCAACACCGTCATCCTGAGCACTGCTTTTTGGGGCGAAGGATTTGCATTCCGTGTGTTCAAGCAAATGCAGGTTCTTCCTTCGCGATGCTCCGGACCGCCTGCTGGCTCCTCAGAATGACGACTTGGCTGAGTTTTTCCGCAGCCTCTCAAGCCCGGCACGACCGCCGTAGGATTGTCCCGTCGTTTACCGGACACTTCGGCAACTTTGTTCGTCACCGCGCGGTAGGGAGCCAACAGGCAAGGGGACAAAAATGTCGATATCACCATTTTCGATATCGATTTTGGTGATCCCTTCATCGGAATGTAAAGATTCATCAACTAACTAATGATTTTACTTGACATTCTCGATCGGATATGCTTAGGCTAGTGGGGAGGCCGGAGGTGCTGTCCTGATGGGGGGGAGTAACTTACTTGAGTCATCCGGTTTCCCACCCCCCAACACGCGCGCCTGTCATCCTGAACCCGCTCTTCAGGGTGAAGGACCCTTTTCATGGTTCGTAGGAAACCGGGCGCGGGAGCGCCACGCTCGGGCTGCGCCACAGTCGCGGCGCCCTGGTAAAGACGAAATACGGGGGTCCTTCGCCTTGAAGTGCAGGCTCAGGATGTCAGCTTCCAGGGAATACCGTGCTACCCGAGGAACAGATGAGTGAAGTAAGTCATTTCCCCAATTAGGACAGCATCAGGCCGGGGGCGGCCTGGGGAGCTCCGTCTCGCGACCGGGCGTGAACCGTAGCGATGACCGGGAATGTGTGTCAAAAGCGCCACAGGGCGCGGCGGTTGAGTCGGCGAACGCTTCCTTGGAACCCACGATGTGTGAGAAAAAAAAGACACTTAGTCGCGAAACGGGCAGAATGTCATTGGCGCCAAGTCGCTGAATCAAAGCCAGATTGCTCGCCGAAGCGGAGAAATCCCCGAAAAAAAGGGGAATTAAATTTTGCCGGCTAAACCTGCGATGTTGATGAAAACAAAGGATGGCGACAAGCGCTGCGAGGCTAAACCTGCGATGTGTATGAAAACACAGTAACTTATGATTTATAACCTGCGATGTTTATCAAGACAAACGCACTTAGCGGTTTTTAACTCCAGCGGAGTTCCCCGGCGACCTCAATCGAGGATCGATGACTGGCGAAAAAGACACAGTCCGGGGGCTTACGCCCGGAGCGCTTGGGGAATTCATTCGACCTCCGAGTGTCGCCTCCTGGAATGCGGAGGATCGCGAGGCGCATGGCTGTCCGGCTCATTCGCATCCCGCATTCCCGCCAGCTTGCGCGCCTCCGACTTCCCCGCCAGCGGCCTGGGAGTGGACTTTCAATTTGCACGCGGACGGTGGAACGTCGGCGGCGAGTGGAACCGGTTCGTCTTCGACTTCCCGCACCTGGACAATGCCTCCACCCTGAGCTTCGGCTACACGGAGATCAAGTTGATCATCACGCCGCGCTGGTATGCGGCCCTGCGGCCCAACTACCAGACGGACAACCACGCCGTGATTGGGGGAGTGCAAAGTCCCACTACCGTTTTCCCCAACCGGCAATACTATGAAGCCGCCGTGGGCTTCCGCCCCGACCGCTATCAATTGCTCAAGGTCGGATACGAGTGGGCGCACGTGCAGAACGGCGAACCCAACCGCAACGACGTTTTTGGCATACAGTTCGTCACCAGCTTCGATGGCCTTGCCAAGCCCTTAAAGTGACACACATCAAACGCGGTGGTTGGCCGAAATCGCAAGGCATCCTCTGCTCGCGAGCGGCCATCACAGCCCATGCAAGTGTGAAATGCATGTTACAATTTGAATCTCTCACGCACGACCCATCCAATGGAGGAATACATGAAGCTTTCCCCCGTGCCGCCGGGGCCCAAGGGGCACTTTTTGGTCGGCTCACTCCCAGAGATTCAACGCGATGAGTTGGACTTTCTCATGCAGCAGGTCCACGAGCATGGCGACGTGGTGCATCTCCACGTCGTCAACCATCCCGTCTACATTCTGAGCCACCCGCGGGACATTGAAGTGGTTCTGCTCAGCAAGGCCAGCAACTTCATCAAGTCGGTCTTCCTGCGCGAAAGCCGGGCGCTGTTTGGAGACGGTCTGCTGACCAGCGACGGTAGCCTGTGGCAGAAGCAGCGGCGCGCCCTGCAACCGGGGTTCAGTCATGATCACGTCCTGTCGTATACGAAAACCATGACCGACTCCACCGCCCGTATGCTGGCCACCTGGAAGGATGGCGAAGAGCGCGACGTCCATCAGGACATGACGCGGCTGACCATGGAGATTGTCGCCAAGGTTCTCTTCGGGGAACAATTCGCCGCGGAAGTCGAACAGGCGTGCGACGCCTTTGGACGATTCTTCAAGCAATACGATGAACGCTTCGGCCTCTATCTGATTCCCGAATGGCTTCCCACACCGGCAAACTTCCGCTACCGAAAAGCGATCAAGCGGCTGGATGACATTGTGCTGGGCATCATTCGCGCCAAAGTTACGAACGGCAACGGCGACGGCCGCTCGCCCGACGTGCTCTCGGTTCTGCTTCGATCCCTCGAAGGGAAGGACAAGAAGGCCGAGGAGCGCCAAGTGCGGGACGAGATGATGACTCTGTTCTTCACCGGCCACGAGACTACGGCGCTGGCGCTGGCATGGACCTTCTACCTGCTGGGGCTGAATCCCGAAAAGGAAGAGAAACTCCACTCCGAAGTGGCTGCTGTGCTGGGAGACCGCGCCCCGACATTTCAAGACTTGGCGCGCATGCCCTATCTGGAAAATGTGTTCAAGGAATCGCTGCGCCTCTACCCGCCGGCCTTCGGGGTGGTGCGCGAGGCGCTGAGCGACTGCGAAATCGGCGGTTACCCCATCCCCAAGGGCGCCACGCTGGCCATGTTTCAATGGGCGGTCCACCGCGACCCTCGATTCTTCGACCGCCCGGAAGAATTCGTGCCGGAACGCTGGGAAAACGATTTCGCCAAGACCCTGCCGCGTTGCGCTTACTTTCCCTTTGGCGCCGGCCCGCGCATCTGCATCGGGAATACGTTCGCGCAGGCGGAAGTGCCTATGTTGCTCGCCGCCATCGTGCAGAAGTTTCAACTGAAACTGGTGCC
Source organism: uncultured Acidobacteriota bacterium (assembly GCA_963719115.1). Lineage (GTDB taxonomy): Bacteria > Acidobacteriota > Terriglobia > UBA7540 > UBA7540 > Bog-366. The sequence continues at coordinate 99,650 of CAVRBF010000084.1, read as the reverse complement.
CGGCCATCGCGTCGCCACGGCCCCTTCCCTCACCTTGCGGCCCCTGCAGGGTATCCGGGTCACGCTGAAAAAGCGGTAGGTGGCCTGTCATCCTGAGTCCCGTCTTTCAGGGCGAAGGACCCCGGTATTGCGTCTTACCCATGTGAGCGCAGCATGCCGCGCGCTTCGGCACGGCGCGCCCGCGCCGTGCTTCCGAAGTGCAAATGAAAAGGGTGCTTCGCCTTGAATAGCCAGGCTCAGGATGACAACGAGGGGGGTGTCGAACCCTATCGGACGAACGATCGCTGCGCGAAGTTAAATCACAATGTGATATAATCGGGCGTTATGAAACACCCAACTGACCCGAATTCATCATCCCTGGTACCGGCGGAGACGCTGCGGCGCCTGGCGTGGTTCCGCTACCGCATCCGGTGTTTCCAGCGGTTCAGCGAACGCATGGCGCGGTCGTTGAACATCACCCCCCAGCAGCATCAACTGATTCTGGGAGTGGCGGGCTATACCGGCCGCGGCTGGGCCACCATCTCCGAGCTCGCCGAATTCATGCAGGGACGCCATAACGCCGTCGTAGGGCTGGTGCAACGCGCCGTGGAACGCGGGTTAGTCCGCAAAACTCAGGGACAGCAGGATCGCCGCTTCGTGAAAGTCCACTTGACCCGTAAGGGCGCGTCGATCCTCGATCAAATTTCGCGGAGGAATATGGCGGAATTGCGGGAACTCCAGTTCGAAATTACCAAGAGCCCGCAGGCGCGCCCACGGAACATTCCTGCTGCGGCCGGTACGGAATGAGACACACTCACCTTCCCGACCGGTCAGGGCGCCGGTGGGAAAGTCCAGCAGAGCCTGAACAAATCTGAAAACTGATGCGATGTCTTCAACCGCACCCGATTCGACAAGCGCTCTCTGCGGCCGGAGTTGCGTCCACTGTATGAACATGAGAAGTAAAAAGCCTGCGAATTTGGTGTCCTGGATCTCAAGATATCCGCTGCTGCGCAAGTATTTGCCACTGATTCACGAAGACCTGGGCGCCATCTATTTCCGAAGCCTGCAAAAGTGGCTGTTTATCGCACCGATCGTTGGCGTGACCACCGGCCTGGCGATCACGGCCATTGCGGTGATCATCCTCAAAGTGGTCTGGCCGCCGATCCTCAACTATTACCTTCATCACCACTGGGCCATGGTGCCGGGCGTGACGTTGGGCTTTGTCCTGACCGGCCTCATCATGCAGTACCTCACGCCCAACCCCAATGAACATTCCACGGAAGAAATTATCCGCTCCTACCACGAGCATCGCGGCGAGATCAACATGCGGCCGTTCTTTGCCAAGCTCCTGGCGGCCGTGACCACGGTGGGGTCCGGTGGCAGCGCGGCTCTGGAGGGCCCCAGCATTTACGGAGGCGGCGCCATCGGCTCGTGGCTGTGGACCCGGCTGAAGCGCTTCAACCTTCAGCCCCGCGATCGGCGCATCATGCTGATCAGCGGCGCCGCGGCGGGCATGGCGGCGGTGTTTCGTGCACCTTTGACAGGCCTCGTCTTTGCCCTGGAAATGCCCTACAAGGACGACCTGGCGCATGAGGCGCTGCTGCCCTCCTTGATCGCCTCGGTGGTCTCGTACATCACCCTGGCCTCGTTTCTCGGGGCGGCTCCCCTCTTCAACTTTGCCAGCACTACCTCGTTTACGGGCAAGGACCTTCTTTGGTGTGCTCTTCTGGGAGTGCTGATCGGGCTGGCGGCCATGATCTTTGCCACCACCTTCCGGCGCGCCCGCCAGTTTGTAGTTAAGTGGGCGATTCCCCACTGGCTCAAACTGACCTTGGGCGGCTTGCTCACCGGTGTGTGCGGATACATCTTCGTGCTGATCTACCAGGGGTCGCTGGTGCCGCTGGGCCCGAATTATGAAGCCGTGGGCGCCATCCTGGACAGCCGGCAGCCCGCGTCGGAACTGATCGTTTTCGGCGTTCTGAAGCTGTGCGCCACGATATTCTCATTGGCCTCCGGTGGTGTCAGTGCCATGTTCGTGCCGCTGTTTCTTACTGGCGGAGCCTTCGGGACGGCTTTCGGCCAGTTGGCGGTTCACAGTTCCGAGCTTGAGCTATACGCCGCAGTGGGAATGGCGTCCTTCATCGCGGCGGGGTACAAGACGCCGCTCGCTGCTGTCGTTTTTGTCGCCGAAGCCACGGGCGGTCATGCGTTCATCATTCCGGCGCTGATCGGCTCGGCGATCGCTTACGGTGTCTCGGGCGACGCTTCCGTTTCCGGCGACCAGCACGTGCACGAAGGCGTGAGGATCCACGAACTCCGGAGCATCAAGGTCAGCGAGATCATGCAGCGGCAAGTGGTTTGCGTCAGCCCTGACCTCCATCTGCCGGAATTCGCCGAGGTGATTGCGCCGCACCCCAGCCATGCCAACTTCCCCGTCGTTAGTGACGGTCGTATTCTCGGAGTCGTCCCTTCCGCAATGCTTCCGCGCGTGGCGGCGGAGAAATGCACGGATGCCACGGTCCTGGATTTCGCCGAACGTGCGGTGGCCCAGGTGCCGCCCGAATGGGACGCGCTGGAGGCCCTCCGCCTGATGCTGCACGAGCCGGCGCAGTCCATACTCCTGGTGACCTCTACCAATGGGAAATTGGAAGGCATCGTGACCAAAACAGACATTCTGCAAGCTTTGGTTACCCGCGGCGGAGAGGACTTGGAACCCGAACTAGAGAGATCCTCCCTTCCTCAGTCCCGGTAAATTCTTCCTCAATACGGTAACACTTACACTCTGCCATGCCCGGTGGGTGCCCCGTGCTTGGTGCCAACCTCGGTAGATGCAGTGGTTGCGAAATGTCGGGTTTGGCAGGCCGTGTGCGGTACACTCTTCAAGATGCGTAATACTCCTCTGCCAGGCACTCAGAGGAGCAGGTCAATCCCGGTGTAGGTTCCTCGCCCCGCGAATGATCACTTCAGCCCCTCCTCCTGCGAATCACAAGCACGTCCGAGTTGTGGCAGTGAGCTAACCAACAAACGATGACATGCAGCCCGACCCTGTGTTGGTCGCGCGGCTTGTCGCACCGAGGGCTCTCCACGTCAAGAGCCGGGAGTGTGGCCAGCGCCCGTCGAAATGCGGTTTACAGACCTGCTTCGATGTAAGGGCACGGGATAAACACGCCTGAGCCTGGCCGCGGATTCCTGTCAGCTTGAAACCTCTGCTGAGCCTGAACAGGAGAGGTATGCCTATAAGTCGCGGTGGGAATCTTCAGAACAACCGCAGAACTCTGCTCTCTGCCATGATTTGCGTCAGCGTCTTCTTGTCGCTGTTTTCAACGTCCACACTCGCTGGGCGGACTTCATCGGAAGCACCCGTGATCACCAGCAAGGCCACCGCAAGTGGCACCGTAGGTATTGCTTTCAGCTATCAGGTCACCGCAACGAATACGCCCACCAGCTACTCGGCGACGGGATTACCCACAGGACTGACGATCAACCGTAGGACTGGCCTGATTTCTGGGACGCCCACAGCGGCGGGAACGTGGACGGTCACGATTGCAGCGGCCAACCGCAGCGGTACCGGGAATGCCACCCTGACGCTAACCGTCAACCCAGCCGCCCCCGTCATCACCAGCGCCACCATCGGCCAGTGGAACAGTCGGAAGCTGCCTTCTCCTACCAGATCACCGCCTCCAATTCACCCACCAGCTTACGGCGCCACAGGTTTGCCCGCGGGCCTGACGGTGAACAGCGCGACCGGATTGATCTCTGGCACGCCCACCGCGGCAGGAACCTCAACTGTGACCGTTAGCGCCACCAACAGCGGCGGCACCGGGAATGCCACTCTCACGCTGACCGTCAACTCGGCGGCTCCCGTGGCCAGTTTTTCCCCCAGCAGCCTCACTTTCGCCAGCCAAGCCGTCGGCACCACCAGTGCGGCTCAGACCCTAACCCTCAACAATACCGGCAATGCCCCCCGATGATTACCGGCATCGAGCTCACTTGGACCAATCCCACCGACTTTGCCCAAACCAATAATTGCGGGTCAAGTGTTGCCGCAGGGGCTCGTTGCACGTTCAACGTGACCTTCACGCCTGCCACGACCGGATCGCTTCAAGCTGCCCTCAGCATTTATGACAACGCCAGCGGAGGCCAGCAATCCCAGGGCCTATACGGCACAGGCTCCAGCTCGGCCCCCCTCGCCAGTCTTTCCCCCAGCAGCCTCACTTTCGCCAGCCAAGCCGTCGGCGCCACCAGTGCGGCTCAGACCCTAACCCTCAGCAATACCGGCAATGCCGCCTTGAGCATAACCAGCATCACGCTCACCGGCACCAACCCCGGCGACTTTGCCCAGACTAATACCTGCGGATCAAGTGTAGCCGCAGGAGCCAATTGCTCGATCAGCGTGAGCTTTAAACCCACGGCGAGTGGATCCCGCACCGCCACGGTCACCGTCACCGACAACGCCACCGGCAGCCCGCAGAGCGTAAGCCTGTCCGGCACAGGCGCCGTCGCATCGCCGGTGATCACCAGTGCCACGGCGTGGAACGAGACGGTCGGAACCGCCGTCTCGTATCCAATCACCGCCACCAATTCCCCCACCAGCTACGGCGCCACCGGTTTGCCCGCGGGTCTCTCTGTGAACAGTGCCACCGGACTGATCTCCGGATCCCCACGGCCGCTGGAACCTCGACGGTGACCCTCAGCGCCACCAACTCCGTCGGCACCGGCAATGCCACCTTGACCTTGAGCATCGTCCGCCGCCAATTCCGGCTCCTTCCTGAAACGGTGGCGAACAAAACTTCCGCCGCCACCTCCTTGCTCACTCTCTTTTGCCACCAACACCACGGTGGCGACCTCATCCTGGTCGGCCTTCGATTAATCACCGGTTTCCAACACCATTTCGGTCACCTTCCGCCCTCAGCGATTCGCACGGCAACACCTTCACCGCGGTGCCGCGAACTTGTTGAGCTTAACTCCCTCAGCCCGACAATTCCAGCGGAGCGCCACCGGTCTACTACGCCAAAGGCTCAAGTGGCCCCGGCGCCGGTCTTTCCACGGTGACTCGTCACCCCGGCGGCGACCGCCAGTTACCTGGAAATCGTACCTGAGCGAGTTTACTCACCGGCATCAAGCTCACCGGCACCAATCCCATCGACTTTTCCCAGACGAATACCTGCGGATCAAGTGTAGCCGCGGCGCCTGCTCGGTCACGCCGGTGCCGCCTCCAGCGGCAATGCCATCACCACCATCCCCGGTGACGTGATCTACGGTTACTGCGTCGGCGATGACAGTTGTACCGCAGGATCCCGGATTCACCAGCCGCTCCACCTTCGACGGCAATCTCCTGGAAGACAACGTGGCGGGCGCTGCCGGCAGCTATGCCGCCACCGGAACGGCCAACGGCGGCGGCTGGTTCATGCAGATGGTGGCGCTCAAACCGGCTTCAGTCCCCATCGCCGGTGATCACCAGCGCCTCCACCGCCAGCGGCCCCGTCGGGAGCGCTTTCTCGTATCAGATCACGACCACGAATTCACCCACCAGTTATGGCGCCACGGGATTGCCCGCAGGGCTAGCGGTAAACAGCGCCACCGGGTTGATCTCCGGCACCCCCACCGCGGCCGGAACCTCCAACGTGACCCTGAGCGCCACCAACAGTGCCGGTACCGGCACTGCCACACTAACCCTGAGCATCAACGTGCCGCCTCCGCTCATCACCAGCGCCTCATCCGCCAGTGGGACGCAAGTCGGAGCGCCTTCTCCTATCAGATCACCGCCCTGAATGCGCCCAGCAGTTACGGCGCGGCGGGATTACCAGCAGGACTGTCGGTGAACACCGCCACCGGTTTGATCTCCGGTACCCCCACCGCGGCCGGAACCTCCAACGTGACCCTGAGCGCCACCAACAGCGGCGGCATCGGGAATGCCACCCTGACGCTAACCGTCAACCCAGCCGCCCCCGTCATCACCAGCGCCACTTCGGCAACGGGGACAGTCGGAACTGCCTTCACCTATCAGATCACCGCCTCGAATTCACCCACCAGCTTCGGCGCCACCGGTTTGCCCGCGGGGTTGACGGTCAACACCGCCTCCGGTTCAATCACTGGGACGCCCAGCGTCTCAGGCACGTCCACCGTTACTCTTAGCGCTACCAACGCTGGTGGAACTGGCAACGCCACGCTCGCGTTGACCATCAACCCCGCCGCGTCGGGTGGAAGCGTGACCCTCACACCCGCCAGCATCGCGTTTGGGAGTTGCCCGGTTCGACACAAACTGCGGAAGCGAGACGGTCACGCTCAGCAACACCGCCAGCACCGCAGTGAGCATCTCCAGCATTACGTTCACCGGTGGCAACGCGTCCGATTTCAGTCAGAACAACACCTGCACTTCCTCGCTCGCTGCCAACGCGAGTTGCAACATCGTTATCATGTTCACGCCCGCCGCCACCGGAACCCGCACGGCAGCGTTGTCAGTCGCTGACAGTGCTACGGGCAGCCCACAGTCAGCGGCGATTTCGGGCACCGGAGCACATGACGTCGTCCTGACGTGGGGCGCCAGCCCAACACCAGGAATCCTCGGCTACTACGTTTATCGCGGCACAACTCCGGGCGGGGAGAGTTCCACACCGTTGAATGCAACACCCGTCGCCGCAACGACCTATGCAGATGTCAATGTGACGTCGGGAAGCGAGTACTACTATGTGGTAACCGCTGTGGCTGCGGAGGGTTCGACACAGAGCGCGAACTCGAACGAAGCATCGGCAACCGTGCCGTCACCTTAGGTGGACGAGGATGTTGGGATGGTCAGAGTTATCTGAAGACAAAAGAGCCGCGGCGCGCCAGCAAAGTAGTGTGACCCAAGCTCGGGTGCGCCGCTCCCGGGCTTCTCGCTGGCGCGTCGGGAAAGATCCTGCGGGCAATTCAGCTTACTGGTAATACTGTGCGTTCAACGCGATGCTGGCAGCGTGATTCTCCGGCACATCGGCTTCCGCGTAGATCGCCGAGGCCGGGCACACCGGCACGCAAGCGCCGCAATCAATGCAATTGACCGGGTCGATAAAGAGCTGCGTACTCTCGGCGAACTTCGCTTCATCCTTGCGCGGATGAATGCAATCCACCGGGCAGACCTGAACGCATTCCTCATCCTTGGTGCAACCTTCCACAATTATGAATGCCATGTACGAAATCTCCTGTAACGGTGATGAAATCTTCCTCATCTCAAGGGCTCGCGAGCGACCGACTGCCTGGCTCGCGTGCCTCCGAGGCGAGGAATCCTAGAACGTGCAATTTACACTCCAAGGAATTGGGGCATATTGTCGCTGGTCGATCGGCCTAAGTCATTGTGAAACCGACAAGCTGGATTGAATAACCCAGCTTCAGGGGCATTTTGCCCACCTCGAACGCCGTGGCGGACCCGTTCCACCACACATTCCTCTTCCACAAGCGCCATCAACTGCTAGAATAGGTCATGCAATGAAAGACTCCTCATGGAAGACCGACGTACTTTTGCCCGGAAGTTGGCGTGGCGCCACCTGCACCCTGCTCTCGCGTGACCATCAACACATCATCGTTGACACGGGCATGCCGCACGAAGCGCACAAGCTGCTGGAAGAACTGGAAAAACGCGGTCTTCGTCCCCATGATATTCGAATGATTGTCAACACTCATTTCCATGTTGACCACGTTCTAAACAACTGCCTGTTCCCGAACAGCGAAATCTATGGCTCGCAGCAGTCGCACGACTGGTGCTGCGAGGCCTACTCCGATTTGCTCGATGAGCAGAATTGGGAGAAGTTGAGCTTGAAGTACTATCCGGAACAGACCGATTACGAAAGAGCGCCGGAGTTGATGCATGCTCTGCGGCGCTTCGCCTTGCGCTGGTGGGACCGCGAACGCCTGGGTGACCCCTCGCGCTTTCGCTGGATTGAGACCCACCCCTTGCCGGACGATATGGAGTTTCTGGTGACCAACGGCCACGTACCGGGTCACGCCTCCCTGATTCTCCACAACGGCGATCAACCCATCATCATTGCCGGTGATGCGGTGTTGACCCGCGAGCACGACGAGAACGTCTTCACCATGATTCCGCACAACCGAACCCAGTTCCAGCGCGACCGCGAGCGGATTCTGGCCATGATGGGACGCATCGTTCCGGGCCATGACACCGAGTTTTCCAACACCCAGACAGAAACGGAAGACTTGAGATCCAACGGCAAGTAGTATCTGGCCGTGAATTTGCATTTGCCGCCAGCACTCGAGTATGATGTGGCCCCTGTCGTGCTGATCATACGCAGCGAGACCCCGGATGCCCACGACCCCTTCACGCCGAAAAGTCCTGATTGTTGAAGACGAACCCTCGATTCGCAATGTCCTGTACGTGCTCCTGGCAGGTCTGGGATGCGAGGGGGACGTAGCCAACGACAGTAAACAGGCGCTGGCGAAAATCCAAAAGGAGCGATTTGACGCTGTCCTGCTCGATTTGCGTTCGGCGCACCTGCCGCCGGAGGAGATGGTCTCCAGCATCGTCGATCTGAGGCCCAGCCTGGTCGGCCGGGTGTTGGTGATCATCGGCGAAGTGGCCGACGCGGAAACGATGGACATGCTCACGCGCCTCGCGGTGCCCCACATCAAGCGCAGCAACGTGGTTGCCGACTTGTGGAAAAGCCTGCGTACTTTGCCCGGCTTCGCGCCTTCCGCAACGGATTCCCCCAGCCGATAAAACACCACCTTCCCTGACTCTACAGCTTCACCGTACGGACGTAGTCTGCCAGGGCATCCCGCCACGACCGCGGCAGCGCAAAGCCGGCGTTGCGCAAGGCAGCCATGTCCATCACCGCATACTTCAGGCGGGGGGCTCGCCGTTTCATCAGGGCGTCGGGCACGCCGATGATCTTCGCCCCATCCAGGCCGGCGAATTCTGCCGCGGCAAGCGCGAGATCCAACCGTGAGCACGCCCCCTGGTTGGACAGGTGGTAGAGACCGCAGCGGCCGGATTCGGCGACCTCCATCATCTTTAATCCGGCATCCACCGTGTGCAAGGCGCAACCCACTTGATCGCTCGCCACCTTGTACTCCTCGCCGGCGGCGAGCTTCCGCAGGCCTTTCTCCACGAAGTTGGTCTTGCCGGGGCCAAACAGGACAGGAACGCGAAAGATCCAGTGCCGTTCGACGGTCTTCGCCGCTTGCTCGGATTGCAGCTTGGTTCGGCCGTAAACGGTAATAGGGTTGGGCGGGTCCGTCTCGACGTAGGGCGTGGTGTTGGTGCCGTCGTAAACGGCGTCGGTGGAGACGTGCACCAGGCCGGCTCCCACCTGACGAGCCGCGTCCGCCACATTGCGCGTGCCCTGGTAATTCACGCGCATGGCCAATTCCGGATCGGCAGCCGAGAGGTCGATGTCCGGAATGCCGGCGGGATGCACCACCAGGTCCGGCCGCAGCCGCTCAAAAAGGGCGCGCACGGCGCCGGCATCGGTGATGTCCGCGTCCGCCCGCGTCAGGGCAAAGACCTGATGCCGTGTCGAAAACGCCGCAACTAATCCGTGCCCGAATAGTCCTGCTGAACCCGTGATGGCTATGCGCATAAGAACAGTGATGAGTGGCGAGTGGTTAGTGGCTGGTGAAAGACCACAGCGGGCCTGCCTGCCGCGCTAAACCACTCCACCCAGTCCTCTCTAAGAGATATATTGCTCACGATAAAATGGTTCATTTAAACTCTATGATCTAATTCGTTGGAGCAGACGCCGACGGCAGGCGCTTGCCTGCTCTGCGCTCGCCACTAACCACTGACCACTCGCCACTGACCACTGGCCACTGACCACCGCTCTACTTCATTCGCGATAAGGTCCCGGGAGTATTGTAGAGGCGGATGAGCAGGGTAGCAGAGGTGCGCGTCGTTTGCGCTCCTCTGCGGTCCTTCCGTGGCATTGCGTGTGTGGATGTTAATAACATGGTTGCTGTTCCACGCTTAAGAACCGCGGAGGAAGCTGAGAGGCGCGACCTCCGCGCTACCCCGCTTCATTTGGCCGGCTGGCGCAGAGCGAGCTCAGCTCTGCGACTCACGCTTCGCTTCGCATCTGTCGATGAATTGTCATGCCCATCTACGGACGTCATTTCGAACCTGGACAATTGCCGTTCATCACCACCAGTACCTATCGGCGCAGTCGCCTGTTTACCTGTCAGCGATTCTGTCAGACTTTGGTCGAAATCCTGCGCCAACTGCGGGAGGAAACCGGATTTCTTCTGAATGGCTGGCTGAGCCCAGATCGCTTTCACCTGCGATTCATCCCTCTCGCGGCCCGGTCACGCTTCGATCTGTAAAGGCGGTCGATTTTTTCATGTGACGTCTGAGCGAGACGCAGAGCCCAGAATCATGGCTCTGCGATTCGTGGCTTTCGCTGCCCGCTCACCCTCGGGCATGGATAGGCCTGTCGGCATTGTCATGTCAAGTTCCGAGCAAGACGCAGGCAAATTATCGCGCCGCCGACCGGAAACCGCAACAGCCCCAGATGCCGGACCCTGCTGGGCCGTCTGCGCCTGCCGCCCACAGTCCACAGCGACTGTTATTACCGCTTCTGGCAGAGGCGTTATGTGCCGTTCAATGTGTTCACGCATAAAGAACATATGCAGAAGCTCGACTACATGCACAACAACCCGGTCGCGGCGGGGCTGGTGGCTTCGGCCGAGCAATGGCCCTGGTCAAGCTTTCGCTTTTACTCCTTAAACGATTCCTCCATTTTGCCCGTGGACCGCGTAGCATGATGCCCGAGTCGCAGAGCTAAAGGCCGCCCTGCGCCAGCCACCTGCTCTGCGCTCGCCAGTAAATATCCCCCGGCAGAGCCGGGGGCTTTAAGACACTGTGAGCCGCTCAAAGCGGCTAGGCGGGGTCGCTGACGCGGCCCCGCGGGGTTTGAGCCACCTTACGGTGGCTGCTCATCGCCACAGATTCAACTGATCCAATCGCTTGTCTTCTTCCTCTTGCTTCCGAATGTACTCGCGAATTACGGCCTCGTCGCGGCCCACCGTGGACACCCAGAACCCTCGTGCCCAAAAGTGCTGCCCCACAAAATTCCGCTTCCGCTCTCCGTACACCCGCGCCAGATGGATCGCGCTCTTGCCTTTGATAAATCCAATCACTTGCGACACCGCGTACTTGGGCGGAATCGCAATCATCATATGCACATGGTCTGGCCGCAGATGCCCTTCTTCAATTTGACACTCCTTCTGCTCGGCCAGCCGTCGGAATACTTCCCCCAAGTGCCGCCGCAGTTCGTGGTACAAGGTCTTCCGGCGGCATTTCGGAATGAAAACTACATGGTATTTGCACTCCCATTTCGTATGGGATAGGCTTTCCGGTTCGTCCATCGTGGATCTCCTTTTCGTGTGCTTTGGCGGCTCACGACTAGGAGTTTCCGCGATGGACTCCGGTATCTGTCAAACTTCTACTGCCTCCCCGGCAGAGCCGGGGGGTCTCCCAACGGACTAGCCACTGACCACTGCCCTACTTCAGACGCACGACGGCGCCGGGAGTATTGTACAGGCGGATGAGGGTGTTCAAGTCGCGCTGGCTGGGCTTGCTGACCAGCGACTTGATGACGAGCGGATAGATCACCCGCGGCACATTCAGGCGTTTGCTCGATTCCTGGACGTGCCAGTACATGATGTCGCCTTTGAAGGGGCTGTGACCGGCAATGCCCAGGGCGTGCCCCATTTCGTGCAAAACGATGGCGCGCATCTCATCTTTTGACCACCGGCGGAACAGGCTGACGGAGACTACGGCCACCTTGCGCCCGGACAACTCATTGCCCACGCGGCGGAACTGCACCCAATCGGTCTCCTCCCCCGCCTCGCCGGATTCCATATCCGGCTCGGCCTCCCAATTGAAGCGGATATCCGCTTCGTCGGTCTCGGCCACCAGTTCCAGCGGAAACATCTCCTTCCAGATGTCGAACGCCTCGCGGGCTCCTTGCGCCCAAGTGGACTCCGGCACGTTCCCAATCGCCACTTTGATGGGAAACGAGTTCCATTTCCGCGATTCGGAGAGTTCGGCGATTTCCTGGTAATAATCCGACGCGGAGGCGACGTAGTGGGTGGGTAGCAATGCCTCGGGATAGGACGGGAGCAGTTCCAGGATCTGGATGCGGGCGTTGGCCTGGCCCACCTGATACTTGAAGTCGGCGGCGTTGGCGGCGAGTTGGACAAACTGCTTCCACTCCGCAATCGCTTTCCGGCGGTCCACCATTTCGTCCGCCAGGGCACGATTGTAATAAGCTTCCAGGTATTGCGGATCCTGCTCCGTGGCCTGGCCGAAGGCCGTGGCCGCGTCGCTGAATTTGTCCTGATCAAACGCCTCGTTGCCCTGCTGGTAGCTGGCCTGCGCCGCCGTCCGATCCGCCGCCAGTGCCGGAACGGCCGTCAACAGGAATGAAAGGATTATGGCAAAACGCATGGGAGATCCCTCCGCTGGTGCTTGCTGCGCATTATCCTGTAGCGGCGGTCTCTGGCCGCCGGCGTCGATCCGAGATCGACGCTGCGAAGTTTCTACATTTGGGGGGCCAGCGAACCCGGAAACACAGCTTTCCGTGAAATGACCAACCTCTTAATTCGCACCCCCAACAACCCTAACTGTCATCCTGAGTCCGTCAGCCCGTCAGTAGACGGGTCTGCGACCGACGGACGAAGGACCCTTTTCATTGTCCGTAGCAGGCTCAGGGCGCAAGCGCCCCGTGCTTGCACGCCGCGTTCCCGCGGCGCACTTGGGTAAGACGAAATACGGGGGTCCTTCGCCTTGAGGTGCAGACTCAGGATGACAGCGCCATGAGTGTGCGCCTCAGGATGACAGCGCCACGAGTGTGCCGGCGCTGCTATTCGCGCTGCCCGCCGCTTGCCGCCCGGCCACGTGGGGTGAGCTTCTCGGCGTGCACGTCACCGCCCCCTGGCGGATTTACAACTCCTTCACCGCCGCGATAGCCAAGTCGGTATGAAATCTGCCGGCTGGTCTCCCGCACGAGTTCGGCAATCTCCGCCGTACGCACGGGGGTGAAGCGATTGGCCGGCCCCGCCACGCTGAACGCTGCCACGACCTGCCCCGCGTGGTTAAATAACGGCCCGGCGACGCACCGCAAGCCCTCCACGGCCTCTTCCAAGTCGACCGCATAGCCCTGCTCGCGAATGCGCTCCAACTCTTTCCGGAGTTGCGGCAAGGCCGTCAGCGTGTGCGCCGTCATGCGGTGGAAGCCGGGAGACTGCGCCATCTGGTTCAGAAACTCCTCGCCCTGGTAGGCCAACAGCGTCTTGCCCGTTCCGGTGCAGTGCAGCGGCATGATCCGGCCCAGGCGGGCGTCCAGGCCCACGGGCTGGGGGCTATCAAACTTCTCGATGGAGATGGCGCGCGATTCCTCCAGGATGCCCAAGTGCACGGCTTCCTTGGTCCGCAGGTTCAGCTCCCGCAACAATGGCTGCGCGACCTGGCGAAAGTCCAGGCGGTCGAGAACCCGCAGCCCCATGCGCAAAACGCGATAGCTGAGCTGATAGCCCCCGGAGACTCGATCCTCCTCCACAAAACCGTGTCGCAGCAGATTCACCAACAGCCTGTGGACCGTGCTGACGTGCAGATGCAGGCGGCGGCTGAGTTGCGTCAGCGTGTAGGGAGGCTCCTCCTCCGCCAGGGTTTCCAGGATGTGCAGTGCCTTCACCAGCGACTTGACCGTGTAGGCAACGGCCGGATTGTGCGCCTCGCGATGCGTTTTCATAGGGTGAGAATTATTGCAAATCTCTCCCACGTGTCAAGATGCGTTTCTACGCCCCTCATGTTCTGCCTTGCAAGTGCCGATGAAGGGAATGGACGACAGGCCCTTGGCGGCGCGGCCTGCGGAGGGATGGTCACGGTTGGAGGTGGAAGAAGCGTCATGCAACCCAGCGTCGGCGTGCAGCACGAATCCCGCGGATGGATACCCTTGCGCATCAACGCGCGCAGTTCCTGGCTGGAGCATGTGGCCGGGCGTTGGAGCGCTAGCGTGGTGGGCCAGCCGCAAGCCACGGACGCGATCCTCCGGTTGCTGCAACGCATTGAGGTGCAGGCTCGCCAGCCCCGCCGAACCATGGGCTCGGTGCTTTTGCTGGGGCCGCCCGGGTGCGGCAAGACCCACTCGGTGGAGGCGCTGGCCGAGGTGTTGCTCGGCAGCCCCGCGGCGCTGCTCAAAGTCAATTGCGCCGAGTTCCAACAGCAGCATGAAACCGCCCGACTGGTGGGCGCCCCGCCCGGTTACATCGGCCATGCCGACACGGAACCCGTCTTTACCCAGGAGAACCTGGAGCGCTGCCGCACGCCCGAGTTCCCCTACACGCTGGTCTTGTTTGACGAAATTGAGAAGGCTCATCACTCGCTCTATTCCCTGCTCCTCGGCATCCTGGACCGCGCCGAGATGAACGACGGGCGCAACCGGCGCGTGGACTTTTCGTCGTGCCTGTTCTTCTTTACGAGCAACATCGGCTCCAAGGAAAGTCTGCGGGCCACCACACCATCGGGGTTCATTCCCCAGATGGATGAGGAGGAGGCCAAGGCGCAGCACTTCCGCAGCGTGTCGATGCGCGCGCTGAAACGCCACTTTCCGCCCGAGTTCCTCCGCCGCATCGAGGAAACCATTGTCTATCGCCCGCTCCGGTCCAGTGACTTGAAGAAGATCCTGGACCTCGAACTTGCCAAGGCCGCGCGGGTGTTCCGCCACCATCCCACCACGCCCTTTCAGATCGAGTTTACGCCGGGGGCCAAATCGTTGCTCCTTAACCGCGGGTGCGAAACCGAGTACGGCGCAGCGCACCTCCAGCACACTCTGGCATGCGACTTTCAGGACCCGCTCTACCGCCTGATGGCAACTGGCCAAGTGCGCGCCGGCGACAAGGTCGGCGTCTTCGCCAAAGGCACCGAACTGAACTTCCGCAAGTGGTAGCGGCGAGATCGCAGATTGGCATTTGCCTGGTATCTCAAATCCGCCACCCTTTGTTTTCATGAATATCTCCGGATGCACCTTCATTTCTTGAGGTGCAGGAGTCGGGAGAAAGGAGCCAGGGCATTGGCGAATGGCGATTTGTGATGGGTGATTGGGTTCTTGCGTGCCTTTTTTTTAAGCATGTTCCAAGGATATCCCGTCACAGACGCATGCGCGCCCCGCGCGACGGAGGCCCGTGTTCCTCTGAAACCAGAAGTCAGAACCTGCACGCCCCGTATCTCCTGTTTCCGTATCCCGTGTTCCCGACCCTGTGTTTTCAACAACATCTCCGGATGCACCGTCATTGTTGTGTGTTTTCATACGCATTCCGGCTTGGAACATCGTTTTTTCGCTCCGCACGTCTCTAACGTGCCTGCCGGGACTTCCCAGCCAGGATGAGCACACTGACACCTTGCACCTGACACCTCGTTCTCTTTGTTTTCATGCACATTCCGGGTTGGAACGTAGTTTTTTCCCTCCACATCATCTCTAGGCCGCCTGCCAGCGGCTTCCTAGCCAAGATGAACACCCTGACACCTCACACCTGACGCCTGGCACCTTGTTCTCTTTGTTTTCATGCACATTCCGGCTTGGAACGTAGAAAATTGCCGGCATGCACTCGAATCCCCCCGTTTTGCGCCCGCTCCGGTTTTCGACTCGGGATCCCGGACCCCGGACACCGGACTGTACCAAGTTGGGTGGCCGTGAACCTGACCTTTTGTTCTGGGGAATAGCGCGCGAGCGGCCGCACGGGGCGGGGGGGGAAACTTGCATGCTCGGCATCCGCCCGGACCTTTCGTCTCCACCGCGGATCACCAAAATGAGTATACTCACATAACTAGGCTTTTGTCAAGCGTAATGTGAGGCTAGGCCCGAGAATTATGAATGCTGAATTCTGAAGGCTGAAACCGCGGCCGCCCGCCGCGGAAGTTGGAGCGCATGAAAGCGGCAGCTGGTCAATTTGATGTAGAGGCGGCTTTACGCCGCCACATGGCGAGGTGAACTCGCCGCTACATCATCAAACAGACCCACTACCCATGAAGGCGGTAGCGGCTGCTACCGCACTCCAAAGCGCGGCGCGCCGGTTAAAGAACGGGGACCTCACACGCGTCACTCAGGCCCTGACGGCTGCGAACGCGGGCTTAACCATCCGCGCACCTTGCGCAACAGTCGGCGAGGTTTGGAAGGCTCGTGCTGGGAGGGATCCGGTGGTTGGGCTGCGGCTTTTTGCCCGGCGGACTCCGGCGTGGCGCTCACGGCGGGGCCGGCGGCAAACGCTGCCGCGGAAGGCGTGGGAGCAGAGGGAGAAGCGCTTGCCGGAGCACTGGCCGCGGGCTGAGGAGCAGCCTCCGGGACCTCGGTCACAGGGGCGCTCGCGGGCGAAGCCGCCGGCACTTCACTGTGGGACGTTGGTGCGGAGTGGAGCAAGGTGGCATGGTGTTTTCGCCGCTGGCGGGACGCGTGTGCCGTTGAGACACTCCTGGGCGTAGCGTCCACCGTAGCGGCGCTGGCCACGACGGGACTTCGCGCCTCGCTGCGGAACGTCAATCTCCGCCGCCCGAACCACGAAGCGTTTGGGGGCATTGCCGACAAACACAAAGGGATAACACGTAATCAAGGTGAGCGTGGGGTGATGCCGCGCTCCGAGCACCTCCACGTCATCGGGGGACACCTCGGCAATCATCTCCACGTGGTAGCGGTAAACGCCCTGCCGGGTCGTCACCGAAATCTCGTCACCTTTGTGAATCAGGCGCAGGGGCCGGAAAAACGTGTCGCGATGGGCAGCGAAGTACCACGTTGCCAGCCTGACCGGGAAGAGGAGTCTTGGGTAGATGCCCTGCCCCTTTGGCAAAGGTCGCCTCGTCGTCGCCCTGAAGTACCATGACAGAAAGTCCCAACCGCGGTATCTCCAAACGTCCCAGCACCGAATCGTCGCTCGGCAAGGTAGCGGCGAGAGTCCTGGAGGGTGTCACCATCGATCGAGAGCGGGAAGGCGGGTGTTTTTGGAGGTCACGGTCGAATCGCCAGCTTTCATAGGCCTGAAAAATGCCCGCGCGGCCATAGCTGAAAGCGACGTATCCCAGGCATGCAAGTCCCAGAATCCAGCAGAGATATTCGGCGGCCTTGAGCAAACCCCGGGCGGGCGAGCGGGTTCCTTGGGAAGGTGGCGGCGCGGTGCGCCCACGGTCGAGCGGCGTGCGTGTCCAGGAGTCTCCCTCGCGGCGGAGAAACGCCGACTTGGGTCGGTTCGGCTTCGGGCCGTGGCGACTTCGCTTCATAGGGCACTCTCTAGTGTAACGCTCCCGAACCCGCCCGGCAATCGGTAGGTGACGGCCGGGTGGCCAACGTTAAATCAATGTGACGGTCGCAAAATTCCCCCTAAAATCTCCGTTCAAGACCCACAAAGCTGGTGTAGAATACAAATGGACAGGTTTTGATGGTGATGCGTATCGCTCGACGGTAGGGAACCCAACCTGCAGGGTTAAGTATATCGAGAGTAATGTGCCTGATCGTCAACCGTGGTTCTATTCCACGTACTACTGTATTGATCCTTCGAATGGGGGCGGCCACGGCCTCTTCTCGGCAAGTTAAGGGTCTTAGAAAAACGGACCGCTGTTTTAAGGCGTCCTTGAAAGGGAGAAACATTTGTCGCTAGTTATACAGAAAGAAGATGACCGGGTCCGCGACCTCATCAACTTGGGCAAGCAACGCGGTTTTGTTTCGTACGACGAAGTGAGCGATGTGCTGCCGGCGGATACGCGCACGTCGGCGGATGTCGAAAACCTCTTTTCCGAATTGGAACACGAGCACGTTCCGGTTTATGAAGACAATCCGGTGACCAGCGCCGCAGGTGCGAGCGCGGTGGTTGACGGGGCGGATGCCGCCGGGGTGGAAAGCCACGCCCGGACGGAGTCAGCGGAATTCGACGAGTCCGGTTACGGATACGATCCTACGAACGATCCGGTGCGCCTCTATCTTCGCGAAATGGGCAGCGTGCCCTTGCTGAAGCGCGAAGACGAGGTGGCCATCGCCAAGCGCATGGAGCGCGGACGCGGGTTGGTGCTGAAGACCCTTTCCCGTTCGCCACTGGTGGTCAAGGAACTTATCCGCGTGGGCAAGGAGATCCGCGACGGGGCACTCTCGATTCGGGATGTCGTGCAGATCGACGAAGAAGATTTGACGGTGGAAAGAATCGAAAGGAAGACCCGGCAGACGCTCAAGACCCTGCAGCAGATCGAAAAGCTGTATGGGCAGGGACTGCAACAGGCAACGCGTCTGAGCCGCCTGCTGAAATCGCAGGCGCGGGCTCGCCGCCGCGCCCATTACCGGTTGTCGCGGACGTGCGTGGAAGTGTCGCGCCTGGTGCGCGGCATTGGGCTCCACGCCGCGGAATCGAAGCACCTGGTGGAAATGCTGCGGACCACGCTGGAGCAGATGGATACGCTGGCGCGTGAATCCTCGCGGGATAAACACCGCGGCCCGGGAACGCGCGGCAAAGCCGCGGCGATTCGCCGGAACCTGCGCACGCGCCGCGCGAAACTGGACGAGATCGAGCAAGGCGGCAGCGTGAATCACACCGCGCTGAAGCGCTCTCTGGCGCTCATCCGCAGGGGCGAAGCGGAGGCCGAGCGCGCCAAGAAGGAGCTGACCGAAGCCAACCTGCGCCTCGTCGTTTCGATTGCCAAGAAATACGCCAACCGCGGTTTGGAATTCCTCGACCTGATTCAGGAAGGAAACATCGGCCTGATGCGCGGTGCCGATAAATTCGATTGGCGCCGGGGATACAAGTTCTCGACCTACGCCACGTGGTGGATTCGCCAGGCAGTTTCGCGGGCGATTGCCGACAAGGCACGCACCATACGCGTCCCCGTGCACATGTATGGAACCATCAACAAGCAGCTTCGCACCAGCCGCGAACTGGTACAGGAATTGGGCCGCGAACCTACCGCGGAAGAGATTGCCCGCCGCCTCGAAGTCGATGTGGAAACGGTGCGCATGACCCGCAAGGTGGCGCAGCAACCCGTCTCATTGGAAACTCCCATCGGTCGGGATGGCGAGTCGGGATTGGGCGATTTGATCGAAGACAAAGCCTACGCGTCACCTTCGGAAGCGGCCATCCACCGCAACCTGAAGGAACGAGTGGCGGCCATGTTGAAGTCGCTCACCGCGCGCGAAGAGGCGATTATTCGCATGCGGTTTGGTCTTGATAACGACAGCGAGTGCACATTGGAAGAAGTGGGCCGGACGTTTGACGTGACGCGCGAGCGCATACGGCAGATCGAAGCCACCGTGCTGCGCAAGCTTCGTCACCCGGCGCGCTCGGGCCATTTTCGGCTCTTTGTCCAGAATTCCCAGTAACACCATTCGGGCCGCGCCGGGGCTCAAAAAAAGTGAATCACCGGCGATCAATTTAAAGAGAGGAGCAAAATGAAGAACCTTTTCGTTGGTAATATGAGCTTTCAAACCACCGAGGCGGAACTGACCACGCTGTTTCAGGGGTACGGACAGGTCACGCGCGTCCACGTTGCGACGGACCGCGAGACCGGCCGCGCCCGCGGTTTCGCCTTCGTGGAGATGCCCAATGACGAGGAAGCCAACAAGGCCATCGCCGCCCTCAACGGTAAAGAGGTCGGTGGCCGCGCGCTCAAGGTAAACGAGGCGCGCCCCCGGGAGAGTCGTCCTCCCGGACCGCGTAGCAGCGGCGGAGGCGGAGGTGGTGGTGGGCGCGGGCGGGAGCGCTACTCCACCGAGGACTACCGGGACTCGGCGCGCCAGCCGCGCGAGCCGCGCTGGTAGAAGAACAGTAGCAGAAGAACAGTGGCAAGTGGGCAGTGGCGAGTGACCAACTGAGAGGAGTCACGCCGCTGATTGAGCGATCGAGCTTTTGCCGGTACGCGTGTGCTTCCCTGTCAGGCCACACCACTCAATTAACGCTTTAAGCCGTCATTGCGGCGTCGGGCCCTGGGTGATTTGCACCAGGTCGCCGGGCCGAATCCATTTGGCAAAGGCCGCCCGTACGTCTTCCGGCGTAAGCGCTACGTAGTGGCGCGCCGCACGAATGGGCTCATCCAGCGGTAGACCCGTCAGTGACCGCCCAATCATTCCCCGCGCGATGGTGTCAACACTCGACTCGGAAAGCGGAATCTCCCGCAACAGCAGCGCTTTCGCCTGCGCCAACTCGTGCGCCGTTACCAGTGATTTCTGCATGTCCCCCAGGTCCCGCGCCACGATCTGGTGGGCCTTGGAAACATTGGGCGGATCGCAGCCATATTGAACTTCGTAAATGCCCCGCGTCCTGCCGATGTTAAACGACGAGGAAACGGAATAGACCAGGCCGCCCTTTTCGCGCAGGTCGCGATAATAGCGCGTGGCGTAAAAACCTCCGCCCAGAACGTGATTCCCCAGCTCCAGGGCATAATAATCGGGATCGAACCGGTTCAACTCCAACACCTCCGCCAGGGCCACTTCATCCTGGACGCGGCTCGTGTTGGGGACCGCCGTGGCCGTCGCGGAATTGGGCGGCGCCTTGGGCAGGTCCGTATCCGGCTTTGCACCCGGCGCTTTCCATCCGCCAAAGAACTTGGCGATGACTGCTTGCGCCTGCTCGGGCGCCACGTTGCCGATCACCACGATGGTGGTCAGGTCCGGCCGAAAGACCTTCTGGTAGTAATCCTTCACATCCTGCAAAGAGAGCCCGGTGACCGTAGCCGGCGTGGCGTGCCGCAAAGTGGGATCGGTCTTGGGAAACAGCGCGGTGTTCAACGCCTGGTGCGTCAGAAACCCGGGACTTTCCAGCTCACCGGCCACGCTTCGGGCAAGCTGCCGCTGAAGAATCTTAAAGGCATTTTCCGGCAGCGCCGGACTCAACTCGTTCTCGGCGAGAAGCTGTACGGCACGATCAAACTGCGCCGGCAAAACCTGAACCGAAAATCCCGTACCGGCGGACTCTTCCGCACCAATGTCGTCAAGCGCCTTCTGGAACGCCAGGCGGTCGAGCGTGGTCGTTCCATATTCAAAGAGCTCGTCCGTCAGACCACCCACGCCTTCCTTGCCCTGTGGAGCTTCCACGTTGGGGTTGTTCTTGATTTCGCCGGAAACTGTGACCGTGTTGCTGACGGATTCCGGCTGCACAATCACCTTCAACCCGTTGGGAAGCGTGGTGACCACGGGACGCACACTCGATTCCGGCACCGCGAGCCGACTGAGCGCCTGCGTAGCCCACTCCGGCAGCGCCACCTCGTGCGTCTGCTTGGACGCCAGCGATTCCTGGCCGCCAAACGAACTGGAGGAAGTGGGCTTGCCGGAAGCCTGCGGGGTCAGGATCGCCGTTATGGCCTGGTCGAATTTGAGGTACTCGCGCGCCACACGGGCCACGTCCTCCGCCGAGGCTTTGGCAATGGCCTGGATGTCTTCGTCGGGCGACTCGCGACCTTCCACGGCGACTGCGGACGACCACTCCATCGCTAATCCCGAAACGGAATTCCGTTGAAATTCGGCGTCCACGATCTCGTGCCGCCTCATCGCCTCAATGAGGTCGGAAGGCAGGCCGTTCGCCAGATCGTCGGCCAGGATCTTCTTCATCTCGCCGACCAACTCGTCGCCGCTCGCGCCCTTGGGGTAGACGCCGACAGCATAACCAAGACTTGCCTCCGGCAGAGTCGAGAGTTGAAAACCCGCGTACAGCGCCTTCCCTTCCGGCACCAATTCGTACAAGGAGCCACGCTGGCTGCTGAGCACGTCGGCCAGCAACTGGGTGGCGGCGAAATCGGGACTGTTGGAACCCGGCAGCCGGAAGGAAACCACTGCCAGGCCATAAGGCAGATCAGTGGGAAGCGCCAGCGTCTTGCTTTTCACCCCCTCGAGGTTGACTTGCGGCCGCGGCGGCAGGGCTTTTCGCGGTATGTCACCGAAAAGCTTCTTCACGTCGGCCAGCGTCTTCTCCAGTTGCACGTCGCCGGTGATCACAAAGATGGCGTTGTTGGGTGCGTACCAGGTGTCATAAAACTGATGCAGCATCTGGCCCGTGGTCTTGTCAAAGGACGGCCTCGACCCCAGCGCGTCGTGGGCATAAGGCGTGCCCTGAAACATCGCCTCCATCATCTGCGTGTAGAAAACGTACTGGGGGTTGGAAAGGTCGTTGGCCACTTCCTGCTCGATGGCGGGACGCTCTTCCCTCCAAAGGTCGTCGGTGTCGAGCGAGCCGCGCATGCGGGCGGATTCAAGGTGCAGCGCCACGTCAAGGTCTTCTGCCGGCACGGTGAAGAAATACTGCGTTACGGTCTGCTGCGTGTCGGCATTGAAGTCCCCCCCCATGGCGGCGGCAATGTCCGCCAACTGGTCTGCCGAGAGGTCGGGGCTGCCGCGGAACATCATGTGCTCCTGGGCATGCGCCATTCCGGGGAACCCCTCGGGCGCCTCATTCGAGCCCACCTGGTAATTCATCACCGTCGTCACCACCGGAGCCAGCCTGTCACGCACGATGATCACCCGGAGGCCGTTCGGCAGTGTCGCGCGCGCAACCTCGATAGGCTGCTCAGGCCGGGGGCTCGCCAAATCTGATGACGCGCCAACGGCCAGCGTGACCGCGCAGGCAAGCAGGAAGAATCTTCGCAAATTCGACGCACCACCTACCGAGTTGAAACCGATCGAGCGCAGCATCAAGTGCCCTCCCATGGCGTACGCGGATCGCCCCCGCGATTTGCCGTCCCTCTGAATGCGAATGTTTTAGAGTACTCAATTCACCGCACATTGCATAGTGTGAAAGGGAAAAGCGCAGCACCGGGAATCGCCCAAGAGCAAGTCAGGGTTGACCTCATCGCCGTTTTCGGACAACATCCTTGCCGCCATGACAAAACTCAGAAGTATTGCCCTGATTCTCAGTATCTTCGCTTTCGCCCCCAAAGTGCTGGGGCAAATGACCATCGATTCCCACACCACGTTGCTCATCGACCCGCGTGAGCCGATCCCCATTCAAAAGGCCGCGCAGGATTTGGCCTCCGACATGACCAAGGTCTTCGGCGCGGCGCCACACTGGGCGCATCGGCCAGCCGAGGCCACGGGAGCAACGATCTGTATTTCTTATGACGCAAATCTTCCGCAGGGGGTGAGCAAACCCTCCGGCTGGGAAATCTTGCGGATTCAAGCGGCGTCCGGGTCGGGTGCGTCTGCTCATTCCGAACTCGTTTTGACCGGTTCGGACGTGCGCGGGGTCATTTACGCCATCTACGAGTTCTCGCAGCGGTTTCTGGGCGTCGATCCGCTCTACTGGTGGACCGACAATCCCCCCGCTCACAGAACTTCGGTGACGGTCCCCGCACGCTTTATCGAGACGCAAGGACCAACGTTCCGCTACCGCGGCTGGTTCATGAATGATGAAGATCTGCTGACCGGTTGGGCGCCGGGAGACGCCGACGGCACGGGCATGTCGCTTAAAGTGTGGGACCGCGTGTTTGAGGCCCTACTGCGCCTGAAGGGCGACATGATTATTCCCAACACTTTTGTCTTCCCCTACGAACCTCAAGTGCGCGCGGCGGGCGAACGCGGACTGATCATCAATCAGCACCATCAGGAACCGCTTGGCTTGAACACCTATCAGTGGCCGGCCGACGTGCCCTACACGCTCGAACGGTTGGAGGCCGCCTGGAGGTGCAACGTTTCCGAGTATCCGAAGAATCTCGAAATCGTCTGGACCGTCGGTTTGCGCGGCAAGTACGACCATCCCTTCTGGCTGGACATGCCTAATGGCCCGCAGACACCGGAAGGCCGTGCCAAAATGATTCAGAGCGCAATCGAGGATGAAGTCAAGATTGTGCGACAGGAGTGGCCCGACCCGCACCCGACCTTTATCATGAACACCTGGATGGAGGGAATCCGCATGATGCGCAGCGGACTGCTGAAACTGCCGCCCGGCGTGACGCTGGTGTGGGCTGACGATGGGGCCGGCACGCTCGGCGATGGCGGAACCATCAGCAAGGGCGAAGGCGTCTACTATCATACGGCGGTGATCGGCGCCAACTCCAACCACTTTACGGAGCGCGTCCCGCCGGAGCGCATCGCCCATGAACTGGGGCGAGCCGTAAAGGCCGGAGCCACGGCGTACATGATGCTGAACCCCAGTGACATCCGGCCGGTCCCCATGAGCACGCGCGCGGTTATGGAACTGGCGTGGAACGCGAAACCATGGCTCGAACCCCAGGAGCCCACCGCCTACCTGGACCAATGGAGCCGGGAAGAATTTGGGGAGAAGGCGGTGTCCGCGCTCCAGAAGTATTATCGCGCCTACTTTGCCGCCCCGGCACGGTATGGAAACGACGAAGATGAAGCCTTGGCGGATAACTATTATCCGAACATTATCCGCGATTTGCTGGTGCGCATCATCACCGACAACCCGCAATCGCTGGCCCGCTTCAGCAATAATTGCCAGGGGACGAAGACCTATCCCGAATACACGCGGTTCCTGAAGGAAATCTGCGAGCAGGCGGAGCCGCGCTGGCAAAGGGTTCAGTCGCTCGCGGCGGAGGCTGCACCGCTCGTCCCCTCGGACCGGCGACTCTTTTTCCAAGCGCACGTGTTGACGGAGTTGAACGTCCACATCCACTGGAACCGTGCCCTGCGCAACATCGCCGCGGCTGCCCAGCCCGGAACGCCCGCTTCCGAAGCACTCGCCGACGTGCGCCAAGCCATCCCGGAAATCGAAGGCGTCATCGCCGCGGCAAAGGCTGCCGACTATGGCATCTGGGAAGGCTTCCATACCAAGGGGGATTGGTTTAATAATGTGCCGCTGACTTTGGCCCTCACGCGCGTGTGCACCAGCAAGCTTGCCGGCGACAAACTCACGGCGGAGCAGCAGGCAACGCTGAAGGAAGGCATCCACTATATCTATGATGACACCAGCGCAGTTTATATTAAGATTAAGGCTTATCAAAACGGGCAAAAGGTGAAATTCTGCACGCCGAACACGGCGTCGAAATGACGGCCCTTGGAGTGCGGAAGCAGCAGCTACCGCTTTTCTCAACCCTCAGGGATCAGTTAGGGCCGATGCGGCGGGACAGGCAAAGCGGTAGCTGCTGCTACCGCTCTTCTAAGGTTGGGATGTCGAGGAATAGCGGAACGGGTTAGGCAGGAAAGGCGGTAGCTGCTGCTACCGCACTCCAAAGCGCTCCGCGCAGTCTCTTGGTGCCAAGAACCAAGGTACACAGGTTAGGAGGAAGATCAATGGACAGCGCAGTCGGCGATTCATTGCATGACGTTCCCTGCTCTCTTCGCCGCATCAACTTCGAAGGCTGGAATGCGATTGAACTCGCCAATGGCTTGCTGCGAGTCGTCGTAGTCCCGGAAATCGGCGGTCGGATCATCCAGATGTTGTTGGGCGATCAACCCTTTCTCTACGTCAATCCCAAGCTGCGCGGGCAGGTCTTTTCCCCGAAAGAGCTTGGCCCGGACGATGAGTGGAAGAACTACGGCGGAAGCAAAGTCTGGCCCGCGCCGCAGGGCTGGAGCAGCGATGCGGAGTGGCCCGGTCCGCCTGATTTGATTCTCGATGGCAGCCCTTTCGCGTGCCGCGTCGTCGAGGAAACCGCGGAGTCTGCGGCCATTCATCTCACCAGCCCACACGATGAGTACACTGGAGTAACCTTCGCACGCGAGATCCGCATCTTCGCCGGCACGACGGACGTGCGGATCTCGCACACGATGAAGAATACCTCGCGCCGGCCGGTGCGCTGGTCCATCTGGCAGGTGACCCAGCATGATGCCCACCCCGACCTCGCAGCCTTTGTGCCGGCCACGGCGTGCCAGAAGCTTTACGGCGATGACCACTATCCCGGTCTCAGCATCGAGCCCCAACGCAAACTGCTGCGCCTGCAATTCGCCGACGTGGTGGCCAAGTTCGGCATGAATCCGGAAGCGGGATGGCTGGCCACACTCGATGCACGCCGGCGTACGGTGCTGGCCGAAACTTTCCAACTCTTTCCCGGCGTCCCTTATCCGGACAATGCCGCCGTGGAGTTCTGGATCAACGGACGCGGATTTTTCACCCTTCACGGCGAGCGTTTCGACGCCGGCGCTGCTCCCGGAGGACCCGATCCCTTTCTCGAATCGGAAATCCTCAGCCCCATGGCGGAGCTTCAGCCGGGCCAGGAATACTCCTTCGGAATCCGCTGGCACAGCGCGCGAACGGACGCCAGGGAGATTGTGAGAGTCAATCATTGTGGCGCCGTGGGCGCTCCTCTGGGCGTCGCCCGTCAAGGAGGGAAGCTTCAGGCCACCGGTTCGTTTGGAATCTTTCGTACCGGCCGACTCGAATTGGTGTCGCTCCGGCGCGACGGAAAAACCCACACTCTCCTTCCGCTGGGGAGCGTGAGCCCCATTGAACCGTGCGTTGTCGATACCGCTGTCGTTGACGCGCCCGACCTCGCCCGCCTCAGCTTGCGCCTGCGAGCGGCCGATGGCGCCCTGCTGGGCACGCTGGACGAGGCGGAGATCCCGCCAAGAACGTAATGGGTTCTCGCGGTCGGTGCGAATCACCATGTCTCAATTTAAGATACTTACTGCGTAGTGCTTAATGAGCTCACAAACGAACCCCCTCACCCGTCGCTACGCGCCCCCCTCTCCCCCAAGGGGGCGAGGGCGTGGATTCAATCTACCTCCCCCCTCGCCCCCTTGGGGGAGAGGGGCCCGGGGGCGAGGGGGTCGTGTCACTTCATTGTGTAGCGCTCATTAGAAGCGCGCAGCGTCTTGGACTGCGCACAGCGGTCCACCCTTTGACACTGCCGTTCATTGTTGCCATAATTCCCGCGGGCTCAAACACCACTACGGAAAGAGAGGCACGCGACCATGAACGCCTATCGCCTGACCGCCGAGGATCACCAGCGATTTGACGACGACGGATTCCTGATTGCCCGCGGACTCTTTGACAGCGAGGAAATGGCGCTACTGCGTCAGGCAGTGGACGTGGATCAGAACTTGGCCAATGCCGAATATGCGGTGAAGGACCGACAGGGCGGGACGGCCAAAATCGCCATCTGGCAGGGCACGGGAGACGATCTTTACGGCCTGGTGGCGCGCTCTGAACGCGTCGTCAACACCATGGAAAGCCTGCTGGGCGGCGAGGTTTACCACTGGCATTCCAAGATGACCGTCAAGGTCCCGTTTGAAGGCGGCGCTTGGGAGTGGCACCAGGACTACGCTTATTGGTACACGTATGGCTGCCTCTATCCGCACCTTGCCACCTGTATGATTGCCGTCGATCACGCCACGCGCGAGAACGGGTGCTTGCAGGTCCTACGTGGGTCGCACAAGTTCGGGCGCACGGACCACGACTTCAGCAATCAACTGGGAGTGGACCCGGAACGCCTGCAAGAGGCCGTCAAGAGGCTGGAGACCGTTCACTGCGAACTTGAGATGGGCGATGGAATTTTCTTCCATTGCAACCTGCTTCACTGCTCGGCACAAAACAAATCGCCGCATGCCCGCCGCGCCTTCCTGTGCTGTTACAACGCCGCACGCAACAGTCCCTATAAAGTCGTCCGGCACCCGCAATATACGCCGCTCGCCAAGGTTCCGGATGGGGCTCTCAAGGAAGCGGGCCTGCGCATCGCCAATCAGGAATACAGCCAGCGCAGTCATGCCCAAGTGGTGAAATGACTACGGCAGGGGATAATTCCCGGTCTGGCTCCTGAAAGTTCATCGCGGCGATCACGCGTTCTTTGCTGGTCATGAAATGACTTAATCCGTGTGGAAGACCTCCAGCATATTCGCCCACCACTCGCCTTCCTTGCGCGTGGCGATGGGCTGCTGCATCGGCTCCATGATGGCCCACCATTCCTGGGTTGTGGGGTCGGCTGCCATCTTCTTCATGTCCGCGGCAAAATCGTCGCCGATGTATTCAAAGTAGGCGTACAGCGTATTGTCCTTGAAGAAGATGGAATAATTGCGGATGTTGCAATCGTAGATAGTCTTCAGGACGCCGGGCCAAACCTTGGCGTGGTACTCGACGTATTTATCGTATACCTCGGGCTTGAGCCCTATTATTTGGCCGTAGCGCTTCAGTTTTTGCGTTGCCATGGGATTAACTCCTCGCTTCAGTTTTCGGCGCGAACCATAAAAGGGGATGATCGTACTGCACTTCGCGCCGATTCCGCCACCGCCTGTTCTGTCACCCAGTCGGTGCGGAGTGAACTCTCACCGCTCGCTAGGAGCGGCGCACCATCAAGCACGGCTGCCACATAGTTCTCGATCATGGGGAAATGGATGTTCGCGTGGGTGGGTAAATCCTCGCGCCCGCCGGGATATACCAATTCCGGTCCGGCGAGCGGCGACAGATCGATCTCACCGCCGGTGCCCACAATGCGAAATTCGTCTTTCTTCACTCGTGTGTTCCAGCGGACGTTGAACGATGCCGCGCGCTTTGTTGGCATACTCGATCAGGACGGTGGCGCAATCCTCCACGGGTGTCGTGTTCACCACGTTGGACAATTGTGCCGAGACGCGCTGAGGCTCGCCGAAGAAGAAGTTCAGCAAGTCAATGCGGTGGGAGCCGATGTCAAACAGCGGTCCGCCGCCTGCCAGCTTGGGGTCATACAGCCACGCGCGCTCGACCTCGGTGCCGGTTCGCAATTCGTAATTGGTCACAAACGCGAATAGCGGCTTGCCAATCGCCCCCTGCTGCAGCAGTTCCTTGGCGCGTCTCACCTTGGGATACGTGCGCCGGTAGTAGGCGATCCCAAGTGGTGTGCCGGCGGCTTTTGCGGCATCGGCCATTGAGCGGGCTTCGGCATAGTTCATCGCCATGGGTTTTTCGCAGAGCACCAACTTCCCTGCCCTCAGCGCCTCGTGGGTTTGCGGCGAGTGGAGCGCGACAGGAGACGCCACGTAGACCGCATTTGCTCCATCGGCTGCGAGCGCCGCACGCAGGTCCGTAAACACGCGAACACCATACGGGGCGGCCTTGACCGGGTCGCGAGTGACAACTCCCCAGATTTCGCAGCGCTTCTCCGCGAGCAAAGCAGGGATCACCCGCTTTTTCGTGATGTCGCCAATGCCAATGACCAACCACTTCAACTTGTCCATCTGAACTCCCTACACGAGCTAAAATTTCGGCGCTTCCGTGCGAACCTCTCCCTGGGTTGGCACCTTCCAGTCGTCAGTGCGGAAGGGCGGAGCCGGCAGCCCAACTTTATTATAGAGATTGCACTTGGGATCGTTGGCCCAAGCGTAGCGCGCCGCCACAGGTTTGGCAACGCGCGCGCTGGATAGCACCACTTCGGTGCCCGCCGCTTGGGCGCTCGCGGGAAAGAATTGCTGATCCTCGCCGGCGATTTCAAATCCCAGCAGACGCGGCCCGCGAACTACCAGCCCGCCAGCCGTGTGGGTGAATCGCACGTGCAGCGTTCCCTGCACGGCGCGAGTGGATTGATAAACTGGTCCGCGGTACTCGATCTTGCGGCCATATGCCACGCCTTCTGCTGCCAGCGCCAAGCGTTTCCCAACGTCCTGCTTGTTCTTGGGATGAATGTCGTGTGACTCGCCAATGTCGATCGCGACGGCCATGCCGGTTTTCGGCAAGGCCAGGGTCTTTTCCTGCGATTCCCTCAGCACTGCCCACGTGTTATTGGTCTCCGCGCCCACGGTGAAGCTGGCAAGTTGGACAAAGAGAAAAGGAAAATCTCCCTCTCCCCACGAACTCCGCCACTGCTTGATCATTGTCGAGAATACATTTCGATATTGATAGGCAAACGGTGCGTTCGATTCGCCCTGATACCAGATGGCGCCGGCAATAGCATACGGAGTCAGCGGCGCCACCATGCCGTTCCACAGCCCGGAATCGCGCCAAGCGTAGCTGCGCGGATCGCGGGGAGCCGTCGGCATTGGAACCGCCACCTTTCCGTTGGTCTCCGCGTCCTCCGCCGACTTCTCCCAATCGGGGAGCGACTGCTCGTACTGTTCGAGCGCGTGGGGAAAGTCGGCAATTCTCTGCCGCCAGGAATCCGCGACCACCTTCAAGTCAGGGTCCGCCTCCAGTGCCGCATCGCTTGTCCACGCTTCCGCCTCGGTTCCTCCCCAGGTGGTGTCAATCAGGCCGACGGGAAACTTCATGGCGCGGTAAAGATCGCGGCCGAAAAAGTAGCCGACGGCGGAGAAATTCCCGGCGGTCTCCGGGCTGGTCACCACCCACTGACCCTGCACGTCGGTCTGGGGCGTTGCCGCCACAGCTTTCTTCACGATAAATAGATGGATCATCGGGTAGTTGGCCGCTGCGACTTCTTCATCAAAGTTCTTCGCGCCGCCAAACACCCCGTGATTCCACAAGGCGAATTCCATGTTCGACTGACCAGAGCACACCCAGACCTCGCCCACCAGGACGTTGTGGATGGTGATGGTGTTTTTTCCGGCGACGGTCATTTCCAACGGGCCGCCCTTTTTCATCGGCTCCAGTGCCACTTTCCACTGCCCGCTGGAGTCCGCCGTGGCGTTTTGCGTTTGCCCGGCGATGCTCACCGTCACCTGCTCGCCCGCGTCGGCGGTTCCCCAAATCGCCACTTGCCGCCCTTGCTGCAATACCATGTTATCGCTGACGAGTGCCGGTAGTTTTACATCGGCCCTGGCCATCGCTCCACCGACCAGCAGCGATAAAACCATGCCGAGAATCAGGCGACTGCCGGATTTGCACCGCACAGCCGTCCTGCCGGATGCCACAACGTTTTCCATCCACTTGTATTCCATGAAAACCGCCCTCCCGATGAAATGGGAATATAGTTCCCTGAAGTCGAGCGCCGATACTAACACTGCCGCACCGTTTAAGACCAGAATTTCCAGAGTAGAATTTGTCGCGCTTGTACGCTGTCAACCTGCGACGTGCGCGACTGAAGACCCACTATTCGCTTTCCCTTGGATCGCGAATACGCCCGCAGCCGTGGCGAACGGCAAATTCTTTCTTGACAAGACTTGGCGATCGCAGTAAATGTGACTCTCATTGTTAAGGCGAGAATTTGCGCGAGCTGCCGATAAGTGCCGGCTTCATCCTCATCGAGACCGTCCGTCCGAACGCTCTCAAACCTTCGGGATGACCTTTAGCGCCGTGTGTAGCCGACATCCAAGGGTACACCTCGGACCTCGCAGATTTTGAGCGCCGCGGTCAACTGAAAGCGCGGTCCGGACAGAATGAGGTTTCACATTGAATAAACTCTCTCGACGCAATTTTATTGCGGCGCTCGGCGCGGCGGCCGGAGCGTCAACGGCGGGGACGGCGGGCGGAGGACCTGGGGCCAACCTCCAGGCCGCCACGTTTGTTTGTGACATCACGCCCCCCATCGGGAGTCCCCTGCCGGAATGCAAACCGCCGGTGGCCGCCAGCGCGGACATTCCCTTGCTGGCCAAGGGCGTGGTGATCTCGAACGGCGCCACCCGTTACGTGCTCTGCGCCCTCGATTATTGCGAACTGCGGCTGGGCGCCCACGACTTGTTCCGGCGGAGCATTGCCAATGCGCTTGCCGTAAATGAATTGCAGATCGAGGTGCATTGCTTGCATCCGCACGACGCCCCCCTCTACGATACGAGTGCCGAACTGCTGATAGAAATGGTGCCTTCGCCGCCACGCACGACGGACCTGGAGTTCACTGCCGTGGCGTCCGAACGTGTCGCTTCCGCCGCCCGCGAGGCCTTGACGAAGCTGCAACCGCTCACCCATGTCGCGTGCGGCAAAGGCAAAGTAGAAAAGTTCGCGTCCAACCGCCGCGTTCCGCTGCCCGACGGAAAGATCGGCATTCGATTGAGCCACTGCAATGACCCCGTGCTGATTGCCGCGCCGGAAGGCCTTATCGATCCGTGGATGCGGACCATTAGCCTCTTCAATCGCCAGCGGCCCATCGCCCGGCTGCACTACTACGCCACGCATCCGCAAAGCTATTACGGCCATGGCCACATGAATCCCGATACGACGGGAATTGCCCGCGAGCACCTCGACAAAGAGGAGGGAATCACGCAGATCTATTTTACTGGATGTGCGGGAAACGTCGCGGCGGGCAAATACAACGACGGATCGCACGAAAACCGCACCGTGCTGGCGAATCGTTTGTATGAGGGAATGAAAGCGGCCATCGCCGCAACCGGCAAGCATGAACCCGCGACGCTGGCGTGGAAAACCACCGACGTGCGCTTCCCGCCTCGCCAGGAACCGAACTTCTCCGAGGAACATCTCCGCGCGGTGTTGGCCGATGCCAACAATACTTATCCGGTGCGCATGGCAGCGTCGCTTGCGCTGGCATGGGATCAGCGGCTCAAGTTCCGCCCGACGGTGGATATCTCGTGCTACCGGCTGGGTCCAGCTTCAATTCTGCACTTGCCGGGCGAGTGCTTTGTGGAGTATCAACTCTACGCGCAGAGTCTGCGGCCGGACGGTTTTGTCGCCGTGGCTTCGTACGGCGATGGCGGGACGGGCTACATCTGCACCGACAAGGCTTTTGCCGAGGGCGGCTATGAACCGACCGCCTCGTTTGTCGGCCCGCCCACTGAGAGTGTGCTGAAAGAAGCGATTAGAAAAACAGTGGTTAGCGGTTAGTGGTCAGTGGTTAGTGGTCGGTGGCTGGAAAAGAGTGAATGGTGAAGAGTGAATAGTAAATCGCCAAGATTGATTGTTGCCCGTGAAGAGTGACCGTGGGCGACTGACCGCAACGAAAGGCATTCATAATTCACTATTCACCATTCACTATTTACCATTTCCTAGCCACTAACCACTCGCCACTGACCACTGCCTTCTTGAGGAGGGATAATGCTTCGTCAATCGTTATTGATGGTTACCTTCGCCCTAATCTTGCCACTCAGCGGATTCAGTCAGGCGGATTCGAGCGCGCCGACCCGCGTGGGAATCATCGGCCTGGATACCTCGCACGTCGTGGCGTTTACCAAGAGTCTGAACAATCCGGCCGACCCACAATACGTGCCGGGACTGCGGGTGGTGGCGGCCTTCAAGGGTGGAAGTCCCGACATGAAGCAAAGCTGGGACCGTGTGGAGGGATACACCACGGAACTGCGTGACAAATGGCACGTGGAAATCGTGGATGACATTCCCACTCTCTGTTCCAAAGTAGATGCCGTGCTGCTGGAAAGCGTTGACGGGCGGCCGCATCTGGAGCAGGTCAAACCGGTGTTCGCCGCGCACAAGCCGGTGTTCATTGACAAGCCCCTGGCCGGCAGCTACAAAGACGCCAGGGAGATTGCCGACCTGGGAAAGGCCGCGGGCGTGCCCTGGTTCACGGCTTCCAGCCTGCGTTTCTGGGACCAGACAACACGGCTGAAAAACCCCGAGGGCATCGGCCAGATCATTTCTTATAGCGTGTTGGGGCCGACGATTCGCGAGCCGCACGAGCCCTCGATGTTCAACTATGGCGTCCATGCCGTCGAGATGCTGTACCAGCTCATGGGCCCGGGATGCGAAACCGTCAGCATGCAAACTTCGGGGAATGAGGACGTCCTGGTGGGGAAGTGGAAGGACGGCCGCCTGGGCGTGATGCGCGGCTTCAGCAGTGGGCTCTATGCCTTTTCGATCACGGTTTACGGCGACAAGGGCGTTCTTCACTCCGAGGGTAAGCCCGAGGCCTACCACGAGCTGTTGGTTGAAATCGCCAAGTTCTTCCGCACCGGGGTTCCGCCTGTTGACAACAACGAATCACTCGAATGCCTGGCCTTCATGGAGGCCGGCGATTTGAGCGTGGCTCGGGGCGGAGTGCCCGTGCCGCTGAGCGAAATTATGAAGTGACCAGTGGGCAGTGGCGAGTGGTTAGTGGATAGTCAGAGCAAATCCGATCGAGCCTCTACTCATGCATCGGCGAGAGAGGCGCTTCCGGCCAAGGAGTGAATGGTGACAAGGATCAGAGAGAGAATGGTAGGTGAGAAAGTCAAGCGCGCGTCTTGGTTGCTGATTCCGGCTTTAGCCATCGGGCTTGCCAGCCTGGCGCTGCACGGAGGTCAGCCGCCGGCATCGCCGCAACCGCCGGGCAATCCCGCCGGAGCAGCCCGTCTTGAAGCGCGTATTTACAATTCGGGCTTCGCGCTTGCGCATGACAGTTACAACGGCATCAGTTCGGCCACCGACGGCAAAATCTACTATGTGCTCTCATCCCAAACCATCGATACGGGCGCGCAGGTGTACTCTTTCGATCCGGCAACGGCAAAGATCACCCATCTCGCCGACCTGACGGAGATCTGCGGCGAAAAAGGCTTGAAGGCGATTCCGCAAAACAAGTCGCACGTGCGCTTCTGGGAAGCCAATGGCAAGCTCTATTTCGCATCCCACATCGGCTATTACACCATCCGCAATGGAATGGAAACGATGGGCGTTCCCCCGCCGGGCTACAAACCCTATCCGGGCGGCCATTTTCTTTCCTACGACATGAGCAGCGGCAAGTTTGAAAACCTCGCGCTTGCACCGCACGGTGAAGGCATTATCACCATGGCGATGGACCCGGCCCGCGGGCGCCTCTACGGCATGACCTGGCCCACCGGCTACTTCATCTGGTACGACCTGCACACAAAGAAACTGAAGGATCTCGGGCTTTACTCTTCCCTGGGGGAGAGCGTCCGCGGGCCGAAATACCGCACGCTGTGCCGTTCCCTGGCCGTCGATCCGCGCGATGGATCGGTGTACTTCACCACCGCCGACGGGTTTATAATGAGGTATCGGTATGACCGCGATGTGGTGCAGAAAGTCGACGGCGACGACCTCCGCAAAGACTACTTCGGTGTGTATGACCCCACTTCCTCGGGGACGATGGGCTACAATTGGCGGCAGGTCGCCTGGTACGCGCCGGACAACATGGTCTACGGCGTACACGGAAACTCCGGCTACCTTTTCCGCTTTGACCCCAGCGCGTCGCGGGTGGAAGTGCTGGACCGGATCACTTCCCTGCCCTCCCAACGCAGCGGCATGTTCGACGAATTCTCCTATGGCTATCTGGGATTCATTCTCGGGCCGGATGGGAATACGTTGTACTATCTGACGGGCGGGCCGATTTATCGCGGCGGCAAAAGGGTGGCAGGAAAAAGCGTGGCACAAAAGGGCGAATCCAAAGGGGAGGAAGATCTGCACCTGATCACCTATTACATTCCCACGGGAAAGTACATGGACCACGGCGCCATCTTCTTCCCGGACGGACAAAGACCCAAAGAGGTCAACTCGATCGCAGTGGGCAAGGATGGCTCAGTTTACGCTCTCGCCGCCGTTACCCAAAATGGTCAGAGCCGGACTGATTTGATGCAGGTGCCCGGACCGTTTTCGAGTCACTGAACACAAGACGAGAGATTCGAAACTCGTCGCGACGGTCCAATTTCGATTTTCGATTTTCGCCATAATCTGAAGGAGGCTTCATCATGGATAAGAAAGAAACTGAAGGTACACCCACCGAGAGCCGCAGGAATTTTCTTCAAGCCGGAGGAATGGCCCTGTTAGGGCTCGCCATGCCGGAAAGCCTTCCTGCCAAGCCCCGCCCCTCGGAATCGCTGGCCCTGTCGGGCGGACCCAAAGCCGTGTCCTTTCCCAAGGATAAGCTTGAAGCCCTGACCATCTGGCCGCGCTACGGCCAACCGGAGAAGGACGCGCTCCACCGCCTGATCGACACGGACAAGTTCTATGAAGAATTGCCGCTATTCGAGAAGGAGTGGCAGGCGTATACAGGGATCCCCTACCTTCGCGCGCACATCAACGGCTCGTCGGCGATCACCAGCATGTTCTTCGCTATCGACCTGGAACCGGGCAGCGAGGTGATGGTGCCCTCATACGATTTCCCCGTCGACTGCCTGGCGATGCGCTTCTTCAGTTATGTTCCAATCTTCATCGATATTCATCCCGCGACCGGTTGCTTTGACCTGGAAGATGCCCGGCGCAAGCTTACCAGCCGCACGCGCGCGGTGTTCCCCATGCATTCCTGGGGCCTGCCCTGCGAAATGGACCACATTCGCGACTTCGCCAAGGAGAAAGATCTGATTGTGCTGGAGGACGCTGCCCACGCCCACGGCGCCAGCATGCAGGGCAGGAAGATGGGCACCTGGGGCGATCTGGCCATCTTCAGCTTCCAGGCCAGCAAATGCCTGCCCACGGTCGAGGGCGGCATGGGCATGTATCACCAGCGTCTGCACTACGAACGCGCCACCGCGTTTGGCGAATACCTGGCGCCGGACACCTTCCCGGAGAGCAGCCCCGTTCACAAGTACGCCGGAACCGGCTTTGGCCAGAAGTACCGCATGCACCCCTTCGCCGCGGCCATCGGCAGAATGCAGCTAAAGACTCTGGACTCCACCTCTGCGCTGGTGGAAAAGAATGTTCGCCGCCTGAACGACCAACTGATCCAGTTAGCCGGGCTGAGCGAGCCCCGCAAGCGCTCCGACGTTGTCCGCGCTTACTACCACGCCAACATGCTGCTGCTCGATTCCGCCAAAGCCAGCTTTACGCGCGACGCAATGGTAAAAGCCCTCAAAGCGGAAGGGGTAAGCGTCTCCACCTGGGTCTACCCCGAGCAGCATAAGCTGACGATTTACCACGAGCCTCAGTGGTGGCACCACCCACCGGTTATTCCCACTTCCATGCCGGGAAATGATTACATCAACAACCAGCACATCTTCCTGCCGATCTTTTATGGCGAGGCGGATGACTTAATTGATCAATACGCCAAGGCGTTTCAGAAAGTCTGGGCGCACAAATCAGAACTGGCGTGAAGAGCAGTCTGCCGTCTATGGGCTGGTGATCGGCTGGGTGAAAACAAAAGCCATGACAACTGGGGCGGCAATGGCAGCGCCGTTCAGCGTGGCCGGGATGAATCCCCATCCCGAAACCGCGTCCAGGGCCGTCGGCTCAAAGGGTGCGGAGTGGCGGAGCAAGGTCGCGTGTTCGGCCTTCCCTTCTTCATTGACGATTGCTTGCAAGATGACGGTCCCATTCTCTAACGCGCCAAACGGAAACGGTGGCAGCGTGGCGCCAGTGACTTCCGGCGGCTGAAACGAGGATTGTATTCGCGCCTCATCGGTCTGGTGGATCAGCGGAGGCAGGGGCCGATCAACCCCGCCCCAGCGATTGGGCTCCTTGTTAAAACTGACGGCAACGGTCATCCGGGATACGACGGGTTGGCCGTTCGCCTCCGCGGGGTGGAAAGTCCACGTCTGGACGGAACGGATGGCCAGGTCAGAAAGCGACGGCACGTCGCGGCGCACCTCAACATCTTCCACTTCCCCTTTGTCCGAAATCAGGACATCCAGGACCACGTTACCGTAAGCAAGAACGGCAAGCGGTTTGACGATATCGGCAACGTGTTCAGCCTGCGCGGGACGAAAGTGAACGTCTTCACCTTCGGATGGTGCGGGGTAACCAGCGTCTCTTACCAAGGTACCGGTCAGGTCACCTTTGCCAGGACTGTCTTCGGTCATCACGGGAAGATTGTCATTCGTGAAGGTCCGAACGGGCGCCAAGCCACTGCCAGCGCGTTGCTGCCGGAGCTGACGCGCGATGTCTGCAAGCGAACTGCTGCTGGGGTTATGCTCTTGCCCAAAGGCCACCGGCAGGAAGCTGGCGGAAACTACGAACAGGAAGTACCCAATAGCACCCAGGGTCTTGGGCCTCATAGCCGGCCCCCCATCGTACCGTTCACTGCTCTAACCCAAGTGTACACCCGCGCAACCCGCATAACAATTAACCGATCGATGTCGACGTGCGCAGCACCCTGGACTGCGGCGGCTTGACGCCGCCTTCCCTTTCCGTATTGCGCGTGATAATGGCCGCGTGAACTCGCGGCAATTCCAAGGCGGCGTCGCCGCCGCAGTCAAGGTGCCGCGCACAATTGGCTTCGTGCCGGCCATGGCGACCGCCAGCAGTCAAAAGCTCGCCACTTTTTTCTAGCAATTTCACTCGCAACCGCCTAAAATGCTTCCCGGCTGACATTCCTCGCGGCAGGAGGCCGCCACCATGAAACGCTTACCGATCCAAACGCTGGCTGTCATCGGCCTTCTCCATTTGGCTTTGGTACAAGTGCCCACCTCGCTCCCCATGTTGGGCGTTGGCCCACCGGCAAACCTCGACAAACAAAACCTGCTGACCTATAGCGACGCCACAGGCAAATCCCATCGTGTCAAAACGGTCGCGAACTGGGAGATTCGCCGCGCGCAGATTCTCCAGAACATGCAACTGGTCATGGGGCCGCTGCCCAAACCTTCCGCCTTGCCGATCGACGTTCGAGTGGATGAAACCGTTAACATGCCCACCTTCCGCCGCGAAAAAATCACCTTCCAGGGCGCGGATGGTGACCGCGTGCCAGCCTACCTGTTTCTTCCCAAACTATCCAAAGCCAAAAAGGTGCCGGGCATTCTCTGTCTGCACGAAACCGTCAACGTGGGCATGGCCAGTCCGGCCGGCTTGGGCGGCCGGCCCAATCGCCATTACGCCCTTGAGCTTGCCGAGCGCGGGTTCGTGACCCTCGCCCCCGATTATCCCAATTTCGCCGAGTATCACTTCGATGCTTACGCGCACGGCTACGCCAGCGCCACAATGAAGGGAATTTCCAATCACATGCGCGCTGTCGATCTGCTGCAATCGCTGCC
Source organism: uncultured Acidobacteriota bacterium (assembly GCA_963719115.1). Taxonomy (GTDB): domain Bacteria; phylum Acidobacteriota; class Terriglobia; order UBA7540; family UBA7540; genus Bog-366. The sequence goes on along the minus strand of CAVRBF010000084.1, from coordinate 61,122 downwards.
GGAGGTCGATGCCAATCGGATCGGCGTGATCGGCCATTCCCTGGGCGGGCACAACTCCATTTTCGTCGCGGTATTCGACCCGCGCATTAAGGCCATCGTGTCAAGCTGCGGTTTCACTTCCTTCGAGAAATATATGGGCGGAGATTTGACCGGTTGGAGCCACAAAGGGTACATGCCGCGCATCGCGGAGGTGTACCACAAGAACCCCGCCGAAATGCCCTTTGACTTCACTGAGGTGCTGTCCGCCCTGGCGCCGCGGCCCGTCTTCATCAATGCCCCCACCCACGATGACAACTTCGACGTCTCCGGCGTCAACGACTGCGTGAACGCCGCCCTGCCCGTGTATCAGAAAATCTACAAAGCCGGGCATAATTTACAGGTTGTCCACCCGGATTGCGCCCACGATTTTCCGCCGGAAATTCGCGAGGCGGCGTACAAATTTCTGGCGGGGGCACTTGAACCCTCACCATGAGCACTGCAAGTTCGGCCCGGTTACAAGTTCAGCTTTTGGCATCGAAGAGCCGTGAATATACGATTCCCGCCAGCGCCGCACCGACGATCGGAGCAAGCCAGAAGAGCCAAAGTTGCTGTAGCGCCCATCCGTGCACGAAGAGTGCCGGCCCCGTGCTGCGAGCCGGATTCACGGAGAGATTATCAACCGGAATGCCGATCAAATGGATCAGCGTCAAGCTGAGTCCGATGGCAATACCGGCAAATCCCTGGGGAGCGCTGGCGTGCGTGGTGCCCATGATCACGAACAGGAAGAAGAACGTGAGGACGATCTCCGCCAGCAGACACGCTCCCAAAGAGTACCCTCCCGGGGAGTGCTCGCCGTAGCCGTTGCAGGCGAAGCCGGCGCTTAATTCAAATCCCGCCTTGCCGCTGGCAATCACATACAGAACGCTGGAGGCCGCAATCCCCCCCAGGACTTGCGCGAAGATGTACGGAACCAAATCGGAAGCCGGAAAACGTCCACCGGCCCACAAGCCGACCGAGACTGCCGGATTGATGTGGCAGCCCGATATGTGGCCGATCGCGTAGGCCATGGTCAGCAGGGTGAGGCCAAACGCCAACGCCACCCCCAAAAAGCCGATGCCCAACTGTGGGAACCCTGCGTCCAATACCGCCGCCCCGCAGCCGCCAAACACCAGCCAGAACGTGCCGAAAAACTCCGCGCCGCACCGTTTTCCCAGTGACATAAACAGTCTCCTTTCGATTGTTTGGAAATCGCCGTCCGGTCCAGACTTCGGCAATCAGCCCATCGGCCGAACGCCGCGTAATGCGGTCAGAATATCATTTCGCCATCGAATTGTCTTGGCCTGCTTGAGTAGGGCAGACCCAAGAGTAGCGTCCCGATTCGACCTCAAACACGCAGTAGCCGTTGTCACGGCGCAAGAATTTCACCCCAACCGCCTGGCTTGCTCGCTTGCCGCTCTCGCGCACAGCCTCGGCGTCTCGCGCCGGCACGTAGACTGTGGCTGTGCCGTTCGGCGGCACCGTAATGTTCCAGGAGAAGCGGCCTGCATCGATTTTCCAATTGCTGACGATTTCGCCCAGTGGCGATTCGAGCGACGCCTTGGCGAAGGTCAACCCCGGAACCACTCGCGGGCGCATCACGATGTTCTTGAATCCCGGATGTTCCGGGTCGTAGTCAATGCCGGCCAGGCTGCGGAAGAACCACGCTTCGAGGTCGCCAGTCTGGATCAGCAGGGCCTCGCTGTTCATGCCGGGATCGCGCGTGTCAAAATCATAGCGCTCCCAGATGGTGGTGGCGCCTTTGGCGATCATATAGCCCCAACTCGGCCTGTCAGTGCGAGTGGCAATGCTCAGGGCCGCGTCGGCGTGCCCGGTTTCGGAAAGCACTTCCATAAGCCATTGCATTCCCAGCAGGCCAACAGTGCTTTGCCCGTGGTGCTTCACCATGATATCGTCAACCAGATTTTGGATAACCCTCGAGCGCGCATCGTCGGGAACCAGGCCAAACGCCAATGGCAGCACATACGACGTCTGGGTGGCGCTTTCGTACTGGGCGGCCTGCGGATTGAACAGCCGCCGGTTGAATCCCTCGCGGATCTTGGCGGCCACATCCGAGTAGTGTTCGGCATCTTCGGTCTTGCCCAGCCGCTCCGCCGCGCGGGCCATCAGTTTCACATTCAAATAACAGTACGCGGTGCCGATCAGCGGCTTGCTGGTGGCGCCCTGGTCCTTGCCATCGTGTTCATGCCCGCCAATCGACGCGGTGTCGCACCAGTCACCGTAAACGGTCTTGTCCACCGTGTAATCCGTCTTCAATTGGTGGATGCAATACTCCACCCACTTCTTCATGGGCTCGTAGTTCACTTCCAGAATCCGCCGGTCGCCGTAGAATGAGTAATACCAGTCGGGGATGATGGTCAGCACGCTGGGCCAGGCGATATCGCCGCTGTAGAACGACCAGTAGGCCGGAGACACATCGGACTGCTTGCCGTCGGGCCGCTGGTCCAGAAAGATGTCGTGAATCCACTTGTCATAGAAAGCCGCGACGTTGAAATTGAAGGCCTCACCCTCGCTGTCCTTGGAAGGATCGCCGGTCCAGCCCTGGCGTTCGTCGCGGTCAGGGTCGAGCGGCACGCCGGTGCGCATGAACATCCGCTCGCCCCACCACACGTTGCGATAGATCCGGTTCAGCAGTGGAATGGAGCACTCGAACGATCCGACGTGGTCAAGGGCGTTCTCAACCACCAGGCCTTCGAACTGATCCGCACTCACCGTCCCCGGCAGGCCTGTCACCTCAACGCGGCGGAAGCCTTGCCCGCGAAAGCGCGGACTCCAGGTTTCCACTCCGACCCCTTTGAAAATGTACATGTCGGTCGTGAGCGCACTGCGATTGTCCTGCGTGCGCAGCGAGCCGTCGGGATTCAAGCTGTACGCTTCCTGCATTTTCACCACGGTTCCCGCCGGGGCTGAGGCTCGCATCCGTACGTCGCCGTAGAAGTTCTGCCCAAAATCGACCAGGTACGTTTGCGGTTTAGTCTGGCGAATGGAGACCGCCTTGAGCACCTGCGTGACGCGCGTCGGCTCCAGCATTTGCGCTTGCAGCCGTCCGCCCGGCGATTCCATCAAGTCCACCTTCTGCCAGCGCGCGTCATTGAATCGCGGCTCATCCCAACCCGGCATTTCCTTGCGGGCGTCGTATTCCTCGCCGTCGTATTCGTTATTGGCGCGAATAGGGCCGTCGGCAGTAACCTTCCACGTCCCATCGCTCACCACGCGATCACGCGTGCCGTCGGCATATTCAATCTCGAGTTGGAGCAGCAGCCGTGGGTAGCCGTAGCCCCGGAAGCGGACCGGGTGCTTGTCGCCACTGCGCGGAGCGAAGAACCGCCCGTTGCCCAGAACTGCGCCCACGGCATTCTTGCCCTCACGGAGTTGGCTGGTCACATCAAACGTTACGTAGAGGATAAGCTTGCTGTACTCGGTAAGGGCGGGGTCCATGATGTGATCGCCCACGTGCGCGCCGTTCAGGTGGAGGTCGAAGAAGCCAAGGCCGGTCACATAGACCATGGCTCGACGCACCGGCTTGGACACGGCGAATTCCCGCCGCAGCATGCGGGCCGGCAAGCGGGTCCTCGGCAGGTCGCCGGGCAGCGTCGCATCACCGCTATTCAGGCCGATCCACCGGGCGCTCCAATCACCAACCTGAAGCAGTCCCATGCTCCACCTTGCAGGCTCGCTCCAGGCAGAGGGCTTGCCGTCATGGTCCCAACTTCGCACCTTCCACCAGCACATCTGGCGGGATTCAAGAGCCTTCCCTGTGTACTCGATAAGGTCAGTGCGGTCGGAGTTCACTTTTCCGGAATCCCACAAGTTAGCCTTTCCCCCAGCAAGAGCTTCTCGTGTCGAAGCGACTTGAATCTGGAAAGCCGTTTGGCTCAGACCGCGACTTGCCGGCACAGCAGCCTCCAGCTTCCAACTGAGCCGCGGCGCCGTGCGGTCAATTCCGAGCGGATTTTTCAGGTACTCGCAACGCAGATCAACGGCGCGGAACGTCGATTCCGCCAGCAAGAGCTGCGAGAAGAGGAGAGCGACAAGGATAGGGAAATATGAGACGATGTTTATGCGTTTCATGCGCGCCAGTGTACACGAATTGCCGAATCCGGGTTAAGCAAACAAATAGCTAACGACTCCATCATCGCACTGGCATTCAACTCTCAGGTCAGACTGGCCGCCCGGCGAACCTATTGTCCGCGCGGTCAGCCGGGAATGACGCGCCAAGAATTGTGGAAGGGGTGAAACCCCGTCCCGTGGGTATACGTCTGATACAAGGAAGGCAGTTGCCGGCGTTTGTCAGCATGCCGGGTGGGGGTCGGAAGCTCCCGTTCAACTGCCGGGAACGGTGTTTCCCCTACTTCAATCGGTGCGGACAAGGCTACAACCTTTCAGGCGGCACCGAGCACACAGACCGTAGTGAGAATTGTGGAGACAGAATGAGATTGCGGATTGTTCGAGGACAAGCATCTCTGGGAGCATGGTTGGTCCTTTCCCTGCTCGCACCAGGGCTGCTGCTGGCGCAGACCCCCTCCGGCGGGGTGCGCGGCCAAATCTCCGACCCCTCGGGCGCGGCCGTTCCCAGCGCACGCGTGGCGGCGGTGTCTGCTGACGGCCAAGCCAAGCTGGGTGCGGTTCATCCTGACGGGACGTACCAGATCCAAGGCCTGAACCCTGGGACGTACACCATCAAAGCCCGTGCCAAGGGCTTCTCCACGTTCGTTCAGCCCAATGTGCAAGTGGCTGCGGGCAAGATCGGCAAGGTTGACATCAGCCTTAAGCTCGCGCAGGAAGTCCAAAAGGTTGAGGTGACAGAGGAAAGCACCAAAGTCAGCGTCGATCCGACGGAGAATGCCAGCTCGCTGGTCATCAAGGGCGAGGATTTGAACGCCCTCTCCGACGATCCGGACGAGTTGCAGTCGGAACTGGAAGCCCTGGCCGGACCTGCGGCTGGACCGAACGGTGGCCAGATCTATGTGGACGGATTTACCGCCGGCCAGTTGCCTCCCAAGGCCGACATCCTGGAAATTCGCATCAACCAGAACCCCTTCTCCGCCGAGTACGACAAGCTTGGCTACGGCCGCATTGAAATCACCACGCGACCGGGATCCAGCAAGCTGCACGGCCAGGTGATGGAAAGTCTGGATTTTTCGCCCTTCGATACTCGCAATCCCTTTGCCGGGAACGAACCGGGATTTCACACGGATATGTTCAATGGCAACGTGGGAGGACCGCTGGGGAAAAAAGCTTCATTCTTTTTCAACGTCTTCCAAAGGGACATCGCCGACAATTCCATCATCAACGCGTATACCGGCATCGATCCCACCACGCAAAACCCGATCCCGTTGAATCAGGCCGTTCCGACCCCCCGGACCCTCATCAACCTGAGTCCAAGGTTTGATTTCCAGTTAAGTCAGAATAACGTGCTAACCGTTCGCTATCAGTTCTTCGACAACAACTTCAACGAAAGCGGCATTGGGGGGCTCAACCTTACTTCCCAGGCGATCACAGACCACAGCGACGAACACACGGTACAAGTTAGCGATACCCAGGTGTTCAGTGCGAAGATGCTCAACCAGTTCCGCTTTCAGTATCTGCATGACGGCACCACCGCCGTGCCGCATACGGCCGCGCCGGCCATTTCCGTGCCGGGCTTTTTCACGGGGGGCGGGAATCCCAGCGGGACTTCATCCAACATTGAAAATCACTACGAAGTCCAGGACTTGACCTCGTTCTTTTTCGGGAAACATACCCTGGTGGTGGGTGGCCGCCTGCGCGACGCTCATGAAGCCAACACTTCCACTCAAAACTTCCTGGGAACCTTCTCATTCCCCAACCTGGGCGCTTATCAAACGGCGGAGACGTGTGTCACCAACGGGGGAACGAACTGCTCCGGGCCGAACCAACTTACCATCAGCAATGGAACGCCCGAGATTAATGTCAATCTCCTCGATGTCGGACTCTACGTCCAGGATGACTGGAGAGCTCGCCAGAACTTTACCCTCAGCCTGGGCTTGCGCTGGGAGTCGCAAACAGGGATCTCTGACCATTCCGATTTTGCCCCGCGCCTCGGCGTCGCCTGGGGTGTGAACGGACACAAGAACAAGGCAGCGACGACGGTGATTCGCGCCGGGTTCGGCATTTTTTATGATCGCCTCTCGGAAGGCCTCCTGCTTAGTTCGGAACGCTATAACGGCACCAACCAGATGCAGTACATCATCACGTCGCCCACCTGTTTCCCGACTCCCAGTCAGTGCAGCCTGACCACCAGCAATGTTGTGGCGCCCGCCCGCTACGAAATTGACCCCCACTTTAAGGCGCCGGGGACTATCCAGGGCGCCATAAGCGTTGATCAGCAGATTTCCAAGAAGGCGAAGTTTTCCCTGACCTACCTCGCTTCGCACGGTACGCACCAGTTGATTACCGATGATATTAACGCGCCCCTGCCCACCACCTTTACCCTCGGCGATCCCCAATCGGGAACCCGTCCCTACGGCAACGCGGCAGGCAACATTTACGACTATCAGTCCGTGGGATTATTCAACCAGAGTCAACTGATTGCCAACTTCAATGTGGCACTGAGCACCAAGTTTACGATGGGCGGGTTTTACACGCTTGGATACGTCAACTCCGACACCAACGGCAACGGCGGGGGGATAGCAACCGACCCCTATGACATCCGCCTGGACTACGGGCGGGCGCCCTTTGACGTGCGCAACCGCTTTGTGCTCTTTGGCAATTGGAACTTGCCGCATCGCGTCACCTTGAGTCCATTCCTCGTCGCCTCATCGGGTTCACCCTTCAATCTGACCGTCAACCAGGACCTGTTTGGAACCGGAGTTTTCAATGCCCGTCCGCAACTCGCATCGGCAACGACGTGTCCCACGGTTACCTCCACCAGTTCAGGACTGTGCACGTCGCTCGGGACTTTCAATCCCGTCCCGGCAAACACCCAATCCATGATCTCGCCGTATCCCTACGATAACCCCGGCCAATTCACCTTTAACCTGCGGCTCGCCAAGACGTGGGGATTCGGGAAAGAAACCTCGCGGCAAAACAACGTGGGTGGGTTCGGTGGTCGTGGCGGCGGGGGCGGAGGAGGCGGTCGAGGCGGTGGCGGGCGCGGGGGTGGCGGCGGCTTGGGCCCCGGTGGCCTGAATGGCGGCGGCGGGTTCTTCGGCGGCGGTGGGACCACCAGCAATCGGCGCTTCAACCTCACCGCCAGCGTCAGTGCGCGTAATGTGTTCAATGACGTGAACCTGGGTCCGCGGCATGGAACCCTGGCAGCACCGCCCAATCCCCTGTTCGACCAATCGAGCACGATCGGCGGGCTCTTTGGCGGCGGTCCCGGCGGCGGAGGCTTGGCGGGCGCGAACCGGCGGATCGATTTTCAGGTGTTCTTTGTCTTTTAGTAGCGCTTGCTGGCGCCGAAGGCACCTTGGAGTGCGGTAGCAGCAGCTACCGCCTTTACCGGCCCTTATAAACGACCGTCACCGGTAAATTGCCCCGCATAGTGCGGTAGCTGTTGGTGCCGCCTTTACCGCCCCTTTCGATCAAAGCTCACTGCGCGCGAGAAAGCGGTAGCTGCTGCTACCGCACTCAAAAGCGCTGCGCGCAGGGTCCAAACGGGCATCGCCTAAATATCGATCGAGCCTCCACACGCGCTGACAACCGGGCAACCATTACACCCTGTCTGCAAGGACTGACCCGCACCTGCGCCGTCGTTTTGTCTGTAATGTAGGTTGTTAACTGTAGCCTCAGTTTTAGCTTGACAAAAGGCTAGCAATGTGCTTATAGTGGGAATCGAGCCCGGGCGCTTCGGCCGGTGCCAACGCCCCCGGGACCCTGGGTCTGCCCCATGCACTCTCGCTGCCCCGCCATTCCGCTCCTCAAGACCCATCCAGCCTCCCCTCCAACCGCATTTCTAGCCTATGATAGGCCGGGGAGAGAAGGGGCCGGCATCGACTTGGTGTCGGTTTTGAGGCCGAAAATGGGGCAGGAAATAAAAAATACTACGACCGAAGCCGCGATATGTATGAAAACAAAAGACACATGGACAAACGGTCCGCAAAAAAACCGACATTTCCTGCCCATTTGAACGCAGTTGCGTGACATTTTATGCCGATCGTGCGCGCTCTTTTGCCAAGACGCCTCCAATTTGCACGCGTTTTGCCACTTCTAAGCGTCATGTGGCGAGACTTCAACGCCCGGCTCCGGCAGGCACATTTGCTGCCGTGTAGGCCACAAGTCCGGGAAGGCAAACGCTGATGCGCGCCCATGACCCGCACCGCGCCGTGGATGCATCCCGGCCTGAGTGCTTCGGGGCTGTCCCTCTGCCCGCACGAAACCAAGCCCCATTCTTGTCGAGCCGCGCGGCCCTGCCCGGCTATTGGCACGTCGCGCGTCTTGTGATACAAAGGACCGCTCTTACCCGGCCTATGACCGCTTCCGTAGTTCCCTCATAGACCGCCTCCACGCTGTTCCGCGCATTGGAAGTCTTTATGGCACGGTCGCCGTCCGGCAGTTTCAGGAAGACCCAACTCGCTGCACTCGTCACGCTGGCATGGCTCGCCTCCGCGGCCTTCGCCCTCCCTGCCCAAGGAGAGCAAGCGCCCGGCCAGCCCTGGATGAACCCAAGCCTGTCGCCGGACCAGCGCGCCGCCTTGGTCATCAAGGAACTGACGCTGGACGAGAAGATCGGGCTCGTGACCGGCTATCTGGGTTTCCCGACCTTCCGCAACGTGCAAGCACCAGCGGATTCACTGGGCGGCGATGGCTTTATCTTCGGCGTCCCGAGACTCGACATTCCCGCGCAGCAGGAGATCGGCTCAGGCCTGGGCGTCACCAATCTCGGCAAGCGCCCGCACGGCGTCTCCACCGCCTTCCCCTCCGGCATCGCGCAGGCGGCCACGTGGGATCCGGAACTCGCCTACCAAACGGGAGTGGTGATCGGCCGTGAGACCCGCGCCCAAGGCTTCAACGTGCATCTGGGAACGGGCGTCAATCTGGCGCGCGAACCCCGCGGCGGCCGTACGTTTGAGTGGATGGGCGAAGACCCGCTTTTGGCGGGCAAGCTGGCGGCGGCGAAACTGCGCGGCATCCAGTCGCAGGGCATCATTTCCACCAGCCACATCTTCGCCATGAACGACCAGGAAGGCGGGCGGATGTTTGCCAACTCCATCATCGATCCGCGCGCCATGCGGGAGTCGGACCTGCTGGCCTTCGAGTTCGCCATTACCGAATCGAACGTGGGCGCGGTGATGTGCTCCTACAACCTGGTCAACGGCGTCTACGCCTGCCAGAGCAAGTTTCTGCTCACGGACGTCCTGCGGCCGCGATTGGGGATTTAAGGGCTACGTCATGTCGGATTGGGGAGCCGTTCACAACACGGTGGCAGCGGCCACGGCAGGGTTGGATCAGGAGTCCGGCAACCCCTACAAGCCCGGCAAGGCGGTGGCCGATCGTAATTTCGGCATGTATGGCCCCAAACTCAAGGAAGCCGTGGAGAAGGGCGCCGTTCCACAAGGGCAATTGGACGAAATGGTGGAGCACATTCTCAGGACCATGTTCGCGCGCGGAGTCATCGACCATCCGTCCAGGGTCGAACCGTTCGATCTCGTTCGAGATGGCGCGGTCTCGCAACGCGTGGCGGAGGAATCCGCCGTACTGCTCAAAAACGCTGGCCGCCAGCTCCCCTTAAGCGGAGACCTGCGCTCGATTGCAGTGATCGGCTCGCACGCGGACGTCGGCGTGCTGGCCGGAGGAGGTTCATCGCTGGTCTATCCGCCGGGTGGAAACGCCGTGCCCGCCCCGACGCCACCAAATCCCTTCTGGGATGCGTCCTCACCCATGAAAGCGATCGAAGCCCAGCTTCCCGATGCGGAGGTTCGATTTGATCCGGGCACTGACATCGCTTCCGCGACCACGCTGGCAGCGTCGTCCCAAGTAGCCATCGTGTTCGCCAACCAGTGGATGGGCGAGAACCGTGACATGCCGAATCTCTCGCTGCCCGGCGACCAGGACGCGCTGATCGCGCAAGTTGCCGCGGCCAATCCGCATACAATTGTGATTTTGGAGACAGGTGGACCCGTGCTCATGCCATGGGTTGACCAAGTGGCAGGGATCCTGGAGGTCTGGTACGCCGGCAGCCGCGGCGGATCGGCGATGGCCAATATCCTGTTTGGCGACGTCAATCCCGAAGGCCGCTTGCCCATCACCTTTCCTCGCAGCGAGGCAGACTTGCCCCATCCTGTGCTCCCGCACCCTCCCTCAGCACCGCAAGGCGCTTCTCAGGACGTGGCGTATCCTATCTTTGACATTCATTACGACGAAGGCGTAAAGGTGGGCTACAAATGGTACGACGCGGAAGGCAAGACGCCGCTCTTCCCTTTCGGCTTTGGCCTTTCTTACACCCAGTTTGCCTATTCGAAGCTCACGGTGAGCGCGGGAAATGGCATCGTCGTAAGCTTCGACGTCACCAACACCGGCACGCTCGCGGGCGGCGAGAGCGCGCAGGTGTATGTGGAACTGCCCGCGAGCGCCGGCGAGCCGCCCAAACGCCTGGCGGGCTGGAAAAAGCTGAAGCTGCACCCCGGTGAAACAGGACACGTGCAACTGACGATCGACCCACGCCTGCTTGCCATCTTCGAAGTCGATGCGAATAACTGGCACGTCCTGCCCGGGCAATATCGATTCTTCGCAGGTCCTTCGTCGCGGGACTTGCCGCTAAAGGCTCCTCTGACAGTCGGGGAAAAGCGGGTCAGACCGTGACGCTGCCACGGCCTGCCACCCGACATTACCGAAGGCCGTCGTTATCTTGAGTCATCAAGGTCAAATTCCATGAATCGTCGAAAATTCGTAGAAACTTTGGGAAGTGGGACACTGCTCTCGGCGTTTGGCTTCAAAAACAGCTCGAAAGTTGACGCACCAGAGGCATGGCGGGCATCGCTTGCAAACGAATCGGCGCAAGCCTCCATGGAAACGCCCGCGAACAGCTTTTGGCCGAGACCGGTGATTGTTCCCGTTCCGACGGAGGTTGCCGGTGTCTCGCAGCCGGTCTTCGATCTGAGCGGCCCATGGAAGTTCTCGCTCACTCCGCCGGCCGAATTCTGGGCCATCAAGGTTGATCCCGCCAAATGGATGAGCGTCACGGTACCGGGAGAACTCACCGCGCAGGGCGTGCCGATTGTCCGTGACAGTGAGTACGCCTACAAACGCCCTATGGCCATTCCGGCGAGTGCCAAGGGCAAGAAGGTCCTGATCCGCTTTGACGGCGTTTACAGTTACGCGCGGGTCTGGGTGAACGGCAAGTTTGTGCGCGAACACCACGGCGGCTTTACGTCGTGGGATTGCGACATCACCGAGATGGTCACGCCCGGCCAAACCGCCTGGCTGACCGTGGGCGTCACCGACCGGGCAGACGACATCTCTTACGCCAGCAACTACGCCAAGCACTATATCGGTGGGATTCTACGGGGTGTTCGACTGCTCATTCTTCCGCAGGACTACGCCACTCGCCTCCACGTTGAGACGAGCTTCGACTCGTCTTACAAAGACGCGCGGCTGATCGTAACGGCGGCGATGTCCTTGCAAACGGCGAAAAGCACGCAGGTGAATCTCCACTTGATCGACCCGGCGGGAGAAGGTGTGCCGCTCGCTCCAGCATCCATCACGCTCACCTTCGACAAACCAGAGGCCGGCGTCACCATCCCGATCTCATCGCCGCAAAAGTGGGATTCGGAGCACCCGCGACTCTACACGCTGCAAGCGACGGTCTCAGCAGATGGCCACGAGCAGCAGAGGCTCACCAAGCACGTGGGGTTTCGCCAGGTTGAACGCCGCAAAAACCGGCTGTATGTAAACGGTGAAGAAGTGAAGCTGCGGGGCGTTTGCCGCCACGACACCCATCCTCTTCGCGGCCGCTGTGTGACACCGGAGATCGACGCGAAGGATGCAGAGTTGCTGCGCGACGCCAATGTGAACTTCGTCCGCACTTCGCACTACCCTCCCACCGAAGCCTTTCTGGAAGCCTGTGACCGTGTCGGAATTTACGTGGAAGAGGAAACGGCGGTCTGCTTTCTCCACCAGGCATGGTCCATCGCGGCTCCCTCGGAATCGAATCCGGACTTCACCACGCGATTCATCAACCAGTTTGCCGAAATGATCGAGCGGGACCGCAGCCATCCGTGCGTTATCATCTGGTCGTTGGGAAACGAGAGCCGCTGGGGATCGAACTTCGCGCAGGAGCGTGCCTACGTCCTCTCGGAGGACCGCTCCCGCCCGACCATCTTCAGCTTTCCCGAGACGGTGCCCGCCGGAACCGACGCCTACGACATTTACAGCAAGCATTACCCCAGCTTTGACGGGGACCTGACCAGCCAGGATTTCCCCAAGCTGAACGACGAATGCACGCACATTGCCTGCTACGACGCGGACACTCTCAAGCGCGACCCGGGCGTGAGAGATTATTGGGGCCATTTCCTAAAGCGCTTCTGGGAAAACTGCTACACCTCGGAGGGTTGCCTGGGCGGCGCGATCTGGGGCGGCTTTGAAGAAGTGTTTCTGCTGCCGGACGGGCCGGTGGGCTACGGAGAGTGGGGGATCGTGGATGAGTGGCGGCGCCCCAAGCCCGAATACTGGCACGCCAAGAAGGCCTACTCTCCCATCCGCGTCGAGGTGAGCGAAGTTCCCAACCCCGGCGCGGGGCAGCCGCTCGTGATTCCTGTGAAAAACTGGTTCAATCACACGAACCTGAGCGAGGTCAAGGTAACCGGTCGGATCGGTTCCGAGGGACGGGTCCCGCCGTCTGTGTTTTTCCCTCCTGCTATCGACGTAGCGCCGGGATCAGAGGGGAACATTCAGATTCCCGGCCGCGATTGGCGAGATGGCGACATCGTGGAGTTGGAGTGCCGCGCCGGCCAAACCCTCATTGACCGATTCCGTGTTCGGATCGGCAAGCGCGAGGTCAGCTTCCCGCCGCCCGCGGGGCGGGCACCTAAAATTACAGAAGACAACCAGTCGCTCACTGTAGTGGGCACCGATTTCCAGATTGTCTTCAGCAAAGCCTCCGGACTGATTTCGACGGGGAGTTACCGCCGGCAAGACCGTCCTTGAAGGCGGACCGCTCCTTAATCTCGCCGCCACCGGGCTGAGTCCGTGGTGGCTGATCAGCATGCACCACTCATCCACCGAGTCGGAAGCGGTCGTCAATCTAGTTGGAGCGCACGTGGCACATCACGGGTCGGGGCCGGGCATGAGTACGGAGTTTGAAATCAGAATCGACGGCCAGGGGCTGATCACCACCACCTATACGCTGCATGAACCCGTCAAAGCGGCCAATGAAGTGGGCCTCAGTTACGTGCTCTCGAGCGCTGTCAACCGGCTGTCGTGGGAGCGCAAAGCCCTCTGGTCCGCTTATCCTGATGACCACATCGGCAGGTCGCAGGGAACGGCGCACCGCCATTCCAGCAATGCGGCACCGGCTTATCGTCAACCGCCGGTGGGTACGTGGTCCGACGACACGAAGGACTTCTTCCTTTTCGGCCCGGACGACCCCGGCAACCGCGGGACGAATGGCTTCCGCAGCCTGAAGGAAAACATCTGGTGGGCGGCTTGTGGCCTGGAGGATGCGCAACTCGGCATCAGGGCGGAATCCGACGGCACCGTCGCGGCACGCGTCGAGGTTCTACCCGATGGCAAGGTGCAGTTCAACATCGACCATCTCTGGGCGTACACTGACCTGGGTTATGGCGTCACCATGCCGAAGATCGCTTTGGAAGCCGGGTACAGGAATACCGTTCGACTGCGGCTGACGGAGGTGGCCTAAGAGGCTGCGGCGCATGACATCGAAGGAGGAACACATGGGAAATGGCAGTTGGGTTGGCCGTCGTGAATTTCTAAAGGGTCTGGGAGCCGCCGCGGCTACGACCGTAGCGCCCAGCGCGTTCCCAGCCAGCGGCATCGTCGCCGCGCGCACCCAGTGAGAAGCTGGTAAGAATCGGAGTCGTCGGCGGCAACTTCGGCGCCGAGTTCCAATGGCATCTCGACCCTATTGATTTCTGCATAAATAATGCAATAGAATATCCTTCAGGGGGGAACAAGTATGCCCCGACTGAAGGGCAGTGCTGATCTTCTCGAAGACCGTCGCCGGCGCGCGTTGGCTTTGTGGGAGACGGGTTTGTCGTTGAACGAAGTGGGGCGTCGGATCGGCTGCGCGCCTAGTTCCGTTATGCGCTGGCTGGGGGCACGCCGCCGGGGAGGTCCCGACGCCTTGCGGGTGCGCTTCTCGCCGGGACGCCCGCTGAAGTTGGGCACCCGCCAGCGGGGTCGCCTGCTCAAACTGCTGCTCAAGGGACCGCCGGCGCACGGCTACCGGACGCAGTTGTGGACGACGGCCCGCATCGCCGAAGTGATCCGGCGGGAGTTCAGCGTGGCTTACCATCGCGATCATGTCGGCCGTCTGATGCATGGTCTCAACTGGAGCCCCCAGAAGCCCGAAACGCGCGCCCTCGAGCGCGACGAAGAGGCCATCGAAGGCTGGAAGCGGAAGGACTGGCCGCGGGTAAAAAAAACGCCGCACGGCTGGGCGCCCACATAGTTTTTGCCGATGAATCGGGCTTCTTGTTGGCTCCCCTGGTGGTTCGAACTTGGGCGCCTCAGGGCTCGACTCCCCTTCAGTATCATCGCCAGGGACGCCGGGACAAGATCTCGGTCATCTCGGGAATCTCGGCCAGCCCCCATCGACAGCACCTGGGCCTCTACTATCTGCTCTTCTTCGACAACATTGGGCAGGAAGAGGTGTGCCTGTTTCTCCGTGAGCTGCTGCGCCACCTCCGGGGTCCGGTCATCGTTCTGTTGGACAATTCCTCCACCCATCATGGCGCGCCTTTAGCTCAGTTGCTCCGTCGCCACCCGCGCCTACACGTCGAGCACTTTCCAGCCTATGCCCCCGAGCTTAATCCCGATGAAGGCGTCTGGTCACTGGCCAAACGAGAACTCGCCAACGGCTGCCCCCTCGATGTGGACGATCTGATGGATACCGTCACCCGTTCGATCAACGCGATTCGAACCTCCCCCCAGAAACTACGCGGCTGCATCTTCCAGTCCGACCTTCCCAATTTCTTGTCCTAAATCGTTGCATTATTTATGCAGAGATCAATAACTGCAAGGTCACCGCCCTCTGCGACCTGCGCGAGGACCGCTTGACCCGGCTGGCTCAGCACTACGGCGTAGCGGCCCAGTACCAGGACTTCCGCCAGTTCCTGAAGCATCCCGAACTCGACGCCGTGGCCGTGTTCACGCCCGCGCCGCTGCACGTCTGGATGGCCACGGAGGCCATGAAGGCGGGCAAGCACGTCATCAGCGCAGTTCCGGCGGGGATGTCAGAGGAAGAACTGGAGAACTTGCTCGAGACGGTCAAGAAAACCGGCATGAAGTACATGATGGCCGAGACCAGCTACTATCGTCCCCAGGTCATCACCTGCCGCGAGTGGGCACGCCAGGGCAAGTTCGGTACGATCTTCTATACCGAGGCCGAATACCATCACGAGGGATTGATCTCCATCATGACGGATGAGCGCGGCTTCCCCACGTGGCGCTACGGCTTTCCACCCATGCATTACCCCACGCACTGCGCGGGCATCGTGGTGCCGGTTATGGGCGAGCGCCTGGTGGAAGTCGAAGCGATGGGTTGGGGCGACGGCCATCCCATCCTGGCCACCAACGAATATGGCAATCCCTTCTGGAACACCACCGGGTTCTTCAAGACCTCCGGTGGACACAGTTCGCGCATTTCCGTCTTCTGGCATGTCGCCGCCCGCGAAGTGGAACGCGGGGTCATCTACGGCGATCGCATGTCATATATCATGGGCCGGCCGGAAGGCTCGCCTGACACGGTGGTCCAGATCGGCGAGGAGGGTGAGACCACACTGGATGCCAACGGCTACCCGCAAGGCGTGGTGAAATACCAAGCCTATCAGGAACCAACGCACTGGGAGCTCCTCCCACCACCCATGCGGGTCAAGACAGGCCATGGAGGCTCGCATACCTTCCTGACCCACGAATTCATCAGCTCCATCGTGGAGGATCGCTGGCCCACGGTGAACGTGTATGAGGCGATTGCTTACACGCTGCCCGGCATCATCGCTCACCAATCCGCACTGCGCGGAGGCGAATTGATGAAGATCAAGGACTACGGTGCGGCGCCGCTCTGAGCTGCGGGCGAGGGTCGCGGTTGACAATTCCTTGACATTCTCAAGACGAGGAAAAGACACCTTGAAGCCACCACAGCCGATGACAAAATGCAAGCGAAGAGTGCAAAAGACCCGCAAAAAATCCCAGGGACATTATGACTTTCTCGTTCGCTGCACTGTTGACATGGCTTAAAGAGATGGTCAAAATCAGGGCATATGAATTTCGATTTGGTTAGCCACGGGGGCCTGATGGGACAGGGCGAACCGTGTCGATTGGTACTCCGGAAAGAGAAAAGTCTTTCCGAAATCTTACAGTTCGCGATTGCCGGTATCGAAATCGGCCAGCAGATCGTCGTGATGGCAGGGCCCACCTGCCTGAAGGACATTGCGCATGGGTTTACTGAAACCGGACTAAAAGCCGATGCGCTGCTGCACAGTGGGCGACTGGTCTTTCTGACGGCGCCCAATTGCCTGGCCGAGATCTTCCACCCCAGCGAACCCTTGCAGCGCAGCCCGCTGCATCGTCACGCCACCGTGATGCGCTGGGTAACGGACTGGTCATGGGTATATGGAAATGGATGCGACGAGGTTTCTATTCGCGATTATCAACGTCAACTCCACGAGTTCATTCGGCCTTTTAACGCCATTTCCATGTGCAGCGTCCTCGCCGAGAAAGTGCAGCGAGGCGACCTGCTCGCCATGCTCTGTGACCACCGGCGCGTAGCGAAAACCGTCGAAGCAACCCGGCGCGCTGTGGCGGCTCACGCCTAGCGGGTCTCGAAAGGGCTTCTGACGTTCTCCAAGGGGCCGTTCACGCGGCGCCCACGGGTTGGTTTATCGTCGGTCAGTAGTACGTCCCCGTGAAGTTGGTAGGGTTGGTCGCAGATGGGTACCCGCTGTGGAAACCCGTGTAGTTGTTGATGTTAGTGTCGCCGTTATCGTTCGCGCTATCGGCCAGCGGCAGGACCAGGACGTAGTAATTCCCCGACACCATCCTAAGATGGTAGTTTCCGCTGGAGTCAGTTAGTGTGTCCGTGATGACGTTGCCGGTGGTGCTGTCGATGGCCACCACGTGCGCACCGAAGGCGGGGCTACCGCCCACGGACACGGTTCCCTTAATGCCGCCCACATCGGGGAGAACGGCGTTGTTTGTGTACAAAACGGCACTCCCAATAGCGTCGTCAAGAGCCAGGGCGGACTTCACACCGCCAGTTCCCGAATCGCCGTACGGGAACATGATGGCATTTGCCAACCCACTGTGATCGAGACCAATGAAGTGCCCGATCTCATGGGTGGCCACGGTCTGAAGGTCAAAAAAGCCTGTGGGGTAGCCACCGCTAGGCGGAGTAAAGCTTGGGGTGTAGAAGTCGTAGCTCGTGTTGAATTCGATGTCCGCGTCAACGATGCACACCTCATTGGGGCAACTTCGCACCGTCGGGGCCATAGTACAACCGTAGTTGCCGGCCGCCTGGCCCGGCGTGTTCGTGAAAACCTCCGATACCACCGCCTGCGCGATGATCCCCGTCCCCCCCAAGTTCTGGGTGAAACCGATCGAGTTGACACAGTCGCCACCGTTATAGGCGGCGTTGCTGTTGTCTGCGCCTTGCGTGAACGTAAGGGTGTTCATGTTGGTGCCCTGGTACTGGGCTCCGGACCAAAGGGAGAACGCCGTGCTGAGCACCGAAGTCAGCGCAGCCTCATTCGCCAGCGTGGTCCCGCCCGTATGGGTCCCCGCCGAATAGACGGTCGTGTTGGAGGGATTCAGACTCCAAGAGATGCTTGATGTCGGCCACGTTACCTTCTGGATGTCCGTGGAACTGATCGGTATCAGTTGAAAATTGGTCGCGAACAGGACCACGGCGGAGCACATTCCCAGCACGGCAACCGCGACCATGGCCAGTCTCTGACGCTTCAAATCCATCCGTCGCATCTTCACCGGATTCACCTCACTCGTAAGATCACACTTCTTCCCCCCAGGCTCCCTTCGGGTTCCTGGTTGGCGGCGGAAATTGCGGCAGAGACACCGCGGACGTTGAGTTCATCCCAGTGGATGGTCCACGTGCCGCCGCTCAGCACGGCTTCGCCCGCCACTTCGCTCCCGGCAGGTATCACCAGGTTCTTGCTGGGAAACAAGTCTGTAGTGGTCTTGGCGTAGACCTGCACCCGCCCGACGCCGCTCGACTCCGTTGAGACGATTGCCACCGGCAGCGCCAACCCATGCGGAATCTGAATCCTGGTTTCCACGAGGTTGGCTACGTATTTGTGGAACCCGTCCAGCGGAAGCGTCGCATTGGGATTCGCGGACATCGCGGCCAGGATTTGCGCCGGCAACTGGCTGTAAATGGGCATAATCACTCGCTCCTCGTGCGTGCTGGCGTCCTGGTAAAGGCGGTATGCGCCCTGGGTCATGCCCACAACACGAAAGCGCGACGCGTCGGTGGCCGGTTCGAGAAACAGCACGTATTCGCTCTGCGGCCGAAGGCTGACGTCCCCGGCAACGAACACCCGCCGGTTGCCGACCGTACCACCCAGTTGCTCGATTTCTACGGTGGAAGCCGCGTTGCCTTTCAGCACCTGCGAAACCTCCACGGTGGTGATGGTCAAGATCTGCGTGTGGTCGTCGTTCCAGCGGCTCACCTGGCTGACGACCTGGCCTTGCACAATTTTGCTTGAGGCCTGGGTAAGCTGTTCCAGCGACATGGATACCATCGTGGTGGCCTTCGCTGCTGACAACGCCATCAAACACCCGGCCAGTAGAGACGCCGAAATCCCGACGCGCGTTTTCATGACTTGCTCCCTCTATGGGATGACGATCGCGCCAATAAAGGCTGCCAGTTCGCCATTGCCGTTGGTCACGATGATGTTCCGAGGGCCGGACGCCGCTCCCGCGCTCACCGTGAGCGTGAATTCTATGTTGATGATCCCCGGGACCCCCAGGGGCGCCTCAGGAGTTACTGCGGATACCGCCACATCGTTGGTACTCCCGTGACTCACGCTCACCGTCAAGCCGCTGGCCAGCGCGGTCCCCGCTCCATTGGTCAACCCCGGGCCCAGCAGCCAGATGGTTGCCGCCGATCCTTTGCTAACGGTGACGCTGGCAACTCCCGCCGAGCAACTCCCAGACACGCAGGTGCCGACGTCGGTCAGCCCCAAGGTCGGGGTAAACGTGGAAATGTTGAAATTGACCCCCGTCGCATCCGTCTGGTTGCCCGGCACGTTAATCGCGTTGGGGCTGGTTCCCGTGTTGATGGTGACCATGATCGAAGCCGACTTGGTGCCGTCCGCCTGGCTGGTGGCGGTAATGGTGACGGGGTTGTTGCCCGTGGGGATGGCCGCGGGAGCGTTGTACGTCACGCTGGTGGCAGTTCCACCCGCGATGGTCCCGATGATCGAATTGCCATTGGTCACGCTTCCGGCCAGAGCGCCGGTCACTGTCCACGTCAGGGCCGTATTCCCAGTTCCAGTCACCGAGGCCGTAATCGGCAAGCTCCCGCCCACGTTTATGCTCGTCGGGCTGGAAGGACTGGTGATGGATACCGCAACCGTCCCTCCCGCAACGGTAACGCTGAAGCTCTGGCTGGCAGTAATCCCGATTAGCGAACCGGTCACGGAAACGGTGAAGCTGTACGTTCCTGGGGTGGTCGGGGTTCCGGAAAGGGTCGCCGTCGAGGTTGAGCCCGTAAACGTCAGGCCAGGTGGCAACGTCCCGGTTTGCGACCAGTTGAAGGGGCCAGGGCCATTGGCCGCGGTGAACGTCTGGGTCGTGTAGACCGTACTCACGGCGCCGGCAGGTAGAGCCAAGGGCGTGAAACCCAACACGCCGAAGCTGTAACTCTGCGTAACTGACTGCGGCGTACCGGGAGTGCTGCTGTCCTGCACTCTTACGGTGAAGTTGTATGCTCCCCCCGCCGTCGGAGTGCCCGTAAGAGCACCCGTCGAAGTATTTATGTTGATCCCTGGCGGCAGCGAGCCGGAAGTGATGCTATACGTGTAAGGCGTGGTCCCGCCGCTGGCGGCGGGACTCCCGCCGGTGTAAGACTGGTTCAAAGCGCCCTGGAATCCAACGTTGTTCAAGCTCAAGGCGGTCGTCACGGTGATGGAGAGGTTCGCTGTCTTGGTCAGCGTGGTGGTGGTATCCGTCACCTGCACCGTGAAGGGGAACGTGCCGGCCGCACTGGGCGTGCCCGAAATGAGCCCTGTAGTGGGCAGAGTTGGGAACCCGGTGGGAAGCGAACCGACGGTAACACTCCAACTGTAATTCCCACTGCCGCCCGCGGCCGCAAGCTGCACGCCGGTCCCACCGTTGTATGCTTGGCCCTGAATGCCATACGCCAACGGACTCGCTGTCGTAATGGTCAGCCCGGTGTAGATGGTGATACTAAGGTTCTGGCTCACCGACTGCGTGGGAACGCTAGAATCCGTAACCTTCGCGGTGAAGTTGTAGGTTCCTGCCGTCGTGGGTGTACCCGAGATCAGCCCCGATGCGGAAGGTGTAAGCCCCGGCGGTATGTTGCCGGTGTACGTCCAACTCAGGGGCGTCTGCCCACCGCTCGCCACCAGTTGGTATCCGGTTGACACATTGTTGTAAAGCGAACCCACCGAGCCGCTCGGCAGCGTCGGCGCGCCGAAGGTCAGCAATGTCGTGACCACCATCGTAAGGTTCGCCTGCTTGGTGAGCGTAGTAGTGGTATCCGTCACCGTCACCGTGAAGTTAAACGTGCCCGTCGCGGTCGGCGTCCCGGAAATGAGACCCCCAGCGGTCAGAGGCGTGAGGCCGGTTGGGTAGCTGCCGGAAGTGACCGCCCAACTGAAGTTGCCGCTGCCGCCCGACACCGCAAGCTGAACGCCCGCGCTCGCGTTGTACGCCTGACCTTGGATGCCGTAAGGCAGATTGGTGCTGGTGGTAATGCTCAAGGCGCTGTAAATCGTAATGCTCAGCGTCCCCGAGGTCTGGGTCTGCTGCGGCGTGCCGGAATCGACCACGTGGATTTGGAAGCTGTAAGTTCCCGCCGTGGTGGGCGTGCCGGAGAGGGCGTTGCCGGTCACACTGAGTCCCGGCGGCAGCGCGTTGGCGTTGGGCAGAATGCTCCACGTCAGCGCACCCGTACCGCCCGTCGCGATGAGGGACTGGCTGTAAGCGGTCCCTACCGACCCGTTGCTGAGCGACGACGTGGTGATGACCAAAGGGGCAGGGCTGATGGTTACGCTGAAGCTCTGGCTGGCAGTAATCCCGGTAAGAATACCGGTCACCGAGACGGTAAAGTTATAAGTCCCCGGGGTGGTCGGCGTGCCGGAAAGTGTCGCCGTCGAAGTTGAACCCGTGAACGTCAGGCCAGGCGGCAACGTTCCGGTTTGCGACCAGTTGAAGGGACCAGGGCCGTTGGCGGCGGTGAAGGTCTGGGTAGCGTAGACCGTACTCACTGCGCCGGCCGGCAGAGACAAAGGCGTGAAGCCTAAGATGCCGAAGCTGTAAGTCTGAGTAGCGGACTGCGGCGTACCTGGAGTGCTGCTGTCCTGCACTTTTACGGTGAAGTTGTATGCTCCACCCGCCGTCGGAGTGCCCGTAAGAGCGCCCGTCGAAGTATTCAGGTTGATTCCCGGCGGAAGCGAGCCGGTAGTGATGCTATACGTGTAAGGCGTGGTCCCGCCGCTGGCGGTAGGACTACCGCCACCATAAGTCTGGTTTAACGCGCCCTGGAATCCAACGTTGTTCAAGCTCAAGGCGGTCGCCACGGTGATGGAAAGGTTCGCCGTCTTGGTCTGCGTGGTGGTGGTATCCATCACCTGCACGGTGAAGGGGAAGGTGCCGGCCGCGCTGGGCGTGCCCGAGATGAGACCGTTCGTGGGCAACGCCGGGAATCCGGTCGGCAGCGAGCCGACGGTAACGCTCCAACTATAATTCCCACTGCCTCCCGCTGCCGCAAGCTGAACGCCCGTCCCACCGTTGTACGCCTGACCCACGATTCCGTAAGGCAGCGGGCTGGCGCTCGTAATGGTCAGGCCAGTGTAAACGGTGATGGTCACGGACTGGCTGAGGGACTGCGCAGGAATGCTGGCGTCGGTCACCTTCGCGGTGAAGGTATAGCTTCCCGCGCTCGTCGGAGTACCGGAAATCAAGCCGGACGAAGAGGGTGTCAGGCCCGGCGGTATGTTTCCGGTATAAGTCCAGTTCAAAGGCGTCTGGCCGCCTGTCGCCGTGAGCTGATAGCCGTTGGTATTATAGGCCGTCCCAACGACACCATTGGGCGGCGTGGGCGCACTGAAGGCCAACAATGTGGCCACAGTGATACTCAGGTTCGCCGTCTTGGTCAGCGAGGTGGTTGTGTCGGTAACCTGAACAGTAAAGCTAAAGGTACCGGTGGCGGAAGGTGTGCCGGAAATGAGTCCGCTGGTGGGCAGTGCCGGGAATCCCGTGGGGAGGGAGCCCTGCGTGATGCTCCAAGTGTAATTCCCACTCCCACCCGCTGCTGCCAGTTGGACGCCCGTGCCATTGTTGTAAGCCTGGCCTTGGATTCCGTACGGCAGGGTGGCGGTCGTGATGGTCAGTCCAGCATAGACCGTGATGCTGAGATTCTGGGACGCCACCTGCGCCGGAGTACTTGTGTCCGTCGCCTTGGCGGTGAAGTTATAAGTTCCAGTCGTTGTCGGCGTGCCGGAGAGGACGCCCGCAGATGAGAGCGTCAACCCCGGCGGCAGGGTCCCCGTGGAGCTCCACGTGAGCGGCGCCAGCCCGCCGTTCGCAGTCATCGTGGTGTTGTAAGCCGTGTTCAACACCCCGGGGGGCAGGGTCGGCGCGGGAAAGACGAGCGGCGTGGTCACCGCAACACTGAGAGTCGCGGAGTTCGACACACTGTTGTTATCGGTGATTTTGACGGCGAACGAGGTCGGGGCTGCCGCCGTCAAGGGCGTGCCCGAAATGATGGAGGTGAGATTCGTCGAAGGTGTGACTAACAGCCACGG
This sequence comes from uncultured Acidobacteriota bacterium, assembly GCA_963719115.1. Lineage (GTDB taxonomy): Bacteria > Acidobacteriota > Terriglobia > UBA7540 > UBA7540 > Bog-366. The sequence continues at coordinate 37,945 of CAVRBF010000084.1, read as the reverse complement.
CGGCAAATTGGTGTAGGTCCAGGAGTACGGGGGCGCTCCGCCCGCCGCGGTGATGGTAAACGAATAACCTTGTCCGACGAATGCCGTGTTGATTGGCGATGTCGTTTGGATGACGGGTCCGATGTAGATGATCAAGGAGAGCGCGACCGTTTGCGTCTGCTGTGGATTGCCGGAGTCCACAACCTTAAAGGTCAGCGGGTAGGAAGTTCCTGCGGTGCTTCCCGTTCCGGGGGCCGGGGTGCCGGTGATGGCCCCGGTAGAAGTGTTGAACGATAGCCCTGAAGGCAGAGACCCCGAGACGATGCTCCAGGTAAAAGGTCCCACGCCGCCTGATTCAATCAGAGTAGTGTTATACGTCGCGCTTACAGAACCCGCCGGCAGCAACCCCGTGGTGATGCTCAGCACGGGAATAATGGTGATGCTGAGGTTCGCGGTCTGGGTCTGGTGCGTGGGTGAGGTCTGGTCCGTAGCCGTGACGGTGAAGTTTGATGTTCCCGCCGTCGTGGGAGTGCCAGAGATGACTCCCGTCGAACTGGTGAGCGACAGACCGCCCGGCAACGACCCACCGCTGACGCTCCACGTGTAGGGCTGCGCTCCACCATAGGCCGAAACGGTGGCGCTATACGCGCTGTTCGCAATGCCATTGGCCAGGGTGTTGGTGGAAATCGTCAGCGGAACGGGTGCCGTGGTGATCGTAATTTTGCAAATCGCCTGAGCGGAAGAATTCTCCTGGCTCTGCACGTAGATCGGCACAACGTTCAGTGCTCCCGGCGGGACGTTCGCGGGAGCCGTGTATAACCCCGTGGGCGTTATGGATCCGTAGATTCCGCCTCCAGGGTTTCCCGGGGAGTCAACGCCCCAAGTGACCCCCGTCGAAATCGGCAGGCCACTGCTGGTCGTCACCATATCAGTAAGCTGGACCGTTCCGTTCACCTGAAGGTCCAAGGCCGTCGGATTCACAGTTAGATTGATGGGCGGAGTTTGGATGGTGACCGGGAATGTGGTGCAGAAACTGGGAAAAGCCACACTGCACGCGGACACAGTCACGTTGCTGGGGGATGGCGGATACGTCGGCGCAGTGTAAAGTCCGGCGTCGCCCGCGATGGTTCCCACGGTGGAATTCCCGCCGGCAATGCCGTTTACGTACCAGGTAACGTTGGTATTCGCTGCGCCGAGGACCGTGGCATTAAACACCTGCGTGGCAGTGACCTGCAACGAAACCGTACTCGCTCCCGACCCTGCCAGGCTCACGCTGAGCGCGATGTTGATGGTGACGGTGAACGAGGCCGATTTGGTGGTGTCCGCCTGGCTGGTGGCTGTAATCGTAATCGTCTGGGGCGAGGGCACCAAGGCCGGCGCCGTGTAAAGACCGCTGCTGGAGATGGTACCGACTGTGGCATTCCCGCCTGCCACGCTGTTAACCGACCAGGTCACCCCGGTGTTGGTGGAGTTGGCGACGGTCGCTGTGAACTGATACGCCTGCCCAACGGTCAACGACGCGGGCGCCGCACCCGGCGTGACGGTGACGGGCTGAGTGGTCGTGCCCGTGGTCGTCTGCATGCCGGCAGAATGACAGCCGGCCATGAATGCCAGTAAACTCAGGCTGAACCCCAGAAGACACGCCCTGCGCCGCCCGCCTTGTCTCATTAACCGGCTCCGCTCGCCTCTAGAATTTGGCTCGACTACCCGTAGCGCCTTTTCGATGGCAAAAGCGCGATGCTCTGGCCGAGACAACCAAAACCAGAAGTCCACCCGGCCATGGAAAATGACATCGTTATCCCTGAGGTTAAACAGGTGATATACCGGCGCAGAAAAATAGTCAAGTCAAAACTACGTGAGGACTTAGTTTGAGGAAGGTCCAAAATTCGAGGGAGAGTTATTGGTGTTGCCAAACGAGCCCGGCGAACTGCCTACCCCTTGCGACGGAGTCTGTTGCCCAAAAGAGGATGAACCCGTCCCCACTTGGACCCCGAATACCCCCATGTCAATGCCGATGAACTCCCACTGGTCGTAGCGATGATGCTTGTTCCAAATCTTGATGGAATCATGACGGCTGGTGGGAGCGACTCCGGCAATGTATGCACCCAGGACTTGGTTATCGCTGCTGAAGAAGGAAGAGGTGGGGCCAATCTGGTTGGAATCGCCCACGGGTGGATTCATGCCCAAGCCACCGACGCCCCCTTGCAGTCCCATGGAACTGGAACCGAGTTGAAATCCGGAGGAACTCGATCCGCCGAAGGCCGAGTTACCGCCGAACATGGAATTCGAAGACGTACCTTGGCCGATTCCCGCGGGGTTACTGGAATTGTTGGGATTATTCGGATTGAAAAGGGGCTGATTCACGGAATCCAGCAGTACACCTGCGGCATTGACGTGAATGAATCGCCACTTCCCCTTCGGATCCAGGGGATCGCGGTATTCCTGTCGCAGAAACCGCATGCCATTGGTTTGCTGCGCTAACTCTTTTACACTGACCGGGTAACGGCTGAACTGTTTATGAAAAAGCGCGACGGCGCGGGCGTACTGGTATCCGCGAAAAATGGTTTCCTTCTCGCGCTCCCTTTGCCCCTCTTGAAAGACGCTGGGCAGCACCGCCGTAAGCGCCACCAGAATCAGCGTGGCCACGATCATGACAATGGCCAGCACCATGCCCTCTTCGGCAAGACCGGCCTTGCCCGTGGCGCCGCGTGAACCACTGGAAGCGGACGTACCGGCGGCGTTACTGTGGAATCGGCAGGTCGATTTTTTCATGAGTGCCTGCATCCTCTACGACCACCTGCGCCGAGCTGATGGAAACAACCCGGTATTTGGTACCGATCATGTCGCCCTCGTGGACGACATTGAGATCGGAATTGAGCGTGACCATGGCTTCCTTCTGCCCACCCGGCAGTTCGTTGTAACCCACCGCCTTTAGAGGAGGCGGCGGCGGGGGTGGCGGCGGGGGGGGCGGCGTGTTATTTAGCGTAACCGGTTGGGGTGGCGGCGGTGCTCCTCCCACAAAATCGAAGGGGTTCCGATCTTCATCCGGAAGCGGCCGGGAATCCAGCGCCTTCAAGAGGTCAAAGTGCACCGTGGGGTCGTAGCGGGCAAGGTCATTGGCAGCAGGCGCGTTGTGCTTCCCCGCCGGCGCGTGGGACGTGGTTGCCACCGCTAAATTGCCGTGACCGTGCCCGGGCTGCATCCCACGGTACTGGGTGACCAGCTTGAGGATCAGGAACACGCACACCAACCCCAGTACCGCACTTCCCCATTGATTAATGCCAGTCGATAGTTTCATGGTGTCAAGTAAAGGTCGGCGCCAAGTCTAACTCCCAGCGTCCCGTTCGGTCCACCCGCGGCGATGGTGAATTCACGGACCAGCATGAAGTCGTTGGCGGTTTCAAGCGCGTGCGCGAATTTCAGCAAGCCCGCGTACGGTCCCTGCGCGTCGATTTCGATTCCCAATCGTTCCAGGGGATCCTTGCCTTGCGTGTCGGGGCGATAGACGATGGTCACCAACTGCACACCGGAAGCGGCTGCCACTTTGTGGATCAGGTGGGCCGCCGTCGAGTAGGCTTCCCGGCGTGACGGCGCGCGGTTGGCGGTAAAGTCGTCCAGTCCCTTACCGACCTTGGGGAAGTCCGCTTGGTACGTTTGCAACAGATCAACGCGCCGCTGCTCATTGCGTACCGACTGCCGCAATTCTTCGTGGCGGATGACCTCTTCATCCAGCCGCTTGCCCAGGGGTTCGTAAACGGCAAAGAACGCCACCAAGTCCAGAGCGACCAGCCCCACTCCGACGGCTTCAATGATTCGATTTATGGTCTGGCGTTCAACTCTTTCGCACTCGGCTTCTCCGCTTCCACATCGACTTCCGGCAAATAACGCGCCGTACTAATCACACTAACCCCCTGCCCCTGCGAACTTTCTTCTTGAATCTGGGTGGTAATGGATACGTCTTTGAAGTCAGGCGCATCCTCAAGATCGTTGATGAAGGTTTCGAGCGCATCCTCGTTCTTACACGTAATCCCCATCCGCACATCGTAATCGTCTCCCGGCTTCTTGGGAGACGTCAAAGCTAAGCCCGTCAACTCGGCGTCCTCCGGCAACAGCCCGGCGATCCGCGCACTCAGCACGCTCAGCGAGAGATGTCGATCATCAATGAGCTTGTTGACAAATCGAGACTGATGCAGCAACTTCTGGTAAGCCGGATCATCAAGCGTCCTTCGGATCGACGATTCCTGAATGCGCAAGTCGTCCACGCGCTTCTGGACGTCCGCCAACTGCGTTTGCATGTCGCGATACCCGTGATACTCGCGAAGGGTGAAGCGGTAGAGGAAAACTGCCGCCACCAGCCCAATGATCGCGGCCGGAATCGCCCAGGCCAGTGCGTAACGGTCGCGTGCACTCGGCGCAGGAGATAGGTTGAGGCTGATCTTCATCTTTAGTTACTCCCGTTCGCCACCAGTCCGGCAAACGGCACTCCAAACCGGTCAAAAACCTCACGTTCGCCCGAAGGCAGCCCGCCGGCGGGGATGAAATTTGCCGGCAAGGTCCTCAGTTCACGGCCCATCGCCTGAGCCAGAGCTTCTTCCACCACTTGCGCTGCCGGCGGGCGTGAGCAGAACCACACGGTCTGGACTTGCACGAGCAGATTATCCTGACAGGTGGCCAGCACGCGCGTGGCCTCCCGCGCCACTTCGTCCAGGTAATTCGCTGCCTCGCCCTCGAGCGACCTTGTCCGCCAGTAGCGGACGCGGTTGGAAGCCACCACGACCGCCGTCAAGGCCCCGGGGCAGAGGTGCAACAGGAGTTGACCGCTGCTGTCCTCGGGAAGCAGGGGCAGCAAGGCAACGGTGGCGGGCAAAACCAGCGCCGGTCCTCCGTTCACGCCTTCGAGCACCGACTCATATTCGGCCAGTACGGAATTCCGCACCGCCACTGCGAGCACTTCCACCGAACCGGGCTGCTTCGACAGGATCTGGTAACTCAGGCGAGCTTCTTCGGGAGCATAAGGGAGATATTCACGCATGCGCCACAACACCATGGTTTCTGTTTCCTGCGGGCGATCGGGAAGGGTTTCAAATTGCAGCAGGGCCACCCGCGCCGCTACGTCGGGAAGCAGCAGGCCCAACTTCCCGCCCGCGATGCCCACGCGCTCGCAGACCTCCGCAATCGTCTGCCGGACTACGGCGGGATCCGCAAAGTTGGATTTGTTGGCGGAGGGCAATAGGGCGCTGGCGGGAAGGTCGCGGACGCCGACGCTTTGCACCAGTCTTCTAGAAGGGCGTAAGCGCGCTGCAGCCACAAACCCCGGCTCCAAGTCCAAGGCGAAGTTCGGCGCGATATACTGGCCCACGTGGACGCGGCGTTCCAACCCCAATCGTTTTTTCCAAGTCAACCAATTCATTTAACCCTCGGGATACGGGCCACGGGAGCACGGGACACGGGGTTCGCGCTTCGGGATTCGGGATTCGGCAATGATGCGGGTTCGCGGTCCCTCTTGCCGGTCTTCAAGACGGCAATCAGTCGGTTTAACATCTTCTCAATGTCTTTGAGCCTCTTTAGGGCTGACGTTAACTCGTCCGCTTCGATAAAACGCAGTTTCGACGCAATAATCAAGTGCGTTTCCAACTCCATCAGCGATCCGCGCGCGATCGTCAAGAACTGGGTATATTCTCCACGCGATCCCCTTCCCCAGCCCTCCGCTATATTCGCCGGAATCGACGTACCGGCTCTGCGAATCTGAGAGGTCATTCCGTATCGTTCCGTTACGTCAAATCGAGCAGTCAATTTATAGAGCTCGATGGCAAGCTCCACCGACTTATTCCAGACATCCAGCTCTTTGTAATCTCGAATCATCCAATTACCTGCTTGGTCTCACCGTACGCCGTCCTTCGAGTCCCGTGTCCCGTGCTCCCGAATCCCGTGCTCCCGTTTTTTCACTCGACAAACGTAACCTTATTCACTTCCCGCAGCGTGGTCACGCCCTCCTGCACCTTTTCGAGGGCAGATTCCCGCAGGGAACGCATTCCCTCGTCGTGAGCGGCACGGCGAATCTCCGACGATGGCCGCTTCTCGAGAATAAGCTCGCGAATGCTATCCGTGACTGCCAGCAATTCGCCAATCGCCGTCCGGCCGCGGAAACCGGTTTCGTTGCATTCCTGGCAGCCCCCGCCTTCGAAGAACGTCACATTCTTCCATTCCTCGACTTTCAACCCGGACTCTCCCACCAGCGCCTCGTTCATGGGCACGGGCCGCTTGCAGGCTTCACAAATCGTTCGCACCAGCCGCTGGGCCATGATGCAGTTGAGGGCGGAAACGAAGTTGTAGGGCTCCACGCCCATGTTGAGGAAGCGTCCCAGTACGTCCACCACGTTGTTGGCATGCACAGTGGTGAATACCAGGTGACCGGTCAGGGCCGATTGAATGGCGATTTGCGCGGTCTCGTTGTCGCGGATTTCCCCCACCATGATCTTGTCCGGGTCGTGCCGCAAGATGGAGCGCAACCCGCGGGCAAACGTCAACCCGCGCTTCTCATTGACGGGAATCTGCGTCACCCCGCGAAGCTGGTACTCCACCGGGTCCTCAATCGTAATGATCTTGTCCTCGTCAGACTTGATTTCCGACAGCGCGGCATAAAGCGTGGTGGTCTTGCCGCTGCCGGTCGGGCCGGTCACCAGCACCATGCCGTAGGGTTCACGAATAAAGCGCCGCAGGCGGCGGATTTCCCGATCAGCCAGGCCCAGGATTTCCAGACGCAGAGAATGAAATTTCTCGTGCAGCGATTCCTTGTCCAGGATACGAAGCACCGCGTCCTCACCGTGAATCGACGGCATGATGGAAACGCGGAAATCAATGGGCCTGCCCCGATAGCGCACGCGGAAGCGCCCGTCCTGGGGCACGCGACGCTCGGCTATGTCCAGTTCCGACATCACCTTGATGCGGCTGATGAGGTTGGTCTGAAATTCGCGGGCCAACGGCGCCATGGCCTGTTGCAGAACGCCGTCAATGCGGTACTTCACCACCACGGAGTTATCGCGACTCTCAATGTGAATGTCACTCGCGCGGCGCTCCAATCCGGCAAATATGATCGAGTCCACCAACCGGATCATGGGGCTGACTTCGGTTTCTTCCACCAAGTGCTCAAGTGAAAGACCTTCGCCGGCGGACTCCTCATCGCGAATCACGTCCAGGCGGAATTCTTCCGTGGCGTCATCCAGCACACGCTGGGAGGGTTCGGTTTTCTTCAGGAAGTCACGCACCTGGCTGGGCGCTGCCACGCGCACCACCAGTTGCCGGTCCAGCTTGACTTCCAGTTCGTCCAGACGTGTCAGGTTGGTGGGGTCGGCCACCACAATCACCAGTTGGTGGTCGGTCCCCTGCAGCGGCAGAAACTCGTAGTGGAGCATCAACTCCAGGGGGATCGTCCGCAAGAGGTCGGCGTCCGGGCGCGAATCTCGCAGGTCCACAAACTGGAACTGGTAGCGTGCCGCCAGCTTTCGCGCCGCTTCGATCTCTTTCTCGTCAATGACTGCTTCTGACAAGGAACCTCCAAGTGGTCAGTGGCTAGTGGTTAGTGGCCAGGGGCGAATTCGTCGCCGACCGGAAGGTCAGCGCCACTGACCACTAGCCACTCCCCACTACCCACTGCCTTCAATGGATTGCCGACGCCATGGAAAACAGTGGCATATAGAACGAAATCAGCACGAATGCCACGATTGAGGCAATCACGGCGATCATCGCCGGCCCCACCAGCGACAGCCGTGTTTCCAGGTCAATCGCCACGTCTTCTTCAAAAAACGCCGCCAAGGCGTCGAGCATATTCGCCATGGCACCGGTGCTCTCTCCCACTTCGATCATATCCAGGGCGATGGGGGGAAAAAGCCACTCGCCCGCAAGGTTCCGCTCAGTTCCTTTCCTGAGGCCACCTCGGTTCTCGCGTTGCCAATGGCGCGGGCAAGCCAGGGGCTGCCGACTGATCCCTGGGCGGTTTCCAGCGCCGAAACCATGGGTGTTCCACCCTGAAGTAGCACGGATAGAGTACGTGCGAATTCCGCTACCGAGAACTTTAACAAAAGCCCTCCCACCAGCGGCAGTTTGAATTTCAGGTGCTCCCAGGCCAACTGCGTTCGTTCACTACGCGCGGCCACCCGGAACGACAGGACCAGCCCCACGATTCCCATAATGAGAAGAAGGAAGTAGTGCTTGATCTGCATGGCCAAAGAAATGGTGAAGACCGTAATCGGCGGCAGTTGCGCGTCCATGTCAGCGTAAAGCTTGGCGAATTGCGGCACGATAAACTGGATCACCAGCGTAACCAACACGATCAAAACTACCACCAGGATGGCAGGGTAAATCAGAGCGGAGATGAACTTCTTCCGAAACCCCCGCGACTGCTTCTGATAGGCCAGATATTGCGCCAGCACCTTGTCCAGACTTCCGCTCCGCTCCCCTGCCCGAACCGTAGCGCAATAGATTTTCGGGAAATTGCCGGTTCGACTCAAACGCCTCAGACAGCAGCGCTCCCGTACGTACCTTGTCACGAACCGCCTCAATGGCCAGCCGCAGCGTCTCGCTGCGCGTCTGGTGGGCCAGCAGGTCCAGCGATTTTTGCAGTGGCAGGCCGGACTTGGAGAGCGTCAAAAACTGCTGATTGAAAATCAGGAACTCGTCAGGGCTGATTTTTCCCGGCCGTGGCGCCGCCGACTGAAAATTCAGTATGTCTTTGTTGTGAATCGAAAAGATCAGGTAGCCTTGCGCGCGTAACTTTTGGCGGAGTTCGTCTTCGGAACGCGCCTCTTCCCTCTGGGTCAGGACTCTTCCCGCATCCGTGCCGAGTTTGCAGACAAATTCCATAAAAGAAAGTTAACAGTTGACAGTTAATAGTCGATAGTTCAAAAGCCCGTAAAAGCTAGTCTATAGTTGACAGTCGATAGTCGATAGTTCATATCCCCATAAAACCCAGTCTATAGTTCACAGTCGATAATACAAAACATCGTAACTTTCGCTCTTGCTTGGCGAGAGAAGCCACGGCCCGCCCGGCTCTTGCTATCGACTGTCAACTATCGACTGCCTTCCTCACCAGCCTTTGCTATCGACTATCGACTATGAACTATCGACTGCCTTCCTCACCAACTGCTGTACGGCGTGCCATCCAGCGAAACATCCTCCGAACCGCTATGCACGTCCACGATGCCTGCCGTGGCCTGATCGGGGCTAATAGGTACATCTTCTATGTCCGTTTTCCAAGTCTCGTTGGAACCTGTGAAAGGATCCGTGGGAACTCCGCCCCGGAGGTACCCGGCGTCCACGAGTTCATCAAGAGATGAGGGCGGGCGCTGCTTGTCGATGGTGAATTCATCAATCAGCTTACGCATGGTAAACAAGTCGTCCCGTAACACCGCCTCGCGGGCGTGGACAACCGAAAGGTGGTACATCGGCATGGCAAACGACGCCAGGATCAGAATGAGCGTCAGCACCACCATCAACTCGATCAGCGTGAAGCCGACACGAGAAGTCCGAGGTCCGAGGTCCGAAGTCCGAAGTCCAAGATCCGTCGCCGACGGTCCCGTGACATGAATTCCACAGCCAGCCCACTTCGCCTCAGGACTTCGGACTTCGGACCTCGGACTTCGGACTGTCTTTCTACCAGTCTGCATAAGCCGTTCCATCTAAAGCCGTTCCCTGGCTCTTGGAGTAAACGTCAAAGACGTTCTGTCCTCCCCAGCTCTTGGAATCAGCGTCGTCCTGCATCGCCCGCATACCCCAGTCGGCATTCCCCGTCATCGGATCAACGGGTATCTTGCGCAGGAATTTATACTTCCCTTTCGCGGTTCCCTTCACCGCCACGCCATCCACCAAGGTTTGAAGATCAGGCGGGTAGCCGAACGTGTCAACCTTGATGGGAATCATCCCCTGCATCGAGTAGCCCTTGTACTGATCAATCGCCTCGCGCATGGTTCGCAGATCCTCGTGGAGCTCGAACTCGCGCCTGCGAACAATCTCATTGCGCGCCAACGGTAAAGCCATCGTGCACAGAATCAGCAAGATGGTCATCGCCGCGATCAATTCGATCAGCATAAAGCCTTGATTCGAAGCTTGATCGCTGCGTTGGGGCGCTTTGAGTTGCATGGCGGATGCTACCTTTGCCCCGGCACTGGGATGTCGAACGGGCGCCCCGGAGACGTGAAGCCGGGAGTCTCACCTTGCCCGCCCATCGCACCGAGCGATACGGTTCCACCTGTTCCGCCAGCTTGGGGCAGACGAATGACTTGGGGTGTAAGCATCACCAACACCTCCTGGTCATTCACCTCCTTATTAGTCTGGGAGAAAAGATAGCGAAGTCCGGGAACATCACCCAGACCCGGGATCCCTTGAAGTTGATCAGTCAGGGTCCTCTGGATCAGCCCTCCCAGCAGGTTCACTTCGCCTTCCTGCAACCGGAAGTCGTCTTCAATGACGCGCTGGCCGAAGGTTGGTTCGGAGACGCCGCCCACCGTAATGGACGCACCTAACGAGGAAATCTCAATCTTGGCGTGAACAGCAATCTCTCCGGTCGAAAGCAAGTGTGGCGTCAGTTCGAGATTGACACCAACGTCCTGAAACTGGAACTGCGTGCTGGCCAACAAGCCTACACCGCCGCTGGAACTCGTAGTTCCTCCCAAGGAAGGCAGGAAACTACCCGTGGCATAGGGAATTCGGCTGCCGATCTTCAGCTTGGCGGTCTGGCCGTCCGTCACCCGAACCTGCGGGCTCTGCATGATGTGGGTCTTATTGTCATTCAAGACCGCCGCCGCGGTTACTCCCGGCAGGACCACGGCTATATCCTTGTAAGTTAGGGCGTTAACTGCCAGCGCCCCGATCGAGCCGGCCGTGCTCGTCGTGCTGCTGGAACTGCTGGTACTACCCGGAGGCAACACCGCCGCTTCCACCCCAATGCCCGGTGTAATCGAGCCGCTTGAATAGTTTACCGTCCCCAAAGACAATCCCAAGTCGCGTATTCTGTCGCGGTCGGCTTCCACGATGTCAATCGAGAGCACGATCTCCGCCTTCGAGCGATCGAGTTCCTTGACAAGTTGCTCCGCCGCCGCGATCTTCTCTGGAGTATCCCGGATAATGATGGCGTTGGAGTCCGGATTGTCCATAATTCTCTGTAATCCAAGCACTTGCTTCAGGGCCGTGGTGATGGCGGTGCGGTCCGCCGGCGCCAGCGGATTGGAGAGGTAAATGGTCTTTAATACCTCTTCGTCGTAATCCTTACGATGTGTGGCGTCATCCGGAATAACCAGGATGGTATTTGAGGTGACCGCCTTCCAAAAAGTCTTGCTCTGCAAAGCGACCAGGTGCAAAGCATCCTCGATAGTCACATTGCTGAGGTCCTCACTGAGCGGCGCCCCTCGGAAGTCCGAGGTGAATGCCACGTTAAGGCCCGCCATCTTACCCAGTGTTACGTACACCATCCGGCTGTCGGCCGTGACCTTGAAATGGGCGATCTTCTCCTTGCTGAAGGGCTGGAGTTTAACCTCTGTGGGCTGGTTCTCCTCCTCCCGTGCCTTGAGGGCTTTTTCCAAAGCTTCGGTATGTTCCTTCTTGGCGGCCGCTTCCTTGGTGACAATCTTGTCCAACTCTTGCGCCGCAGCTTTATCAGTAGGATCAATGCGCACGGCCTTCTGGAACTCACCCGCCGCGTCGTCCGTGTGGCCTTGCTTTACGAACTGCTCCCCATTCTTGAAGTGCATCAGGCTGGCTTGGGTCCTGGCGTTCTGCTCGTGAAGGATGTAAAGGGAGTTTTCTGGGTCGGCATTGCGGGCCTTCTCGTAGTCCACCAAAGCCGTGTCCCAGTCTTTCTTCGCCTCGGCTCGGCGAGCTTGCTTGTACGCAATCACCGTTGCGCCGCCGCTGCAACTGAGACTGGCAGCGAGCAGGCCCAACAGTCCTAGCAGCCGGATTCCGTTCTTTACCATCCGCATCTCCATTGGCCGGAATCGCGTTCTGACAGGGGATCTTCGGCCCAAAGAATGTGCTCGCGAATCAAAACTGACTCGTTAACGAGTTGAGGAGATTCGCACCAAAACCAGCGCGAAGGGGGCTGCTCGTCGCATCGACCGCGTGGGGAACCTGCGCGCTCGCGAGGCCCGCCAAGGAATAGTGCAAATAACCGTAAAGATTATTGGATGCAGAATTGCCGCTGGGTTCTGTCTGGGCGGAGAGAACGTTTGTTGAACGTGGAACCGGCGGCACTTGGACGGCAAGAACCACCGAGGACTCCACGCTGGTGGCGCGATACTGGCCGGCAAACGTGTCTCCCGGTTTGACAAGATAGACTTCGGATCCGTCCGCCACTATAGCCCTACAGCCGTCGTTCACGGTCTCAACATACCCTAACACCTGGAAAATAAACGTCCCAGCTTCCTCTGGCAAACGCGCGGTCTTCTCCCTACGCGACGGAGCGGCGTGCTCCGTATTTGTTGCAAGTGCCAGAGGCGTCAAAAACCTACTGGGCATCTTCGGCGGCGGAAGCGAGGTTGCGATGAACGGATCGTCGAGTATCTTCAGCGGTGCTTTCCCGCTGCGATCGGAATTGGGCCCATTACCGTTCCATGGCGGCAGACCCGGCTCGGACTCCGCCTCTGTGCTTACAAAATCTGCAAACAACGGTGAATCTGAATCGCGCGCCGGGAGCGCCTGCCGAGGCGGCTCCTCCACCGCATCCACCACATCGGCGGAAACCGCCACGGCACGATAATGCCCAGCGAATTCGTCCCCTGGCCGAACCAGATAGGCATCGTCACCCTGAGCGACAATCGCGGAAAACTGCCCTTCGGCGTTGACCACGTAACCGAGCGGTTTCATCTTGACCGACGATTCCGTCGCTTGCTGGACCGGAGCCGCCAGCACGGGCTTTGCCGCATCACCCACCGAGTCCTGCGCCCCAACCGAACCGGCGACCTGTACGGCGGCAGAGCCATCAGCCGTAACAGTGGAGGCAGTGGGAACCGATGCTTCGACCGCGACCGGCGGCCCTGCCTGTGCTTCAGACGCGTTGACGGGACCCGCCGAAGGAGTCACAACGGCTAAGCTGGGTACTGGCACCATGGGTGCAGGCGCCACGGAAGCGAGGGCCGGAACATCCCCAACTCCACCCTGACGGACCGGCTGGCTTTGGGCCATCACTACTGTGGATGCCTCCGGAACCAGGCTGACGGAACCCCCTTCGGCAACAATTGCCTCCGTCCTACCGTCCGCCTGCTCGACGTATCCTATTGAATTCTTGGCTTCCAAACCAGCCGTTTGAACCATTCCTGGTTGCACCTGCGAATCGTCAACGGTCTGGACCGCCTCGGGAGAAATCTTCGTCACCCGGTACCGGCCCGCAATGAGGTCACCTGTATGAACGACCTGAACGTCGTTTTCTTGCACGATTATTGCTTCAACCTGACCGTCGGCTTTTTCGACGTAGCCAATGGGCTTGAAAACCATCGGCATACTCGTCGCCGACTGGCCATTGGAAACCGCAACCTCTCTCGTGACCTTAGCTTGTGCAATTAATGGAACCGCATTGTCCGGTGCAGGTGTGGCCGTGGATACCGCCGCGGCAGCGGAAACGCCGACCGGCAGGACCCTTTCAGCCTCAACCAGTCGTTCGCGGGAAACTTGCTCATCGCCCTCGGCTTCATCAGGCTTCGACGGTCGCGCAACGTCAGCCTTCGCAACCGCTTCCTCTACTGACGATTCCGATCCCTTTGCGGACGCGTGGCCGGTTGGTATCAGGACCGATGGGCCGGCAGCTTGGTGCTTCGCCATGTTCGAGGGTTGGCCGGAGCTCGTAGGCACAGGGGCAGCAGCCCTTCGAGTCTGCGGCTTGCCGCCCCGCAGCGCGCGCGGAGGCTGGCTCTCGTCCGCCCGAGGAGAGGTGCTCGACGCACTTGGCCGGAATAATGGCCGTAGCTTGAAGAGGGAATAAAGGCAAACCCCTACCGCTATACCCAAGACGAAGCTGACGAATTGCCTGGCGGTCTTCAATGGGAACCCAATTCTTTGTGAACTGTTCGCGTCACCGCTTATGATAATCAGGGGTTCTACAAAATGCAACACAGGCCCCTAAGTCGATGATAGACTCAACGTCTTGCACCCTCACTCAACTGAAAGGAAACCACCATGGCGAAAGTGTTGCGATGTCGTGATGTAGGAATGGATTGCCCCAAGGAGGTGCGCGCCGATACCGAAGAGGAACTCCTGAAGCTCGCCGCCGAGCACGCCGAGAAAGACCATGGCATCCCCGCCAGTATGATTCCACCTTCCATTCTCGCCATGGTGAAAGCGGCGATCAAGGAAGAGTAAGAACTTCAGTGGATAGTGGTAAGTGGCTAGTGGTTAGGAGCCAGTCTAAGCCGCCGGTGAAACCGCCCTACTTAAAGCGGTCTCACGAACGGCCGGCCGCTTCCAAGCATTACTTGTGGTGCTCTCCACCGTGCGGGGCTGAGTGGTGCTCCTCGACCCGCTCGTGGCCGGTGCGCGCCGCATTACGTTCCGCTTCGCTGCGCCGGATCAGTTCATGGTGCTCCGGGGCCCGGGGCCCGCTCCAACGCTGGACACCATGATAAGGATGCACGTACACCCCCCGATTTCCCCAGTTGCGGCCCCAGTGCGAACCCGCAAGGAATAGCTCGTGCCGATCCCAGAAGAACTGGGTGTGTCCCCAACCCCATGGGGCAAAGGCGAATCCCAGCGTTACGCCAAAACCAAAGCCAATGGCGCCGCCAATGAAGAACCCAGGGCGTGGGGCAACAAACACGACGGCCGGATCGTAAACCGGCACGCAAACGAAAGCCGGATTCACCGGTACAATCGTGATGTAAGGACCACCGGAAACCACCACTTGGCCGTTGCTTCTCAGGTAGCCGTAGTCATGGGCCCGCTTCCTCTGCCGCTGCACCGCGTCCATCACGTCTTGTTGTTGCGCCAGAAAAGCATTCCCCAATTCCGCCGTCCAGTTCATGTCGGAGGCCATCATATCCAGCACCGACGGAAACGGCAGCAACGCCTGCACGCTTGGATCCCAGGGCAGATGGTCTTCGGTGATCGCTCGGGCCAAGTCGTCTCCGCGCAGGTAATGGTGCTCATCCGCCCACTTCGCGGCGTCGGGAATCTGATCCGGGTAAGTAGCCGCAGCCAGCACCTGTCCCAGCAAGGAGTCAGGGTAAAGGGCAATCCTTGACACCAATTTATTGAGTTCAGCCGGAGGATACGAGGGGGGCGGAGCCTGTGCACGTATCATTCCCGGACTTGCTGCAACGATAAACGTGACGAGAAGCAGAATAAGAACAAGCCGTTGAAATCGAGCGAAATGTCGCACGGAGCCTCCTCCTTCAGATTTGAACTTGTCACATCTCATCGATGGCCCGCCTGATCCCGCCGGAGCATTCTGATTCTGTTCCGTTAATTCTCCGCGGAGATCCTCACCGAGAATAAACGTCTGACTCCTTGATCGAGTTACCCGGCGATCCCAGAATTTTGTTCGATGCACCAGATGGAACGAGCGGCAACGAGAATAACAAAGAAGAAAAGATGGCGAAAGGGAGCGTGCTAAAACAGGAGTGAGCCGCTGGCGACAAAAAGTCTCCTCGTAATGCCAAGCACCATATCGGTGATGTTCGTTAACTACCTTCATTCTCAATATGCTATCAGGTTTGGGGAGAGAGTGTTGCTGCTTGCTGGCCTTTATTTTCAAAACGGCCCTAGTAATCTTGCGGCAGCTTTTGCAATTGCTCCATGGTGAACACGGGGCCTTCCTTGCAGACGTAGACGGGACCGGCATTGCAGCGTCCGCACTTGCCGACGCCGCACTTCATGCGGTTTTCGAGGCTGGTAAAAACCGCATCGGCGTGTACTCCCTGCTTTTCCAGAATGGGAAGCGTGTTCTTGATCATGATGGGCGGGCCGATGACAAGTACAATGGAATTCTCTGCCGGAACTTTAGCGCGCTCGAAGACCGACGGCACAAACCCGATTTCGCCTTTCCAATCAGGTGTTTCCCCGCCCGGGTCCACGCACTGAATCACCCGGACGCGTTCGCGCTTGGACCATTCGGCCAATTCATCCACATAGACGAGATCGGCAACCGTGCGTGCGCCGTAGACAATCGTAATGTCGCCGTATTTCGCACGATTCTCCAGCGCGTACCAGATGGCGCAGCGGATGGGAGGCATGGCAATTCCGCCGCCTAAAAAGATCAGGTCCTTCCCTTCCCACTTCTCCATCGGGTAACCGTTCCCGTAAGGCCCGCGGAAACCGACGATGTCACCTTCCTCGACGCGCCACAGCGCTTCTGTAACACGGCCAACTTTGCGGAAGCAGAATTCCAGCGAGTCCTTCCAGTTCGAACTGGAGCAGATGTTGAAGGTCGATTCGCCATAGCCGAAGGCCGAGAAGATTCCGAATTGTCCCACGCGGAACCCGAACTGGCTGCGGCGCTCTTCGTCTTCAAAACGAATGCGTACCGATTTCACATCCGGCGTGTGCTGCCGGACATCCACCACTTCCATCAGGTCGGGCGTGTAAAGGTCAGGCATGATCGATTCCCATGACCGTCGTACCACGGCGCGTGCCGCCCGTGCTCCTTCACGGCCAGGATGGCCGTGGTACGATGCGGTCGGGACGGCCGTGGTACTTGGTCACTCCTGCGCCACTCCGACGCGATCAATTCCCGTCAACAAGGTCAACAATCCCAGTCCTTCAGGACAATTGCGCGTGCAGTTGCCGCAGCCGGTACAGAGGATCTCGCCGAACTTCTGCGGATAAATCGAGAACTTGTGCAGGACGCGCTGGCGTTGGCGCGCCGCCTGGTCCGCACGCGGATTGTGGCCGGAAGCATGCACCGTGAACTGCGCAAACTGGCAGGAGTCCCAATTGCGCACGCGCTCGCCGTGTTGCGTGTTCCCTTCATCCACGATATCGAAGCAATGACACGTGGGGCAGTTGTAGGCACAGGCCCCGCAACCCAGACAGGCCAGAGCTTCCTCCTGCCAATAAGGGCTGGCGAAATGCTCGTCCACGAACTGCTTGATGTGTGCCGGGCTGAACTTCGGCTCGGGCCCCTCTACCAGCGGCGCAACCTTATCGGATGCCTGTAGGGCACGCCATGGCGTGCCCCTACCTCGGCAAATAACGCCCGTCCTTTGTCAGTCAGGCAACGAACCTCGAATTCTTCGCCCAAGTCGAGAAGCAGCACGTCACTGCCCTTCTCCGCCTGCGGGCCGAGCCCCACGGAAGTGCAGAAGCAGGACTCATCGTGCGCCGAGCATGCCAGGGTTACCACGGTGGTCGCCCGGCGCCGGCGGTTGTACACCTCGTCCTGATAGTCCCAATTAAACACGTGATCCAGAATGGGCAGCGCCGCGGCATCGCAGGGGCGTACGGCCAGCAGGATCTGCGCCGCGATCTCCGGCCCGTCGTTGCTCAACTCCACTCGCGCGCCTTGCCGGCGGTAGGTGCACAACTTCTCGTTCCGGGGAAAAACGAATTCCTTGGGGGAATTCGCTGGACGGATAAAACCCTCTAAGCACAAGCTCTCGGCCGAGGAGAGCGGCGCGTACAGGATCAGGCCAGGCTTCACCTGCACCGGTCCCGCCACCACTTTGCCGCCGGCAATCCACGCAGCGGCCATTTCCCGCAACGCCGCTTTGGTCAGGACTTCGCTCATCGGATAAAGTCCTCCTTGATCCGTGAGCGCATAGGTTCCAATCAGCGGCTCAGCCTTGGGATCCATTCCGGCGCGATATCCAAAGTGCTTCTCGGCGGCGAGCGCCAAAGTCATGTTGAGCAGGCTCAAAGGAATCCCCGCCGGGCAGGCGCGCGTGCACTCGCCGCATCCCACGCATCGGCCCGCCAGGTGGAATGCCCGCGTGATGTGCCAGGCGAAATTGCCCTCGGGGCTGGCGGAGGTGGAAATAGCCACCGGCCGGTTCTTGTCCGCAATGCAGCGCTCGCAGTAGCACAGGGGACAAACTTGGCGACAGGCATAACACTTCACGCAGCGGTCAAACTCCTCCGCCCACCACGCCATGCGCTCGGCGGGGGAGAACTGCATCAAGGCCGGAAGCGGCGTGTAGCGCCGGCCATTAGGCCGGCACTTGCCGGGCTCAAGCCCGGCGCCACGTTGTCTCCTGCCGGATTCAAGCCCGGCGCTACTTCCCCAATCACCTCATCGGCAAAGCGCGGCTGGCGCACTTCGCACGCGGCGCACTTGGGCTGACCCAAACCCTCGCACGCCATGCCGATCACGCGCAGGTTCGGGCGATCCACCTGATACTCTTTCTCGAGAAGAACCAACCCGCGCTCGTCGCAACCCTTCACCACCACGGCCGCTTTGCCCAGCCGCTTGATCTCCTTGCGCTTCAAATAGACGGTGAGGTTGGCGAGGCAGCTTGCGTTCCAGACCAATTTCTCGACGTCCTCAGCGCGGCGAACGAAAACAGGCCCGCGCGCGCCAAATCCGATGACAACCTTTACGCTGCCTTCGGCGAGCAGCTTGCGGCAGGTTTCACGCAATTGCTGCTCTTGGGCGGCCATGGCGGCCGCCGACCATAGCGGTTAGCCGCCGCCTTTTGTAGCGCCCTACCCTGGGCCGAGAAGGCGGCGTCGAGCCGCCGCAGAAGCCGCTTCGCGCAGTATACGTCCGCTAAAACTGACTTTCTGAATACCATTTCTCTTGTACAGCTCTCGATATGGCCCAAGTAGGCGGGTCTCCTCGGTAATGCGCGTAACCTCTTCCTGCCACTTACGGCCTTCGGCGGCGGAAATCCAGGTAAAGTGGATGCGCCGCAGGTCAAATCCCAAGGTATCGAGGAGTTCGCGGAATAGAATCCAGCGGCGGCGTGCGTGGTAATTTCCCGCCGTGTAATGGCAATCGCCAGGATGGCAGCCGGAGACCAGCACCGCGTCCGCGCCGATTTCGAAAGCTTTTATGAGCAAATTGAAATCGATGCGGCCCGTGCAGGGCAGGCGAATGATGCGCACGTTGGCAGGGTATTCAAGGCGCGTCGTCCCCGCCAAATCCGCACCCAAGTAGGTACACCAGTTGCAGACGTAAGCAACGATCTTCGGCTCGAATTGGCTTGCTTCGCTCATGCCAGACTCTCGACTTTCGTAACGCCGGCATCCTGCCGGCCTGTGCCGACCGCAAGGTCGGCGTTACGTTTGTAGCGTCGATCTCCGATCGACGGCGGCGGTCGGAGACCGCCGCTACAGCCGGAGCACGGGCGTCCCGCCCGTGTTTCCTTCACGGCCAGGATGGCCGTGGCACGTTCACGCCAAACTCTCCACCATCGAATAAATCTCCTGCTCCGTAAATCCTTCCAGTTCCGCGCTCTTCGACGGGCACACGGCCACGCACGTGCCGCAGCCCATGCACAGGCCGGGGTTCACGCGTGCGGTCTTTTTGACGAACACGCCGCGCGGGGTCCGTACTTCCGCCTGATCGATGGCGTGATAGGGGCATGTGCGGTAGCAGGCGTAGCAGGCCGCGCACGTCTGCTCGTTGATCTGGGCAATTTCCGGCTCGCGCGTCAACTCCTCGGCGGCGAAGGTCACTTGCACCTTGGCGGCCGCGGCAGAAGCCTGTGCCACCGATTCCGGAATGTCTTTGGGACTGTGGCAGGCGCCGCAGATAAAAACTCCGGCCGCATTGGTTTCCACCGGACGCAGCTTGGGGTGCGATTCCATCAGGAAGCCAAATTCGTCGTATCCCACATTGAGTTTGCGAGCGAGGTCAGTCGCGCCGTCGGCCGGACGCATCGCCGCAGCCAGCACCACCAGGTCCGCCTCAATGGTCAGCGGAATGCCGGCCAGCGTGTCGGCGCCACGCACAATCAGCTTGCCGTTCTGCTCGGTGATCTTTGAAACCCGGCCGCGGTAGTACTTGGCGCCGTCCTGCTCGATGGCGCGGCGCACAAACTCCTCGTAACCTTTTCCTCCGGCGCGAATGTCCATGTAAAACACATGCGCCTGCCCGTCGTGCACCTTATGCTTGTAGAGCATGGTGTGCTTGGCGGTGTACATGCAGCAAATCTTGGAGCAATACGGAAGGCCCTTGGAGTTGTCCCGTGACCCCACGCAATTGATAAAGACCACGCTCTTCGGTTCTTTGCCGTCGGAGGGCCGCTTGATGACGCCATTGGTGGGACCCGAGGCGGAGACCAGCCGCTCGAACTGTAGCGAATCGATCACGTCCTTGTACTTGCCGTAACCATATTCGCCGTAACCTGCCAGCTTGCCGTCCTGCTGTTTGGCGATGCTATAGAGTTGATAACCGGTGGCCACCACGACGGCGCCGACCTTCTCTTCCACAATCTTATCGGTGTCCTTGAAATTGATGGCTCCGGCCTGGCACTTCTTTTCGCACAGCCCGCAGCCGTTGCGAATCAGCTTGGCGCAAGTCTTGTTGTCGATTACCGGCCGCGCGGGCACCGCCTGGGGGAAAGGCACATAGATGGCGGGACGCACGCCCATGCGGAAATCGAATTCGCTGGGATTGCGCTTCAGGGGGCACACGTTCCAGCACTCGCCGCAGCCCGTGCACTTGGTGATATCGACGTAGCGCGCCTTCTGCCGGATCTGCACCGTGAAGTTGCCGATGAATCCATCAACCTTTTCGACCTCCGAATACGAATAAAGCTTGATGCGCGGATGCTGGCCCACCTCCACCATGCGCGGCGTCAGGATGCACTGCGAGCAGTCGAGCGTGGGGAACGTTTCCGAAAGGCCTGCCATCTTGCCGCCGATGGAGGGTTCGCGCTCCACCATCACCACTTCATAACCGGCGTCGGCGATGTCGAGCGCCGCCTGGATTCCTGCCACGCCGCCGCCCACCACCAGAGCGCGGCGGGTGACGGGCACGCGGATGGGCTGAAGCGCATGGTTCTGCCGGACCTTTTCCACTGACATGCGGATGATTTCCGCGGCCTTGCCGCTGGCCTGCGCACGGTCGTGGTGCACCCACGAGCAGTGCTCGCGGATGTTCGCCATCTCCACCAGGTAGGGATTCAGCCCGGCTCGCTGTGCGGTCTTGCGGAAGGTCTTCAAATGCATGTGGGGTGAACAGGAGGCCACCACGACCGCGTCGAGTTTCTCCGACTCAATCTTCTCGCGGATCATCGCCTGGCCGGGGTCCGAGCACATGTATTTGTAGTGCACCGAACAGCGCACCCCGGGGATTTGCGCGGCGGCCTCTGCCACCTGCGCCACATCCACAGTGCGCGCGATGTTTTCACCGCACCAGCAGACGAAGACTCCGATTCGGGACATAAGGCTGTGTTTCTCCAACCATCTGTGTTCAAAACGCCAACCGCGAGTCCTGTCATCCTGAGCCCGCGCTTCAGGGCGAAGGACCCCTGTATTTCGTAGTATCCATGAGCCGCGTCGCGCGGGCGCCGCAAATGCGCGCTGCTTCCTACGTACAATGAAAAGGGTCCTTCGCCCTGAAGCGCGGGCTCAGGATGACAGCGCCAGGAGTGTGCATCTACACCACCATTACCGCAAACGGCAGCGAAATGCCTCCTCTTAAATTCCACAAACTCCAACCGGCGGTCGGAGACCGCCGCTACAAAAGCCGCTACAAGAGCTACGTCACAAAATGCCGGTCAATCCCCAGCGCTTCCCGGCTGATTCCCAGCGCCAGTCCCACCAGGTCCGAAAGGTAGTAGATCGGCAGGCCGTGTTTGACACTGTAGCTGCGCTCGATGTCACGCTGTTTCATGTCGAGATTCACGTGGCACATCGGGCAGGCGGTGACCATGCAGTTGGCGCCGTGTCGCTGGGCATCGGCTAGGATGCGATGGCTGAGGTCCAGCACCGCTTCTTCTTTCGCCATGGTCATGCCGGCGCCGCAGCATTCCGTACGAAAATTCCAATCGACGGGCTTGGCCCCCAGCGCGGTTACAATGGCTTCCATCGAGCTGGGCTGCTCGGGGTCGTCAAACCTCACCACCGCGGGCGGACGCGTGAGCAGGCAACCGTAATAGCACGCCGGTTTCAGGTCCTTCAGCGGATCCTTCACCGCGGACTTGATCCGGTCAATCCCCACTCTTTGAAAGACCTGAATGAGGTTCAGGACCCTCACACGCCCCGTGATCTCCCCTTCAACAATGCGGGAGATTTCCTGCCGCACGCTCGCGTCTTCATCCATCAATTTGGCGGCCTTGAGTAACTGCATCGAGCAGAGCGGGCAGGGCGCCAGCACGTCTTCAAACCCTTGTTTTTCTGCCAAGGCCAAGTTGCGAGCCGGAAGCGCGATGGACAGCTTGTGATTCAGGGAATGAGCAGCCGTGGCGCCGCAGCAGATCCACTCCTGGATTTCCTGCGGTTCCAGATCCAGTTTTCCCAGGCAGGCTCGCAGCGACTGCTCATAATCATTGGATGAGCCGTGCAGAGCGCAACCGGGATAATAGCCGAGCCTCATGCCTGTTTACCCTTCAGGGGTGTCGTTGTAGCGTCGAGATCCGATCGACGGCGGCGGTCGGAGACCGCCGCTACAGCACAGCGTTCAAAGATGCGGCCCACCACGTCGCGCTCCTTCACCTTTTCGCCGCGCAGGTGCAGCTTGTGGCGCTTCTGGAGCGCCGGGGCCAGCGTTGAATCCTTGAGAAGAAATCGCAGGCTGGGTTCATGGCGCAAGACGCGAAGCTTGAATTCCGCGATCAACTCAATTTCGTCCAGGCGGCCGTTGCGCCGGATGTTTTCCAGGAATGCCTGCTGGAAGGCCACGACGCGATGCTGGGCGGGCGATGCGGCTCCGCGCTGAAGGGAGAACTCCCGCAGCCCGTCCATGATGCCCGCGCAATCGACGGACTTGGGACAGCGGGTCGAACACGTCTGGCACGAGACGCATGCCCAGATGGCGTCGCTCTGCATCGCCTGCTGCGCGTGCCCAAGCTGGAGCAGGCGCACGAGCTGATTGGGCGCGACGTCCATCGCCGCCGCCATGGGACAGCCTGCGGTGCACTTGCCGCATTGATAGCAATCGGCCAGATGGGTGTGGGCCAGGGTTTCGATCAGGTCGGCGTCGGAAGACTTCTCAGGAAGCGCAGGTTCCACGGTTCGTCCAATTCGTGCTGGGAGCTGAAGGGAGCGGTGCTGCTTACGCGACTCGGTAAGGCGGGGCCATCGCTTCGATCGGCGTCGTTCGTACAGAAGATGGTGACATGAACCCTCGCGTCTGTCGAGAGTCAGCATGTCCCAGCGCCAAGTTGTCACTCTGAAGTGAACTTAAACAGCGATGCGATTAGATATTTCTTAGTTCTCGGAGACCCGTCGGGAGTGCCGCAATCTTTAAAGGACGAGATCGACGGCAACGGGATCGTGATCGGACAGGCGCTCGCCGCAGGCGTGGGCGAGGTCATGCGCCACGACGGGGTTTTCCGCGCGCAGACCGCGGACGGCGAACCAATCCAGCTTGAGCGGGCAGCGACCGCCATGATTGCGCAGCGACCACTGGATAAAAGCGAAACACCATGCCGGCACCCACTCATTCAAGCTGCGCCGGGAGCGAATATCACTGATGTCGCAGTGAACCGTCGCTGCGCCGGGAACATTGGCACTCCGATAATCGAAGCCGCGCTGCTCGAGCAGCCGAAACAAGTCGCGCTCAAACCAGCGGTCCGGGTGAAGGTAGTGGTTCCGGATGACGTGGTCCGCTCCCATAAAGACGCGGCGCCAGAATCCCAGGATGGCCCACACCGCGTGGGAAGAATCGTAGGTACTGGTGTTCCAGTCGCCCCCAATGACGGCGGGCAGTGAGGGATCGAGTTGGTCGAGCACGCGCCGCATCTGGTGGAACCGGTGCCGCTGCGTAGACTGCGCGTCGAGGTGAACAGAAACGGCCTGAACGGAATGGCCGGGGAACCCAACCGTTGCCACCACGGCGGCCTGACGGCCAAGGCGTTTTTCGCGGTGCGCCATCTTATCCACGCCGTTGGGCAGGGCCAGGGCGCGGGCATCGCGGATGGGATAACGGCTCAGCACGGCGTTGCCGTGGAGCGCGAAGCGGTTCACCCCCGCCGCGTCGCGCTCCACGCCAGAACCCTTGCCCAGCGCCAGGTAACACGGGGCAAAGACCTGCGCCATGCCCAACTCCCGCGCGAGATCCTCGGCCACCATGCGATTGCCGGAGCGCGCCATGCCGGCATCGGCTTCGGTAATAAGGAGAACGTCGCAGCCGGCAATGCGCGGGTCCCCTTTTAATGCGCCAACCTGTTCCTCGAACCGGGTTCCACGTTCGACGTTCCATGCCACCACGCGGTAGCGCGTTTTGGCAGACGCATCGGCCGGACGGAATTCCGAATGGTGGACGAAGTTGATCAAGCCCTCGATCCGAGGGGCGAGCGAGCGGTAGAGCGGGTCCGCCAGCACTTCCTTCAAGTTCCGCCGGAGAGCCAGGGGAGTGACCAACGGTAATAGTTGCTCCGCTTCGGCGTAAGCGTCTGAAGCGGCTAAATTAGCTGGGGCCAAATGCATGTTTCCGGTGTAAGCTCCGAAGGTGAAATGATTACGCTGAATTTCCGGCCGCTGCCGGGGACGCGAAAAACAGGTCGCGCAGGGCGGTACTCACTCCCGCCGGGCGGCGCGTTGCGGCATCGATCGGACACCACAGCGATCGCGCCTTGGCGAGCAGCACACCATCTGCCGCCCGGCGCAATTCCGTAAAGCGTTCGAACGTAGCCCGCGTGGCCGCTCCCACCCAGGTGCGAGTCAGGATGGTATCGCCGAGTTGGGCCGACTGCTTGTAGTCAATCTCGTGCCGCACCACAACCCACAATAGCCGCTCCTGGTCTTCCGCCGTGGCGCGCGCCATCCAGTGCGCCTGGGCCACATCTTGCACCCAGCGCACGTAGATGACGTTGTTCACGTGGCCTTGGTAATCGATGTCGGCCGGATCAACCACAATATTGAGTTCGTAAACCTCTGCCGAGCCCATCCTAATCAATATAGACGGCACAGGCCGTATGCGGCAATGCTCAAGTGAGATCATCAGCTCGGCGCCATCGGAAGTGAGCGCAGGCGCTTGCCAGTGGCGGCAAAGATCGCGTTGCCGATGGCGGGCGCGATGCCGACGATGGGCGTCTCTCCCGCCCCGGCCGACGGCACATCCTTGCGATCAATCAGCACCACTTCCATCGTCGCCGGAGAGTCGCTGAAGCGCGGCACGCGATACTGGGCGAAGTGCGGGTTCAGGATGCGGCCGTTGGCAAAACGAATGGCCTCAAACAAGGCTCCGCCGATGCCCATGTGATTCGCGCCTTCAATCTGGTTGCGCAGACCGTCCGGATTCACCACAGCGCCGCAGTCAAAGGCCGTGACGACGCGAAGCACTCGCGGCTGCCGCGTCGCGGGGTCGATTGCCACTTCCGCACAGGTGGCCACGTATCCGCCCTTGTCGAAGCCGCCGGCAATGCCGAAGCCGTGGCCCGGCTGCGGCGTTCCCTGCCCCCAACCAAATTTCTGCGCCGCGGCTTGGAGAGCTTCTCGCATGCGCGCATCGGTAAGATTCTTCAGCCGAAATTCCAGCGGGTCGATTTTGGCAAGGTGCGCGAGTTCGTCGATAAAGGACTCGCGTGCGAAGTGGTTGGCGGCTGCCGCCAGCGAGCGGTACGAACCCTGGCGCAGGGGCGAATCAACAGGATGAAACTGAACGCGCTGGTTGGGAATGTGGTAGAGCGGGGCGATGGCCGCGGCGCCGGAGTTGTAGTTGTGAAACTCCCAGGCGGTAAGGGTGCCATCGCTCGCGACGCCGGCGGAGACTTCAATGACGCCGGCAGGGCGGAAGTAAGCCCAGGTGAATTCCTCTTCTCGCGTCCACACCAGCTTGACGGGCTTGTGCGCGGCTTGCGCCAGGCGAGACGCTTCCACCGCCGCTTCGCCCGTGTGCTTGCCACCGTAGCCCGAGCCCATATCCGGCATCAACACGCGCACGTGATCTTCGGATAATCGGAAGGCCTCCGCCAGTTCGCCGCGCACGCCGAAGGGCCGCTGGGTACCGGTCCACACAGTTAGCTTGCCATCGTTCCATTCCGCCACGGCGGCGCGGGGCTCCAGCGGGGCGTGAGCGATGTAGGCAACGGTATAGGTTTGATTGAGCCGCACGCTCGCCGCAGCCATGCCTTTTTCGATGGAGCCTGTCACGTGTCCACCGCGATCGTCGCCAGATTGCGCGTTCTTTTTGAGGTATCCAAAAAGTTCGTCGCTGGAAGTCTTCGGCGGTGGGGACGTCCACGTGGCATTGAGTGCCGCGAGGGCGTCCGCCGCAACGCGGGGACTGGGAGCAGCCACGCCCACAAAGTTGCCGTCGCGCACCACGGTTACTCCCGGCATCTGCTCCGCATTCTTACTGTCGAGCGTCGCCAGCGTGGCGCCGAACGCCGGTGGCCGCAGCACCTTGCCGTAAAGCATTCCCGGCCGCTTGATGTCGGATGGGTAGCGCTGCCGCCCCGTCACGATGTCGCGCCCGGTCATCTTGCCGAGCGGCTTGCCCATCACCTTCCACTGCGCGGCCGGAATCAAAGCGTCCTCGGCAGAAATGGTCTGGGCAAGTTCACGCCCTTTGGCCAACTCGCCGTAACCGATCGTGCGTTGCGCTTCCGGATCCGTCACCGCGCCGTTGTCCGCTCGCAGCTTGGCGGCATCGACGTGCCAGGATTCGGCAGCCAAGCCGATCAGCGCTTCGCGAGCTGCGGACGCCGCGCGGCGAAGCTGCGGGTTCATGGTGGGCGTGGTGCGGCTGCCGAAGGTCCCCATATCAAAGGGAACGTGGTCCGTGTCGCCCATCAGCAGGCGGACCGAGCCGGGGGCCACGCACAATTCCTCGGCGACGGCTTGCGCAAGCGAGGTGCGAATGTTTTGGCCCACTTCCACCTTGCCAGTGAAGACCGTCACTTCGCCGTTTTCGTTGACGTGCAGCCAGGCGGAGACGTTCTGCGGCAACGCCTCGCCCCCCCAACGGCGGCCGCGCCCGGCTTCCTGGCCTTCAACTTCCTGATCGAGCAGGCAGAAAATCACAATGCCGCCGCCCAGCATTTTGAAGAAGTCGCGGCGGGGCATGCCAAAGTGATAAGCAGGACCGGCCATCAGTTCGTAACGCTCGGCTTCAATCGCCAAGTGCATTTCCAGTGCACTTTTCATGAGCGCACCCCCTGCATCACCTTGGCCGCATGCTGAACGGCGGCGACGATGCGCGAATAAGTCCCGCATCGGCAGATGTGCCCTTCGAGGTAGCGAGCAATCTCCTCCCGGCTGGGGTCGGGATGAACACTGAGCAAGCCCACCGTGGTCATGATCATTCCCGAGGTACAGTAACCACACTGCATCACGTCTTCGTCGAGGAATGCCTGCTGAACGGGATGCAACCGGCCGTCCTTCTCCAAGCCC
The DNA here is from genome assembly GCA_963719115.1 of uncultured Acidobacteriota bacterium. Classification (GTDB taxonomy): domain Bacteria; phylum Acidobacteriota; class Terriglobia; order UBA7540; family UBA7540; genus Bog-366. Next base: position 10,546 of record CAVRBF010000084.1, on the reverse strand, counting down.
TCAATGGTGGTAATGGGCTTGCGCGCCACCGCACCCACGGGAGTGATGCAGGAACGCCGCGGCGACCCACCAATCAGAACGGTACAGGCGCCGCACTGCCCCTCCCCACATCCGTACTTGCTTCCCGTCAAGTCAAGGTCATCGCGCAGGACGCTCAGCAGGCTCGCATCCGCATCAACATCCACGGCGTACTTCACCCCGTTGATTAGGAGCTCCGTAACCCTCGGCATGTAACACCCCCAACGGCGGAAACCTTGCAAGGCAGCAAGTCACAGTGGCTCGCGGCTGGAAATCTCATTCTACGCCCTTTAGTTCCGGTGGGAGGCGCTTGAAAACACCAGCGCCGGTTCCAGGCTGCGGAACCGGCGCCAGTTGAACTAAGAAGGGGTAGTTAACCTTAGTGCTTTTCGTGCGCGGCGTGATGCCCGCCGTCGGCCGGCGTGGCCGCCTCGCCCGTCTTCGCGCGCTGGTCGCGCAGGACGGCCTTGCGGCTCAGCCGAATCTTGTTGCCTTCGACCGAGATCACCTTCACCTGCAGTTGGTCGCCCAGTTTCAGCTCTTCGCGAATGTCCTTGATGCGATGTTCGGCCACTTCGCTGATGTGCAGCAGGCCGTCGGTGCCGGGAAAGATTTCGACGAACGCGCCGAAATCCGCCAGCCGCACGACCTTGCCCAGGTAGGTCTTGCCGATTTCCGCTTCCGCCAGCAGGTCGCGAATCATCTTCAAAGCTTTGCTGGCCGAGGGCTCATCGGTGGCGGCCACGTTGACGCTGCCATCGTCCTCAACGTCAATCTTCACGCCAGTCTGTTCGATAATGCCGCGAATCACCTTGCCACCCGGTCCAATCAGTTCACCGATGCGCGAAGGATTGATCTTCATGGCGTAAATGTGCGGGGCATAAGTGGAGATTTCCGTGCGCGGCGCCGCCAGCGTCTCCAGCATCTTGCCGAGCACGTGCAGGCGCGCGGCCTGGGCCTGCGCCAAAGCCTCCTGCATGATGGCCGGAGTCACGCCCGTGATCTTGATATCCATCTGCAAGGCGGTGATGCCGTCCTTGGTGCCGGCGACTTTGAAATCCATATCGCCGTAGTGGTCCTCGGGGCCGGCGATGTCCGTCAGGATGGCGTACTTATCGCCTTCCTTCACCAGGCCCATGGCAATGCCCGCCACCGGGGCCTTCACGGGGACGCCCGCATCCATCAGCGCCAGCGTACCGCCGCACACCGTGGCCATCGACGACGAACCGTTCGATTCCAGGATGTCAGACACCACGCGAATCGTATAGGGAAAGTCCTTCTCTTCCGGCAGCATGGCAATGAGCGAGCGCTCCGCCAGGGCTCCATGGCCGATTTCGCGCCGGCCAGGACCGCGCAGGAAGCCCACTTCACCCACGCTGAACGGAGGGAAGTTGTAATGCAGCATGAAGCGCTTAAAAGCTTCGCCTTCCAGCACATCCATACGCTGCTGGTCTTCGCCGGTTCCCAGCGTGGCCGTAACCAGCGCCTGGGTCTCACCGCGGGTAAACAACGCCGAGCCGTGCGTGCGCGGGAGCAGTCCCACCTCGGAAGTGATGGGGCGCACCTGGTCGAAGGCGCGCTTGTCAGGCCGCTGCCGCTTCAGCAGCACGTCATCACGGAACAGGCGCTCTTCCACTTCCCCAAAAAAGCCGGCCACCAGCTTACGCTTCACAACATCGTCCTCGGGATAGCTGGCTATCAGCCCCTTGCGGAGTGCTACGATCTTCTCCTGGCTTTGCAGCTTGTCGCACTGCGAAGTATCCATAGCCGCATGGAGGTCGGCCTCGATCTTGCTGCGAACCTCCTCGTACAAAGCTTCGTCGCGCGCGGGCGCGGCAAAGTCGCGCTTTTTGATTCCCAGCAGCGCGAAGAGTTCCTTCTGCGCGGCTACAATCCGGCGAATCTCATTGTGAGCATACTGAATGGCGTCAATAATCGCCGCTTCCGAAACCTCTTTGGCGCCCGCCTCAACCATCACAATGGCGTCCTCCGTACCCGCCACGACGATGTTCAGCAGGCTGGTCTTCATTTCCGTGTAGGTGGGATTCGTGACCAACTTGCCATCGATCAATCCCACGCGCACGGCGCCCACGGGGGCAAGAAAGGGAATGTCCGACAGGTACAGAGCGGCGGTGCCGGCCACCAGGCCGATGACATCAGGATTATTCTCCGTGTCGGCGGAGAGCACCATGGCTATTACCTGCGTTTCGTCCTTAAAGCCTTCGGCGAAAAGCGGCCGAACGGGCCGGTCAATCAGGCGGCTGGTCAGAATCTCTTTCTCGGTCGGCCGTCCTTCACGCTTGAAAAATCCGCCGGGAATCCGCCCCGCGGCGTAAGTGTATTCACGATAATCCACTGTGAGGGGGAAGAAGTCGATTCCCTCCCGCGGGTTGGTGGAGCACGCCGTCGCCAGGACGACCGTGTCACCGTAGCGGACAAAGGCCGAGCCATTGGCCTGCTTTGCGACCTTACCGCATTCAATCGAAAGGGTGTTCGCACCCAGAGTCAAACTTACTTTCTGCATTTATATTCCTCCAACAATCCACGCCGAGCCCCACACTGGGGCCGCTTAGCGGGTCATGGCATGCTCAACGATCAACCGGACCTTAAGCCCGGTCATCAGGCACGCGGGTTAATTAGGAAGCTGCGAATTGAGGTGGATGTTGAACGGATGGGAGCCACCAGCCCGTTTTGGCAGGCCCCCAAAAACGAAAAAGCGATCCACGCCGGAAAGCCGGGGGATCGCTTCGCCAACACAATTTCTCTTGCTGAAAATCTTGATATCTTATCGATTAACACCGGGCTACTTGCGGATGCCCAACTTTTCAATGACCTGCTTATAAGCCTCAGGGTCACGCCGTTTCAGGTACTCCAAATGCCTTTTGCGCCGACCCACCATGTTCAACAGCCCACGCCGCGAAGCATGGTCCTTGCGATGGGTACGAAAATGCTCGTTCAGATAGCTAATTCGCTCGCTGAGCAGCGCAACTTGGACTTCGGCTGAGCCCGTATCCTTGGGGTTGACTCGAAATCGTTCGATCGTGCTGGTTTTGGACTCACGGGCTAACGGCATCCGCCTCTCTCCTCGCTTCTCATCTCGTCTTTATGTACAGGGAAAGGTTAACACGAACTTTGCAGTTTGGTAAAGAAAAAACGAAGCATGGCATACTCGTGGGACCGGCTCCCCTCGCCGACGCTCGTCCGGAACTTGCCCGTCGCCGATCTTTTCACCTATTTCTCCGCCTGGGCGGCGCCGATTTGGCGCAAGTGATGAAGCAGGTGGCGGAAGTAATCCTCGGCCAGGAATTTGAGCGTCACCGGCTCGTGCTGACCGATTCGAACCGATACGTTAAGCTTATCGGCGGGAAGATGGGCGATGGTGTGGGCCAGAAAGCGGTTGTAGTTTGCCCACAGCGCCACCAAGAGCGGCCAAGCAGCTTCCTCGACGGACTGCACCCGCGACCAGCCAATCTGGTCATAACCAGGAAATTCCAGAGAATCCTGGAGCGAGGCTCGCACGAAGCGCTGATGGTTGTTGGAAGCGGAGTCAATCAGGTGGCCAATCACTTGCCGGCGCGACCAACCACCGGCGAGAACGGGCGCCCGGCTTTCGTCCGCGCTGACCTGCCAGAGCAACTCTTCAGCGGAATCCACCGTCTGCAGCAATTCTGCACTCAGAGAACGTGTATCCATAAGTCTTCCTCCTTGGCGCCGCAGCCGACTACCGATTCGCTGCTGACAAGCAGCGCTTGAAGCGCCGTCCAACGTCAAACGGACTGACAAAACGCCACGTGCACGCCGGGTAATGGCGAAATCGATGCCGTACCTTATTTAGTCAATGACATCCCCGGAAATGTGTGCTAGTCTTAGCACTACCTGAAGTTGACCTCGGCAGTCTGGGTATAACATTTGGCTAGAGGCTACCCGAGAAAGTATCCACGACTAAGCGCCCGCGTCCAGGTTGACTGTACGGCGGGCGAGCGCACTTTCCGTTCCGTGGCCCGGACGTTGGGTGGCGGCGGACTTTTCCTCACTCCGGCCGACGGCCTCGAACTCGGGCAGGAGTTGTCGCTGCGGTTTCGCCCGGCGCGGCACCTGCGGTTCATCGAAGCCAGGGGAAGAGTCTGCTACGTCTTGGCGGGAGAAGGCGCTGCTGTCTCCTTCACCGAGATCAGCGACGAAGACCGCGAGAAGCTGCTGCGGCATATCCATCAGAAAACCAAAGATCGCCGAAGCCAGCCGCGAGCCCCGCTGGCCACGCAGGTGGAATGTGACCGCTGTATGTCGCTGGCCTTTTCCCGTGATGTCAGTTTGGGCGGAATGTTCATTGAAACCGACGACCCTCTTCCGGTGGGCTCGACCATCACGGTCCGCTTCAATCTTGGGCACAATGACCGCGTCGTTTCCGCGATTGCCCAAGTGGCCTACCATGCCGGCAAAATGGGGATGGGTGTCACCTTCTCGGAAATCGAACCGGCAGACCGGGAAGCCATTCACGCGTACGTCGTAAGCACCGCTGACCTGCCTAAATACCAGGTGGCTGGCGCCGAGCCGGCTTAGCTCTTCGCGCGGACGGTGCCGGCGAATGGCATCAGCAAGACCTCCTCCACCATCGCCCGCCGGGGCTGAATCAGCAGGCTAAGCACGGCGTGCGCCACATCCTCCGGCTGCAAAAGGTCTTCCGACCGCACCGGGAAATCAAGCTCATCTTTCATGCCAGTTTCCGTCATCCCCGGCAGGACCGCGGAAACGCGAATTCCCTCTTCCCGAAGTTCGCGGCGCAGCACGCCCGTCAGTCCCAAGGCCCCGCATTTCGCCGCCGTGTAGGCCGAACAATTGGGAAAGGGTACGCGGCTGGAAACGGAGAGGATGTTCACCACTTCGCCGCGGCTGCGTCGGAGCATGGGCAACGCCGCCTGGGTGGTCAGGAAAATGGAAGTGAGGTTGGTCTCAAGGTTCCGCCGCCAATCGTTCAGCGTGGTTTTGGCGAAGGGCTTGTATGTGAACACGCCGGCATTATTGATCAGGACATCAAGCCGCCGCACGCGCTTTTGCACTTCAGCAAACAACCGCTTCACGGCGTCCGGCCGGGTAACGTCGGCGGGCAGAGTGACGACGCGATCGCGGATCGTCGAGGCCGCCAGCGCCAGCGGTGCGCGATGCCGCGCCACGAGAATAAGCTGCGCACCCTCGGCAGCAAGAGCGTGTGCGATGGCCAGCCCAATGCCGCGGCTACCACCCGTTATCAGCACGGACTTGCCGTCGAGTTTCCCCATAAGTTTCTCTGTCCGGGATGGGACGTGACCGCCTCAGGCGCGATCTCGAACCAAGCGCAGAAATTCCGACCGCGTCAATTCGGAATCGCGGAACGTTCCCAGCATGTGCGAACTGACGGCAATGGAATTCTGCTTTTCCACGCCCCGCATAATCATGCACAGGTGGCGCGCTTCGATGATCACACCCACGCCCTGTGGCCGGATCTTCTCCATCAAGGTTTCGGCAATCTGCACCGTCAGGCGTTCCTGCACTTGCAGGCGCCGCGCGAAGATGTTAACGATGCGGGGAATTTTGCTGAGGCCGATGACTTTGCCGTTGGGAATATAGGCCACGTGGCAACGGCCGAAGAACGGCAGCAGGTGGTGCTCGCACATGCTGAAGACTTCAATGTCCTTGACGATCACCATTTCGTCATAGGCAACGGAGTAAAGCGCCCCGTTTATCGCTTTGTCAACATCCTGCCGGTAGCCACTGGTGAGGAAGCGCAGCGACTGCGCCACGCGGGCCGGCGTTTTCAGGATTCCCTCACGCTCGGGGTCTTCGCCAATCTCAATTATCAGTCTACGGACGGCGCCGGCCAGGGGATCGTCAGACGCCGCCTCCGCCAATTCATCAAGATGCTCAAGTTCATCGGCTCTCATGTCAGCACTCAACCATTTCCCTTTCTGCTGCCGGCGCGGTCAGGCACGAATTCGAATGAATTCAGGCTCGTCTCTTCCAAGCGCACGCGGTCAACCTGCACGCCGCGCTCCGCGCCCGCCTGCTCCAGCGGCTGCCGCAGAAGCTGATAGATCTCCCGGCACAAGTTCTCCGTGGTGGGAACTTGCGTCTGGAAGTTATCCATATCCAGGTTCAAGTTCTTGTGGTCCAGCTTATCGAGTACGCGTTGGGTCACAATTCCGTCCAGCACCGCCAAGTCAAAGACCATGCCGGTGGCCGGATCGATGGGCCCGGCAACCGTGACTTCCAGAAGATAGTTGTGCCCGTGCCCATTGGGGTTGTTGCACTTCCCGTAGATCCGGCGATTCTCTTCCGCGCTGAAATGCTCGTTGTGCAATCGATGGCCGGCCGAGAATCGGTAACGCCGCGTCAGGTAAACCATCACTCTCCGAAGTAATCTGCAAACAGGTCCGGTGACTCGTACACTCTGATTCGATGCAGTGTACCTTGCGTAAGTTTCGGCGCGATCAACTTCCAGATCTCCACCGCAAGGTTTTCCGTGGTGGGGTTTATGTCCGCGAAAACAGGCACTTCCTTATTAAGTAATTTGTGATCCATTAACTGGATAACTTCCTGTTCCAGCAGGACCTTGAGTTCCTTCAAGTCCATCACCATTCCCGTCGCGGGATCCACGGCGCCGCCCACTGTCGCTTCCACCACATAGTTGTGGCCGTGGCCCAGGGGATTATTGCACTTGCCGAACGTCCGCCGATTCTCTTCCGGCGTGAAGTTCGGGTTGTGATAGTAATGGGAGGCGGAGAATTCCGCGCGTCGTGTGACGTAGATCATTCTTTCCCTTTCGTGGGGTAGTGGCGCCCCTTCCACGCGATATTGCCCGTGACGCGATGCGCCCACAACGAATTCAACACCAGAACCCCCAGCAGCGCCGCGCCGATGGGCTGATAGTTGGCCAGCGACGAGTCAAATCCCAGCCGCGCCAGGGCCTTGCCGTAATGCCATTGCCGCGCCAGCGCCAGAACAAAGCAGCCCAAGGCTATCCAGACTGTCCCCCGACTCGTGCGAGCGAACGCCAGCCAAACGCAGGCGGCAACGAGAGCGAGTGCCGGGAGGCAGTCCCACAACCAGAGGCTGGCGACCGCCGCGAGCATTCGCCCGCTCCTGCCCTGGTAAAGCAGGAAGAGATTCTTGGTCCAGCCGCGCCACATCTCGCCGAAGCTGCGATACATGCGCGTTCGAACCCACTGTGGACCAGGCAGGAAAACGAGCTTCCCGCCCAGCGATTTGATTCGCTTCGCCAGTTCCACGTCCTCAAGAATTGCCGACTTCACTGCCTCGTGACCGCCGCTTTTCTGGTAGATGTCTCTTCGCACCAGCAGATACTGCCCATTGGCGGCGGCAGCGGGCGATTGGGGGTCAGAGACATCCTCGAAGCGGAACAGCGACGCCAGTTGCACGTACACCAAGGGGATGACAGCCTTTTCCCACCACGTCGGAGTTTCCTGGCCCGGCGAAAGCGAGAGCAGGTCGGCGTGCTCATTCTCCGCACGCTGAAGCAATTCCGCCAGGCTGCCGTCAAGGTGTTCCGTGTCGGCGTCGGTAAACAGCAGCCATTCCCCGGCAGCCGCGCGTGCCCCCTCGGCCACGGCGTGCGTCTTTCCCAACCAGCCTTCCGGCAATGACGTTACGCGAAGCGTGTGCAGGCACGGAATTTCGGCTTCCAACTCCGCCAGGATCTGCGCCGTGCCGTCGCGCGACTGGTCGTCCACCACCAGAATTTCGCGAATGCCCGGTTGCCGGGCGAGGGACCTCACCACCCGCGCAATGTTGACCTCTTCATCGCGCGCCGGGATGATCGCGGAAACCCGTGCCACCTCGCTTTGGCTCATCGACCGAGTGAAGCGAACAAGAAGAAGTCAGGAGCCAGGAGTCTGCATAAGGAACACCAACGCCGCTACGAAGATCCTGATTTCTGACTCCTGACTTCTGACTCCCGGCTCCTTGCTGCTGTCGCCTGCCTTCTGACTCCTCTACCCGCTTCCCGCTCCTGCATTATAATAGGCCCTTCTACCATGAGCAAAGCCAACGCTATCAAAGCCGCCGCCATCGTACTGATTCTGGGAACGGCCATCTTCTTTGCCATTCGCCAACGCCAGCCCCGCCCCCTGGCGATTGGCGACAGTGTGCCGGACTTCACTGTTCCCGCTTTTCCTTCGGGCTCGTTGGATTTAAGCCGCTATCGCGGGCAGGTGGTGGTGGTGAATCTTTGGGCCACGTGGTGCCCGCCCTGCGTGGACGAAACGCCGAGCCTGGAAGCGTTCGCGGAGAAGATGCGGGAACATGGCGTGGTGGTTCTCGGCGTCAGTGTTGACGACGACGCGAACGCGCTCGGACAGTTCATCCAAAAGTTTCACCTCTCCTACCCGATCGGGCGCGACCCGGACCGGGCGCTTTCGGCGCGCTTCGGCACATTTCAATTCCCCGAAAGCTACATTCTGGATCGCCGGGGCCTGCTGGCGGAGAAAGTAATCGGCGCCACCGACTGGGACGACAGCCGCATGCAGAACTTCGTGCTCGATCTCGCCCGCGCGACAGATCGCTAGCATGGCGCACCACGGATGTTGAAACCCATCACTCTCGGCCCCGCCGCCAGGCCCCGGATTCGGAGAAGCCCCCTCACCCGTCCCGAGGGATCGGGCCGACCTCTCCCCTCGGAGAGGTTGTTTCTTCGCGTGGGCGCGGGAGCGCGGCAGAGCCACGGGTTTACTCTTCCCGAGGGAGAGCATGCCGTGTATTCAGCGCGAAGGCGCGGAAAACAACTACAACCTCTCCGAGGGGAGAGGTCGACCGGCTGCTGCCGGGGGGTGAGGGGTCTATTCTGAGCTGGCGAATCGCCTCGCGCAAAGATGCCATCGCCCCGTTCGTCCCCTTTTGAATCGTGATCCGCCTTTCTATGCCGCCATGGAACCTCCCGCGGCGGATTTGGCACGGCTTTTGGGGGCGGCGGGAGCGGCGTTTGGCGCATCCGGATGGGCCTTTTCCGCCTCGGTGGTTTTTAGGCCTCCTTTGTTTTCAATCACATCTCCGGTTGCACCTTCATTTTCGATGTTACGCCGTGGGAGCCCTGGGGTGCTTGTCGTGGTCGGTGCCGGCCGCTCCGATCCCTGCGGCTGGGAGGCTGGTGATGGCGCTTCGACCGATTCATCGTGCTGGCCTTTGGCGTCGCGACGGCCGGCGCGGCGGCCCTGCTCCGTGGCGCGCGGATCACCGGTGCCGTCTCCTTGCTTCTGACTCCTGTCTCCTGACTCCTGGCTTCTGGCTCCTGACTCCTGCCCTGCCACTTCTGCCCGTTCAGCTTGATCTCCCGGCCGCTGCCTTGCGCCTTCTGCCTTCTGCCTTCCGCCTTCTTGTTCCTGCCTTCCGCCGCCTGACTCCTGGTTTCTGGCCTCTCTCTCCTGCTTTTCCTTCCGCATCTTGAGCAGCAGGTTAGTGAGCCGCCACAACTGGCGCAGGCACGACTCCTCTTCGCGCCGCAGGCGTTCCAGTTTTCCCTCGATCGCCATCACCGCCTCATCGCGCTCGGCCAGGGTCATAGGCGCCAGGTACTGGGCAAAGAAGGGTTCCCACACGGCGTCTATCGATTCGAGCTCTTGCTTGGCCAGCCGGCACAACTCCTCGCGTAACTCGCTGCGCTCCTCTCCTTCGGCAATGGGAATGTCCGGCGGCGGCACATCTTCCACGTCGGCCTCCGCGTCCAGCGCCTGGGACCGCTCCCAGTCGGCGTCAGTGGCGGCGCCGGGGGGCAGGGCGACGGCGGGCGGCAGCGTCGCCGGTTCACGCAGGCGCTGCAGCAGGTCCAGAATCGCTTCCAGTTGCGGCTGCATCTCGCCCGCAAAGGCCTTGTGGAACTGCGCGATGCGGCGGGGGGTGGCGTAGAAATCGGGGCGCAGAGCGTAGCTGTAGGCCAGCGACAGCCAACAGGTCTGGTCCTGGTTGTGGTAGCGCAACGCAGGGTCTTTTCCCGCCGGTCGGCGGCCACCTTTTCCAGGTGCCGGGCCTGGAGGTTTTCCTCGCGGCGGGCGGCGCGCCGCTTGCACCACTGCGCCTGCGCCATCTGCTCCACCAGATCGCACTCCTGGCGGTTGGTGGGCTCCCACTGCTGGTAGCAGCCCGCAATCAGGTCGGCCAGATCGGCCGGGTCCTCGCCCAAGGCGAGCAGCGCCTGTTCTTTTTCCTTGGAATACAGGCCGTGCTTGAGGTTCGCCGCACGGCTACGCTCCTTGCCTTCGGGGGTCACGGCGCCGCGCGACCGGCCGCCGTTGCGCCGCCGCGCCGCCCGGCCCTCCTCCGTCAAAGTGTGGGGATTGATCAGGGACATGGTTTCCTCCGTCAAAATGTACTAGCCCACCGCCTTGCCGGGTGCGTCTTTCCACCCGCCCACGGCGGTGCGGCGATCATTCTGAGCAAGTTGACGCGCCAAAACGGCGGGGGAAACGGGCAATTTCCTACCGGTAGGAATTTGGGCAAAATATATTTTCGCGGAATGCCTGGACGGAGCGAAAACCGGACTCAG
>CAVRBF010000083.1:0-256784 GCA_963719115.1 uncultured Acidobacteriota bacterium | reverse complement strand
CAGCTCTCCGATATCGCCATCCGCACCGGCCGGAAGATCCAGTGGGATCCGGAGAAAGAGCAGATCATCGGCGACGATGAGGCAGCGAAAATGCTGGATCGGCCCATGCGGCAACCCTGGCATCTCTGAATTGCCCCATGATGGTCGCCGCTGAAGATGAAGTGGCGACCCAGCCGGCCAACGCTGCAAGTCAAGTTGCCGACAGACCGCTCATAGCGCCGCCGCAGCCAGGTTCACTGCCGTTTGCATAAGTGTTAGACTGTCGCTGACAGGGCTCTAACTCTAACTCGGCAGGCGGGCGTGGAACCTCTACTGCGGGTGCACGATTTGACAGTGCGCTATGGAGCGGATCGGCAGCGAATGGTGCATGCGCTGAGCGGCGTGGGCTTCCAACTCGAGGCGGGTGAAGCCCTGGGCGTATTGGGAGAGTCGGGAAGCGGCAAAACCACGTTGGCGCTGGCGCTGCTTCGCCTCCTGCCCAAAGCCGCCGTCGTCCAACAAGGCGAGATTGTATTTCAAGGAGTCAATCTCCTTGCGCTGGGCGAACGAGACCTGCAACGCCTACGTGGCGCCGGTATTTCGCTGGTGCATCAGGAACCCGGGGCGGCGCTGAACCCTGTCCTGCGCATCGGCGATCAGGTTGCGGAGGTGCTCCGCGCCCATCAGCACCTGGCCGCCAGGCACGCGCGGGCGTCCGCGAAACAGTTGCTCGCTCAGGTGGGACTCGGCGGAGAAAGTGAAATTGACGCCGCCTTCCCGCATCAGCTCAGCGGAGGGCAGCGGCAAAGAGTCGTTATTGCCCAAGCGATTGCCTGCCGTCCAGCCTTGATCATCGCCGACGAGCCTACCACGGCGCTGGATGCGACGGTGCAAGCGGACATTCTGGACCTACTGCGTGATCTGCAGGCCAAACTGAGGCTCGGACTCATCCTGATTACCCACGATCCCGCCATACTCAAATCCACCGTGCAGAGAATCATCGTAATGTACGCAGGACACATCATTGAGGACGGTCCTGCCGCCAAGGTTCTTTCCGAGCCGGCGCATCCCTTTACCCAAGCGTTGCTTCAGTGCAAAGTAGCGACCTCACCGCAGGGTTCTCCATCGCGCTTTGTCGCCATTCCCGGCGAGCCCCCGAACCTGGCCGATCTTCCTGCCGGCTGCAGTTTTGCGCCGCGATGCCCCGAACGAATGGACGTGTGCAATTCCCGTCCGCCGGTTCAGACGCTTCAGGAATGCGGAAGGCGGGTCTGGTGTTACAAACATGAGCAATGAAGCCACGGACGGCCGCGCGGAAAACGGGGCCTCGCTACGAGTGGTGAAATTGCGCAAGACGTACGTGCGCGGAGGACCCTGGAACAAACGTGCACCGCGCGTCGAGGCGCTTCGGGGGCTTGACTTGGCGATTCGCCCTGGCGCGGCGCTGGCGCTGGTTGGCTCATCGGGGTCGGGAAAATCCACCTTGGCGCGCTGCCTTGCACACGTCGAACAAGCCGACACTGGCGAAATCTGGCTGGGCACACAGAATCTGGCAGTGGCGGCCGGCTCCGCCGCTGCCATGTCGCGGAGGCAGATCCAACTGATCTTCCAAGAGCCGGTTCTTTCGCTCAATCCTCGGCTGACGGCCTCGGAAATAGTCGCAGAGCCCCTTCTGATCGCCGGATGGAGAAAGGGCTCCGATCGCGCTGAACGTGCCGTTGAACTCATGAAGCTGGTGGGCCTCTCTCCAGAGGCGGCTGGTCGTTTGCCGCGTGAGTTTAGCGGAGGCCAGCGGCGGCGCCTTGCCATTGCCCGAGCGCTCGCCGTCGAGCCGAGAGTTTTGATTCTGGATGAGGCGCTGTCCGGCCTTGACCTCTCGACCCAGGCGCAAATCGCCAACCTGCTGCTCGATCTTCAGGCTGAACGGTCGCTGACTTACTTGTGGATTCTGCATGACCTCAGCCTCGTCAGCCCGACTAGCCGCTGAGGTTGCGGTCATGGATGAGGGAACCATCGTGGAAGCAGCCTCCACGCGCGAGTTCTTCGAGAACCCCCAGAGCCGTCGATCACGCGCCTTACTGGATGCGTGGCATGGAGGGCTGGTTTAGTGCGCTTCCTCGCGCAAAGGCTGACGCATGCCCTCTTCGTCCTGTTCTGCGTCTCCGTGCTTACTTTTGCATTCGTCAGGCTCGCGCCCGGTGACTATCTGGAAGAGATGCGGATGAATCCGCAGATCTCACCCGGCACGGTGGCCGCGCTGCGACAGGCGTACGGGCTCGATCGCTCCTTGCCCGTGACGTATCTGCTCTGGGCGCGATCGGTTCTGCACGGAGACCTGGGCTTCTCCTTCGCCTACAACGTCCCCGTCTGGCCGCTGCTCAAGGTCCGCGCCGGCAACACGCTGCTCCTCACCGTCACCGCACTCCTGTGTTCCTGGCTCCTGGCCGTTCCGCTGGGAGTTTGGATGGCCGCCCGCCAGGGAACATGGAGCGATAGAGCCGCCGGCCTCGGGTCGACGCTCTTGCTGGCCACGCCGGACGTTTTGATCGCGCTGGCCTTGCTGGCGCTGGCCTTGCGGACCGGTTGGTTTCCCGCCGGGGGTATGCATTCGCTTGCCGCCGGTGAGATGGGACGGGCCGGCCAAATTCGCGACCTCTTTCTGCATCTCGTCTTGCCGGTGATGGGTCTGGTCGCAGGATTGCTGCCTGTCCAGATGCGGCATGTCCGGTCGGCCCTTCTGGAGGTCTTGGATTCTCCCTACATCCACGCCGCGCGGGGGCACGGCGTCCCGCGCAGTCGGCTGCTGTTTCGTCACGCCCTGCCGGCGGCGGCCAATCCCCTGATCTCCCTGTTCGGAGTCTCCTTCGGCATGCTGTTGAGTGGATCACTCCTGATCGAAGTCGTCATGAGCTGGCCGGGGATTGGTCCCCTGCTGCTGCAAGCCATTCTTGAGCGCGACCTGTACGTGGTGGTGGCGGCTGTTCTGTGTTCGACGGTTTTCCTGGTTGCGGGAAACCTGCTGGCCGATTTGCTGCTCCATTTTTGCGATCCGCGTATCCGGGTGAAGTGACAAGTGCGAAGCCAGAAGAAATTGTGGATTACGCTGCTGGCCTTGGTGGCAGTCCACTTCGTGGTGCTGGGCGCCGGCTTTTTTGCCCCGTACAACCCGAATGAGCAGAATCGTGACTATCCCTTCGCTCCTCCCATGCGCCTGCATTTCGTGGATGTAGAGGGCCACTTCCACTTGCGTCCCTTCGCCTATGCTTTGGCGTACCACCCGGAATCCCTGGCTGCCGTGCCGTATGCGGAGGATCACCGCCGGCTTCTCCCGATCCGCTTTTTCATCGCCGCCGAAGACACCGCGGTAGGGAGGAGACAAGGCACGTCGAGGCATCTATTTGGCGTCAGCCCGCCCTACCACCTGTTTCTTCTGGGCACCGATGAATACGGCCGCGATCAATTGTCGCGGCTGCTCTATGGAGGCCAGGTCTCTCTTTTCGCCGGTCTTCTGGCCACCCTGGTTTCCCTGGGATTGGGGATGTTGCTCGGAGCTATCTCGGGCTACTACGGCTCTTGGTTGGATCAACTCTTCATGCGGGCAGCGGAAATCTTCATGGCCCTGCCCTGGATCTACCTGCTGTTTGCGGTCCGGGCGTTTTTGCCGCTACACCTCGGGGCGCAGCAGTCATTCTTTCTTCTGGTGGGAGTCATTGGATTGACGGGATGGGCTCGGCCATCGCGGCTGGTGCGGGGAGTGGTGATGAGCGCCAAGCATCGTGACTATGTCCTGGCGGCACGGAGTTTTGGCGCGTCCCATTTCTACCTGCTCCGCCGCCACATTCTTCCGGAAACCTACGGCGTGGTGCTTACGCAGGCCGCCATCTTGATCCCGCAGTACATCCTGGCGGAAATTACGCTCTCTTTCCTCGGCCTTGGCATCAGCGAGCCGGCCCCGAGTTGGGGCAATATGCTGGCGAATCTGCAGAAGCTGTATGTGCTGGAATCGTACTGGTGGATGTTCGCCGCGGGCGTGGCCGTGATTCCAATCTTTCTCCTCTATTACATGTTGGCCGATGCTTTGCAACATCGGCTGCAGTCCGGGCAAGGTTGAGTGGGCGTGCACCTCGCAGTTACAGGCACAGAGATTGAAAGGTATCTCGGCGCCGGCCAGCAGGAATAAGACGTTCAACGGGGCCATCTATAATGACCGGACTTGCAAGCGGACTTAGGTCGGGACTTTGATCCTCTTTACATTCATTTAAGTATTTGCTATAAATATAGTTATACAGACGATGAGCCTGATATGAAATCGGACGCACAATCGGTCTTAGATCGGCAAGAAACGGTTTCGCTGATGGAGCCGATGCGCATCGGGGAGACTTCCCGCCAGCGGCCGGCGCTGATTGATCTGGCATTGGAGTTGGCACAGAAATCGGCCGGCTTTCGAAGGAGTCTGCCCCAGAGCATGCTGGGGTCGCTTGCCACCCTGGTCCGGGCGATGAACTGCTACTACAGCAATCTCATCGAAGGGCATGACACGCATCCTGTCGATATCGAGCGCGCGCTAAAGAACGACTACAGCAAGGATGCAAAGAGGCGTGATCTGCAACTGGAGGCGAGGGCGCACATCGCGGTGCAGCGATGGATCGACGAGGGCGGCCTGCGGGGACGCGCGGTAAGCCGCGAGGGAATCCGCGAGGTCCACGCGCGGTTTTGCGACTTGCTGCCGAACGATTTGTTATGGGTGGAGGATCCCGAGACAAAAGAACGCGTCCGGGTCGTCCCCGGCGAACTGCGTCAGCGGGACGTTACCGTGGCTCGTCACCTGCCGGTCAGTCCCGGCGCTCTCCCGCGCTTTCTTGTGCGCTATGAAGAGGCTTATGGATACTTAAACAAGGCGGAGTCCATCCTGTCGCTCGCGCCGGCGCACCATCGGCTGGTATGGATTCATCCGTTCCTCGACGGCAACGGTCGCGTGGCGCGGTTGATATCACACGCGGTGCTGCTGGAGACGCTGGAAACGGGAGCGGTGTGGTCCGTGGCACGAGGACTCGCGCGCAACGTGGATGCGTACAAGGGGCATCTTGCGGCCTGCGACGCGACCCGGCGCAACGATCTGGACGGACGTGGGCACCTGAGCGAGGAAGCGCTCGCGGCGTTCGCTGAGTTCTTCCTGGGAGTGTGCATCGATCAGGTGAGCTTCATGGAGAGCTTGATGCAGCCGGACCGATTGCGTACGCGCATCCTGCTGTGGGCGGAGGAAGAAATCAGACTCAAAAACCTGCCGCCAAGGTCGGCGAACGTCCTGGAAGCGGTCTTGTACAGGGGTGAATTGCCCCGTGGCGATGTGGCCGGGATTGTCGGAACGCAGGAACGACACGCTCGTCGCATTGTTTCGGCACTCGTGGAGCGTGGCGTACTGATTTCAGATAGCTCGCGGGCTCCGCTGCGGCTGGTGCTCCCTGCCGCGCTGGCTTCCCGATGGATGCCGGGGTTGTTCCCGGAAAGAACCGATCCGGAGACGTGAGGGAACCGGACTTCCGCCGCGGGGCTTGCTTTGGCTCCGCGCTTTCTGGTTTACTACCTTCTGGGCATCCATCAAACGACAGGCAAGCGTTGTGCAGGGATGAGACTCAGTCTGCGACTCGGATTACTGGCTGCTTGGGCAGGGCTGGTCGGTTTCGGCACGCTAACCGGCGTTCGTGCGCAATCGCCGGACCTTCTCGTGACCACCGGTGAGGCCGGTCGGCCCGGCGGGCGGATCGTCGCGTCGTGGCACTCCGAACCCAAGACGGCGAACCCGGTCGCCGCTGTCAACATGGTTTCAAAAGAACTGATCAGCCTGCTGGACGCCGACCTGATCCACATCAACCTGGCGACTCAACAAACCGAACCGGCACTGGCAAAATCGTGGACGGTCTCCGACGACGGCAGGCACTACGTGCTCGAGCTGCGGCGCGGCCTGCGCTTTTCTGATGGCCAGCCGTTTGACGCCGATGACGTGGTGTTCAGCTTCAACGTATACCTTGACGCCAAAGTCCATTCTCCACAGCGCGACCTGCTGGAAGTAGGGGGCAAGCCGATTCAGGTGCGGAAGCTGGGACCTTACCAAGTGGAGTTCGACCTGCCACAGCCCTACGCCGCGGCGGAGCGCATCTTTGACGGCGTCGAAATTCTTCCCCGCCATCTGCTTGCCGGAGCTTACGCCAGCGGCAAGATCGATCAGTCGTGGGGAATGGCGACCGATCCCGCTGCCCTCGCCGGGCTGGGACCCTTCCGGCTGAAGCAGTACGTGCCCGGGCAGCAAGTGGTGCTCGAGCGGAATCCTTACTACTGGAAGACGGACGCTGCCAGCCACCGCCTGCCCTACCTCGATCAACTCGCCTTCCTGATTGTTCCCACCGAAGACGCCGAACTGATTCGCTTCGAGGCCGGCGATCTGGACCTGCTCGAAAGAATCAGCGCCGATAACTATGCCCTGCTGGGTCGCGAACAAAGCTCACGGCCCTTTCGGCTCTTTGATCTGGGACCCGGCCTGGAATACGATTTCCTCTTCTTCAACCTCAACGACCTGAGCGGCAAACATTTGCCCGAGATCGCCCGACGGCAGGAATGGTTTCGCCGGCGGGAATTCCGGCAAGCGGTGTCCCTGGCGATCGACCGCGACGCCATCGTGCGCCTCGTTTACCGCGGCCGCGCCACCCCCATCTGGACGCAGGTCACTCCCGGGAACAAACAGTGGGTCGATTCCGCCATTCCCCATCCCGCGCGTTCGATCGACCAGGCGAGCGCCCTGCTCCGTGGCGCCGGCTTTTCCCGTCGGGCTGACGGTGCGCTGGTGGACGCCCACGGGCAGCCGGTGGAGTTCTCCCTTCTCACCAATCCCAGCAATGCGCAGCGAACCCGGATGGCCACGCTGATTCAAGACGATTTGAGCCAGCTTGGAATTCGGGTCAATTTGGTGTCCATGGAATTCCAAGCCCTCCTGGCACGCGTAACGGACTCCTTTGACTATGAAGCCACGCTGCTGGGGCTGGTGAGTGGCGACGCCGATCCGAACCCGGAAATCAACGTCTGGACATCCACCGGCGGCTCCCACTTGTGGGCGCTGCAAGAGACGCATCCTCTTCCGGCATGGCAGGTGAACTCGACCGGTTGATGCAACTTCAGACAACCCTGCTCGATTACTCCAAGCGCAAAGAGGCGTACGACCGCGTGCAGCAAATCGTAGCCGATGAGATGCCGGTAATTTGCCTGGTCAGCCCCAACGTTCTCGCTGCGGCCAGGAATGGTGTCGGGGGCCTGAACCCGTCGGTGATGAGGAATTACTTGTTGTGGAATGCGGACCGGCTGTATTGGAAGAATAGGAGTGGGGAATAGGCAGAAGGCAGTAGGCAGTAGGCAGAAGGCAGTGGGCAGTAGGTGGAAGGCAATGAGCCGTCGAGAGTGGGAGTAGCGACCTTGTCCAGTGATCCGGCGCGTTCGCGGTGTGACGCTACCGTTTCAGACTCGCAGCTTGTGGGGGATTGCCTGAGCGGCAGTGATGACGCGTGGCGGGCGCTGATCCAGCGGTACAAGAATCTGATTTATTCGATTCCGCTGAAGCTGGGCTTTTCGGCGGACGACGCGGAGGAAATCTTCCAGTCCGTTTGCCTCAGCCTGCTCGCGGAGTTGGCAAAGATTCGCGATCCGCAGGCGCTGCCGGCGTGGCTGATTCAAGTTACGGCTCGCCGCTGTTCGCAATGGCAGCGCGAGTTGAAGGAGTTTCAGGGCGCCGATGAGGAAGAAATGGAGTCGCACGTGGAGAAGCTGTCGGTGGCGCTTTCGACCGAGCAGGTGCGGGAGACCGAAATGGAACAGGTGCTACGCCAGGCCGTGGCGGGCCTCTCACCCCAATGCCGGCAGTTAATTGATATGCTGTTCTATGAGCCCACGCCGCGGCCGTACGAAGAAGTAGCGGCGGCCCTCGGCCTGGCGACCGGCTCGATCGGCTTCACGCGCCGGCGCTGCCTGGAATACCTGCGCAGAAAGTTGGAGGGCGCCGGCTTCGCGGAATCGTAATGGCAGGCAAGCTCAGCGGGCAGGATAAAATTATCGAGAGGCTGGCGACACTTCCGGATGACGCCGGCCGGCGCAAGTATCTTTCCCGGAATCGCCGCGCGCTCACGCCCGCGCTGGTTGTGCAGTTGGACGACGCCGTAAGCGCCCACCTGCGCAAAGACCTTGCCCAAGCGCAATCGCTGGCGGAAGCCGCGCTCGCCATCTCCCAAAAACTCGACGATAAGGAAGCCCGAGCGCATGCGCTGCGCGCCAAGGCCAATACCCTGTGGTTTGCCGGCCAGAACAAGCAAGCCCAGGAACTGCACGCGCAGGCGATTCAACTCTTTGCCGAGGCGGGCAACTCCATGCAGGAGGCCCGCACCCTGAGCGTTTCCATTCAGCCGCTGATCTTGCTGGGAGAGTATGACCGGGCCTTGGCAGCAGCGGAGCAGGCCCGGGCGATCTTCTCCGCGGCAAGCGACGACCTGCGCCTGGCGCGCCTGGAAATCAACGTCGGCAACATTTTCCATCGCCAGGACCGCTACCGTGAGGCGCTGGAAAGCTACGGTCGGGCGCTGGAGCAGTTGCTTCCCGACAAGGACGCGGAAGGAATCATCGCCGCGTTGCACAACATGGCCGTCTGCCTGATTTCCCTGAATGAGTACCAGGAAGCCTTGAGCGCCTACGAACGCGCGCGCCGATTCTGCGTGGAGCAGAACCTGCCGCGGGCCGTGGTGCAGGCGGATTACAACATTGCCTACCTTTATTATTTCCGCGGCGAATACGGCCGCGCCATCGACATGCTGCGGGCAGTGCGCGAAGACAGCGAGCGCGTGGGCGACAACTATCACACGGCGCTGTGCCACCTGGACCTTTCGGAAATCTACCTGGAACTCAACATGAGCCAGGACGCGAATGAAATGGCGCAGGAAGCCGCCAAACGGTTCGGGGAACTCGGCATGGGTTACGAAGCCGCTAAGGCATTGTGCAACAGCGCCATCGCTTCCAGCCAACAGAATAAGGGCTTCCGCGCGCTGGATCTGTTCGCCCAGGCGCGCACCAAATTTCTTCAAGAGAAGAACCAGGTCTGGCCGCACCTGATCGATCTCTATCAGGGCTGGGTGCTCTACCAGGAGGGCCGACTGTTTGAAGCGCGCCGCCACGCGCAGGCGGCTCTGGAGTTCTTTCGCACTTCGCCATTGCCGGGACGAGCGCTGCTTTGCCGCTTGCTGATGGTGCGCCTCGCGCTGAAAGCGGGCGAGTTCGCGGCGGCGCGCACGGACTGCCGGACGGCGGTCGAGGGACTGACCGGGAAGGAAGCTCCCATCCTGGTTTACCAGGCGCATCTGCTGATGGGAGAGATGGAAGAACGCGCGGGGGACTTGGAGGCGGCGGAACGTCATTACCTGGCAGCGAAAGAGGTCCTGGAAACCCTGCGTGGGCGCTTGCACGGCGAAGAACTGAAGATCTCGTTCATGAAGAACCGGTTTGAAGCCTATGAAAACCTCATCAGCCTGTGCCTGGCGCGCGACGCGGCTGGGGACTCTCAACTGCACGCGTGGTCCTACATGGAGCAGGCGAAGTCACGCAGCCTGCTCGACCTGGTTTCGCGCCCCATCAGTACCGCTCCCGTTGAGGATATGGGCAAAAGCCATTTGGTCCGGCGCATCCGCGACCTGCGTGAACAGCTCAACTGGTACTACCACCGCATTGAGGCCGAGCAACTGGGCCAGGTTCCCGCATCGGACAAGCGCTTGCTGGAACTCCGCGATCAGGCAGAGCGAAGCGAGAAGGAATTCCTGCGCGTGCTGCGCGAAATGCCTCCCGCCGAGGCCGAAGCCGCGGGCATTCCCTCTACCGCACCGGTATCCTTTGACGAGTTGCGCGAAATCCTGGGCCCCGAGGCAATGCTGGCGGAATACTTCCGGGTGCGTGATCGCATCATGGTGGCGTTGGTGACCGCGGCGGGCCTGGAGATCATCCCCGTCACGCTTGCTTCCCGCGTGGCCCAGAGCCTGCAAATGCTTCAGTTCCAATTCTCCAAATTCAAGCTGGGGGCGGAATACGTGCGGCAGTTTCAGGCGCCGCTACTCGAAGCCACGCGCGCGCACCTGCGCGAACTGTATAATGAACTCGTGGCGCCTCTCCGTCCACACCTGAAGGGACAGCACCTG
Source organism: uncultured Acidobacteriota bacterium (assembly GCA_963719115.1). GTDB lineage: Bacteria > Acidobacteriota > Terriglobia > UBA7540 > UBA7540 > Bog-366. The sequence goes on along the minus strand of CAVRBF010000083.1, from coordinate 246,591 downwards.
ATTGTGGCGCCGCATGAATCATTGCACTATGTTCCCTTCCACGCATTATTTGACGGCAAGCAATACTTGACGGACTCTTACACAATCTCTTATGCACCCAGCGCCAGCGTTTATGCGCAGTGCCACCGGAAGGCGAGCGGCGACGGCAACGGTTCCCTGATCCTGGGAGTGCCAAGTGCGCAAACGCCTTTTATCTATGAAGAGCTTCAGTCCGTGGCGATGATCATGCCTAAGGCTGAGCTTTTCGTCGGCCCCGACGCGAGTGGGAAGGTCCTGAGGGAGAAAGGCCCCAACTGCCGGACGATTCACATCGCCACGCACGGCTTCTATCGCCCCGACAATCCGATGTTCTCGGGAATTCGGCTGGGCGACACGTTTCTGACCCTCTATGACCTTTACAGCCTGCGCTTGCCCGTCGACCTGATCGCGCTGAGCGGGTGCTCGACGGGGCTGAACGTGGTGGCGGCGGGCGATGAGTTGATTGGACTGGTGCGCGGGCTGCTGACAGCGGGCGCGCGAACCCTGCTGCTGACCCTTTGGGACGTCAATGACAGCAGCACCGCGCAATTCATGAAGGCGTTTTACGGACACTCCCAGAAGCTACCCCATCGCGCCGCGGCTCTTCGCCAAGCCATGCGCGAACTCCGCGAAATTTATCCTCATCCGTATTACTGGGCGCCGTTTGTCCTGACCGGTAAGATCTTCTCCGCGTAACAGAACGTGGCGGTCTCCACTAACAACTGATGCGACGGAACGCAATGTCTTCCTGTTTAATCCCTGCCAAACGTGCTACGCGTCGTAGTACCTTACGGCGCTCGCGACTGGCACTAACGTATAGGCACTACTGGACTTAGCGAAAATATTTTTGCGAACCTATATTTTTCGCGGCGCTCGCTGCTCCTTTTAGATGAGTGCAGAAAATGCGGACGGAAACTAATCATGAAACGGCGGCGTATTTAGAAGGAGGGTATGAAATTGGCTAAGCATTACTCTTCTGAACAATGGGCGGACTTCGTACGCGGAACGGCCGCGGAAGGATTCGAGCAGGACATGAAGCGGCATCTCGCTGCCGGGTGCAAGAAGTGTGAGCAGGCCGCCGCCATGTGGGCGCAAGTCGCGGAGATGGCTGGCAGAGAACCTGGCTACCAGCCCTCGGCAAGCGCCGTCCGTATCGCGAACAGCCACTTCGCCATTCACCGCTTGGAGGGCAAGCCTGCGCGGGTTCCCCGGCTTGCACGGCTGGTGTTTGATTCCTTCCGCCAGCCCCAGATGGCCGGAGTTCGGTCCGCTGGCCTCGCGCCCCGCCACTTCGTCTACCAGTCCGGCGCGATCTTGATCGATGTCCAAGTGGCGCGGGCCGCAGAGTCGGCGCCGGCCCTGGTGACCGGACAGATGTTGGACCGAAAAAGCCCCGAAAAAGCCATCGAAGACATGGCGGTAAGGCTGCTCTGTGGCGGCACATCCGTAACCACCACTAAGACCAATATCTATGGTGAATTTCAACTTCAAATACCCACCACCGTTAAAGACGCTGCCCAATTGATCATCGGAGAGCACGGCAGGTTCTTTCTGATTCCGCTGAAGTTCGCCGACACCTCCGACAGTGATGATGATTAAGGTGGTAAGCAATCTGCAAACAGTCAAGTTTTGGTACGACCGTACCATGGCTGGCGACAAGAAGAACCGGTAAGTTAGAGCAGAACGCCAGGCAAGGCACGACCCGCCGATGACGTGTGCGCGGCGCAGGGCTCAGGGCAATCTCGAAAAAATCGACCGAATCTTTGGATGAGGAGAAAGCTCAATGAGGAAACACTTGGTTGCAATGGCAGTCATAATGTCACTTTTTCTGGCGGGCCGCCCTGCCGCAGCGCAAACCCGCGTCATCGTGCGCGACACCGGGGGACTGCTTGGCATTCAAAATAGCTGCACGAAAGTCGGGTGCACGGTCAACTATGGCCTCGACGGAACGGTGGGGCAATTATATCTGGTTACGCCCAAGCAGCAACCCTCCGGCGGACTTCTGGGCGACCTGCTGGGCACGGTGTTCGACCTGCTCGATTTCCTCACCAAGCTTCTGCTGCAACCGGGTGTGACGAATGCCGAGCCCGACCAACTGCTGAGTCTAACCCAGTCACAAACGCTGGCGGCGCCGCCCGGGTTGTGGGACACGACGCCAGTGAATTATTACGGCACAAGCGTGTGGGACGGATACGTGAGCCAGCCTGCTGTGCAGATCGTCAACCTCACTTCCGCCCGCAGCGCCTTTCGCGTGACCGGCGCGGGTGTAGTGGGAATGATTGACACGGGAGTAGACCCCACCCATCCGGCGCTCCAGGGCGTACTGCTGCAAGGCTACGACTTCACGCGCAACCAACCAGGCGGATCGGAACTGTCAGACGTTAACCAGTTGAACGATGGCCGTCGTCAATCGCGGCGGGGCTTACGATCCCGCCCAGGTGAACCAATCGACGATGGCGGTGGTGAATCGCAGCGCGGCGCCCGCACAATTGAATCAATCCACGATGGCCGTGGTCAACCAGGAGGACGCCACGGATTTGCAGTCGCCGCAATATGCGGACTTCGGGCATGGCACGATGACCGCGGGAATCGTTCACCTGGTAGCGCCCACGGCGCAGATCCTGCCGCTCAAAGCATTCGGGCCGGATGGCACCGGCTACCTTTCGAACATCATCAGCTCCGTCTATTGGGGCACACAGCACGGCGCCAACGTGCTGAGCATGAGCTTTGATTTCACGACGCCCTCGAAGGAAATGGCACAGGCAATCAGCTACGCCGCCGCCAATGGGGTAGTCTCCGTGGCCTCCGTCGGAAACAACGGCGAGCGCATGGTGGTCTACCCGGCGGCGCTGCCCGACGTCATGGGGGTCGCGTCCGTCTCCGACGCGGAAACGCTGTCAACGTTTTCCAACTTCGGTGCGCCGCCGGTTTGGGTGGCCGCGCCAGGCGAAGGCATTATCACCACCTACCCGTTTGGAACTTATGCCGCCGGATGGGGAACGTCGTTCAGCACGCCGTTCGTGGCGGGAACCGCGGCCTTGTTCCGCAGCGCCACGCTGCCTTTGCTGCGGCCGGTCAATCTGGGGCTGAATCAATCGCTCGCAGCGCAGTCCATCTCGCATGCACAACGCGTTTGCGGCAATCAATGTGGATACGGAGTGCTGGATATCTACCAGGCGCTCGATTCTTGGGGAGGGCTGTGAGGAGGATGATGAATTCCTACGCCTCAGCAGTGTTGGATTCACCCGCCGGCGGCGTGCTGGCGGCCTTCGGCGCCGCGATGCGAGTAAAGGAATTGGAAGATCAGCTTTCCGCCGTCCGCGCGTCGCTGATCTGCGCCTTCAATCAGCTTCTCGATTTGAAGGACTTGAACACCGGCTACCACAGCACGCGACTGGCGGAATGGAGCGTGCGCGTGGCGCAGGAACTAGGGCTGGAGGAGAGCCGCTTCGCCGATATGGAAGTCACCGCGCTGCTTCACGACATCGGCAAGATTGGCATTCCGGACTCCATCCTGAAAAAGCCCGCCAAGCTGACGGAGGACGAGTACGACCTGATGAAGAAGCACCCGGAATACGGCTGGGCGATCGTCCGTATGTTCCCGCTCTTCGAGCACGTCAGCTATTTCGTGTTGCATCACCACGAGAGCTACGATGGAAAGGGATACCCGGGCGGCTTGCGCGGATCGGAAATCCCTCTCGGTGCGCGGATCATCGCGGTGATTGACTCGTTTGACGCCATGGTATCCTCGCGGCCGTATCGCCGGGGACTGCCGGTGGAGGAGGCGCTGCGCCGTTTGATCGTGGCCAGCGGGACGCAGTACGATCCGCAAGTGGTGCAGTGCTTCATCCGCATCGCCCAGAGCGAGATGTCGTCAGTCTTCGCGGCTACCGGAACCTCAACCACCGTTGCGCTGTAAAGCCCGCGTAGTCATTTGACGTCGGGCGTCCCCTCCACGCGAACCGTAACAATCTGGAAGGGCTTGACCGGGAAGCGGAATCCATGCGCCGTGGCGGGCAGAGGTTGCTGGTTCCTCTCCAGCGCGTCGGCCAGCCACGCTGCCTTTACGTCGAGTAGGGGAATCTCCGCGTTGACTTCCGAGGGCTTGCCGGCGACCTCCTGGTAGCGAAGAATCGTCCCATCCCCGTCCTCCGCGACTTTCCATGTCACCAGGACCACATCGGGCTGGTCAACGTGCAGGAAACTGCCCTGGCCCGTGGCGAGTGGCCGCGGCGTGTTCACGGCCTTATCCTGGGAAGTGATTTGGTCAACTTCCAGCGGCGACATCTCCTCGCGCCCCAGGCGGCTCAGTGTGGCGGGTTCCAGGTTGGTTGCGCTGGTCAGCACGTAGCGGAAGGTGAAGTCGCCGCCCTGGCTGGCAGCGTAGTTGGTGAAGTAGTAGTTGTTCATCACCTGGGAGAAGATGTTGCCCGGGCGTTGGCCAAATTCCCGCGGCCACTTGCCCCGCATGATGTCGCCCAGAGTCACCAGGAACGCGTCGATGGGAATGATTGCGGCGCTCACGCCATCCTGGTCCGCGGCAATCCAATGCTGAACGGAGAACCATTCCTTGCCGGCGCCGGGCATCTGGTCACGCGCCGGGTTCACAAACCCGTTCTGGATCTCATAACGAAACTCCGGCTTGTCCATCGCCAGGGGGAAGGCGAAGTACACGCCTTCCTTGGCCAGGACGTCCTTCTTGTTCACGTGGTTGATGAACTCGATCTTCTTTTGCCCGTTGAACAGGATGACTTCCGTCTCAATCCTGGGCGTGTTCAGCGCCGAACTTTCGAGGCGCGCGGCCACGCCGAACGGCTCGTTAGTGATGGAGACCAGACGGCCGCCTCCGGCGTTGTGGATGGTCAACTCAGGAGGAGGCAGCGTGGCACTGTACTCGAGAAGCGGATTGGGACTCTGGTCACCGCCCGTAACGTAGAGATATTGGTCAAACCGATACGGACTGGACGTATTGACAAGTTCTTTCTGCAATTCCTTGTCGAAGACACTCTTCACCGCACCGCTCTCAGGATCCAGTTCGACCCGATAAAACCGATCCTCGATCGTGGTTCCCGTCACGACCGAGGGGCTGGGTGCGGCGTCCGGCACTTCTTTCATGGCATAGGCCTTGTAACCTACAGACGGCACGCTCTGCGCTAGGAACCGAATATGCCGATAGTGTTCGCCGGTGGAGAGAACCTCATAGGACACAGGCCGCTGGGTGGTGAGGTCGATGAGTTCCCGCCCTTTGTCCAGATCGCACTCGACCAGGCTGGAACGCTGCCAGCTTAATGGGTTGAACACCAGCAAAGTTCCGCGCGGGTCGTAGATGGAGTCGGCGAGGTTGGCCAGGCTGCGCCGCAGCACCATGTCCACGTCGCGCTTGGCGTCTGTCGCAAAGGCCTCCTTGATGGCCAACTGGTTGGAGGTCTCCTGGCTGGCAGGATCGCTCACACTGCGGTCTGCGCCCCAGGTGTGTTCGTCGTAAAGCACCATGTTGTTCCAGAGCCGCTTGAGCACTTCGGGGGAAGGTCTGCTTCCGGGATTGATCAGCCCGCTGATGGTGGAAAATTCCTCCGCCGCCAGGGCGCGTTGCTCACTCTCGCGATCGATTGCCGCCGAGCGCGCCGTGGAGACGATGCCGTACTCCCAATATGGCCCGCCATCGCCACGGACCACCGGAATCGAATCTCCGAAGTCCGCCGTAATTTTGCGCATGGCGTCGGCAAAGCCTGAGTATTGGAGGTGCGGGTAGGCGTAGAGCTTATCCCATTCGTCGGCGATTGTTGCCTGATGAGGAAAGAGATCGGTGTTTTCCCACTGCGTCCCGTAGACCAGCACGGAGTCCGACTTGTATTCCGGATGCCCGTAGGCCTGGAGGAAGACTGGGATCGCATCACGGCCGACCGAGAGTTCTCCTTGCAGGCCGCCAAAGAGCACGCTCAACTGAGAGTAGACCCAGGAGTACCACATCAGAATCTTGCCGCCATCGGGCCCTTCCCACCAGAACGGTGACTTCTCATTCAGGCGGCTGGCGAGCAGAATCGGTCCATTGTCGTTGTCGCAACCGGAGACAAGGTATTTCAGCCCCGCTGCCGCCAACACCGAAGCATACGACCAGGTGTAGGACGGCACATCCGTGATATCGGCGTAGTCGGCGTCGCCGCCGACCTTGCGGTGAAATTGGTAAGCAGGATAGAGGGACCGAATCAGCGTCTCCGTGGCGGGGAAGCCGGTAAGAAGGCTGGCTTCCACAGTGGGAATGAAGATCTTCTTCTGCCTGATCATGTCGAACAGTTGCTGTTGCCGCGCCGCGTCACGGCCCGCCATGTACTGCCGGACGCTCCAGAATCCGTCGGGGCTGAACCGGAAGTCGGGATGCTCATGAATAAGCCGAATTGCTTCTTCCAGCACGCGTGTCTGGATTTCCGCCACCTTTTCCTGGTAGTCGGAATAACCCACATCCACGTGAATGTGCGGCACTACAAACAGGTTCCACTTCTTCGCCGGCGTCAGGGTGACGGGGAACCGCTGCGAGCGCCCGTTGACCTTTACGGTGACGGCGCCGCTCGCGGCGGCAGCGAACTCCGGAACGGAGAATTCCACCTTTTGTTCGCCGAATTCCTTTGCGGCGAGGGGTTGCTGGAATAGCTTGCCTGCCACGGCCAACGTGACCTCACCAGCTTTCACCGCTGCGTTCGCCCGGACGTAAACGTCAATCAATTCGGCCAGGGAATCGCCCGCACGAACGTAAAAAATGGTCGGCACAGTCTCGGCGCTGACGGCATTAACAGCGAACTTGCCGCTGGGATTGTGATCGAGTTCAAGTGCATCATAGGTAAGGACCGAGTGGACCTCGTCCGTCGCCACAGTGGCCTCGTCAATCGCCGTCAGCACCAGTATGTTTGTTCCCTTGAGAAGAAAACTCGGTGGAATGTCGAACGTAATCGTGTCAGCCGCGGCGATCGGGAGCGTCACCATGTCGCGGTCGCCGCCCGCGTAGGAGAGCGTGGGGTGCTGGTAGAACCGAGCCGTGTGGCCATTAATCTCCACCTGAAGTTCCGCCACGCGCGACGTTTTCGAGACCAGCCCGATCTTCAATGTGTAAACACCCTGCGGGACCTGGTCCAACTGAAACTGAATCGTGTACGGATGCGGATGGCTCTTCGGATTGTCCAGGAACGCTGCTGGCTGATAGCCGGGCCAATCCTGTTCCGGCATGCTCGTGCCGATCACGTAGACCAGTTCCCCCTTGGGGTACAGGGAGCCGAACAGGGGCGCCCCTTTCTTTCCAGTATTGAATTCATTCGGAGACTGATCGAATTTCCCCATCTGCCATACGACTTCTGCGGCGGATGCGGATTTGGCCAAAACGGAGAGCATGAGGGCCAAAGCGAGAAAAGACAGAAAGCATCGACGGATATATTCCATGATGATCCTTTGCAGGGTCGTGGATTTAAGAACATGTTGACAAGGCATCGCCCATAAAACCCGTGCCTTATTGAACTGATGTGCCTGTGGTCGCGGTTCCCTCCACCCGCACGGTCACGATTTGATACGGCTTCACCGAAAATGTAATGGCGTGAGTGGTGACCGAGAGAGGTTGCTGGTTCTCCTCTACGGCGTTGCAAGCCCACGCCGATTGCACTTGCAAGATGGGAATCTGAACTTCCACCTGGCTCGATTCTCCCGCCACTTCCAGGAAGCGCATCACGGTGCCGTGCCCGTCTTCGGCCGCCTTCCAGTTCACCAGCACCACATTCGGCTGGTTGACTTGCAGGAAGCCGCCCTGGGCTTTGTCGAGCGGGCGCGGAGGGCTGACGGCCTTGTCATTCGAAACGATCTCATTGGTTTCCAGCGGCGTCATCTCCGCCCAGCCCAACCGGCTGAGTTGTCCGGGTTCCATATTCCGGGCGCTGGTCAGAACATAACGGAAGGTGAAGTCTCCCCCCTGCCCGGCCACGTAATTGGTGTGCCAGTAGTTGTTCATGACGTAGGAGAGGAACAACCCGCGGTGTTGATTCAATTCCATAGGCCACTTTCCTCGCACGACATCGCCCAATGCGAAAAGCTCCGCGTCCTTGGGCACAAGCGCTGCCGTCACATCGCCCAACTTGGACCGCGGCCCAGTGTTGCAGCGAAAACCACTCGCGCGCGGCGCCGGGCAGCAGATCGCGCGTCGGGTCCACGACGCCGTTTTGAAGATCATAGCGGATTTGCGGGTTGTCGGCGGCGAAGGGGAAAGCGAAGTAGACGGCCTCCTTGGTGAAGACCTTATTCTTCTCCACGTGATTGCGGAATTCGATCTTCTTTTCCGAATCAAACAGGAGGATATCCGTCTGCACCTTGGGCGTGTTCATGTTCGCGCTCTCGAGGTGTGCGACCAAACCAAATGGCACGCGCTCAATGGAGACAAGCCGCCCACCGTGGCTGCCATGAATGGTGAGTTGCGGCGCGGGCAGCTTGGAATCGCCGAAGATCAGGCGGTTGCGGCGCGGTTGGTCGCCGCCGCTTACGTAAAGATACTCATCGAAGTGATAGGGGCTGGCGCTGTTCACCAACTCTTTGTTCAATTCCTTGTCGAAAATGCTTTTTACCGCCCCGCTCTCCACATCGAACGTCACCCGGTAGTATTTGTTTTCCAAGACGTCCCGCCGTCGCCGCTGCCGCGGGAATAGCTTTCAGCGCGCCGGGGTGGATCGAGTAGCAGCGATATCCCATGGCCGGAACGTCCTGGGCGACGAAGCGAATGTGCTGGAAGGAAGGCTGTCCGGGTTGCGTGGGGAATGCCGGCAGGTCACGGACCACCTCGTAGGGCACGGCGTTGCCGCTGGCCACGTCCACGAGTTCCGATCCTTTTTGCAGCTCCCACTCCACCATGCCGCTCCGCTGCCAGTTGAGCGTATTGAAGACGACGAGCGTTCCCTTGGGGTCGTTAATGTAGTCGGAAACGGCCGCCATGCCTCGTTCCAGAACGTAATCCAGGTCCTGCGCGGCGAGCGTGGCGAACGTGTCCTTCACGGCCTGTTGCTTCACGGTCTCGGTACTTTCCGGACTGGAGATGCTCTGCCACGCTCCCCAGGTGTGCTCATCGAACAGCAACAGGTTCCGCCACAAACTGTCGAGGGCGGCGCGCTTAATTTGTACATAGGGATGGATCAGCGAGGCGACGGTAGCGAGTTTTTCCGCCGACGGCGCGCGCTGTTCGGCATCGCGGGCGATGATGGCATTTTGCGTGTCGGAATAGATTCCGTCTTCCCAGTACGGACCGCCATCACCCTTTAATTGTCTCCATCGAATCGCCGACTTTGTCAGCAATCTGCTGGAGCGCGTCGGCAAATCCCGAGTACGACAGGTGAGGATAGGCGTAAAGCTTGTTCCAGTCTTCCGCGATCGTCGCTTGCTGGGGATACAAATCCGAATTCTCCCATTGGGCGCCCCACATCATCACCGTGTCTGCCTTATACTCAGGCGAGGAGTAGGTTTGCAGGTAGCCGGGCAGAAGGTCTTCTCCGTTCTTCACCATGGGTGGCAGGCCAAAGACCGACCCCACATGCCCGTAGCTCTTCGAATACCACATCAGGATCCTGGAGCCATCGGGGCCTTGCCACCAATAAGGCGATGCGCCTCTCGAGATTGCTCAGCATCACGATGGGCCCACGATCGGGGTTGCTCCCGGAGGTGAAGTACTTCAGGCCCGCGGCCGCCAATACCGACGCATACGACCAGGATTGCGAAGGAACGTCGGTGATGTTGGCGTAGTCAAAGTTGCCGCCGTTCTCCCGGTCAAATCGATAACTGGGATAGAGCGAGCGGATCAGAGTTTCCACGGCGGGAAACTCCGTCAGCAGGTTGGCATATTCGGCCGGGACGTAAATTTTGTGCTCCCTCACCATCTGCTCCAGCCGCTGGCGGTCCTCGGCGTTGCGTCCGGCCAGGAATTCCTGGATGACCCAGTAGCCATCGACGCTGTAGCGAAAGTCGGGGTGCTCGCGAACCATATCCATGGCTTCATCGAGCACGCGGCTTTGAATCTCCGAGACTTTAGGTTGAAAATCGGTGTACCCCACATCGATATGCTCGTGCGGCACGATGAGCAGTTTCCACTTCTTGGCGGGCGTAAGAGTCAGCGGCATGTTCTGCGAATTGTTCCCCAGGGTAACCTGCGCTTGGCCGTTCGTCCCCGGGGAGAAATCCGGCACGGCGAACTGCATTCGCTCTTCGCCGAAGCTGCGGTCGGAATTGAGCGCTGCCGTCACCTTGTAATCGCCTACGCTCAATTCGAAGCGGCCGTTGGAAGCGATGGCGTTGTGGTGCAAAAAAACGTCAACCCGCTCGACCAGTTGGCCGCCCTGCTGTTGATAGAAGATCGTGGGCTCCACTCGAACGCTGACCTTGTTGGATCAAAATTCCTTGCCGCATCGTGGTCCATTTCCAGGGCATCGTAAGTGAGTCCGGTGAAATCGGATTCATCGGCGGCCTGGCCTTCGTCGATGGCCGTCAGGATCAGGGTATTCGTTCCCTGCTTCAACGCGGTCGCAGGGATTTCCACCGTGGACTCGTCGAACCAATACTTGTCGCCCGGAACATCGTGCAGGCGGGGATGATGATAAATCCATCCGCGTTGTCCATTAATCTCAACTTGCAATATGGACTCTTGCCGGCGCCGATTGCTGAGGAATCCGACCTTGAGAAAGTAGCTGCCCTTGATCGCTTGGGACAGGTCGAACTGAATCGAATAGGGGTGGGGGCGATGGCCGGCGCGAGCGTTCGCCGAGCCGGGCTGGAAGCCTCGCCAGTCGGTCCTGGCATTGCTCTTCCCGACCACGTAAAGCACCGGCGTTTGGAGACCGCCGCCGGCTATTGCCGTCGCCCCATCCCACCTTGGGCGAATTCCGCGGAGGAATGGTCGAACGCGCCGATCTGCCACAGGGTTTCGGAAGCCGCCGTCATCGGAAAGGCGGCGACGATCAGAGTTACGAAAAGCCAACCAGCCAGCATCCGCAGCAAACGTCCACATAACAAAGCACTATGTTCTCGCTTCATAGCAATCCGTCCTCGCTTCAAAAGTTTAATGACGAGCCGGAATACACAACGTCCAAGGGCTTATCCGCTTATTTAAGACTTGCTGACGCCTCCAATCGAATCGTGACGATCTGGTGAGGCTTGATTGAAAAGCGGAAGCCGTGAGCTGAAACAGGAATGGCCTCTTGCTTTCTTTCCAGGGCGTCGCTCGTCCACGCCGACTGCATCGGTCAGGAGCGGAGCCTGCACTTCCACCGTTTCCTGGTTTTCACCTGTCTCAAGAAAGCGCATCACTGTTCCCGCACCGTCTTCCGCAACTTTCCAGGTCACCAGAACCACATCGGGTTGGCTGACTTGCAGGAAACTGTTCTGGTCGGCAGGCAGCGGGCGCGGTGAATCGACGGCCTTGTCTTGGGAAGTGATGTGGTCCTTCTCCAGCGGCGACATCTCTTCCCATCCCAACTTGCTAAGCGCGGCGGGGGTGAGGTTGTTGCCGCTCGTCAAGACGTACCGGAAGGTGAAGTCTCCGCCCTGGCCGGCGGCATAGTTCGTGTAGTAGTAGTTGTTCATCAGGTAGGAGAAGACGTTGCCGTTGCGTTGGCCGAACTCTTTGGGCCAGGTTCCGCGGCAGATGTCTCCCAGCGTCACCAGGAAGGCGTCCACCGGGATCATCGCCACGGTCACGCCATCCTGGTCGGCGGTCAGCCAGTGCTGCACGGAGAACCATTCCTTGCCGGCGCCGGGCATCTGATCGCGGGTCGGGTCCACTACGCCATTCTGAATCTCATAGCGATAACGCGGCTGGCTCATCGCGAACGGAAAGGCAAAGTAGACGCCTTCCTTCGTGTAGACCTGCTTCTTGTTCACGTGGTTTATCAGTTCGATCTTCTTCTGCGCATCGAAGAGGATTACTTCCGTCTCGATGCGCGGCGTGTTCACGCCGGAGCTCTCCAGTCGCGCCACCGTTCCGAAGGGCTGCTTGGTCACCGATACCAGTCGGCCGCCTTCGGCGTTGTGGACGGTTAACTGGGGTACCGGCCACGCCGGGTTGTAATGGGTCAAGCGGTTGGGAGCCTCATCGCCGCCGGTCACGTAAAGATACTGGTCGAAGCGATAGGGACTGCCGGTCTCGACCAGTTCTTTGTTCAACTCTTTGTCAAGAATGCTCTTGATCGCGCCGCTTTCGGGATCCAGTTCAAGGCGATAGAACTGGTTCTCGATGGTCGTCTCGGAGGTTGACGCTGCCGCGGGCGGCTCACTGGTGGTGGGCTTCAACGCGTAAGCCTTGTAACCAACCGAGGGCACGTCTTGGGCGAGGAACCGGATGTGCCGGTACGAGGGCCCGGTAAACATCACTTCGAAGGGCGTCGGCTTGCCGGTCGTCTGGTCGATCAGGTCTAGCCCTTTGTCCAGATCGAATTCCACCAGGCTCGAGCGCTGCCAGTTCAAGGGGTTGAAGACCAGCAGCGTGCTTTTGGGGTCGTAAATGCTGTCGGCCAGACCCGCCAGTGCGCGCCGCAGCACCAGTTGAAGGTCGCGCTTGGCGTCGGTGGCAAAGGCTTCCTTCACCGCCAACTGGTTCAGCGTCTCTTCCGCCTCCGGATTGGAAACGCTGCGGCTGTCGCCCCAGGTGTGCTCGTCATAGAGCACCATGTTGTTCCACATCCGCTTCAGGGCTTCGGTTTCCGGCCGAATGCGCGGATTGATTAAACTCGTGATAGTGGAAAACTTCTCGGCCGCAAGTCCTCGCTGCTCCGCTTCCCGATCGATGACCGCGGATCGAGTAGTGGAAACGATGCCATCTTCCCAGTAGGGACCGCCGTCGCCGCGCACCACTGGGATGGCATCGCCAAATTGTCCGGCGATGTATCCTATTGCTTCAGCAAAGCCCGAGTACTCGAGGTGGGGGTAGGCGTATAGCTTGTTCCACTCCTCTCCCAGGCTCGCCTGTTGGGGGAAGAGGTCGGTGTTTTCGCCCTGCGAGCCGTAGACGACCACGGCGTTGGACTTATAGTCCGGGTGCGAGTACGCTTGGAGGTATATCGGAATATGGTCGTGCCCGGCGGCCATATCGCCCTCAAGCCCGCCGAACAACTGGCTGAGTTGCGCGTATCCCCACGAGTACCACAGCAGCACCTTGCCGCCGTCGGGTCCCTCCCACCAGAAGGGCGACTTTTCGTTCAGATGGCTGTTGAGCAGGATCGGTCCGTTGTCATTGTCGCAACCGGCGGCCATGTACTTGATCCCTGCCGCCGCCAGCACCGAGGCATACGACCACGTGTACGAGGGAACGTCGGTGATATTCACGTAATCGGAATCGGCGCCGACTCGCTGGTGGAACTGGATAGGCCGGGTAGAGCGACCGGATCAGCGTCTCGACCGCCGGGAAGCCGGTGAGCAGGCTGGCCTCAACGGTGGGCACGAAGATCTTCTTTTCCCGAATCATTTGAAAGAGCGCTTTTTGTTGTTCCTCGCTTCGCGCCGCCATGAATTGCCGGGCGCTCCAGAAGCCGTCCGTGCTGAAGCGAAACTCCGGATGTTGCTTGATCAGCTCGATGGCTTCGTCCAATTCGCGGCTTTGAATCTCCGCCACCTTTTCCTGGTAGTCCGTATAGCCGACGTCCACGTGGACATGCGGCACGGCCATCAGTTTCCACTTCTTGGCGGGCGTGAGGTCTTCCTGGAAGCGCTGGGCACGGCCGTTGAGCTTGACCGTCACCTCGGCCTTGGTGTCAGCGGGAAACTCGGGCACCTTGAATTCCACCCTTTGCTCGCCGAACTCCTGCGCCGCGAGGTCCTGGCTAAGCTTGTCCTTGCCGATGGCGAGCGTCACCTGGCCGGTCTTGACGGCTGCCGGGTGGCGCACGGTGACATCCACCAACTCCGCCAGGCCGTCGCCGTTGCGCACATAGAAGATGGTGGGCAGAACCTCGGCGGAGACGCCCGGCAGTTTGCCCGCGGCGTTCTGATCGAGAGCGATGGCATCGTAACCGATAAACGCGTTGCTCCGCTCCGTGCCCACGGGCGGGGTGTTGTAGATGGCCGAGAGCGCCAGTTTGTTGGTCCCTTTTTGCAAGAAGGCCGCGGGAAAATCCAACGCGATGACGCCGACGGGTCCGGCCCATTCCCCGGCCGCATAGTTCAACTTGGGATGCTGAAAAAACATCCCAACGTGACCGTTGATATCCACGCGCAGTTGCGCCACACGCGCCGAACGCGACAGCAGACCCACCTTCAGCGTGTAGACGCCCTCGGGCGCACCCGGCAAGTCAAATTGAATGGTGTAGGGAGGGAGGCTGGGCTTGCCCGCCGGGTCCACCGAGGAGGCCGGTTGGTAGCCCGGCCAGTCCGTTGCCGCCGCGCTCTTGCCGATGATGAAAACCACTGGCGTGGCCGGTTGCTGTGCCATCCGGCGCTGCCGAGGCATCCTGAACTCTTCCGGCGACTGATCGAACGTGCCGATTTGCCACACCACCTTGTCTTCGGCCTTGGCCAAGGCGCTCAAGCAGACGATGATTGCCACCAGTGCGCTTAAAATGTGCTTATTAAAGAAGCGATCCTTCATGAGACCCTCGCATTCGTTGCAGATCGTGATGCGGAATTCACCGGGCGGTTATTGTACGCGTTTGCGGAAGACTTTCCAGTGAATATCCTCACCCTCGCAAGGGGAAAACCGGGATAGGCCATAGTTCCGATTTTTCCTCGGGCATACTGACGCTTCTGCCCACATTTCGCTTGGCCTGCCACCTTGTCGCGTGTACTCCATCTCCGGTTGAAAACCCGGATGCTTTTGCGATGCTTTCGAAGAATAGGAAATATCGTGCCTGGTTTTCCCTCTTGTCGTCAGTGTTTTGCTCAACTTTGTCGTCCCAACTGCCGATAACGATGCGGGGGAGTGGCGGGGGCACTGCGAGGGGGGCAGAAGGCAGGTCCGGGATGGGGTGGCACAGCCACTCTTGGCTGTGCCCGGCGGCGTTTTCCGGCCGGCGTTCCGCCGGCTCGTAGGGGCACGCCATGGCGTGCCCGTACGGGGCCGGGCGCGCGATCGCGCGCCCGACATCACCAACAGCCTCTCCCGCGGGGAGAGGCCGACCCCGATCCATCGGGGCGGATGAGGGGTCACTTCCACAGAACTGCTCCACGCGGCGCCCTGCGGAGAATCATCCCTCTTCCCATTCGCGCGCAACCGGGTACCCCGGAGGTCATTTTGGGGTGGCGATGAGCTGCGCGTTCTTCAGCGCTCCTCAGCGGCCTTGCCACCCTCGATCCTCCCTTGTCTGCATCTTCCCAAACCCCTGGGTGAGAATCGCAGGGGAAGCAGGCCCGACATGCCGGGGATCAGGGAAGCCCCCCGGATGCGGGCGACACTTCGAATGCTTAAATGGCAGATGAAGAGCCGCCGAGAAGCGCTGAAGAACGCGCCCCTCGTCGCCACACAACCTGCGGGCTACCTGCTCCGCGGGGCGCGACGCGGCTCGCGCTGAACAGCTTCCCCGTTCGTGCCGACTCATGTTACTGTGTACGCCTGCTCTTCCGGGCGAAAGCCCTATAAATCTCACTGACGAGTCAGGACAACCGCATGGGAGGACTGATCCCGCTTTCGGATGCGTCGCGGCGGCCAGCGCACGCGCCGGTAGTGACCATTTCCATCATCGCCGTCAACGTCGTGGTGTTTGTTCTCGAATTGTTGGGCGGCGACGCTTTTGTGGGGCGCTGGTCGTTGATTCCGTCCGAGATCACCTCCGGCCACGGCTGGATCACCATTCTGACGTCCATGTTCATGCACGCAAGCTGGTCGCACATCATTGGCAACATGGTGTTCCTGTGGGCGTTTGGCCCGGAGATTGAAGACGCCATGAGTTCCGGCCGCTACGTGGTGTTTTACCTGGCGGGAGGAGTGGTGGCCATGCTGGCCCAGACCGCCGCCAGCCCCCATTCCAGCATTCCCAACCTTGGGGCCAGCGGGGCGATTGCCGCGGTCATGGGCGCGTTTCTGGTCACCTATCCGCGCGACCGCATCAAGTCCGTCCTGATTATCGGCTGGTTCGTCAGCATCAGGGTTATACCTGCCGCTGTCCTGATCGGCTTCTGGTTCATCATCCAACTCTTTAGCGCCGGCGCCGTGGTCCACACCAATACCGGCGGGGTCGCCTATCTGGCCCACATCGGCGGCATCGTCTTCGGCGCCCTCACCGCCCGGCTCTTCGAGCACTCCGAACGAATCGGGCAGCGTTAGAATGCTCGCTGCCGGGATCGCATCGCAGTTCGTAGTGCGTAGCCACGATCAGCGCCTTTCTGACCGTGGGTTCTTCTTGGCGACGTGCGTAGGTGCGTAGCCACGGTCAGCGCTTTTCTGACCGTGGGTTCTTCCTTAAACGTGCGGGGACGTGGTGCTAACCTCCCCACGTGTCTAACATTCATCGGCTGCGCCTCACCGACTGCATTTTCTTTGTGTGCGTGAATCTTCGCCCCAAGCGCCGACGGTTCAATGAACGGGAGTATCTCTTGCTGATTAACGTGTTGAAGGAATCGCGTCAGCGGTTGGGTTTTTTTCTGTGCGGATACGTTCTCATGCCGGACCATTGGCATGCTCTGATTTGGCCCTCGTACCCTCTGCTGATTTGGCAGGTACTCCACGACGCGAAAAAGATCATGACCCTGCGAGTGAATGCCTCCCGGTGCGCACGCGGGCCATTGTGGCAGCACCAATTCTGGGACCGCTTTGTGCGCCATCAGAAAGAGCTCAATGAGCGCTTGGATTACATGCATCGGAACCCCGTGCGGAAAGGACTAGTGAAGCGGCCGGAGGATTGGCGCTGGTCAAGCTATAACAACTTTGCCCTGGATAAAGCCACCGTAGCTGCGTGCCCCATCCAGATCGACTACGTGCACCTGCCGCCAGGGTATCGCGCCTGAGAAAAGCCCACGGTCAGAAAGGCGCTGACCGTGGCTACGTGCTTGCCGCGCTGCTTGTCGAACGGGTAATCTACAAGGTGAACTCCTTTCAGATCACAAGATCAGCCAGGCTTGCCCTGGCACATCCCGAGGAGCGCTGAAGAACGCGCACCTCGTCGCTACACAACCTGCGGGCCACCTGCTGACACCGTTTCCCGCCCACCGTTTCCCCCTCAAGAATGATTCAGGCCAGCGGAGTCGATCCCCAGTAGCCGCGCGGCGTTTTGGTAATAGACTTTCTTCAGGATACTTTCAGGCAGCCCCAGGCCGTAAATGCGCCAGCGTCCCTGCGGAGGCGTGGGGGCCGGGGCATAATCAAAGTACTCGTCTTCGGTTTCGAGAAACCGGTAGTAGATTCTATAAAGATCATCGCCGAAAATTTGCTGGAGGGTGGTTCGCGTATGCGGGACGGCATCGGTGCCAAACAGAATTCGGTCCTGGTACTTGTCGAAGAATTTGCGCGCGGTGCGGGGTTGCCGTCCGAGTTCGCCGATGCGCGCGGCAATATCGACGTGCATATTGGGGAAACGGTCCAGGCACTCGGCAACGTCGGCCAAATCTTCCGCGTGGTTGCCCATGTGCAGAGCCACGAATTGCGTCCGGGAATGACGCGCGAACATGCGATTGCGGGCCGCCAGCAGTTCCGCGTTGCTGGGAAAATCTCTGCCGTAAAACGACCAGTCGGGGTGATTGTTCAGTTCTTCAAAACGCTCGTTGAAACGATCGATGGGCAGGAAGAATGCCTCCGGGTCGGAGACGTGGATGGCCACCGGCATGTGCAGCGTTGCGCAGGCCTCCCACATGGGATCAAAGCGCGCGTCGTCCACCTTCACCAGCGGGCCCGCGCCGACGTTTTCGCGAAGATACAGGCCCAGGATTTTCTCGATCTTCAATCCCCAAGGCGCCGTCGCGCCGGGCTTTCTCGATCTGGTCTGCCTGGAATTGCGCGTAGCCCGGCTGATTCGAGCGTTCCCAGGCCGGGGTCGTGAACACCACGAACCGTTGGGGATAGGGCTTCTGGTATTGCGCAATGGTCTGTTGAAGGCCGGATCCCCAGCCCCCGGTGACATCCACCATCGCGTGGATGTTCCGCCGATCCATGACCGGAAGCAACTCGCCGGGGGGAGCGTGATAGGTCATTGCCTCTCCCACGGAGACGCCATTCCGATTGCCGGCAACAGTGGAAATATGCGTGTGAAAATCGATCACCGGGAAACGCGCCCGCTCAACCTGCGTCGCGTGGACGTGCAACATGCTGCGGGGCTGGAACTGATCGATCTCAAGTGAGAGTCTTTCTGCGGGCGGGCTCGCGAAGGAATTCGCAGCGGATTCAGCGCCTTTCATGGCGCCGGTCACGGCAGCCATTCCTGCGCTTTCGAGCAGCTTTCGGCGACTTAGAATCATAAATCCTCGCAATCAGTCGTTAGGGCAGGCGAATTGTAACTTGCCGCCCACTCGCGAGCAATTCCTTATTGACTTTTTAAGACCGGGTACCCCAGGTCATTTTGGGGTACCGCGTACTCGGAGGTCATTTTGGGGTAGCGATGAGGTGCGCGTTCTTCCGCGCTCCTCAGCGGCCTTGCCACCCGCGATCCTCCCTTGTCTGCATCTTCTCAACCGGGTACCCCGGAGGTCATTTTGGGGTAGCGATGAGGTGCGCGTTTTTCAGCGCTCCTCAGCGGCCTTGCTGGGTGAGAATCGCAGGGGAAGCAGGCCCGACCTGGCGGGCTCAGGGAAGCCCCCCGGATGCGGGCGACACTTCGAATACTTAAATGGCAGATGAAGAGCCGCCGAGGAGCGATGAAGAACGCGCACCTCGTCGCTACACAACCTGCGGGCTATCTGCTTTGATCCGTCGGCTGACGGGCGCTACACTACAATAGTTTGTAACATCATGGCGGGAAAAGACGCGGACCACAAAGGCGGCGGTCCACGCTACGAACTAAAATAGAGGCACAGAGAAGGCGTAGCGATTGAAAAAGCGATTACACTTGTAGTAAATTGTATACATGGAGATGATCTTTGACTCTTCCACCCCTATCCTTTTGGCGAAGATCGACCTCTTGCGAGAGAGCGCGGAGGACATCTCGATCGTAATCCCGCCGAAAGTGAAGGAGGAATGCCTGTTTAAGGAAAGCCTGGACGCCTTGCTCATAAAGACCCTCATTGCCGAAGGGAAGATCAAGGTGGAGAAGGCGGGAAATCAGGAAGCCATTCGAAAGCTCCAGGCAGATTTTCGAATCGAGGCGGGGGAGGCCCAGGCGCTCTGGCTGGGAAAAAGGCTCGGGTGTCCCCTCGCGGTCGATGACGGACCCGCGATAAAGGCCTGCAAGGTGCTGGGCGTACAGTTCGTGACGGCGATCCATTTCCTGATCAATCTAAGGGCCCGAGGCAAACTGGAGCTTCCCCTGGCCCTCGCCAAGCTCGACGGTCTGGCCGCCTATGGCAGGTACTCCAGAAAAATAATCGAGGATGCCGCCCAACGGCTAAAAGGAGGAGACTAAATGGGCGTTATAAGCTTGCGGCTGAAAGACCGGGACTTGGAAAGGCTTGACGAACTCTCCAAGTCCCTGCACAAAGACAAATCCACGATGGCTCGGGAGCTTCTGGAGTACGGGTGGGATTTCCTCATGCTGGAGTATTACAAGGAGGGCAAGCTTTCCCTTTCCGGGCTGGCCAAAAAGTTGGATGTATCCATCAGCGAGGCCATCGACCTTCTGAAAGAACGCGGCATCGAGGCGCCGATAGGTTTTGATGATTACCTGAAAGGATTTGAGGTTTTTGATCGGGTAAAATGAGTCCGTAGCGCAGACTTTGTGCCGTTCAAGGTCTGCGGCTCTTAACATGGTAAACGTCCACTATTTGTCAACATGCGGCTACGGCGATCAAAGCCCGGAACTGCGGGTTGTGGCAGGGGGAAAGCCGCAGACTCTCTGATGGGCGAGAGTCTGCGCTACCCTGCTTGACTCCCAGCAAGGGCGGGCGTCCGCGAACCGCCGGGAGCCCCGGCACCCAGGAAACCCGGCCGTTCAAAACGTGAGCCTCAACCATGAGTACCGCGGAGAGAAACCTAGAAACGAGGTGTCTGTCCCCGTCCCCCCCCGTCCCCCCCGTCCCCCGTCCCTATGAAATATGTTTGCAAGAAACGAATCTCCGTTCGTTCAATGTTGAAAACCGCGGACTGACGCAACGTTATACTCATTCTCTTGGAATCTCAGCCCCCGGGCGCGCTCCAGATGAGAAAACGGGTATAACGGTGCGTCTGTCCCCAGGTTTCAGAATACTTCGAGTTGCAGTTTTCGCCCTTTTGAGCCGAGGAGGTCTCTAGCCATGACGGAGCGCGGTGCCCGAGAATCGCATTTCGACGGAAAAATGCTGTTGATTACGTTGACGCAGATCGCCGTTGTTGTAATGCTGAGTATGCTTGGTCAGGCATCCGCCACGCAAAGCGGTGCTGCGTCCCGGGCCGGGAGCCCGGATGGCAGGAGTCCTCACTTCGAGGTTGCTACGATAAAGCTGGACCCATCCAAGAGTGGCCAGCCGATGTCTCAGGCGATGGCCGATGGAATCCGAGCAAGGTCCCTTACGGTGCTGCAACTCATGGGAAATGCGTACCATCTCAATTCAGTTGAGCGTGATCACGTATCGGGACTACCGGAATGGGCCCGATCTAATCGATACGACGTCAATGCGAAGGCGCTAGGTTCTGATGCTGATGAACTGAGCAAGCTTTTCGCATCTAACTGGGATGGTTATAATGATAGGCTAAGACTCATGCTTCAGACGCTTTTGGCGGACCGGTTCAAACTGGCGGTCCATAAGGAAGCAAAGACACTGCCAGTCTACGAACTGGTTGTCACCAAGAATGGCCCCAAAATCAAGGAGGCAAAGACTCCCGACCCTAAGTTTCCCAAAGGTATTTTGCGATGGGTGAACAGAGGCGAGATTACAGCACAGGGGGTATCTATGGGGAGTCTAGCGAGTCTCTTGTTGACACCACTGGTACAGCGCCAGGTTGTGGATAAGACCGGCCTGGCCGGCACCTATGATTTCACGCTGCAGTGGACGCCAGAGGAAGCCCCCAGCCCCATGTCCGGGGGACCGACAGCAGGTAAGCAAGCAAGTCCGCCCCCACAGGAAATCGCTGGACCTTCGATCTTTGCAGCGCTTCCGGAGCAACTCGGGCTCAAACTGAAACCAACAAAGCGGCCGGTACAGATTCTCGTTATTGACCATCTAGAGCCGCCTTCAGAAAACTGAGATTCGTCCGTTTGGCCGCGATGTCCCTGCGGCCTGAAAGGGAAGGTGACAGACACGATATACCCCATTATTTCTCAGGCTTTTTGCCGCTGTTGCCCGCGTTTTGCCTGACCTGCCGTCTTGCCGGGCGCACTCTGAGGGGGGAAACGGTGTGAAGGCCCTGAACCGTTCCCGCCTCGTCGCCGAAGGCCAGGGCAACCTGATCGAGTCGCAGAGCTACGACTCGCACCACCGCAGCCTGACCTCGCAGCGCGCCTACGGCCCCGCGAGCCTGTCGCTGACGTACCGACCATTCGGGGGCGGACAGCCCGAACCCAGCCTTCCGAATTCAGCATTCAGAATTCAGCATTCATAATTCCCCCGCCTAGCCTCACTTTACGCTTGACAAAAGCCTAGTTATGTGAGTATACTCATTCTGGTGATCCGCACGGGGACGAAAGGTCCCGGCGGATGCCGAACATGGAAGTTGCCCTCACCCGCCCCGCCCGGCCCGTTTTAGGGGAGTAACTTACTTGAGTCATCCGGTTTCCCACCCCCCAACACGCGCGCCTGTCATCCTGAACCCGCTCTTCAGGGTGAAGGACCCTTTTCATGGTTCGTAGGAAACAGGGCGCGGGAGCGCCACGCTCGGGCTGCGCCGCAGTCGCGGCGCCCTGGGAAAGACGAAATACGGGGGTCCTTCGCCTTGAAGTGCAGCCTCAGGATGACAGTTTCCAGGGAAGACCGTGCTACCCGAGGGGCGGATGAGTGAAGTAAGTCATTCCCCTTTTTAGATCGTCCCGACATTGACCCGCCAGGAACCGGCGGTGGAACCGCGAGGAGGAACGAGGTGCCAGGTGTCAGGTGCAAGGTGCCAGGGTGCTCGTCTTGGTTAGGAGGTTCTCGCAGGAGGATTTGGGATGGCGCGGAGCGAAAAGACGACGTTCCAAGCCGGAATGTATATGAAAATAAACGACGCAGTCCGGAGTCCGGGGTCCAGAGTCCGAAGTCGAGAGGCGTCTGCGGCGGGTGCACCGATTCTGACTCGCGGCTCCTTACTCCTGACTCTTACTCTTCAGGAAATGAAGGTGCATCCGGAGATGTTGTTGAAAACACACGATCGGAAACACGGGACACGGGAATACGGGTGCACGGGGCGCGCAGGTGTCTGTGACGGGATATCCTGGGAACATGCTGAAAACAAAAGTACGCCAGAACCCAATCACCCATCACAAATCGCCATTCGCCAATGTTCTGACCCGTGGCTCCTTACTCCTGTTCTTCCAAGGGTTACTCGTGCGAAACCACGATCATCGAGTAGACCTTTGCCGGTGGCGCGGTGAACGCGATCACGCCGTTCTGCTCCGTGAATTCCAACTTCCGGGGTTCGTCGGCTTCCGGAGTGAAGAAGCTGACCGCTGCCGCTCGTATGGCCGTTAAACTGATTCCGCAGCCTGACCTCAAACGGCGCCGGCGCTGTCCTGGCGTCGAAGTTAACGAAATGCACGATGGTTTCGTTGGTCTTGGGCCGGTTCAGAAGCTCCATCACGGTGGTGAGCGGCGCCTCCGTGGTTATGGAAAGCGGCTCGCGCAGATTACTGGCGATCAGCCTGCCGGATTTCGGCGTGATTCCTGGGCAGCACCCAATCCGCAGCCGCGAAACTGCCTCCCCTGGCTTGTGACGAATAGGATGCGGTCTCGTCGCCGGCGATGCCGCCTCGCCGCGTCTCGACGTGACCGGCCAAGCCCGGCACAATCTCCGGAATATAGACCATCTTACCCTTGCCTATCGTTTTGACGGAGATCGCGGAGGAAGCGAACCCACGGGGCGAAGGGGATTCGTCCTCCTCGCCGGGTACCAGCCGTTGTCGAGAAGGCAAACCCATGAGGGCGAGAAAGGGATTGGTCAACCCGCGTCTCGCGCCAGTCGTTGTAATCGGCCGTGTTGCCGGTGAACACCACCGTGCCACCGTTTTGCGCGTAGGCCGTGAGCTTGTCAACCCAAGCCTGCGAGAGGCTTTCCTGCCCGGGCAGGATGATCGCCCGGTAGCGGCCGATCCGGTCCATCTGCTCGTCGAAGATGAGATCGAAAGGGATCTTGTGCTGGATCAGAACCTGCTCCATGAGGATGGTGGGAACCAGCGTGGCAACAATGCTATACGCCATCGAGGGCCACGTCCGCAACACGGCGACGTCCGCCACGTTCTCGGTGTCGGTGTAGTAGCGCTCGCTGTACTCACGGAAGAACTCCGCCTCGGCCGAGAAAAATGCGATCGCCCCAACCGAGGTCTGGGCCGCCTTGCCATGTGTTGCCTGGGATGTATTTCAGCGGGTTGAAGGCCATCCGAGCGAGCGCCCGCCCGATTCCTCATAGCTGAATCCCAGCGTGCGCGCCATTTTGTAAGACCGGATCTCGGAGATCAATGCGCCGGTCCGGGCATCCAGGTGCGCTTCCATTCCGCCGACGTCGAAACACGCAGAAGTCGATCTTGCCCGTGAGCAGCGGGTGATAAACGCCGTTACGCCACATGCGGTTCATGCCGTAAGTCCCCTTGACGTTGAACCCAACCGAGACTTTCGGATTCAGGCTCTTGATGTAATCGTAAAACTCGGCACAGTGCCGGGCCACGGTCTCGCAGCGAAAGCGCGTCCACTCCTGAAGGATCGGGTCGTCCACGGAGACCAGAGCTGTCCGGACTGTTGAATACGTCCCAGTCGTTGACCACGATGTACTCGGGGTCCGGGTAGCCAAACCGCCGGAACGCCGCCTCCCGGGTCGGATAGCGCTTCTTGAGAAATTCCTTGAAGGCGCGGATGCATCGCGCGCAGCGGCACGACTTCGGTTCGGGGAGAAAGAACACGTTGTCGAAGAATATCTGGTCGGCCTTGACCTGCTCGACGCCGATTCGCAGAACTTTCTTGATGTACTCGTGGTACTTCGGCTCGTTGAAGCAGGCGAAATGACGGTAGGTTTGGGTCTCGATGTAGTACACCGGATGGTTCAACTGATCGCGCTGCTCCCATTGCACCGCCTCCGGCACCTCCCGGTAGAAGGACTCAATGAACATCGTTCCTCCCACGTAGAGGCTGACCTTCATCCCGAGCTTGTGCATCAATTCGGCCATCTGCTGCGACTTCCGGATCTCGGCCTTCTCCATGTCGAGGCCGAGGCCCTTCCAGAAGTGCAGCCGGGCGCTACGCACTCCCACATCCGCCATGAGTTGAATGTTGTCGGGATCATGCTGCCGGTCGTAGGTCTGCATGATGTCCTCGCCGTGTCCACCCCGGCGGAGCGAGAACATGATCGGTTCATGGGTCGGCCAGGAGATCTTCGCGGCCATTTCCTGTTTCAGGCGGGCGCTCCGCTCGAAGCGGCTTTCCGCCCGGGGCGCCTGATGTTCCTCCTGGAGTTTCGGCGCCTGCGGTCGAAACCGGAAGCCCCGGAATACCTGCCGCCGTGACTCCTGCGGTTACACTCCCGATGAAGTCTCTTCGGTTCATTGGCATAAACAATCCTCCTCGACCGGGATTTGCCCCGCCCGCAGTTTGGCGCCGTTACTTGCCCGTCCTGAATTGAGATCGTACGCACACGCGCTTAGCGAAATGCCGCAAACGGCAGAAGGGCCGCTGCTCCGCTCGGAGTGCAAGTGCGTGCGGGTCTCCGTCATTCTCCCTCGCTCAATGGCTCAGGGACCAGACATACGCGGCGAGGGCGGAGAGTTGCTCGGGAGTGAGTTGCGCACCTCCCATGGGCGGCATGGGGCTGCGGTACTGTTTGGGCTGCGCCACTCCCTCCTGAATGATCTTCTGGATTCCGGCGTAGCTGCCGTCGCTCCACAGCCACTTGTTGGCGGTGAGGTCAGGCCCCAAGGGCGAACCCGTGGCATGCGCGCCGTGGCAACCCGCACAGGCCGCGCCGCCCACTTCACCGTGGTAGATGCGATCGCCCAGCGCGACCATCTCCCGCGTGGCGCCTTCGGGAACAGGAAGGTCAGTCGCGCCGGCGTCGGGATGGGTTCCCTCCGGAGGTTTGGCTACAGCTTCCTCGATCTCACCGGCGGGAGCCAATGGACTGGGGCAGGGTGTGTAGGCCGCCGAGCCGTTGCTCGAACCGCCTTTGTACACGATTCGATAGATGCGCCCGCGGATGTCGTCGGAAACAAACAGCGAGCCGTCCGGCCCACCGCCACGCCGGAAGGACGATGCGCGGCGCCCTCCGGGGTCTTCACCGCTCCCGCGAAGCCGTCGGCGAAAATTTCGCAGCCGCCCGCCGCTCTGATCGCCGAGGAGCGGCTGAAAGACTACGTTATAGCCGCCTTGCGGGTAGGGCGCGCGATCCCATGAACCGTGGAAGGCGATAAAAACCCCGCTGCGATAGTGCTCGGGAAACTGCTTCTGGTCGTAGCTCGTCATGCCGTTCGGCGCCCAGTGGGCGGGAAAAGCGGCGACCGGACCGAGCTTGTTGGCGCATATCCCCACGCGATGGCCGCCGTCGCCGCCGTACTCGGGCGCCAGGACAAACCTTCTGCGCCACGCCGTCGTAGTAGCATTCGGGCCAGCCGTAGTCGCCGCCGGGCTTCAGAAGCAGCAACTCCTCCGCGGGCAGCGTGGCTTCCTCGGTAGGCTTGTAAAGATCGGGCCAATTCGCGCGCAGTTGGTCCCGCCCGTGTTGGGTTACAAAAATACGGCCGCTGGAATCGATGGCGAAGCCCTCCGCATTGCGGATTCCTGTGGCGTAACGAGCCGCAGGTGAATACTTCTGGTTCGTCTTGTTCGCGTCATAACGCCAAACGCCGCCGCGCCGCACCAGTTCGGTGCAGGGATTGGCGCCGGGCGATCGCAGTTGGCGATTCTTATGCTGGCAGGCGTTGGTGGCGCTCGCGACATCCACGTACATTGAACCATCCGCATCGATGATGAACGGATGCATGGGGTGATCTCCGCCCAGCGGCAGACCGGAAACGATGGTCTCCGGCGGGTCGCGCGGCACGATGGAACCGGAGGGAAGCGTATAGCGGTCGATGCGATCGTTGGCCTCGGCGTAAATCATACCCTTATACATCCCGATCCCGGTGCCGCCGGCTCCGCCCGTCTGCGCGGTCGGGCCGAAGCGCTCAACCACGTTGGCCTTTCCCGCGCCGGTCGTGTCCTGAAGGGCCACCAGAAATCCGCCGGCGTGGGGAACATCGTCGCCGTAATACCCACCCGACCAGGTATTGACGTAAACCACTCCCGTCGGCGCCACCACCAGGTGGCGAGCGTGACCAATGCCGTCGGCAAATACCGTCGCGCAAAAACCCGCGGGCAACGTGAGCCCGCTGTCATCGCCCGGGCACGCGGGGCTGGTCGTTTCCTTCGACGAATTGGATTGGCTTTGGGTCGAACCCGTCATGCCAAGCAGGTACAAGCCGGCAACGCAGCCCAACACGGCTCGATTGAGGTGAAGCCGACGCATTGAACCCTCCGGAAACTGATTTTAAGGAATCCCGCGGACCATTCTACTACATTCGCCATGATGCTCACCTGAACTCGACTCCAAACGTCAAGGCCGTCCGCAACTCGCCATAGCCTCAGAATTTCTCCCTCGGCCGGGAAAAACTTACATACCCGGGCTACCGGAGCCACACCATATCCACAATGCATTCAATAGGTTGGCGCTTGATGCTGTTTGGCACACTTTTTGCCACTCCCGTTTGATTCCCGGCATCGGGTCGGACTGAATCGAAAGGAGGGTGGTATCTTGAGTCCCAGAGACAAGGTCTTTTGGATCGCCTTTCCGCTGACAGTAACGGCGGTGAGCATCTTCGGGGTCAATCGGCTACGCCGCCCCGCAACTCCAAACGCTCCGCTCGCGGCTTCCCAGAACGCTGCGCCCGCGGCGACAGTCGAAACTTCTGTTTCCACCCTTGACTCTACGCCGCCCCCGGAGCAGGTCACGGTTCCCGCCAAAACCGAAATTGAGGTGCGATTGAACCAGGCGATTGCCACCAATCGCGTCACGGCTGGCGACCCCTTCTATGCAACCGTGGCAGAGCCGGTGGTGGTGGATGGGCAGACGGTCATTCCCGAGGGCGCCCCGGCGACGGGGAAAATCCTGTCCGTGCGTGAGGCGGGACGATTTCACGGCATAGCTGAGCTTCGCCTGGCGCTCGACTCCGTGCAGGTGGGCAGCAACGTCTACGACCTTCACAGCACCGTCTTCACCCGCGTCGGACACAATCACAAAAAGCGCAATTGGGAATTGATCGGAGGCGGAGGTGGAGCGGGTGCCTTGCTCGGGGGTCTGGTGGGAGGAGGCAAGGGACTGCTGATCGGTGCGCCCGTCGGCGCGGCAGCCGGCGCGGCTGGGGACGCGGGGACGGCGAAAAGAAATCTCGTCATTCCGGCGGAAACCGCCATGACGTTTGAACTGACCAATTCCCTGGAGATGCAGCTCTAACCTGCGTCTACTTTCCGTGTTCCAAGCCGCTGATGGTGGGAAGTTTTGAGGAGTTCCAGCCCCCGCCCAGTGCCTCGACCAAAAGCACGCTGGCACTCATGCGGCGAGTCAGGATACTCAGCGCCTGCACCTGGTCTTGCAGCAGGATAGCCTGTTCGGTGATGACGGTCAGATAGTTGGCGGTACCCGCCTTGTACTGATAGGTAGAAATATCCAGGGAATTCTGCGCCGCCTTTACGGCGTCACCCTCAGCGCCCGCTTCGTCTTCGAGAATACGCAGGGCAGCGAGGTTGTCCTCGACTTGCTGAAAGGCTGTTAGCACGGTCTGACGGTAATTGGCCACAGTGGCGTCGTAGGCGGCCTGATTCACTTGCACCGTGGCGCGCCGCCGTCCGGCGTCAAAGACGATTTCCGCCGCCTGCGGCCCCACGGACCAGAAGCGCGCGGGCCAGGCAATCCACTTAAGAAAGGCGGCGCTTTCGACGCCCGCTGTCGGGTTCAATGAGATGGTGGGGTAGTAGGCAGCCTGGGCGATTCCAATCTGCTCGTTGGCCACGGCCATCTGGCGCTCGGCGGTGGCAATGTCGGGCCGGCGCTCGAGCAACTGCGAAGGCACGCCTGCCGGCACCGGTGGCGGGGTGATTTTGATGGCTCGATAAGAAACAGAGAGGTCCGCAGGAGCCTTGCCCGTAAGAACGGCAATAGCGTGCTCATATTGGGCGCGGGCCACGCCGTAGTCAATCAACTGGGCTCGTGCGGTGTTAAGTTGAGTTTCCGCCTGCGCGACGTCCGATCCGGACGCCACTCCGCTGTTGAAGCGGTCCTGGGTCAGCTTCAGGTAGTCCTGGTAGGACTTCACGGTGGTTTCAAGCAGTTCCTTTTCCCCGTCCGTGCCTCGCAGCTCAAAGTAGTCTTGGGCCAATTCCGCCTGGTAGAGAAGCCGTGCGCTCTCCAGGTCGGCCGCGCTGATTTGCGCCGTTTCGGCAATTCCCTGCATGGCGCGCCGGACACTTCCCCAGACATCGATCTCGTAAGAAGCGCTGAAGGGCAGATCGTAGGTAGTGCGGGAAGAGGGAGTAAAGGCCTGGTTGCCGGCGGTTCCGGTAACCGACGATCGCGAGTTGATGATGGATGGCGAGGCCGTGACCGTCGGGTAGAGATAGGAGCGCGCGATCTTGACGTTGAGTTTCGCCTCGCGGTATTGGGCCTCAACCGCTCGCAGGTTCTGGTTGGAAATACTTACCTGCTCTTCCAGGCCGCTCAGCTCCGGGTCGTTGTAAATCTCCCACCACTTGCCACGGGCGATCGCGTCGTTCGGTTGGGCTGTCTTCCACTCCGAGGCCTGCGGGGAATTGTCGGGCGGAAGCTCCTTGTAAGCCGGGGGCGTGGCGACCGGCGGACGCTGGTAATTGGGACCGACCTTGCAGGCGCTGACAAAGCAAAGAGCGAAGGCAAAAGGCAAAGTGCAAAACGCAAAAGGCAAAAGTGTGGCCGGTCTCGGCTTTGCCTTTTGACTTTTGCGTTTTGCGTTTTGACTTTGTTGTTCCGACCCTACCATTCGACTTTCTCCTTTTTGTTCTCCGCCCGCGGCCATCCGTTTTCTGCTTACTGCCTTCCGCCTTCTGCTTTACGTCGTTGCCCGCGCGCGGCGCCGCCAATTCTGGATCCGGTCAAAGTACAGGTAAACCACCGGGGTCGTGTATAAGGTCAGCAACTGGCTGACGGCCAAGCCGCCGATGATGGCGATCCCCAGGGGGCGGCGGAATTCCGACCCCATTCCTCGGCCCAGAGCCAGTGGCACGGCGCCGAGCATGGCCGCCATGGTGGTCATCAGAATGGGCCGGAAGCGCAACAGGCACGCTTCGTAGATGGCGTCACGCGACGAGCGGCCTTCGTTGCGTTCGGCGGCCAGGGCAAAGTCAATCATCAGAATGGCGTTCTTCTTCACAAGGCCGATGAGAAGAATGATGCCGATGATGGCGATGACGGTAAGCTCGGTCTTGGTCAGCAAGAGCGCCAGCAACGCTCCCACCCCCGCCGACGGCAGAGTGGAGAGAATGGTCAGGGGGTGGACATAGCTTTCATAAAGAACTCCCAGCACCAGGTAGACCGAGATCAGGGCCGCGAGGATCAGCAACGGCTCGCTGGACAGTGAATCCACATAAGCCTGTGCGGTTCCGGAAAAACCGGTGTGGATGGTCGCGGGCAGGCCGATCTTGCCGGCGCTCTGGATGATGGCGTCGGCGGCATCTCCCAAAGCAACGCCGGGTTGAAGGTTGAACGAAATCGTCACTGAGGGGGACAGGCCTTGATGGGTGACGGAGAGCGGCGCGGTGATGGGGCTGAAATGGGCGAAGGCACTGAACGGCACCTCCCGCCCGTTCGGCGCGTAGGCATACAGTTGATGCAGGAACAGAGGGTTCTGCCAGAATTCGCGCTGCACCACCATGATGACGTAATACTGGTTGAGCGGAGTGTACATGGTGGAGACTTCGCGCTCACCAAAGGCGTCATAAAGCGTGTTATCGACAAGTTGCGAAGAGATGCCGAAGCGGGCGGCGGTGGCGCGGTCCACCTGCACGTAACTTTGCAGGCCATTATTCTGCTGATCGGTGTTGACATCCACAATCACGGGAATGCCTCGTAATTCCCGCAACATGCGGGGGCCGAAGACTTGCAGGTCGCGCAGATTATCACCTTGCATGGTGAACTGGTACTGCGCTGCGCCAAAACGCCCTCCCACGCGAACATCCTGCGAAGCCTGCATGTAAAGCGTCGCCCCGGGCACCCGTGCCAGCCTGGGCCGCAGCCGAGCAATGACGAGATCGGCAGTCACGTTTCGCTTCTCGATGGGCTTGAGCATGATAAACATGCGCGCCTGGTTGATGGCGCCACCGCCGGGTCCCGAGCCACCGGTGAATCCACTCACCGCGTCCACCGCCGGGTCGTCTTTGATGATGTTGATCATCTGCTGCAAGATTTTGTCCATCGCCTGGTAGGAAGTATCCTGATCGGCAATGATCGAGCCCATCATGCGCCCGTTATCCTGCTGGGGGAAGAAGCCTTTGGGAACGTAGATATAAAGATAGAGGTTAAAGGCAATGACCGCGACCAGAGTCAGGAACGTGACAAATGCGCACGACAGCGTCACCTTCAGCTTGCCGTCAGTTTGCTGAATGTCCAGCCCGAACGCCGCAATCAGAGCGAGAAGCAGCACCAGCAGGCGCAGGACAAACAGCCAAATGGTGCCCTCCAAATGAAAGAGCAGATAAACCACCATGGATATGACCAACGGAAAGCCGATGAGCAGGCGCAGGATCTCCGCCGTTTTCCGCATCTTCCGCCAGGTGGAAATGATCGCCGCGTTGGTGAAACTCAGCAAGGAAAACACCCGGAACAGAATCACCCGCAAGGTTCTGCCGTACATGCGCACGATCCAGTTGAAAGCGCGCTCGGACGCCCGGTAGATCGAGCCGTGTTCTTCATGCTTGGCCAGGAGATGCGCGCACATCGAAGGCGTGGTAGTAAGGGAGACCACCAGGGAAACCAGAATGGCCGCCGACAACGTCACCGCGAACTCACGGAACAAACGGCCGACAATCCCTCCCATCAACAGGAGCGGGATAAACACCGCCACCAGAGAGACACTCATGGTGAGCACGGTGAAGCCGATTTCCTGGGCGCCCCGGAGGGCCGCTTCAAACGGCGACATACCCTTCTCCAGGTAGCGCGTAATATTCTCAATCACCACGATGGCGTCATCGACCACAAATCCCGTCGAAATGCACAGCGCCATCAAGGAGAGGTTGTCGATGCTGTAACCCAGGAGGTACATAATGCCGAATGTTCCCACCAGGGAGACCGGAACAGCGATGCTGGGAATGAAGGTGGTCCGCGGGCTACGCAGAAAGACGAACACCACCAAGATGACCAGCAGCACGGAGATGATCAGCGTCCGCTCGACATCGCGCACGGAGGCACGGATGGTCTGGGTTTGGTCCATGGCGAAGCGCGTGTCAATGCTGGGAGGAATATCCGCTTTGAGATGCGGCAGGAGCGCTCGCACGCGATCGACGGTATCAATGATATTTGCGCCCGGCTGGCGAAAGATCACGAGCATGACGGAAGGATCACCATTGGTGTAGCCGGACGACATAATCGTCTGCGGCCCGTCGCGCACGGTGGCGACGTCGGAGAGGCGCACCGGCGCCCCCTTCTTGTAGCTTATAATCAGCGGACGGTAATCCACTGCCTTAAAGAGTTGGTCATTGGCCCCCACCTGCCACATGCGGTGCCCGTCGGAAAAGTACCCCTTGGGCGTATTGGAATTGGAGTTGCTCAGCACGCCGCGAACCTGCTCCAACCCGATACCATACTTGTTGAGCATGGTGGGGTTGATTTCCACGCGCACGCCGGGCAGCGCTCCGCCCCCTACAAATACCTGGCCCACGCCGCTCACCTGCGCCAGCTTCTGCGCCATGATCGTTGAGGCGTAGTCGTAAATCTGGCTCTTCGACAGGATGTGGGAAGTCAAGGCGATGATCAGAATCGGTGAGTCGGCCGGGTTCACCTTCCGGTAGGTCGGATTGTTGGGAAGATTGCTGGGAAGATAACCGCGGGCGGCGTTGATGGAGGCTTGGACATCGCGCGCCGCGGCGTCGATGTTTCGGTCCAGATTGAATTGCAGGGTGACGCTGGACGCGCCCAGGCTGCTGGAGGAGGTCATTTCGGAAACAGCGGCGATGCGGCCAAACTGGCGTTCGAGCGGTGTAGCCACGGAAGACGCCATGGTTTCCGGGCTCGCCCCCGGCAAACCCGCCGAAACCGAGATGGTGGGGAAATCCACCTGCGGCAGGGGCGAAACCGGGAGCAAGCGGAAGGCCACGGCGCCCGCCAGGAACACCGCGACGACGAGCAGCGTAGTGGCCACCGGCCTGCGAATGAAAGGCTCAGAAATGTTCATACGGCGTTCGTACTCTTCCCGCGTCAACTCACCGCCGGCTCGGCATCCGCGTTTCGGTGGCGTCTCCGCGAAAAGCGCAAGGCTAGACGGTCAAACCAGAGATAAATGACCGGGGTCGTATAGAGGGTCAGCAGTTGGCTCAAGAGCAGTCCACCCACCATGGTGATGCCCAGGGGCCGGCGCAATTCGGAACCCATGCCCGTCCCCAAGGCCAGAGGCACGCCGCCCAGCAACGCCGCCATGGTGGTCATCATGATCGGCCGGAAGCGCAGCAGGCAGGCCTGATAGATGGCGTTCACCGGTGTCATACCTTCCTTGCGCTCCGCCTCCAAGGCAAAGTCAATCATCATGATGCCATTCTTTTTCACGATGCCGATCAGCAGCACCAGGCCAATCAGCGCAATCACGCTGAAGTCAATCCGGCAGATCAGGAGCGAAAGCAGCGCGCCCACACCTGCCGAGGGCAGCGTGGAGAGAATGGTAATAGGATGAATATAGCTTTCGTACAGAACACCCAGGACGATATAGACCGTGATCAGCGCCGCCAGGATCAGCACCGGCTCATTGGAGAGGGAGGCCAGGAACGACGCGGCGGTTCCCTGGAAATCCGCCTGGATAGCGGGCGGCATGTTGATATCGTTCTTGACCTTGTTCACCGCATCGATCGCATCACCCAGGGAAGCGTTGCGTGCCAGGTTGAAGGACAGGGTCACCACCGGAAACTGGCCCTGGTGATTGACGGTGAGGGGAACATTGGTCTCCTCCGCATGCATGAATGCTGCGAGCGGCACTTGACCACCACTGGGAAAGTGGGACGTGGAGGCAATCTGCCCGCCCCCGAACGCGCTATCCGACGGAATAGTGGAGGAGAGCGCCGAACCGCCCGTGGAATTGGACAGGCTGGTGTTGGCCGCGGTCAAGGAACTGGTGGGACCGTATAATTGGGTGGAGGCGGAACCGCCCGCCACCAGTCCCGAGGAACCTGCCGTCGAACTCGCAGCATTCGTGCGAATATAAAGGTCGCGCAAGTCAAGGGGCGAAAGCCGGTAATCCGGATCCACTTCCAAAACCACGTGGTACTGATTCAACTGCGTATAGATGGTCGATACCTCGCGCTGTCCGTAAGCGTCGTAGAGCGTCTGGTCGATGGTCGAGGGCGAGATGCCAAAGCGGTAAGCGGTGTTCCGGTCGAGAACCAGCCGCGTGCACAGGCCGCCCACCTCCTGATCGCTGGCCACGTCACGCAGCAGCGGCGATTCTTGCAGTTTCTCCAACATGCGGGGAGCAAAGGCGTAAAGCTCGTCGGCGTTGGGATCTTCCAGCGTGTACTGGAACTGCGTGCGGCTGACGCGATCCTCCACGGTAATATCCTGCACCGGCTGCATAAACAGGGTAATTCCCGCCACGCGGGCGAGCTCCGGCTGCAAGCGGCGAATGACGTCGGTCGCCGAGATCTTGCGCACTTCCAGGGGTTTCAGATTGATCAATATGCGCCCGCTGTTCAGCGTGGTGTTGGTGCCATCAATCCCAATGAAGGAGGACAGGCTTTCAACCGCGGGATCTTTCAAAATGATCTCGCCGAGTTGCCGCTGCATGCCGCCCATTTCCGGAAAGGACACGGTTTCGGCAGCCTGTGAAATGCCCTGAATGACCCCTGTATCCTGAATTGGAAAGAAACCCTTGGGCACATAAATGTAGAGCCAGATGGTGAGAACCAGCGTCCCGGCCGCCACCAGGAGAGTAATGGTTTGATGGCGCAAAACCACCTGGAGCGTCCGGTCATAGAACGAAATG
Source organism: uncultured Acidobacteriota bacterium (assembly GCA_963719115.1). Lineage (GTDB taxonomy): Bacteria > Acidobacteriota > Terriglobia > UBA7540 > UBA7540 > Bog-366. The sequence continues at coordinate 212,161 of CAVRBF010000083.1, read as the reverse complement.
ACGGCTTTCCACCCCTGCTCGGTTACCCGATAGAAGGTTGTCTGGTCGGCCTCTGGGGAGTGCTTGAGCAGCTTCGAGCACATCATCGGCGTGAGTGTCAGCGAGACAATGGCGGACATCAAAATCGTCACGGCAAGGGTGACGGCAAACTCGCGAAAGAGCCGTCCCACAATGTCTCCCATAAACAAAAGCGGGATCAGCACGGCAATCAGCGAGATGGTCAGCGAAACGATGGTAAAGCCGATCTGCGCGGAACCCTTGAGCGCCGCCTCCATGGGCGGCATGCCTTCCTCGATATAACGCGTGATGTTTTCGATCATCACGATGGCATCGTCCACCACGAAGCCGGTGGAAATGGTTAATGCCATCAGGCTCAGGTTGTTCAGGCTGTAACCGAGCAAATACATGATGCCAAACGTGCCCACCAGCGACAACGGCACCGCCACGCTGGGGATCACGGTCGCAGCCAGATTGCGCAGGAAGAGGAAAATGACCATCACCACCAGCGCCACCGTGAGCATCAGTTCAAATTCCACGTCCTGCACAGAAGCGCGAATGGTATTGGTGCGGTCGGTCAGAATGGTGACTTTCACCGAAGACGGCAGGGATTTCATGAGCTGACCGAGCAAGGCTTTGACGCGGTCCACCACCGCGATGACATTCGCACCCGGTTGACGCTGAATGTTCACGATGACGGCGGGAGTGTCGTTCATCCAGGCGGCCTGGCGGATGTTCTCCACGTCGTCCTGAACGCTTGCCACGTCGGTCAATTTCACCGGTGAGCCGTTCCGGTAGGCCACGATAAGCGGCTGGTAGTCAGTGCTGGAAAGCAATTGATCGTTGGCACCGATCTGATACGACTGGTGCGGGCCGTCGAAACTGCCCTTCGCCTGGTTCACGTTGGCGGCCACGATGGCGCTGCGCAGGTCTTCCAGATTAAGTCCGTAGAAGGCGAGTTGGGTCGGGTTGGCGCGAATCCGCACGGCAGGCTTCTGGCCGCCGCTGATGCTCACCAGACCGACGCCCGGCAACTGGGAAATCTTGGGAGTCAGCCGCGTGTCCGCGAGGTCCTCGACTTTCGGCAGGGGCAGCGCATCCGAACTCAGCGCCAGGGCAAGCACCGGCGCGTCGGCAGGGTTGCTCTTGCTGTAAATCGGAGGAGTGGGGAGATCGGGAGGCAGGTATGTTCCCGCGGCGTTGATGGACTCCTGCACTTCCTGCTCCGCCACGTCGATATTCAGGCTGAGGTTGAATTGCAAGGTGATGATCGAGCTGCCATTCGAGCTCGTCGAGGTCATTTGCTGGAGGCCGGGCACCTGGCCGAACTGACGCTCCAGCGGCGCCGTCACGGAAGACGCCATCACATCGGGGCTGGCGCCGGGATAAAAGGTAATCACCTGAATGGTGGGATAGTCCACCTCCGGCAGCGCGGAGACGGGGAGCTGTTTAAAGCCCACCGCACCCGCCAGGAGAATGGCCACCATGAGCAGGGACGTGGCGATCGGGCGGAGAATAAAGATCCTGGACGGGCTCATGAGCTCTTCTTGGGGCTCCTTCCATCCGCGGACGTCTGCGACCGCACTTTGGTTCCCTCTTGCAACCGGTCCACGCCGGTCATCACGACCGTCTCACCCGGTTCCAATCCTGAGGTGACTTCGGTCTCCTCACCTTCCGTGGTGCCAACAGTAATGGTTCTGACCGTGGCGGTCGAATCGGGCTTCACCAGGTAGACGTAGGTTCGTTGCGAGTTTCGCTGTACAGCGGAGGTGGGAATGATCGTCACGCCTTGCTTTTCCTCCACCAGCAGCCGCGCATTCACGAACTGGTTGGGGAATAGTTCACCGTTACTGTTGTCAAAATTGGCGCGCAGCTTCACGGTTCCCGTGGTAGGGTCAATTTGATTGTCGATGGTCGCGAGATAGCCCTCGGCGATCTTGGTCTTCATATCCCGGTCAAAAGCTTCGACTTTAAGCCGGGCTCCGGCGCGCAGCCGCTCCATGATGGCCGGAAGCTGGTCTTCCGCCAGCGTGAAGATCACCGTGATCGGCTGAATTTGCGTAATGACCACCAGACCCGTTCCCTGAGTCGGAGTCACATAGTTCCCCGGATCGATCAGGCGCAATCCCACGCGCCCCGTGATCGGCGCCGTGATATGGCAGTATGCAAGGTCAAGTTTGGCGGTATCGATTTGCGCCTGATCCGTAGCGAGCACTCCTTCGTCGGATTTCACCAGCGCTTCCTGGGTGGCAAGTTGTTGTTCCGGAATCGCGCGGAGCGGGACGAGGGTCTGATATCGCTTTAGATCAACCTTGGCATTGTCCAGGTTGGCCTGATCCCTCAACTGGCCCGCCTGTGCGTTCTCCAGCATGACTTGATAGGGCCGGGGATCGATCTCCACCAGTGGGTCGCCTTTGCGAACGAGTTGCCCCTCTTTATAGAGAACCTGCATCAGGTAACCCGCGATTTGACTCTGGATGGTAACGGTGTAAACAGGAACCACCGCACCCAAGCCGGTTAGGTAAACTCCGATGTCACCCTTCCGCGCGACGGCCGACACCACGGGGACGGCCCCTCCGCCACGGCCCGCTTTGCCACCCGGCGCCTCGGTCGTGGTGGAGGCGGCAGCAGCGGAATTCGAATGAGAGCGGAAATAGTAATAGACGCCGAGGCCCACCACCACCAGGATAACCAGCCAAATCCAGCCGTGTCCCTTGGAGCTTCCGGGAGGAGACGAATCCGGCAACTGGTAGCTCGGCACGGACTCCTGTAAGTCCTGCCCTTCCAATGTGCTAGGTTTTTCCAAGTTCATGATTCTTAGCCTCTTCTGCCGCTGACGATGACCAGCAAGGCTTCAGTCAAGGTCGTTTGGAGTACGAGAAGGCAATTCCCGCTGCTGGTTGCCATGCGCCCCCGCACTAAACTCGGATAGCCAAATGTGGTGCTGCCTTCCAAGTTGTTGCAACTCCGGTTCTTGGCAGTGTTTCCGAATGCCGTACTAAAGGTGTGGTCGCGGATGATCGGGCCCCTTGTCTCCTGACCTTATCACCGGTTCGCCCAATCAATTCCCGGAAAGTTGTCCATTCTATCTTACAAATTTTACACCTTTATTTCGACGATAGAGAAGCAACCCGGGTTACGTTTCTTCACGGCCGTACCCCTCAATGAACTGGGCCGCAAGGGCGCTTTGAAGCTTTAGACTCGCACCCTACTGGCCAGCGTTGCCTCAGGCGGTGCAGCGCCTCACCCGGGGGACAAATCCGGTCAGGCTCTAAGGGAAGCCCCTCCATATCCTCCGTAGAAAGAGGTGGAAACGCTATGCTGCCGGCTGCAATAAGACTCCGCGAAAGGAAAGTGTCGGGTCCGTACTTGGGAATTTGCTGGGACTTACCACCGCCAGCAGCGTTTAAGCATATCATAAACTTGCTGGGCGCGAATATGCCGGGAACGAGGGGTACCGTCCTACTGATTATTACTTAATGAGGTGACGAATGAACCCCCTCACCCGTCGCTGCGCGCCACCCTCTCCCCAAGGGGGCGAGGGCGTGGATTCAATCTACCTCTCCCCTCGCCCCCTTGGGGGAGAGGGGCCGGGGGCGAGGGGGTCGTGTCACTTCATTGTGTAATGCTCATCAGGTTGGAGACGTAAAACCGGCTTCCAACCGGCGATGGAACCGCCAAAATGGCGGCGCTAAGTCGGAATAGGTCGATGCGAAGAGAATTTGGAGGCGCACGCGAAAAACGAGATAGCTCAGAGTTTTCCGAGGTGAAAGACCAATCCCACCTCGTACACCAGGTTATTGGCTCGGCCGCTGACAGGGAAAGCCGCTCCCTCACTATCGGTGGTCGGTCTGTCGGGAATGCCGAAGGCCGGCGTGCCCGACACATGGTCCCGCACGTCAACCCGGAAATGCACACGCTTGATCAGTTGGCGGTCAAGCCCCACGCCGAAATTCAGACCCAGCTTGTTGCTGTGGGACATGGTCGTGGTGGCCGCCGCGCCGAACCCGTGTTGAAGCGCCTGCTGGATCGCCGCCGGCGTGGGGCTAAAGTGGTCATACTCCGCCCCCGCCGCCGCGTACGGCTGCAAATGCATGAAGGAAAAAGGCGCGTGAATCACCGCGTCCACACTGCCGATATAAACGTTGACCGGATACTCCACCACCGACCCGCTGGCCTTGGTATGGGGGAAGATCGCGGTGTTCTCCACATATAAATTGTTGGGGCCGTACGTGTACGCCGACTCGATGCTCAGAATTTTGCCGTAAGGTATGGACACCCCAATCGTGTACTTAAGACCCAAGTCCATGCGGGAGTGATACGGCGCCACGAGCGTCCAAGTTTGCGGATCCACCATGGTCGATCCGCCACCCATGACGAAGACATCCGCTTGGGCGTCCTTGAGGAGGTCACGGGGTTGCGCTGTCCCCGTGCTCAGCCAACAGACCGCCAGCACCACCAACCCCTGCACTGTCTTCTTCATCATGATCGAATCGACCTCCTGGGCATCTTAACCTGAAAAACTCGCTCCACGACTGCGAAGGCAGGGCTTCACCCGCGGCCGGCGCGCTTTTCTGCCTATCCCCAGCCGCGCGCAACCGAAATTGATACGGTTAATCCTACGATGCGGACTGCCATCCGGCAGTTGGATTGGCCGGTGCCAATGACCGATGATGCACGTGGCGCGGCCCCGGTCTCGGACGAACGCCGGCACCCCACCTCGCACGCACCGAATCAAGCCAAACAGTTTACTACGCCGTACCCCAAATCAACCATGGGGGAATTGCGAATACCCGCCTTTCAGGCAAGCTTCAGCAACACGGCCATGTACCGATCGAGCTTGGGCAGCACGATGGTCGTCTTCCCGTCATGGCCCCCCACGGGGATATCCAGGGTCTGGGGCCACACCACTCGGGCGTGGGAAACGTTCAGCTTCGACGCGTTGATCACGATGCTCGCACCCGGCGCGTCGCGGAATTCCCCTCGCGTGATGACCTCGATCATGTTGGCGAGTTGCATGTAAACCATCCGGCCGGTTTGGTCTTGGAAAAAGGTTCCATGCACATACTCCGAGAAAGGCTCCAGCCGCAGTTCCACGATGGGGTCAGGCACAAGTTGCCGCAACAGGGCCGGAATCCATTGCCGAATCCAGTAAGGGCGGTCCTTCATAGCCCAAAAGATCGGGACGCCCATGTAAATCGCCTGGCCCTTGCCGAATTTGTTCAAGGTCACGGCGGGGCCGCCCAATTCCGGCCCCGGTGGCGGCGAACCCCAGTTGTACCAGTGCTGGTGCGGAATGTCCTCGACCATCAGGGGCAGTCGATAGCGCATTACCGCCTGCGCCGTAGTGAGTTTCACATTCACGAACGAGCCCGGCAGTCCCACCGTCTCTTTTCCAAACCTCGCGGCCAGCGGATGGCCGGCGGATTCCAGGTAAGTGGTGATGGCGGCGGGACGCGGATTGCCGGCTTCGTCAAACGCGTACTTGCGTTCCTCGCTCACGTAGTCCACTCCCAGGGCCGCGGCGAGGGGAAAATTGGCGCGTGGCTGGTGATGCTCATCTTTAAGGCCACACTTATAGCTGGCCACCAGCGATCCGCCCTCGCGAACCCATTGCGTAATCAGCGCGGCGTGCGCATCCGCCAGGCATTCCACCTCGGGAAGTACCAGAGTGTCCAACTGCCGCAGGATTTCCGGCGTCAAGCGGAATTCCGGCAGGCTCTCGACCGGCCGTCCCGAATAGGTCAGGTTCTCCAATGCTCCCAGAATCGAATAGCGGAAATCCCGGGGACGCTTCTGCGCCGCCATCTCGTGCATCGTAGGCTGACTGTAGAGCGCCGCGGAGCTCAGAACCGGTTGCATGCCCGAAAAAAGGCAATCTACGTTGCGAACATCGGCAAAGGCTTCGCGGGCGCGATCGAACCATCTGACGGAATAGTTCACGCCATCGATGTTTGACACCAGCGGAGTCTCGCCCACGAAGAATATCCGCGAGTTTTGCACCAGCAGGGCGTCCGTCTGCACTCGAAAGGGAGCTTCCGGAAGCGAGTCATAGTACGGCGCCATGGTGAAGATTCCGGCCTGGTAATCGGGGCGGCCCCATCCGCGCAGGATGATCGACCCGAGCGCGATGCCCGACACGGAAGGCAGGGGTTCGGCGTAAAGAAAAGCCAGCTTGCGTTGAATTTCATCAGGGAAAACTTCCGGACCGCCGTTCAGGGCAACAACCAGGTCGGGGTGATGTTGACGCGCCGCCGCGATGATTTCATCAAGCATGCTCATCATCGACCGCTGCTCATGCCAGCGGTAGCGTTTTTCCCATCCCTCCCGCGTCTTGAACCCTTGGCGATAGGAATCGCCCGGGTGCTCGCGGTTCCAGGCTTCTTCCGTGAACTTGCAAAAGCAGAAGGGATCGTCGCCGCGGCTGTGGTACCGATAGAACTGAATGCCGAAGATGTCGATGAATAGTTCATCCACCTTGTAGCGCGCGCAGATTTCCCCAATCATGCTCAGAGCATACTGCCGATAAGGCGTATCAAGACAAGGCGTGAACCACCGCCCGGCCACCGGCTGTCCCTTTTCATCCACCCAGGCCCAATCGGGGTGCTTCTGGATGATCTGGTTATTGGCCTGCAAGCTGTAATAGGCAACGGCTGACATCCCGTATTGGCGGGCCAGATCCACCTGACGCCCAAAGAAGTCATACGTAAGATGCGGATGGCGGACGCCTATATCGCTGGGATAATGCGCGTAACCCCAGTGATCTTGCGCGTAGAACAGCACCGACTCGGTCCCCACTTCCCGTGTCAGCTTCATCGCGCCTTCCAGGTCGAAGTCGAACTTCCCCTCGGGCGGGAAATGCAGCGACCACTCCATCATGCGGTACGTCTTGTTGGGTGGAATCATGCCCGCTTGTTCATGAGTCCGTCGAAGTTGGGCAAGGTCCGGAAAATCGTTGCTTGCGGTCGCACCTGAAGGCACTCCGGCATTGGCCAGCGCCGACGGGAGACCAGCGCCCGCCGCCACCGCAGCCTTTAAGAAATCGCGCCGGGCAGGACGCCACGTTCTTTGAGTTTTGTCGGACACGGCCTCACCTCAAATGGGGTAAATTCTGCCTAGGAGCGCCGGCAATAGTGGTCTCTTCGCTCCATCGGCCCACAGCCTCACAGCGCCGGCTCGGGGCTTGGCTCCTCGCTTCGCTTCGACAGCACCAGCAATCCCGCCGGGCTCAGTCCGGAAAGGCGGATGGCAAGCGCTGCGTTGTTCTTCGTAAACGAAACTTTGCGAATCGCCGGTGCGTCGGGAGTAAGCAGAAAAATCGCCTTGAGCGCGTCGGCGTCCTGCACGCGGACCTTCACTTCCAACGATGTCGCGGACGGACTGCCGCCGGAAGATTCCATCACCAGCGGGACCAGGTAATCCCCGTTTGGCGCCTGCAAAAGGTTGGCATCCACGCCAGGATCAACCTCCAGAGCATGCGCCTGCAAGACCCAGCGAGCATTGCGAAGCTGGCGGAACAACGGGGCCCAGTGACTTCCCAGCTCCCGTTGTTCTGGGGGCGCGGGCTTGGGCGTGATGTTATGAATCAGCATTTCGGCGTAGGCCGCGGGAGTGGCGGGCCCGAGAGAGACAATCGGCTTTCCCGCGATGCTGTAATACTGAATCATTTCCGTCAGAAAACGATAGTTGGCCTGGCCCCCGCCTTCGCTCATCATACCGTCCGCCAGCGATGCCAACTCCGCGTTGTAGGGGCCGTTCCACCAGCAGATTTTGCCTTGCGCCCGAACTTCGCGGCATCCCTCCGCGCACAACTCGTACAGGTCGTGCCCGCCTTGCGCCGCTTCATCAAAGAAGACTCCGTCCACGTCGGGGTACAAGCGCAATTCACCGCGAAGTTGATTGAGGATGTATCGCCCCCAGGGCCGCGTGAGGTCGGCGCGCATCTTCACGCTTTCATACCACTCCGGCAGGAACTTGCCATTGGGGAGCACCACGCGGTCGTCAGGGAACTCCGCCGCCGCCCATGGCGCCCACGCCTCGGTGGGATTCCAGTAGATCACGCCTTTGATTCCGTGCTGGTGAAGGCGGGCAATCAAATCTCTTACCCGGGCAGCGGTCATGGTGGGCAAATCATACTTCTCAACGAACTCGCGCAACTCCCGCCACGTCGCGTCCGGGGGCGGCAGCACGTCCGCGGGCAGGCGCTGCTTCAGAAAGTGCCAGTGATCGTCGCAAAACGGCGTGTACGGCTCCTGGTCCGGAACGTACATGCCGTATAACGGAGGAGTGAAATGAATCTCCAGCGCGTGCACTCCCAGGGCGCGCAACTCATCCAGTTGATCGTTGGCTGGAGTCCCGTGGGTGTAGAGGAACGGGCCGGCCAGTTCCGCCACGTCGGGATTTCGCGGCTCGAACACCAGCGGGAACAGCGCCAGCGCTTCCGCCAAGGCCGGCCGCCAGTCACCCGCGCTCGCGGCAATGAAAACGCGGCGCGGCGCCATTTCGCCGGGCTTCAGATCGACATCGGGAAACAACATGGTGAGGCTGGTCCTGTCGCTTGACCGGGACGCGGTCAGCACCGTCCTGGGAACGGGTGCGGTAAGGTCGCCCATCAGGATCAGCCCCCAATCCGCTTTGTCGGAGTAAAGGGAGGCAAGCGGCAACGCCAGGGGAATGCCCGGCCGCGCATCCCTCTCGGCGCTGTAGCTGTAAGCGATTGCAGGCTTGGAGGGGTCGAGCACGACGTGGGGATTCCAGCCCGCCGGCAGAAACGCGTGGTCAGCCTGCGGGTTGAGGGAGAATTCCAAAGCCAGTTGCACGCTGCGCGGCGGCATCAGCCGGCTTCGGACCGCCAGCGTCATGTTCGCAGCAGGCTCTTGGCCGTATGTGATCACGATTTGCAGGTGCTGGGCTTCCCACTCCACCGTCCATTCATCGGGCCCTGACTGATGCAGCGGCGGCACCGCAATCATTCCCTCGGAGGATTTGAGATACAGCCGGCACGGTGCAGCCAGAATGCCGTTCGCCGGTCCCCACTTCCCTTCCACTTGCGCGGGCAGCCCGTCGAGGCCCACATGAATGCTGGTTGCGCCCCGCAGGCCACGCTGCAAGTTCGTGGCTGAAGACTGCCCGCACGCAAAACCAGCGCCAAACGTAAGGAGCAGAATCAAAAAAGACGTGAGACTCTCAACCAGCCCTCTTTTTGGCCATCTGTTCATCGGAGTCCTACCTCCCGGGCGGAGAATATACCGCATCTCCGCCCTTCCAACATCTTGACATCTCCCCGTTTGCCCCCGATACTACTCCGGCTTGAGCGCTGGCTCAAATCGTCCGGGACATCAGGTCCGTCTTCCTCGCTGAAACCGCAACGGGGGCAGGCATGAATAATGGCCATCACGGGTTGGGAAAGCTGAGCTACGGCCAGGGTGTCGGCAAGTTACCACTCTCAGGCCTGACGGTCGGCGAGCTGCTGGATTGCACCGCGGCGCGCTATCCCGACCGCCCGGCATTGATCGCCCGCCACCAGAACCAGCGTTACACGTATTCCCAATTCCGGCGCGAGGTCGAGCGCGCTGCGAGGGGACTTCTGCGTCTCGGCATCCAAAAGGGCGACCGCGTGGGCATCTGGTGCACGAACCACGCTGAGTGGGTCATCACCATGTTCGCCGTCGCCAAAATTGGCGCTATCCTGGTAAACCTGAATCCCGCCTACGGAACCGTCGAGTTTGAACACGCGCTTCAGCAGTCGCAGTGCTCCACGCTGTTTCTCATGCGGGGCTTCCGCGGGCGCGACTACCCATCCATCTTGTTCGAAATCTGCCCGGAGGCCGCCGGCAGCGTGCCGGGGGCGCTGGAATCCGCCAAGCTGCCGCACCTGCGCAACCTGATCTTTATCGGCGACTCACCCGCCCCGTCGAGCATGATTCCTTGGAACGACCTGTTGGCGATGGGCGAGGGTGTTCCCACCGACGCCTTGTCCGCCCGCGCCGCCACGCTCGAGTTCGACGACCCCATCAACATTCAGTACACCTCAGGCACCACGGGTACGCCCAAGGGCGCGTTACTGAGCCATCACAACATCGTGAACAACGGCCTGCTGATCGGCCACGGCATGCGTTTTACCTCCGAGGACAAGCTCTGCATCCCCGTGCCCTTCTACCACTGCTTCGGCATGGTGCTCAGCATCATGGTGTGCGTGGCCCACGGCGCGGCCATGGTGGCTCCGGCCGAATACTTTGACGCGCTGGCCACGCTGCAAGCCATTGCGGAAGAGCGCTGCACGGCCGTGCACGGTGTACCCACCATGTTTATCGCCGAACTCGAGCACACGCGCTTCCGCGAATTCGATCTCACGTCCCTGCGCACCGGCATCATGGCGGGATCGCCCTGCCCCATCGACGTCATGCGCCGCGTGGTGCGGGAAATGCATTGTTCCGAACTCACCATCGTCTACGGCCTTACCGAAACCTCGCCGGGCATCACCCAGACCACGCCCGACGATCCCCTGGAGCTGCGCGTCACCACCGTCGGCAAGCCCATGCCCCACACCGAAATCAAGATCGTCGATCCGCGTACGGGCCGCATCGTGCCGCGCGGTACCCCCGGTGAACTCTGCGCGCGCGGTTACGCCGTGATGAAGGGTTATTACCGCAACCCGGAGGCCACCCAGCAGACGATTGACGCCGGCGGCTGGCTGCACTCCGGCGACCTGGCCACGATGAACGATGACGACTACTTCAAGATCACCGGCCGCTCCAAGGACCTGATCATCCGCGGCGGCGAGAATATCTACCCGCGCGACATCGAAGAGTTTCTTTACACCCACCCTGCCATCAGCGAAGTGCAGGTGATCGGCATTCCCGACCGCAAGTACGGCGAGCAGGTGATGGCCTGGATCAAGCTCAAGCCCGGGGCCACCTCCAGCACCGAGGCCATTTGGGAATTCTGCAAGGGCCGCATCGCCCACTTCAAAATTCCCCGTCACGTGAAGTTCGTCGATGCCTTCCCCACCACCATGAACGGCAAGACCCAGAAGTACAAGATGCGGGAAATCTCCATCAAGGAAATGGGCCTGGAAGAAGCCGCGCACATCGCCACAGCGTAGGCGAAGGAAATCCACAACTCCAGTTTCTTGCCTCAAAACAGGTAGCGCAAGGTGCGTGCTGCTCAGCGCTCCTCCGCGGCTTCTCCAGTGGAAGTGCTAAACACTTCCACTGCGCCCACACGAACCCGCATGGAAGTAAGTGTCCTCCGCCAGAGCGGGGCTTCACGGATGCTGGCCCCTCAAAGGGGCTTGACTGCAGGAGACAAAAGACCCCTCACCCGCCCGAGGGATCGGGACGGCCTCTCCCCTGGGAGAGGCAGTTGGTTTTCTTTGGGCGCTCCCGCGCCCACTTGATTCACAACCTCTCCCAGGGGAGAGGTTGACCGTCTGCTGACGGGCGGGTGAGGGGTCCATTCCCCAGCTTCAAATCCCGGAACTGTCACACTTTTACTGCGACCCCGGGAGAGGCAAGGGATCCCTGAGTAAATTAGGCAGCCAAACTTAACAGTTTAACTTGCAAGTGTCCCTGCTTATTGTTATGATGGTCCCGCCATGACACGAAGAAACCAGGACACCGCGGTAAACGATCTGATCCACTCCGTTGGGCTGCTGGTGCGGCGGGTGCGTGCGGCGGCGGGCTCGCACGAGCTTTCCTTCAGTGAGTCCGCCGTGATGAAGCGCCTCGACCGCGAGGGGCCCGCCACCACCGCCGACCTAGCCCGCGCCGAAGGGGTGAAGCCCCAGTCGATGGGGGCCACCATTGCGGCGCTGGAAGAAATGGGAATGGTGGTGCGCAAGCCCCATCCCACCGACGGCCGCCAGGTGAATATCGCCCTCAGCGCCAAAGGCGCCGCCGTCCGCGCCCGCGCCCGGGAAGCTAAGCGCACGTGGCTGGCGCAGGCCATTGCCCAACTCGACGCTGAGCAGCAGGAAATACTTTTCCAGGCGGGCGATATCTTCAAGCGCCTGGTGGAAAAGTGAGCGGCCGCCAAGGACGCACCCGGACGATGAATCAGACAGCCACCAACCCGGACGCAGGAAGAGCCTCTTTGCTCAGTTCGGTGTCGCACGCCTGGCGCGCGCTGCGCCATCGCAATTTCAAACTGTTTTTCGCCGGCCAGGGCATTTCCCTCATCGGTACCTGGATGACCCGCGTCGCCACGGCCTGGCTGGTTTACCGGCTGACGCGTTCGGCGCTGCTGCTGGGCGTCGTGAGTTTCGCGGGGCAGATTGTTTGTTTTGCTCTCGGCCCGTTTGCCGGCGTCTGGGTGGAGCGACTCGATCGCCGCAAGTTGCTGCTGTGGACGCAATCCGTGGCGGCCGCCCAATCACTGGCCATGGCGGCGCTGACCCTGGCGCATCGGATCAACCTTGGCGAAATCATTGCCCTTGCCACCTTGCAGGGTGTCATCAACGCGTTCGACATGCCGGGACGCCAATCGTTCCTTGTACAAATGGTGGAGGATCGCAACGACCTGAGCAACGCCATCGCCATCAACTCCTCGATGGCCAGTGGAGCGCGCCTGGTGGGACCGGCCATTGCCGGATTGGTGATTGCGGCGGTGGGCGAGGGATGGTGCTTCCTGATTGATGGCGTCAGCTACTTTGCCGTCATCGCGTCGCTCATGGCCATGCGCATCAAGCCGCAGCAGGTCCGGCGCCACGCGTCCACGATGTTGGAACAAATGCGCGAAGGCTGGACGTATGTGCGCACGGTGCGGCCCATTCGCACCATGCTTGTGCTGTTTTCGCTGCTCGGCCTGATGGGCTCCCCGTGGATGGTGCTGCTGCCGGTCTTTGCCGCGCAGGTACTACACGGTGGCGCGGACACGCTCGGCTGGCTCACCGGAGCGGCGGGAATCGGCGCGGTGCTCTCCGCTCTTTCGCTGGCCGCCCGAAAATCGGTGGCGGGGCTTCCGCGCATGGTGCAGATTGCCGGATTCATGCTGGGAGGCGCGCTGATTTTCTTCGGCCTGTCGCACACGCTGTGGCTCTCGCTGGCGCTGCTGGTGCTGGGCGGCTTCGGCATGATGCAATTCGTGGCGGTTTGCAACACCATCATCCAGTCGGTGGTGGAAGAGGACAAGCGCGCGCGGGTGATGAGTTACTACACCATGGCCTTCTTTGGCGCCGCGCCGTTTGGCAGCCTGTTCGCCGGCGCGCTGGCGCATCGAATCGGGGCGCCCTACACGGTCATCATCACGGGCGCGTTTTGCCTCGCCGGCGCGCTGTGGTTCACGTTCGAACTGCCGATGATCCAAGCGGCCATGCCACCAGGCGCGGGGGATGCGCGTCGCACACCGGAGCCTGAAATCGATCTGCTGCCCGGCGACCCGGAGTCGGTGACGTAAGTGAAGCTTATCGAAAGGAGTTCTATGCCTCTTACTCAACTCGATGCCACCGCCGCACTGGTGGTGATTGATTTACAAAAAGGAATTGTCGGCCTGCCCCTGGCGCACCCGGCCGGCGAAGTCGTCGAGCGCGCTGCGCGCCTGGCCCGCGCTTTTCGCCACCGCGGCCTGCCCGTGGTGCTGGTCAACGTCACCGGCCGCGCTCCCGGCCGCACGGAGGCCGGTCTGCCCAAGTTCGCGTTTCCCCCGGATTGGACCGAACTGGCTCCCGAACTGGATCCCCAACCGGGCGACTACCTGGTCAGCAAGCAGCGCGTTGGAGCATTCATTGGCACGGGTCTGGATGACTACCTTCGCGAGCGCGGGGTGACGCAAGTCGTGCTGGCCGGCGTCGCTACCAGCGCCGGCGTGGAGTTGACCGCCCGCAGCGCCTATGACCTGGGTTACAACGTGGCCTTCGTCGTGGATGCCATGACCGACCGCGACGCCGACACCCACCGCCACTCGGTGGAGAAGGTTTTTCCCCGGCTGGGTGAAACGGCGCAAACCGCCGACGTGCTCAAACTGCTGGAGGTTCGCGGCCCTTGTTGAGGTCCACGGCACGGCGGAAAACGCGGCTTTCCATGAAATGATCACCATCTTCAATTTTTACCCCCAACGAACCTTGCTGTCATCCTGAGCCCGCACTTCAGGGCGAAGGACCCTTTTCATTGTACGGAGGAAGCGCAAGAAGGGCCGCCCCATTTCCGCACGTCGCGTTCCCGCGGCGCACTTGGATGAGACGAAATACGGGGGTCCTTCGCCCTGAACTGCCGGCTCAGGATGACAGCCCAACGAGTGTGCATCCACGCTAAGATCACCGCCAATGGCAACAAAAACCTTCTTTTGAATGTTGAAACTCCAGAGCCTCTCCGAGGGGGAGAGGCCGACCGGATCCATCGGGGCGGGTGAGGGGTCTTTTGGGCTTGTGTGCCCGGCTCCGGCCAAATCCCACGTGCGCATCGCCGGGCGCAGCGCTTATTCGCGGTGTCGGAAGTTGCTGATCATGACGACATCGGCGGTGGTGGGACCGTGCACCACCGCCAGGTGGTTGCCGTCCCGCGACCATGCAAAGCTAAAGATGCCGCCAGACTCGAAGTTGGTTATTCGCCTGGGCGGTCCGCCGGCAACGGGCTGGGTCCAGAGGTTTGTGACAAAGGGAGTGCCGGCGGTCGCAAGATAGCAAAAGCAATCGGTCATGGAGTAAGTCAGACCCTTGCCGTCGGGGGTCCATTCCACGCGATTCGGGTCTCCTCTCAAGTCAAAGGTCTTACTGAGCCTGCCCCCTGCGGCCGGCAAAATGGCGAGTTTGTACTCTTGCCTATTTCGGCCCGGCTGGTAAGCGCACGCAATCCATTTCCCATCAGGTGAGACCGCGGGTTTCCACGTCCACTCCGTGGTCAGTTGCTTCGCCTCGCCGCCGTCAATGGAAATGTTCCAGAGGGTCATCGTTCCAGTTCGCGCAGAATAGAAAAACACCCACTTCCCATCCGGGGAGCACGAGGGCGCCCCACCAAAGCCGCTCGTCAGTCGCACCAGATTCGAGCCGTCGGCGTCCATCCTCACCAAACCGGGGGTACCTCCGTGGTTTGAACGTGCCACTATGTGCCGTCCATCGCCGCATACCGAAGGCTCGATCACCCACTCACCCTCAACTCCCAAGGCCGTTAGCTGTTTGCGGTCACCTCCCTGCGCGTCCATGCTGCCCAGATTCACGGTGGTCGCGGTGGGCGTGGTGAAAACGACTCGGCCATCGGGAGTCCAATCGAGACCCTGCTTGCCGTCGGTGCCCACTAATGCGTGCTCCTCGATGGCGCGGCCCGCCTTGTCTACGGAAACGATTACCGGGCTTGTGTGATTCTCGACTCTGAGCGTAACCAGTGAATTTCCATCTGCCGTCACTCCCATTCCCACATACGAGGATACGTCCATGGTGATCCGCCGGGCTTCGCCCGTCGGGTAGGAGATCTCGTAAACCTGCCTCTGGTTGGGGTCGGGCGAGGTGACGTCAGTTGCCGCAGCGATTAAGCCGCTGCCATCGGGAAGCCATACCAGCCGTGCCACACTTTGCCATCTATGGGTTCCCATCGGCTTTTCTTCTCCGCCTTCTGCAGGCACAGCCACCAGAGTTGCAGTCCCGTTTTGGAAGCCAGGTAGTCCGTAAACAACGATGGTCCTCCCGTCCGGAGACCAAGCGGGCTGTCTCACAAGAGCTGGGCCCGAGTGGAAGACGTGGATCACTTTTTCCCCAGAGCCGTCTTCGTTGGCCGCCATCAGATGATATTCCGCACGCTCGGGAAAAGGCCGCACAAATACCAGCCGCTTCCCATCCGGTGAAAAGTTGCCGATGGTGTGCACCCCCTCGAGAAGCTTCTGGGGCGTTCCGCCTAGCGATGCCACTTTGCACAGCACTCCTTCGGGATGCTCCTTGTCCACCATGACGTAGTACAAGTAGCTTCCGGCGTTCGAAAACGTCGGCGGTTTGATGGTCCCGTCAATGGGCGGGACAATCTGCACGCTTCTGCCAGTCGCCACCTGGTAAAGCCACAGACTCATCTGGCCCTGTTCCTCCCGCGCGTACGCCACGTACTTGCCATCAGCGGAAATAGTAGGACTGCTGGCTGTGCCGCTGGTGGTAAGCTGCGTCATCTTCATGGCAGTTTCCCATGCCGGCGGCCGGCGGTAAGCGAAGTGGTAAAGGCTGTAGCTGAGGACGGCGATGGTGAGAACAGCGATTGCGGCGGTAAGCAAAGTTGCACGTGAATGCCGTAGGGGCGCCCCTCGTGGGCGCCCTGGGGCGGGCACAGGGCCCACCCCTACGGTCGGCGATGGGGACATCGCCGCTACAGCCGCCACCCTCTGCGATTCCCGGTCGCGCTTCAGGCGCAGGAGGTCGGCGCGCAGGTCGGCCGCGCTCTGGTAGCGCAGCGGCAGTTCCTTCTCCAGGCACTTACGGATGATCTGTTCCAATTCCTGCGGCGCGTCGTAGTTGAAGCGGGCGATGGATTCCGGCGAGCTGTGTAAGATAAGGTCAATGGTCTCGCTGTTGTTCGCGCCTGGGAAGGGAACGCGTCCCGTGGCCATCTCGTAAAGCATCGACCCGAATGAGAACAAGTCGGTGCGCGCATCCACCGCTTGTCCCAAGGCTTGCTCCGGGCTCATGTACTGCACGGTCCCGGCCACCGCTCCGGTTGCCGTCTGCAACTCGCTCGTGGACTCGCCCGCCACCGACACGGGCCTCGCCATCTTCGCCAAACCGAAATCCAGAATTTTCGCTTGCCCATCCTCGGTGAGGAAGATGTTGGCGGGTTTGATGTCGCGGTGAATGATACCTTTGCGATGGGCGGCGTCGAGGGCGTCGCTGATTTGAAGGGCAAGGTCGAGCAGTTCGCCGATCTGTAGCGGCGATGTCCCCATCGCCGTCTGTAGCGTCGATCTCCGATCGACGCTGCGGCGGTCGGAGACTGCCGCTACAGCCAACCGCTGCTTCAACGTCTGGCCTTCCAGACATTCCATCACGATGTAGGGCTCGCCGCCTTCTTCACCGAGGTCGTAAACCGTGCAGATGTGGGGATGGTTCAGCGCGGAAGCGGCACGGGCTTCCCGTTGGAATCGCTTCAAGGCTTCGCGATCTCGCCAAACATCTTCGGAAAGGAACTTTAAGGCCACGCAGCGGCCCAGGCGGGTGTCCTCGGCTTTGTAGACAACGCCCATGCCACCGCCGCCGAGTTTCTCAATGATGCAATAGTGGGAAATAGTTTTGCCCAGCCGCTGCGCCTCGCGCTCGGCGGCCCGGCGCAATTCCGAGTCGTCTTGAGCCATGGCTTTGGCCGCCACCTCCAGCGCCGGGGATTCGATAAAGCTCGCCTCGTGCCCACCGTGCGCCAATAGCGATTTCACCTCGTCGCGCAAGGCGGCATCGCCGGCACAGGCCTGATCGAGAAACGCCACGCGCTCATTCTCCGGGCGCTCC
Organism: uncultured Acidobacteriota bacterium; assembly: GCA_963719115.1. GTDB lineage: Bacteria > Acidobacteriota > Terriglobia > UBA7540 > UBA7540 > Bog-366. Next base: position 194,757 of record CAVRBF010000083.1, on the reverse strand, counting down.
AGCGCCGCCTGACACAATCGCTCGATTTCGCGCCAACGATCGGAATTCATGGCTCACCGTGCCGAAGGCACCTTGGACTGCGGTAGCAGCAGCTACCGCCTTCCGCCTTGGGTTCATACTGCGCGGGCGCAAGAGCCGGAACAAGCAAGGCGGTAGCTGCTGCTACCGCAGTCCCAAAGCCTCGCTCCGTATGCCAACGTTGAGGCGTTCACCTCCCAGCAATTGGCTTTTGCTCGCAGTCGGCCTTTCTGCATTCTTCCGTCTCACCGGCCGGCGGGAATCCGGCGGCGCAGCTCATCGAGGAAGTTTTGCAGGAAGATGACGTGGACCGAACCTTTTTCAGGTTCCGCGGCTTCCGGCATGGGGAACACCGCGAAGCGCTTGCCGTCCGGCGCCAGGGCCAGGTTGGAACCGATGTTGAAAAAGATCTGCTTCTCGGACCAAAGGCGGGGCTTGCCGGGCAGGAACGAATCGCCATTCACCGTGTAATCCACCACCATGATGTGATTGTCAGGCGTCTCGTAGAACAGCTCCCGGCCGTTGTTGGACCAGAATGCGTACAGCCCGCCTCCGGTCGAGATCTGCCACTTGCCGCCCCGCCCAGCGGGGAAGGGCCGCACGTGGATCTCCGTTCCCGTCGTTGGACCGGTAAGCGATCCAGCGCCCGTCGGGTGAGAACGTCGGAACAAGCCCGTGGCATAAACTGCTCAGGCTTGCCCGCCTTGGGGTGGTCGGGATCGCTAGTGTCCAGAGTTACCGTCCAAATGTCATAAGGCCGGACCCAACCTGCTCGTGGTATGCCAGATGCCGTCCGTCGGGGGAGAAGGACCAAGGGAATACTTTGCCTCGTGTCTCCAGGAGCACCTCCGCCTCTCCGGAGCCGTCGCTGCGGATCCACCGATCCCGATACCGCCGGCAGGACCCTAGGAAGGCTATGTGCTTCCCGTCAGGGGTCCAGACCGGTAGCTGCGCGCGTCCCCCGACGGTCAGCCGCGTCATCGTGTCCCGCTGCAACTCATAAGAATAAATATCGGGGCCGCTGGCGGTATTCATCGCCAGCGCCAGCCGCCGCCCGTCCGGCGAAAAGCGTGGCATCATGTAGGCGCCTGGCGTGGCGATCAGAGGCTGCATCTTTCCGGAACTGTCGAGCCACACCACCGGCCAAGTCTGCCCGGCCGCCCCTTTGCCTGCCAGGTACACCAAGGTTCCGTGCCCGGAGGGTGCGGCGGAAAAGTCAAACTGGCCTCCGCCCTGAAACGGGTTTGCAGCCACATCCTCCAGGAGCGGCACGGGCGTGCCTTGAATCTCCAGCCGGCCGGGGTCGAAGGCCGCCCCGAACAGCGACGCCTTGATGGAGGTAGAGCAGGTAACCGCGGGTTCCGTTCCCCGGCAGATACCGGCCGAAGTATCCCCCGGCTACCAGCGTCTTGGTCACGCCGCTCTTCAGCGACATGGCTTCGACGCTGGCGCTCTCCATCCCGATTGCGTTGGGAGCGGCCGTGAAGAGAATCGCCTGCCCTCCCGGCAGGACCTGCGGCCAGCGGTGGGTCACCTCGCCTTTATCCAGCTTGGTCAAGCGGCTCCGGCCTCCCCCCGGCAGCGGGCACCCGGAAGAGCCGGATAGCCCGTTCAGCGCCACGACAATGTTCCATCTTCCCCCCAACTGGCGCCGAACCAGACGGGGCTCGCACAGAGTCACCGGCGCTCCGCCCTTGGACGGAGATCTTTTCGAGCTTGCCATCCGCGAAGAATCCCACCCATTGGCCGTCGGGAGAGAAAAACGGGTCCCGCCGTTTTCCGTGCCGGGCAGCAGGGTGGCTTGGGCCTGGTCCAGCAGCCGGGTGGCAAGCTGCTGTTTGCCATCGGGACCGCGCGCCGGAAAGACCAGCCGCCGGCCGTCGGGCGAGATGACCGCCGTAAGATTGAGGCCCGTCATGGCCTCCGGCCCCAGGTCCACGCTCAGCCGCACCAACGGACGATCCACCGGCCGCGTGTCGCGCCAAGCCAGCCACCATCCAGCCCCCGCAAGCATCGCCAAAATTGCTGCGGCGATGGCCCAAGGAAACCAAGAGGTGGGGCGGGCTTCAGCCTGCCGTGGAGCTTCACTCCCGCCTCCCGCTGGCGCTTCCTCAATCTCCAGCCGCGCGTCGGCGATATCGGCCAGACGGTGCTGGCGGTCCCGCTCCAGGCACCGCCGCAGCAGCCTGCGGATGGTTGAAGGAGTCTCCGCGGGCAGCAAGCTCCAGTCAGGTTCCTTCGTCAATACTGCCGCCAGCGTGTCCGAGAGCCTATCGCCGGCAAACATCCGCCGCACGCAGAGCATCTCGTAGAGCACCACGCCGAAAGCCCAAATGTCCGCGCGCTTGTCCACCGCGCCTGCCGCGCGCCTGCTCCGGCGCCATGTACGCCGCCGTGCCCAGGATCACTCCGGCTTTCGTGGCGCTCATGGCGAGGGTGGGCGAGGTCAGCGGGGTCGCTGCTCGCGGAAGCCTGCTCCACCCTGGCCAGTCCGAAATCCAGCACCTTCACTTTGCCTTCCGCCGTGAGCTTGATGTTGGCGGGCTTGAGATCGCGATGCACGATGCCCTTTTCGTGCGCCGCCCCCAGCGCTTCGGCAATCTGCCGGGCGATGGGCAGCGCCTCCTCCAGCGGGATTCGACCGTGAGCGATGCGGTCCGCCAGCGTGGGGCCTCCACCAGTTCCATCACCAGCGCGTGCTCTTCCACCCCGTAAATGGCCGCGATATTCGGATGGTTCAGCGATGCCAGTACCTGCGCCTCGCGGTGGAATCGCTTCAAGGCCTCGTGGTCGTGCGCCACATCCTCGGGCAGGAATTTGATCGCCACCGCGCGATCCAGGCGAGTGTCCTCCGCCTTGTAGACCACACCCATCCCGCCGCCGCCGAGCTTCTCAAGAACCCGGTAGTGGGAAACCATGCTGCCAATTCGCTGTCGTTCTTCCTCTTGCACCCGGCGCAACTCCGAATCATCCTGCGCCATCGCCTTGGCCGCCACTTCGATGGCCGGGGATTCGATAAAGCTCGCCTCGTGCCCACCGTGCGCCAATAGCGATTTCACCTCGTCGCGCAAGGCGGCATCGCCGGCACAGGCCTGATCGAGAAACGCCACGCGCTCATTCTCCGGGCGCTCCAGCGCCGCCTGACACAATCGCTCGATTTCGCGCCAATGATCGGAATTCATGGCTCACCGTGCCGAAGGCACCTTGGACTGCGGCGGCTCGACGCCGCCTTCGAAGCCGGAAGCTCGCATTCGCTTGCAACTGCACCGACTCACTGGCATCCTCTCGTAGCGGCGACTTTACGTCGCCAAGTGGCGATGTGAAATCGCCGCTACGTTCCCCCGAAGGCGGCGTCGAGCCGCCGCAGTCCAAGGTGCTGCGCACATGCTCGATCAGTTGGCCGGCTGCACGGGCGTTAGACCGCCGCGCCGTGCCGCAGTTCCCTACCCAGCCACAGCTTGGCCATCTTCCAGTCGCGTGTCACGGTATCGGTGGAAACTTTGAGCACCTCCGCCGTCTCTTCCACGCTCAGTCCGCCAAAGAAGCGCAACTCCACCACTTGGCTTTTGCGCGGGTCGAAATCGGCGAGAACCTTCAGGGCATCGTCCAGCGCCATCAAATCCCGGCCGCGCTCCCGGGGACCGAGCAACTCCTCGACCAGCGTAACCTTTTGCGCCCCGCCGCCGCGCTTCTGGTAGCCCCGCGCGCGGGCGAAATCCACCAGAATCCGCCGCATCAACTGCGCGCAAATGGCAAAAAAGTGCGCCCGGTTCTGCCAGTTCACCTGTTGCGAATCGATCAGCTTCAGGTAGACCTCGTTCACCAGCGCCGTGGTCTGCAAAGTGTGGCCTGGGCGCTCACCGGCCATGTAGCGACGGGCCATCCTTCGAAGCTCGTGATAGACGATGGGAATTATTTGTCCCAGGGCCGCGGATTCGCCCTGGCCCCAGGCTTGGAGAAGCTGAGTGACGTCGTGGGTTTTGGAGTGGGTTGCGGGCTGCATTTCGAGCCCCCTTCGCCAACCACACTACGAACTCGTCAATGGCGCGGATTATAGCACCGCGCATGGGCGCCGACCCGAAAGAATTTTCTCTGCCTTGCGGCTTTTCTCCCTCCCTTCCCGCCTTCCCCGGCGAGCACGGAGGGAAGACGCCATGGCAAGGACTTTCGCAAAGGCAATGATCGCGGCGTGGATATTGACCAGCGGGTTGGGGAAGATGGGAGTGGCCGCAGCGGTTGCAAACGATGCCACGGTAGGCATCACGGTGAACGTCCGGAACTATGCGCAAGTCGATCGCAAAACCCTGATGCGGGCAGGAGAGGTGGCGCGCGGCCTGTTGCGGAAAGCGGGGGTGGAAGTCAACATCAGGGTTCTTGCCCCGGAAGAAGCCTACGTGGAGGGTGCCGCGCACGGCAGCCTGAACCTCTCCATCAAGATATTGTCGCGGGAGATGGCCGAGAAACTCCGGCTGCCGACCACGAACATGGGTTTGGCGCCGGGAGTGGAGCGCGAACGAACGGAGGCCTTCGTGTTTGCCCAGGTGGCCGCGGACCTGGCGCAGAAACAAACTGACGCCGGCCTGGCCGAGATTTTGGGGCACGCCATGGCACATGAAATCGGCCACTTGTTCAACCTTTCCCACTGCCCCCAAGGCATTATGCATGGCGATTGGGACAAGCGCGATCTGAAGGATATGGCCATGGGCAGGCTGAATTTCAGCCCCCAGCAGGCGGCGCAGATCCGGGCAGAAGCGATCCGGCGAACTCGCCGGCCGCCCCGCGAGGAAATAGCCTCCTTGCAGTAGCTTTGGAACTGACCCGTTACCGGCCGGCGCGCGACCTCCGGCCTCTCTGCAGAAAGATGGCGCGGAACTCATTTATTTTCAATAAATCGACCCCTCGGGTTTGCGCCTTCTTTCTGTACCCAAGGGGTGGCCAAAGTGGCCATAAATGCTCAGGATGACAGGGCGTTGGGTGGGTGGATAAAACCGGGGATGGCCGATGGCCGGCATGGGTGCGGCAGCGGAAGCAGTGGCGTCGGTGCGCCCCATACCATCTGGAAATCACTACGCCCCCTGCGCCAACTTGTCATCCTGAGCTTCGCTTTTCAGAGCGAAGGACCCCGGTATTTCGTCCTACCCATGATCGTCGCGGCATGCCGCGCGCTGCGACGCGGCGCCAGTGCGCCGTGCCTCATAAATGCAAATGAAAAGGGTCCTTCGCCCTGAAAAGCGGAGCTCAGGATGACAGTTGGGTTCGTTGGGAGTGCAAATTGGAGTGGGCTGGTCATTTCATGGAAAGCAGTGTCTCCGCCTTCCGTTGCCCCCGAATTGTAGAAGTCCAGGCATCGATCGGAGATCGCCGCTACCATGTATGCCGCTCAGTAGCGGACCGCGAGCGTCGGTTTATCCGAACTATGGGTTTCTTAATGTAGCCTCACTTTATGCTTGACAAAAGCCTAGTCATGTGCTTATAGTAGGAACAGGGCGCGGCGTTTCCGGCGATCCTGCCGTGCTCCACGCTGTGTGACCGATGAATGCCGCCACACCCCCTCGCCTTTTCGTTCCTAAGCGTCATCCCTTCGGCCCAGCCCACGTCGAAACTCTCCGATGTTGCAATCTAAACGCAGGAGTTGAGAGGGCTGCTGGCAGACGTTACGGTCGGGATAGGGGGTTGCCCGGCATACGGAATTCTGGTTCCTGTCTTCCGACTCCTGTCTCCTGCACTTCAAAAATGAAGGTGCAACCGGAGATGTTGTTGAAAACAAAGGATGGCAGAAAGGAAGGTATCAGGTGTCAAGTGTCAGGTGTCAGGAAGACGTCCGGGAGTGCGCGCGGAAAAACTACGTTCCAAGCCGGAATGTGTATGAAAACAAAGAGAACAAGGTGTCAGGTGTCAGGTGCAAGGTGTCAGGGTGCTCATCTTGGCTCCCCAGTCCAGGCAGGCGGATTCGCGACGGTGCGGCGCGAAAAAGCGACGTTCCAAGCCGGAATGTGTATGAAAACAAAAGAGAACAAGGTGTCAGGTGTCAGGTGCAAGGTGTCAGGGTGCTCATCTTGGCTCCCCAGTCCAGGCAGGCGGATTCGCGACGGTGCGGCGCGAAAAAGCGACGTTCCAAGCCGGAATGTGTATGAAAACAAAGAGAACAAGGTGTCAGGTGTCAGGTGCAAGGTGTCAGGGTGCTCATCTTGACTCCCCAGTCCAGGCAGACGGATTCGCGACGGTGCGGCGCGAAAAAGCGACGTTCCAAGCCGGAATGTGTATGAAAAGAGGGGGCACGGGGTCCGGAGTGTGGAGTCTTAAAACGTCTGCCACCGATAGGTTATTCTGACTCCAGACTCCTTACTCCTGACTGCTGTTCCTCAAAAAATGAAGGTGCATCCGGAGATGTTGATGAAAACAAAGGACCGCTCGCGGCACGGGTTGTGGTAAGATGCTCGGCTTTTACGTATTCACCTGCGTCGGGGCCTCGCGGGCGCTAGCGGAATAACCACAGTGCCAAGGCCCCCCGGGCCTCGGTCCGCGCGGAATCAGAGTGAACCGCCGGCGAACCGGAGAAAGCTGAGCCCCAACGATTGGACAAACACATGAGCAACCTCAAACCTGCAAGCATTCAAACCACTACCGTGGGGTCGTACCCCGTGCCCGACTGGCTGACGGCGGCGCCCAGCCGGCAAGCAAGACTGGACGCCACACGCGTCGTGTTCGACATCCAGCGAAAGGCCGGGATCGATCTGCCCACTGACGGTGAGCTCTACCGCTTTGACATCAACCATCCGGACACCAACGGCATGATTGAGTACTTCGTTCAACCCATGGGGGGCATGCAGGCGCGTTTGGGCCGCGCCGATTGCGACGCCTACTTCCGCATGAAGGGTGTGGGCTGGCGCAATCAGCCCGCGGCCAAAGTCGTGGGGGAACTAGGCGGCGGCGCGCTGAACCTGCTGGCCGACTGCGCCACGGCCGCAGAGGTAGCCGGCGGCGCGTTCAAGTTCACTGTCACCAGTCCCTACATGCTGGCGCGGCTGGTGCTGGACGAGCACTATCGCGACTTCAGCGCGCTGACCCTGGCGATCGCTAATGTGCTGGCTGAGCAGGTGGAGGGACTTCCCTGCTCCTGCCTTCAGGTGGATGAGGCCAGCCTGGTGGAGACTCCCCAGGACGGCACATTGGCCGCTACCGCCATCAACCTTATCCTCGACCGCTTCCTGGGCCGGCGCGCTGTGCACCTGTGCTTCGGCAACTACGGCGGGCAGGTGATCCGCAAAGGCCACTGGGCGTCGCTGCTGGAGTTCTTCCACGCCCTGCACGCGGACCATCTGGTGCTGGAAGTTGCCCACCGTCCGGCGGAAGACTTGCAGGCCCTCAAAGACATTGACCCGCGCATCAAGCTGGGAATCGGCGTGATCGACGTGAAGGTGAACCCCGTCGAGACGCCTGACGAGGTGGCGCGCCGCATCGAGAACGCGGAAAAGGTTTTGGGCCCCGGCCGCGTCGGTTGGGTCCACCCGGATTGCGGCTTCTGGATGCTCAAGCGCTCGGTGGCCGACCGCAAGATCGCGGCGCTGGTGCAGGGACGGAATAAGTACCTGGGGCTGGAAGGCAGTAAGCAGTAGGCGGTGGGCAGAAAGCAGTAGGCGGTGGGCAGAAGGCAGTAGGCGGTGGGCAGAAGGCAGTAGGCAGGGAGGAGGAAAAGCAAGTCAAAAGGCAAAATGCAAAAGGCAAAAGTCAAAACTGACCTTGAAGCGAAATTGAGAACAGAGCCTCGTGAAATCTCACCACAGAGGCCGCTGAGTCACACAGAGAAACGCAGTCAGCCTCTGTACCACCACTCGCCAGCATCTTTGTGCGGCGCACAAATTTCGTACCACGGCTTCCAGCCGTGATCAGGCACGGCAAGATGCCCGTGGTACGGGTTTGGTTGCGGCTCTGCCGCGCTGTGTTGCTCCGTGTTCTCTGTGGTGAATCTTTTCGGTTTTGCCTTTTGCCCTTTGCCTTTTGACTTGCTCCTGGTGTTTCCTGCCGACTGCCTTCTGCCAACTGCCGACTAGCTTTCGACGAGCGGGTTCGGCAGAAGTGCATCGACGGGAACGAAGGCGGGACGCGTCTGGGGCGAGCGCCAATTGTCAATCATGGCGACTTGCTGCACGCAGGATACCGTGCAGTGAGGGGCGCAGGTCTTCTGGGTGTGGTACTCGTGCTCCAGGTGCTCGCGCGTGTATCTCTCCAGGGGAATGGCGGGAAATCCGCGCTGTTGCGAGCAGTAATGCACCAAGCCGTCTTCGCAGATATAGAGGTAGCGGCTGCCGGCGCGGCATCGCCAATCGTTGGGAAGGCCGTGAGAGATGTTCCGCTGAAATTGGTTGAAGCGCGCGTAGGAGCGTTTGCCCGTCTGCATGATGCGCGTGTAAATGTCGCGCTGGTCCTGTCCCAGAGGCTGAAGCTGGCCATCGTGATCGTGCAGAATGCCCACCGTGCTGGTAAAGCCGAGTTCGAGCGCGCGGCTGGCCACGGTGAGCGCGTCCTCGGGGTGGCGTACCGGACTGCCCAGCACGGAGTTGATGTTCACCTGGAAGATCGCGTAGTGCGCCAGCATCTGGAGCTTGCGGTCAAGTACCTTCAGACTTTTCTTGGAGACTTCGTCGGGCTGAACGTTGTCGATGGAAATCTGCAAGTGGTCCAGACCCGCGCGGTTGAGGTGTTCGATGCGCTGCGGGGTAAGCAGATAGCCGTTGGTGATCATGCCCGCCAGAATGCCGTGTCGCCGGATCCGTCCGACAATTTCCTCAAGGTGCGGGTGAAGCAGCGGCTCGCCACCACTAATGGTAATGATGGTCGTGCCCAGCTTGGCGAGGCGGTCAACGCGATGGAACATCTCCTCCAGCGGCGATCGGCTTGGAGAAATTGTCGAACTCGTTGCAGTAAGTGCAGGAAAGATTACAGCGGCGGATGGGGATCAGATGCGCCAGGACCGGGTGGCGCTTGGAGGCCAATCCCTTGGCGATCATTCGCCATTCGCGCAATCGCGTGTTTACAAATCGGAGTTTTCGACGCCAAGCTAAGTTCATTGTTACAGTCCGGTGACACGCTAAAGGTAAGAGATAGAGGGGGTAACGGACAACAAGCATGTCTCGAAATGCGAAAAATCAAACTTGAAGTGCCGATTTTGGGCTTTCAGCGCGGTAGCCAGCGGATGCCGTCGCCGAACTGAGACCCGTGTGCAGAGCTTTAGGTGGGGACGGTCCACTGGATCATTCGAAGCGCCGCAGACGACGCCTGAACGGCTTTGCTCCACCTCGTTGGAATGCGCGTCCCGGAATATGCAGAAGTAGCGTCAAGCCTTCATGCTCCACGGCTTCTCCACAGCGAGGGCCTTTTGAAGCGCTTGGGTTCGCCACCAAATATCGGACAAATTTACTGATTTCAGTGGGTTTACAGCCAGCAACTCCGCACCACTCTTCTAACTGGTGACATTGCTTTCATTTGAATCGCGGTGGCGGTTCGGATAAATTGCATTGACTGCGAATCTGACCACTATTAAGATGTCAGCATGTCAAAGTCGAGGGCGCAAGCGAAGCACCTGTTGGAGCAGCGAGAAAGGCTGAGTTCCGGCCTTCCGTGTTTTGCCCAAATGGTGCGCGGCAGCCTGGTCACGCGCTACCGGCGGTGTGGCAAGCCGACCTGCCATTGTGTGAAGGGGCGGGGGCATGGTCCGGCGCATTATCTGGTGGTCACGCTCCAGCCGGGCAAAACCGAGCAGATCCTTTTGTCGGAGGAGATGTTGCCGGTGGCCCGGCAATTCCTGGACAACTATAAACGTTGGTGGGCGGCCTTGGAGAAGGTTTCGGCCGTGAACCGGCGTCTGCTGCGTCTGCGGGTAGCGGACCTGGCGACAGCGGGGAAATCTCCCGCCCGCCCCGCCGTGTAAGCGGGGGGGGCCGGAGGGAGGGAATGGGTTTCGCTGTCTGACATCTATAAGAACGTCAGAAAGATAACGGGATCAGGAGGGTACCCGCATGGCCCACGGAAGCCTGCGACAGATGCGCCGTTATGCCGACAAGGTATTTGCCAAGGAGGAGCGGCTGGGACGGATGAGCGATGGGCGGCGCGACCCGACCCTGCCGCTGGCGGCGGTGCTGGCGACTTGGCAGTGGGGATTGATCCGGCGCACGCCCTCCACGGAACAGATCGGGGATCTGCTGCGGGACCGGCGCTGGCGGGCGCGGCTGGGCCTGAAGCCGGAGGCGGGAGGCAGTGCGGACCGGGCGGCGGAGGTGCTGGAGAGCTTGGCGATGGAGGAATGGCACGAGATGATGCTGGAAGATTTCTTCCGCGCCCGCCGCGCCGGGATCCTGAGCGACGAGGATCTGTACGGGAAACGCTGCGCCGTCTTGGACCTCAATGAACTGTTCAGCAGTGAAAAGATTCACTGCCCGCAGTGCCAGGTGCGGGAGAAGACGGTGCGGGACGCGCAGGGGGAAAAGCGTACGGTGCGGGAGTATTACCATCAAGCCGTCGCTTTGGTCTGGGTCAATGGGCCGATCCCGTTTGTGCTGGGATGGGAGTTGCTGGCGCCGGGGGAAGGAGAGTTGCCGGCGGCGCTACGTCTTCTCGAACGCCTTCTGCCCCGCTTGCGCCCGAGTCTGGATCTGATCCTGGGGGACGCGCTGTATTGTTGCCGCCCCTTTTTTCAAGCCGTCTGCGGCGCGGGCTTAGAGGGCCTGGCGATCAGTTCCGGCCACACCGAGATGGATGCGGAGATCCAGCTGTTGAAAACGACGGATCCGCCGCGCACGGTTGCGGGGATCGACGTCGCCGTGTGGGAGATGGAAAGCGAGGCTTGGCGCCCGGACTTAAAGCGCCCGCTGCGGGTGATTCATTGTGAACGCTGCTACCCGGCACCCGCCTGGAAGCATGAGCGAAAGCAGTTGCGGGTGGTAACCTCGGTGCCGGTGGAGATCCTTCCCGCCGGGCAAGGCTGGAAAGTGGGGCGCGCGCGCTGGCGCATCGAGAATGGCATCTTCAACGTGTTGACGCGCGACTACTCCCTTACCCACAACTACCATCACGCGGTGCCCGCCCTCGTCGCCTTGCTGGCCATGCGTTCATTCGCCTGCTTCCTGACGCAGGCTTACTGGCGCTACGCCACGGCGCGCTCGCAAAGTGCACCGGCCCGATTCGTGCTGTGGTTTCAACAGATCCTCATGGAGGATTGGGTCCGTTACCTCGATCAAGCCTTGCTCCCCGACCGACCCTCCGGTTAGAACTGTTCCCGAGGGGCCTGGCGGCCCACCGATCGCCGGTCCGGCGGGCGAGGATCGGCCCTCGCTACCCCACCCGCCCGCACCCCCTTTCCCCAACCGGAGGTGCACCACTCCCACTCGAGCATCGGGATCGGACGGCGAGCGATGAATCGCTGCCCCCCACTGCCTCTCCTCGGCCTCCCCTTCCGGGCCGCGGCGGAATCGAAAACCCGCTGGTGCGGAGTTGCTGGTTTACAGCAGGTTCCGCTTGCCCCCAGGGTGGAAGGCGATATGCTGGGAAATCCTAGCAACCTCGCAACGCCCTGGCCTGACCGGGGGGGGTCGCTTGTCCCGTCAACCGCACATCGTCCAAGACCCCAACGCACAAAAACCGTCCATGGGGGGGAGTAAACCGTGAAAGCCATTCCGTTTCGTCGCGCCACCCGCATGATTTCCCGGGGAACGTGGAGTTTCCTGACCGATCGGCCACTGGTCGTTTCCTTTGAGTTGACGCATTCCTGCACGGCCGATTGCATGCACTGCGATAAGGGAACTATCAAGCCGGATCCGCCGGGCCTGCTGCGCGCGCCGGACTACAAGCGTTTGCGCGCGAAGCTAATGCCCATGGCGGTGCAATTGTCGGGCGGCGAACCGCTGCTGCGTCGCGACCTGAACGACATCATACGCGCGGTGAAGGAACCGAGCGGCTTGCCGTACACCATCCTGGTAACGAATGGACGACTGTTTACGGAGGAAAGATACCTCGAACTGCGGGCGCTGGGCATAAACCAGTTCTCCATTTCGCTGGACTTCCCCGATGAACGGCATGATAGCTTTCGTAAATCGCCGGGCCTCTACCAACACTTGGCTAAGCTTGTGCCCACGCTCGCCGCACATGGTTTTGACGACGTGGCGCTGAATACCGCTATTACCCGCGATAACCTCTCTTCCTTGCGCGGCGTCTATGACCGCGCCAAGGAGTGGGGCGTAAACATCTCCTACAGCGCCTATACCCCTTTGCGGACGCACAGCATGGACCACTACATCCAGTCGCCGGAGGATCTGGACTTGCTTCGGCGCACGCTGGACGAACTCCTGACACTCAAAGCCCGGAACGGCCGCATTGCCAACTCTGCCTGGACGCTTTCCGGCATTCATGACTTCTTCCTGCATGGAACGATCCCAGGGTGCAACGCGGGCCGGCGCTTCATGGTGGTTACGCCGACTGGCGGTCTGCGGCCCTGCTCGATGTTCGAGGATACCTTTACTTCGCAACGTGACATCCTGAAGCAATGGGTCCCCAAGAACGAGTGCGGCGGATGTTACGTCTCCATTCGCTCCTACCTCGACGCCTCCTTCTGGACGCTGCTGAAAGATAACCTCTCCCAGCGCGTGTTCAGCCGGAATGGGCACGCGGCAAAGAACTGCTAAAGGCAGAAAGCAGTAGGCAGAAGGCAGCAGGCAGTCCAGCCACGGGTACAGCCGGAGTAGATAATCTGAGACTTGGGATTTTGTCTGGCGATTAGAGCGAGCAAATTGCCCCTTGGCCACAGGCCAGCAAGCAGTAGATAGTTCAACGGGCGTTCTCAACGCAAGCAAACCAGCAACGAGGTGGTACTGCCTTCCGCCTTCCGCCTTCTGCCTTCTGCCTTCTGCCTACACGTCCACCGGCACTTTCATGCCTTCATTAAACCGATTGGTGAGGTTGGCGGTGGCAATGGTGAGCACCAATTCCTCGATTTGTTCGATGTTGAAGAATTTGCCCAGGGTTTCGAGATCGGCGGGTTGAATGGCGGCGGGCCAGGCGGTGAGTTGTTCGGCAAACTGGATGGCAGCGCGCTCTTCCTCCGTGAAGATGTCGCGGTTTGAGCCTCCGGGTTCCTTCAGAGCTTGCACCTGTTCATCCGTCACCCCGCGCTTTTTGGCGGAGGCGGTATGTGCCCGGCTGCAATAGGTGCATCCGTTCATGATGGACGTGCGCAAGTAAGCCAGTTCCTTGATCTTCGGGTCGAGCGCCCCGGGAGCCCAAACCTGCTTGTAGAACTCCAAAAACGGCGCCAGAACATTGGGCTTGTGCGCCATCACCTTGTACATATTGATCACGCGCCCGGCCTTCTTCTCCATGCCTTCAAAAATGGGACGCACGGATTCCGCGACGTGCTCCTTCTCCAGCAGCTCGATTTTCATCTCGTCTCCCGACTAAAGAATTGAATGGTGCCCTTTTTGGATGAAGTAACCATTGTAGCAGTTAGCTTGACGGAGGCCCAAGCGGACCGTTTTCAAAATCACGGACGGCGTGGAGGCACAGAGAGCCAGCGTAGCGGAGCAACCGGCTCTCTGTGTTCCAGGGCAGGCTCACCGGCCCATGCTCGCCGCGGCAACCGGGATGGTCACTGCGAGTTGGGGTTCTTTCGGAGCCGCGTGGTGACCCGGATTGCTCGCCAGGTAGTGGAGGCTTACTCCCACCGAGGGCAGATTCAACATGCGCACAGCCCCGTCTTCCATGACCATCTCGGAGCGGCCCGACTTGAGGTCGCTGATCCCCGGGGCTTGAATCCGCGCGACGATTTGCGTCCCACGAAATACCGTGACCACGCCGCCGGAGTAGTTTTTGTTCAGCGTGAAGGAATAGTCGCCCGCCGGCAACGTCGCCGCGCCCCAGCGCGTCACCGAGGCCAGAGTGAATCTTCCGTTGAGGGCCGGCACATCAGCAGCCTTCACGTTGCTTCCCGCGATCAGAACTCCCAGAGCCAACAGCCTGACAACCGTAGACATTCGATGCATTTCCATGACGTTCTCCTTTTCGCAGTTTTGAATTCGGGCAGCCCTTGCTTGCCTCACCCTCTATGGCGCAAAAGCGGCGCGAAAACTGTCATGGCGGGGAAGAATCTTTCTTGCGGGGGCAAGCGAATGGAAACTCGCTCCGCCGAAGTGGAAAAGCATCTGCCAAACATGATAGCTTGGGTTGGTCGCGAGCCGATCACCTGGGTGTCCGGATGAACAAGCCGTCAGGAAGCCACGTCACACAACTGCTTAAAGCCTGGAGCGAGGGCGAGCCCACCGCACTGGAAAAGATCATGCCGTTGGTGTATCGCGAGTTGCACGCAATGGCGCGCCGCTACATGGCGAACGAGCGGCCGGGCCACACGCTTCAGGCAACCGCTTTGGTACACGAGGCCTATGTGCGGCTGGTGGATTCCGCCCAATCGACGTTTGAAAACCGTGCGCAGTTCTTCGCCCTCTGTGCTCAGGTGATGCGCCGCATTCTGGTCGATTGGGCTCGTTCCCGTCATGCCCAGAAGCGCGGTGGCGACTTCCAGCCGATCGAGTTGGACGAAGCCCTGGTGGTGGGGGAGGAGCGCGGTCGCGATCTAGTGTCGTTGGACGATGCACTGAAGGTGTTGTCCCTCCAGGACGAACGTAAGGGCAAGGTGGTGGAGCTGCGGTTTTTTGGCGGGCTGAGCGTGGAAGAGACCGCCACGGCGCTGAATATCTCACCCGAAACAGTCATGCGCGACTGGAAGTTCGCCAAAAGCTGGCTGCGACGCGAATTGAAAACGGAGACACCGAGTGGAGCGTGAGCGCTGGCTGAAAATCGAACGCCTGTACCATGACGCCCGGGACGCGGCAAGCGGGCGAGCGCGCCGCAATTTCTCGCCGAGGCCTGCGCCGGGGATGAATCCTTGCGCCGAGAAGTGGAGTCGCTGCTGGCGCAAGGAGAGGGAACGGGCAGTTTTCTGGGTAACGCCCGCCCTGGAGGTGGCGGCGCAAGCCTTGGCGCAGGACCAAGCGCGGGACGCCGCGAGCCCGGACGCGATGCTGGGCCGAACGGTTTCCCATTACCGCATCGTGGAAAGGCTCGGCGGCGGCGGGATGGGCGTGGTTTACAAGGCCGAAGACACGCGCCTGGGCCGCGCCGTGGCGCTGAAGTTTATCCGGAATTCGGAATGGGCTCTGCCAGTTTCCCCACACAGGATCGCCCGCAGTCGACCCCTCGGCGCTGGAACGCTTTCAGCGCGAAGCGCGCGCGGCTTCCGCTCTCAATCACCCGAACATCTGCACGATCTACGACGTGGGCGAGCAGGATGGCCAGCCCTTCATTGCCATGGAGTTGCTGGAAGGGGAAACCTTGCGCCAAATGCTGGCGCATGATGTGGGCCGAACGGCGTTCGGCCCGGGCCAGCGCCGCTGGCCCTCCAATGACGTACGGGCACGCCATGGCGTGCCCCTCCCGCTCGACACACTGCTGGATTTGGCCATTCCCATTGCCGACGCCCTCGATGCCGCTCACCAGAAGGGCATCATTCATCGCGACATCAAGCCCGCGAACATTTTCGTCATTTCGCGCGGCGGGACGCTCCAGCCCAAGATTCTGGATTTCGGCCTGGCGAAGCTGATGCATCCCGATGCCGGGGTTGATGGTCAACGAACCCGTGACTCGGAGGATCTCGCTCACCCATACCGGGATGGCGATGGGGACCGTGGATTACATGTCTCCCGAACAAGCGCGGGGCGAAGAACTCGATGCCCGCACGGACTTGTTCAGCTTCGGCGCGGTGCTTTACCTGATGGCGACGGGTCAAGAGGCCTTTGCGGGGAGCACGACGGCGCTCATCCACGACGCCATCCTGAATCGAACGCCGGTGGCGGTGAGTCAGCCTGAATCCCCAATTGCCGCCGGAGCTCGAGCGCATCATCAACAAGGCGATGGAGAAGGACCGCGACCTGCGGTACCAAAGCACGCTTCGGACATGCGCGCTGACCTGAAACGCCTGAAGCGGGATACGGATTCTGGCCGTGCTGTGGCAGCGATGTCCTCCCCGCCGCCACAATCAGCGGTCGGGGCGATCCGCAGCATAGGGGCGGTTCGCGACCTGTCCCAAACCGATCGGGAACCGCCCCTACACTGGTCACGAAGGCACTGGCAGACATGGTTTGGTGCAGCCGGAATACTTGTTCTCGGCATCCTCGCCGGGCTTGCCTGGCATTTCCTTGCGGCGCCAAGGAAGCTCGAGCCGGTCGCCTCGGGGGGCGTGCTGGATGAGTCAAGCTTGACTCAGGTGACGTCTTCGCCCGGACTCGATGACTTTCCTTCGCTTTCACCGGACGGGAGTTCCCTCGCCTACAGTTCCGACCAGAACGGAACCTTTGAAATCTACGTGAAGTCACTCACCGCAGGAGGGCGGGAAATACAGCTCACTTCGGAGGGAGGGGAAAACTTCGAACCGGCGTGGTCGCCGGACGGAAAACTGATCGCCTATTACTCCCAAACGCGCGGCGGCATCTGGTTGATTCCGGCGCTGGGCGGGAGCGCGCATCAGCTCACCGATTTCGGCTCGCACCCCGCGTGGTCGCCCGACAGCTCGAAAATTGCCTTTCAGTCGGGTGCGATTACGGACCTGGGACAGCACTCCTACGACGCCATGCCACCCTCGACCATCTGGATCGTGCCTATCGAAGGCGGCGCCCCGATTCAGATCACGCAACCAGACAATCCTCCTGGCGGACAGGGTTCCCCCGCGTGGTCGCCGGATGGGGACAGGATCGTTTTCAGCGCGCGGAGCGATACGGGCGGAATTTGGTCAGTGGCGGTGAAGGGCGGCGCACCTCAGCTCCTGGCGCACAGAAACGGCTTCGGCCCGGTCTATGCACCGGGCGGACGAGCCCTTTACTTTACGGCACAAGGACGCGCCGGGTGGGGGCTGTTACGAGTGGCGCTCTCGCCCGCGGGCGTCGCACTTGGCCCGCCGGAGATGATCAAGGACACCGGCCAAATCGTGTACAAGCATCTGAATTTTTCCGCCGACGGCAGATTCATGGCTTACAGCGCGCTATCCGCGGCGAGCAACATCGCGTCGATACGTATTTCACCCCTTAAAGCTGAGGCCGTCGGGCCTCCCGAGCTGCTGACGCATGACACCAAGATTCGGAAGTCAGGGCCCCTGTTTTCGCCGGACGGGAGTAAGATTAGCTATTTCGTAGGACAAGTCGGGGCCGCGTTCAGACCTTGCGCTGATGGATTCCGACGGCAAGAATACCTACCCTCTGAACATCACCACGCTTGACAGCTTCACGCCGGGTTGGTTCCCCGGTGGCGAACGCCTGGCATTCCTTTCCTATCAAGATGGGCATGACTTTCTGACGTCCCTGGCCATCGCTTCGGGGAGAAAAGAGAACATACGAGAGGCGGACTGGGCGGGGGACTCTCCACGCCTCTCGCCCGACGGGAAAACCATCGCCTTCAATTCAGCCCAGGGCAGAACGATGAACGTTTGGACTGCGGCAGTGAACGGCGGCCCGCCTCGGCAAGTAACCTTCGACAAAGAGATGATGGGCTTCCCTTGCTGGTCGCCGGACGGCAAATTCCTCGCCCTCGAAATCAGGCGCGGAGATGACGAGAATGTAGGGATCGTTCCAAGTGGCGGAGGAACACCCCTTCAACTCACTTCCGACCACGGCCAGAACTGGCCGCACGATTGGTCGCCCGATGGAGATAAGATCGTATTCGCGGGGCTGCGCAACGGTGTGTGGAACATCTACTGGGTGTCACGCCGCGATAAGACGGAGAAGCAGATTACGCAGTACACCAAGACGAACATCTACGTCCGCTACCCAACGTGGTCGCCGCGCGGCGGCCAGATCGCCTACGAATATACGGAGACGACCGGAAACATCTGGATGGTCCGCGTGAAGTAGCTCGACAGGGAGCCTCGGCGACGCTGCCGTCCAGCTCAGCGCGACGGGAAGCCGTCTGGATGAGTACCGGAGGGCGGCCCGGCGCCTGTCAAGTTCACCCCACAACCCATTGATTATAAAAGCATTCGCTGGGACGGCCTGCGCCCGGCTTGCGTTTCTGTAACATTTCGTTAACAATACCCTGCTCCAAACTTGAGCTGAGGATGATCTGTGCAACTGATACCGCGGGATGAGAAATTCTATGGGCTCTTTAGCGAGACGGCGGAGAACATTCACAAAGCCGCCAAGATGCTGGTCGCCTTGTTTGATAACTTCCAGGAGGTCGAAAAGCAGGTCGCTGAAATCAAGTTTCTGGAACATAAGGGCGACCAACTGACGCACGCCCTGATGACCAAGCTGAACCGCACGTTCATAACCCCCTTTGACCGGGAAGACATTCATGCTCTGGGCTCGGCGCTGGATGACGTCCTTGACCTCATCGACGCCGCCGCCAGCCGCTTCATCACTTACAAGATCAAGAAGGTCACGCCCGGAGCGCAACACCTCTCCAAGGTCATTCTGCACGGAACGGAGATCATCGTGAGCGCCGTGTCGCAATTGAACAAGCCCCAGAACATGCTGGAATACTGCGAGCAGCTCACCCTGCTGGAGGAGGAGGCCGACCGCATCAAAGGCGAATGCATTGCCCGCCTGTTTGAGGACTCCGCGGATCCCATTGAAATTATCAAGTGGAAGGAGATCTACGAGGTCCTGGAAGCATCCACAGACAAGTGCGAAGACGTCGCCGACGTTTTGGAATCCGTGGTGCTGAAGGCGGCCTGAACACATTTTGGATTTTGGATTTTGGATTTGACCCGCTCGTCTGCGCGCCACTCCTAACCTCCAATCGAAAATCCAAAATCGAAAATCCAAAATGAACTCTGTCATTCCGTTTGCAATTCTCATTGTTGTCGTAGCACTCAGTTTTGATTTTCTCAACGGCTTTCACGATGCGGCCAACTCCATCGCCACGGTGGTGTCCACGCGCGTGCTTTCGCCGCGGGTAGCTGTGCTGTGGGCCGCTTTCTTCAATTTCGTCGCCGCCTTTACCTTTGGAACAGCCGTGGCCAAAACCATGGGCAGCGGCATGATCAAATTGGAAGCGGTAAACCTCTACGTCATCCTGGCAGGCCTCTTGGGCGCGATCTTCTGGGATATTCTGACGTGGTACTTCGGATTGCCCGTCAGCTCCTCGCACGCACTCATCGGAGGGTACGCCGGAGCGGCCATCGCCAAGGCGGGTTGGGGCGTCATCCTTCTCAAGGGCTGGAACAAGACTCTGCTGTTCATCATTCTCTCGCCGACGATTGGATTGATTCTCGGCGCCGTCCTGATGCTGGCGGTGTATTGGATCTTTCATTCGTGGTCGCCGCAGCGCGTGGACAAGTACTTCCGCAAGCTGCAACTGGTCTCGGCGGCCGCCTACAGCTTCGGCCACGGCACCAACGATGCTCAGAAGACCATGGGCATTGTCGCCGGGACGCTCTTCACCGCGGGCGTCCTGAAAAGGTTCTACATCCCCTTCTGGGTCGTATTGATGGCCCACGCCGCCATCGCGGGGGGAACCATGGCGGGCGGATGGCGCATCGTCAAGACCATGGGCATGAAGATCACTCGCCTCAGACCGGTGGGAGGCTTTTGCGCGGAAACCGCAGCGGCCATCAGCCTGTTGGGCACCGCGATGGCCGGCATTCCTGTCTCCACCACGCACACCATCGCCGGCGGCATCATGGGCGTGGGCAGCGTGCAGCGCTTCAGCGCCGTCCACTGGGGAGTGGCGCGCAGCATCATGTGGGCGTGGCTGCTGACCATCCCCATCTCCGGTATCGTCTCTTACCTTTGCTTTCTCCTCATTCGTCGGTTCTTCCCGGCGGCGTGAATCCAGTCCGAAGTCCGAAGCCCAAGCGAGAGCGATATTCAGAGGCCGTTGCCGG
Organism: uncultured Acidobacteriota bacterium; assembly: GCA_963719115.1. Taxonomy (GTDB): domain Bacteria; phylum Acidobacteriota; class Terriglobia; order UBA7540; family UBA7540; genus Bog-366. Next base: position 174,827 of record CAVRBF010000083.1, on the reverse strand, counting down.
GCGGCTTCGCCTCGCTGGAACTACCGGCGAGTCGCTGCATGGCGTTCAGCAACGACTGATACACAGTGAGAAACTGGGGATCTGCGCGTCGAAGGGTGGCAAGATGGCGGCGGATGGTGGCCCAGTCACCGCGCACGGCGGGACCGGTCAAGGCGCGGCGGCCTCCCAACTCGGAAAAGTTCTTCGCGGTTTCGGCTACGAACTGCCGCAGCATGGGACGGGCAATTCTCGCCGGGATTTTGGCCTGCTTCAGCAGTGCTTCCGCTTCTGCCATCAGCGTAACGACGGTGGGGCTGACGATGAAAGCAGACAGGTGGTACAGGGTCTTGTGCTCGGGCCGAATGGGGAACGCGATGCCCCCGAGTCGGCGGACCCAATCGCCCGCCAACCGCCGCGCCGCCAGGTCCCCTTCGATAGCCCAGTAACAGCCGCGCAGGTTCCGCTCTCCGGCCTGTGGGCTGGGAACGGTTTGGTAGGGATGGAGCGAGCCGATCGCGGCGCCGCGATTCTTCAAGCGAAAGAGGACGGCGGTGGGCAGCGAGCCGCAGGTATGGAGCACCACCTTGCCCCGCCAGGCATCCGCGCCCTTTAACAATTTGGCCAGTTGGCTCGCCACCTCCGCGACGGCCCCGTCGGATGTGGTGATCAGGAATACTCCGGCGCTCGCCAAGTCCGAGTCGGACAACGTGATCGGTTTACCCTGGCCAATAAACCGCGCGGCGCGGTGCACTGCCGACGGACTCCGCCCCGCGACGAAAGCGATAGGCACTCCGGCGGCGGCCAGCAGCCGGCCCATCGCCTGGCCGATGCGCCCGGGACCCATGATGGCAACGCTTTGAACTCTCTGTCGTTTGCTCATCTTAGAATTAAGCCCCAGAGTAGCCCGCCGGACTGCTTCTCGCGACCGGAGATGTCTTATTGAATTGCTCGACGACGATGTCTGCCTTGAAGATTTTTCTCGAAGAAAACGGGCAGGCGATAATAAAAGTCGCGGAACAATTGGCGGTAGTTCTTATAACGAAGGCTGAGCGCGAAGCCAAGGTCAGAGGGGAACAACGCCGCAGACGGCTCGTAATCAAAGAAGACGAATGGTGTGCGAGTCGAGTAACACATACCGGCTTCGATGTAAACGTTAGGCTTACCCGCGGTAGATCGATTGTCGAAGATGCAAAAGTCTGCGGCCCTGATTCTTCGATCGATGTCGTCAAGTATTTGGACGCTCCGGATATCCCGGCCAGACCAATCCAGTTCAACGTTGTACGGCTCCAAGACTTGAGAGAGGTTCCATCTCAAGGTCTCCTCAACTTGCGATATAAACCGATGACCTACGAAACACGTCTTCTTCGGTCGTTTCTTCTTTCTAACAAACAGGACCTCGATGTGGTCGAAGCTCCGGCCGTCCATTTCTCGCAGTTTCTTCAGGCGTAGCGTAAGGTGGTGCGCAGGTACCTCGACAATCCTTCGGGTGAAGAGTCTTTCTGCATATTCCTCCACCTCGGGCTGGTCCAGCCAGAGTTTGAGGCGGTCACAAGTGGGTGATTTGATTACATGCTGAAGGAAGAGAGACTCCCAAAGCTTGTCTAAGAAATCCTTGAAGAACGCTAATTGCTGGGATTTCATGGAAGGGCCAAGCGCTACATGCTCGAAAAAACCTTCGCGAGAGTGCCAAAGACCTCGTCCGCATCAGCGAAAGCGAAGCGTTTCTTGGAGGGCGCAGCAGAGTTCCTGGATGCTTTGAACTTCACGACCGTCTTGGATTCACTGTGATCAGCGGCAGGCATACACGCCTTCTTCGAGATGCGTGACTTCCCCGCTAGAGGTGTCACAACTTGGGACTTTCGCGTAGCTTTTGCCATAATCAGTCCTCTACAAGCAGGTAAACGATTCATACCCATTTTCGGACACAACCATCTCCAAGTCAATGCGGTTCGACTTTCTCTTGCGGCATCGCCCCGGAGCGCTACGCACTTCTACCTCTTGCGATTTGCCTTTTGACTTGCTCTTGCAACTTCGCCATGCCTCATTGCGCGTTGCCAATGGCATTCTCCCGCAGCCCCTTGATGCGGTCGCGCAACTGGGCGGCCTTTTCAAATTCGAACTGCTTGGCAGCTTCGCGCATCCGGCCCTCGAGGGTGCGGATCAATTCTTCAAGCTGGTCGCCGGTTACGGCCTCTTCCTCGGTCTCCATGGGCACCGTGACGTAGTCGGCTTCCACGATGGATGCGAGGGTCATATCCACGGGCTTCACGATGCTCTCCGGCGTGATGCCATTTTCCTGGTTGTATTGGATTTGCTTGGCGCGGCGCCGAAGGGTCTCGCCGATGGCTTGCTGCATCGAGTCGGTATGCCGGTCGGCATAAAGGATCGCTTTGCCCCGCAGATGGCGCGCTGCACGGCCCATGGTTTGGATCAGCGCGCCCGCCGACCGCAGGTAACCTTCCTTGTCGGCATCGAGGATGGCCACCAGCGAGACTTCCGGCAGGTCCAATCCCTCGCGCAGCAGGTTGATGCCGATCAGCACATCGAACTCGCCGCGCCGCAAATCCCGCAGGATTTTTACCCGCTCCAGGGTTTCGATCTCGGAGTGCAGATAGCGGCAGCGCACACCGACTTCGGCATAATACTCCGCCAGATCCTCGGCCATGCGCTTGGTGAGGGTGGTCACCAGCACACGCTCGTTGGCAGTGGCGCGGGCGCGGATTTCGCCCAGCAGGTCGTCAATCTGATTGCGCGTCGGACGGACCTCAATTTCCGGATCGATCAAGCCGGTCGGTCGGATAATCTGCTCCACCACTTCCCCGCCCGTCTTGGTTAGCTCATAAGGCCCGGGCGTCGCCGAGATGTACATTAACTGGCCCACGCGGTGCTCGAATTCCTCAAATGAGAGCGGGCGATTGTCCAGCGCCGAGGGCAGGCGGAAGCCGTACTCCACCAGCGTCTGCTTGCGCGAACGGTCGCCGGCGTACATACCGCGAAGCTGTGGCACTGTCTGGTGGCTTTCATCAAGCAACATCAGAGCATCCTGGGGGAGATAGTCGAGCAGCGTGGGCGGCGGCTCGCCAGGCAGGCGGCCGGAAAGGTGCCGCGAGTAGTTCTCAATGCCGTGGCAGTAGCCCATCTCCTTCATCATTTCCAGGTCAAACATGGTGCGCTGGTGCACGCGCTGGGCTTCCACCAGCTTGCCCTGCTTTTCCAGTTCGCCCCGCCACCACTCCAGTTCGCTCTTGATGTGATGGATGGCATCCGCTTTGCGGCTTTCCGGAAGCACGTAGTGAGTTCGCGGATAGATCGGCAGGCGCGTCAACGATTGCTTCACCTGGCCGAACAGGGGATCGATTTGCGCCAGCGCTTCCACCTGATCGCCCCACATCTCAATGCGATAGGCATTGTCCTCGTAGGTGGGATAGACCTCGATCACATCGCCGCGCACGCGGAAAGTGCCGCGACGGAAGTCGATATCGTTGCGCTCGTACTGGACCTCCACCAGGCGGCGCAGGATCTCTTGCCGGGAGATCTTCTGGCCCTTCTCCAGCATCACCAGCATGCCGTAATAGGCGTCCGGTGAGCCGATGCCGTAAATGCAGGAGACGCTGGCGACAATCAGGCAGTCGCGCCGCTCGAAGAGAGAGCGCGTGGCCGACATTCGCAGCTTGTCCAGCTCGTCGTTGATGGTCGCTTCCTTTTCGATGTAAACGTCCGCGGCGGGAATGTAGGCTTCCGGCTGGTAGTAGTCGTAGTAGCTCACGAAGTATTCCACGGCGTTCTGGGGAAAGAAGTGGCGAAACTCGTGGTAGAGTTGCGCCGCAAGCGTCTTGTTGTGAGCCAGCACCAGGGCCGGGCGATTCAGCGCCTCCACCACCTTGGCCACGGTAAAGGTTTTGCCCGAACCAGTCACACCCAGCAGCACCTGGTGCTGCTTGCCGTCCTGCGCGCCGCGGATCAGGTCGCGAATCGCCGCGACCTGGTCACCCTGCGGCTGATAAGAAGACACCAATTTAAAGTCCATTAATCACGCTCATCTCGGCGACGATTGCGGAAAGATACATTATAAGGCGTCAGGTGCGCAGTGTCAGGCGCCAGGGACAGCACTTCCATGGCCCGGCTTGGACTGAAGGCCGCGGACGCCGGCGTCAAAGCCATCATCCTTCCCGTGCGGTCCTTTGTTTTCATCAACATCTCCGGATGCTCCTTCATTTCTTGAAAAACAGGAGTCAGGAGTAAAGAGCCAGGAGTCAGAACAGGCGCACTCGCTGCAGAGTCCTTTCGACTTCGGACGCCGGACCCGGGACTTCGGACTGTGTTCTTTGTTTTCATATATATTCCGGCTTGGAACGTAGTTTTTTCGCTCCTCATCGTCCCTAGTCCGCCGGCGGGAATCTTCGAGTCGAGACGGGCAACCTGACACCTTGTTCTCTTTGTTTTCATGTACATTCCGGCTTGGAACGTAGTTTTTCCGCGCGCACTCCCGGACGCCTGCCTGACACCTGGCACCTGACACCCGATGCCTTCATTTTTGCCATCCTTTGTTTTCAATAACATCTCCGGATGCACCTTCATTTTTGAAGTGCAGGAGACAGGAGCCGGAAGACAGGAGGCAGAATTCCGCACGCCGGGCAGCCCCCTTTCCCCGAACGTAACGTCTGCCAGCGGCCCCCTCAACTCCTGCGTGGAGATTGCAACATCGGAGAGTCTCGGCGTCGGCTGGAGCGGCAGAATGAGGATAGGGAACGAAAAGGTGAAGGTGGGTGGCGGCATTCATGAGTCCAACAGCCTGGAGCGCGGCAGGATCGCCAGCAACGCCGCGCCCTCTTTTCCACTATAAGCACATGACTAGGCTTTTGTCAAGCACAAATTGAGGCTACATGTAAAAACCCACAGTTCGGACAAACCGACGCTCGCGGCCCGCTACGGAGCGACATAAATTGTAACGTCGATCTCCGATCGACGCCTGGAGTTTCTAAATTTTTTGGGGCCACAGAAGGCGGAGACATTGCGTTCCATGAAATGACCACCTTCTGCAATTTGCACCCCCAACGAACCTAACTGTCATCCTGAGCTCCGCTTTTCAGAGCGAAGGACCCTTTTCATTTGCATGTAGGAAGCACGGCGCGCCCGCGCCGTATCGCAGCGCCGCATGCTGCGGTGCGCGTGGGTAGAACGAAATACCGGGGTCCTTCGCTCTGAAAAGCGGAGCTCAGGATGACGGGGGTTGGGTGGGTGGATAAAACCGGGGATGGCCGATGGCCGGCGTGGGTGCGGCAATGGAAGCAGTGGCTTCGGTGCGCCCCGCACCATCTGGAAATCACTACGACCCCTGCCCCAGCTTGTCATCCTGAGCTCCGCTTTTCAGAGCGAAGGACCCTTTTCATTTGCATTTATGAGGCACGGCGCACTGGCGCCGTGTCGCAGCGCGCGGCATGCCGCGACGATCATGGATAGGACGAAATACCGGGGTCCTTCGCTCTGAAAAGCGGAGCTCAGGATGACAGCGCCATGAGCGTGCATCGACACTATGATTACCGCGAATGGCAATAAAAACCTCCTATTGAATCTGGAGACGCCTGGCTTCGACCCCGTCTCGGCGGCCGAATCTCCCGCGGGTTGGTTTATCCTTGGCTCGGCATTCGCCATCGGGTTCTCTCTCCGATACTGGCATCTAAGGACCAAAATGGAGAACAATCCAAACTGAGGCATCACCCGCCGCCGAAACCGATTGCTCGTTCGCAGCCATTTGGATATCATCAGGCCGCCGGGCGGACTTCTTCCATGTGGCAAGCTCACGAATACCACTTCAGCTTCAGCGTCGGATCGTCGAGCGGCCATTTTTCGCTGATGCCGTTCGTATTCTTCGGGGTGGGCGCGGGGTTGTTTGCGAACGGCTTCTGGAATTACCGCAAGCTGCGGGTCATAGAAGATACTCCGCGTATGGCCATTCGCAGCGTGCCCATGGGCCTGGTTCACGTGCGCGGCAAAGCCGGAGGAGAATTCCGTCTCACCAGTCCGGTCACCCGCACACCTTGCTATTACTATCGGGTACGGTTGGAACGTTGGGACGAGCAAGGCAAGCATCCCGGATGGGCCATCGTGCATACGGCCTCGGACGGACGCGTATTTTCTCTTGAGGATGAAACGGGCAAGGCACTTGTGAATCCCCAGTTGGCAGAATATGATTTGCCCCAGGCGTACTGCGGGGCCTTCGGGCCGCACGCGCGCGGTGGACCCTATCTCGATCCCTCCTTCAACCTCGCGGCCGGCCCCTCCGAAGAAGATTTACGCGCCTATGCGGCGAACACCGACCCGCTGTTCAAGCAATCAGGGAAGGCCGTCGCGCAAGTCGAGGCAAAATACGCAAATGCCTCGGGATTCAGCAAGCGAATCGTGGAACGGGAGAGACAGGCGCTCGACGCCGCGAACCCGCTCAGCGGGCATGGCAGTTATCGCATCACCGAGCACTGCGTGGCGGCCGGACGAGAGTACGATGTGATCGGCACGTGCTCGCAGAACCCGCAACCCGCGGGCGAAGACGACCGGAATATCATCGTCAAGGGCCAGAATGAACCGACCTTTGTGATCTCAGGGTTTGCGGAACTGAAGCTGGAAAAAATCCTGAAAAAACGAGCTTTGACCCGGATTGTGCTGGGCGGATTGCTGATGGTGTTCATGATGGCGTTCATCATCCAGGGTCTTCTCCGGTCCTGAAGAAGATGCCCTATAGGAGCGCGCAGCAGTGGACGTACATGTGATCAATCTTGACCGGAGCAAGGAGCGGCTGACGTCATTCCAGGCGCTCAATGGCCACATGCCGGTTAATTTCGCGCGCTATCCCGCCGTGGACGGAGCGACTGTCGTTCGGGCTCCGCTCGTCGAACGGGGAATCATTACGTCTGATCTTGGCTATCGCGAGGGAGTGCTCGGCTGCGCCCTTTCGCACCTTGCGCTCTGGGATCTGGCCATCGAGAAAAACCAGCCCGTCACGGTTTGCGAAGATGACGCGATCTTCAACCAGGGCTTTGCCCGTGGCGGCGAAGCAATGCTTCAAGCCCTTCCACCCGACTGGCACGTCATTCTGTGGGGTTGGAATTTTGATTCCATTCTGTTCTTCGATCTCGTCCCCGGAGTTTCTCCGTGCCTCAGCATGTTCGACCAGGATTGGCTCAGGAAAGGAGTCGAAGCGTTCCGGTCGGCTGAATTCGCGCCGCGGCCGTTCCGGCTGTTCCAGGCATTTGGCCTGATCGGCTATTCCATTTCCCCGGAGGGAGCGCGGGAAATGAAGAAGCGCTGCCTGCCCATCCACAATATGGACGTCTATATACCCGGCCTCGGACGAGATGTGGCTAACGAAGATTTCGACGTCGTGCTTAACACGGCCTACCGGCACGTCAACGCCTACGTTTGTTTTCCGCCGCTGATCGTCACGAAAAACTCTCACGCCGATTCGACGCTCCGGCAAGAGTCTTGACGGCAATGGCTCGCCTTCGCGCCTGCCTGCGGAACTGTGATACGATAAAATGCTTGCGACAACACCAACATCTTCGGTAGACAAGGATTGGCACTCATGGACCAGACCGCTTCGCGGCATACTTCAAAGGCACTCATCGCTCTTTTACTTTCAGGATGGGCCGTGGGGATGGCGCGCGCTCAGGCGCCGACCTCGCCCGCGGCAAATCCAACCCCTGCGGCAACCCCGGCTCCCACCGCCAGCACTCCCGCAACGCCCCCGGTTCCCGAATCCCCAGACAAGGTGGTCTTCAAAGTGGGTGATCAGCAGTTCACCAAAGCGCAAATGGATAACCTGATTGCGATTTTGGACCCGCGGGCACAAAACTCCCTCGCCAAGGGAAAGAAACCTCTCGGCGACTGGTATAGCGTGGTTGTCATTCTTTCCCAGCGGGCACTGGCCCATCATCTGGAGGAGCGGCCGGACTTCATCGAGAAGTTGGCATTCCAGAAACAACTGCTGGAGGCGCAAGCTGCCGCGGATGAGATCAACCACCAAGTCAACGTCACGCCGGAAGACATCCAGAAGTACTACAACGACCACGCCGCCAGCTACGATGAAATAACGGTTCGGCAAATCCTGGTTCGCGTTAAACCTGCTAACACCAACCCGGCTACGGGAAGCTCCGCCAAGGTGAACCCGCTTCCCACTGTGCGCCTGGGTTGGGTGGGCCAGTCTGACGCCGTTGTTCAGGCCGAGCTGAAGAAGAACCCGCAAGTCTCCGAACTGACCGTGCAGGGAACGGAGGCGACATTCAAATATTCGGGGCCGGACGACGGATTATCCGGCGTTCTTTCCAGCATTATTTCTGCCGGGGTGAAAGTGGCGCACTTCGATGAGACGAAGGCGCCGCCACTCTCGCCAGTTCCGGGGCTTTCGCCCGAGGAAGGGAAGGCCCGCGCCGAGGCGATTCGCAAGGAGATCATAGCCGGCACCGACATCAAAAAGGTCATGGAGGATTTCAAGGCGCCCGGCGAGGTAATTATCGAAGGCGAACCGCGCCACGTGCGCCGCCAAACCATGCGCCCCGACATGGAGAAGTTGGCGTTTGCGGTTAAGGATGGCGAGGTGTCGGAACCATTGGAGATTCCCGCCGGCCTCGTGATGTTTCAAGTGACGGCGCACGGCCATGTCGATCTGAAGACGGCGACGCCAGACATTGAAAGAATGCTCCGGCCGCAAAAGGCAGAAGAGGCGATGGCGGCGGTGAAGAAGAGCCAGCCCATCTGGATGGATGATCAGTACTTCGCCCCACCGGCTCCGCCTCCGGCACCGGCACCCCCAACGGTGCCCGCACCGAACGCCAATATGCCACCAAGGCCTGCGCCATCGCAGAATCCGAAGTAGAAAAAATCACGCCGCGTGTTGCTGCTCCATGCCGCCGTTGTACACGCAGTTAACGACTCGCTATGAATCCGCCGACGCGTCTGCTTCCCCCTCGCGCGCCAAGAAAGACGGGGAAGTGCAGGTGCGGGGCGCATTCGTGTCATCCCGTTTTCAACAGGACTGTTGAAAAGCTTGTGGAAAAGTCGCCCTGAGATTACGTTAAGGTTAAAACCGTGAACGGCTTTTAACTCTTTGCACCAACCTGAAGCATTCTTCCTAGATGAGCGGCTGAGGCTTCTTGAGTCTCACCTCGAACACCTGGTTATCTTTTTCCAAAAGAAAATCTTTCCCGAAGCTTTGATGGCCCGAGGCGGTAATCGTTATCGTGATGGGGCCCTTGTTGATCTCCAGTAACTTGCATCGGCCCTGAGCGTCGGTTTTCGCACTGTACGCAAGGTGTTTTGACTTCCCGAATCTTCCGGGCGTGCCGGGCTGAGTAAAGTGCAGAGTTATGGCTGCCTGGCTGACGGGCGCGCCGGTGTCCGATTCTTTCACCACGATGATCACCGTGGTGGTTTCCGAACTTGACTTCTCGTTCTCGGCGCGAGCGGTACGGCTGAGGCCAAGAGGAAGGAGAAGCGCTGTAGCAGCCCACGCCGCAACGAAGTTCCTGCTGTGCTGGGACAAACACATGGGATTTAACCTCCTGATGTACTGTGGACGGCAAATCGGTCTTTCACACCCATAATAACCCATCTCAGGAGGAACCGGGACCCTGGGCGTGTCGCACGGAATCAGCGATCCATTCAAGATAATCCGCCGAGCCATCGATAATCGGCAGGCAAATGATTTCCGGGATTTGGTAACTATGCAATTTGGCGATCGCCGTCTTGATTTCCGGAAAGAGTTCTCGCGTGCTCTTAATAAAGAGTTGGTATTCCTGATCTTGGGTGACTTTGCCTTCCCAACGATAGACGGAAACGATGGGTTGGGTGATATTGACGCAGGCGGCGAGTTTGTTCTCCACCAGGTGTGTGGCAATCTTGCGACACTCGTCCTCTGCGCAAGCCGTTACCAGAATCACGACTTTATCGGTCATTCCATCTCCCCAACCATGCTCACATCGAAGTTGCATCGAAGTCTACACCGAAGATACAATGGGCCGAGTGCGGGACGCAACCCCCGTCTGCCGGGATGAATCGCGTCACCGTTCATTGTTTGCCCCTAGCATGCGCAGGGCGGCCCATGCCGGGTGGAACTTCGCTGTCATCGTGCGGATTAGGCCGCCGCGGAACGGGCGTCGAGAGCGCCCCCAAACCGAACGGCATTCTATGAACAGGAACGATTCCAACGTCGAGGGGAGAGCGCTCTACCGCAATGCCATTCTGGTGCTGTTGCTGTTGTCCATTGCGCTCATCGTCCACAATATCTTCGGGCAGAATGGATATTTGACGTTGCGCCAGCAACGCAAAGAAGCTCAGGACATTGAACAGAAAATTAAGAAACTTCAGGACGAGAACGAGCAACTGGGCAAGCAAAACCGGGAGCTGAAGTCAAACCCTGAGGCCATTGAACGCATGGCGCGCGAACAAATGCACCTGGCCAAGCCCGGCGAGAAGATTTACACGCTGCCGGAAAAGACACCTGCTAGTCAGCCCGCACCGGCTGCGAACCCAGCACAACCTCAACCTTAGTACACATGCAGAGCAGATCTCGCAGCGCCCCGCCAAAAGTCCCACATTATCGCACCACGCCCTCCACCGGGCTGGAAGCCGTCGCGTAAAGCTTCTTGGGCATGCGGCCGGCAAGAAAGGCCTGGCGGCCGGCGAGCACGGCGTTCTTCATCGCCTGCGCCATTAGCACCGTATCCTGCGCGCCGGCAATGCCGGTGTTCATCAAAACCGCATCCGCGCCAAGTTCCATCGCCACCGCAGCATCGGAGGCAATCCCCACTCCCGCATCGATGATCAACGGCACTTGCGTAATCATTTCGCGCAGGATGCGGATGTTGGTGGGATTCTGAATGCCCAGCCCGGACCCGATGGGCGCGCCCAATGGCATGACTGCTGCGGCCCCTGCGTCAATCAGGCGCCGCGCCGAAATCAAATCGTCATTCGTGTAAGGCATCACCACGAAGCCTTCTTTGGCGAGCGTCTCGGTGGCCTTGACCAGCTCGAAATTGTCAGGGAAAAGGGTTTTCTCATCGCCGATCACTTCCAGCTTGATCCAGTTGGAAAGGCCCACTTCACGCGCCAGGCGGGCGGTGCGGATGGCGTCATCGGCAGAGTAGCAACCCGCCGTATTGGGAAGAATGAAGAGCTTTTCCCGGTCAATATAATCCAGCATGGATTCTTTGCTGCGGTCGGTCAGGTTCACCCGGCGCACGGCCACGGTGACAATTTCCGCACCGGACGCCTCGTGAGCCCGCGCCATCTCCTGAAAGCTGCGATACTTCCCCGTGCCCACAATCAGGCGCGAATGAAATTCCTTCCCCGCAATCCGCAGGACGTCGTTTGCCATTTTGATCACCTCGCTGAGATTTTAGTCGGGGGTCGGAGAAATTGCAATTCCGCGACCCGCGTTAACCCCTCATCGTGATTTCACTTGTTTGCATGCGCTTGCCACCTTTGTTATAATCCGGATTAATGTATGGCCTGCAAGGGGCTGAGCCCTTGAGGAGTGTTGGCGCCACGCAAGGCTTCTCGAAAGGGCACAGACGAGCGTATTGGCAAGTGACGCTCGGGACTTGGGTGAAGGCGAGGGGAAGTTTGGATTTAGCGGGGTGCCGTTCAAGCGGTACCGTTGCCTCCATGGTGAATTGTTCACACTCACGCCGGGTCGTCCTTTTCAGCGGGCTCCTACTGTATACCTTCCTCACGACGGCCGCTAAAGCCGACCAGATCATCGTGTTGGTGGATGACAACGGACACAAGGTTTTTGTAAACACCGGCGACGCCCCCACTTCGGTGGGCTGGATGACGCGCAGTTTTCATGCCCATGGCTCCGACGCTTCCACGCCCCCACCGGCGAATATCAACCGGCTGGTGGAGCAAACCGCAAGCCGGCTCCAAGTGGACCCCGATCTGATCCGCGCCATTATTCGCGTGGAGTCGGACTTCGATCCCAAGGCGGTGTCCAGCAAAGGGGCGATGGGTCTAATGCAATTGATTCCGGAAACGGCGCGCCGCTTTGGCGTGATGAACGCATTCGACCCGAAGCAAAACCTTGAGGGTGGCGTTAATTACCTGAAATATCTTCTGGGTGTGTTCGGAGGCGACCTCTCGCTCTCGCTGGCTGCCTACAATGCCGGCGAACACACGGTGCAACGCGTCGGGGGCATCCCGGCCATTCCCGAAACCCAGGACTACGTCCGTAAGGTAACCAGCATCTATCAAACTGGGGACGTTCCGACGCCGTCGAAGGCCGCCGCCAAGGAGCCGCCCAAGGCTTCCATCACCCGTTACGTTGACCAGAACGGTGTGGTGCATTTCACCAATGTGGAATAGCAAAAGACGCGAAGGTGCGAAAAAGCGAATAGGGTGGGCACTGCTGCTGGCAGCGTTCACGCTGTTCGCAGCGATTGCCGCCGCGACGGAAGCGCCTAACCGCCGACAGCGCGCCATTGCCGCCTACGAAAAAGCCCAGCAAATGCACGCCTCCCTGGAGGCCCGTTCGGCGGGCAACCGCACCAAAGCCGAATATCAGAAGGTGATTGACGCCTATATGGAGGTGTATCGCCAGAGCCCGGGATACAGCAAGTCGCCGGCGGCGCTGACGGCCATCGCGGAACTCTACCGCGAGATGGGCCGCACCTTCTCTTCCGACTCTTACTATCTCGAAGCCATCAAGACCTATCGGCTCCTTGTTCAACAAGTACCAGCAGAGTCGCCTTACGCGTGAAGCGCTCCTCACGATCGGCGACGTATACCTCACGGACTTGGAAGATCCGGACGAAGCCCGCAAAGCGTTCCAGGTTTTTATTGCCATGTTTCCAAAATCCGATGAGGTCGCCAAGGCCAAAGAAAGGCTGAAGCAGATTGATCGGCAGGGTGTCGGAAGGGCAAAGGCCCCAGTGGCAGTGCCGGCGCCCCCGGTTTCCTTCACTGCGGAAAAGGCTCCGGAAGAGCCCTCGTCCGGACTACGCCAGGTAACGGCCGTGCGCCGCTGGGTGGGCGCCAGTTACATGCGCATCGTCATCGGAATCGACGGCGAGGCCAAGTTCGATTCGGTACGGCTTTCCAATCCGGACCGCATCGTGGTGGATGTTGAGAACGCACATTTGAGTTCGGACCTGGGAGCGAGAACGTTTCCCGTGGAAGACGGATTTCTGCGCCAAATTCGTGTGGCGCAGTTCTCTCCCACGGTCGCGCGTGTGGTGCTGGACGTGGAGAAGATCGAGGACTATTCCATATTCTCTCTTCCCAACCCATTCCGGCTGGTGATTGACGTCCAAGGCTCGGCTCCGACGCAGATCGCCCACGCTACTCAACCTGCACCGGTAATCGGAGCGGATGCCCGAAACAACGACAAGGGCAAAGCGTCCGCCGCCTCGAACCCCGTGATCACAACGCACGGCGGGGCCATCGTCGGCGCGCCGCCCTCACCCACCGTCTCCGCCAAGACTGGCGCGGCGAAGGGAGCCGTCACTCCCCCCGCCGCTGATACCGAAACTGCCTCCGCCAGCCCATCGTCAACGGCCAAATTTGCGGGCAAATCCAAGCACACAGCAGACACAACGACGGCGGCGGACGTGGAGCCCGCCATCCAACCGGCGACACCCACGGAGTCCGGTTCGCGAACCTTGACACGGGCGCTCGGCCTCAAGGTCGGACGCATCGTCATTGATCCCGGCCACGGCGGCCACGACACGGGAACTATCGGGCCCACGGGACTGGAAGAGAAGACCGTGGTTCTGGATGTGGCTTTGAAACTCCGGAAACTTCTGGAGCAGAACACCGGTTGCGAAGTCGTTATGACGCGCAGCGGTGACACCTTCGTACCGCTGGAGGAGCGTACCGCCATCGCCAACGAGAAGAGCGCGGATTTGTTCATCTCCATTCACGCCAACGCCAGCCAGGACAACAGCGCCCGTGGCATTGAGACCTACTACCTCAATTTCACTTCGAGCCCCGAGGCGCTGGAGGTTGCGGCCCGCGAAAACGCTTCCTCACAGGAAGCGGTGCACCAACTCCAGGATCTCATCAAGAAGATCGCTATGACGGAGAAGATCGAGGAGTCGGAGGATTTCGCCCGGCAGGTTCAACGCGAGGTTTATACGCGCGTCACCAAGGTTAGCGGCGCACAGGCCGATCGCGGCATCAAGAAAGCCCCCTTTGTGGTTCTCATTGGCGCCAACATGCCTTCGGTGCTGGCGGAAATCTCTTTTCTGACCAACCCGCGCGATGAGCGCCTGCTAAGACGGTCCGACTATCGAGAGAAAATCGCCTATGCGCTATTCGAAGGGATTCAGGGATACCTGAAAACCCTCGGCGAAGTGCACACGGCCCAGCGGGTGGCGTCGGACCAAACTTCCTCTGCCGCCCACCCGGATTTCTGATATCCTGAAGTCAATGAAACGGACATTTACCAAGCACGCCTGGTTGGTGGCCGTGCTTGCGGCGTTGCCTCTCCCTTGCTCTGCCCAGGAAAAACCCATGGTCATGCCGCTGCTTCCTGCAGCGAATTGGCGACAAGTGGATGCTCACCCTTTGCCCGTCTCCGCGGTCGGGAACTATGGTGGCGAACCGGCAGTCGAGCAGGAGTATGGCGTCAAGAACCTGGAACTGCGATCGTATGAATTGGGCAAGACGCAGTTGCAGGTGGTGGTGGAGCCTGCGCCGGATGCCACGTCCGCCTATGGCCTGCTGACCTTCTATCAAAACCCGGCAATGACGCCGGAAAAAGGCATCGAGCTAACCGTCGGCAACGCCGGCACGACGCTCATGGCGCGCGGGAACAACTTCCTGCGGTTTCTTCGCGGCAGTCACTCGTCCTTGTCCGAAAGTGACTATCAAGCGCTGCTGATTTTCGTGGGAGGCACCAAACCCTCAACGAACGCCCTCCGAGCCTTGCCTCGCCCTCTTCCCGAGAAGGGGTTGGTCCCCAGAAGCGAGAAATACCTCTTGGGACTGGAAGCGGCCAAGCGCGTCCTGTCGGGCTTCCGTGCCGACTTGCTTGGATTCGAACAGGGCGCGGAAGTGCAGTTAGGACAGTACCGGTCCGGCAAAGGTGCGTCCACGTTGCTGTCAATTAGCTACCCTACACCACAGATTGCACGCGTGCGGTTCGGTTCGCTATCGAACTTCCTGGGATTGAACCGCGACCGTGGGGACGATACGATCTACGGACGACGCCAAGGTTCGTATGTGTTCCTGGTCCTTCATGGTGGAAATACCGAAACCGCCTCTGCGTTACTGGATCAATTTAAAGTCACCGAAAGCGTGAGCTGGGATCAGAAGTACACTTCGGAGAGAGGCTTTACGCTGGAACTGGTCCACATGATTCTGGCGATCATGCTTTTGACCTCCATGTTGGTTGGTGGATGCATCGTCGCCGGAGTGTTGTTCTTCCTTTCCAGGCGGGTCGCTGCGAGATTCTTCCCGGAGTCGCAATGGGGCCGCTCCGACGAGGATCAACTCATTCGGCTAAACCTCAGAACCTAGTAAAACACCTAAATTCAACAACTTAAAGGACACTCGAGGGGCTAAAAGGGGTTTTATCGGCCATTTGCGCGATATTGCTTTTTGGAGCCCATAAGACACCCTAACGCAAAGAAAATAAGCGAGTTAGCTAGCAAAAAAAATCCTGAGAATTCCCTTGACATGGCTTTAGGGTTTTTCTAGACTCGCTGTGAGCTTAGATGGCGGGGCGCGTCCGTCATTCTATTCTCCTCTGAAAATGCTCACCCGCTGGAAGGGCGGAAACGCTGGACCAACCGGGTGAGCATTTTTGTCGTGATGCCGACGTAGCTCAGTTGGTAGAGCATCGGTTTCGTAAACCGAGGGTCACCAGTTCAAGTCTGGTCGTCGGCTCCAGCTCTCTCAACCATCTATCACCCTCTTACTTCACCCGACCATAGGCGCGAACTGCGTCACGGAAGTACGTCAGGTTCTTCCATGGGGCCATGTAAGAGGTGTTGCAGCTCGAAGCGAAGATGAAGTGCCGTTTGTCGCCCATCGATTCGAAGAGGCGGCGCGTGTACTCATGCAAACTCCGCTCGGCATCGGCGTGGATCTCCTGGCGATGGGCATCCATACCGCCGTTGACGGTAAACGTCTCTGACCCCGCCAATCCACGCACTTCACCCAATTCCACATCGCCCAGCGGCCGGGGAGTGATTCCTTCCAGACAATCGACGCCCGAGGCACCCATCAGCGGCAAGAGCACGCGACTGTGACCGCAAGCGTGCACGACGAAGAACTTCTTCCGGTTATGAATAAGGTCCGCCGCCTGTGCGAAGAAGCTTTGGCAATAGTCCCGGTAGAAGTAAGGCGGGTAGAAGACGGAATCAAGGTTGTCCAGCGAGATGAATATCTCCGTCAGTGGGTTATCCACCATGGATTCGAGCAACGCCAACGCCTTCTTTTCGTGAATACGCGCCAGGGCTTGCATCTCCTCCGGGTGGTCGAGCATGAAAAGCGAGGCGTTCTCCGGGCCGGCAAGCCAGTGGAAGGTCTTCAGCGCCGACTGCGTCAGGTGGACCATCACCAATCCGTCATCGCCGACTCGTTTCACCCAGGATTCGTAGTGGGCGGCATCAAACGTGTAGTCGCGGGCTTCCAGCATGAAGCGAACGGCGGGATATTGGTCCCAGGACTTCCACCAGTGCTCCGACTCAAAGTCCGCGCCGGCGTCGCGCGTGTACTCCCAGGTTTGTGTCAGCACCCCCTCCGGGCACGCAAACCTCCGCCGGCACTGGCTCTTGTGGGGCGGGTAGAGATTGAAGGACGTCACCATGGGCTGGTCCCAATCTCCTTCGCCGGCAAACTCTTCGGAGAACTCGCCGGCGGTGTAGACGGTGCGAACGGAGTGCTGGGTATCCCAACGCGCCAGGATCTCGCCGCCAAGCTGGCGAATCGCGTCAAACGGGTGCCGTGCTTGAGACAACTCCGGCGGAAGACTGCGGTGGGACTGATGAAAATAGAACCACTGCCAGATGTTCGGCGTAAAAGGTATGAAGTCAGGCACATCGCCTCGGAATGCTGCCAGAATACGTTCTCGACCGGTCAAGGGTTAACCTCCAATCTTAAATCCCAGCTTCAGCAGCGCTTCTTTGTTGATGCGAGCGCTTTCTGCGGGTCCGCCCGGCGGCACCACGTAGGCATCAAGCTCCACAATGCCCCAGCCGCGGAATCCGCTCTTCCGCAGACTGGCGACAACGGCAGGATAGCCCACCACGCCTTGGCCAATCTCGCAGAAGTAGTGATCGAGGTGGTTCGCGGCCGGCCGGTTTTGGCGAGCAAGGTCATAGGCATCCTTGCGCGCGTCCTTCAGGTGCAGCAGTACCAGCCGCTGGTGATAAGTTCGAATGACCTCGGCGGGATCGCACCCGCCCAGCTTCAGGTGCGCGATGTCGGCGATCAGCGACACATACCGCGGGTCGGTAGCATCCAGCACGCGGCCCAGGCCCTCGCGGGTTTCGCCCAAATCGCGGAAGTGCGGGTGGTATCCCAGCGTCAGGCCGGAATCCTTCGCCGTCTTCCCCAACTCGTTCATTCTCGCGCCCATCGACTTGATTTGATCCGCGGTGTACTTGCCGTCGTACTTGCCGCCGTCGGTAATTTGCAGGACTCCTCCATTCAAGGCATGGAGAAACTTGGCATCCTCGCTCAGCTTGTCCGCGAAGGTGTCGGTAGTGTCGGGGCGCAGCGAGACTCCCCGGCACGACAATGCTTCGGGATAAAGCTTCAGCTTGTCGAGTTGGGCCTTCAGTTCATGGACTTTGTCGCCAGGGTAAGCATCCTGCACCCAAGGCAGCAATTGCAGGCCCTGATAGCCAAGGGAGGAAATCGTTTGAAACGCTTCCAGGAATGCCGTCTGCGGCCAGGAGATGACGGAATATCCCACCCGAATCGGAAGCGGAGTGGGCAGTGCCGATGCGGCTGGCGACGATGCCGTCAACGCGACGCCAACGGCCGTGAAGTTCTTCAGAAACTCCCTGCGGGTCTTCTGAGTGGTTTCCAAGTTTGTATCCTCCTTCTGCTTGCAGGATGCGCGAGACCTGCGGCTTAGCGCGACGCCGGCGCGGGCTTGCTCGGCTGTGCCGCGTCCGGCTGGAGATTGAGAACGATTTGAAACCACCAATTGGGCTGGTAGGTGATCTGCACGGGAACGCCGCGCACTTTTCCTTCCGTCCCCAGCAGGATCTCGAAGGTGGTGGTCACGTTCGTCTCCTGGTTCAGCACCTCAAAGTGCGCTAACTGAAGATTGTGGTACGTCTGCTCCATCACGCCGCCGTTGCCGCGCAGGGTGACGCTCACCTTCTTCTGCTGCACGGGATGAACACTGGTCAGCGTGGCCTTGTAGTGGCGTGCGTTGTAAATGTAGCACAACGTCTCAGGCGTGGAACGTCCCGCCAGCGCATCTTCATCCAACTGGAGGACCGTCGAGAGAAACTCACCCACGCGTGGACAGGCGCTGCGGTCCGCGCCATCCATGCGACGCACGCGGCGCGAGGGATTGCTCTCCAGTTGTTGCAGCGTCGCCTTCTCGGCCTGGTCATACTGACGGAAATCGAAGTCCTGTTTCGACGAGTAGGGAATGGTGGTGGAGAGGGCGCGGTCCGGATCGACGCGGCTCATGATGCCTTCGAAAAGATGATCGCCGCCGTTCTTCTCATTGGAAAGCTCGCTCCGCATCGCCATCACCGACTGCCCTTTCGACGACTTCATGAAGCCAAAGAAGGCGCTGGCCACCGGCAGGCCGGAATAGGTGGTGCGCACAACCTCCGTCCCCGCTCCCCAGCGGTTGATGGAGAGTGGTGCCTTGGCAGGGTCGGAGCCAAACAGCACCTGGATCGTCTGCTCCGGATCGGCTCCTGACGCCGACCCGATGCGAACATAGCCGCCACCTACATCGTCGCGTCCGGTCCAGAAAAACAACAGCCGCAGGCGGCACGTCATCACGTAGCGGTATTCGCTTTCGACCTTGCTGGCTTTCCCGATCCAACCGGCCGCCTCCTGAATGGCGGTCTGGTCGGAAGCTTGCGGCTTCACCTCCGGCGCAACGGCTGCGAATGTCAGGACGGCGGCACTGCCAACAAGCAGCAGGGCGACCAGTATGAATCGGCGAAGCATGGGCGCGATGGTTCCTCCCTGGGGAGACGGCGTGAAATGGGGTACAAAGCATTATGTCCAGATCACGCGCGATTCGCAACCTCGGCGGAGCGTTGGAGCCAACTCAGATTTTCAGCGCGGCGATGGCTGCGTGAGAAAAACAGGGGGCGCCAGATAACACTCGTGTCCAAAATACAGAACCCGCCTCGACCGACGATCCGCGGCTCCGCCGCTTGCTATGCGGGATGGCTGCGCCTTCCCGACGCGCGGCCCTACGGTACTGCCTCATCCTCACCGCGTCGCAGTTCCGGCGCGGTGAGGATACGAAAAAGAGTGGCGATTTGGGCCGGAAGGGCGGAGCCCTACCGCAAAGCGGAGCGGCAAAGCCGCAACGCCCAGCCATTTAGGGGAGCGACTTACTTCACTCATCCGCCCCTCGGGTAGCACGGTCTTCCCTGGAAACTGTCATCCTGAGTCTGCACTTCAAGGCGAAGAACCCCGGTATTTCGTCTTTCCCAGGGCGCCGCAACTGCGGCGCAGCCCGAGCGTGGCGCTCCCGCGCCCTGTTTCCTACGAACCATGAAAAGGGTCCTTCACCCTGAAGACCGGGTTCAGGATGACAGGCGCGTGTGTTGGGGGGGGTGGGAAACTGGATGACTCAAGTAAGTTACTCCCCTATTTAGGACAGTAGAGCCAGGATAACGCCGGGGAGAGCCCATGAGGGAAAACGCGCGGCCCGAAAAAGCTGAATTTCGACCCCATTTCAGTTGCTGAACGCCTCAAAATCGCGAACAAAACATTTGTTTTCAGTAATATATCTCGAAAAAAGTGAAAGTCTTTTGTTTTCATCAACATCTCAAGAAACTTCCCAACACCGTTTTATCGCCCTTTGTTTTCAACAACATCTCAAGAAATACCTTCATTTTTGCATTTCTTTTTTTCGGGTCATTTTCCCTTCAGGCAAGTAGCTTGTTTTCAGTGACATAGAGTTTTGGCGCAGCCGGGCGATGGAGCGTAACCCTATTTCTTTTCTTATACATCTCCAGGAAGCTCCTTAACCTCGAATTTCCCGGCTCTTTTTAACCCTGCCGGCTAGTGGCGAGTGTCTTACTACTAGGCTCTCCAACGCCACCGGGTAGCCGGTCGCGCCGCGATGTCCGTCCCGCCGACCCCCGCAACCCTAAGATGATCATCTCCATAGCGCCTTTCCCAGTCCGCATTCGAAGGAAGAAAAACTCGCCGGCCCGGGGGAAAAGCTCAAAGCGGATGCCGGATTTCCCCCATCGCGCGCCTAAGTCCCGCGCCCCCGGGGTGGGTGAAATTCCCCCGCGCCGCCGCCCATCTAATAGGCTAGCACATGGGTGTCCATTTCCCGGCGGCACGCCACGGGTGTTCGCCTAAGTTCTCCCCACTTTGCTGTTGGAACTCTCGCCCGTCTGGCGGATAATCGCCATCCCGTGACCCGATACCGTGCTGCGTCGTTGATCGCTTTTCCCTGCCTCGTCGTGATGGGCGGAGTGTTGGCGGCGACAGGCATGATTGAAGGGAACTTCAATCGCGTGCGCAATCCACCACCGTATCGAATTCCTGCTGCCACCGCCGAACTGCAACGTTCGCTGTTTGTGGCTGACCTGCATGCCGACTCCCTGCTCTGGGGCCGCGATCTTCTGAAGCGCAGCACCAACGGGCACGTGGACGTCCCCCGCCTCCAGCAAGCGCACGTGTCGCTGCAAGCCTTCACGGTGGTCACCACCGCTCCCCGGCATCTCAACATCGAGCGCAATAGCGATGACTCCGACCTGGTCAAGTACCTGGCGATACTCGAAGGATGGCCGCCGCGCACGTGGTCGAGTCCCAAAGAACGCGCGCTGTATCAAGCCCAGCGGCTCAGAGAGTTCGCGGCGAATTCGGGCGGCGCCCTCGTTCTTCTGCGGACGCGCGCGGATTTGCAGAGCTTCGCGGCGTCGCGTGGAACAGATGCTGTGGCAGCAATTCTTGGGTCGGAGGGAGCACAGCCACTGGAAGGTAAGCTCGAAAACCTCAATGAACTCTACGACGCAGGCTTCAGGATGATGTCACCCACCCACTTCACCGACACCGAGGTCGGGGGTTCCTCATCGGGGGCGCGAAAGGGCGGACTGACTAAACTCGGCCGTGAGTGGGTGCGTGCGATGGAAACGAAGAGCATGCTCATCGATCTGGCGCACGCGTCACCGGCCACCGTCATGGACGTAACCGCCATGGCGCACAAGCCAGTGGTTGTGTCCCACACGGGCGTGAAGGGAACGTGCACCAACAGTCGTAACTTGACTGACGAAGAGTTGCGCGCTGTCGCCCGCACGGGAGGAGTTGTCGGCATCGGGTACTGGGAAACCGCCGTTTGTGGAGCCGACGCCGGCTCCGTCGCTCGAGCCATCCGCTACGCGGTCAGCGTGGTGGGCGCGGAGCACGTCGCCTTAGGCTCAGACTTTGACGGCGCCACTACGATGCCGTGGGATGTGACGGGAACTCCATTAGTCACAGACGCGCTCAGGAGCAGTGGTTTCTCCGAGCACCAAATCCGCCTCATCATGGGGGAGAATGTGGTGAGGGTGCTGTCGCAGGCCCTGCCGGAAGGAGCAGTCAGACGGTCTGACAACGGGTGATAAACTGAGGATGAAGGAGTTTTAGGATGAAGGCATACAACTACTCGGAAGCGCGTTAGCAACTGGCGGAGTTGCTGAATTGCGCTTTTCGTGAAGGTGCTGTGGAAATCCGACGTCGGGACGGGCAAACTTTCGTCGGTCGCACGGCCGCGAACTGCAATGGAAGCTTTGTGCAGATCCCTTACGGGTTGTCATCCTGAGTCCGTCAGCCGACGGAAGAAGGCCCCCCGTATTTGGTTCTATCCCGGTGCGTCGCCGCGCCCGCTTCCTACGTGCAATGAAAAGGGTCCTTCGCCCTGAAAACCGGGCTCAGGATGACAGCTAGGTTCGTTGGGGCTTGGATAGGTCGCCTTGCGGCGGCTAGATCACGCCAGGCGGATTTTGAACGCCACCGCGATATCAGCATTCGGTTTTTGCCGGGGTGGTTCGATGCGCAGGCCTTGCGCGGATTGTTGCCAGCGGACTTTTTCCGGGAATCCCAACATTTCTACGTGACCCACTTTCCCGGGCGCGGGGGAAGCGGCAGTCCCCAGCGCGCGGAGAACCAAAGCCTCTTCCGGCCAGCCGAGGGCGATGGCGAAAACCACTGTATTCGCCTTGTTGCGGGTGTAACGGATGTCATGCGCGTCGAACGGCGCCGTCAGTTTGCCGCCTACGGTGACGCCGGTCAGGTGCGGGCCTTCGCCAAAAACCGTCCACGGGCGCGTGGAGTAGATGGCTTCGCCATTGACCTGCATCCATTCAGCAATTCGCTCCAGAATCAGGCGCTCCTTGGGATCAATCGTGCCGTCGGGCTTGCCGGGAATGTTGAGCAGGAACGTGCCGTTCTTGCTGACCGTATCGACCATCCAGTGGATGACCTCGCGCGGCGCCATATAGCCGCCCAATTCGCCCGGCGCGTCGTAAAGCCGCCGCAGGTAGTGCCAATCGCCAATGCAGGTTTCGGACTGCCACGGGTGGGGCAAAATCGCGTCAGCCCGGCCGCGCTCGTAATCGGCCACCAGCGCTTTGGCCAGGCGCGGCGGGACGCGCTTGCCGTTCAGCACGCCTTCCATTTTGCCGCCGTTGCGGCGCAGACTCTGATTGTAATAGTAGGCGCTGATATTCATCCCGCCCCAGCCGAGGGGAAACAGGGTGGTATCAAAATAGAGCAGGTCGGGATTGTGCTGGTCCACCAGGTCGCGCGTGCGGTCGTAAAAATTCTTCACGTAGGCGACGTCGGGCAGGGCGTCGGGCGGGTGCTTGGGACCATACAGTAGCTGCGGGTCAAGGCCCTCCCACCACCGGCCGCGGCCATCGGCCAGGGTCAGCCGCCCGTCATAAGGCTCGCCTGCGTGGGGGCCGGTGCGGTCGGCGCCGTGCGCGGCCTGGAAAAAATTCCAGTTGAACGCTTGATGAACGGTTACGCCAAAGCGCAACTGGCGACGGCGCGCTTCCGCCGCCCAGGTGCCCATCACGTCGCGGTGCGGGCCCACGTTCACCGCATTCCAGGGCTGATACTTTGAGTTCCACGTGTCGTAGCCATCGTGATGGTTGGCCACCGTCACGAAGAAGCGCGCTCCGGCGCGGACGTAGAGATCCATCAACTCGGCCGGCTCCCAGTTCAGCAGCGTCCACTGCGCGCAAAGGTCCTTATACCCGAATCGGGATTGAGGACCGTAATGCGCAAGGTGAAAATCGTATTGCTTGTTCTCTTGCAGGTACATGTAACGCGCGTACCAGTCACCGTCTTCCGGCACGCACTGCGGGGTCCAATGGTTCCAGATGCCGAACTTGGCATCGCGATACCATTCCGGGCATTCGTATTGAAGCAGTGAGTCCCACGTCGGCTGGTAGGGACCCTCACCCGCCAGGCCAGGAATGGGCGACTCCATGGGCACGCCGTCGTGAGATCCGCCCGGCACCGGTAAGTCGGGCGGGCGCGGCCATTTATCAAGCTGCCAATCCTGGTTATTCAGCTTTTCCGCGACGAACTTGCCATCGTGCAGAGCATAGAAGACGCGCTCGCTCTCGGGCATGGCGCAGAACTGGGCGTAGTCGTAGGCGTAATGGTTAAACTCCGTCTCGGGTGACGAGGCGGACTGCGGGAACCCCTTCAAGGCCGCGGTGGCGGTGGGCAACGAACTTGATATTGAACTGGCGGCGAGACCGGCCAAGACTTGGAAGAAACTTCTACGACGCATGATTGTTTGAACCTGCTGGCTTGCTGAGGATTGTCATTTCTTTGCCGGAAACCACCCCGGTGCTCACGCACCGCCCCTCCTGATTCAGGCGGGGAGCTTTCAGCTCCCCGCCTCACTTCTTGCGGGATCCCCTCCTCATGAGGAGGGGTGGCGCCTCTTGCGACGGGGTGGTGCTGAGCGCCCGCGCGCCTACGGCTTTCCTAACTCGCCGCCTGACCTTGTGCTGGCGCCTCGGGTGCAAGCGCTTCGTGTCCAGCCATTCTGTGGCCGTCGCAAGGCTCCAGGTGCCAAATCTCGGTTGCATATTCTTTAATGGCACGGTCGGAGGAGAACTTGCCGGCGCGAGCTACGTTGAGAATCGCCATCTTGGTCCACGCTTCAACGTCCCGATACGTCTCGTCCACGCGTTCCTGCGTGTGGATATAGTCACGCATGTCCGCCAGCAGCATGTAGCGGTCTCCACCTTCGAGCAATGACTGGATGATCGGCTTGAAAATTCCAGGCTCCAGGAGGCTGAAGAAGTCGCGGTCAATCAGCGTGAAGGCGTTGCGAATCTCCTCATCGCTGTTGTAGACGTCCCAAGGAGTGTAGGAGCCACGGCGTTGCCGCACTTCGTCTGCCTTCAGGCCAAAAATAAAGATGTTCTCCGGGCCAACCTCTTCGAGGATTTCCACGTTGGCGCCGTCCAGGGTTCCGATGGTCACCGCGCCGTTGAGCATCATCTTCATGTTGCCGGTTCCCGAGGCTTCGGTGCCGGCCAGGGAAATCTGTTCGCTCAAATCCGCGGCGGGGACGATTTTCTGCGCCAGAGAGACGCGGTAATTGGGCAGGAACACCACCTTCATCTTTTGGTTAACCTGCGGATCACCGTTGACCACCTCCGCGACCTGGTGGATGAGTTTGATGATGAGCTTGGCCATAAAGTAGCCGGGTGCCGCTTTAGCGCCGAAGATAAACGTGCGCGGCACAACATCCAGGGCGGGGTTCTTCTTTAGGCGGTTGTAGAGCACGATGATGTAGAAGACGAGCAGCAGTTGGCGCTTGTACTCGTGCAGGCGCTTCACCTGAACGTCAAACAAGGAATCGGGGGATACGGCGATTCCCGTCTCGCGGAGAATCAGCGCGGCCAGCGCCTCCTTGTTCTGCCGCTTGGCTTCGCGGAACTTCTTTCGAAACTCCGGGTCGTCCGCCAGGGGTTCCAACTTCCGAAGTTGATCGAGATTGGTAATCCAGTCACAACCGATGCTGTGGCTGATCAGTTTGGAAAGAGCGAAGTTGGAATTCAGCAGGAAGCGCCGCGGAGTGATTCCGTTGGTCTTGTTGTTGAATTTCCACGGCCACAATTCGGCAAAGTCCTTGAGGACTTCGGTCTTGAGAAGCTCGGTGTGCAATTTGGCGACACCGTTCACGGAACACGAGCCCACAATGGCCAGGTGGGCCATACGGATGTACTTGTCACCCGATTCGTCAATAATGCTCATACGCCGCAGGCGATCGTCGTCCAGCGGCCAGCGCGTGGCGACCTGGCGCATAAAACGGGCGTTGATCTCGTAAATGATCTGCATGTGCCGGGGAAGCTGTTTTCCGAACATCTCTACCGGCCACTTCTCCAGCGCCTCCGGCAGGATGGTGTGGTTGGTGTAACCCACCGACGCGGTAGTGACGCGCCAAGCCTGGTCCCACCCCAAGCCCTCGCGGTCGATCAGGAGCCGCATCATTTCCGGAATGACCATCGAGGGATGAGTATCATTGAGCTGGATAAACGCTTTGCTGGGGAAGGAGTCCCAATCTTCGCTGTCTTTTTTGAAACGCCGCAGGATGTCCTGAATCGAACAAGAAACGAAGAAGTACTGCTGCTTCAGGCGAAGTTCCTTGCCCTCGAACACGTTGTCGTTGGGGTAGAGGACCTTGGTCAGGTTTTCCGCCAGGACTTTGTTGGCCACGGCGTCCACGTAGGAGCCGCGGTTAAAGTCGTCGAGGTCGAATTCTTCTGCCGCCTTGGCCGACCAGAGGCGCAGCGTGTTGACCGTGTGGCCGCCGTAGCCGACCATCGGCAGGTCGTAGGGCATGCCGATTACGGATTTGGTATCCTCCCAGTGCCACTCCGCACCGCGCGGGCCGGGCCGACTTGCCACGCGCCCTTCAAATTGCACGGGGAAAGAATACTCGGGATGGGCGATTTCCCAGGGATAGCCGAGCTTTAGCCAGTCATCCGGAACTTCCACCTGATAACCATTCACGATGCGCTGGTTGAAGATGCCGAAGTCATAGCGCAGACCGTATCCCACGGAGGGAAGGTTGAGCGTGGCCAGGGAATCCATAAAGCATGCTGCCAGGCGGCCCAACCCGCCGTTTCCCAATCCGGCGTCAACCTCCTGTTCCAGGAGGTCATCCCAGTTCAAGCCGACATCGATGGCGGCCTGGCGGCAAGCGTCCTCCAGCAACAGGCTCATGACGTTGTGTTCAAACGAGCGGCCGATCAGGAACTCCAGGGACAAATAATAAATGCGTTTTACCAGGCGATTGTGGTGCAACTGCTGGGTGGCGATCCACCGCTCGATCAGGCGGTCACGCACGGCGAGAGCAAAAGCGTAGTAGCGGTCGCGGGTGGTGGCGGAGTATCGATCCTTAGCAAGCGTTCTGCGGAGGTGATGCACAAAAGAGGTACGCAATTCTTTGACTTGCTTTGCAGCTTCATCGGCAGCGGATATAACCACCTCTTTGCCGTCAGTCTTCATTTTTTCCTCCCAACCCAGATTGGAAACTGGAAAGCGGACATGCGAAAGTCGAAACTGGAAAATCGAAAGACGGAATCGATTGAGGTTCGCAAACGACGTTCAGCATTCGGCGACAACGCCGGCCGCATCTAGCGTGCCACTGACACGGTCAGGGCGCGCGCGATCAAGGCTCGGCCTTCCTCTTGAATTCGCCGCAGGTGTTCGACGCCGTTCATGCTTTCGGCATAGAACTTATAAACATCCTCCGTCCCCGACGGCCGTGCGGCGAACCAGGCACGTTCGGTAATAATCTTGATTCCACCAATGGGCGCACCGTTGCCGGGGGCGTGGGATAATTTGGCCACGATCTTTTCGCCGGCCACTTCCTCGTCATGCACTTGTTCCGGCGACAACTGCCCCAGCGCCGCCTTCTCCTCCGGCGTGGCGGGCGTGTCCGTTCGCTCGTAGACCATTTCCCCGAACTCGTCGGTGAGCGCACGATGGTGCTCGGAGGGGTCGCGGCCGGTTTTGGCAAGTATTTCCGCAGCCAGCAGACCCATGATGAGGCCGTCTTTGTCCGTAGTCCAAACCCGCCCGTCCGTCCGCAGGAACGACGCGCCCGCGCTCTCTTCGCCGCCAAAGCCCAGGGCTCCGCCGTGAAGACCTTCCACGAACCACTTGAAGCCCACCGGCACCTCGTGCAGCCGGCGGCTCAATCGCTGCGCGACGCGGTCGATCAGACTGCTGCTCACCACCGTCTTTCCCACAGCAGCGGAGGCGGCCCAACCGGGGCGATGCTGAAACAGGTAATCAATCGCCACCGCCAGGTAGTGGTTGGGATTCATCAGCCCGGCCCCGCGAGTCACGATGCCGTGGCGGTCGGCATCGGTATCGTTGGCGAAGGCCACGTCAAAGTTTCCTTTGCGCTCGATCAAGCCCGCCATAGCATAACGGGAAGAGCAATCCATGCGGATCTTCCCGTCCCAATCGATGGTCATAAAGCGAAAGGTCGGGTCAACCTGCTCATTCACGATGGTCAGGTCAAGGCGGTAGCGCTCGCGAATGGGCGCCCAGTAGGCGATGGCGGCGCCGCCGAGAGGGTCCACTCCGATTTTCACTCCGGCGCTGCGGATGGCTTCCAGGTCAACGACCGCCGCGAGGTCCTGCACGAAGGCGGAAATATAATCGTGTCTATGAGTGGTATCGGCAGACCGCGCCTTGGCATAAGGCACGCGCTGAACTTCCCGCAGGTGACTCTCCAGGAGTTTGTTGGCCCGCTGCTCGATCCACCTGGTGGCGTCGGTGTCCGCCGGGCCGCCGTGCGGGGGGTTGTACTTGAAGCCGCCATCGTCGGGAGGATTGTGCGAGGGCGTAATGACAATGCCATCGGCCGGGCTCGCAGGTTGCGCGTGATTGAAGCACAAAATGGCGTGGGAAACAGCCGGTGTGGGCGTGTAGCCGCCGGCGGCGTCAACCATCACGTGAACGCCGTTCGCCGCCAGAACTTCCATCGCGGTCGCAAAACCGCACTCCGCCAGGGCGTGCGTATCTTTGCCGATGAAGAGCGGACCTTCGGTCTTCTGCTGCTTCCGGTATTCGCAGATGGCCTGGCTGATGGCCAGGATATGGTCCTCATTGAAACTGCATCGGAAGGCCGACCCCCGATGCCCCGACGTTCCGAAAGCGACGCGCTGCTCCTTCACCGTGGGGTCGGGATGCTCCGTGAAATAGGCGGTGATCAGCTTCGGGACATTGACCAACTCGCGGGCGGTAGGCAGTTTGCCGGCATCCGGACTAATCTGCATGAGGGCCTCCCGGCGCTATTGTAGCGCACTATTCTCACTATCGAAGCAGCTTCTACTGTGACGCTTACGTTGCGCGGCGATGAAGTTTATGGAGTCACGAGGCGAAAGGTGGGATAATCCCGGCTTCGCAACTCGAGAAGGCCGTGGAAACCGTGATGCAGTTGCTTAAAGAGCATCCGCTTCCCGCCTACGCCGAGCCGGCGTATCCGGACTATCACCCGGTTATTCCGCCGCTTCCGTGAGGGCCTCCGGGAGGTTGTTTTGGTCTAAGGGAGCGCGCGCCCGATCACTGGAGCGGGTCATCATGAACGAAGGGTGAATTGCTTAAGGTCTGCGGCCCGCCAGTCGATATACCACGAGTTTGAGGCCCGGAATATCCTCGAAGTCGTGCCTGTTTCGGGTTAGGAACCGGCAGGCATGCTGCAAGGCCTGACTGGCAAGCCAGAGGTCTTGAACGCGGTAACAGTGCTGCCGACCGGCGGCCTTAATCTGCGCGGCAAGGCTGCCGAAAATTCCCCCGGTCGTGCCGTCGATATAAAGAAGAGGTTTACGTTCCAGTCGCTGGAGTGCGGCTAAACGCTGCAAGCGGATTCCTGGATCAGTGACGATTTCTGCGCCGAAGCGCAGCTCGGCAAGAGTCACGGGAGACATAAAAATGGGTTCGCCGTGGGTTAGGGCCTGCACGTCCGCAGGGGCCAGGACACCCCCCTCCACGTCAATCCACACGCAGGTGTCCATTAAGAAGCCCATGGATCGCGAATGCCTTTCTCAAGACTGCTTCCCTTCCACCGCCCCTTGCGGCTATCCTCCGCCCAGGTGGTGGCAGCCTCGTCCGGAAGGGTTCGATAGAGGTCCGCCATCGCTTCCAGAGCCGTTTGTCGCGCCGGGCCGGGGAGGAGACGAGCAACCTGTTGACGGTTCCTTTCGATAACGATGCCCTCACCCTCTACGACTAATCGATCCAGTATTCGGCGCAGATTGCGCGCTAAGTAGGTTGCCGTAACCGTCTTCAAGAATCACCTCGATGCGTAAAGTATGACTTGATTCGATTTTACCACAACCGCAAGTGAACACGGCGAGATTGGGGAACCGTTGCCACCGGCTCAAGAGTGCACTTTGCTGGCGCGAATTCGCTCTCGAAAGGTTACCCTGGTTAATCCTCTTACCGAGTCGACGGGCTTCTGTTATTCTTGGCGCCTCGACTGACTTCACTGTGCAACTTCGGGAGAAACCATGCGTCGTCTGCTCTTAACCGTTCTATTCGTGCTGAGCGTCTCGGCTTTCGCTAATGGGGCTGATGCCGGGCCGTTGCTCCTGCAAAGCCCGACGATGAGTAAGACTCAAATTGCTTTCGCCTACGGTGGCAACATCTGGATCGTCAGCCGCTCGGGTGGCGACGCCCAGCTACTGGTAACCGGCACGGGAACGCTGAGCCATCCCATCTTCTCGCCGGATGGAAGCCGGATCGCTTACACCGGCAACTACGACGGCAACGACGACGTCTATGTAGTGGCGGCGACAGGCGGTGAACCGCGGCGCCTGACCTATCACCCGGGCTCCGACGTGGCCGTGGGTTGGACGAACGACGGCCAGAGCGTGCTGTTCCGCACCACACGCAGCAGCTATTCACGGTTCGAGAGGCTCTACACCGTTCCCGCCACGGGGGGATTCCCCACTGCCCTGCCCTTGCCGATGGGGGTGGAAGGCTCCTACTCCGGCGACGGAACGCATCTTGCTTACGTGCCGCGCTGGAACCGCCGGCTTGGCGCCGTGGACAGCTACATCGCCATCAAGTACTACCGCGGCGGGGATGCCGCCATCATCTGGATTGCCGACCTCGCCGATTCGAGCATCGCTCCACTCCCCCGGCAGGATTCGAACGACTTTGACCCCATGTGGGTCGGCGATCGCGTTTACTTCCTCTCCGACCGCGAAGGGCCGGTGACGCTGTTTTCCTACGACACCAAAAGCCGGCAGATTAAAGCTCTTTTCCGCAACGATGGGTTCGATCTCAAGTCCGCCTCGGCGGGCCCGGGAGGAATTGTTTACGAGCAACTCGGCTCCATTCACATCTACGATACGCGTTCGGGCAAGTCGCGTGAGGTGGCCATTCGCGTAGCGGGCGACATGCCGCAAGTGCGTCCGCATTTCGAAAAGATCAAGAACCCTGAGATTGCGAATGCGCACATCTCTCCCACCGGCATGCGCGCGGTGTTCGAAGCGCACGGTGAAATCCTGACGGTGCCCGCGGAAAAGGGCGACGTTCGGAACCTGACTAACTCGCCTGGGGTAGCCGACCGCGATCCTGCATGGTCACCCGATGGCAAGTCTATCGCCTACTTCTCCGATGAGTCCGGTGAGTACGCGCTGCATATTCGCGACCAGAACGGTTTGGGCACGATCAAGAAGATCGATTTGGGAAAACCACCATCGTTCTACTACTCACCCGTGTGGTCGCCGGACAGCAAGAAGATCGCCTTCAATGACAAGCGGCTGAACCTCTGGTACATCGACGTCGATCATGCGGTGCCGGTGAAGGTGGCTACGGACCGCTTTGATTCCCCCCTCCAGGAGTTCGATGTTCAATGGTCGCCCGATAGCAAGTGGTTGACCTACACGTTGCAGCTTCGAAACTACCTGCACGCGGTTTACGTCTACTCGCTCGAAACCAAGACGGCCACCCAGGTAACAGATGGCATGAGCGATGCCTTTATCCGGCCTTTGACAAGAACGGCAAGTACCTCTACTTCACGGCCAGCACCAACATGGGGCTGAGCACCGGTTGGCTGGACATGACCAGTGAGGCCCACCCGGTGACGCGCAGTGTTTATGTGGCCGTGCTGCGAAAGGACCTGCCCTCGCCGCTCGCTCCGGAAAGCGACGAGGAAAAGGCGGAAACCAAGAAGGACGACGCGGGCAGTAAACCCGGTGCCGACGCCGACAAGGACAAATCCAAGTCCGCCGCGAAGAAGCCCGAATCGGTCACCGTGAAGATCGATTTTGACGGCCTGGGCCAGCGCATCCTTGCCCTGCCCATTCCTGCCCGCAACTACGTAGGCATGCAGAACGGGAAAGAAGGCGTCCTGTTCCTGGTGTCCGGCCCCGCAGTGGAGGCAGAATCGGAGCGCGGCCGGCCTTCCCTTTTGATTGAAAAGTTCGACCTGAAGACCCGCAAGACGGAACAGGTCCTTGCTGGCGTCAATGGCTTTGATATCTCGTTCAACGGTGAAAAGATGCTCTACCTCCTGGCTGAGCATTGGTTCATCAACCCTGCGGACAAGCCTCCACAGGGCGGGAAAGGCATGTTGAACACCGGCTCCATGGAGGTGTACATCGTCCCGCGCGATGAATGGAAGCAGATGTTCTATGAAGTGTGGCGCGTCGAGCGGGATTTCTTCTATGACCCGCACTTGCACGGCCTCGACCTGCAAAAGGCCGAGAGGGCCTATGAACCCTTCTTGGCCGGCATCGCCAGCCGCGCCGATTTCAACTATCTGCTCGCCGACATGCTGGGAAACATCAACGTCCAGCACATGTTTGTCGCCGGCGGCGTTCACCCCGATATTTCCATCGTGAGAGTGGGTTTACTTGGCGCCGATTACACAATCGACAGCGGCCGATACCGCTTCGCGAAGGTCTTCAACGGCGAAAACTGGAATCCGCACCTGAATGCACCCCTCACCCAGCCCGGAGTGAACGTGAAAGAGGGTGAATACCTCCTCGCCGTGAACGGTCGCGATGTATCGGCCAACGAAGAAGTCTACAGCTACTTTCAAGAGACGGCGGGAAAGCAGACGGTGCTGAAGGTCGGACCGCATCCCGATGGATCGGGCTCGCGGGAAGTGACCGTGGTTCCCGTTGACAGTGAAATCGGACTGCGCGACCTCGCCTGGATCGAGGGCAATCGCCGCAAGGTTGACGAACTCAGCGGCGGGAAACTGGCTTACGTCTATCTTCCCGACACGGCCGGCGGTGGCTTTACTAATTTCAACCGCTACTTTTTCGCCCAGGTCGGCAAACAGGGCGCAGTGCTCGACGAGCGCTTCAATGGCGGTGGCCAATTGGCCGATTACATCATCGATTACCTCCACCGTCCGCCGATGAGCCAGATCATGACGCGGGAAGGCGAGACCGTCACCGAGCCGGAGGAAGCCATCTTCGGCCCCAAGGCGATGATCATCAATGAATTCGCGGGTTCCGGGGGCGACGCCATGCCCTGGTACTTCCGCAAGGTGGGTATCGGGCCGCTGGTGGGCATGCGCACCTGGGGCGGCTTAGTCGGCATCGGCGGCTACCCGCGCTTGATTGACGGCGGATTCTTCACTGCGCCACGCTGGGCCATTTACGGCTTGAAAGGACAGTGGGAAGTGGAAAACCACGGCATCACGCCCGACGTGGAAGTGGAACTCGATCCCAATTTGGTGCGCGAAGGTCACGACCCGCAACTGGAGAGGGCGGTGGAAGTGGTGATGGATCTACTGAAGAAAAATCCTCAGCCCACGTACCCCGTCCCCGCTTATCCGAATTATCATGACAAGCTGCCCATGCCAGTAAGGTGACGGGTCAGCGGTGAGTGGGGCGGGGCAAAGTAGGCAGTAGGCAGAAAGCAGTAGGTAGTAACGGATGAGAGTTAAAGGGAAGCAAATCTGACGTGAGGTAAGAACCATGAAGCGTCGTTCCTTTCTGCAACTGGCAAGCATGGGAGGAGTCGGGGGGTTGGCTTCGCTGCCCACCGCGAAGGCAGCCAGTCCGCCGCCTACGAAGATCACGCGAATCCGTTTCAATGCAGCCAGTCCGCCGCCGCTGAAGATCACGCGCATCCGGTTCTACCTTAACCCGGCTTCCCCTCCCATCTTCAACCAGAGTTTCCACATTGTCACCATCGAAACCGATCAGGGTATTACCGGCATCGGCGAGGGCGGCAGCAAGGACACCGTGGAACAGTGCGCCGCCATGCTCATCGGCGAAGATCCATTCCGCATCGATCATCTCTGGCAGATGATGTTCCGCGGCTATTTTTATCCCGCGGGACGCGAGAAACTGGACGCACTGGGCGCGCTCGACCTGGCGCTCTGGGATATCAAAGGCAAGGCGCTGGATGTCCCCGTCTACGACCTGCTCGGCGGCCTGGCGCGAGACCACTTGGAGTGCTATTCCACCGGCTTCCCCTTTCACGGCAGCTTGAAAGAGGCGGCGCACGCTTGCGTGGAAGCCGGATTTCGGGCCTATCGCCATGCTATCGGCGAGCCCTTTGGACAGAAACCCTTCAACGTACACCAAATGGTGGACCAGACCTATCAGGAGTGCGCGGAGATTCGCGAAGGCGTGGGCAAAGACGGTGACTGGGCGCTGGACTACCACACGCGCCTCGATTTCCCTGACGCGGTACGCCTGAGCACCCTCCTTGAGCCTCTCGCACCGTACTTCGCCGAAGACTTGATCCGCTCCGAGAACCCGCAAGTTTACCGGCAACTGCGCGAGCACGTAAAAGTCCCGATTGCCGTCGGTGAGCAGTTCGGCAGCAAGTGGGACGTGAATGAGCTGATTGAACAGCAGCTCATTGACTACGCTCGTGTGACCCTTCCCAACGTGGGCGGCATCACCGAGTACATGAAAATCCAGGCGCTGTGCGAAACCCATTATGTGGGGCTCATCCCGCACTTCACCGGCCCAGTTTCGGAGGCGGCACTGGTGCACGCTTGCTCAGTGTTCTCGGGCCCCGTGCTGATGGAAATGACCGGCGACGGCCGCCACGATTACCCGCATCTGCCGGAGTACTACGAATTCGACAACGGCAAGCTGTGGCCCAATCGCCGCCCTGGCCTGGGCGTGACGCTTGACACCAAGCCCCTGCAACTGGCGGCGGAAATCACCCAAGCGAGCCGGCCCATCCCCATGCTGCACCGGCCCGATGGCTCGCTCACCAACTGGTAAAAACACAGAACCACGGTTGACTCAAATTGCGAATCAACCGTGGTTCACGTGACCCGACGCTCGAAGGGACAACAGCGTTCAGGGAACCCAAAAAGAAAATCGGTCAGTGGTGTCCGCCACCACCTCCGCCACCGCCGCTGGCGGCACCACCGCCACCGCCGCCACCCGCGTGGCCACCGCCACCACCTCCGCCGGAGAAGCCACCTCCTCCACCGGAGTGGCCGCCACCGGAGAAACCTCCACCACCGCCGGAGTGCCCCCCGCCGCCACTATAGCCACCGCCCGACGGTCCGGCGCTCGAGTGTCCTCCGCCAAAACCGCCGCCTGACGAACTGCTGCCGACGTGGCCGCCGCTCGAAGCGCTGACGCTTCCGCCCGTCCAGCCGCCATGGGGAGTGCCGCCGCCTGACTGATGGGAAACGGAAATGCCTCCGTTGCCGAAACCCTGGGTGCCGCCGCGGAATGCCCCCGCCCCAGTGCCAGGGCCGCCCCGGAACGCTTCTCCGCGGAACTCACCCACCGAGCCGCGCACATTGTAATGCCCGCCCAGCGTGTTGCCCTCACGAGCACGCAGGGGTTCGCTACCGGAGTGGTGATAATGGCCGGAGAGCAAGGCGCCCTCCTTGGACGGGTCGCCGCCCATCAAGATCGAAGCTGGCGCCGAGGAATGGTGCGGTCCCAACCCCGCACCCAGCCCCGCCGTGACGGCCGGCGCAGTTGCTCCGCCCGCAGCAAGCGCCCCGCCCGGCGGACCCGATCGAACTCCTAGGCTGCTCGCCGGCGGCGGAGAGGGCTCCGCCATGGGTCGCGCGGAGGGACCCGCGAAGGCGTGGGCCACCAAACCCGGCGTAATCGTCTGATTACGTTCAAACACCTGAGTCGGGACCGTGACGATACGTCCGGAACCCGCGGTGAGTCGAATGTGCGTTCCCGGCGGCACCGGGTGGCCAGGCCCGTGTCCCGGCCTAACCAGAAGCGTTGCCGGAGTGCCATTTCCGCGCGGTCCCCAGCCAATCCACCCCGGTCCGGAATACCAATTCACCAAAGCTGGCTGCCAGAACATGCAGCCGTTCATGGGCATGCTCCAGTACCAGCCGAAGGCATTGTCAAAATCCCACAACCCGCAGTGGTAAGGCAGCCAGCCCCATGGCTCGCTGGAATTCCACGTATAGCCCATTCCGGGGTACCAACCCCAATTTCCCATGGTGTAAGGCGACCAGCCGGCGGGCGCGTAGGGCGACCAGCCCATGCCACGACCGGCGATCTGCACCCACTCACCATAAGTGTCAAGGTCGCTCCAACCCGCCACCATGCCGGAAGCCCCCACGGGCTGGTCTCGGGTGGTGCGTTCCGCTTGACTGTCGCGCGCTTCCGTCCAGCGGTCCCAGTCGTCCTTGGTGATTTTCTTGTCGATGTTGAAGGCCAACTCGGCGGAGCCAACCTGGCGCTCCAGCACCTTGCCGGCTTCCAATTCGGTTGACCGCGCCGCCACGGCAACGTCTACCGAACCTTTGAACACTTCCACGCGATAGTGGTCCTGCGCGATGTCCGTCCGGAATTCGCTCTTGCCACTCGGCGTCAACCTTGCATCGCCCACTTTCACGTGCAGGGCGTCCTCCTGCTCGGGGACAAAATTAAAAGTGGCGTATCCTTGCTCAAGTTCCAAGCCGTTCAGCTTGTCGCCCGAGGCACCCAACCCGAGTTCATAAATCTTCACGTCGGTGAGCTCACCCACGCGGGCCGTGGACCCATTCTCAAATTGCATCTCGGCGTAACTCGCACTCGAGGTGGAGAGTTCAAATCCCTCTTGCACGGGCAGGTTGACCATGGCTTTTTCCCACGTGGAAGCGTTGGGACGTTTCACGGTTACCGTGCCGTTGACGAAGCTGAGCCGCACCACGCGCACGTGCGAGGCCGGCAGTTCCTCCGCCGTCAGGGGATCAAACGTCATCACCTGACCCTTGCGGAGAACGATGGATCGGGACTTCGCCGCCACCGTCACCGCTCCCGCCTGCACGCCCAACTGCACGCGCTGCTTCTC
Source organism: uncultured Acidobacteriota bacterium (assembly GCA_963719115.1). GTDB lineage: Bacteria > Acidobacteriota > Terriglobia > UBA7540 > UBA7540 > Bog-366. The sequence continues at coordinate 138,404 of CAVRBF010000083.1, read as the reverse complement.
AAAAAGGGCCTCGAACACAGCCGCGCCATGCGGGGTCAAGGTGGCTCCCGAGGTGTTGACGACGAGCGCATTCGGGCGCTCTGAGAGCGTGTGGAATGAGGCAAATCCCTGCTTCAATGCGATCTCGTTCCAATTATTCGAGTCGGTAGCCCACGAAGTCACCACTACTCGGGTAAGTTCCTTCACTTCGATAGTCGAGCCGTCTTTCAGTTCCACCGTCGCCCGGCTATCTTCGCCGGTGGAGATCGTTACGCCGGGCTCAATCGACGCAAAAACCACCGCCCGCTTGACTTCGGTTGTGAGCGGGCCTTGCACCGTAACTTTACCCTTGACGGAAGTGAAGCGCGCCGGCGGTACAGAAGAGGAATTCTTTTGAGGGAAGAGAGCTGTGGGAGAGAAGAGCAGCCCTGCGACCAGAACCACGAGTACACGTCGTAATCGATCGTATCTCACGGCAGGCCTCCTGGTCGGACTTCCACCTACCTTCTACAATGTTGGACGGCTGATTTCACCAACTAGTTGCGGCTCAAGTGTACCACTTGTACGGACGTATGCAAGCCGGCAAATCGTTGTCCGGTGGGCGCGCGGTGTCCTATTAAAGTTCGGTTTGAGACTTTATGTGATGGGTATGCTTGTTCGGCTAAAGTTGACCATAGCCTGCCGACGGGCAAAGCTACTGCTACGGCTTTGGAACAGAAAAACCACCCTAAGCCGAAAACCTGATGCCGCCCGCCGAACGACGGTAGGCGAGAGCGTCACGGCAGCGGGGACGAATGTCATCACCCAACCTGTCGGAAGCCGTCGCCACCTCAGTGATGTGCACCGCCCGCACCCGAACTGGCCACATGCCCACCGCCACCACCACTGAGGCCACCGCTGGGCCTGGGGGCGCTCATAACCGGGCTTCCGGCGGCCGGACTACTGGTGGCACTCGGCGCCGGCGCGCTTCGGGGTTGGATCATCCCCTCTCCATGGCCGGAGAAGGACATTCGTGCCGCCTGATCTCCGTGCGGCAACGGTGTGAACCCGCCGGCATTGCGGCCGAATTCCGGCCCGCGGCTGCCTTTGGCTCCAGAAGCCTCGGCAAACGCGCTGCCGCGAAATTCACCCGCGTTCCCCCTCAGTGAATAGGCGCCGCCCAGGGTGTTCCCCGAGCGCACTTGCAGCGGCTGACGTGAGGCGTGACCGCCGTGCATGGCTACCTCGGCCGCCGCACTGCCACCCATGAGAATTGAATTCGGCGCGCTCGCGTGAGTGGCTGCGGCGCCGGGCGTAAACATCGACGCCGTCTCTTCCGAAAGCCGCGTGCCTGACAGCATGGCACCCGCTCCCGGTTGCAACGTTAAACGCCCGATCCGGCTGCCCACCCTCACGGGCACATGGCCCAAGCCCGAGGGACTAACCATCGAGCCATTCTGCAACACTCCCACGGGAGCCGTGGTCACGATTCCCTGCCCCGCTGCGCCCACTGCGCCCAGCGGAGCCCAGCCGATCCAGCCAGGTCCCGAGTACCAACTAACCAGTGCGGGAGAGAAGGCGCCAAAACTCCCGGGTGTCCATAACCAGCCAAAACCCGGAGAGAAGTTCCAATTTCCGTAGTGATAAGGCAGCCAACCCCATGGCTCGCTTGAGATCCACGTGTAGCCCATCCCCGGATAGAAACTCCACATCCCCATGCTGTAGGGCGACCACCCTGCCGAGACAAAGGGCGACCAACCGTAACCGAATCCCGGGAAGAAGCCCCACTCGCCGTAAGCGCCAAGATCGCCCCAGCCGTAATACCCGCCGCCCCCCGGCGCCACCGCCTGGTCGCTTAGCGAAAGCTGGGTTTGCGTGTCGCGGCTCTCGGACCATTTGTCCCAGGAATCCTTGACGATCCCTGCCCGAACGTTCATGGCCACTTCCGTAGCCCCGGGATCGAATTCCAAGACCTTGTCCTTGCCCAGCTTCATCTTCTGGGAGGCGGTCGTCAGTTCCACCGAGCCGGCGAACACCTCCACGCGCACTTTGCCGTGGTCGAGGTCGGTGCGGAATGCGCTTTTGCCATTGGGAGCCAGGGTGGAATCAGCCACGCGCACGCTGTACTCATCGTGGTGTTCAGGCAGGATATGGAACGTCGCGTAGCCGTTTTCAAACGTCAGGTGATTGAGCTTGTTGCCCTCTTCATCCATGGCCAGTTGGTCAAAGCTCAACTTGGAGTACTCGCCCAGCCGCGCCGTGGAGCCATTCTCAAATTCCACTTCGGCATAACTGTGGGCGGCGGTGGATACCTCAAATCCCTCCTGGATGGGCGTATTCACCTGTGCCTTGGCCCATTCCGTAGAGGCGGGACGCTTGACACCGACAATGCCACTCACGTAGCTCAACCGCACAACGCGCACGTGCGATGCGACCTTTTGCGCGGACAATAGGGTGGGGAGAGTGAGTATCCCGGCGACAACCATCGGGAACCCGTGAAGTAAGGCCTTGCGCATCATTGGTGCCCCTCCTGCCGACTGCTAACGTGATTATACGACAAATTGCCTTGGTCTGCTCGGATATGTAGCGCTGCGTCTTCTTGTCTCCTGTTGCCTTTCCGCCCGATTCGTGGGACTCTGTGGAACCTTTGACTCAACAAGGTCTGGGCTGTCCGCGAAATATTCATGAACACAATGTCTCGAACTCATACTCGCTGGATTCTGGTGGGATGGGTGGCACTGATGGGAGCGGTGAGCTTCCTCGACCGCGTCAATATTTCCATTGCCGGCCATTCCATCGCCACGGATTTTCACCTCACGGACCCGCAACTCGGCTGGGTCTTCAGCGCCTTCTTTGCCGCCTACGGACTCTTCCAGATTCCCGGTGGCTGGGCCGTTGATCGCGTGGGGCCGCGCCTGACCCTGGCCTTCGGCGCCGCGTGGTGGGCCGTCTTCACCGCCCTGACGGCCTGCTTTCCCGCCGGCTTCGCCCACGCCTTTCTGATCATCTGCGCGGCGCGCCTTCTGCTGGGTATGGGCGAATCAGTGATGTACCCCAGTTCCAACCGTTGGATCGCCAACTGGATACCCACCGCCGAGCGCGGTCTGGCCAACGGGCTGATCTTCGCGGGCGTGGGAGCGGGCTCGGCCTTCACACCGCCCATCATCCGTTACGTCATGGTCCACCTGGGCTGGCGCTCGGCGTTCTGGGTCTGTGCCGTGCTGGGACTCGCGGCCGGCGCAGTGTGGTACCTCATTTCACGCGACCATCCCGACCAGCATTCCTGGCCGAACGACGCCGAACGGCAGTGGATCCACCAGGGGATTGCCGACTCTGACCCGCTGCAAGCGCCGCGCTACTCCTGGGGTGCGATCCTGGGAAACCGCGGCGTCTGGACGCTGACGCTCAGCTATTTCTGCTACGGCTACACACCGGCAATCTTCTTCACCTGGTTCTTCATCTACCTCACACGGGTGCGTGGAATGAGCCTGCAAACCGCCAGTTACTTCACCATGGTGCCGTTCGTTCTCATGTCGCTGGGGTCGGCGGGCGGAGGTGCGGTCGCGGACGTCGTGTGCCGGCACTTCGGCCGCCGCTGGGGTCGCTGCGGCGTAGCGTGCTTCGGCATGATCGCAGCGGGAATCTTCATCGCCGCCGGTTCGCAAATCTCCCGGGCGGGCGCCGCCACGGTGGTTCTGGCGCTGGGCGCCGGGTCGCTTTACATCGCGCAAAGCGCTTACTTCGCCCTCTCCGCCGACTGGGGCAAGGGCTCTTCCGGGTCGCTATCCGGCCTGATGAATATGGGCGCGCAGGCCGGTAGCGCCATCACCGCCATCACCACTCCCGCCATCGCCGCGCATTACGGCTGGACGGTGTCGTGGCTCACCGCTGCGGCGTTTTGCGTCCTGGGGGGAGCCCTATGGATAGCGATCAATCCCCACCAGTCGCTCGCTCCGGTCGATCCGCCACCGTCAACATTTGAATAGGCCTCAACTTTCGACGTCGTTCTCCGATCGACGCCGGCGGTCGGAGACCGCCGCTACAACGTTGTCGCGATTGCGAATGCTTCAATCCCCAATTCCCGAGATAGACTTTTCCCACGTCCCCCGACCGTTACACCCGTCAGAATGCTGTTGTCACGCAAAAATGAATGCTAGCATAGCGAGCTACGTGATGGCGGAAGGCCGTGGCGGTCGCCGCAGTCGGAACGATCGTGCTCGGACTGAAAAAATGACCCCTCCCGATCCAGGCAGTCCCTCCTCGAATCGCTGGCTGATTGCTATTGCGGTTATGTCGAGCGCCGTAATGGAGGTGCTGGACACGTCGGTGGTGAATGTCAGTTTGCCGCACATTGCCGGAAGCATGTCCGCCAGTGTCGATGAAGCCACCTGGGTATTGACCTCGTACCTGATAGCCAACGCGGTGATTCTGCCCATCAGCGGGTGGCTGGCTAACATCATTGGACGCAAGCGGCTGCTGCTGACGGTGGTGAGCGGGTTTACGATTTCAAGCGTTTTGTGTGGCCTGGCCCCCAGTTTGGGATCGCTGGTCTTTTTCCGTGTGCTCCAAGGGACCACGGGGGGTGGGCTGCAACCCCTTTCGCAAGCGGTCCTGCTGGAGGAGTTCCCGCCCGAGGAGCGGGGCCAAGCGATGGCGCTCTGGGGACTGGGCATTGTGGCTGCCCCCATCCTGGGACCGACGTTGGGCGGCTGGATTACCGATACCTACTCCTGGCGTTGGGTGTTTTACATCAACGTGCCCATCGGGGTCTTCAGCCTGATCATGATCTCGCGATTTCTTTACGACCCCCCGCACATCCGCCGGGGGACGTTGCGTGTGGACCTGTGGGGACTCGGCATGCTGGCGGTGGGCATGGCCGCGTTACAAGTCATGCTGGACAAAGGCCAGGAGGAGGACTGGTTTGCTTCGCACTTCATCGTGGCGCTGGCCGTGATCGCGGGGGTCATGCTCACCATCTTCGTGGTCCGCGAGATCTACACGCCGCAGCCCATCGTGCGTTTCCGGTTGCTGCGGTACCGGAGTTTCGCCACCGGGATTGGCCTTATTACGGTGCTGGGATTTGTACTGTACGGCAGCCTGGTTCTGCTGCCGCTTTTCATGCAGACGCTGCTGGGGTGGACGGCTGTTACCGCCGGCCTCTGGACCAGTCCGCGCGGGGTGGCCACCGCTGTGTGCATGCCACTGGTGGGTTACCTGCTGGGCAAGGGTTGGGATGCTCGATTGATGCTGGTTTTCGGGTTTGTTGTATCCAGCATGGCCTTCTTTGGTTACTCCCACATGAGCCTGGAGTCGGGCACCTGGGACATCCTCCTGCACCAACTCAACCAGGGAGCAGGCATGGCCTTCATCTTCATACCCTTGACCATCCTCACCATGGAGTCTATCCCCAAGGCGGAAACCGGGTACGCCACCAGCTTGTACAGCGTGATGCGCAATATCGGGTCGAGCATGGGAATTTCGTTTGTCACCACCTGGGTGGCCCGGCGGTCCCAGTTCCATCAGTCGGTTCTGGTCGCGCATGTAACACCCTACGACTTGGGGAGCCAGGAGTTTCTGGGGCAGGTAAGGGGATTCTTTTTCCATCGGGGTTTCGACTGGAGCACGGCTAAGGATGGCGGCCTCGGCGTCCTTTACGGAATGCTCCAGCAGCAGGCGGCATTGATCAGCTTCGTGGAAGTATTCCGCATTATGGGTTTTCTGTTTTTGGCCACCGTTCCCCTGGTGGTGCTCATGCGGAAGGCCCGACAGCGCCGCACGCGCCCAGACGCTGATTGACACCTAACACGGATGTTCACCTTCACAAGCAATCTGGACGATCTCCCGCTTCCGGAGTCCAGGCTGTGGATTCCCTCCGCCCGCTTACGCCAAGGAGCTTTATCCCGGTGAGCCTCCTTACACCGTTTTCGCTCTGCTCTCACGAGCCGGACACAAATCCCGACCGGGTCTGGACGTGCAGGTCGCGGTGGCCGGAGGCTCGGGCGATGACTCTTATGACGTGGAAGGTGTCGCCGGAATCGGCATTTGACAAGGTATAGCCCAGGGTGTAGGCTTGGCGGATGTTGGCGGCGATGTCGCGGCAGACGGTGGCGATTCCGTCATCGCTTTGCGGGAAGTAGGCGTTGCCGCCGGTCATCCGCGCCAGCTTTCGGAGCACTTCGGGGTTTTCCCGGCGGTCCGACGGATCGAACAATCCGATCGTGTTGATGACCACGTTGCTGCCCTGAATACGGCTCAAAAGATCGTCCAGACTGATGTCGCTCGAATTGTCTTCGCCGTCGCTTACCACGATCAACGCTTTTCTTTCGCGCGTGCCCGCTTTCAGGTGCTGCAGCGCCAGCGCAATACCATCGTAAAGGGCGGTGTTGCCCACGGCGTAGTTTTTCGCCAGCGCCGATTCCAGTACCTGCCAATCACTGGTGAAGGGAACGCCCTTCGGCAGCCCCAGCGACGCCCATTCATTGAAGTTCACGATAAAAAGCTGGTCTTGCGGGTTGCTCGATTGCGCAAAGTCGAGACCTGCGGCGGCTACTTCCGCGTGCTTTGGCCGCATGCTGGAGCTGTTGTCAATGACCAGGCCAATCGTGGCGGGCACGTCCTCCGGCTCAAACAACGTGATGGGCCGCGGCTGGCCGTCCTGATAAAGCTGAAAGTCACTCTGCCGCAGGCCGGAAACCGGTCGCCCACGATTGTCGGTCACAAACACCGGCAGCACCACCAGCCCAACCTGCGCGGAAATTGTGTAGGGATGGGAATCTTCCGGCGGCGGTCCGCTCAACTCGTCGGCAAAGGCCATGAAGCCGAGCGGCAGCACCAGGCTCGCCACCAGAACTGCTTTTGTCCACGGCTTCTTCCATCGCTTCATCACGGGTGTTTTCGTCATGCAGTTTAGTGTGCATCTTAACCGCCAAACCCGGCGCAGTTTGATGCGAACGGCGTTTCAGTCAGTTAGCGTTAGGCGAAAAGCCTGGCCATCAGCCGGCCGGCGCGCTGCCAAGTCGTGTAAATCTGGCACTTTCCGGAATTTCTTACAGCCTTCCGGAACCGTTCGCCCCCGCCATCGGGGGACCGGGGGCAACGGGGGACAGAAAGGGGGGAAACCAAAGGCTAGCCTTCGAGGTATTCGCTAAACCGCATATTGCGTAATTAAACGTTTTGGCGTATATTCCCTTGTTATGCGGTATGCCGCATAACAAGGGGTTCTCCATGGAGCAAATCACGCGCACACCCAAGCAGCTTGGTACACTGCTGCGCCGTCGCCGCCGGGAGCTCGGCCTGACTCAGGAAGTGCTGGCTTCACGCATCCATCTTCGCCAGGCAACCGTATCCGCGCTGGAAAACTCGGACGCCGACAGCCGTCTCGCCACGCTCTTCGGTACGCTCTCGGCGCTCAAACTTGAACTTCTGGTTCGCCCTCGAAGTAAGGGATCGGTTCGGGAAATTGAGGGGGTGTTCTGACGCCCGGCCACCGCTGCTATGAGCCGCTGAACGTCTTTCTAAGGATATTTTCTTCAGATTGTAGAACACGCGGGAAGGGGCGCCTACGACATCCGGTCCGTTTCGACGCCACCCGCCGAAATCCGCATGCCCGCGCTTGACACAGAGTACTTTGCATTATAAAGTATACCTTATGGCCAAACTCCGTGGACTATTCGCCCGCCTGCCTCGCCGCCGCTGGGTACCGGCGGAAATACTCCATCCACCGCAACTTGAGAAAGGGTGTCAGCAACACGTGAAAAACCTGGTTTTACTGATTTCAGCACCACGCTAGTTGGTGGCTCTGCCTTGGCCACTCGATAGGTGGAATCGAGGTGTAGAGTGAACGTTCGAATTATTGTAGTGTGGGGAGCGGCAATTCTGGCGCGAATTGGTGGGTTCATCCTGAGTGCAGTTCCCGCGTCAGCGTTCTATGTCACCTGGATCGTAGTTTCTTTGGAGTCGCAACTTGGTCCGTCAAGCGCAAAAACTGATCTGGAAGTCGCCCTTTTCATTATGATTTTTGCAGGCTTTGGTGCGGCGCTAGCCTTAATGTCTTTGCCTTGGATCGTGGCTGTATGGGGGTATAGCAGATTGCAACGTTGGGGCCAGATCTACTTCGCCGGAATTGGGGCGGTCCTTATGTTTGTTTTAGGTTGTATTACATCGTCGCTCTCCCCAAAGCCATTATTCATTGAAGACCAAACTTTTCTTGAAGGCGCAATAATTGCTGCCGAACGTCAAGGTATCTGCCTGGCTCTGGCCGGAACTATATTCGGGCTTTCCTATTGGTATCTATGTGAAAGACCTTGCACCGCCCTGCGAAATCGTGCGAATCAAGCGAGCGGGGGGTAGCAGATTTGTGCGCATTCCTGCACTGCTCCGCGGCCCCCTTAAGGGCGGGGGGGGTTACGGGGAAAGGTGTCAAGTTCCTGACACTTTCCTCCCCTGCATTCGATCGCCATTGGAGCAAGGACGGGCGTCTGCTCCGCCTGCCCCAGGAAGACTCTTGCCAGGCTCTCTCCATCCCGCCCGCGCTCAAATATGAAAGCGAAGGCGGGCCAGGTATCGAAGCCATTCTCCGCCTGCTACGTGACAGTGATACGCCCGCGGAAGATCAGCGTGCCTTTCTCAAAGCTATCGTGGCTTTCTGGCTGAAGGGTGCACCCGATGGACACGCCAAGAACTTCAGCATCTTGCTGTATCCGGGCGGGCGCTACCGGCTGACGCCACTCTACGACGTCATCTCGGCCCAGCCCAGCGTGGACGCGGGTCAAATCCGGCAGAGCAGCTTCCGCCTTGCCATGGCGGTCGGCGATAACCGGCATGTCAATTCCATCACACCAAGACATTTTCTTCAGAGTGCGCAACAGGCAGGAGTAGGCGCGGAAATCGTGCATTCGATCTTCAAAGAATTGCGCGAGACGGGTCAAGAGGCCATCGCACAAACTCTCGACCGCCTTCCCGCCCGCTTTCCCAAGCAGGTCTCAGCCTCGATACACGCCGGGTTTCTTCGCCGTCTCGAGCTGATTCGGCGAACGTGACCGCCTCGATCAGCAGGATTTCGGGAAGTGTATGAGCGCGAACTGCTAAGCGCGGAAGTAGGGGCGGTTCGCGAACCGCCCCTACTTCGCCACCCGACGAAAAAGGAAACTTTAGGCCGCGGCGAAGTGTAAAAGCGGCAAATTAATCGTGTGTAACGTTCCGTGGACTGCACCCCAAATAGTGAGACAAATAAAATAGGGACACTGTTCAGCGAATGAGAGGTGTTCCATGAAGGGCCGGTTGTCGCAGAGCTCAGCTCTGCGACACACGTTTCCTCTCCTCATCATATCAGCATCGCAGGGCTGCGCTCGCCCTGCGCCATCCAGCCGTGACTTCGACAATACATCGACGCCAGCGGTCTATTGCCGTTCCAAGGTCAGCCGGGCGAAGGGGGTGCTTTTACCTTTCCTCACGTTGTCCATGATCCACGCCCAGGAACCGGAGTCCTTGTGGTAAACGAAAGTGTTCGTGAAGGAGATGCTGCCGTCGCTTTCCCTGAACACAAACGGCAGTTCATCGCCGCTTCGCTTGGCATGGGCGATGGCTTGACCGGAGAGGCCGCCACAGCCGGTGGAATCGAGCCACAGGCACGCGTACTGACTTGAACTTGCGTCCCAGCCCACGAAGACGATAGCTTCGTAGGCGGGCTGCCCATCGCGTTTTTTCTCGCGCGAAACTTCGTGCAGGCGCACATACTCGTGCCCGAGTACCCAATCGGCCGCTACGTCGTGTGTCGTCTCCTTGCCGGCGATCGTGCCATGCAGCACCCAATGCCCGGTCAAGCGGTCAAGCAAGGGGTCTGGCAAGGCGCTCGACTGCGCGAACCCGCTACCGCCCACGACTCCCATCAACACCACGAGCACCAGAAATTTTCGCATGGCTTCTGCCTCCAATGAGTTTGGCTGCCTGCATCATACGACAAAGATTCAGTGGACGTTGACCAACCATGGGCGCCGTTGTCCTCAAGTTTCCACCAAATCTGGTGCGAAGAATACGATGGACAATGTACGCTTGCGTTGCGTATTTTTCACGGCGCGTCGAATAAGTGCCATTATCTACGCATGAGGTGCGTAGAATGAGACGCTGTATTTACGAATTGTCGGAATGGCCGAATTTTCATCGGAATGAGGGAGCTTTGAGCGCACCGCTTGCCCATGTCCGTCACATGCAAGGACGCCTGCTGGGGCGCATGTTCTTGTCAAAGACGCCGCCGGTGGTAGGAGTACGAGTTATTCCCTGAAAGGAACCGATTGAGCGCTCAGGGTGGGGTAGAAGGTCGAGTGAGTTGCAAACTACCGCATCCTGTTCCGGCTGGAAGGTGCGGTTATCTTCGTGTAAGCTCGAAAGCATCGAAGAAAAGCTTATGAATAGAACCGCCAAACAACGCAAGCCGAGCCAACCCACCGTCCGCCAGCTTCATCCCGAGCTCCAGCGTCTCCGCCGGAGGGTCGAAGACTTGGAGGATCTGCGCGACCTGAACGCCGCCATCGAACGCACCGGGGACAAACCCGGCATCCCGTAGAGTCAGGTGAAAAGAGATCTCGAACTCCGCTGAGCACGGCGGCGCAGGTACCCCGAATCCGTGAAAAAATTGAGTTAAGGGCAAAACAACTCACGGACCATACTGCTGACTCCTCATCTATAGCATACCGGAGGTTTTCAGTTTCTTCCTTCCCTGGCAACGGGTTAAGCACGTCCACCCTTTGCGCCTTTGCTTCTTGGCGCGAGATTCCTGGCTTTTCGTCCCGACCCAGAGTGGGTGTCTGCAAATCCCTTCACTGTCGGCAAAACCGTGCGGAAGGGTGACTCCAGCAGTTCTCCCAACACAACAGGCAATTCCCGGCACCTCAACCACTTACGCGTCTGATGGATTTTGGCCAAGGCCGTGCCCTGGGAATGGCCGATCCTACGCAACAGGCATTGGCCAAGCTCGACAGGATGCCCGGCCGGCGAGGGAAAGAAGGGGGCCGGGTTCGATCCGGCTTCCGGAAGGGATGGTCAACTGCGATGTTCATTCGAGCGTTTACGGTCTACTTCTTCTGTTCGCTGGTTCCGGTGCTTGCGGTGGCGGTCCAAAGCGCCCGCGGTGAACAGCCGCGGCTGATGCCGGAGGAGCAGGCGCTCGCCGCGTTAAAGGCCAAGTCGCCGGACGCCCAGTTCGCGATTGTCCGAACCGTTGACCCTCGGTCGGACGCCTCCGCCGCCCTCATGCAGTCGTTGCGGGAGGCGCGGGCCCAACACCCGGACCAATTCGAAGACAGTGCGGAGAGTAATCTCATGCAAGTTGGAGGTTATATCGTTCTTGAGCTTGCTCCCCCTTCCGAGACGGTGACGGAACTCGATTACGTGACGCTGGATTCGGCAGGCAAACCGCTGATCGAGGCGAGGGAAATCGAGGGGAAGATGAGTAAGGACGAGGCGTTACAGCTTTTCCAGCGTCATGAAGAATTCCTGGAGGCTTTTTTTGAAACTCCTTCGAGCGAAACGAAGAGCCTCCTGCTCAGATTTGGAGGATCAGGAGTGGCGGCTCACACCGGCGGGGATGAACATGGCTGCATGACCATGCCGGCATCCATCGCCAAACTTCCGGTGCGGTTGGATGAGGAAGTCGATCTTATCAGCCTTGTCATGCAGCGTTCAGTTGTGGTCCGTGCGGATTTTCCTGACGATCCCCATCTCCGCCATATTTGATGACGAAAGCGATGAGTATCTGGACGGTTTGGAAGAGGATTTGAAGAAGGCGCAGCTCCGAGATGGCGAGATGGCTGACTTTGACGATCGGACAGATCTCAACTCGATAACCACGCCAGACCAACTCCAGACGCGAATCAACCGACTCAAGAAGCTCGACGCGTTCCTGGAAAAACGCTTCTCCCCGCGCCAGAATTCGGCTGCTTATCAAGCTAACCTTCAGGCGTTGACCCTTCCGTTGGTTCTTGGCACGTGGGACGAGGGCGAACAGACGTACTACATGGGCACGTTTCCGGGGCTGATCACCATGTGGTCACGCGGCGGCGACGGTGATCTTGTTCTTACCGGCCTATCGATGGCTTCAGATTAGCCCAAGTTCGTCACGAGATCGTCAGTTCTCACTTTTTTCAAAGCCCATCGAACGCTAAGTGATTGTCCATATTCCTAAGTTCCATCGAGTGGATCGCACACGACAAATTGTCACGTCCGGTTGCGGGGAGCGTGCGGCACTCTGGAGATGTAGTGGAATAACCAAGGTGCGAGCCCCAAGAACCGGTCTGCCGGTGATGCGGTCGTGATCTATACTGTGCGACATAAATTGTAGCGTCGATGTCCGATCGACGGCGGCGGTCGGAGACCGCCGCCACAACCCAGTGCGCAGACATTTATGTCTCCGCGTATAGTGCTCCGCAAACCGACGGCAGGTTAAGCTATGGGGAGGAACCGGCGCGGCTTTCCTTGGTGAGGGCTTTGATGGCGTACATTTCCTTGTCGGCTTCATTCATGATCTGATCGGGCGTCATTCCGGGCGTCCAGGCGGCAGAGCCGACGCTCAATGACAGTTCAAAATCCTTCAAGTGCCCGCTCGAGTTCCAGTCCAGCACGAACCGTCGAATGCGAGCCTTGACCACGTCAACGTCCTCCACCGGGGAGTCAGCGAGGATGACCAGGAATTCGTCGCCGCCATAGCGAATGACGGCATCGGAGCCGCGCACGGCGGATTTCAGGATGGTCGCCACTTCCAGCAGCACAAAATCGCCTGTCATGTGGCCAAAGCGCGAATTGATTTGGCGGAAGTTATCAACGTCGACCATCAGGAAGCTGAGGGGTTTCTTCAGGCGCACCGAGCGGCTGGTGTATTTCTTCATCATGTCATCCAGCGAGCGCCGGTTGTAAACCTCCGTAAGGGGGTCGGTGAAGGATTGCAAGCGCAGAAGTTCACTCTGGATGGCCGTGGAGATCACCTGCCCGCGCGTGCGGCGCAGCTTCAGCCGGCTGGAAATCATGTAGGTGTTAAAAAGAACCAGCAGGGTGATCAATCCCACAAAAAGCTGACGCGAGACGGTAATTTCAAAATGCACCGTCCCCTCGCGCAAGATGGCGCCGGGGAACAGGATGGCGATCAGTCCGGCCCCTACCAGAATGCCGGTGGCGACGACGATCACCCACTGCTCAAAGTCGCGCTTCTCCAGCAGCGTCAACTGCTGGCTGAGTCGGGAAAGAATACTCTCGGGCTTTTGCTCAGATTCCAACGCTGGCCGTGCCCCCCGGGGGCGAGCCTTGGTGAACATGAAGAGAAGAATATTGACAGCTTGCCCGCACGCCCTGACTTCGTTAACCGTGTGCAGTGTACCCCAATGTAGCCCGCAGCGCAATCAGCGGTATCGAAAATGGCATTATTAAGCACTGGGTCATCAACGCTCGATGTACGAGCCGCCGGCAGGCTCATGGCACGCATTTTTTCATCCGTCCGCAGCGGTGGACTGCGGTACACTAACGCCCTTCTACGCGCGGCGACATACATCCCTGCGGATTCGGCTCTAGCGGCGATCTCCGATCGCCGGCGCCGACGGGAAATCGACGTCACAGACCACGTCGCCTCGCACAAATCGATTCGGATGGATATCAATGCGACAACATATCATCGCAATATTGAGGTTCGCAGGAAGATCGATCGCGGTAACGGCAGCGTCCGCGATTCTCTTTGTGAGCGCCTCGGCATTTGCCCAAGACCGCAACGCCGCACCCCAGTTTGAGCACGTCATGATCGACGCGCTCGACCCGGATGCGTGGAACGGTGTGGTGTTCATGGCCAGGGCGTATCAGCAGCCGGTTTCGTTCGCCCTGCGGATGGGCTCGCGCCGCAGCCAATTCCTCGATGGGGAAAAGATTTTTCACGCCGTCGGCGAGGTGGGCGCGCACGCTCCCGATGCCTCATACTGCCGGATGGGCTGGCGGCATCTCGCGCACATGGCCCCCATCACGCTGGAATGGTCACGAATCGACGGGACTACGGTGGTGGGCCGGTTAAATTCGAACCAGGGATTGCAACTGGTGATTGAAACCTATTTCCCCCACTCGTCCAATGGTTTCACGGGCAACTATTCCGTGGATGCGTCGCGGAAGGCCATCGTGGGCGAGCAGTATTTTGACCATGTCTACGACCACGCCGCGCGGCTGGTGGTGATGACGGACCGGCCGCTGAGCGGTAGCGGCGCCTATCAATCGCTGAACGACTTGCAAACCGGCATGAGCGGTCCGGGCCTGCTTGCCCCACCCGTGCGCAGCGAATTTCTCTACGGCGCAGCAGGGCTGGAATTCGCCGACTCCGCCCCCGCACACTTTGTTGCCATCCTTGGCTGGGACAAGGAGTCGCTGCTCAATCAAGCCAGCGGTTTGCTCGAGCCCGGGAAGATCGATGGCCTTTTGAAAGAAAAAGCTGAGGCTTATGCGGCCCACCGCCCGGCGGTGGACGGCCTGTTCGCCGGCGCTCCGGAGGCCATCGGCGATTCCATGTTCTGGAATACTCTTTACGACCCGAAAGACGATCTCATCTTCCCCAGCATCAGCCGCCACTGGGCGCACGGATGGGGCAACTGGGTGGTGGGCGAGTGGGACTGCTTCTTTGACTCGCTTTTGACCAGCCTGGAGGATGAGGCACAAACCGGCGCCGGCATTCGCGCCATTCTGTCAGCACAGACCAATGTGGGCGTCGTACCGAACATGGCCTCCGGCAGCGGAACCAGCCCGGATCGCTCCGAACCTCCCGTAGGCTCTTACGTAATGTGGAAAGTCTACCAGCGGCGCCAGGACCGCGACCTGCTGGCCTGGGCCTACCCGCGGTTGAAGAAATATCACGAGTCCTGGTTCATGGATCGCGGTGATGGGCAACCCCGGCGGGACGGCAATCGCGACGGCCTGCTGGAGTGGGGCAGCGACCGCGGATCCACTCCCTCGAGCGGCGGACGCGGCAGCCTTCAGCCCGCCAAGTGGGAAAGCGGCATGGACGACAGTCCGATGTGGGACGAAACCGCCTACGACGCGCGCACCTACACCCTGAATCTCGACGACGTGGGGCTCAATTCCCTCTACGCCCTCGACGCCGAGTGCCTGGCAAAGATCGCGGCGATACTCGGGGAGGAGGACGACAACCGCAAGTTCTCTTCAGAATATGAGCACATGAAGCAAATCGTGCGCGAGAAGCTCTGGAATGACAAAGACGGAATCTACGAGAATCTATTTTGGAACGGCCACTTTTCCCATCGCCTTTCGCCGACAAATTTCTATCCCATGCTCGCCGGCATTGCCACGCCCCAACAGGCAGAGCGCATGGTCAAGGAGCACCTTCTGAACCCCGCCGAGTTCTGGGGCAAGTACGTGACGCCGACGATCGCGCGCAACGACGCCGCCTTCCCCGACCAGTTTTACTGGCGCGGCGATATCTGGGGGCCGACCAACTACATGGTGTACGAGGGCCTGGATCGGTACGGATTCGACAAGGTGGCGCTGGAATACGCCGAGAAAAATTACGACCTGTTCATGGACGACTGGCGCGTTAACCAACACGACGACGAGGAGTACTACGCCTGGGGCGGCGGGACGGGCGGCGATTCCTCCACGCATTACACCTGGGGAGCGTTGCTGTGCCTTGTCGCGCTCGAACAGTACATCGACGTAAATCCCTGGGAGGGCCTGCGGTTTGGCGCGCTAAACCCGCCGGCGCAAGGCGAATTTCTCCGCTCGGTCTGGCAGGATCACACGTACGATGTCGCCGTCGGTCCCAACAAAACCACCTTGGTACGCGACGGGAAGGCGCGTTTTGAAGCCAATGCTGGCGTGGTGGTGAGGAACTATCAGTGTTCATCATCAGAGCTAAAGTTCAGCTTGAAATCTGAGCGAGCGGTCGCCGTCGAAGTGCGGGAATTCGAAAGCAGAGAGTTCAATCTGAAAGTCGATGGCAAACCCGCCGGGATAGTACAGGTGCAACAGGGTCGAGCAAGCGTGCAACTCCCCGCGGGCGAGCATAGCGTGGAGTTAACGAAATGATGACGGGGGATCTGAGCGCGATGCCGACCGTACTACGGACATCCTGCACGTGCCGGGGGCATGGCCGGAATAGCATGGCACGCGGCACTGCTACATTTCCCGCTTGTTTCATTGGAAGCTTTGTGGTACGAATAGCCCCTGAAGAAGGTAGTAGCTTCCCTAACAGCGCGCGGAAACCCGGCATCGGAGATGAAGTTGAGTATCCGACGAATCGGCAGGTCAGTTCGCTAAAATCCAAGGCTTCCGCGAAAGGAGACACGAGCATGGCATTCTGTGCGAAATGCGGTGCACAAATGGCCGACGGAACGACGTTTTGCGGCGCGTGCGGCGCGCCGGCAGGCGGTGCTGCGGCAGGCAACGCTGCCCCGGGTGCAGCGCCTTCAACAAGCAGTGGCGGCTTGACCTCAAATGTGGCAGGGGCGTTGGCGTATGTCACCTTGATCCCGGCGATTGTGTTTCTGGTAGTGGATCCTTTCAAGAATGACAAATTCGTCCGGTTCCACTCGTTCCAATCGATCTTTTTCGGTGTGGCCTGGATTGTCCTGTGGATTGGGCTCTTTATCGTCCACTTTATCCTGGCGTTTATCCCGGTGGTCGGCTGGATTTTGTCCATAATTCTGGCCTTTGTGCTCTGGCTCATCCTTGGACTGGGTGGATTTGCACTCTGGCTGTTCCTAATGTACAAGGCCTACAACAACGAGCAATTCATGTTGCCGGTGATCGGGAAACTCGCGGAGCAGCAGGCTTCGCGGTAACTCGATTTCTGCAGTTGGTTCGCAAGGCAGCAAAGCAAGCGGGTCTATAATTTCCGCATGGGATCAGCGGGTTACGAGATCGAAGGGGCGGCGTACGGGAGCCGCCCTTGGCTGTTCGCTGAGATCTCCCCTTATGCTTTCCTCCGTATTTCCTCTTGACAATTACATCCAGCGAGCGCAAGTTAGGTGGTTTCACTCGCGTTGGTGAGGCCGAGTGATTGGAGAGAGTTCCCTTAACTTCTAGAGATATGGCCGTCCTAGTCTGTTTTCATGATCGGTGTTTCGACGGAGCGTGCTCGGCGGCGGTGTTCACGCGCTTCTACCGGCAGTGTATCAATGCCAACGTGGAGTTTCGCTACCGCGGCATGATGCATCGCGCCGGCCAGTTGTTTGATGCCGGACTATTCGATGCCGAAGAGAACGTCATTGTTGACTTCAAATACTCCAGTTCCGACCGCCTGACGTGGTGGTTTGATCATCACCAGAGCGCCTTTCTAACCGAGGCGGATGCCGAACATTTCCGCCATGACCACAGCGGCAAAAAGTTCTACGGGCCGGACTACCGCTCGTGCACCAAGTTCATTGCTGACACCACCGCCAAGCACTTTGGCTTTAGCGCGCCTGACCTGGGAGATCTGGTTTACTGGGCGGACTTGATTGACGGCGCACAGTATCCCGACATTCGCACGGCGGTGGAGATGCGTGAACCCGCCACGCAGTTGACGCTGGTCATCGAAGGCTCCAGCGAGCCGGACTTCTGCGTGCGCCTGATTCCGGAACTTCTCTCCCGGCCGCTCAAGGATATTGCCGCGCTGCCGCACATTCGGGAGGCATTCGAGCGCCTCTACGCCCAGCACCTGAAGTCCATTGAGTTGCTCCGGCAACGCGCCGAGTTGCAAGACGGAGTTGTCTTCTTCGATGTAGCCGACCAGCACGTTGAGGGCTTTAATAAATTCATTCCTTATTATCTGTTCCCCACTTCGGTCTATTGCGTGGGGCTGAGTTCGTCAAAGGAACGGATCAAAATCGCTGTGGGCACGAACCCGTGGAGCACCGTGCAGAAGACTGCCAACCTGGCGAGCATCTGCGAGCGGTACGGAGGCGGGGGACACCCGAAGGTGGCGGCAATCTCTCTCCCCCCGCAGGATTTGGAGCGTGCGCGCAGCGTCGCCGCGCAAATTGTTCAGGAGCTACGGACCGTCCGTAACTAGGAATTCGGAATCCAGAACTGGGAATTCGGAGTCCGAAGTTAGAAATTCGGAATCCGCAATTGGGAATCCGGAATCAGAATATCGGGACACGGCGTGCGCGTGGGTAGCACCCGGAATCGCGAATCGTGCGTAATGGGTGCTCAGGCTGCCGCAGTACGGGATGTTCCTTGCTACCGCCGTCCGACTATGGTAAGAAAGAGCAGTCATTTCATTTCAAAAGCGCCTGCCCATGGCGAGGCAAAATCGTCGCGGCAGTGCGAAGTTGGGGAAGGGTACCGAGGTGGCTGGAAGCTCCGCCTGGGGATGGTATTTTCTGCTGCCCGGTTTTCAGGCAGATCAACTAACAATGGTTTCACCAAGGTTGGGGTTTAGCGTGACTGCAGCCGGGAAAGGTGAGGGCCGTGGCCGAAACAACAGGTAACGACGCGAAGGCCATACACGTGACCCTGTTCGGCATGTCCGACATGGGCCGCGTCCGCAAGAACAATGAAGACAACTTTGTCGTGTGCAATCTCACGACGGGCGAAGCGGGAATCATCCCCTCGCTCTGCCAGCACAACGTAGGTCCATTGGGCTCGTTGTTCATGGTAGCCGACGGCATGGGCGGCGAAGCCAGCGGCGAAGTAGCCAGTCAACTGGCTGCCACCACGGTGCCCAAGCGCCTGTACGACAATCTCAACACACTGGGAAACGTGAGTGAAGCCAACTTCGTGATTCTCTTGCGCGAGGCGATCGAATACGCCAACCAGATCATCTTCCAGAAGGCTTTGGGCGATCCCTCCTTCCATGGGATGGGGACGACAACGACTGCCTCCGCGCTTTTCGGCCGAAACCTCTTTGTCGGTCAGGTCGGAGATTCCCGTTGCTACTTAATCCGCAACAAGAAGATCACACAATTAACGCGCGACCAGACCTTTCTCAACTACCTGAAGGACATCGGTGCAGAACTGCCCATCGACCCGGAGAAAGACTCGCGCAAGAGCATCCTGACGCAGGCCGTAGGCACCAGCGAAACGCTGGACGTCAAGGTCACCTACACCCCGGTGATGCAAGGTGACCGCATCCTGATCTGTAGTGACGGTTTGTACAACATGGTGCCGGAGGCTGACCTGCTGGAGAACGCCAGCCGCGGCAATCCGCTCGAAGAAAACTGCAAGGCCCTCATCGACAAGGCGAATGCCAACGGCGGGACTGACAACATCACCGTCATCCTGGCAGAGTTTTCAGGAGAGGGGATTCCACCTTTGGACGCCGGGGTTGAAGTCGCGGGCAAGGAATTCAACGAAGAAGATTTCCGACCGCCAGAGTAGGAAGTCGTCAGTTGTCGGTTGTCAATTGGCAGTGGCCATTGTCGTGTCGCTCTTTTCGGGCCGGGTTGCTGAAAGCTGAGAGCTGAGAACTGAGGACGGGTCCATGAAATGCCCAGCATGCGGCGAAGTCAATGAGGCAGGATATCAGTTTTGCCGGGTTTGCGGCCATGCCATCAGTGCGGAGCAGGAAGCGCCGACCACCGTGGCGCCCACCGCGGCCCCTCGCCCTCGTGGCGCTTCCACGGTAAGAGTTGATTCGATTTCCGTCGCGCCGGCAGGTTTCCGCCTGGTTGCCACGTCCGGGCTGCTTTCAGGACGCACCTTCAGCATTACCCCCAAAGGTCTTACCGTTGGCCGTGATCAATCCAAATGCCAGATTATCCTCGTCGATGACCAGATTTCACGGCAGCACGCCTGGGTGGGCCTGAATGAGGCCGGCCAGGTGGTCCTTCGCGACCGCGACTCCGCCAACGGTTCCTTCGTCAATCAGGTTCGGGTCAAAGAGGCCGTCTTACAACCCAACGATGCGGTTTCCTTCGGAGCGGGTGGCAAGCATCTGTTTCGTCTGGAGACGTTTGTGCCAGTGGCGCAGGCGGTCGCAGCGCGGAGAACCGACAGCGGCTTTGCGGACGGCCACGTCGCCACCTCCGTAGTCAGCCAGGCGGATATTGCCGCTGCGCAGCAAGCGGACACGGCTGCGGGCGGCACCGTGGCCATCAAGCTCACTGACCTCATGGCCCGGCCGCACGTTGACCTGATCGTCGATAAGTTCGCCGTCAAGAGCGAAGACATTCCGGACGCGGGCCTGGTGGTGGGCCGCGATCCGGGGCGCTGCAAGATGGTGATGGAGCATGCCTCCGTATCTGCAGTGCATGCGCAGTTTTCGCTCCAGGGTGATCGCGTCGAACTCGCCGATAAATCCGCCAACGGCACGTTCGTCAACGGCATCCGCGTCAAAACCGCCGAACTGCACGATGGGGACTACATTACCTTCGGCCGCTACAGCGGTAAATCCCTCATCTTTCGCTCCGGTCTTGAGCCCCAACTCAAGATGGAGAACATCGACCTCTCCAAGGACCACCTGGTGATCGGGCGCGATCCGGGCTGCGACATTGTCATCGCCCATCCCGTCGTCTCGAAGAAACACGCGGAGATCGTCAAACAGAACGGCAAGAGCCTAGTCGTTGATCTTGGCTCGGTGAACGGGACGTTCGTCAATGGCATCCGGGTCAAACGCCACGAACTCCAGGAACTTGACCGCGTGGTGATTGGGCCTTCGGAACTCCATTTTCATGGTGGAGCGCTGACCCACATACCTGACGGCCGCGTGGTGCGGCTGGATTCCGTACACCTGAACTTCCAGGTGACGGACCGCAACACCGGCCAGCCCAAACTGCTGCTCGACGACCTCTGCCTGGTGGTGAAGCCGAAAGAGTTGATCGGACTGCTGGGGCCGAGCGGCGCGGGCAAGACCACCCTGATGAATGCGCTGAACGGTTTTGTAAAACCCACGTCCGGCAAGGTGCTCTACAACGGCGTGGATCTGTACCAAAACCTGGACGCGATGAAGTCCACCATAGGCTACGTCCCACAGGAAGACATCATGCACCGGCAATTGTCGGTGCGCCACTGCCTCTACTATGCCGCGAAGCTGCGGTTGTCTGACGATATCTCCGACGATGAGATCAACCGCCGTGTGGAAGAAATGCTGGAGACTTTGAAGCTTGACCCCCAGCGCTGGGACAACCCCGTAGCCACGCTCAGCGGCGGTCAGCGCAAACGCGTGAGTTTGGGTATCGAGCTGCTTCCGAAACCCGGCGTGCTGTTCCTGGACGAGCCTACGGCCGGCCTCGACCCGCGTACGGAAACCCTGATGATGATGCTCTTCCGGCAGCTCGCCAACCAGGGCTCCACGATTGTCATCACCACGCACCTGCTCGGGTCGTTTGGTGTGCTCGATAAGGTTGTGGTAATGGTGCAGGGACGGCTGGCGTATTACGGGCCGGGAACAAAATTTCTCGAGTACTTCAAGGCGGAAACTCCTCCCGACGTTTACGACGACCTGACCGATAACAATACCATCCCCTATGCCCTGGAGCTGAAAAAGCGATTCCAGGCCTCGCAGTTGTATCAAGGCCTGGTGGTGGAACCGCAGAGAAACATTCCGGCGGAGCAGCTCACGGCGAGCGGTGCGCCGACTGAGGCGCCGTCCCAGGAAAAAAGATTCAGCCTGCGCCAGTTCACCACCTTGCTTCAACGCACCTGGGAGCTGAAATTCAGCGACAAGGCGCAGACGGCTTTGCTGTTCGGCCAGGCTCCCCTGGTGGCACTGCTCGTGGCTTTGATGGCCAGCGGGCCCAACCAGGTCCAGACGATATTCATGGCCATGTTCTCGTCACTCTGGTTCGGCTGCTCAAATGCCGTCCGGGAGATCGTGGACGAGCAGACCATCTACCGGCGGGAACGGCAGACGGGCCTGAAGATACCCTCGTACGTCCTGTCGAAGTTGGCGGTGTTGGCCTTTGTGGCGCTGGTGCAGTGTTTCTCGGTGGTCATAATCTGCCTGGTGATCAATCACGCCTTGCAGTTGAGTTTGCCGGAAGCCGGGGCGGCCATCCTCATTATGTTCCTCGTGGCGGTGAACGGATCGCTGATTGGGTTGTTGATCTCCAGCCTGGTTGCGACACCGGAAAAGGCCTTGACGCTGTTTCCACTCATTTTGATTCCGGAACTTCTGCTCTGCGGCCTGTTCCTGCCGGTCCGCCCAATCCAGACCATCATTCCCATAACCGTGGAACAGCTACTGAGTGGAAAGATGTACGCGCAGCCGGAGGCCAAGGTGAGGATTCAACGGGAGCGGCAAGACCTGCTGGCCGAAGACGCCGCGAAAGTGAAGGCGGAGGAAGGACGCCTGGGTCACATGGTGGTGGGCGCCACAACGCCCTCTCCCCAGACCATGCAGTACTTCCACCGATACACGCCGGCGCCGGTGGACGGCATGGGAGCGCCCATCCGGTGGATTTCAACTCTGGCCATTTCGCGTTGGGGGCTGGAAGCACTGTCAGACCTGTGCCTGCACGGATCGCATTCCACACAGGATTATGCCTATAAGATCATCAATACGGTCTCCATCTCTCTGCACCCGGACGATGCCCAAAAGCTTGAGGACGGATTGGAACAACCGGCGACTGATCTGAATTCTCCGGCCTTCCCGACGTTCCCCCTTCCCTCCGAATTCTGGAAGGACAAGGGGCCGTACCTCGCCATCATGACCGGGTACGCTTTGTTGATGATCGTACTGATTCTGGTCGTCATGAAGCGCAAAGACGTCAAGTAACAGTGCCCAGTGGGCATGTGTCAAGTGGCCAGCAAACGCGATGTGGAGCACCTTGCGGTCGGCCGAAAACAAGCCCGATTGCCGCTTGCCACTCTCCACTAGCCACTAGTGACTGCTCTTCAAGGAGCTTATATGGACAACGGCCTTTCGACAGTTCGCAATCTTCTGTGGATTATTGTAGGGCTTACGGTGCTCTCCGTCGCCGCGAATTTCTTCGTGGGAATGCAACTGAAGCAGAACAGTGACGAGTTGGACGGCTTGCGCCAGGTGTTGGCCAAGCAGTTGACCAGCACGGCGCTGGAGCAGTCGCAGCAACTCCAAAACAAGATGGAAGAACTCAATCAACAGGCAAACGGCATTGACGCCAGGCTACAAAAGGCGCAGGACGATTTTGTGGCGCGGATGAACGTGGAACTTCCCAAGATCATGGACAACTACATCCGGACACGGGCGCCCATGATTGAAAGGCAAGCCATGCAGCAAATCCCGCACTAGCCCACACTTTTCATATCCACGTGGAAAAGTTGCTCTCCCATGAAGAATTCGTCGCCGTCCGTGAGTACAATTTCCGCGCGGACGCGGCGATAAACGCCATTGCGGCTGCTAAGATCCTGAAGGAGAAAGCGCCCCGGCTGGGCGACAATGCGGGCGTGCTTACCTGACATGTAGGGATCATCCTTGAAAACCAGATCGCCCTGCGTCCGGCCGAGGGTCGTTTCCGGCTTGTCGAGCATGAATTCGGCCACCACTTCGCCATTCAGCTTAATGTGCTCAAGCTTGGAGGTGAGCGGTCCCTTTTGGAGCTTGGGGACGCTCCATACCATGGTGCCCTCGGTTTGCTGCTTGGACATCGCATCGTCCATGCTTTGGGTGACGAAACGGAAAAGTTCGCGGCCCAGAAGGAACACGTCGCCCGGTGCGAGTTCCGTGTCCTGCCGTTGGCGAATGAACGAGCCGTTCTGACTGTTCAAATCCGTAAGTACCAGGGCGCCTTCGCGCATGGCGACGGAGGCATGCCGCGGCGAAAGCAAGTTGTCCTGGGGATAGTTCAGGTCACAACCCTCACGACCAATAGAGAGATCAGCGGCGACGGGCAAGGTCTTGCCAATCGTCCCATCGGGTTTCTTTTCGGAAATCGTAACCACGGTGCGCGGCTGAGCCCGCAGGCCGGAAAACACCACCGTTCCCTCGATCGCCGATTCCGGTATGTTCATCACTCGCGGCACCGGCGCCCTGGCGATGGGCGGCATGGGCGGAGCTGCGGGCGGAGGCGGAGGCATCGGAGGCGCGACAGGCCGAGGCGGGGGCGGCGCTGGAGGCCGAGCCACGGGCGGAGGAGCTACGGGACGAGGAGGCGTAAGTGGAGGAACCTGCCTTGCCGCGGTGGGAGGCTGCGGAGGAGCCATCGGACGCTGCGGCGGGGGCGCCATGGGCCGCGGCGGTGTCGGAGGTGGCGGCATAGGGGCCGCGGCTTGAGGAGCTCCCGCCGGCAGCGGCGTTCCGCAATACCCGCAGAACTTGCTTCCCTGCGGGAACGACTTGTGGCACTTCGGACACATTACCTGCGCGACAGGCGCAGCCACCGGAGGTCGCATGGTCGGCGCCTGTGGGGCCGCGGGGGCCGGCTGTGCGCCGGGATACTGAGGCCTTCCACATCGGGCGCAGTTGGGCGCAGACGCCGGGTTCATGCTTCCGCAAGACGTGCAGCGCTGGTAACGTACAGTTCCTTGTTCATTCGCGTCAGCGGTCATAGTCCATCGCTCATCTTGATGTTTGCCGGCTTCATTCGCCGGTGGCTTTAACCCAGATGGGGTTAGTATAACAGCGAAACTCATTATTGGCGCTGTTTCGTGCGCTGGCCACCAACCGGATGTATTTCCACTCCTGGGACCCTTCCTTCAGGATCGCCTTGAGGTCAACCGGTACAAGTCCACCACTGGTGAGAACTTTGCCGGGGGGCACCGGCACTTCCACCGGCCGGCAATTCTCCCGCACGAGTCCCCACAATGAGTTTGATCGACTGCAGGGGGCCAAACTCATCGCTGCTGACCCAACTCAGTTGCAACGGCGGCAGCGATTTCAGCGGGCAGGAAATCTGCTGCCCAATACCCACATCATCGGTATCATCGAGCGAACCATTAGCGTTGCGGTCAAAACCCGCGATCAGCAATGGACCGTTGCTGCCGACACTGCGGCCATCGCGCAGCGCCCGCAGAACATTCTCACCGCGCGGCCCCATCCCCGCAGGGGCATAAACTACCGTAAAGATCCTCCCCAGCGCGTTGTCCTCCGCGTATCCATTGATGCTTCGCGAGGGCTTGCCGAGAAAGTCCGTGACGTCCATGCTGGCTTCGAAATTCAGGTCGCCGTGGGCGTCAGAGCCAGCGGCAAGAAACGTTTTGAACAAAGGGGCGTCAGTGCCGTCGCTGCGGGCCGCCAATCCCCGTTGCAGCAATGGTTGCCAGCCGTCTTTGATGCCTTCCTCGAGCCGCGTGTATTGGTCCATGCTGACGTCATGCTGGAAGCAGGCACTGGCATCGTCATGAGGGTGAATACAAAACGGGTCGCGCATGTCATCCGCGGAGGCAAGCGTGGCGCGGTTCCAAGGTTCCAAGCCTGCAAGTCCCGGTTGAAGTTGCTTCCCGTCGGGCGCCAGGAAATCCGCGTCGATATCCCACGCGCCTCCCCGCATGACCGGGCTGATGGGGTCAAACGGGTGAGCAGCGTAGGCAAATCCCCCCGCCGCAAAAATTCGCGCCAGCGCATCTTTGAGCGGCATGGCCGCGGAAGACACCGACCCGTCACCAGTCATAATCACCGGAGTTGAGTTGGCATCTTTGGGATCCGGGAAGCCTTTGTCAGGGTCGTCGGGAGACGGCGCCGCAACCATGTGAACCGTGGTCAGCAAGGCATCCTTGCCGGAAGCGACGGTGACTTCTTCGCCCCGTATGAGCATTAACCTACCGTCGCGGAACTTCTTTACGTCTTCCAATTCGTCTTTGTATCGGTCGGCAGAGAGATCGGTGGAATGATCGGTCAGGAGCAACCAATCCATCCCCGCGTCAATCGCCGCCTGCTTGGTCACGTCCAGTGGATAGCCACGCTCGGCAGGGTTATCCGTGTAACCGCTGTGGTAGTGAACATCGCCGCGATACCAGTTGGCGATTTGCGGCAGGGGCGGCGCGTTCAGATGCACTCGAAGGTAAAAGTCCTGGTCGGGCCAATCGAGGGTCTTGAAGGAAACCCAGATGTCCACAGAGTTAAACGGCCCACCCAGGAAATGGCCGGAAAGAAATGACTGAATGGCTTCGCGTGGGACCTCGATGGTCTTCTTGAAGCGGTCGGCGATGATTAATGGTTGTCCGGAGGAACGCGCGTCGAAGGAAAAGTCTTTGCCGGCACTCAACAATAGCGGCGCCGTGGCGAACTGGTGCCGCGCGCCGGTCGGCTTCACGTAGATGTTCACACCCTGGAATTTCAGCGGGTTGCGCTTGACGTAGCTCGAAACGCCCGAACCCGTCGTGTGGGCCTCCTGCTCAACGCCATTGATGATCTCGACAAAAATGGGGAGATAAACGTCGGTACCATTACGCAACGAACGCGGCGCGTCCGAACGGAAGAACACCCCGGTTTTGGAAAGCCTCGCTTTCAATTGGTCCATCAGGCTTTCCTGCGGCTGGGAAGGTGCCGACGACACGGCCAGAATGCTCGCCGCGAGGGTCATGGCGAAAAAGCGCAAATGATGCTGGAACGTGAATCTCATGGAAGTAGTTTTCGGGCGGCTTGGATGGGAATGCACTGGTTCGCGGAAGTCGCCAGCGCCACCACCTTTCCGTTCGTATCGAGCAATGGCGCGCCCGTTTCCCCGGGATCGGTTTTGTGTGCCATCGTCAGCAGGCTTCCCTGCGGGCTAGTTTTTACGATGAGAAGGCGCGGCGCGCTCTGAGGTTGGCTGATTCCGAACGGATAACTGTACAGCGTGAGCGGGGTGTCGGCGGCAACGGTGGCGGCCGCATCGGAAAACGCCAAGGGTTGGAAGCCCGTTCCGGTAATCTGCAATAAAGCAACATCCGACAGACCCTCGGCATGAAGATGCAGAGTCGCCTTCTCTCCCGAGTCAGGATCGGAAAAGTCCTGCTGAACCATTTCGTCCGGCGGCATCTGGAGAATCTTTATGGATTGCTTGTCAGTGCTGAGAGCCGATTGGAAACTGGGCTGTCCATCCGCGCCCAATACTTGCGCACCCGCCGGCCAAGCATAGGTTTTTACGCTGTCGCTGTCCAGTTCCAACTTCTGATGTTCGATCAGGAAATCGACCTGCGGATCGAATTTCCAGGGCTGAATGGCGCGTTTCGTAGTCACCAGCTTTCCATCCGGACTCACTAGAAAGCCCGTACTGCATTGTGAAAACTGCTCCGCCGCTTTGGTCTTTGGATCGCGCACGCTGTACTGAGTGTACAGCAGGTACAGTGCCGGCTTCACCTTGCCCTCCAGCGACTGGTCCATCTGCGTTTTTGCCAGATGCTCCTTGGCCATGTTGACTGCAGCGGCAGACGCCGGATTCGAGAGCGTCTCCAGGATCGTTTCCGCCGTCATCTTCAGGAGGGGATTGCCCTGGAAAAGATTGAGCGGCACTTGCTCATTCAAGGTCACCGGAATGACCAGTTGCTTGGTGCGCAATGCCACCTTCTCGAGCGAGTTCAGCTTGACCTCAATGAAGCTCTGGCCCGTCACCAGAATGGTGTCCTTGTCCACCATATCGCGCACCGGTTGCATGGAGTCGAGATCGTCAAAAACGACGGCGCACTGGAGGGGAGCCGGAAGGTCAATGGTGTCTTTATTCGAAAGCTTGAACTCCTGATCAAAGGTGTCGATGTGAACCGGGATGCCGTTGATCCTGACGTCTTGAAAGTACAAGCGCTCCACCGTGGCGGAACGATCGACGGGCTTCACGCTGAGGGAGAGACCGAGCAGCAAGCGGTCAAAGTTGATGTCGCGAAATGTTAGGCTTTTGTAGACAACCGGGTTGGGGGCTGGCTGGCCCCCCTTAGTGGGCAGCTTGTAAATCTTGGCATCGCGAAGGGCATCGGGCAGTTGACCGGCGGGCGGTGCCTGCTGGGCAAAGCTTGGAACGGCGAGCCCTAACAAGATCACCGCAGCGAGACGGCGGAACCTAAGCTGCGCAAAGCGCGCTGGGGACAAGAGCATTTTGCCTCTACTCCCTGACAATCCCAATTGCGTGGCTGCCCTCCTGGGGAGCCCCGCCATTCTAACCCGAGGAGAGGGATTGTTGCCAGGAAACATCATAGAGTTCCACTGGCGTCTCTTTGCCCTTCACTCGAATGGGTTCCAGACGCCGTGCGGGTATTCTGCCGTTCAATTGCTGATAGGTGGATTCGGACACGAGGATCTGACCCGGCGCGGCATTCGAGCACAATCGGGAAGCGAGATTAACCGAGTCGCCAATTACGGTGAAATCCAGGCGTTTGGGTGAACCGATATTCCCGGCCGTCACCAGACCGGTATTCACTCCTACGCCCATGCGAAGAGGCTGTTGCCCGCGGTTCTCCCATTCCCTGTTGAGGGTGGCAAGAGCGCGCTGCATTTCCATGGCCGTCTTGGTAGCGCGGAGCGGGTCGTCAGGCTTCGCAATGGGAGCCCCGTAGAGGGCCATGATTCCATCACCCAGATATTTGTCGAGCGTCCCTCCGCTGTCAAAAATAATGTCGGTCATCTCCGTGAAATACTCGTTCAGCAATTCGACCACGGCGTGGGGCTCCATGTGCTCGGACATGCGGGTGAATCCGCGAATATCGGAGAACAAGATGGTGACCGTCTGGTTTTCTCCGCCCAAGTGGGCTTGCTCAGGGTTAGCGACAATCATGTCCACAATGGCGGGGCTGAGGTAGCGCTCAAAGGCCTGGCGTTGTACCACGCTACGGGCCAGTTCCTCATGGGAGCGCGCATTGTCAAAGCTGATGGCAGCCTCGGCGGCAATCACGGAAAAAATGGCCAACTCTTCCTGCGAAAAGGCGTAGGGCTTGCTGAGGCAGTCCACATAGAAGATTCCAAAAACCCGGTCTTTATAGATCAGCGGTGCGCACATGGCGGAACGGATGCCGGAAATCCGCAGGCTCTGGCTGCTGGAGAAGCGTTCGTCGGTGCCGACGTCATAAATCAGCAGCGGCACACGGTCATTCATTAACTGTTCCGTAACCGTCGTGGAGAGGGCGACGCCCCGTGCATCGGCTTTCTTGGCCTCGTCTTTATAAAGCAGAACCGCGGGTTTAAAGCCCTTTTTCTCGTCGCGGAGCATCACAAAACCCCGCTCGACGTTGTCCATCTCAAACACCAGTTCCATGACCCGGTGCATGATTTCGTCGGGCAGCAACACCGAAGAGAGCGTTTTGCCCACCGAGAGCAACAATTTGAGAAGATTATTTTCCTTTTCCAGGACCTTCACCCGCTCTTCGATGGGCACGGCGGCCATGGGCGCGGTGGGGGGAGTAAGCCGGAGGGCGGTGCTGAGTTTCTCCTTGCCCACCAGCTCGTTCAGGTCGGTCGATGTTCCACTGCCGGCCTGAACGTGCAGTGCACCCGCCCGCGTTCCCTCATACCTCAGCTCATACATGCCGATCGCGACGCGGTCCTGGTCCTTAATCTGGTGCTCCTGGACCTGAACATTGTTGACAAAGGTCCCATTCATGCTCCCCAGATCGTTCACCAGGGTGATGTCACCGGGGAGTACGGTGAAGCGCACATGGTGGCGGGAGACACTGGGATGACGGAGTACCAGATCGTTGGTATCTGCCCGTCCCACACTAATGGTGGGACTGGTAATTTCAAAAATCTGAGTTTGGGCAGAGGGGTCGGTTATAACGAATCGAGCCATGAAGGAGTCTCGTTACTCCACGTGTACGCTGTCGAAATCATTCGGCCTAAAGCCCAACTTCACGACCGGCAATCGTGCCCCCACGTTGCCGGAGTGGGCCTGCGTGCAGCGAAATGAACTTGCCCAAGATGGGCTGATCAGATCAGCGACGACGGCGTTACGAGTATACCGATTCTATTTGCCGTAGTTAAGAGACAATCGCTTGGTGGCGATCTGCCCGCCCTCAAGGGCCACGGAACTCTCCGTGGGTGGAATCCCTGCCCACTTGATCGTGTAAGTGTGATTGCCCGGAGGCAGCGTCGCGTGGATGGGGCTGGGACCGTAGGACTTCCCATCAACCAATATCTCAACCCCTGCCGGACTCGTGATCACGTCAAGTTCGGCAGTCGGAGTCGTCAGGGTGGCCGAAACGCTCGCGGTCTTCCCCGCTTCGATCGTCACACTCTGTTGAGAGTTGTCGTAACCGTCCATGGCAATCCTGACGTTGTGGGCCCCCGCGGGAAGCTCGGGAATGGTAAAGGGCGTTACCCAAGATGGATCGTTGCGCCCATCCACAAAAATCTTCGCCCCTGTGACGTTGGCACTTACGCTGAGACTTCCCAGCTTCGCCGGTGCCGGGTGCACCACAACATCGCGCTTTGTCGGCGCCGGCTTCGCCGGGGTTTCCGCCGGTGTCGCCGGGGTCGTTGTTGCTGCCGGAGGAGTGGTAGTCGTGGTGGTCTGTGCCGGAGTGACCGGTTGGGTGGCCGGCGTAGCCGCCGGCGGATTCTGCACCACCGCGGTCGTCTGCGTCGGCACGGTGGTCGTCGCAGGCGCAGGAGTAGTGGTTGTCGTTTGTGTGGGTGCTGTTACCGTGACCGTCTGGGTCCGCGGCCGCACCACCAGGATGTAGCTCATGGCCAGAATCAACGCCACCACCAGGAGCGCACCCACTACCCACACAATCTGAGGAATCGATTGCTGAGCGGGCACTTGCGGCGGCAGCATGTGAATGTTCAGGCCGCTTCCGATCGGAGTCTCATCGAAGGCAGACGGTTCTGGCGGCGGTGGAGGAGGCGCTACTCGGGTCCGTGCCCGGGGCGGAGGCGGCGCCATGCGCGTAGTTCGTGGGGGCGGAGCAGGCGGTGGAGCCATTTCCATCGTTGCCGCCGGCGCCGTCAAGACCACTGTGCCCTGTCCGGTAAATGTCGCACCACCCAGGTTCTTGTAGTTCCGTAGATCCTCCGCCAACTCGTTGCACGTTTGATAGCGTTCATCCGGATTCTTCGCCAGCGCCTTCGAGATGACGTAGCTCAGGCCGGCGTGAATCGAGGCATCCAGTTCGCGGGGAGGAATGGGATTCTCATTGATGATCTTGTAGATGACCGTGGTTATGTTCTGGCCGCCGAAGGGCTTCTCGCCCGTTATCAACTCGTAGAGAATCACGCCCAGCGAGAAGATGTCGGACCGGCCGTCGATCTGGCGGCCCTTGACCTGCTCCGGCGACATGTAATTCGGCGTCCCGAGGATTTGTCCCGCCTGGGTCATGCCCATCGCCATCATCTTGGCAATGCCGAAGTCGGTGACTTTGACAAGACCATTCTGCAAAATCATGATGTTGGCGGGCTTCACGTCGCGATGCACCACCTTGTTGCGGTGGGCGTGGTCGAGGGCGCTGCACACCTGGTCGTAGATGGGCAAAATGGTCTCAATCGGCAGTACCGTCTGTTCCTGCACGATCTTTTCCAGCGACTTGCCCTCCAGGAACTCCATCGCCAGGTACAGCACTCCGCTGTCCTCACCGAAATCGTAGACCGTGATGATGTTAGGGTGGGCGAGAATTCCCGCCGCCATGGCCTCGCGTTGAAAGCGCGCCTTGTACTCTTCAAACTCCTGGGGAGAGAGACCCTCGGGAAGCATGGTCTTGATGGCGACGGTGCGGCCGATGATGGGGTCAAAGCCTTGATACACCACACCCATTGAGCCTCGCCCCAATTCACCAACAATTTGGTAACGCCCGGCTTTCGTCAGCGCTTCAGCCATGACTCCTCGCTTTCAACACTTCCCACGGGATCCCGATCTACCTGGACATCGAGATGCCCGCATTATCGTCTACAATCGGTCACCACACGGTGGGCTAACCTGCTTCAGAAACAAAGTCTTATCAGGGTACCGAGATTACCTCAAGCGGTGCCACAAGTCAACGGCCCTTCAGTGCCATGAGGCTAGTACTGACGTACTACCTCGATATCGGCCCCGCTGCAATTTCGATGAATGCCGCCCTCCCGCCAAAGATCAGACTTCTTGGCCATTTATGGGTCCCTGCCGCCCTCAAAACGGCGAGCGTGGCCCCCGGTCACAACGCCAGATGGTGCCGGGTCGGGCGGCACGTCGGCTCGAGCGGACTCCTGCTTTTGGGAGTCTGCGAATCCGAAGAAACCTCCTTTTCTGGCCCGGCCCACGGCGGAGCATACCTCTGCGGGCTATTCCGTGGTACGGTGCGTGGACTGTTTAGTTCGCCTGCAGACTGGCCGTGGTCAAGGTTGAGGTTTTCTGATCTCTCCGACACCGCGGAAACGAGAATTGTTCCTGAATTCGTACCCTCTGGTACCGGGAATTATTCTGAAAAGTCTGCCAACTCCAGGCGTAAGTTGCCGGCGTTGGTAGCGTAGGCACACCCGGTTTCCAACTCCACCACACGGCTGCGGATCAGCTTCTCGATTTCGCCGTCAAAATGCTGCATGCCGTCCAAGCCCCCGTCGCGCATCGCGTCTACCAGGGTTTTACCTTCGCCTTCGCCCTTTTCGACATACTCCCGGGTACGCATCGTGGATTTCAGGATTTCAAAGACGGCCACCCGACCGCTGGCGCCGGCGCGCGGCAACAGCCGCTGCGAAATGATGAAGCGGAAAGATTTCGCCACGCGATTGCGAATGATCGCCTCCTCGCTGGCGGGGAAAGCGCCACAGACGCGTTCCACCGTTTTGGCAGCGTCAATGGTGTGCAGAGTGGAGAACACCAGGTGGCCGGTCTCGGCCGCCTCCATCGCCACCTCAATCGTCTCCTTATCGCGCATCTCCCCCACCAGAATCACCTTGGGCGCCTGCCGCAGCGCCGCCCGCAGCGCCTTGGCGAAGGAGGGCGCGTCGCTATGCAACTCACGTTGATGGATGGTGGCCTTCTTGTGCGGATGCAGGAACTCGATGGGATCTTCGATGGTGAGGATGTGGCAAGCCCTTTCCTCATTGAGCTTGTCAATAATGGCGGCCAGGGTCGAGGACTTCCCGGATCCCGTCGGACCCGTCACCAGTACGATGCCATTCTTCAAGCCCACAACCTCCATTAACGCCGGCGGCAGGTTGAGGCTGGTAAAACTGGGAATCACATTGGGGATGACGCGCATCACAATGGCGCACGTGCCCCGTTGAGTAAAGATATTCACGCGGAATCGCGACTGCCCCGGGAGGCTATAAGAGATGTCGCAGGAACCGTCCGCGCGCAACTTCTCCATCGCCACCTGGCTGGACCCGATCAAGTGCGCGGCCAAGGTCGCGGTATCTTCCGGACGCAGCGGCCGCACTCCCTGAATTTTTACCGGCACCAGTTTGCCGCTCATTTCCACCTGCGGCAGACGGCCCGGCGAAAAGATCAAGTCGCTCACATGAGGGCCGGCGCGCAGCATGGTCGCCAGAATGACCTGTGGGGGAGGCATCGGTGGCGGGGCAGCCGGAGGAGCCGGCGCAGGCGGGGTTGGTGCGGAGTTGGCGGCGTGGCCACAACGACTCTCCCGGCAAACTAGGGTGAAATTCTCCACCCGTTGCTGTCAGTGGAGACTAAGCCAATCGTTACTCTATAGCAAATCGGCCCCGTCTTTCAATTGCCGCGAGCGGCCAGCCGACGGGTGGGTGGGAGACGGTAGATGGTAGATGGCATGTTGTAGGTGGGACAAGCCCCCTCCCCATCTACCGCCTTCGACCTGGCACCTACCAGCCGTCGCCGGCTGGCAGAGATGTCTTTCAATCTCTGCGTCTGGCATTGCACGGTAGAGGTGCCTTCGCCATCGCATACTCCCGACCCCAGAGTCTGATGCGCCAGCCGGCGTAACATAGCAATTTTAGCTTGACAGTGACCTTTCCTCCATGGTTGCATTCACAGCAGCCAGAACTCCGTTCTCCGTCCGTGTATTGTGGAAACACAACTTCGAGGATCGTGTGAGGTACTATGGCCGCAATTAGCACAAGTCCAAATGCAATGGATCGCAAGCTACATCGGGTAGTTCTAGAAGCCGATCCAAACGAGTTCAAGACTTTCGTGGCTCTCGCGCGCCACATAGCCAAGGCCAAACCACTGGAGTTTTCGTACCAGCGACTTGGAAAAACTGAATACGCGGGAGCTGAGGCCATTGAACAGTACATCAGCTTTTCGCGAGACATAGGTTTGGTGGATGGAAACATCGAAATCACTCGGCCAAAAAAAGATGTTCGAAGCCTTGAGAGCTTTCAGCAGTGGCTGGGCGACCTTACGCTGCAGTACCTGGAGAAGAAGAATGCCTCCCTCAAGCATATCGAGCAGTCCGTGATGGACTTGCTCCAGGGTTCGCCCAGTTGACTGCCGACGCAAGAGAATGTTCGACAGAAGCTCGACAATGCCCCACCACTACGGTCCTTTAGATTCTGCCTGCGAATTGTTGCGCTGCTGCGACCGGACGCCCTGCGCCTTATTTCACATCGTGTCGTGCTCATAGAAGGCATTGTGGAGGATTGATGCGCTATGTCTTTTCACGATAGTTGCAAACGGTTAGACGGCGAGATTGACGGAAGTCTCAGTACGTACATTACAAAGACGAAGGCTATTGAAGCCCTCGAAGATTTAGGTTCCCCGGCGGTGGTCGTGGTCGGGCTAAAAGGAATTGGGAAGAGTTCAGCGTTTCGTTATCTTACTGAGTTTGGTACTGATCGGCCTGATGTAGTTATCGGCATCAATGCCGATAGGTTCAGCCTTCATCTGACAAATAGAGATCTCAGCTATTCCACTTGTCGGAAGCAATTTGAACACGACATTGTCATTGAAGCCCTGCGTGGTATTACTGATCACCAACCTGAATTCTCAACACCCAAGCTCAAGCCGCTGATTACCGAAGCCCGTAGCGAGCTGAAATCATACCTTGACGTCGCGAAGCAATTCACGAAAAGAGGAGGCGGGATATCGATCTTGGGATTTGGGTTCACTGTGGGCAAGAAAGATGTTCCGGTTCTAGTTGGGCTTACGCCGGAGGCTCGTGTTAAATCCTCCCTGAACACGTTGCGTGCAATCTGTGGATGCGGCGTGAAGCTTCGCATCGTTGTCGACGACCCGGAACAAGTGTTCTCGTCCAGCCGTACGCTGGACACTCACTTGGTCGGAGGGTTTTGCTTGGCTGCTATTCACCTTTCCGAAGCCATCCCAAACTTGAAGGTTATCGCCCTGCTTAAAACTCATGTCTACCAACCTGTTTTGCGGGATGTCGATGATCTGACCAAGTACCCAGACCATATGGTTCGTCTCCGGTGGACCGAAGAGGAACTTTTAAAGGTGATTTATCGTCGGCTCGACGCCGCGGGAGAAAAATGGCAGGACGTGTTCCGTGACACTTCCGCAGTGATAAAGGGAGAATTTGCAAGTATTAGTCGAAATGGACCGAGAGACCTTTTGCACGCTCTGGACGTTGCACTCAAGAACTCAAATTCGGGCAAGCTCGGTAAATCGGATTTAGAGGGGTCACGAGAGGCCGCGTCCCAGGACTCGTTGGTCGAACTAGGGAGTGCCTACTCTAGCCAATATCCCGACTTCGCGGATGTTTTGAGAGTGGTATTTCGGGACTCTCCGACCCAATCCTTCACGATCAAGCAACTTCGGAAGCATATCGAGAATCTGATAGTCAGTAATCATGACATGATCGCGTTATCCAAGCTCAAGTGGATGCAATCTCGAAGTTCCCAAACGATACCCGAACTTCTATTTGAAACAGGCACTTTAGCACTAGAGTCCGGCGGAAAATTGACGCTGCCCTACGAGGAGGGCTACTCCTTGGACCAATTCCGCAAGGCGCAAGGCGTCCGCCTTGTGCCCGCCCTAGTTTCGGCCGTCGCCAATTATTAGACGCAAGTGATCTCAACCCACGTTCAAAGCAGGGCAGCGCGAGGTGCGCGTCTTTTTCGTTCCTCCGCGGCTTTTCGTGGTTTCGCATTAACGAACATGTGGCCGCTGGTGATGATTTGAAACCCCGCAGTAGTGTTGAGGTGCGCACAACTCGCTACCCTGCTTGAATACAAGAAACTCACGGCTGCTTGGTGAACTCGTTAAATTTTGTAATATTCCCACTTTTGTCCTTTAATCCAGTAAAGCCGTTGGTAACTCCCGGGGATTTCTGCAAGTTTTGCTGAAGAGTCTCAAACGCCTCTATGGAAATATTATCCGTGACGAGCTGTATGCTTCCGTGAAATGAGTCTTCGACGATGGCATACTCGGCCAAGCCGTGATATATGAATGTAACGTTGGTGAAGTCGCAGTGCTCAAATCGCTTGCCGTCCACCTCTAAAGACTCGTTTACATACTTCTTTCCAACGATAACCTCTAATGGTGCTTGGACGGGATATTCCGACGGCGACAGCCTCAATTGCCGACAGCGATATAGACCAGAAAGAGACATAGCAATACTCAGGGAAAATAGAATTATACCCGCAACCAATTTCAATCTCCTGCCACGGATAGGCGACGCATGCGTTGCGGCCTTCGCAGCAGCATTCGGTTTGCCACCCAATCCCAAATGTCGCGGCTTGATTCTGAGCCAGCTCAAAATGGCAGCGAGTCCACCTAGACCTGAAAGCCCAGTGAAAACAAACACCCAAGAGTCCGTGCCCATGACACATGCACCTCCGCGAGGACAGGCTCATGCTACCATGCCTCGTCGCGTGAGGTATATCGGCGCCCGAGCTTGGCGCAGCAATAGGCGATGCTGATCAGGGGTTGCATCCGTCCGGCGCAAAATGGGGGAAAACGGTGGGGGGCAAACGGCGTCACGAACCGTTTCCCTTGCGAGCCGGTGACGCGAGAACGGGGCGGCGGGCCGAAATCCTGTAGCCCACGCCGCAAGCGGTGGAACTGGAGTTTCTGCATTTTGGGGGTCACGGAGTGCGGAGACGCTGCTTTCCATAAAATGACCACCATCTTCAATTTGCACCCCCAACGAACCCAACTGTCATCCTGAGTCCGTCAGCCGACGGACGAAGGACCCTTTTCATTTGCACTTAGGAAGCACGGCGCAGGCGCGCCGTACCGAAGCGCGCGGCATGCCGCGCGCACATGGGTAAGACGAAATACGGGGGTCCTTCGCCCTGAACTGCGGACTCAGGATGACAGATCAACGAGTGTGCATCGACACTACGATTGCCGCGAACGGCGCCGAAAACTTCCGTTTGAAACGTAGAAACTCCCGGCCTACGGCACAAGCGATGGGACAGAGACAGGCAGGTGAGGCAAGCGCCACCCCATGGCTGGCTCGCCATGGGCTACACGATATCGCCCGCGGTGCGGGCTTAGTGCCAACCGGACCATTGAGCTAAGCGCATATGGGCCGATGGCCAAGCCTTATTAGTTCGCCCCGTTGGGGCTTGGCACTTGGTGTGCTTCACTCTCACACTCCGTATCCCACCAGAATTCCTTCGAAAGATGCCTTCGCGGCGGTATGATGTCGCGATACATCTTTCGATCGACGCGAGTGAGTCCAAGGGTAATGAGGTTCGCGATTCGACGACAAGGGTAGCCATGATCGTACCGTACCTGGATTTGAAGGCCCAATACGCGGCGCTGCGCCAGGAGGTTCTGGCGGCGCTGGACTGCGTGGGAAGCAAGGCCGCATTTATTCTGGGCGAAGAAGTGCAAGCGTTCGAGCGGGAATTTGCCGCGTTCTGCGGCGCGAAACACTGCGTGGCGGTGAATTCCGGCACCAGCGCTCTGCACCTGGCGCTGCTGGCGGCGGGAGTGCAGCACGGCGACGAGGTCATTACCACGCCCAACACCTTTATCGCGACGGCGGAGGCGATTTCATACACGGGCGCCAAACCGGTGTTTGTGGATATCGACCCGCGCACGGCCAACATTGACCCGAACCGGATCGCCCCGGCCGTAACTTCCCGCACGCGCGCCATTCTGCCGGTGCACTTGTACGGCCTGCCCGCAGAAATGGGCGCCATCACGGCGATTGCCGCTCAACACCAATTGTCCGTCATCGAGGACGCCTGCCAGGCGCACGGGGCACGCTACCACGGCCAGCGTGTGGGCGGCATCGGCAAGGCGGCGGCGTTCAGCTTTTATCCCTCGAAGAACCTCGGCGCCTATGGCGAAGGCGGGGCGCTGACCACCAACGACGCTGAACTGTCCGCCCGGGCGCGCGGACTGCGCAGTCACGGTGAATCACGCCGCTACTATCACGACGAAATCGGCTACAACTACCGCATGGAAGGCTTTCAAGGCGCCATCCTGCGGGTCAAATTACGAAAGCTCGAACAGTGGAACGCGCGGCGAAAAGAGCTGGCGGAAATTTACCGCCGGGGCCTGGCGGGCGCGCGGGTGGAACTCCAGGACGGCGGGCCCGCCAGCGAGCGCGTGGATCACCTCTTTGTAGTCTACGTCGATGGACGCGACGCCGTTCGCAAGAGCCTGGAAGAACGCGGCGTGCAGACCGCCGTGCATTATCCGCTCCCCGTTCATTTGCAGAAACCTTATCGGCGCTCTGGGCTACAAACCGGGCGATTTTCCCCACGCCGAAAGCGCCTGCGAACGCGTGCTCAGCATGCCCCTCTACCCCGAGATGAGCGACGAACAAGCGGCCTATGCGGCCCAGGCGCTTGCGCGAAATTGTGGGAGAAGCGTAACAGATAACCGAAGCTCGCAAATCGCATACTTGAGTTCGGGACGGCAGAGGCCTGGCATCACTCTGAGGAAGAGACCCCCTCACCCGTCCCGACGGATCGGGACGGCCTCTCCCTTCGGGAGAGGCTGTGGATGTTTCGGGGGCGCGCCGCCAGTGCGCGGAAAAATCAACAGCCTCTGCGAGGGGAGAGGTGCGACGGTCCTGCGGACGGGAGGAGCCGAGTTCTGCTTGTCGTGGGGGTGAGGGGTCAAATCCGGGCCCGCGAGTCCCGAGATTTCGAAGTCTTGCGGCATTGAGCCGGGGGTTTCCCCGAGTTGGTTAAGGTGAATCGCACACCATGACACAGCGGCGCAGCTTAAGATGGATGGATCTGTTGTGGGTGGCCTTTCTCGCTGCCCTGGCCCCCCTGCCGCCCAACCCGGAAATTCACAAATACCCGATACTTCTCGCCATCGGCGCATTCCAGATTTTTGAGCCCCAGTTCCTGGAACGGTTTCCCAAACGCGGTCGCTATTACAGCGTGCTACTTAAAATCGCCCTTATCTCGCTGCTGCTGGATCACACGGGTGGCATTTTTAGCAGCTATTATCTGCTTTACTTTCTGCCGGTAGTGACAGCGGCAATGTATTTCGATGTCTGGGCAACGCTCGCCTGGACCGCACTGACCTCCGCGGTTTACTGCTCATTTGTGGTCTTGGTGCTCGCCGAATATGAGCCTATTCCAGAGACCTATACGGAGATGGCCATCCGCATTTTGTTCTTTTTTCTCGCCGCCATCATCGTCAATCCCTTCGTAACCGAAAACCGCGAGCAGGCGACGCGCTACCGCGAACTGGCTGAAACACTGGCCGAGACGAACCGGCGGCTGAAGGAAGCTCAGGAGGAGGCGCAGCGGTCGGAACGCCTCGCGGCGCTGGGGCAACTCTCGGGCGGGCTGGCCCACGAATTACGCAACCCCCTGGCGGTCATCAAGGGGTCGGCGGAAACGCTCTCGCGCCGGGTTGCCAACTCCGACCCGGTCACGACCGAGTTGGCCGGCTACATTTCCAGTGAGGTCAATCGCATGAACTCGCTGGTGACGCGCTTCCTGGACTTTGCCCGCCCGCACGAATTGGAAGCGCGCGCAGAGGCAATTCCTCCATTGCTGGAGCGGGCGCTGAAGGCTGCACGCGACCGCTGGCCCGATTCGAAGGTGGCGGTGGAATGCAAATTCGCGCCCAACCTGCCGCAAGTCACTCTCGACGCCGAACTCATTGAGCGCGTCTTTACCAACCTGGCGCTCAACGCCTATGAAGCCATGGGGGCGGCGGGGGGCAAGCTGCGGGTTACGGCGGTCGCAGCCTCCGACCGGAAGCGCGGCGTCGAGATCACGTTTGAGGACACGGGCCCCGGCATTCCCGCAGATTTAAGAAGGCAGATTTTTAATCCCTTCTTCACCACCAAGGAAACTGGTGTGGGACTGGGGCTTTCGATCGTCTCCAAAATCATTGACGATCACCGCGGCTCGATACGGGTGACCAGCGAGCCTGGCAAAGGCGCCTGTTTCTCCGTCTTCCTGCCCGAGAGCGCGACGGGGTAAGTAACGCATCGGACGATCGGGTCATCGAGCCATTGAAACATTGCAAAAATGACCCAATGACGCGATGACTCAATCGCAAAATAGCCTCACCTCGGAGTGAACGCTTCGCCGCCGCGGGGCGAGGACTTGGTGAGGACTGCATCAAGCGCCTGAGCCCCCGATGGCGGCGCTACGACGCCCTTGAAGAGAATATCCACCGGAGCGACTTTGCGGCCGTAAAGCTTTTCGTTGGAGTCCTCATCCTGCTTAAACATCTGCCCATCCAGGGAAACTCCGGCGAAGGCTCCCCGCGAACGCGAGTAGGTCAGGATCTCAGCGTGAAGTTGCAGATCCGTGGCGCCCTCGGCGCTGCGGCCCACCGGTCCTGCCGCAGCGGAAGCGTCGGCGCCGATCTTGGTGTTGTCATGCACCAGTTTTTCCGCACCGCGGCCATTCATCACCAGCAAGACGAAATCGGTCTCTTCCCCGCCGATTTGGAAGCCAACGTTGGCGCCACCCACCGTAAACATCGAGGGCGCTCCCCAGGACCATTCCCGCCTTTGCGGCAGACCATCGCCCCGCGCCCATACGTGGCGCCCACGATAAACGCTGCCTTCTTTTCCGAAGGGATCACGCCTACACACACCGACTTGTCCATCAAATCGTGTGGAATGCCCTTTTCCGGCGTATTCATGATCTCGGTAATGACTTCTGCCGATTGTTCCAGCCGCTCCACGTTTTTGTCTTCGGCCAAACCGACGGTTGCGGTTCCCCAAAGCAGTAAAGTGAGTCCTACCAGCATTCCGTTACGCATCTGCACGTCCTCCAAGGGAAATAATATCACAATAAGTCCCTATAAATGTTACATTTACAGCCCTAGAAAGCACAACCCAGCGGCGGAATAGCCAGAGTGGAAGGTCAGGAACCGGCCGATGGCCCCCCTCATTCAAACTCCCGCAGGTCGATCCCCTCCAACTCCGGGTCGTACGATTGATTAGACTCCAGCAACTCCTCCCAGGTTGTTTCTCCGTGGCGATAGGCGGCTTGCCGGCCGAGGATGGTGCTGAGCGTGGTCTCGACGCCCATCCCCACCTGGTTATGATACTTACCGCTGGTAATACTGTTGATGAAAGCGATCTCCTTCTCAGGATCGGCGCGTTCCAAGGCGTCATGGAAGATGCCAGCGGCTTTGTCCGCCAGCGACTCGTGCTCGATGGCGTAGATATTGGCGTGGCCTGGGCGCGGCGAAGTTGGTCCCACACTGCCCTCCCACTCCCAGGGTTCGTCACCGTAGATTCCCACTACACCTTTGTAGTGCAACTCCGCGACCCCCTTCGCGCCGAAAAGCCGGATCCCAACGTCATTCAATGCCTTCCCTGCTTGAAAGGAATTGAGACTTAAGTCCACATCGTTCGGATAGGTCAACGTAACGTCGAAGTGGTCCCAACAATCGCCGGGATCGTCCTTGACCCGTCTTCCTCCGGTGCCCTGGGCTTTCAGCGGATGCGCACCCAACATCCAATTGCAGAGGTCCACCAGGTGAATGCTCTGGTCCACAAGGATGTCACCCGATATGACGCGGTCCCAGAAGAACGTACGAATCCGCCGCTCGAGAGGCGAAACATCGGGATAAGGCGGGTAGTTGACGCCCGCCGAGTGGTAGAAGGCCGCGCCACAGGCCAGCTTTCCCAGCGCCCCCGCTTGCACCCGGCGAACGAACTCTGCATAGGGCGGCGCGTGCCGGCATTGGAATCCAATATCGAGGCTGAGACGGTTCTGCACCTTCTCCCCAATCTTCAGCACACGCTTGCATCCCGTCACGTCCACCGCCGCGGGCTTTTCGCAGTAAACGTGCTTCCCGGCGTCCACTACGGCGTCGAGGTGGCCGGGATGGAAGATGTCGGGGGTGGAGATTTGCACCATGTCAATCTCGGGACACTGTGCAAGGGCCTGGTAGGCATGAGGGCCGCGAAACATCAGCTTGGAATCGATCCCCGCATAGCCGTGCTGGGCCGCGACGCCGTCAAAGTGCTGCTTCCCCTTGTCCAACTGGTCGTGGAATAAGGTCGGCCAGTGCCACGACACGCGCATTGGTATTGTTGGCGAATGACGTGGCGACGTGCGTGCCACGATGGCCGCAGCCAAGCAACCCCAACCGGACGGCAGAATTCGCCGCCGTGCCGCGCATAAGTTGTGGTTTGATGATCATGAAACCCGTGGCCCCGGCGGCGCCGAGAAATTGCCGCCGGCCAATCTTGTCACCCGATACAGTCATGAGATCCTTTCCCGCCGCACGAACCGTTAATAGACATAGGTAAGCGGTTGCCCGCTTTCCCTGTCACACCACCGTACGTACGGGTCCGTATACGGCGGTTCGGTGGGTTGAGCGATCAGCGAACCGTCAATCTCGGAATCCCGAGCGAGTCGAAGTAAGCATTAGGCAGCGCGAGCGCGAGGGCCTTGCTAAGGGCAAGGTGCCACGGACCGTGGGCGCTGCCCGCCGTTGTGGCGGCCAGTTTAGGATTGACGCCCCGTTTCCGCAGCTCGACGAACCGCACCGTCCCCCGCTTCCACTGCTTCCAGATCGCCGACCGCAGTCGACGTCGGGTCCA
This sequence comes from uncultured Acidobacteriota bacterium, assembly GCA_963719115.1. GTDB lineage: Bacteria > Acidobacteriota > Terriglobia > UBA7540 > UBA7540 > Bog-366. Next base: position 95,825 of record CAVRBF010000083.1, on the reverse strand, counting down.
CTCCTCAAGGCTTTGTAGCACCGAGGGCGTTTCGCACTTCCCGAAGTAGCCGATCCAGCCCCGCAGATACAGGGTCAGTTCCTTGGCCATCCGTTCGATGCTAATCCCTCGGGTCCGGCTCGTCAGTTCCCGTACCCGCTCCTTGAACCGCTTCACCGCCTTCGGCGCAATCCGCCGTTTCGGCGACTCATGGCTCGTGAAGCTAAAGCCCAAAAACTTCCGTTCCCTCGGCTCCGCCACCGCGCTCTTGGATTCGTTCACCTGCAGCTTGAGTTTCGTGTGGATGAAGCGCGTCACGCTCTTCATCACCCGTTCCCCCGCCCGTCGGCTGCGCACGTAGATGTTGCTGTCGTCCGCATACCGCGCGAAGCGGTGACCACGTCGCTCCAACTCCCGGTCGAACTCGTCCAGTACGAGGTTACTGAGCAAGGGCGAAAGGGGTCCGCCTTGCGGCGTTCCCTCATCCACCGGACTCACCAGCCCGCCTTCCATCACCCCGGCTCGCAGAAACGCCCGGATCAGCTTCAATAGACGCTTGTCGCTAACCCGCTCTGCGATTTTGCCCATCAGCTTGTCGTGGGAAACTCGGTCGAAAAATTTCTCGAGATCCAAATCCACCACCCAGCGGTAACCGGCGGCGATATATTTCTGCGCCGCCTCCACCGCCTGATGCGCCGAGCGCCCGGGCCGAAACCCGTAGCTATGTTCGGAAAACGTCCGGTCCCAGCGCTTTTGCAGAACCTGCAGCACCGCCTGCTGGATGAAGCGATCCAGCACGGTGGGAATGCCCAACTTGCGCACTCCTCCTCCGTCCGGCTTGTCGATTTCTTTCCGCCTCACCGGCTGCGGCTTATAGGTCCCACTCAGCAACTGCTCCCGGATGGCTGGCCAGTGCTGTTGCAGAAATCCCGGTAGTTCGTGAACCGTCATGCTGTCCACGCCGGGACTCCCCTTATTGGCCTTGACTCGTTTTAATGCCTGCTTGCAGTTTTCCCGCTCGCAGACTTCTTCCATCAACGGTTCGGTAATGGCCGGGTTTTCGGTCCCGCACTTCGCCGCAGACGATTCGGTCCCTGCCGGGATGATCTTCGGGGCTTCACCCCTATCCTCTTCCCCCCAGGCCAACTCGAGTTGGTTTTTCTGCCGCTTGTCGCCCATGAGTCGCGCTGCCTACTCGCCGCTCCCTTTACCCTCCTTGCGGAGGACCGTTTGGGCCTTCGGCAGTTCCCTGCCTACTTTGCCCGCTGCTGACTTCTGCCGCCCGGTCAGGATCGATCGCTCGACCCTCAGTCCCGATTCCGAGACAAACGGCAGATCTCCCGAGGTAAGTTCGACCGCCTTCCGCACGCAACCGGCGGATTTACAACCAGTGCCTTTGATGGATATGGGCTTCGCGGTCATACGCCCGCTCGCCCGGCACCGCATGCCTCTCATCCGCTTCTTGTTCATCGGCTCGTACGTTTGCTCCACGCTTCTTTCCGACCCCGTCTCGCGACGACGCCGTTGCGCTTCGCTATCACTTCACCTCCATCAGGTTGTGAAGAGGACTTTCACCTCCAAGCTGTCGAACATGCTCGGCACACGTAATTATCCTCCGGCAGAGCCGGAGGCTTTACGGCTGCTGGCCCCTCAGAGGGGCCTGACCGCAGCCGGTAAAAAGACCCCTCACCCCCACGACAAGCAGAACGTGGGGCCCCCTCCCCGATGGATCGGGTCGGCCTCTCCCCTCGGGGGCTGTTAGTTTTTCTGCGGCGCGATCGAGCGCCAAACAGCCTCAACAACCTCTCCCAGGGGAGAGGTTGACCGTCTCCTGACGGGCGGGCGAGGGGGCAAGTCCCAAGCTTCAAGTGCAGGAACTGTCAAACTCATACTGCTACCCCGGCAGAGCCGGGGGATCTCCCAGCGGATTAGCGCAGTACGCCGCCGCGGCACCCCATTAACCCTGCAATGCCGCGAAGGCTGCGCCGGCCGCTTGCAGCGTTGAAGCTATGTCGCCTTCGCTGTGCGATGTGGAGACAAACGCCGCCTCAAACTGCGACGGGGGAAAATAGACACCTGATTCAAGCAGCGAGCGGAAGAGTCGTCCGTAGGCAGCGGCGTCGGCTTTCTTGGCACTCGCGTAGTCGGTCACCGGGTGCGGTGTCAGGAAAGCTGTGAACATGGAGCCCACCCGATTCACGCTCACTCCCACCAGCGCCCGCGTTGCCTCTGCCACCAATCCATCAACGAGCTTCGCGGTAAATGAATCCAGCCGCTCATAAAGGCCGGGCCGCCGGAGGATCTCCAGCGTCTTCAGTCCTGCCGCCACCGCCAGGGGATTGCCGGAGAGCGTTCCGGCTTGATACACGGGCCCCGCCGGCGCCACCAGATCCATGTATCGCGCCTTGCCGCCGTACGCGCCCACGGGCAACCCTCCGCCAATGACCTTGCCGAGCGTGGTCATGTCGGGATCAATCTTGTAGAGTTGCTGCGCCCCGCCATAAGCCACGCGGAAGCCGGTCATGACTTCGTCGAAGATCAGCACTGTTCCCTGATCGTGCGTCAGGGCCCGCAATTTTCGCAGAAAACCGTCAACTGGAAGCACGCATCCCATGTTCCCGACCACGGGCTCGACGATGACCGCCGCCAGCTTATTCCGGTGAACCTCAAAAGCCTCTTCCAGCGCGGCAAAATCGTTGAACGGGACCGTGACAGTCAGCTCCGCGAGCGCGCGCGGCACGCCGGGGCTGTCAGGCAGGCCCAGCGTGGCCACGCCGGAGCCGGCCTTCACCAGCAGGCTATCGCCGTGGCCGTGATAGCAACCCTCGAACTTCAAGATATGGTCGCGGCCGGTCGCGGCCCTCGCCACACGCAGCGCCGAGAGCGTGGCTTCCGTGCCCGAGTTCACCAGCCGAACGCGTTCGATCGAGGGATAGGCTTCGCGAATGCGCTCCGCCAGTTCCACTTCGCGGGGCGTGCAGGCGCCGAAGCTGGTGCCCGTTTCCGCCGCCTTGGCGAGCGCTTCCACCACCTCGGGATGAGCATGCCCCAGGATCAGTGGTCCCCACGACAGCACATAATCGATATAGCTCTTGCCATCGACGTCGATCATCGTCGCGCCCTTGCCGCTGGCCATGAAGATGGGATCGCCGCCCACGGCACGGAAAGCACGCACAGGGGAGTTCACTCCACCCGGCATCAAGGTTTTAGCCTTGGCAAAAAGTTCTTGTGATTTGGTTGGCATGAAGTTGGTTCCTATCAAGGATCGCAGAATTGTTCGGCGCGTAGTTTCATCACGCTTCGGGCTTAAACGCCAAAGCGTGCCGCCACCTCGCGCAGGCGCCCCACGGCGGTCTCCACCAGCGTTTGGCCCATGGCCGTCTGAAGTCGCGCCATAAGCCCCAGGTAGGACTGCGAGCCCTCCATCAGATCCTGAATGATTTCGCGCATCTTCGCGCTATGTGCTCCAAACTCTATCATGCGCGTGGTAATGCCGCCACCAAGCAGCTCGCCGTGAAAGAACAACCGCAGCAGTCGCGCGCCCGTCGCCAAGGCTCTGCCAAAATCATTCCGCACGCGCTCCGGGTAAAGTTGTGGCGCGTCCTCCAGCAACGACTGGCCCAGCAACTCGCCCGAGCGCATGGCGTAGTAGATGCCCTCGCCGGTGACCGGATCAACCAGGCCGGCGGCATCCCCCGCCAGAGCCCAGCCCGGCCCCGCCAGCCGCATGCTCCCCCAGCCATCGATGGATAGCGACGGAAGCAAGTGGCTGAAGATTCGCGACGGATCGGGAGTGTAACCCGATTGCTGCATGAAGGCGCGAAGCCGCGCCTGGAGTTCCGCCATGGACGACTCATCCGCCTTGCCGCCGATTCCCACCGAGACGTGGTCCGGACGCGGAAAGGCCCACGCATAGCCTTCAAACTTCTCGTAAAACTGCACGCGGAGCACATCGCACGGGACGGGCAGGAAGTATCCGAAGGTCAGCAGGAGATCCCGGGGACGAAAATCTTCGGCAAAGGTCTGCCGCAGCCGGGTGCGCGCTCCCGCCGCCAGGACGATAAAATCGGCACGATAGCTGCCCTCGCGTCCTTCCATCTCCCAGCCACGGTCGGTGCGCCGCAGGCGGAGAATACGATCGCGCACAACTTCCGCACCGGCGTCTTGGGCGCGGCGCAGAAGCAACTGATTCAGCGTGGCCCGTGAGTAAACCACCACCGGTTCCCGCAGGCGAACGCGCATGGCCGCGCCCGTGGGAGCCAGGAATTCCGCCTCGTGGAGCAGGTTTCCTCCGCTCGCCGCCTGCGCCAAAAAGGGATAGCGCCGCAGCGCCTTGTGCGTCAGCCCGCCGCCGCACGGCTTCTCCCAGCCGAGCTTTTCTTCAAACACCTGCACGCGATGCGTGGAGCTTCCGCCGCGCGAAAGTCCCCAACCGTTCGCCAGCGTCTCCGCCGCCGTGGCGCCCGCCGGCCCTCCGCCGATGATGGCAATGGTGCGCGCATTCATGGAACCAATTCTAACCCGATTCGCAACCTAACGCGCGCAGGAGCGGCCCGATCAAACTTTGCCGAATCTGTGCGCGGCGTCTCGCACCGCTTGCGCACGGCGGCGGGTCACGGCACAATGGAGCACACGCTCGACGGTTTGAGGACCAACATGAAGCGACGCATCATCAGAATTGTCTTGTTAGCCGTCGTGACCTTGGCAGCGGTCATGGCGGCGATAACAGGATCCAGTGCTTTGATTAACCGGGCTGCGCGGGGAAGAACTTATTCCGACATTGCTTCGATTCCGCATCGGCGTGTGGGGCTGATTCTGGGTTGCGCCAAGATCATGCCGGATGGCGGCATCAATCAATTCTTTCGTTATCGCGTCGCCGCCGCCGCGGAACTCTACCAGGCGGGGAAAGTGGACTACCTGCTGGTCAGCGGCGACAACCATGTCCATTCCTATGACGAAGCCAAGGATATGAAGAACAGCCTGGCGGAATTGGGCGTGCCGCGCGAGAAGATCTTCTGTGACTACGCCGGTTTTCGGACCTTGGATTCCGTCGTGCGCGCGCGTGCCGTTTTCGGCGAGACTCAGATTACCATCATCTCGCAGGAGTTTCACGATCGCCGTGCCATTTTCATCGCGCGCCATCGCGGCATCGATGCCATTGGATTCAACGCCGCGGATGTAGACGCTTACGACAGCTTCACCACGTTGTGCCGGGAACAGTTGGCCAGGGTGAACACCGTCTTTGACATCTTTCTGTTCCGGCGGCAGCCCAAATTTTTCGGGCCGCGGGTCCCCATTGGACCAACACCACAGAAGGAGCCGATCTAGCCACCCGCGAATTCCATTACAATTCCCTTTATGCTGATTCATCCTCGTGCGCCCTTCGACTTTGAGCAAACGCTGCGATTCATCCTGAGCCCGCCCGCGCTGCTCAATGGCCGGACGTTCGCTCCCCTGCTGGATTACTACGTCGATGGGGAATACCGTCGTGTGCTCGAACTGGGCGAGGATCTCATTCTTTACGGCATCCGCAATGAAGGCACGCCCGACAGGCCCGGGTTGCGGATTCGAATACTCGCGGGCGCGAACGATGCACACGCGCTTGAGGCCGTTAAGGCAGCAGTAGCGCGGCAATTCGCCACTCGTCTTGACCTTCAGCCCTTTTACGCGCTCGCCGCCACCGACCCGGTGCTCCGTCAACTTATCCGGCGTTTCCGCGGGATGCGGGTTCCACTCGCGCCCAGCGTTTTCGAGATTCTGATCTCCGCCATCATCGAGCAGCAGGTCAACCTGTCGTTTGCGCACAAGGTGAAAAAAGCGGTGATCGACACCTACGGGCGCGCGGTAGAATTCGAAGGGCAGCACTATGCGGCGTTTCCCGAACCCGCCGCGCTGGCCATCACCACCCCGCGCGAATTGCTGCCGCTCCAGGTTTCAGGCCCCAAGGCCCGGTACATCATCACTATCTCCCAGGCGGTTGTTCAGGGCACGCTCGATCTGGAGAATCTGCCGCAGCTTCAACCGGCCTTGGCTCACGAAAAACTTTTGGAATTGAAAGGCGTGGGCCACTGGACAGCACAGTACGTGGGAATGCGCGCGCTGGGCCACCTGGACTGCCTGCCCGCCGGCGATGTGGGCTTGCAGAAGGTCATCCACTATTTCTACGGCTTGCGCAAGCGTCCGACCCCTGAGCGTGTGACCCGGATGGGACGCGCGTGGCGGGACTGGCAAAGTTACGCCACGTTCTACCTTTGGCTCACTTACTGGGAGAGCGCCGCGTGGAAAGAACGGGTCCGGCAGGAGATCCGCGGCCAACGCTGACCGACACTTGGGCGAAACACGATGGTCAGCTCGACGCGCCGCCTGTCTTGCGGAACGGCTTGGAGGCGCGGCGGGAAACTAAACTGCTGCGTGTGCACGTGGAGGGCGCATGGATCGTCGTCAGTTCCTGACCGGTTCGATGGGCATACTCGGCGGAGCGGGAATAGCGTCGCGGCTCGCCGCCGCGGGCCGGAATAGTCACGCCCCGTCAATTCAGGTGAAGGTTGATGCGGGACACGTGCTGGGTGCAATCGCACCGGACTTCATGGGGCTTGGGTACGAAACTGCCTCGGTTGCGACGCCGGGCTTGCTCAGTGGCAAGAATCGCGCTTACATCCAGCTCGTCCGGACTCTGGGAAGACAGGGCGTCATCCGCGTAGGTGGGAACGTCTCGGACTATTCCGTTTTCTCGCCCGAGGCGCCCGCAAAGGCCGCCCCGGAGCGCCAGACGACCGTGGTCAATGCCGCAGTGATTCAGGACCTGGGAGAATTCCTGGACGCCACAGGCTGGAAGCTGATCTGGGGGCTGAATCTGGGCAGCGGCACGCCGCAGCAGGCGGTTGAGGAGGCGCAAGCCGTCGCCGCGGCCGCCCAGGACAAACTGTTGGCGCTCGAGATCGGCAACGAGCCCGACCTGTTTCACGGAGCCCACCGGCCGCCGGACTACGGCTACGCAGAGTTTCACAAGGAGTATCAAACCTTCCGCGACGCGATAAGAAAGAAGCTGCCGGACGTTCCCTTCGCCGGGCCGGACGTGGCCGCGAAGACCGATTGGATGGCGGAATTCGCCCGAGACGAGGGCGCGGACATCAAGCTCCTCACGCATCACTACTACGCCATGGGACCGCCCCAAAATCCGGCGAGTACCTTTGAAAATCTGCTGGCAGGTAACTCGCACCTCGGTCGCATACTGGCGCAATGCCGGTCGGCTTCTCAACTCGCGGGAGTGCCCTACCGCATCTGCGAGACAAATTCCTGTTTCGGCGGGGGAAAGCCGGGAGTGAGCGATACTTTTGCCTCTGCGCTCTGGGGCTTGGACTTTCTCTTCACGCTCGCCGCCGCTGATGCCGGCGGAGCCAACGTGGAGACCGGCGTGAACCAACACGGCTTCATCAGCTCGTATTCACCCATCGGGGACGACGGTCAGGGCCACTATGCCGCCAAGCCGCTCTATTACGGCATGCTGGCGTTCACCGAGGCAAGCCAGGGACGGCGGGTGGATGTGCAGTTTGAGGCGAGCGGCCTAAACGTAAGGGCGTACGCGGTGCTTGGTGACAAGCAGCAACTGTGGGTGACTCTGATCAATAAAGAAGCCTCGCAGAACGTCGATGTCCATATAGTGGGCGTTCCCGATTTCACTCATGGCCGAGTCATGCGGCTGGAAGCTCCGTCACTGGAAAGCAAAAGCGGGGTGACGCTGGGGGGGGCCGAAGTCACGGCGGAAGGCCGATGGACTTGGCGACACCGCGAGGCAGCCGCCATGCGCGGCGGCGAGTGCCTCGTTTCCCTTCCCGCTGCCAGTGCGGCCGTCGTTACACTGTCGAATTCTTCTCATGACTAAAGAAAATGCTCCAGGGAGGCTGCGATGCAAACGTACGGACGACGAGGATTTCTTGAAGTCACAGCAGCAGTAGCAACGGCGACGCTCACCCGCCAGGGTTTCGCCGCGGTAGAGATGCCGAACAGACCCTTCCGCCTGGGACTGCTGGTCAGCGTAAAGGACAATCCGGAAGAAGTCATGGAGCACGTCCACAGTCTGGGCCTGCCTACGGTCCACCTGGCGATGCGGGAGTTCTCCGATTCCATGGCGCCACGACTGCGAAGGGCCCTGGATCAGTACGAAATTGAAGCGACGGTATTCATCTCCGGGGGACCGGGAAGCGATAAGTACGACCTGGTGGACGGTCCGATCACCAATAGCCTGGTTCCGTCCCAGCTTCGCCGCGAAAGAATTGACCATTTGAAAAAGGCTTCCGATTTCGCCAAACTCGCCGGCATCCCCGCGCTGTTCAATCAGTGGGGTTTCATTCCCGAAGTTCCCAGCGACCCTCTGTACGAACCGACCGTGGAAGCTGTGCGCGAGATCGCGAAGCACTGCCATGGTAATGGCCAAACGTTCTTCAACGAGACCGGACAGGAAACACCGATCACGCTGCTCAGGACCCTACAGGACGTCGGCGCGGACAACCTGGCCGTTTGCCTGGACGCCGCCAACCTGGTGCTTTACGGCAAAGGTAATCCTGTGGACGCGCTCGATGTGTTGGGAAAGTACGTTCGCGCCGTCCATGCCAAGGGAGGCTTCTACCCCACCGACCCACGTTATCTGGGCAAGCAGGTTCCCGCCCACGAACCCAACAAGGTCGACTGGCCGCTCCTGATTCAGCGATTGAAAGAACTCAGATACGATGGCACGATCACCATTGAGCCGGTAGCCCCAGCGGCTGCGCGCGACCAGAATATTCGAGACGACAAAGCTTATCTGGAGAAGCTGATTGCCGCGGCGTGAAGGGAACAGCGCCGGCAGGAACGAAGCAAGAGTCAAAAGGCAGAGCGCGAAGAGGCTCGGTCCAGAATTCCGGCTCCCGACTTCTGACTCGTGATTTCGCGAATCGGGTACCGCGGACGTCGTGTTCAGGTAGCGATAAGGCGCGCGCTGTTCAGCGCTCGTCAGCGGATCTTCCTTTTGCTATCTTACTCTCGCCGCATCACCTCAAATCAGTGCGCAGAATCGGCGGGAACCAAACGAAGGGCCGCAGACTCTCTGAAAGTCCGAGAGTCTGCGCTACCCCGCTATTATTTGAACGATTCGTCCGTCCTGACCATGGATCGCGTGCGGTGACACGGCCGGCTGGCGCAGAGCGAGCGCAGCTCTGCGCCACATGCCTCTCGCAGCGGTTCGCTTTTGAATCCTTGATGACGTTTCTCGTTTCAGAGTAATGGGCAAGACGCAGAGCCTAAAATGCGGGCTCTGCGCCAGCCGGCGGAACGAAAAGCAGAAAAGCCGCAGACTCTCTGAAAGGCGAGACTCTGCGCTACCCCGCTCGCAGCGCGCGTACGGCCCCGCGAGCCTGTCGCTAACTATTCGGGGGCTGGCAGCCCAAGCCCGGCCTTCAGAATTCAGCATTCAGAATTCCGGCCCTAGCCTCACTTTACGCTTGACAGAAGCCTAGTTATGTGAGTATACTCATTCTGGTGACTCGCGCGGGGACGAAAGGTCCCGGCGGATGCCGAACATGGAAGTTGCCCTGACCTGCCGCGCGCTCCCCCGTTTTAAATCACTTCCTAACAGAAAAAGGTGTCAGGTGCCCGGTGTCAGGTATCAGGTGTTCCGTGCGAGGTGTGGGGTGTTCATTTTGACCCGGAAGTGCCCGCAAGCGGACCGGGGGCGGAGCGAGCGAAAAAACGACGTTCCAAGCCGGAATGTCATTGAAAAATAAGGAAGCCATCCGGCGAGGTCGCGATGCATCCGGAGATATTACAGAAAACAAAAGGGATAGCTCGATTTCCGGAGATATATATGAAAACAAATGACTTGCTTCGTTCCGGCGGGCGCAGAGCAAAGCTCTGCGACCGACCGTCACGCACAGTTTCACTGTGCGCCAGCCAGCCCGCAGGCGGGTTAGGGGCGGTGCGGAGCGAAAAAAACTACGTTCCAAGCCGGAATCTGTATGAAAACAAAGAGAACAAGGTGTCAGGTGTCAGGTGCAAGGTGTCAGGGTGCTCATCTTGGCTGGGAAGTCCCGGCAGGCGCGTTAGAGACGTGCGGAGCGAAAAAAACTACGTTCCAAGCCGGAATCTGTATGAAAATAAGAACCCCAGTCCGAAGTCCGAAGTCGGAAGGCCTCAGCGGCGGGTGCGCCGATTCTGACTCCCGGCTCCTTGCTCCTGACTCCTGCCGCTCAAGAAATGAAGGTGCAACCGGAGATGTTGTTGAAAACAAAAGAGAGCGTCCGAAGTCCGGGGTCCGAAGTCCGAAGTCGAAAGGCCTCTGCGGCGGGTGCGCCGATTCTGACTCCCGGCTCCTTGCTCCTGACTCCTACCCTTCAAGAAATGAAGGTTCATCCGGCTATATTGATGAAAACACAAGCGGGCAGGAAATCATGGATCACCAAAAAGGTTAACAAATGCGAAGTCCGAGGTCTGGCGTCCACAAGATGCCGACACGCGGTCCGGGTATTCGGGCTCCTGTTCTCCCGACTCATGGCTCCTAACTTGACGAAAGGTAAGCGTTGAAGCGTTCATGTAAAATCGGCTGGGTGGCGTTGGTGGCGGCGACGTACGCGATGGTGGCGGGCGGGCCTTTTGGCCTGGAAGAGATTGTGCAGACCAACGGGTACCGCGGGGCGCTACTCATCATCTGTGTCACGCCGCTGCTCTGGGCGCTACCCACCACCCTGATGGTTAGCGAGCTTGCCTCGGCGTTGCCGGAAACCGGCGGGTATTATGTTTGGGTCAAGCGGGCGCTGGGACCGTTTTGGGGGTTTCAGGAGACCTGGCTGAGCTTCATGGGCAGCATCTTCGACATGGCCCTCTACCCCATTCTCTTCTCCACCTATTTGGCCCATCTTGTCCCGGCGTTGGGCAGAGGGCATAGGCCATTTCTCCTGGGAGCAGGGATGATCATCGCCTGCGTATTGATGAATCTTCTTGGCACCCACTTCGTCGGCGAGGGTTCAATTTTCTTCGTCCTGGCACTATTGGCGCCGTTCGTCGTTCTTGTGTGGTGCGGCTTCGGCATTGCGCATAGTCCAACGGCTGGCCCCGCCCTCACCCGGACAGATCTGCTGGGTGGAATTCTGATCGCCATGTGGAATTACATGGGTTGGGATAATGCATCTACCATCGCGGGGGACGTGGAGAATGCGCGACGCACCTACACGCTGTCGATGGCCATCTCGCTGGTCATCGTGATGTTGACGTACGTCATCCCGGTTGCCGCCGTAGCGCGCATGGGCATTCCGGCCTCCGACTGGGAGACCGGTTCCTGGGTGACATTCGCCCGGCTTGTGGGAGGGCCCAAACTCGCCGTGCTGATGACGGCGGCAGGAGTGGTGGCCGCCTTCAGCACCTTTAACGCGCTGGTACTGACGCTCTCGCGCCTTCCCTTCGCCATGGCCCGCGACGGTTTCCTGCCTGCAGCATTTGCCAAAGAAAACGCGCGGGGTGCCCCGTGGGTGGCCATCACGGTATGCGCCGGGTTTTGGGCGCTCGCAACAGTGCTGGGATTTGAGGCCACGGTGATGCTCGATGTTCTGATCACCGGCCTGAGCATCCTGCTGGAGTTTGCCGCGCTCATTGCACTGCGGGTAAAAGAGCCGGCTCTCCGGCGCGACTTTCGGATTCCCGGCGGACTTGCCGGAGTGGTGCTGATCAGCATCCCGCCGACTGTTCTCATTGTGGTTTCGTGCGCGCGCAACCACGCCGAACGCATCGGACCCATTAACGCTTTCGCCGTCGGACTGGGACTGGTTCTGTTGGGCGTAGGGTGCTGGGAGGTGGGCAAGCGGCAGATGCAGAAACGCAACCCGGTGGCGTAATCGGGGGTGGGCGGGCCCTCAGCCCCGCAGTTGTGTTGCCAGCATAAACCAGAGGGCGAGGCCCAATCCGACCGCGAGGTGCGGTTGGATAATAGCGAAGTAGATCAAAGAGATAAACCAGAAAATAAATACCACGCGGGCGTGGTGAAGAAGATAGTCGGTGATCAGCAGGAGGAAGAACGCGCCAACCGCCCCGACCGCGCAGCCAAGCAATGACGCCAACCCGAAAGGCTCAGGCCGAACTCGAAAGCGGTGGACTCCCATGACGATGAAGAAGGCGCCGATCACGATCATGATAAGGGCAAACCCCTTCTCACTGAGGAGCCAGCGTTGGCATTTGCTCAAGACTTGTTTCAGGCTGGTGATCATCGTGGGCTCGATGGAGGCAGTATAGCCGCGCACGCGTCGTCGAGCCAATACGAATGCTGGAAAGGAGAAAGCCGATGAAAACAACTCATTCCCGTGATTCGCTAACCGCACACGCACAGCATGTGATGGGTGAGGTCTACTTACCCCGCATTTTGAGCTGCCTGGAGCAGCTTACACCGGAGCAGATCTGGTGGCGGCCCAACGAGGCTTCGAACAGCGTGGGGAATCTGGTGCTGCACCTGGCCGGCAATGTCCGTCAGTGGATCGTTTCCGGCTTGGGCGGCGCAACGGACCAACGGGTTCGCGACCTGGAATTCAGCGAGCGAGGTCCCTTGCCCCGGCGGGCACTGGCCAGCCGCCTGCGCCGAGCGGTTGATGAAGCATGCCGCGTTCTGGGCAAGCTCACGCCGGAACAGTTGGCGGACGTTCATACCATCCAGAAATTTCGGGTGACCGGCTCGGAAGCCACGTTTCACGTCGTGGAACACTTCTCGCATCACGCCGGGCAAATCATTCTGCTCACTAAAATGCTGGCAGGACGGGACCTGAAGTTCACGCGGCTGCCCGGGGAGAAAAAGAGAAAGGCGAAATTGCCGGCGCTTTAGCGGTGCGGCCGGATCTACTGCAGCACGTGCACCTGTTTGGCCTGCAACACCATACTGCCGGCCGGAATGGTAACGCCATTAATCGTGATCGCATGGGGTTCATAGTAGGGCATGCCCTTCACCAGCAAGGAATCCACTGTGGTGATCCCGCCTAATCCCGTTACGTTCACGTAAACGGTCTGATTATTGCTGACCACATAGATGGGCACGCCTTGCAGAAGAGCGCAGCAGGGGGTGAGGGTAAAAACGCCAGTGGCGTCATCTGACCCGACCGCCAACATGGCGCCCATGGTACCCTGCATCGACTGCAACTTCAGGTAGATCGCCGTGGGCTCGACGGTGAAGGGCTGGTTGGAGATGGGAGAACCAGCGGTCGTAGGAGGCTTGATGTAAGCACCGTGCACGACAAGTTCCTGACCGATGGCCATATTCTGCGGACCGTACGACAGGTTGGCAAAGTTGGGTCCCATCACTGATGCCTGGTAAGTCGGATTGGCCGTCAAGTCAACGTTGTAAACGTTATCCATCAGCAAGGTGGAAATGTCATCAGGTTCGGCGTCATGAACCCACAACCCCAGTTGGGTGGGGTTGCCCGCGGCATCCGTCTTGATGGAGACAATGGGGCCGATCAGCGCCGTGCTGGGAAGGGTCCCTGTGGGAGGGAAGGGGTTCTCGATGGCCTGTACCTCGACAGTCTTCGCCGCGAAGTTGCCATCCGAATCAATAATGGCGTCCACTTCAACATAGCTGTTGGGAAGAAGATGGCCAAGGTCGGCAAATCCTATTTTGTTCGTCGTCGCGGTCAGGTTCATCGGCAACACCGGGGCGTCCGCGGTGGAGGGCGAAAGGACTTGCATCTGGAAGTCCCCGATATAGTTGGAGTTCGACGTCGTGTTGGAGGCTGAAACCTGTCGTACGAAACCCCAAAGGTCGTCAATTTCGGTGTACCCGTTGGGATTGATTGCTCCCGAAGGAGTGGTGTTTTGCAATTGGGTAATGGCGGCTACAGGATTGATCTGCCCGGTCAGGTTACCGGAAGAATTTGTTGCGAGCATCCGCAGCACGTCAAAATCCAGCACCATGACGTTGGCCTTGTTGGCGGTGATGACCAGCGGGGGATTGATCGCGACGATGGGCTGGGAAGTTGTCAGGGCGACGGTGTAGTTGTGCACGGGCGGGCTCAGGGTCGGGTCATACGCCGCCAGTTGCGCGAGTTCAAAGTCCAGATTGGCCTGATTGTAACTGCCCGCGTTGACGGGGAATTCGTAGAGGGTGGTATCAAAGTCGCGAAGTTGCGCCAGATTCAAGCGGATTTCGGGAGCGAAGGCCGGCGTCGTGGTGATGTACCCGACGGTGTTCTGGCTGCCGACGGGAGTAAAGCTTAGATTCTGGATCACCACATTGGCGGAGATGGCATTGCAAAGCGGCACATCATGCACAATGGTTATCAGCGTCCCTTGGCCGGGATTGGCAATCGAGGGCGATGAAGTCGAGCAACCGGTTAAAAACCCGGCGAAGAGCACAACGGTCGTAATCTTCGCCAGCCTGCATAAGGGCGTCCGTCTCAAGATTCTCCTTCAGTTAACGTCTGGGATGGCGCTTGGCCGCGGCGCCCAGGGGTTGCGCCCCGGCGGTTCTGTAATCGAACCTGCGCCATTTCCTCAGATGATATCAGCCAGCAGGGGGTTTTCCGCACGCTGGGGCCAAAAGGCCGGAATTTTGATAAATACAGTGAATCGACCGTAGAAGGCAAGAGGTATTCCGTTCCCGCTACTTCTGCTCGGCCTTTCGACGGCGGATGAAGGCCGGTACATCCAGATCATCCTCCTGGATTTCCGCGCTCACATTGGGAGGCGGCGCTTCCACCGGCAACTTCTCTTTCTTGGCCATCATGTTCTTAACACTCTGTTGCGCGGTGCGCAGCGCCGGTGACAGCGCGGGAAGCGGCTTGATGCCCATCCGTTCGGACTTGATGCCGGTGGCAATGACCGTGACCTTGACGGCGTCTCCCATCGCCTCATCGTGGACAGCGCCAAAAATGATGTTGGCGTTTTCCGCGGCCGCCTTCTGCACCAAACTGGAAGCCTCATGCACTTCATAAAGCGTAAGCTTATTGGAACCCGTAATATTAAGCAGAATGCCGTGCGCTCCGTTGATGCTCGCGTCCTCCAGCAAGGGGCTGGCCATGGCGCGATTGGTCGCTTCCACCGCTCGATTTTCGCCGCTTGCCTCCGCGGTTCCCATCACCGCGTAACCCATGCCCTCCATAATCGCTTTGATGTCCGCAAAGTCACGGTTGATGATGCCGGTAATCGTGATGATGTCGGAAATCCCCTGCACACCCTGGCGCAGAATATCGTCGGCGATGCGAAATGCCTCGAAGAAGCTCGTACCCTTGTCCACAAACTGCATCAGGCGCTCGTTGGGAATGCAGATAACAGTGTCCACGCCCTGGCCGAGCTCCGCCAGCCCCTGCTCCGCCTGCATCATGCGGCGCTTGCCTTCGAAAGCAAAGGGCTTGGTGACGACCGCCACGGTCAGGGCGCCCAATTCACGCGCCAGGCTGGCGACGATGGGAGCTCCGCCCGTCCCCGTTCCACCACCCAAGCCGGTGGTGACAAACACCATGTCCGCGCCTTCCAGGGCTTCGATGATCTTTTCCGTGTCCTCCAGCGCCGCCCGCCGACCGACTTCCGGATTGCCGCCCGATCCCAGTCCCTTGGTCAGTTTCGCACCCAGTTGAATCTTGAGCGGGGCTTTGGAAGACTGGAGGGCCTGCGCGTCGGTATTGGCCACCAGAAAGTCCACACCTCGCACGTCGGCCGCAATCATGCGGTTGACGGCGTTGCCGCCGCCGCCCCCGACGCCGATCACCTTGATCCTGGCGCCGTTACGCACGTCTTCCGAGAAATCCACGCGGAGGTCACCCAAGCCCGTATCACTTTCCATATGACCCCTTCCGTCATTGACGATTGGCGATTGATGATTGGCGATTGCAATCGTCGGTTGTCAGTCGTCATCAACCACTCGTGCTGCTTCGGGAGAAGCTACCGATACCCCGTATTCAATCGTCAATCGACAATCGCAAATTGCCAGTCACTTCAGTTTATTCCAAAGCTTCCCAAAGAAGCCTGTGGATTCCTTGGCATCACGCAACAAACGCGAGCGGTAACCGTGTACGACCAGGCCCACGACCGTGGCGAAGGCGGGGTCGGGAAGTATTTCCCCCATGGTTTCCAGGCCAGCCGGAATAGCCACTCGAACGGGCATGCCGAAAATCGGCTCGGCATATCCCGCCAGTCCACCCAACTTGGCGCCTCCCCCCGTGAGCACCAATCCGGCCCCCAGGAGCTTCTCGCAACCGGAGCGCACAATTTCCGCCCGAATCAATTCCATCAACTCCTGTGCGCGGGGTTCGATGATCTCGCTCAGCGTGGCGTAAGTCACTACGCGGGACGGTCTCTCGCCCACGCTGGGAACTTCTACCAAAGCATCGGCGGGCTTGGAGGGGTCGCGCTCACCCCACGCCTTCTTCATCTTTTCGGCTTCCGGAATGGGCGTGCGGAGTCCGACAGCGATATCATTGGTAAAGTGCTCGCCTCCCACGGGAATTGCGGCGGAGTGCCGCACCACTCCTCCCTGATAAACAATCAAGTCCGTGGTACCACCGCCGATATCCGCCAGCGCTACGCCCAGTTCACGCTCGTCGGCGGTCAGGCACGCTTCGGCGGAGGCGAGCGGCTCAAAGACCGTGTTCAGTACCTCCACCCCGGCATGGTTCACCGCCGTTACCACGTTCTGGGCAGCGGCAATCGACGCCGTTACCAAATGTACGTTCACTTCCAGCCGCGCCCCCACCATGCCCACGGGGTCGCGAATACCATCCTGTGCGTCCAGCAGGAACTTCTGTGGCAGCACTTCCAGCAGTTGGCGATCCTCCGGAAGCGTGATGCCCTGCGCCATCTGCATGACCCGGCGCATGTCCTCTCTTTCCACTTCACGCGTAGAACTGGCAGACTTGCCCAGCGAAATGACTCCCTGGGAATTCACGCCGTTGATGTGCGCGCCGGCCACGCCCACGAAGGCCGAATCGATGGACACCCCAGCGGAGGATTCCGCCGACTCAACTGCCTTCTTTACCGCCAGCGCCGCCAAGTCCAGCGTGACGATCAGACCCTTGCGCCAGCCCTTGGACTCCGCCACGCCCAGCCCCGCCACTTCCAGCTTCCCTTCCGAGTTGGGCCTGCAAACGAGGGCGCAAGTTTTGACGCTTCCCAGGTCAAGGCCGACGATCGAATGGTTTTTGCGTGCCAATCTTCAGTTATTCCTTTGCGGGCGTCCGTGGATCGACAATCACCTGGTTGCGGTAACGCAGATCAACCGAATCAATTTTATCATTTGACTGCCGAATTTCCGGCAGCAGGTTGAGAAATCGTTGAAATCTCTCGGCAAAGTCTCGCTGTCCAAAATGCACCTGCACCGTCTGCTGCCCCTGGATCAGCAGGGCCTTCAGATCCTCCGCATCCGCCAGATAAACTTCGGAAATCAGCCAACCCGCGCGGGGAGCTTCCGTCCCGAGTTCGCGCATGAATTCCATGTAGAGAGCCAAACGCGCCCGGCGATCGTCAAGTCCGGGAATGTTTTCCAGCCCGTACACCACGGGGAAATCAAAGACGCCGTTTTCAGGCTTGTCCAGCAACATGCCGTCGGCGTCCACAAGACTGATTCGCCCTCCGACGCTCGTGTACGCCACGGGGATTCGTTCGGTGACGTGCACCAAAAGGGCGTTGGGCAGGATGCGGGTGACGGCAGCGGTGCGCACCCACGGCAGAGTTTCCACACTGCGGCGTTCGCCGTCCAGCGACATGTGGAAAACATTGGTGCCGGAGTTGACGTGTCCGGTCAGCGGCAGTCCCAACGCTCCCAGCACTTCGTCCCGCGACACGAAGTTGTTCCCCGTTACCACGATGTTATCGGCAGACGACAGCACGAAAAAGGACGAGGTCAAGGCGAACGTCGCAATCCCGTATCCGACAAAGCCCACGGGCAGGAGCACGGCAACCACGAACAGCGCTATCCGCACGCGGCGCGAAATCCGGCTGCGCCGCACCGGCACCGATTTCTGCCGCCGCAGATAGGGCGATTCCTCCGGGGAATCCAACTCCCCCGGCAGCGGCAATGCGTCGCTTTCCGCCATTTCCATGATTCAGATACTCCAACAGAACTCGGGAGAAAAGGGGTCAGGAGAAAGCTGGCTTCTGACTTCTGGCTTCGATCTCCCGACTCCGGGCCTCCAGCTTCTTGGCGACCGTCTCACCGATCTTCCACACACTTCCCGCGCCGATGGTAATGATCAGGTCGCCCGGTCGCGCGTCGTGCACAAGTTCGTCCACCAAGGACTTCTCCGATGGAGCGTAGCGCGCGCTATTGACGCCCAGCTCGTGCATGCGCGCCACCAGCGCTTCCGAACTCACGCCGGGAATGGGCGGCTCACTGGCGGCATAAATATCCAACACATAAACACGGTCGCAACCGGCCAGGCTGCCGGCCAGTTCATCCATCAGGAACCTGGTGCGCGTGTATCGATGCGGCTGGAAGACGGCGATGATGCGCTTGGCTCCACGCAATCGCGCGGCGTCAAGCGTGGCGCGGATTTCCGTGGGGTGATGGCCGTAATCATCCACGATCGTTATGCCCTCCATCTCCGCCTTGATCTGAAACCGCCGATCCGCGCCGCGAAAACGCTCCAGTCCCTGGCGAATCTGCTCTCCGGAAAGATCCAATTCCAATCCCACCGCGACCGCTGCCAGGGCATTCTGCACGTTGTGCCGTCCGGGCACGTGGATTAAAAAGGGGCCGATGGCGGCGCCTTTCACCATGGCGTCAAAAACGGCGCCGGCGGAAGTAAGTTCGCGAATCCTCCCTTGCACGTCGGCGCCATCTTCAATTCCGTAAGTAACCACGCGGCGGCGCAGTTGGGGAATCAGTGTCTGCATCAGCGCGCGCCAAGGCGGATCAAAGCAGGCCACCACCGTCCCATAAAAGGGCACCTTGTTCATGAAGGAAACGAACGCCGCAGCAATGTCATCGAGGTCGCGGTAATGGTCCAGATGTTCGCGGTCGATGTTGGTGACCACGGCAATCGACGGCAGCAGGTAGAGGAACGATCGGTCGCTCTCATCGGCCTCCACCACCATCAAATCGCTCTTGCCCAGGCGCGCGTTCGAACCAAACATGTCGAGCCGGCCGCCAATAACCGCCGTGGGGTCGAGTTTCGCCTCTGCGGTCATCACGGCAATCATGGACGTAACCGAGGTCTTGCCGTGCGCGCCGGCCACCGCCACATTGAACTTCATCCGCATCAGTTCCGCCAGCATTTCCGCGCGGGGAATAACTGGAATTTGCCTCCGCTGTGCTTCCTGAATTTCCGGATTGTTCGCGGGCACAGCAGACGACACCACCACCACCTGCGCGTCGCTGGCGTTAGTGGCGGCGTGGCCCTCAAATATCCGCGCGCCAAGGCTCGCCAGCCGTTCCGTCACCGGCGTCGCCTTCTGGTCGGACCCAGAAACCTGGAAGCCGAGATTCAGCAACACCTCGGCGATGCCGCTCATCCCGATCCCGCCAATGCCCACGAAATGGATCTTGCGAATTTTACCTAACATCAGTCACTAGTCCGAAAAGACGAAACGGGAAAATAGAAACTCGAAATTTGCGTGTGCGAAGCGTGTCCCTACGCTCTCTGCGCTAATGCCTCCACCATATCCGCGATGCGCGATGCCGCGTCGGGGCGAGCCAAGCTGCGGGCCGCGCATCCCATCGTTTCCAGCAATGCCGGGCTCGCCATCAATTCGCGGACGGTTGCCGCCAGCCGTTCGGGCGTCAATTCCGCTTGCACGATAACCCGAGCCGCTCCCGCCCTTTCCATGGCGCGCGCGTTCTCCAACTGGTGCTGGTCGGTGGCGCCCGGAAAAGGAATCAAAACCGCGGCCCGTCCTGCGGCCGCCAACTCGGCCACCGCTGTAGCGCCGGCGCGGGAGATTATCAAATCGGCCTGCGCCAGCGTCCCCGGCATGTCATCGATAAAGGCGTGAACCTCAGCCGGCACGCCTCGTTCGTGATAGGTCGTCCGTACTTCATTATAGTCGGGTTCGCCGGTTTGGTGGATGATTCTAATTCGCACCTGCTCCAACTCGGGCAGCGCAAATGCATCCACCACGGCGCGGTTGATCGCCCGCGAGCCTTGACTTCCGCCCACGACAAGAATCGTGAACTGCGAGAGAGCCACGCTTGGCTGCGCGAGGACCTGTGAAGCGGCTGCCACCAGTTGCGGCTCACGCGCAGGCTGGAGTGCCGCTGTAATGGCACCCGCGCGGCGGGGCGGAATATCGAAAAATCCTCGGCGCACGGGATGGCCGGTGACGCGCGCCTTTTTGCCGAACAAACTCGCCGTCTCTTCAAATCCCACCGCCGCGGCGCGCACCACCGGGGCCAGCAGGCGATTCGTAAATCCCGGCCGGGCGTTGGGCTCAATCAGAATCGTGGGAATGCGCAGCAACGCGGCTTCCAGCAAAACCGGCCCCGCCAGGTACCCACCCACGCCCACCACCACGTCAGGCCGAAATTCGCGCAAAATCCCCGCCACCTCGATCGCCGTGCGCGGCAGGACCGCCAGATTGCGCAATCGCTTCATCCCGCCGATGCCCTTGAGTCCGGCGGAAGTCACCGTACGAAGCCGAAAGCCCGCCGCCGGAATCAGCTTTGCCTCCAGCGGACGATGCGTGCCGACGAATTCTATTTGGTATTGGGGACCTCCCAGGCCGCTGCGACTGCGTAATTCCTCCGCCACCGCGAGGGCCGGGAAAATGTGCCCGCCGGTTCCGCCGGCGACCATCAGCACGCGGGGCTTGGGAGAAGCGTCAGTCTCATCCACGGTTTCCTCAGTACAAGTGCTAAGAGCAAGGCAAAAGGCAATTCCGTCAGTATGATGAGGGAGCCATCCGATTCGGCGTCACCATATTCACTTTTGCCTTTTGACTTTTGCACTTTGCCTTTTGCCTTGCTCTTGGCTCTTCAGTCAACTCGCTTGTTGGGAAATATTCAAGAGTATTCCCACCGCCACCAGATTGACCAAGAGCGACGATCCTCCATAGCTCACAAACGGCAACGGAATCCCCTTGGTGGGCAGCAGTCCCAGCACCACGCTCATATTCACCAGCGCCTGGCCGACGATCATCACCGTCAGGCCAATGGCCAGCAGGCGGCCAAAGTCGTCCTGGCAGGCGGCGCTGGCCCGCAGGCCGCGAATCAGGATCAGCGCGAAAACAGCAGCCACGGCGATGGTCCCAATCAGCCCCAGTTCTTCTCCCACCACGGCAAAGATGAAGTCCGTCTGAGGCTCCGGCAGAAAGAAGAGCTTCTGCTTGCCCTCCATCAGGCCCACGCCGGTTATGCCGCCCGTTCCCACCGCAATGTAGGACTGAAGGATGTTGAATCCCTTTCCCAGGGGATCAGCATAGGGATTCAGAAAAGCCAGAATGCGGTTGCGGCGATAGGTGGAGTGGAAAATTAGCAAGTAAAGCGCGGGCACGGCACAAAGTCCGGCCAGGGCAAAGTAACGCAGATCCAAGCCGGCGCAGAACAGCATGACTGCCAGGACCAGCACCATCGCGAGCGTGGTTCCCAGATCCGGCTCCTTCAACACCAACGCCGCCATGACACCCGCAACCAACAGGATCGGGGCGAGGGTATGTTTCCAATCATTCACCTCGCCTTTGCGTAGATCAAGGAAGAATGCCAGAAAAATGGTCAAAATGATTTTGGCGAGCTCGGAAGGCTGAAAGCTGGTGGGCCCCAAGTGCAGCCATCGATGCGCATTGTTGGTCGCATGCTCGAACAGGACCACGATAAGGAGGATCAGCACCAGCGCGAGCGCGGGAAATATTACCATAGGGCTGGCAAGGCGGCGGTAGTCCGTGTGCATCAAGATAGCCACCGCCACCAATCCCGCCCCCGCCCACGCCAATTGGCGCAGCAGGAAGTAGTTGGAATTATTGAAACGGTCGGCAGCCATCACCGCCGACGCGCTGAACACCATTAGCGCGCCAAAGAGCACCAGGCCCACGACGGCGACGAACAGGACTTTGTCGGATTGGAGCTGACGGGACATTGTCGATTTTCGGACGATTGACGATTGCGCGCCTTTAGTTGTCAGTCGTCAGTAGTCGGTAGCCTCCGGAGTGATGAGTCAATCGCCCTTTTTGTTGCCGCCCTCAAAGAGTCGCGGCTGCTGCGAACTTCCAGCCACGGGTCCAGCGTCCTGGGCTTCGGACTTCGGACCTGGGACTTGGGGCTTGGTTATTTCGACTCCGGACACCGGTCGCCGGACGCCGGACTTGCTCTTTTCGATTTCGGACTGCTTTCTCGCCTCGAAGGGCAGGATCTCGTCCTCCAGCAGTTCCGCCTTTCCGGAAGTAATGGCGATTGCGGGTTCGTCGTCGGCGACCACCTGCGACTCCGGCTCCGGTATCTCCACGGCGTCCACTTCGTATACATAAGTCAGCGGAATATGCGACTCGTGTCCCGGTGCATGCGGCGCAGGAGACGGAACACGGGACGCCTGAGCCGAGGGCCGCGACCCAGCGTCGCCACCGCTGCTAGCGGGAGTCGGGAGTGGAGAATCGGGAATCGGGAACTCTTGCTTCGGGCTCGCGGCTGAATCTTGCGAACTCGGCTCTTCCGGTTCGGGCTTGGGAGCCAGGTGGATTTCGGACTTCGGCCCTTCTTTTCCGGATTCCGGGCTCCGCACCGCGGACTCCGGGCTTGGCTCTCGGCTCTGCGCAGGTCGGATGACCCTGCCCGCCGCCACGTCATTCGCGAGCCGCTTGACCAGTTCCTTAAACACGTGTCCGCGCTCTTCGTAGTTCTTGAACTGATCGAAACTCGAGCACGCCGGGGCCAGCAGCACGGTGTCGCCGGGGCGAGAACGGACAAACGCCTGGTAGACAGCGTTTGCCATGTCCCCCGCCTGCACGACCTCCGTGGAGCCCGCCAATTGCTCGGTGATAATGGGAGCGGCAGCGCCAATCACCAGCACCTCACGCACGCGCTCCTTGATGAGCGGCAACAACGGTGTGTACGGCGCTCCCTTGTCCTTGCCGCCCATAATCAGGTGCACGCCGCGCTCAAAAGCTTCGAGCGATTTCAGCGTGGCATCAACGCTCGTCGCCTTGGAATTATTGAAAAAGTCCACTCCCTCGATGGTGCGAATAAACTCCAGACGATGCTCAACCGCTTGGAATGAGCGCACGGCCCTGCGAATGGCCGCAAAATCGGCTCCCAGCACGCACGCCGCGGTGGTGGCCGCCAGCACATCTTCCAGGTTGAAATCGCCCCGCAGCGACACATCCCGCGTTTCAAACAGGACGCGCTCCAGATGGCGAACCCGGTAGTAGACGCTGCCGTGGGAAACAAAGACTCCGCTGGGAAGTTCGCGCTGGCGGCTGAAGAATATCGGGCGGCTCGTCACCGTTTGGCGCAGCCCGGCGACCCAGGGATCATCAGCGTTGAGGACGGCATAGTCCCGCGCGTCCTGATTGCGGAAAATCTGCTGCTTGGCCTGCGCGTAAGCTTGCAGGCTCGGGTGCCGGTCCAGGTGGTTAGGCGAAAGGTTCAGCATCACCGCCACGTGCGGCCGGAACTCGTGAATGCCTTCCAATTGGAAGCTGCTCAACTCCGTCACGAATCTTGTGCCGGGCTTGGCGTGGCCCACGGCCGAGCTGAGGGCACTACCGATGTTGCCGCCCACAAAGGTGGGAAAGCCCGAAGCCTTCAGCATGTCCCCCAGCAGCGAGGTGGTGGTAGTCTTGCCGTTCGATCCGGTAATGCCCACGAGCGTTCCTTCCAGAAACCAGGAAGCAACCTCAACCTCGGGGTAAATCGGAATCATCTTCTCGCGGGCCGCTCGAAGCTGCGGCAGATCCCACGGAACGCCGGGACTGGTGACGATGATTTGGTTCCGAAGAAACGTCTCCACTCTCTGCGACCCGAGTTCCAAACCCACCTTGTACTTCAAGAGCTCCGGCAGCACATCCTGGAAGGTCGCCGGGGGCTTCTGGTCGCTTACCGTCACCACCGCGCCGCGCTGCGCCAGGGCGCGCGCCACCGCAAACCCGCTGCGGGCAAGACCGACAACCAGTACTCGCTTGCCAGTTACGTCCATAAAATCAGTGGTTAGTCGCTAATGGCTAGGAAACCAACCTATCGCCGCCCGTTAGGGCGGCACGTGCCGGACAAGAGCCCGGCGTCACGGGTCCGGTTACTAGCACCTGACACCTCGCACCTCACAGCTCTTCACCACTTACCTCAACTTCAACGTCGTAAGTGCAAACAGCGCGAAAATCAACGCGGCGATCCAGAAGCGCACGATGATTTTCGATTCCTTCCAACCGCGCAGTTCAAAATGGTGATGCAGCGGCGCCATACGGAAGATACGCTTACCACGCATTTTAAACGAACCGACCTGGAGAATTACCGAGAGCGCTTCCACCACGAAAATTCCCCCGATAAACGGCAGCAGCAATTCCTGTTTGATCAGCACCGCGACGGTGCCCAGCGCCCCTCCCAATGCCAGCGATCCAACATCGCCCATGAAGATCTCGGCCGGGTAGGCGTTGTACCAGAGAAAACCCAGACTGGAACCCACCATGGAGCCACAGAAGATGGTCAACTCTCCGACGCGCGGCAGGTGTTCCAGGTCGAGATAATCGGAGAACACGGCGTGCCCGGCAACATAAGTCAGCACGGTCAGCGCTGACGCCGAAATGAGCAGGCAGCCAATCGCCAAACCGTCGAGTCCATCGGTTAGGTTGACGGCATTGGACGAACCCACCAGAACCAGAATAACGAAAAGCAGGAAAGGAATAAATGCAAAGGGATAGGTCCAACTTTTCCCGAGAAAGTGAGAGATCAGGAATGTTGGGCGAATGTGCTTGAAGAAAGGAAACGTCAGAGTGGTCGAGTAGAGCCCGCGCGCCGATAAGAACACCAGAACGACGCCGAAAACAAAACTTGCCAGAATTTGCAGCAAGAATTTTCCCCGACCCGTCAGGCCGAGGTTTTGGCGGCGCCGGACCTTTTGGAAATCGTCCCAGAAGCCGATTGCGCCGAAAGCCACGGTGGTCCCCAGCGTGAGCCATACGAAGATATTCTCCAGATCCGACCACAGCAGCGTGGGCACCACGATACACACGAGGATCAATACTCCACCCATCGTCGGAGTTCCGGCCTTGGCGTGATGCGCTTGCGGCCCGTCTTCACGGATGTACTGGCCGATCTGGAATTCCTTCAGCTTGCGGATCAACCAGGGCCCCATTACCAGGGAAAGCAGCAAGGCGGTGAGACTGGCGAATGCGGTACGAAAGGTTATGTAGTGAAACAGGTTGAAGAGATGAACAGGTTGGTGATAGCGGAGATAAAGATAATAAAACATGCCAGAAGTAGTCCGATGTCCGAGGTCAGGAAGCGTTCGAAACTCGAATATCAAATACCGTGAGGCGTGGCCGCGGTTGAAACATCAAGGGTCGAAGCTCCGCACCTTGCCGATGAGTTTCGAATTTCGAGTTTTGAACTTCCAGTTTCATTTGCGCTTACACGCATCAAGCGCTAACCTAAGGGCGTGTGCCAGTGTCAGCCGGTCCAGACTCCTGCCACCCGACTGCCCATGCCTGCCCTTTAAGCATTTCAATGACCGTCTCGAGATGAACAGCGCGCGAGGCCTTTACTAACATAACATCTCCGGGTGCAGGCAGACTCAGGCAGAACACTCCCGCGGACTTTGCGTCCGGGAAAAACCGTGTGCGCGACACTGGAACACCTGCTTCGACGGCCCCTTCCACCAGAAAAGCGGCGGCGCCTTGCACCCCGATCACCCACTCCGCGCCGATCTGAGCGCACTTGCGGCCCACCTCGCGATGTAATTGAGGAGACGTGGGTCCTAATTCCAACATCTCCCCCGCAACCACAATGCGGCGGCGGGCGTCCGGCCATCCCGCCAGCGCTTCCAACATGCTCTCCATGGCGAGCGGGTTCGAATTGTATGAATCGTTAATGATGGTAAAGCCGCCCGGCAGTGTAAGAATTTCACTCCGCTGGTGTAAATTGTGAAAGCCTGCAAGCGCATGCGCGATCTCCTTTGGCGGAATGCCAAAGGGACTCGACGCCGCAATGGCAGCGAGGACGTTCTGAACATTATGTCTTCCCGGCAAGGGGAACACAAATTCCGACACCCAGTCCGGCGTCGTGACCCGGATCGCGTGCCGCCGCTCATCGTCCCACCTGTCCTCAGATACCCGGAAATCCGCCCGCTTTGAAAACCCAAATCGCAAAACCTTCCCAGGAAAACCCTCGGCAAACCTTCGCACGCGCTCGTCGTCTTCGTTCAGCACGGCCACCGCGCCGGGTCCTTTCGTCGCCAGATAGTCGATCAATTCGCGTTTAGCTCGCGCGATGGAGTCGACAGAGTCAAAGAACTCCAAGTGCGCCGCGGCAACGTTGGTCACGACACCGATCTCGGGCTCCGCCAAACTTGCCAGGCGCGCAATTTCCCCGGCGGCGGACATGCCCAGTTCCAGCACAGCTACTTCGTGCTCGGACTCTAATCCCAACAGCGCCAGAGGCACGCCGTAGTCATTATTCAGATTGCCGGGAGAACGCAGCACCCGATATCGCCGGCCGAGAATCTCCGCCGCCATTTCCTTCGTGGTGCTCTTGCCCGCACTGCCGGTGACTGCCACGAGTCGCCTGCCCCATTTGCGGCGGACTTCGCGTCCCAAGGTTTGTAGCGCAGTTCGCGTGTCCGCAACCGCGATCAGGGCGGGCCGCAACCCTGCCGGCGAGTTGGCGTAGTAGTCTGCCCCTACCACCGCACCGGCGGCTCCGCGCTCCAACACCTGTGGAACGAACTGGTGACCATCAAACCGTGGTCCGCGAATGGCGAAAAACAGTTCGTCGGGCGCGAGGCTGCGCGAGTCAATCGAGTAGCCTTTGATCCATCGACCCGAAGTGCCGCAGGCCGACCCCAGATACGCCGCCACCTCCCCCATCGTCAGAATCATTGTCGATTTTCGATTGGTGATTGTCGATTGAGATCCAGTCACTCATTGCGCTCGGCCACCTCTGCGCAATCAACCGCTGGCGGCAACTGGTTATTGTGGACTGACGCCTTTCAATCGAAAATCGTCAATCGCCAATCATCAATTACTTGTATCCCATTTCCGCGAGAACGTTGCGAGCCACTTCCCGGTCGTCGAAATCGATCTTGCCGTCTCTGAGAATCTGGTAAGTCTCGTGCCCTTTACCGGCAAGGACCACCACGTCGCCGGCGCGAGCCTCTCCCAACGCCTTTCGAATCGCCGTCCGGCGATCAACCTCGGCGATGTAGGGCTTTCCCGTGCGCTGCAATCCCACCAGGGCATCCGCCATAATCAACAACGGGTCCTCGCTGCGCGGATTGTCGGAAGTCAGAACAACAAAGTCCGCGAGGTTTCCGGCGGCTTCGCCCATGCGCGGGCGCTTGGTGCGATCGCGCTCGCCGCCGCAGCCAAAGAGCACGATCAGACGTTCGCGGGTCAGCTCGCGCGCAGTCCTTAGTATGTTTTTCAGCGCGTCGTCAGTATGCGCGTAATCGACAAACACCAGAAACGGCTGACCCTCGTCAATCCTTTCAAACCGACCCGGCACGGCGTGAAGCCTGGCAATGCCCTCTTCAATCTTCGTGTTGGCAATTCCCATCGCTACTCCTGTACCCGCTGCGGCGAGTATGTTGGCCAGATTGGCCCGGCCCAGCAGCGGCGAGACGATTTGCAGCTTCCCCGCGGGAGTGGAGATAACGGCTTCGGTTCCTTTGGGTGTGGACGTAACCTGTTGCGGCTTCACCTGGGCGTCGCCACTTATGCCGTAGGTAAGGCAGTGGGAATAGGGCAAGTCCAGCAGCCGCGTTCCCCAGGGATCATCGGTATTGATCACCGCCCAGTCAGGCGGAGGCGCTCCCTGCCCTTCAAACAGGCGGCGCTTGGCCTGGAAGTAGTGTTCAAAATCCTGGTGATAATCCAAATGGTCTTGCGTCAAGTTGGTAAATACGGCAACGGCAAAATGGAATCCCCACACGCGCTCCTGGGCAAGCGCATGAGAGGATACCTCCATCACCGCGGCCCTGCCGCCGGCGTTGAACCAGTTCGCGAAAGCACGAGAGCAAATCGAGTGAGTCCGGGGTGGTATTGGTGGCCACCCGCGTCGTGCCCGCCACCCGATATTCGATCGTGCCGATGACGCCATTCACGATCCCTGCCGCGCCCAGGATGCTTTCCACCAGATAGGACGTCGTGGTCTTGCCATTCGTGCCGGTGATTCCGATGAGCTGAAGACGTTGTTCCGGGTGATGGAAAAAGGTCCGGCCGATATCCGCCAGAGCCCGGCGAATGGCTGCAACCTGTATCCACTTGGATGCCAAATCTGGCGGCGCCGGGCGTTCACTGACCACCGCTACGGCTCCCCGTTCCAACGCTTGAGGAATAAAAGCATGGCCGTCGGCCTTCTCGCCCTGAATGGCAAAAAACAGGGTTCCCGGCCTGACTTCGCGAGAGTTGTAGGCAAGCGAAGACACTTCCGCCGTCGGGGCCGCGCCGACGCGCAGAACGGGCAATTCGTGTAGTAAATCCGCGAGCTTCATGTTGATCTCAATTGCCGGTTGTCGGTTGTTGGCCGCCCGTCATCGGTTGTCGGCGCTCCGTGGGAGCCCCCGGAATCTCCCCTCTGAGAATCGACAACTTGCGTTCAATCGACGATCGACAATCGGCAATCGAGAAATCGCCAATTACCTCGCCATCCTCACCCAGATGCGTGTGCCGGATGGAACTTTGAACCCTGCCAGAGGGTTTTGCTCCACGGCCACACCGCTGCCTGCAACGTTAACGTCAAGGCCCAGTTTTTGACACTCCTCCACGACGCGCCGCGCCGCTGCGCCGGAGAAGTCCGGCACCGTCACGAGCGGTCCGTCGCCCAACTCCACCGTACTGGATGCAATGTCCCCGTCGGGAGGACCTGCCGATGGGGCCCTGTCAGGCAACGGCCGCGGGGAAAAAGATGCCGGCTCTACGGGAGACGTGGCAGCTCCAAAGTAATTCCGATCCGGAGGAAGGAATCCCACCAGGTCTCCCGGTTTCTGGTCGAGAGGCTTCGCGGGTTTGGGGGTAATAATTCGAGGCGACTGGGAGGGATTATCCTGAAGAACGTTCAGGTAACCAAGAGTCTGCTCTGCGATGGATCGAAATACCGGAGCTGCCACTTCTGCCCCGTAGTACGCTCCCACCGGCGAATCGATGACCACCAGAATGGTCACCGCCGGATTCGTAACCGGAGCGAAACCAATAAACGAACCGATGTGAAGAGTGTGGTTATACGTACCGTTCGCGGTGACCTTCTGTGCCGTGCCGGTCTTGCCGGCCGAGGTATAACCAGCCAATTGCGCGGCCTTGCCTGAACCGTGGTCCACCACGGCGGATAGTATCTTGCGCAACATCTCGGCCGTCTTTTCACTCACCGCGCGGTGGCCCGCGGCGGGCGGCAGGGCATCATGATGCGAACCGATAAAAACATCGTGAACAATGCGTGGTTGAAAAAGTATTCCCCCATTGGCAATGGCCGAATACATCGTGATCATCTGCAGAGGCGTGACGGCGGCTTCCTGGCCAATGGACATCTCGCCGATGGAAATCCTCGACCAGCGGCTGGGTGGCTGCAACAACCCGCGTTCTTCGCCGGGTAATTCCACTCCCGTCCTGGCGCCGATTCCAAACGAGCGAATGTATCGATAGAGGCGATCGTCGCCTAGTCGCATGGCCAGCTTGACGGTGCCCACGTCGCTCGATTCCGCCACCATGTCCGTAAGCGATAGGACGTAGTGCGGCTCCGCGTCATGGATGGTGTGACCGGCAAGCACGATCTTACCGCCCTGACAATCAATCATCTCGTCCGGTGTAGCCAGCTTTTCCTCCAGCGCACCGGCAACCGCAATCAGTTTGAATGTGGAGCCGGGTTCGTAAACCCAACCCACGGCGCGGTCGAGACGTGCCGCAGCCGAACTGCCGTTGACGTCGTTGGGATCAAAGGTAGGCTGATTGGCCAGCGCCAGGATCTCGCCGGTGTTGGGATTCTGTACAATCGCCACGCCCCCCGCCGCATGGGCGTTGGCTACCGCCTCGGCCAACGCCTTTTCCGCGATGTACTGAATCTTCTCGTCGAGCGTCAACACCACATTCTTGCCGGGGATTCCCGCCCATTCGCTGCTGTGGAACGTGCGGCCACGGGCGTCGGAAGCCAGCAGCACCCGGCCAGGCTTCCCTTTGATGGCGCCGTCGAGGGAGTACTCGATGCCACCCAGACCGTTGTCATCCAGGCCGACGTAACCCACTGCCTGCGCCGCCAAAACGCCTTTGGGGTAGAAGCGCTTGGTTTCCGACTGGAAGTAGACACCTTTCAGATTCAAATCCCGCACGCGGGTGGCTTCCTCCGTCGTCACGCGCCGTTTAACCCAGCAAAAAGAGTGCGCCACCTGGAATCGGTCGCCCAATTCGCCCGCATCCAACCCCAGCACCGGGGCAAGCAGAGACGCGACCATCTTGGGTTCGGTAAGCTCGCTGGGCACGGCATATACGGAATCCACCGCCAGGCTCATGGCGAGGGGATTCATTTGCCGGTCGTAGATAACGCCGCGCTGAGGCGCCACCTCGACGGTGCGCTGCTGCTGGCGTTGTGCGCGCGAAATGAACTCCACGTACTGAATGACTTGGAGAAAGTAGAGGCGGGCAGCCACGCCGGCGAACCAGACAAAGCAAAGCACGCCGATGGTCAGTCGCCGCCTCTCCAGGCGAGACCGATCGGGCTTCGCCGTGCGAGAATCAGGCTTACGTCGGCCCATTGTGGCTATGGCTCGTGTGCAGTGTCTCCGTTACCCACGGAGAAGTTTCGGGCAAACTCTGGACTGTCGACCGCGGCGGCAGCGGTGTCGGCTCCACCCGTCCGGATTATTTGTTGCGGGCCGGGCGAGACCATACCGAGTTGGGTCCGCGCCAACGTGTCGATCCTTTCCGGATCGGCGAGCGCCGCTTGCTCCAACCGGAGTCGGTGGTTCTGCTCTTCCAGCGTCGCGCGCTCAGCTTTGAGTTGTTCAAGCTGATAGCCGTACCGCACGCACTGGAAATGTTGCCATGCGAACAGGAGCACAAAAAGAAAAACCAGTACGCCCAATCCGAGCAGACTGAAACATTCACGGCGACGCTCCACGTCAACCTCCCGCAGCAGGCGGGAGTTATCGATGTGCTTCACAAAATAGAATTCCGGGAAAGTCGCCCGGCCCGCGACCGGGGAATTTCTCGGACGCCGTCTGGTTCTCGGTAATGTGATTGCCGCTGTTGCCATGTTGTTAGGTTCTGGGGGCTGGGGATTAGGGGCTGGGGGCCTTCCGGCTTTTCCCTAGCACCTAGTCCCCAGCACCCAGCCCCTGCTTTTCTGCCGCCCGCAATTTCGCGCTGCGTGCACGCGGATTGCCTTGCAATTCGTCTTCTCCCGGGCGCACCACCTTGCGTGTCAGGATGGTGGCCTGGCCTTCGTCCTGCCAACGCCGGAAGGCCTGCTTAACCCTTCGGTCTTCCAACGAATGAAAACTCAAGATGACGACACGCCCTCCGGGACGGAGAATCGTCAAAACCTTGGCCAGAAACTGGTCGAGGTTTTCCAGTTCAGTGTTTACCGCCAGGCGCAGCGCCATGAAACTGCGCGTCGCCGGATGAATTTGGTGGAGGCCCGCCCGGGAGGGGATCGCTCGCGTCACCACCTGCGCCAGTTCGGTGGTTACTCGATACGGACGGGCCTTCACAATGGCTCGCGCTATGCGGCGCGAGTGGCGCTCTTCCCCTAACTCGTAAAGAATGTCTGCCAACTCCCGCTCATCGGCATGATTGACGATGTCAGCGGCAGTAGTCCCAGAGCCGGGATCCATTCGCATGTCCAGCGGACCCGGCTGGCTAAAGCTGAACCCGCGGGACGCCTCGTCAAGCTGCATCGAACTCAAACCGAGGTCGGCCAAAACCCCATTCACGGGCGGCAACCCGCTGGCGGCGTGCAACGCGTCGATTTCCGTGAAATTACCGTGCTGCATGATCAGCTTCTCGCCCCAACCAGCAAGTCTTTGGCCGGCAATGTCCAAGGCCTTTGGATCGCGGTCCAACCCCAGAAGCTTGCCACTTCCCAACCGCCTCAAGATCTCCTGCGCGTGCCCCCCGGCTCCCAAAGTCGCGTCAATGTAAATGCCGTCCGGCTGGACATTCAAATACTCGATCGCCTCTCGAAGCAGAACCGGCCGGTGCATGTCATCCCAGCAACCCTTCCCTGCCGGGCACATAAGCTGCTACCGGTGCGGACTCGCGGAGCAACTCTTCAAACTCGGGCAGCAAGTTCGACCTCTTGCTCCATAACCGCAACTGTCGAATTGGCGACGGACGATTGCGCACGGTGCCAGGCCAGTGAACTTCCCGCCCGCTCAAGCTGCACTTCACTGCTTTGACTCATTCCATGCATGACTTCATCCCCAAACCGTCTCGCACTCGATCGTTAGATCCCGAGACTGGTCAGTGTCTCTTCGTCTTCACTGGTGAGCGGTTCACGCTCCAGGTGCGCGCGATAGCGCTCCATGTTCCAGACTTCCAAGTAGGTGAGGTATCCGAGCACAGCCACCTCTCCCTGCATCCCAGCCGATTCCCGCAGCAACGCCGGGATCAGCACCCGGCCCTGGGAGTCAGCACGGGACATTTGCCCCCAATAATTGGTGCGATCCAGGAAATGCTTCTTGGCCTTGTTCATCGACGGCAGGGTGGCCAACTTCTCCTCGATTTTGACCCAGGCCGGAAGCGGGTAGATCCAAACCGATTCGCCGTCAAGACTGGTCACGAAAAAGTCCTGGCCGTATTTTTCATCCAGCTCAGTTCGAAAGGCCGTTGGGATCTTGAGGCGACCTTTGTCGTCCACCGTCGCCGGATTGTTGCCGCGAAACATGAAGTCCGCCCGGTTCCCCTGCGATCCTCAGACGACCCCTAGTCCACAGAAAATTCCATTTCTACCCACTTCTGGCCACTGAATATAAATTCCTTCGATGGGCTTGTCAAGCACTTTTTTATTTTCTTTTAGTTACTTACGGGTGCTCCACACCAACACAGCGTTTTTAAGCCTCTACCCACAAAACACCACTCTTGGTGTGGTATGGCGATAGGGGCATTGGGCGGACCGGACATTATGCCCGTCGCTCCAATCTCCTACCGCATCCATCGCGTTGGTTCCGCAGCTTTCCCCAGACCGTGCGGACCTCGTTGCAGCAACTTCCACGCTCATGATAAGGTGACGCACGCTTGCACACATCGACTCGATGCTGGGGGACAGACCGCCATGCCTACGAAAATAACCAGGCGCGCCGCTTGCCAACTTCTGGCCGGTACCATTCCCGCACTCAAACTCGTGGCCGCTCAACACGAAGTGTCACCAGGTATTGAAATCGAGCGTGGGCCGTTCGCAGGTACACGTATGTCCTTGAGCAAATATGAAGTGCCGGAATGGTTTCGCGACGCCAAGTTCGGTATCTGGGCGCATTGGGGTCCGCAGTCGGCCATTGAAGACGGCGACTGGTATGCTCGCAACATGTACATTCAGGGGTCCAAGCAGAACATCTATCACTGCGAGACCTATGGCCATCCGTCCAAGTTCGGCTATAAGGACACCATTCCGCTTTGGAAAGCCGAGAAGTTCGACCCTGCCTATCTCATGGGCTTATACAAGAAGGCGGGTGCGAAATACTTTATGAGCATGGGCGTGCATCACGATAACTTCGACATGTGGAGCTCGGCCCATCAACCCTGGAACGCAGTGAACAAGGGACCGAAGCGCGACATCGTGGGAGATTGGGCACGCGCTGCGCGCGATGCCGGATTGAGATTCGCAGTGAGCGAGCACCTCTGGATTGTCTACAAATGGTTTTCGGTAAATCACGGGTCTGATGAGACCGGTCCTTACGCCGGCGTGCCGTACGACGGCGCTGATCCGGCCAACTCCAGCCTGTACGTCGATTCCGACCAGGTGTGGGGAAAGAGTCTGGACTGGAACGAAACGGGAATCCCGCTATGGTGGCGGCACCATTGGTATCTACGTATCAAGGACCTCGTTGACAAGTACCAACCGGACTTGCTCTATACCGACGGTCCACTGCCCTTCGAGGAATACGGGCTGAGCCTGGTGGCACACCTCTACAACTTGAGCGCGAAGAAAACCGGGAAGGCCGAGGCCGTGTACACGTGCAAACGTGTGGAGGACTCGCTGCACGGCGTCGCCACGCTTGATATTGAGCGCGGCATCGTGGACAGCATCTGGCCGCGCCCCTGGCAGACGGACACCTGCATTGGGCAGTGGCACTACATGCGGGGCCAGCAATACAAAACGCCGAAGACCATCGTCGATATGCTCTGCGATATCGTGAGTCGGAACGGCAACTTGATGCTCAACTTTCCGCTGCCCGCTCGCGGAATGCTGGACCTGGAAGAGTTGAATGTTCTCGCCGAGATCACCAAGTGGATGGACGTGAACAGCAGCGCCATTCACGGTTCACGGCCGTGGAAAATCTTCGGCGAAAGTCCAGCGGCTGAGACCGCCTCCAGCACCGCGGCGTTCAATGAAAAGAACCGCAAGGACCTGACAGCAGCGGACGTGCGCTTTACCACCAAGGGCGATACGCTCTACGCCTTCGTGATGGGCTGGCCGGAGTATCAGGCGGTCATCAAGCCGCTCGCCACCAACACTGCGTTGCGCGTCGGCAAAATTCAGAACGTCGAGCTTCTGGGCTTCGACGGCAAGCTCGATTGGTCGCAGGACAACACGGGCCTCAAAGTGATGATGCCCGCGCAGAAGCCTTGCGACTATGCGATCGTTTTCAAAGTGATTGGCGCCATCACGGGGTGAGTTTTCAGCTGCAGCTTATGGATGCAGCGCGGTCACTTGCCAACGTGAACCCGCCGCTACAACCTGCGGATTGCGCCTAATCACGCTCTACGCAATCGGCGTGACCGAACGAAGGAGGACCAGCAAATGTACTGTGTCAACTGCGGTCAGAAAATGGATGAGAGCACCCTCCGTTGTCCAAACTGCCGGCGTTGGTCCTTGACCTTGTGGTTGACTCTCTTCGCGGCGGTGGTGTGGCTGGCGGCTGTAGAAGCAAACTACGGATTTTTCAGCGGCACCTTACCCTTCATTGCCGGTACTTTCTTTGCGGTCGGGGCCTGGGAAGCACCGCAGTTTATTCTGTGGCAACTTTCATGGTCCAACTTTCTCGCATCATGGGCGCTGCCAATCATTTTCCTCGTAGTGATTCTCTCTCCGTTGTTTGTTCGCCGCTTGGTTGGATCATACGGCTGGCCCGAAAGGTTACGGCGGCCCATGGCGGTCATTGGCGCCTTAGTACTCATTTTCGCCTCGACGGTTCTGGTTGCAGACGGCCGGTACCTAATTTCACTTTGGCCGAAGGTTGAGGCGGCTGGGGAACAGCAAGGGATCGAAGGGTTCGAAGCTCGGGCCCAGGATGCCATGCGCAAGGTGATCATTGCCGAGTATCGCCACCGCGAACTCAATCCGCAGATGGGATTCACATGCGATGTGAACTTGTTGGAACCACTAGGCGCGCCCCCAAAGACCGATTCACCCTACCGGACAGTCCCCAAGGAACGCGGAACGGTACTCGTGGGCGTTTACACCCTCTCTCTCAAAGCCTGTCAAGGTCAGCCGGTTGCCAAGTACGAGCTTTCCGCGGTACCTGATCCGGCGTCTTACCCTGGGAAGGCCGCCGCCTACTGTTCCGACGGCTCGGGCGCCTTGTACTTTTCGGCGGACGGCAAATCTGAAACTTGCCTGGCGGACCGCAAGCCGGTGCAATAACAAACGCGCTGATTGACTCAGGGAAGAACTTGCGATAAAGGCAGCGACAATCCCGGCAGCAGATTTGGCTCTTCCAGCTTATCTCATCGCTCTGCTGACAGCACGGTGGGCTGAAGGGTGTTCGAAACGTAACGGTAGGCCTCGCGCGTCTTGGGGTAAAGGACCCATATCGCTTTCACACCCGCGCTCTGGTACTGCCGAACTTTGAGCATCAAGTCGTCCGGCTGGTCATGTTTGGAAACGACTTCAAGAACCATGTCGGGAACCACCAGCACGGGAACCTGATCAAGATCGACGCCCTTCATCCGCTCACGAGCGATGAACATGACGTCGGGCCTGCGGATAGTGTCTTCAGCGAGCAATACGTCAACCTCATAGAGTACCTCGCCCAAGTCGTACTTCCTGGCGCATAAATTCAGATGGACAACAAGCGACCCGCAGATAATATTGTGCCGCGGCGTCGAGGAAGGAATCACGACGAGTTCTCCTCGATCTAGCTCGTACCTAACACCGGCCGGCTCTTCCAAGGCGATGTACTGGTCAATGGTCAGCAAGGTTTTGGTAGCCATAGGAAGCATTCTATGCTCTTCAGCGTATCACGAAAGATCCTCCCTTTCCGGCGTGAACTTTTTGCCCCATTGACGCGAATACCGGTATGGGACTAAGTATGATGTTATCCCAACGCCGGCAGCGGCGCGTCAACCGCTGGGACGGAACTTGAAGTCTTTCGCGGTGGCAGGAATTTCGGTTCGTATCATCGCAGGGATTGCGACGCTCTCCCTCTTCCCCGCCCTGTCAACCGCGCCAGCGCAGACGCCGCCTCCGCAGATCTCTCCCCAGGAGATTCAAGTCTATCGGAATGCTCACACGGGAGCAGCGCCATAACTCCATCAAATTCGTCTTTGCAGTGAACGCGAACTGGTGATTTACTTGCAGGTGTCGTCACAGCAGGAGGCAGCGGGTATGAAAACTGTAAGTGTTCGCAGGTCTTTGGCGCGCGTCGGCAGTGCCGCCCTTATGGTTGTCGCACTTCATTCGACATTCGCACAACCTCCCGCGCCGCCGGCGGCACTGCAATCGGGTGTGCCCACTGCTACCATCAAAGTATCCACTCGCCTGGTTACGGTCGATGTGATCGTGCAGGATAAGAAGAACCAACCCGTCCCCGGTTTGACAAAGGATGACTTTGCGTTGTTCGAAGACGACCAGCCGCAAACCATCAGCGTCTTTTCCGTGGAAGGCCAGGCCGCGCCGAATGCGATGCCAGCGGCTACGTTGCCGCCGGGTTTTTTCAGCAATCGCCCAAATCTCCAGTCGAGCGCACCCGCCTCCGCCACGGTCATCCTGCTGGACGGCCTCAACACCACTCCCGCAGACATGGCGATGGCGCGTAGTGCAGTGGCAAAGTTCGTCCAAAAACTCGAGCCGCAGGATCGCGTGGCTTTGTGCAGCATGGGGAATGGGCTCCACATCGTGCAGGATTTCACCAACGACTCCGCGCTCCTGGTGAAGTCTTTGAAGAATCTGCATTCGGAACCGACGGGGGGCAGCGGACCGCAACTCTCCTCGCTGACGGCACCCGACCCGCGTCTCGATCCCACGGGCGGTGACGCCAAGCTGGCGACGCTGATGAACGTCCCCACCGTGGATGCCACGCTCCGCTCCCTGAACATGATCGGCGAACATCTTGCCGCCCTCCCCGGTCGAAAAACCTTGATCTGGATTTCCAGCGGTTTTCCTCTGGTCGTCAAGACCGGACCAGACGTCGGGCGGATGGCTGACGTTTCCGACTTGTCGCCCAAAGTCCGGCAAGCCAGCCAGGTGCTGAGCAAGTACAACGTAGCCGTCTACCCGATGGACACTCGCGCCCTCCAAACGGGCTTCAACAACATCGATGAGGTATCGGCAGCGACCATGCCGGGAACGTCGGCGGGCACGATGCAAATCGGCTCAATGCTTGACTCCGATACACATACTCCTATGGTGAGTGTGGCAAGGGGCAGCAACAACAAGTCGATGCAAGACGCTCACGATTCCGGCCGCTTGCTCGCCCAGTTGACCGGAGGCCGCACGTTGTACGACGACAACGACCTGACTGGCGCACTCCGCTCCGCCGTGGATGATTCCAAGCTCGTCTACGTGTTGGGGTACTATCCCGCGCAGGATAAATGGGATTCCAAGTTCCACACGTTCAAAGTGCAGGTGAAGCAAACGGGTGTGAAGTTGACCTACCGCAGCGGTTATCTGGCGACCTTGGAGCAGCAACCCCTCATTCCTACTGATTCGCAGACGGCGCTGGAAAAAGCGGTACTGACTCCTCTGGATTCCTCCGCCATTGGCCTGCTGGTACGAGTTCAAAAGGAAGGGACCAACCGCCAGAACTTAACGATTGACCTGCGGGTGAATGTCAATGACCTGGCGCTCAACCACGACAACGGCCGGTGGAACGGAACCCTGGAAGTCGTCATTGCCCAACTGGACGCCGGCGGCGATCTGGCTGAGAACGCGGCGCGCAAGCATTCCGTCCAACTCAATCTCAAAGAGGATTACTACCGGCAACTCAGCGCGACGGGATTACAGTTGCTGTTTCCGTTCGAACCGAACCCCAAGGCGGTACAGTTACGCGTGGTGCTGCGCAGTGCGGTTTCAGGAAGCGTCGGGACGGTCACCATTCCGCTCAGTGCAATCTAAACTATTCGCCAAAAAGCGCTCGCTCTTCCAGCCCTATAATCAGTTACAATGGCACTGCGGCGCCGCATTTCGCAAAACAGTACCCCCCCGTCATGCTCGTTGAACTCGCCGGCCCAAAATGCGCCCCGCATCTCACTCGCTGAAGAGGAAACATGATACGCCGTTCATGCAAGCTGCTGATTCCCCTCCTGTTGCTCGCTGCGTCCTGGGCCATCTCCGCCGATATCCCGGAAGGCCGCTTGATGCGCTTCCCCGACATCTACAAGGACAAGATCGTGTTCAGCTACGGCGGCGATCTGTGGCTGGTGGATTCCTCCGGCGGCACGGCGAGGCGTGTCACCACCGATCCGGGTCTGGAACTCTTTCCCAAGTTCTCGCCCGATGGCAAATGGATCGCCTTCACGGCGCAGTATGACGGAAACTTCAACGTCTTCGTGATGCCGGCGGAAGGCGGCGAACCCAAGCAATTGACCTTCGAGCCGGACGTGGCCTCGATGCCTGAACGCATGGGCTTCAACAATCAGGTCATCAACTGGCTGCCCGACAGCCAACACATTCTCTTCCTCTCGCGGCGCGACACCTTTAACGACTGGTTCGGACGCCTGTTCACGGTCAGCATCGATGGCGGGCTTCCCGAGCGCCTGCCCGTGGACAAGGGCGGGCTGACTTCCTTTTCGCCGGACGGCACCAAGATCGCCTACAACCGCATCTTCCGCAATTTCCGCACCTGGAAGCGTTATACCGGCGGCATGGCCCAGGACATTGCTATTTACGATCTTAAAAACAATACCTACGAACGCATTACCGATTATCCGGGCACCGATACCTATCCCATGTGGCACGGTGACACGATTTACTTCGGCTCCGATCGCGGCCCCGAGCATCGCGTCAACATCTATACCTACAGCCTGAAGACGAAACAAACGAAGCAGATCAGCGACTTCAAGGATTACGACGTCGATTGGCCCAGCCTGGGACCCGACTCGATCGTGTTCGCCAATGGCGGATATCTCTACACGCTGGACCTGAAATCGCAGAAGACGAAGAAGCTCACGGTCTACCTGCCTGGCGACCGCGACGTGGCGCGTGCGCACTGGGCCAACGTCTCGGACTTCGTGACGGACTTCAACATCTCTCCCGAAGGCAATCGCGCCGTGCTGACCGCGCGCGGCGACGTGTTCACCGTGCCCGCCAAA
Source organism: uncultured Acidobacteriota bacterium (assembly GCA_963719115.1). Lineage (GTDB taxonomy): Bacteria > Acidobacteriota > Terriglobia > UBA7540 > UBA7540 > Bog-366. The sequence goes on along the minus strand of CAVRBF010000083.1, from coordinate 56,105 downwards.
AACGGCAGCATTCGCAACCTCACGCAAACGCCGGGCATTCACGAGAAGTTCGCCGCGTGGTCGCCGGACGCCAAATGGATCGCTTATCTTTCCGACCGCAGCGGCGAGGATGAGATCTACATCGCGCCGTCGGACGGCATGGGCAAGGAGATGCGCATCACCACCGACGGCAAGATGACGCGCATGCCGCCCGTGTGGTCGCCCGACAGCAAGAAGCTGCTCTACGCGGACAAGGACCTGCGACTTGTTCTACGTCGATATCGATCAGAAGACGCCGGTGCTCATCGACCAGGGCAAATACTTCGACATCACCGAATACGTCTGGTCGCCGGACAGCAAGTGGGTGGCTTACTCGAAGCAGGAAGAAAACAACAACGCCACCATCAATCTGTACTCGCTGGCCGACAAGAAGATCACGCCGGTCACCTCGAACTTCACCAACAACACTTCTCCCAGCTTCGACCCCGGAGGCAAGTACCTGTTCTTCCTTTCCCAGCGCGATTACAACGAGGTGCTGGGCGTCTACGATTTCGAGTTTTCCAACCCCAAGGCCACGCGTGTCTACCTGGTGACGCTGCGCGCCGACCTGCCCTCGCCCTTCGCACCCAAGAGTGACGAGGGCGGCAAGAAGGCGGATGAATCCGCCGATGAAGGCAAGGGCAAAACCGGCGACAAAGAAAAGAAGGAAGCGGAAGACGCGACCAAGAACTTCCGCATCGACCTGGCGGGAATTGAAAATCGCGTGGTGGCGCTGCCGACTCCGCCCTCCAACATCGTGCGCATGGAAGCCGGCAAAGATGGCGTGTACTACTCCACCGCGGCGGTTCGTGGCCTATCGGGTCCGCTGCCGGGTGAGCAATCCGCCATCCGCGTCTACGACCTGAAGGAACGCAAAGACAGCGTACTGCTGAACGGCGCGACGAACTTCGAGATCTCCTTTGACGGCTCCAAGCTGCTCTATTCCGCCGCTCCGGGTGGTGGCGGTGGCGACGACGAAGAGCCCGGGCCCCGGAGCATGACTTTCGGAATCATCGACGCCAAGCCCGCCGCAGACGCCGCATCATGCGGGCGAGGGCGCGCTGGATCTCGCGGCAATGGAAATGCGCATCGACCCGCCGGCGGAATGGAAGCAGATGTTCAACGAGACGTGGCGGCAGGAGCGCGACTTCTTTTTCGAAAAGTCGATGAACGGTGTGGACTGGGCCAAGGAGCGCGACCGCTACGCCGCCTTGCTGCCCTACGCGGCCGACCGCTACGACCTGACCTATCTGCTCGGCGAGATGGTAGGTGAACTGGCCAATTCCCACACCTACGTGGGCGGCGGCGACCATCCCGATCTGCACCCCGTCAACCTCGGCCTGCTGGGCGTGGACTATGAGTTGGACGCGGCCAGCGGCTACTACCGCTTTAAGAAGATTTACCAGGGCGAGAACTGGGACGCCGCGCTGCGCTCTCCGCTGACCGAGCCCGGCGTGGTAGTGAAAGAGGGCGACTACCTGCTGGCGGTGAACGGGCGCGAACTGAAAGCGCCTGAACCTCCCAACGAGTTGTTCGTTAACACCGCCGGATCAGACTGTAACCTTAACCGTCAACTCCCAGCCGTCCGAGACGGGCGCGCGCCAGGTGCTGGTGAAGCCCATCGCCAGTGAATACGCGCTGCGCCAGTTTGACATGGTCACCACCAATCGCCGCAAGGTTGACCAGGCTACGGGCGGGCGCGTGGGTTACATCTACATTCCCGACATGGGAGGCTGACGGGCCTGAACGAATTCGTCAAGCAGTTCTTCCCGCAGATTCGCAAGGAGGGCCTGATCATCGACGTTCGCTACAACGGCGGCGGCTTTGTGGATCAGCTTATCTTTGAGCGCCTGCGCCGCATCCTGGCGGGCATGGATTCGGCTCGCAACTTCGCCAGCGGCACCATTCCCGACGTGGTCTTTAACGGCTCCATGGTCTGCGTGACCAATGAGTACGCCGCCTCCGACGGCGACATCTTCAGCTACTTCTTCAAGAAGTATCACCTCGGCCCGCTGATCGGAATGCGCACGTGGGGCGGCGTCCGCGGCATTCGCGGTTTTGTCCCGCTGATGGACGGCGGCTATATCACCCGGCCGGAATTCTCCGTCTACGGAGTGAACAGCGAATGGGTGATCGAGAACCACGGCGTGGCGCCTGATATTGAAGTGGATAATACCCCCGATCAGGTTATGAAGGGCCATGACCCGCAACTGGAGCGCGCCATTGAAGAGGTGATGAAGGCCATCCAGCAGAATCCCAAACATCTGCCGCCACGTCCCGCCGACCTGCCGGCCTATCCCAATGGTCCCGGGTAGGGGGTAGGCAGTAGGCAGTAGGCAGTAGGCAGTAGGCAGTAGGCAATAGGCAGGAGGCAGGAGGCAGGAGACGGTAGGCGGCCGCGATTTCCCGGCGACCGGCCCTCATGGCGCGAGAGTCGACGCGTGCCGACTTCTTTGCGGCGGGACCGGGAGCCAGCCCCTCGCAGGAGGCTAGCTTGGGTGTCCCGGGAAGGGTTGATAACGCCCTTCAAAAGGGCGGTTTTGCACGGTTTTCGAGGGAATTTGCGTTGGGTGGACTTTGGATTTGGTGGCCGAAATCGACTCCAATCGATTGAACTCAAGCAAGATAGCCGTCAAAAACCCCAAAACACGCATCGGCGGAGATTAAGTCCTTTTGAATCAGAAACTCATCGGCATAGGGCATTCTGTCACTTTTTAAGTGGCTTGTTTTCATCAACTCATCGGGTTCTTTCAACGAATTTTTGTTTTTTCGGCCTGGGGGGCGAACTAGGGGACAGTTTGGCGGCTAGGATTTTCTGACACGGGGCTACGGAGACTTCAGCTTGGGCGCCCACCCAACGTCGAAGGCGCGGTGTCGTGGCGGATTGGAACTTTATCAAGCCGATCATAAGTTACCTCTGAATCATATACACATCTATAACGTTTTGTCAAGTGTTTTTTCAACGTTGTTGGGAGACCCTCTAAGGCCCAATACTGTCCACTTAACTGCTATCAAGCAATAGGCGATCCATTTTGCGGGCGAGGTCCACTTTGGAGTGCGGTAGCAGCAGCTACCGCTTTCCGGCCATGGTCCATACGGGAGCAATGCGAGGGGCGCAATAAGAAAAGCGGTAGCTGCTGCTACCGCACTCCAAAGCGCTGCGCGCAGGTTCAACTGACGCCATATCTTAAGCGAACAGTATTGGGCAAACGCCCGGCGTTCTTCCGCGCGCGACGCAAATCGAATGTTGCAGGATCTGTGGCTGACTGCCGCCCACTGCCTTCTGCTTTCTGCTTTCCGCCTTCTGGCCTGTGACTTCCGCCAAGTCATAGGATATTCAATCCGGCCCCCGCGCCGGTGGCTGAGCTGCCTACTGCCTTCTGCCTTCCGCCTACTGCCTTCCATCGATCAGCCCCACCAGCGTCCGCGTGACCGCGCCGGCGATGTCCGGCCCGGCGGAGTTGATCTCGCCGTACCAGCGCGTCGGCTTGTCGAGGAGCCACGGCGGCTCGTTGTCGTATTCGGCTTTGGGAATGATGTAACCCAGCTCGTCGTTGGCGAGCCCGAAGATGAACTGGTATTTGCTCCGCAGGTGCGGCCGGATGGAGGGTTCGAACGGCGCATCGGGAAAGTCCGCGCCGGGATAGCGAGTGATTCCGCCGTTCACCAGTTCCGGGTAGATTTCACCCGGCACCGTGACGATTTCCGCCGCCAGGTTCGAGCCCTTGAGCAGGCGGATGTAACTCACTTCGGTCTGCACGTCGTGGCCGGTGGCGATTCTCAGCTTGCCCATGCCGGGAAGGTCGGTCTCTGTCATGCCGGGGTCGAGCTTGCCATCGGTGTAAAGCGGCTTGCGCCCGCCGAAGAGCCCGGCCGCACCGCCAATGCGGAAGTGGTCATTGTGCATGGGTGTAAAGATGGTGGACCCACGGAAATCGACGCTGTCAACATCCACCACTTCCCCGCCCCGCGCGGCGCGCTCCACCAGTTGGCCCAAAGTCTTGCCGAAAAGCTCCGCCTTGCGCCAGGTATTGTCGGCCGCCACTTTGCCGGTTTCGGGATCCTGAAGCGCCACGGAACTGTTGTTGGTGGAAAGCAGCCCGCCAATCGAGCCATTGACGAAAACGGCAGTGCCGCCCAGATGCTCTTCCGCGTACGCGCAAAGCCAATGAGGGTAGTCGGCAGTGATCTGCGTGTTCTTGCTGCCCAGAGTCTCGGGGTGGTCGCTGAAGTTGATCAAGGTGGCGATGGGCTTGCCCTCGGGCGTCGTGAGCCTCATCACGAAAAGGTACGGGTCCTTGACGTAGGGCGGGCGGCTGTCTGACTGCAACAAGGCCAGCAGTGGATTATCATCACGGCCGAGCGTAAGCCGCGCCGGCTGCATGGCGTGAACCGCCGCCACTGCGGTTTGCACGATGCGCTCGCGCAGCAGAGTCATGTACTTCTCGTCGATGCCCGTTTGGAGCGGCGACGGTCCCCACAGTCCCATGGTGTCGGGGCCTTCGTGGTCGTGCGTGGAAGCCACGATCAGATGCGAGACCTCCGGCGCCTGGGCTTTGACTTCCGACCGGATTTTCACCACGTCATCATTGAACAGGCCAATCAGGTCCGCCGCGCAGATCACCAGCGTCTGGTCACCAACCCCCAGCGCCAGGCAGCGCGCGTAAAGGTCATCGTGAACGCCGGTGGCCACGCGGTTCGGACCATAGCCGGCCATGTAAACACTTGCCGCGTGAACATCCGGAGTGATCACAGTTTTGGCTGCGCCGGCGCGAAGGTCGCCTGCGGGCGCGGTGCGCGCGCCGCAAATCATGAACGCGAGAAGGGTGAAAGAGAAGTAGAGATGTCTGCTCAAGGGAACCGTGCCTTATTTTGCGTTTACTTCCTCGAAACCTGCCGCGATCAGGTCTGAAACGCTGAAAACGCGTTGCGGTCCAGATACGCGGCCACCGATCTCGATTTCACCGCCATGGTGCTCCAACGTCTCCTTGATGCCAGCAATCTGAGGCTCAGGAAGATGCAAAGCCCGCATGGCTTTCAGGAGCCCCATCGCTCGGAAGGGCCTGGTCGAAAAGGGGGCTCCTTGATGATGGACGGGCTCCGCGCGCAACCGAAATAGACCGCCACCTTCGGTTTGCGCGCGCACCGTGTACGGTCGTTCTTCGTAGTCCCCAAAACGGTCGATGACCACGGATCCGCCATTGGGGAAAACCGCCTGGATGCGCAATTCGCCGCCGACCGCGTGGACATAACTCCTCAGAGTGCTTAGATACATGTCGGCACGGCGTTCAATTCTGGAGATGGAGCTCTGTGGGACTTCCAACATCTCGGCCATATCGGTTTGCGTGAGTTGCTGCGCACCGCGCAACTCCTCCAGCGCCATCCGCTGCACCTCTTCCCGCACTCGCCGCTCGTTATCGGCACGGCTCGCAGGGTCCATCTTCGCCTGAAGTTCCTTGTAGTTTCGCGCCATCTTTTGACTCCTGAACTACCGACCGGCACCACTCACGACGAGTCTTCGTCCCGTTCGGTCCGCAATGCCCGCAGGTGCTGGTCGTACAAGTCGTCTGCCAGCGGTACATATTCGTCATACCACCGGTCGTTGCCGGTCTTGTCGCCGCCCATCAACAGAATCGCCGTTCGGCGCGGGTCAAAGGCGTAGAGCACCCGATAGGGTCGCCCCTCGTGCTGAATGCGTAGTTCACGCATATGGGTGTGACGAGACCCCACAACTCCGGAAGAGTGCGGCATCTTTAGCCTAGGTCCGACTGCTTGCAGCAGGCTGACGCTGAAGTCAACGCTCTTCTGTTCCGCGGGAGTCAGACCATCCCACCACTTGCCGAATTCGTCGGTAAACTCAACTTCCCAGGGCACTCCTCAGTATGTCACCGACGGCATTATGCTGTCAAGGGCATACCAGGAGCCCAAGAGCCACGGCGACACTTTGCTGCTCGGACGGAAGAGAACGCGGGAGGTCTTCGAGCTCTTGTGGGCAGCCCTCAAACGCGGCAAAAATGGTATGATGCTCGCCGAAAGGTGGCTGCCATGAAACGCACAGAAAACTGCCTGGCTAAGGTTGAACGCATGAAGAACGCCCTTCGCCACCGCGAGGGCGACCAGGTTCCCATCAGCGATTTCTTCTGGGGAAGCTTTCTCAAGCGCTGGCGCGAGGAACTGGGGCTCGCCGCCGACACGGATATCTACCGCTACTACGATCTGGACTGGATGAACTTTAATCCCAACCTCGATCCCCACATCAAGCCCTTTGAGATCCTGAAGGAAACCGAGGAAGAAGTAGTGGTGCGTACCGGCTTCGAAGCCGTCATTCAGAAAATGCTGGCGTACCCCATGCCGTCGTTCAAGAAGTTTGAGACGGACACCCTCGAGAAGATGGCGGCGTTTCAGTTCGACGATCCCTGGGACGAGCGCCGCTACTTCTCCGCCGGCGATGACCAGATCAACGGCGTGGGTGATGGGTTCGCGCGCAACATTCCCGCCTTTATCGATCGCATACGTGCGGCGTGGGAGGATTTCCCCATCTTCGGCGGCGTTTGCGAAGGCCACGAAATGCTGTGGCGCATCATCGGCTCGGAAAATACCCTGCTGTGGATGGGATTGTACCCGGACCACATCGCGCGCTTCGTGGAACGCATCAATGCCTTCTCGCTGGGACTGGTGAAGGCGCAGATCAAGGCCGCTGGCGGCCTGCTGGACGGCATGGTGATCTGGGGCGACGTCGCCTACAAAAACGGCATGCTGTTCTCGCCGGACTTTTGGCGCAAGCATTTCAAGCCCGGCGTCAAGGCGTTGGTGAATGAGTGCCACAAGTACGGCCTGCCGGTCATCTATCACGGCTGCGGCAATGCCAGCCGCATTTTCGAGGATTTCATTGAAGTGGGAGTGGACGCCTACAACCCGCTGGAAGCGAAGGCGGGGCTGGACGTCGTTGACCTGCGCCGCCGCTTCGGCCATCGCCTGGGATTCTGCGGGAACATGGACGTGTTGCTGTGGGCGAATGGAACCCGCGACGAAATCAAGGCCGCCGTGCTCACCAAGTTGAACGCGGCCAAGGGCGGCGGTTTCATTTTCCAGTCGGACCACTCGGTTCCCAACAGCATTTCGGGCGAGAATTACGACTACGTGGTTCACCTCGTCAGAGAGTACGGCAAGTTTCCGTTGCAGTTGGGTGAGTACGACGTCTCGTTCGCCGCTGCGGCGTAAGCGGTCACACCGCAGTGCGATTTGGCTCCGCGTAGAAGTTTGATTCGACCTCCCTCCATCAGGCTACGGTGCAGTTCGCGTGTCATGGCGGCTTTACGCCGCCATGTGGCGAGGTAAACTCGCCGCTGCGAATTCAACCTGTACGACTGCCTCCGAGTGTGCTTTGCCTCTCAATCCCCCGCGCTCGTGGTATGCTGTAAGCACACAGCGAAATCAGGGGGACGAGAAACCGGGCTGGGGGCGGTGCGGCTTGGACGCTACAACTATGAGACAACGACACACACGGATTATCGCCACTCTCGGACCAGCCTGCTGCTCCGTCGAAATGATTCGGCAGTTGATTTGCGCGGGCGCTGATGTGTTCCGCCTCAACGCCTCCCACGCGAACCCGGCCACTCTGGCGCAATACGTACAGTCGGTTCGCGAGGCTTCCGAACGATGCGGCGTGTTTGCCGGCGTTCTGCTCGACCTGCAAGGACCGAAGATTCGCCTGGGTGAATTTCGGGACGGGTCCGTGCGCCTGCAAAAGGGCGGGACATTTCGCCTCACGACGGATGAAGTCGCGGGCACGGAAGAGCAGGCATCCACCACCTATGAGGATTTTGTCAAAGATGTGCGCGAAGGCGATCAAGTGCTGCTGGCCGATGGGGCGGTGGAATTGCGGGTGCTGAAGTGCGAAGGAACGACGTCAGAGTGCCGCGTGGTGCGGGGCGGCGTGATCTCCAACCATCAGGGCATCAACCTTCCCGGAACCGCGCTCAGCGCCCCTTCGCTGACGGAAAAGGACCGGCGCGACCTGCAAGAAGGCGTGCGGCTCGGCGTTCAACATGATCGCCCTGTCATTTGTGCGGCGCGCTGAAGACATTCTGCAATTGAAGAAGGACCTTGCGCAGCAGGCCGCCCGCTTGCCCATTATCGCCAAAATCGAACGCGCGGAAGCCTGGCAGTCGATCGACGATATTCTTCAGGCCGCCGATGGAGCCATGGTGGCGCGTGGCGACCTGGGCGTGGAAGTGGCGATGGGCTTGGTGCCGCACATTCAGAAGACGGTTATTGAGAAGGCCATCCAGTGCAATCGCTTCGTCATCACTGCCACGCAGATGCTGGAAAGCATGATTGAAAGCCCGGTTCCCACGCGTGCCGAGGTGAGTGACATTACCAATGCCATTTATGATGGTACGGATGCGGTGATGCTTTCGGCAGAAACGGCGCGCGGCAAATACCCCGTGGATGCGGTACGTATCATGGGGGAGATCGCCGAGGCCGCCGAACTGCACCTACCGGTACGCCTTCAACGCCGCATCCACCGAACGCTGATCAACTACAATGAGGTGATCGCGGACCTGGCCTGCCGCGCCTCCCAAATCGGACAGGTCAAGGCCATCGGCTTGTTCACGGAAACGGGACACACCGCGCACTTGATCGCCGCGCAGCGGCCGGACCTGCCGGTTTTTGCCTTCACTCCCGATAAGTCCGTTGCCTGTCAATTGTCGGTCTGGCACGGCGTCACGGCGATGATCGCCCCTCCGTTGCTCGCCGTGGAAGATATGGTGAAGTACATGGATCAATGTCTCGTCAGCCGCAATTGGATCAAGCGGGGAGAACCTATATTGCTTGCAGCCGGCGAGCGCGTCGGCCACGCGGGCGCCACCAACATGCTGAAGTTGCATACCGTTTCGGGGTGAACCGCTGCGGCTGCCTTTGCGAGCCGCAACGGCGGCTTCCGGCCGGCACCGGGAGTTTCTGTATTCAAAAGAAAGTTTTTGTTGCCGTTCGCGGTAAACGTAGCATCGATGCGCACTCGTTGGGCTGTCATCCTGAGCCCGAACTTCAGGGCGAAGGACCTTTTTCATTGCACGTAGGAAAGACAGGGCGGGGGCGCCCAGTGCTTGCACGCCGCGTTCCCGCGGCGCACTTGGGTAGGACGAAATACGGGGGTCCTTCGCCCTGAAGTTCGGGCTCAGGATGACAGTTAGGTTCGTTGGGGGTGCAAATTGAAGATAGTGGTCATTGCATCAAAAGCAGTGTCTCCGCGTTCCATGGCCCCCAAAATGTAGAAACTCCAGGCGCCGGCAGGATGGCGGCGGTAAGCCGCAATTGAGACAAAATTCATAAAATATTTCCGTCACGATTTCGTCTGCACTAGTGTACTCTTGCCCACGGAGGGTCAAAGTTCCGCCCTGCGCGCAATATTACCGTAACCCGGAGATGCTTCAGGAACGTCCCTAAGCTGTATGGAAACCACCTCCCCCGATTCATCAGGCTCCATCCGCACCGTGGAGATTTCCCGCTACCACACGATGGGCACCACCGTGATTCGCTCGGTGGACGGCATCTCTTTTTCTGCGCAGCCGGGCGAGTTCATTGCTCTGCTGGGAAGTTCCGGCTCAGGAAAGTCATCGCTGTTGAATCTCATCGCGGGCCTCGACCGTCCCACGTCCGGCGACGTGCACGTGGGTGGCCGCAGCCTTTCCGAGTTATCAAGCGAAGAACTAGCTCACTACCGGCGGCATCAAGTGGGAATTGTTTTCCAGGCTTTCAACCTGGTGCCGAGCATGACCGTGGCGGAAAACGTGGAACTGCCTCTGCGCCTGGCGGAAACCGACCGCCGCGAGCGCGCCGGCCGCGTGCGGCAAGCCCTGGACCAGGTGGGACTGGGCCAGCGGCTCGGTCACCGCCCGGGCGAGCTTTCCGGCGGTGAGCAGCAGCGTGTGGCCCTGGCGCGCGCGCTGGTGAATTCTCCGCGCATTCTTCTGGCCGATGAACCCACGGGAAACCTCGACAGCCATACCGGCATGGAAATTATGGAGCTCATCAACGACTGCAACCATCGACTGGGCATGACGGTAATGCTGGTCACGCATGAACGCGCACTGGCGGAGCGCTACGCCGGTCGGCTGTTGTTTCTCGCCGACGGCAAGCTGGTGGGCGATCAATCCATCACACCGCAAACCGACGGTGGGGAGGGCAGATGAAAACACCCGACCTGCTGGAGCTCGCCACACGCAACTTGCGCGAATCGATGTTGCGCAATTCGCTCACCACGCTCGGCATCGGCGTGGGAGTAGCATCGCTGGTGGCCATGCTTTCGCTCGGGGTGGGCTTGCAGCAACTCTTCACGCGCCGCATCGAACGCGCGGGGCTGTTTGACACCATCATGGTGACGCGCGGTGGTTTGGCGGGACCCGGCCTGCGTGCGCGCGCCCGCGCGGCCAATTCCAGCGAGACGAATCGTGCCCTCGACGAGGACGCCCGGCGCGAAATCTCCAAGCTGCCGGGTGTGCTGGAAGCCGTGCCCGACCTGCGCATGATGACGCAGGTCCGCTACGGCGACAAACCGCATCGCGCCATGGTGGCATCGCTGCCCATCTCGTCCCGCGACCGTGAGGCGTTTGAAAATCTACAGGGGAACTTCTTCTCCTCGGGAAACGCCGCCGAGGCCATCGTGCAGAAGCGCTTCGCCGAGGAGTTATTGGGGATTGATTCTGCCGCCGATGGCAGCGGTGGAACTAGTGGCCCTTCGCCCGCCCTTCAACCCCTCATTGGTAAAGAGCTGGTCATGTATTACGCGCAGCGCATGCCGGCCGCCAACACCGCCAACGAAAAAACCGCAACGCCGGGCACAGCCCCCACGGCTTCCGCAGGTTCGACGGTGTCTCCAACGGCGAGCGGCAACAGCGTTGTGGATGCGCTACTCTCCTCCTATTCCGTGGCCCCGCAGACGCGGACGCTGCGCATCGTCGGCATCGTGACCGATGACCCTGACAGCCTGCGCGGCATGGGCCGGGCGAGCGTGTTCGTTCCGCTGGATTTCGCCCAAGGCCTGCAAATGATGCTGCCCTCCGACTTGCGCGACAACGGCGGCCTGGCGGACCACTCGTACGGCGAACTGACCGTCCGCGTGCGCAATCCCTCCGATGTGACCCGCATTGAGGATGCAATCCACCACATGGGCTTAAGCGCGTTTTCCATGCTGGATGCTTCGCGCAGCCTGCAAAGAGCTTTCGCCATTCTGGACTTGTTTCTGGGAGTCTTTGGCAGCCTGGCGCTGGCGGTCGCTTCCCTCGGAATCATCAACACGCTGGTGATGGCCATCCTCGAGCGGCGGCGCGAGATCGGCATCATGAAAGCGCTGGGGGCGAGCGACATGGATGTGAAGAAACTCTTTTTCTTCGAGGCGGGCGCCATGGGCATCGTGGGCGGAGTGCTGGGCGTCGCCATGGGCTGGACGATCGGCAAAGTCATCAACGCCGCTACAAATATTTACCTGCACCGGCAGAACCTGCCCTCGGAGACCTTCTGGTACGTTCCCTGGTGGCTGGTTTTGGGAGCCTTGCTCTTTTCCCTTCTCGTCAGTCTTTTCTCCGGCCTTTATCCCGCGGCCCGCGCGGCCAAGCTCGATCCCGTTGAAGCGCTGCGGTATGAGTAATTCTGCTGAGCGGGATCATTGTAGCGTCGATCTCCGATCGACGGCGGCGGTCGGAGACCGCCGCTACAATCATCGGCGCGCGCATTCCGCGGCTCTAAATGGCTCGCAGGTCGCAACCGCTCACTGCGCGCGCAGGTGCATGTCGGCAAAGGTCAGAAACTGGTCCCAGTCGTAGGCCGTGACGGCGTGCTTTCCGTCGCGGATGTGGTAGGCGATGGTGTGCATGATGGGCTGATTGATGGGCGGCATCTGGTCTGTGCCCAGGTCTTCCGCTCCCAGCAACTTATAAACGGGTCCCGCCGCTACCGCCGACATGAACATGCCGTGCGGGTCAGCCCATTCATCGTCCTGCGCGCCGTTGATGTAAATCGGCCGCGGCGCGATGAGGGCGATCAGTTCGTTCGAATCCACCGGAAGTTGGTCGATCTTATCGGCGTATTGCATCAGGTTGGCGCAGAACCAATACGGAAAAACTTGCTTCATGCGCGGCAGCGTTTCGCCGTAATTGCGCCGCCACAGGCCCGCGCCGCCGCGTCCCGAGCAATTCGAGATGACCATGGCAAAGCGCGTGTCAAGCGCGCCGGCCCACAGCGCCGTCTTGCCGAGGCGCGAGTGGCCCATCACGGCGACACGTGTCGCGTCCACGGCTTTGTCCTTTTCCAGGTAATCCAAGGCGCGGCTCAGGCCGTACGACCACGCGCCGATGGCGCCCCAATCCTCCGGCCCCGGCTCGGTCTGGCCGGGCTTCAGAAACATGGCGCGAATGCCATCGTGCCAGCCACCGTTAAAGTCCGGTTCGAGGTCCGCATAATTCACCGTGGCGAGGCCATATCCGCGCGCCACCACCTTTTCGACTTCAAAATCCTTGCCGTTCCCTCGCGATGATTCGGGCGCTTGCTGCCGCACGGGCGGCTTGCCGGCCCAGATGGTCGCGAGCTTGATGCCGGGATCGCTGTTCACTGATTGGTTACCGCCGAAGTTAAGTATCAGAAACACGGGAACGGGCTTGGTGGCGTCCGCGGGAACATACAGCAGTAAATCCTCGTGCGCGGGGCCTTTGGGCGTGGGGAAATAGATCGTGACTTGCCGGCGAACGGCCTTGCCGCCCAAGGCATGCTTATCAAGGTCGAAAACCTTGAAGCGAATCTTTTTCGGCGAAGCCGGGCTGTGGCCGTAAACGTTGGTTTCAAAAAGCTCAAGAAGCTCAGCCCGGCGCTTAGCCCACTCCTGCGCGGTGGTCACCGGCTTGCCGTCGCTGAAAAGCAGCGGGTCAGGCAGGGTAAACGTTCCGGCCTTCGATTCGTCGTAATTGGGCGTGAACCCTTGGCCGGCGGCGCGAATGGAGACAAGACTGACCACCACGACCGCGAGCACCACCACCAGCATTTCCCATAGTCGCTTCATAGAGGCATCCCTTTTGAACGGACAAGGGTACCAAAGAACGAGGGCGTTAGGAAAGTGTCGATTTGCGTCCTACAATATTTCTCGCGCGGTTACGTCTACACTACTGGATGCATGACGCGCTGAGCACCGGATTCATGACCGACGACCAAAATCGCCGCATCGCCGAGACCGTCGAGCGGGAGCAGGGCCGACTGCGCAATTTCATCCGCAAGCGCGTGGTGGACAATGGCGACGCGGAAGACATTTTGCAGGAAGTCTTCTATGAACTCGTGCAGGCTTATCGCTTGATGAAGCCCATCGAGCAGGTGGGTGCATGGCTGTTCCGGGTGGCACGAAACCGCATCATCGATCGATTTCGCCAGCGCCGGCCGGAAGTGCCCGTCAGCACCACGCACGGAGGCGAAGACAAGGATGAATTCTTTCCCTGGGAGGAATTGCTTCCCTCGCCTGACGCCGGGCCGGAGGCGGCCTACGCGCGCGAGGTTTTGATGGACGAAATTGAAGCGGCCCTGGACGAACTTCCGGAAGAGCAGCGCGCGGTGTTCGTCGCTCACGAACTCGAAGGGCGAAGCTTCAACGAATTGGCCGCGGCGACCGGAGTGAGCGTCAATACTCTGCTTTCGCGCAAGCACTACGCGGTGCTTTATCTCCGCAAGCGCTTACGGGCCATTTATTACGAATTCAAGAAAGGATGAGGGTGAACAAACATGAGAGGACATAGGATTTTGCGCGTGCTGAAGATTTTGCTGATTGTCACGGTGGCGGTGACGGTGTTCAGCTTTGTGGTAATGGAGCTTTGGAACCACCTGATGCCGGCGGTCTTCGGCCTCCACACTGTCAGCTACTGGCAAGCCCTCGGCTTGCTGGTGCTGAGCAAGATTCTGTTCAGCGGTTTCCGCGGGCGGCCAGGCTTCGGGCCGCCCTGGCGGCACCGCATGTTCGAGCGCTGGGAGCAGATGACGCCGGAAGAGCGTGAGAAATTCCGCGCCGGCATGCGAGGTGGGTGTGGGCCGTTCGGAATGTCATCGGAGGCGCCCAAGGCTTAGCGCCTGAACGGGCACGGATCGAGGAATCCATGGCACATCGAATCTGTCCGTGGTGGTTGGGATATCTCCTGGCAAGTCCGCTGCGCCGAATGATGCAGGATCCGGCCAAGGTGGTGGCCCCGCACGTCTCGGAAGGTATGACCGTGCTTGAACCCGGCCCGGGCATGGGCTTCTTCACCCTCGAACTCGCCCGCCGCGTGGGCCTCCGAGGCCGGGTAGTAGCCGTCGACATTCAGCCGCGCATGCTTTCAAGCCTTAAACGCCGAGCGGCTCGCGCCGGGCTGGAGGGCCGTGTGGATGCCCGCCTGGCCACGCCCGCAGGCCTCGGGATCACGGATCTGGCGGGCTCCGTCGACTTTACGCTGGCTTTTGCCCTGGTGCATGAACTGCCCTCGCCAGAGGCATTCTTCCAAGAAGTCGCCGCGGCTTCGAAACCGCAAGGCGGCCTTCTTTTCGCCGAGCCGAGCGGGCACGTCAAGCCGGAACACTTCGAAACCGAGTTGCGAGCCGCGATTGAGGCGGGTTTCGAACTGGTATCGCGCCCGACAATCTCCCGCAGCCGGGCCGCCTTTCTGCAGATGCGCCGGCAAGAACCCACGTAAAAACCCCCCATTGAAAACGTCTTGACAATGCGCCTCCACAGGCTTAATGTGCTCGTGATGAATAATGACTGACCGTTCAGTCATTATGTTGACAAAGAGAGCGAAAGAATGAAATCCACAAAAGCGCAGAACGCCAAGACCCCTCCGCGCAGGAAACAGCAAAAGGCGCGCCGTCAGGAAGAGATCCTCAAGGCGGCCTTTGATGTCTTCGCGGCGCGTGGTTATGAAGCCACCCGCATCGATGATGTCGCCCGCCGCGCGGGTATCGCCAAGGGGACGATCTATCTCTACTTTCGCGATAAGGAACGGCTGTTTCAGGCGGTGGTGCGAAATCTGATTCCCAAAAGGTTTGACGTGCTGGTGGATTCCCTGCCCGGTCCGCCGGAGGAACTCCTTGGCCTGCTTGCTCTCACAGTTTTACGCCAACGTGGTGAAAAAGCGAAAAAGTGCCATTCGTTTTCCGCATGCTCGTGGCCGAAAGCGGACGATTCCCCGAACTTGCCGAGATTTACCACCGGGAAATCATTGTTCCTGGAATGAAGGCGGTGCGGAAGGTGTTGGAGCGGGGAGTCGCGGAAGGTGTATTTCGGAATACCAAGGCGCTGGAGTTCCCGCAGATGATTGCCGGGGCTGGGCTGCTGGCCATGGTGTGGCAATTACTCTTTGGGCGGCGTCATCCGCTGGACCTCGACGCGTACATGCAGGCGCACGGGGAATTTGTGCTGCGCAGTCTCAAGCAAAATTGAGTTGCCGTGGAAATAGGTTTGATCGGTAAGGGAGAACTTCCATGAAGTGGCATCGAGGGTTGCTGGAAATGGGGTTGGCGATTTCGCTGACGTGCACCGCGGTGGCGCGCGCCCAGCAAGCCCCTCCGATGCGCCTGACGCTTCGCGACGCCATCGGTCTGGCCTTGAAGCAAAACCTCAGCGTACGTGTTGCCGACGCGCAGCGGGAACAATTGGCAGGCACGGTCGAACGGAGGAAGGCATCCCTGCTGCCGCACGTCAACGCGGATGCGCTGGCCAATGAGGAAAACGTCGATCTCGCCGCGCTAGGAATTACCTTTCCGGGTGTACCCAAGGTGGTCGGGCCATTTGCCCACTACGATTTCCGCATCGCGGCAAGCCAATCCCTGATCGATCGCCGCTCGTACCACAACTGGAAAGCCAGCGAAAAGCAGGAAGAAGCCGGCCAACTCGATTATCAGGATAGTCGTGATCTTGTGATCCGCCAGGCGGCGGGACTTTATCGGAACTCGCAAGCGGCCGCGGCGGAAGTGCAGGCGGCGGAAAGCCGCGTTACCACTTCAGAAACTCTGGAAAAGCTCGCGCGCGATCAGCACCTTCAGGGATTGGCGACGGGCGTGGACGAGGTTCGCGCCCAGGTGCAACTGGCACGTGACCAACAAAACCTCCTGGTGGCGCGCAATACCTATCAGAGCTCCCTCCTTGCCATGGCACATTTCCTGGGGTTGAGTCCCGGTGGGCGAATCGAGTTGGCGGAGCCATTGAAATTCCATCACGTGGAATCCGTTGACGCTGACGCCGCGCTCGGAAGCGCCCTGGCAGCAAGGCCCGATTATGCTGCCCTTCTGAAACAGCAGGATTCTCTCACCGAACAACTCAAGGCTTCGCGCGCCCGCTATTTGCCGACCCTGTCTGTCAACGGCGATTATGGAGCCATCGGACCCGGGTTCCGCTCATTGTCGGGGACGGGCGAGGTCCAAGGTACGCTAACTGTCACGCTGTTTGATCGCGACCGGGCGGGCGAAAAAACCGAATTGCAAAGCCAGTTGAAACGGGTCAGCGCACAGGTTGACGACCTCAAGCGCGGGATCGATGAGGAGCTGCGCCAGTCGTTGCTGGACCTGGACTCGACGGAGAGCCAAGTGACCCTCACCGAATCGGCACTTCACCTCGCCGAGCGTGAACTGAGCCTGGCGCAGGATCGGTTTCGCAACGGAGTGACGGACAACATCGAGGTGGTAACCGCACAGGCCAGCCTGGCAAGCTCGCAGGATGACCACATTGTGGCCCTGGCGCGGCACGCCGATGCGGTGATGGCTCTTGTGCGCGCGCTGGGAGGGACGGAGAAAATCTACCAGGCGTATCTCAGCGAGCCCTGAGCCGGACTAGAACGCGAGGTTTCTTAAAGAGGTAACAAGCCATGAAACGCCTTATTCCCATCCTCTTGCTGTTGGCCATCGGCGGCGCCGTCGTCTACTTTCATCCCGAGTGGTATCGCCCGGCCCCCCCTGGGAACGTCTTGAAGCTCTCGGGAAACATTGAGGCACACGAGAGCCTGGTGAGCTTCAAGGTGACCGGCCGAATCATCGAGTTGCCCGTGGAGGAGGGGATGACGCTGAAGTCAGGCGATCTGCTCGCGCGGCTCGATAGCGATGATTACAAGCAGCAACTCGCCGTGGACGATTCCGCCGTCGAGTCGCGCAACCGGCAACTGGCGCTCGCTTTGGCCGGGAGCCGCCAGCAGGATATTGAAGCGGCAAGGCTCACGATGCTCGATGCGCAGTCCGATCTCGAGCAGAAGAAGAAAGACTATGCGCGCTACCAGGCGCTGTACGAAAAGGATGAGATTCCCGGCCAGACGCGCGATCTGGCCGCCACCAACGTCACTCGTGCCCAGGCTGCCTACGATCGCGACCAGCAGATTTACAACGAGCTAGTGGAAGGAACACGCAAGGAAGAACTGGCGGTTGACCGCGCCGGTGTTCACCAGGCCTCGCAGAATGTTCGCATGTCCAGCATCCGCCTGACGTATACGGTTCTGCACGCGCCGTTCGATGGAGTGGTGCTGGAGCGACAGGCGGAACTGGGTGAGGTGGTTCTGCCGGGGACGCCGGTGATAACACTCGCCGATCTCGACCACCTGTGGGTTCGGGTTTATGTGCCGGAGACCGATCTCGGCAAAGTGCGCTGGGCGCAGCCGGTCGAGGTGCACACCGACACTTTCCCGGGCAAGATTTATCCCGGGCATGTCTCGTTTATTTCTTCCGAAGCGGAATTCACACCCAAGACCGTGCAAACGGAGAAGGAACGCGTGACGCTGGTCTACCGCGTCAAAGTAGACCTGGAAAATCCCGGGCACGAGCTGAAGCCGGGCATGCCGGCGGACGTTGACATCAAACTGCCTTGAGCCGCGCCCTATGAGCCCCAACCCCGCCATCATCGTCTCGTCCTTGAGCAAGCACTTCGGTGAAGTGCGCGCCGTAAATGGATTGAGTTTCGAAGTGTACCCCGGTGAACTCTTCGGACTCGTTGGCCCCGATGGCGCGGGCAAAACCACCACATTGCGAATGATGGCGGGAGTAATGGACACGGATTCGGGCTCGATCACGATTGCCGGCTGCGACGTGGTACACGATCCCGAAGGCGCCAAGTCGCTGCTGAGTTACATGTCGCAGCGATTCGGCCTCTACGAAGATTTGACGGTCGATGAAAACATCCGCTTTTATGCCGACCTCTTCGGGGTTCGGCGCAAGCAACGGATCGAGCGTTCGCAACAGTTGTTGACGGCCGCGGGGCTGGGCGAATTCCGCTCGCGGCTTGCCGGCAATCTCTCCGGTGGCATGAAGCAAAAGCTGGGCCTTGTGTGCGCGTTGATTCACACGCCCAAGGTGATCCTGCTCGATGAGCCGACGAACGGCGTGGACCCGGTATCGCGGCGGGACTTCTGGCGGATCCTCTACTCGCTGGTGGCCGAAGGCGTGGCCATTCTCACGTCCACTTCCTACCTCGACGAAGCCGAACGTTGTCATCGCGTGGGCTTGCTGCACAAGGGACACATGCTCTTTTGTGACCGGCCGGACGAACTGAAGCGAAAGTTTCCAGGAGAGATTCTGGCCGTGCACTCGCCACAGCCAGGGGACGTGCGCGCAGTATTGGCGGGAGCACCCGGCGTTCGCAGTGCCCTGCTGGTGGGTGACCGCGTTCACTTGTTTGTTGACGACGCCGCGCGCCGGGAGCCTGAGTTAACGGGTCGGCTGAGGTCCGCGGCGGTCCCGTACGACTCGATCCAGACGGTGACGCCGACCATTGAGGACTTGTTCGTCTCGGCCGTGGAGACGGAACCGGAGCCCGCCGGAGGCGCGAAATCGTCATGAATGGCAGCCAAACCTCTGTGGTGGTCGAGAGCCTGACCAAACGCTTCGGCTCGTTTGTCGCGGTGAACAACATCAGCTTGGAAGCGCATCGAGGCGAAATTTTCGGCTTTCTCGGCCCCAATGGCGCGGGCAAGTCCACGACCATACGGATTCTTTGCGGCCTGCTGCTGCCCACTTCCGGCCTGGCGCGCGTGGCGGGACTGGACGTCGCCAAGCAGCCGGAAGCGGTTCGCCAGCAGATTGGGTACATGTCGCAGAAGTTTTCCCTCTATAACGATTTGAAAGTGATTGAGAATCTGCGTTTCTTCGCCGGTTTGTACAGCGTGCCCGCCAAGGCACTCCCCGAGCGGCTGGCGTGGGCCCTGCACATGGCGGGCCTCGAAGGCCGCGAGCAGATGCCGACGCGCGCCCTGGCCGTGGGCTGGAAGCAGCGGCTGGCGCTGGGATGCGCGGTGCTCCATCGGCCACCCATCGTCTTCCTTGACGAGCCCACGTCGGGCGTCGATCCGGTCTCGCGCCGCAAGTTCTGGGAACTGATCCAGGAGATGGTCGGCGAGGGCATCACCGTTTTCGTGACCACCCACTACATGGATGAAGCGGAGTATTGCAATCGCCTGGTGTTGATCGATCGCGGGCGCATCGTGGCCATGGGCACACCTACGGAGCTAAAGACCCGGTCGCTGAAAAACCAGCTCCTGCTGGTGGAATGTGAACCGCTGGGACCGGGACTGGAAGCGCTGAGCCACACCCCGGGCGTGCTTGACGCCGCCGTGTTCGGCAGCAGCCTTCACGCCACGGTGGCCGACGCTGACGCTGCCATTCCCGCCATTCATGCGGCGCTTACCGCCCGCGGAGTGAGGGTGAGCAAGGTGGAGCAGATCCAACCCAGCCTGGAGGATGTGTTCGTCAACCTGACGGCCGCACGCGACCAGAAGCCGGGGAGGGCGGCATGAGCCTGCAACGCATCTTCGCCATGATGCGCAAGGAAGTCATCCAGATCGTGCGCGATCCTCTCAGCCTGGCCATCATCTTCGCCATGCCCATCGTGCAACTGATCATTTACGGATATGGCGTGAACCTGGACATCAAGCACATTCCCCTTTGCGTGTACGACCAGGACGGCTCGCAATTCAGCCAGGACCTGCTTAAGCATTTCCGAGCCACTGATTATTTCTCCGTTGTGCATGTCGGAAGCAATTACCGCGACATCCTGAAGCAGATCGATCGCGGTGGCTGCTCGGCGGCCATCGTGGTGCCGCCGCAATTCTCGGAAGACGTTCGCTCCAGTGGACAGGCGCGCGTGCAGGCGCTGCTGGATGCCAGTGACAGCAACACCGCCAGCATCGCCATGGGCTATGCACAGGCCATTGTTCAGAGTTACTCCCAGGGGCTTCAGATCGAGTGGCGCGGGCGCAATGGACTGCCGCCCGCGGTGCCGAACGTCACCTTCCAGCCGCGCACGTGGTTCAATGAAGACCTGGAAAGCATGTCGAACATCGTGCCGGGCGTGGTGGCCATGGTCATGGCCGTGGTGGGCGCGTTCCTGACCTCGCTGACCATTGCGCGCGAATGGGAGCGCGGGACCATGGAACAACTCATTGCCACGCCGGTGAAAAAGCTGGAAATCCAGATCGGCAAGCTCGTTCCCTATTTCTTCATCGGCATGATGGACACGGCCCTGTGCGCGGGCGCCGCCATCTGGTGGTTCAAGGTGCCGTTCCGGGGAAGTTGGACGGTGATGTACGCGTGCTCGGCGCTCTTTCTGGTCGTGGTGCTCTGCGTGGGATATATGTTCTCGGTCACGGGGAAGACCCAGCTTGCGGCCAGCCAGTTGGCGCTGCTGGTGACGCTGCTGCCCACCTTTCTGCTTTCCGGCTTTATTTTTCCCATCGACCAGATGCCCGTGGCCGTGCAGTGGCTTACGCACATCGTTCCGGCACGCTACTACGTATCGATCCTGCGCAGCGTGTTCCTGAAGGGCTCGTCCGTGCGAATTATGAAGGTTGATATCATATCTCTTGGCGTTATCGCTGTACTATTGATCATCCGGGCCACCCGCGCCTTTCAAAAGAGGCTGGAATGAACTTTCTGGCTTCGCTGCGGCGCATCGGCAACATGGTCAAGAAGGAGTTTATCCAGACGCTGCGCGATCCGCGCATGCGCATTCTCCTGTTTGCGCCGCCCATGGTCCAGATGCTGGTGTTCGGCTACGCGGCCACGCTGGATGTGCGCAACGTGACGCTGGCGGTGCTGGACCATGACAACACCCAGGAGAGCCGCGAGTTGGTGTCGCGCTTCTCTGCCAGCCGCTACTTTCACTTGGTGGGATACGCGCATCGGCCCGCCGAGCTCAGCGCCGGCCTGGAAAGCGGCGACACGCTGGCGGCAATGCAAATCGATTCCGGGTTCGCCCAGCGCCTGCGCAACGGCCAGGGGGCCACAGTGCAGGTACTGCTGGATTGCTCCAACTCCAACACCGCGCTGGTGGCCGTGGGCTATATCAACCAGATCGGCGCGCAGTTCAGCCGCGACTATCAGCTTTCCCAGATGCAACATACGGCTCCGCAAATGGCGTCCAAGGTGCCGCAAGTGGACCTGGAAGTGCGGCCGTGGTTCAACGCCGGGCTGGAAAGCCAGTGGTACTTTGTTCCCGGAGTCATCGGCAACGTGCTATTGATCCTGGTCATGATGCTCACTGCCTTCGCAGTGGTGCGCGAGCGCGAAATCGGCACGCTGGAACAGATCATGGTGACGCCCATTCGCCGCTGGGAATTCATTCTGGGCAAGACCATCCCGTTCTTCGTGGTCGGCTGCGTGGACGCCACTCTGATTGCCCTGGTGGGAACGCTCTGGTTCCGGGTGCCCTTCCGTGGCCACCTGGGAGTACTGGTGGCGGGACTGGTCATGTTCATTCTCTCGGGCTTGGGCCTGGGACTGTTTCTCTCTACCGTATCGACCAACCAGCAGCAAGCCATGATCGCGTCGTTCTTCTTTAACATGCCCATGATCACGCTCTCCGGCTTCGGCACGCCGGTAGCCAGCATGCCTCCACTTCTGCAGAAGATTGCTCTCGCCAACCCTCTGCTGCATGTGATGGTGCTGCTGCGCGGCGTTTACCTACGGGGAGTCGGCTTTGATGTTCTTTGGCCCCAAATCGTCACCCTGGCGGGCATCGCCATTTTCCTGCTGACCATCAGCATTCTGCGGTTTCATAAATCACTCGAGTAAACCTGAACAGGGAAGCGCCCGGAGTCAAAGACGCACCCCCCAAATCGTCCTACCGTACACGCAACTCTGGGCAGAGATAATCACCCGGGAGGCCCCATCAACCTCGTCTTCGTGGGGACAGCGCAGGAAATCGAGTTACGACCTCTTCACCAGCGGGGGCTTGCAGGCGGCCGAATTCATTGCTCCATCCAACCCCCTCAGCAGCGGCCAGACGGCCACGGGGCGCCTGGCACACTGACGGCAGGCTGTTTCTCCTCGATATCAATTAGTCATCCACGGGCATCATCGCAGGCTTTCGGTAATGGCCCCTCAAAAGGGGCCCGCCTACCACCGCCGGGAAGAGGCCCCTCACCCGCCCGTCAGGGGACGGTCGACCTCTCCCCTCGGAGAGGTTGTAGTTATTTTTGGCGCGCGATCGCGCGCCCAAATCGAAACTCGGCCTCTCTCCAGGGGAGAGGCCGTTCCGATCCATCGGGACAGGTGAGGGGTCGTGTCATCGGCCTCTCATCCTGACACTGTCAAACAAAAACTGCCTCCCCGGCGGAGCCGAAGTTCCCAGTAGTGGAGAGCGCAGCGGCTCCGCTTACCCGCCCTACGACTGCGGTTCATCACCTCGCGGCGGATGCCCCTTGAGCGGACGATAAGCGTGCAGCGCGGCGCGCTTAGGCTCTGGAACGAACTTGTCCCACTCGGTGACGAGATTTAATTCCGGCACGGAAGATGCCGCACCGAAGCGGAGGGTCACAATCTGCTGCGGCCGGACGGGGAACCGATAGGTAGGACCACCTTCGAGGCGCTGAGGATTTCTGCCTCGTAAATCCGTCAGGGCCGCGCCGCGGTGCGGAAGGTTCAGCGTCACCTCGGCGGGCCCAGCCACACCCAGGCACTCGATGAGACGCATCTCAATCTCATTCCCTTCCCGGCGCATCACTTCCATGATCACGTTATCGGAAGTCTGGGCGAACGACTTGGTTTCAGGCGCCTGCCGTGAGCCCGCCATAACGGGCGGGCAGTTGAACTCCCAGGCCATCTGCGGAACCCGTGCCTCTGCCCAAGGAGTGTCGTGTGCGTAAAGCGCATACTCCAGAACGTGCTGGCCGCTACCGCTCAACCAGGCGTTGGGATAGCCATAATACTTATCCACGGCATTCAGCAGATAGATAATAGGTGTATTCGCGTTGAGCTCACGGCCCGTGACTCCACGGTCGAGCAGCGCCACTCCGCCGCCGTTCTCGAAGCTGTAATCAATCCAGCGAACCGTGGGCGTAATGCCCTCGGTCCAACCATCCAGCGCCGGATTGGGCCGGGACCATGCGCCGTGCGAAAAGCCCGCCGGGATGCCGCGACGAACCTCCGTGATGTTCTCCGCCAGCGGGAACTCCGCCACCACCACGGTGACATCCGGAATGTCCTTCAAGGTGGTGACAAAGTCGATGCGAGGGTAATCTTCATAGAACCGCATGACCCGCGTGCACAGACCGGCTCCGCAAAAGTCTGCCGTGGCTTCAACCAGGGTCGCCACGGGGCCGGCGGCAACCGAGATGCTCGGCGAGTGATCGCTGGTGGACTCGATCCGCTTGCGATCCGGGCGCCAACTCATAAAGTCGCCGTAGTCCATCTTTTGGGGCTTGGGCTTCTCGGCCACAACGACGTTGGCGGGGCCGCCCAGGACTTCCTTCCCCGAGGGCTTGAGCTTCAAGCTCGTCAGCGCGCCGGTTGCCCAGTCGATCCGCGCTGAGTAGTGACGGGTCTCAATGGTCGCCGGAGGCGCAAGTTTCCGGGAGCGCGCCGGTCCTCCGCGACGGGTGCGCCGTGGGTGCCAAGCCCACCGAAGGCAAGGAAGCAAGGCATAGCGTCCGCCCGTCGGGAGTGAGTTGGCATGCCGCCTTTAGCGGCGCCGGAGAGGCCGGCGAGTCCAGGACGATCGGATCGTGCCGTTCCCAGTTGAGTGGGTTGAACAGAGCGCCTCCGTTCGCTTTGCCGCTGCTTACTGCTTCGAGCGCCGTTGAGTGAACGCCCCGGGTCTTCTCCTCCACATATTCCAGTCGGTCGTGGACGTCCCACGATTTCTCATCCTCAAAGACCATGCCGCCGGCAGAACCCCAGAGCGTGTTGCGGTCCATGCAGAGCAGCATCAGGATCCACGATTCGTGGAGATCCTGGGCCGGATAGGCAAAGCCGTTTTGGAGGCTGGCAATAGTGGCCAGGCTTTCGGCCGCTTGCAAGGCGTGTTCGTTTCTGCGGAACCACGTCTTGATCTGTGGGCACTCGATCCAGAACGAGTCAAACGTGTAGCCGGTGCCACCCTTCATCGTCGGAAGTTGAATGTCGCCGGACTTGACTCCGGGCATGACGGCGTCCACATATTCGCTCAAAGTGGCGATGCGAATCTTGATGCCCGGATTGGCGGCGCTCCATGGGCCATAGAATTCGCGCGGGTAGTTCTTGTAGAGGGGAGCGAGGTTGTAGTCACCACTGCCTCCCAGAATCAGCCCCGGGGCGCCGCCGGGTGATTTCTTTGCCCAGCGGTCGGCCTCCTCACCGAGCTTTTTCAATTCGTCCGTGGTGAGCGGCTCCTTGGCGCTGAAGAACTTGCTAAAGGAGGCATAGCCGTCGGGTGCCAAAGCCAGCACCTGCGAGCCATCGGGTGATTCGACCCAGTGCATCTTGTCACGGGTCTTGTTCTTGCGCTCGTAAACCATGGCGTCAAGGCCCAGGCCCGCGGTAATCTGGCCCATTTGATCGTGGAATCCGCAGGTATCGATGATCCACATGAATCGTGGATGGACGCCCATCAAGTGCTCCTGCCAGCGTGATCCCTCCACGCCTTGCTTGATCAAGGCTTCGCCACCCGAGAGATTGACCGTCATCTCCAGAAACGTCGCATTGACCAGTTCCACGCGGCCTTCCTTAAGGCGCTGCTTTAGTTCGTCGAACGCGATCCGGGTGGAAATTCATAATAGCGATCATATTATTGACTTCGGAAAGCGCGAACTTGTAACTGGGGTCGTCGCGGACGCGGTCAAGATGGTCCATGTAGCTGTTGGCACAGTACAAACGTTCGGTGGAAAAATTCGCCAGCCATCCGCAACTGGCGGGGTGAAAGTTGGGCACTAGAAATACTTCTGTTGCCGGCTCGTCGGAATAAGCTGCGGCCCCGTCGGCCAAGACGGCAGCGGCGGCAATAAGGCCCTCCAGAAATTGACGGCGATTAAATTGGTCGGCTTGCAATGGCTCTTTCAAGGGGTTTCTCCGGGCTCACTGGGGAATTAATGGATGACTGCGGACTGAGCATGCAGGATGGTCCTGCACCCTCTACGGCAAAGCACCTCCCTTTTGGGCGGCGATCCAGCGGTTCATGTTCGCTTCCAGTACGTCTAGCGGCATGGGCCCGTCGTCAAGCGAGGCATCGTGAAAGGCCCGCAAATCAAAGCGCGGGCCAAGTTCTTGCCGGGCGCGCTCCCGTAGTTCGAGGATTTTCATCTGGCCCAACTTATAGGCCAACGCCTGTCCGGGCCAGGCGATGTAACGGTCCACCTCGGTTGCAATGTTCTGCTCGTCCATCGCGGTGTATTTTCGGAAGTAATCCACCATCTGCTGGCGCGACCAGTGTTTGGCATGCACGCCCGTATCCACCACCAGCCGAACCGAGCGCCACATTTCATTTTCCAGCCGTCCGTACTCACTGTAGGGATCTTGATAAAGGCCCACTTCCCTGCCCAGGCGCTCGGCGTAGAAGGCCCATCCCTCCGAGTAGGCATTGTAATAAGCGAACCGACGGAAGGCGGGCAGGTCGGATTGCTCCTGCGCGATGGAGAATTGCAGGTGGTGTCCGGGAATGCCCTCGTGGTAGGCAATGGCTTCCACGTTTAGAAGCAGGCGGTGCTGAGGGTCGTATTCATTCACATTGATGCGGCCCGGCCGCGAGCCATCACCGGAGCCGATCGAGTAGTCCGCGGGCGGAGCGATGGGCGCGCGGAAAGCCTCCATGGGCGCCACGATGAGTTTGTTTTTAGGCAGCCGGCCGAACAATTGCGGCAGCTTGGCGTACATCTGGTCGGTGTAACGCTGATAGAGATTCAGGAGTTGCTCACCTGATTTTGCGTACAGTCGCGGGTCGTTGCGAATGTGCGCGTTGAAGCTGGGCAGATCGCTGAAGCCCTGCTGTCGCGCAATCGTCAGCATCTCCTCTTCGATTTCGGCCACCTGCTTGAGCCCCATCGCGTGGATCTCATCCGGTGTCATGTCAGTGGTGGTCATGCGCTTAACGTCAAAGCGATAGCGCGCATCGCCATCCGGCAATGCCCAAATGCCGTCGTCGGTGCGGCCCAGCGGCGCGTATTCCGTGCGCAGGAATTTCGCCAGCCGCGCATAGGCGGGCCTCACGTCGTGTTCGATGGCGGCGTACAAGGCGTCGCATAAAAGCTTGCGTTCAGGTTCGGAGACAGCGGCGGAGAATTTCTGCACGGGCTGCGCGAAGGGGCTCTGGTCCACTGCTTTGTCGGCGATGTTCTGCGCCTGGACGGCCGCTTTGTCGAGCAAATACCGTGGCGGCATGAGGTGATTGTGCATACCGGTCCGCATGTTTGCCGTGACCTGCTGCAACACGCGCGGGATCTGGTGCAACCGCGCGATGTAATCCTGATAATCTTTGGCGGATCGGAAGACAGTGTCCGCCGGCAAGCTGGCAAGTTGCACCTGGATGCCGTTCATCTGATCGACGGGCATTTCCCAATCATTGAACTTCGCCCCTTCGATCTTTTCGCGCTGCTCCCGCATGATCAGAACCTTGCTCAGGCGCTCCTGCTCGGGGAAGCCGGCGGTGTCAATGGATTCGAAAATTTGCAGGGCATCCCGGGCGTGTTGAATTTCCCCGGCAAAGAACTCCGGAGAATAATCGCTCAAGCGATCGTTATAGCGATTGTCGCCCACGGAAGTGGCAAGCTCAGGACTCGCGCGCAACTGGTGTTCCCATTCCGCCTGGAGCGCTTCCTTCAGCCGGGCGCGACGTGCCGCAAGCGAGTTCTCATCCGGCGCCTGCGCCACGAGCACCAGTGCGCACGACGCCGCAATCACCGCCGACAAAATCCAATGCATTCTGCCCAGCCTCGAATGATTCACGCTGTCTTCCAATACACGGCGTAGCGCTCGCCAAACAGCTTATACAGCGGGATCAAGGTGAGATTCTTCTCCTGCCCCACGGTCTGAAAGGTCAATGGTTGATCGGAAAACGGTTTGAGCCAGCCTGCCGGATCGTTCGGGCTCGTCGAGATGGCCGGAGCAGGAATCGGATCGCCCTTCGGGGCGGTAGCCCATTCCGAACGAAACATATCCTTAGTAAGGCCCGCCGTGCCCAGGCGGCCCGCCAGGACAAGCGGCCCGTACATCGCGGCCTGCTGAGTGACATCTCCCGCCAAGGTCTCGACACGCAGGCTCATCGGAATGCGCAGTTCAATGCGGTCGCCTTTCTTCCACGTTCCAGTCAGCGTCAAATAACTGCCGGAAGTTGCGAACGCCGGCAGCGCCGTTCCGTTCACCGCGACGGTGCCGCCGCGCGTGGCCCACCATGGAATCCTGACGTTAAGCGCAACGTCCGTAGGCCGATCGGCATGAAATACCAACGTCGCGCCCTCTTCCTCCGGGAAACGGGTTTGCTGTTCCAGCCGTATACCCTTCTCGGGCCAGGACACTTCGGAAGCAATAAAAAGGTTCACATAGAGGTTGTGATCGTCGTGAAAGTAGATCGTGTCAGCGGTCTTGGCATATTCTTCGATGCCGGTAGCGGTGCAGCACCAAAACGAATCATAGGGCGTGTTGAAGTATTTCCAGAAGCCTGAACCGAGCGGCAGAAAGTAACTCATCCCGCCGTTGTCAAGATCCTGCGTGCCGAGGCGGCTGTTGAAGAGCGTGCGCTCGTAATAGTCCAGCACGCGCGGGTCGCCGGTCCAGCCATAGATGTGCCGGGCCAACCTCAGCATGTTGTAACTGCAGCAACATTCTTCCGTGGATTTCCCCAGCTCCGTGGAAAGATCACCGGGACGAGTCCGCCAGAATTCAACGTTGCTGGTGCCGCCGGTGCAATAAAGCCGGTCCGTAGTAACGGTGTGGAAGAAAAACTCCGCGATCTCGCGATAGCGTTCGATACCCGTCAATTCATACCGGCGCGCGGCGCTGATAGCCTGGGGGATGTGGGTGTTGGCATGAATTCCCTTCAGCTCGTCGCGATGTTCTGCCAGGGGATCATAGAACATGTTCTTTTCGAATCGACCGGCCAGATACAGGTACTGCTGCTTGCCGGTCAGGGCGTAGAGATTGCAAAGCCCCTCATTCAAGCCGCCGAATTCGGTTTGCAGGATGCGCTGCATGTGCTCGTCACTAATGCTCTCCTGCCAATGCCCGATCCACTCTCCCATGCCTTCGGCGACGGCCAGCGCCTGGTCATTGCCGCTGAGGGCGTACATGTCCAGGAGGCCCGCCATGATCTTGTGATAAGTGTAGAAAGGCGCCCACACTTTGCGCCCCTCGCGCAGGCGGTCAAAGAATTCTTCCGGGAAGGCACTGAGGTAGCCGTCAAGGAGCGCCTTCTGGCAATCGGCCAGTTGTGCCACCATGGCGTCAGCCTTGACCTTCAGCTCATCATCACCTGCACCGGCGTACATCAAGGCGCAGGCGGAAAGGTAATGGCCTCCGGCGAAGTGGCCACGCACTTCAGAGTCAGGCTTCTCCCAGCCACCCAGGGGTTGCGCGGAGGAGGCAAGGCCGGCATTCAAGCGAAACGTGTGCAATAAACGATCACTGGGGAGCAGATGGAGGTAGCGCCGGTCGGCTTCCATTGCGTCCAGGAAAGGCCCCTTGCGCAGACGGACTTGCGACAGGGGAAACGGCTGAACTTTCCAGGCTATCTTCTCCCTGCTGCTCCACTGCGCGCTTTTGGCGACTGCGGTCGGCACCGCATATTGGGCGGGACTCGCCGCGCCGACGCCCGGCATCAGGGCTGCCCCCGCCGCCGTCGTGGCGATACAAATAAATTCCCGTCGCGTGACTCGATCGAGATCTGCCATGCACTTCACCTCCGGTGCGGGGGATAATATCACTGCGAGAACTCAACTGAGTAGCCTTGTTCGAAGGTACGAGCGCAAGATGCGGAAACACATTTATCGCAGCCGACACCCTATCCGGCTCCGGCCTATTGTACAATGCAGGTGGGGCTTTGCCCGGCGTTGAGCCACACAGTTAAAAAGGATGTCGGTACCATGACTAAAACCGGTGCGCAGATTTTATGGGAATGCCTGGAGCGGGAAGGCGTGACGAACGTCTTCGGCTACCCGGGCGGTGCGATTCTTCCCGCCTATGACGCGCTGAGCCGCAGCACGATTCATCACGTGCTGGTGCGGCACGAGCAGGGCGCGACGCACATGGCGGACGGTTACGCGCGCGCCAGCGGACGGGTGGGCGTGGCCGTGGCCACTTCCGGTCCCGGCGCGACGAACATGGTGACCGGCATCGCCACCGCCATGATGGACTCATCTCCCGTGGTCTGCATCACCGGCCAGGTGGGCAGCAAACTGATCGGCTCCGACGCTTTTCAAGAGACGGACATCACCGGCGTCACGCTGCCCATCACCAAGCACAACTATCTTGTGACTCACGCCAGCGAAGTGGCGCGAACGGTACGCGAGGCGTTTTACGTGGCGGCGTCCGGACGTCCCGGCCCCGTCCTCATTGACATTACCAAAGACGCGCAGCAATCCTCGTGCGAGTTCGATTGGGAGGCGGCGAAACCGCAGTTGCCGGGCTATCGCCCCGACCTGTCGCCCACCGCAGACGATTACGCCAAGGCCCTCAAGCTGATCCAGGAGGCCAAGCGGCCGGTGATTCTGGCGGGACATGGAATTCTCCTCTCTGGCGCCATGGCGGAGGTTCGCGAACTGGCCGACCGCACGGGAATTCCGGTCACGCTCACGCTGCTGGGCCTCGGCGCTTTCCCGGCGTCTCATCCGCTGAATCTCGGCATGATGGGCATGCACGGCGAAGCCTGGGTGAACCACACCATTCAAGACGCCGATCTCCTGATCGCTCTGGGCATGCGCTTTGATGACCGTGTGACCGGCAATCTGAAAACCTACGCCCCCAAGGCCAAGAAGATCCAGGTGGAGATCGATCCGTCGGAGATTAACAAGAATGTGAAGCTCGATGTGGCCCTCATCGGCGATTTGCGGGCCGTGCTGCGCGATCTGCTGCCCCGCCTTCAACCCATCGATTGCAGCGACTGGCGGAATTACATCGACGGGTTGAAAGGCGACGCCGCGGTGCGGGACATTCAAAACTTGCCTGACAGCGGCCACCTTTACGCCGCGCACGTCATCAACGATCTGTGGAAGGAGACCCGCGCCTCCGACACAGTAGTTGTGACCGACGTCGGCCAGCACCAGATGTGGGAAGCACAGTATTTCAAGCACGAAAAGCCGCTCTCACTGATTACCTCCGGCGGCCTCGGGACGATGGGATTTGCGCTGCCGGCGGCGATTGGTGTAAAAGTGGCTCGCCCCGAAGCCGAGGTCTGGGTGGTGGTCGGTGACGGCGGCTTTCAAATGACGATGGCGGAACTGGCCACGATGGTTCAGGAAAAGTTGAAGATTCACATTGCCATCATCAACAATGGTTACCTAGGCATGGTGCGGCAGTGGCAGGAGTTCTTCTACGAGCGGAATTACGAGTCCACGCCCTTGCTGAGCCCTAATTTTTCCAAGCTGGCGGAGGCTTACGGAATCCGCTCCGCCGCGGTTACCAAGCGTTCACAGGTGGTGCCGACGGTACAAGCGGCGCGACAGCACGAGGGGCCCATGCTGATTGATTTTCAAGTGGAGCAGGAAGATTCGGTTTACCCCATGGTTGCGGCTGGCGCCAGCCTGCACGAAATGATTCGCCGCCCCAACCCGCTGGTGGAAACGGCCGAGGACGAGTAAGCGACTATGCTAAAGACCTTTGTGGTGTACGTCGAAAACAAGCCGGGCGTGTTGACCCGGGTGGCATCGCTCTTTCGCCGGCGGGCTTTCAACATCGACTCACTGACCGTGGGGCGCACGGAAAAGCCGGAAGTATCGCGCATGACGATTACCGTAGAAGCGGACCAGGACCAGGCGCGCCGCATCGAAGCAAGCCTTTACAAGCTGGTGAACACGCTTCTGGTGGAAGATATCACCGACGAACCGGCTATTACCCGTGACCTGGCGATGATCAAGGTGGCCGCGCAGCACGACCAGCGCTCGCACGTGCTGCAATTGGCCAACGTCTTCCGCGCGCGCGTGGTGGACGTCGCGCCAGAATCGCTGGTATTGGAGATCACCGGCGGCGAGGACAAGATCGACGGCTTGCTGGAAGTCCTGCGCCCGTTTGGAGTGCTGGAAATGGTGCGCACCGGCATCGTCGCCATGCGCCGCGGCACGAGGTCATCCACTGCCCCACAAGCGGAAGAACTGCACGAAGTCACCGCGGACACAATCGACGACGAAAACCAGTCGGTTTAGGGACTGTAGATACGTAACAACCAGTGGCTCCGCGCCCTCTCACCAGCGGGATCCTTCAATTTCAGTTCTGCGTGAACGGAAACGCCGTGATGCGAAGCTTTGCGGCGCCGTAGGGGACAAGCGCGATCGTCTCCACCTTTTGCTTGCTGGTCACGGGACTCACGGGCAAAGGCCCGGCGGAATCGTTGACGATCTGCCACGCGGGCAGACGGCGGGCCTTGGCCTCAATCTCCACGGGCGCACCGTCGAGACTAAAGGGCTGGTGCCCAACGGGAAGTTCGGTGACCGTAAATGCCAATGCCGCCTCGCTGGGATTGACCACCAGCGCGTAATTCCACGGCGTAGTGGGATAGACTTCCCAATCCGTGGCGGGCCCAGTTTGCCGCAGCCGAGACCAACTCTCGCCAATCTTCAGTGAAAACACCAGCGGCCCGCGCTGCACGGCCAAGGAGTTGTTGTACCAAGTGGAAGTGACGACTCGCATGGGGAAGCGGAGTTCCACCGCGTCGCCGTTCTTCCATTCGCGCTCCACGCGATAGAACTCACCTGGCGTTACCCCTTCCAACTGTGTACCGTTCACGCCCACGGTCGCGCCGTTAGCCCATCCGGGAATTCGCAGCACGAGGGGAAATTTCGCGGGCTGTGCCGTCTCCACGCGCAGGCTGACGGTTTCCCGGAAGGGATAATCCGTAGTTTCTGTAATCTTCACGGCCGATCCACCGGCAACCTGCGTCGAGACTTCGCTGGGCCCGTAGGCGACCGCGGCGAGTCCTCCATCTTTAGTCGCCATCCACAGATGCGCGGCGAACTTGGGCCAGCCTTGATGCATGTTGGCCGTGCAGCAGCCGTAGTTTGGTTCGAGCCCGAAGATATTCGATTCAGGGCCATTCGTCGACCAGCGCCGGTTGGCCACGCTGACGATCACCTGGTTTGACTGCTGGTCGTATTGATGGCCCCACATGTCGTCCGTGAAGGTTCCGGGCAGGGCGTTGTATGCGATCTTCTCCAGCCGATCTCCCAACGCCGCGTCGCCAAGAATGGAAATGTCGGTCTCGAGGGAATACATCGCCTCCACCACCGCGCACAACTCCGTGCCTTGGGAGGGATCGAGCCCGGCGTAATGCTCATCGGCGGAAAATATTCCGTTCGGCTCACCGTGGTGCAGGTCAAGCTCGCTCAGCATCTGGCTCAAGCTGTCACGATCCTTCTTCTCACCCGTCAGCAACCACCATAAGGGAGCAGCCTTCATCGCCATGCCGTTGTTCACACCGTGATTCGCCAGCGTACCCTCGTGCTTCGCGGTCTTGCTCGTGTACGTGAAATCAGCAAATTGCGCCTCCCAGTCGTGCCCCTGGTCATGCAGTCGGCGCGCCAGGTCCAGCAAGCTCTTGTCGCCGGTGCGGTTGTAGAGCCAGAGAATGCTGAGCACTTCATCGTGCCAGCGAAACACCGCCCACTGTTTGAGCGGCCGCTCATCCAGATGCCGAGCCTGGAAGGCAAAATACTTCTCCATCAGGGGAATCACGCGCGCGTCGCCGGTGGCTTCCTGGTACTGCGTCAGGGCTTTCAGCATGACGAAGTTCGGCCACCAATCGGTCATGCGGGCCGGGCCGATCCAGCCATCCGGTTGCTGGTTTTCCAGCGTCCACTCCATCCACTTCTTGACCTTGGCAATCAAGCGCTCATCGCCGGTGAGGTATGCCAGCGGGCACCAAGCCATCAAGGAAGTACGGTCCTCGCTCCCAGCTTTCACCCGCTCCACCCAGCCAACCGCTGTTGGGGCCGAGGTCGGGCCAGAATTCGTCGAGGTGGCCGCTCAAGCCGTTCGCCTGAATTTGCAGCTCTTGCAATAGCCAACCCGTGGGCTTGACGGAAGTGAGCGGCAGTGGCTCGAACGCGTTCGCCTGGAGTGGGGGACGATTGGGGGTGGGGCCCGCGGGTTGCGCCGCAAAACCCCTCGGAACAATCAGGCCCAAAACCAACCCAAGAAGGCTGAGCTTATAAAACACTCGTCCGGATATTACCAGGGTGGGCATCATTGCTTGATTCACCTTTGCCGCATTCATGGGCTCGCGACGACCAGAGTCGCGCGCATGATCGGGCGCCGCCCAAAACGCCCGTGTAAAATTATCACGTTTCGAGCGGGATTACTGTAGAGCTTTTTCCCTAGCCCTGCCCCCCAACCCGGATTCTTTACCCAGCAGGAGGGGCCGGCGCTTGAAAGCTGAATAAGCTGACGAGAATCGAATCCTTGTTGACACCGTATTAAGATCATGTTAATTATTCACACCTTGAAACTGGGTGCGCTTACATACCCACTTGATGTTTGGCTCCTATTGATTAGGCTTCGCGTCGGGGGGACTGACTCGCGGTCAGCAGCGTGGAAACAATGGGGGTTCGTGTGTTTGTACAACCCGGAGAATCGCCCCGCATCGATCGAATCAGCCCGCCGCCTTGCCCGGCAAGATGCTGCACACCTGTTGTAATTGAAGTTAAACACCCTAATTGCAAAACCGATCGGGGCGCTTCGCCCCAAACTAATTCGAGGAGGCGAACCACTATGTTCCGCGACGGCTCGGTAAGGTTTCTTGGGATTAGCTTACTTTGCTTTTTGGGCGTCATCCTGCTGGCCCCGCGTTGTGGCGCTCAAGAGATGACAGTGGCAATGATCACGGGAACGGTAACGGACGCGAGCGGGGCGGTGGTGCCCGGTGCTTCCATTGAAATTTTGAACCAGAACACCGGCGTGAAGATCGCAACCAAAAGCAATGCCGCGGGTGAGTTTGCCGTCCCGGAACTTCCCGTGGCTGTTTACACGGTAACCGTCAGCAAAGAGGGATTCAACACTTATTCGCAAACCGGCATTGAGTTGCATCCCGGAACGGTGGCCACGGTAAATTCCACCCTTAAGGCCGGGAGTGTGGTCTCCACGGTTACCGTGCAGGCGACGGCTACCACGGTGCAAACCGCCACCCCTGAGGTTGCGGGCGAGATTTCGTCCGCAGAGGTGTTCACCCTCCCCCTAAACGGGCGGAACTTTCAAACGCTGGGCGCGCTGATGCCCGGCGTCATCAACATGTCGCCGGACAGCTCGCTCGGTCAGGGCGGCTTTAACGGTACGGTGGCCATGTCGACTAACGGCATGGGAAATGCCGGCAGCGTATTCTATCTGGACGGGGCGTTTGACATGAACGGCGCCACGGCGACCATCCAGCCTCCCCCGGACACCATCCAGGAAGTGCGCGTGCTCGCCAACAATTACGGTGTGCAATACAACCTTCAGGGATCCAGTACGGTCATCATTGAGACCAAGAGTGGAACCGATCAATTCCACGTGACAGCCTTCGAGTACGTGCGCAATACCGACTTTAATGCGCGCAACTTTTTTGCCGCGTCCTCGCTGATCATGCACCAGAATATCTTCGGCGGCACCCTCGGCGGCCCCTTGTTCTTGCCTGGCCATCGCTCCAAGACCCCCCAGACATTCTTTTTTGCCAGCATCCAGATGGCCCTCCTTTCCAATGCCAGTACGGTCACCGGGTCAACTCCGACGGCTGCCATGCGCGCTGGTGATTTTTCCGCCCTCTGCACCACCGGGTTTACCGCCGGCGTCTGCAATACCGCGAGCCAGCAACTCACAAATCCGGCTACCCATCTGCCTTTCCTGAACAACAACATCGCCAGCGCGTTGAACAGCAATTCGCTGGCCCTGATGAACGCCACGGAGCCTTTGCCGAATTACGTATCACCGTCGGGGGGCAACACGAACTATATTAATGTCAACCCTATTTACACAAGGACCCGGGACGATGAATCGAAAGTCGATCACGATTTCGGTTCGCGGATGCGATTGATGGGAGAATATATCGAGAACCGCCAACTTTACCGCGCCTCTTACAATACGATCATCGGGAACCCGTTCCCGAATAGCTACACGGTGGAACCGAACGAATGTCAAACGGGTCACGTGCGGCTCACCACCACCATTACCCCCTCCATGGTGAACACAGTCGGGGTCTCCACGGCCCAACTGGTGACCACCATCGACTTCAATGGAATTGTGCAGCAGAACCAGGTGCCCAATTTCGTTGAGAACTTGCCCTATAAAGGTGGTTACAACCAACAGTTCCTTCCCACCGTCGCCGTTACCGGGTGGTCGTCGTTTGGCGGCCCCTCCCAATACCCTCTCTACCATGCTTCGACGATGAACAACGAGTTGGGGGATGACTGGAGCTATCTGCATGGTCATCACTATATCCAGGCGGGCGTTGTGTACCACAAAGGGACCAAACGGCAGAACTCTTTTGCCCCCTCCAACGGGTCGTGGTCCTTCAGCGGTAAGTTTACAACGAATGCGGTGGCCGATTACCTCCTGGGGGAGGGCGCCTCGTTTAGCCAGGCCAGCGGCCAGCCCCGCTTCTATGCTCACAACTATATGTTCTCCCCCTATGTCCAGGACCAATGGAAGGTGACGCGGCGCCTCACCCTCACCGCGGGCATTCGCTGGATGGCTTTGCCCGGCACAAATATACAGCACGGCCTGGAGGCGATTTTCAATCCTGCCCTGTATAATCTGGCCAACGCGCCGACCGTAAACAATAACGGCACCATAACTCCCACGGCAAATTACAGCGCCACCAACGGGCTCATGTTTAATGGGGTCAACGGGGTCCCGTTGAATTTCACCACCGAGCACTGGTCGTATTGGTCTCCGTCCGCAGGTTTTGCCTATGACGTCTTTGGAAACGGCAAGACCGCGCTGCGCGGCGGGTATGGCATTTCGTACAACAATCAGCCCTATCAGTCGTTTTGTGCAAACCAGTGCGCGGTGAATCCCCCGCTCATCGAAACGATCAGCCTGGCGAACCCGAGCTTTCCCAACCCACTGGGGGCCACCGTCAATGCCACCCCAGCCCCGGGCTTGAACAGCGAGGACCGCAATGATCGAACGGCGCAGATACAAACCTTTAGTCTGAGCTTGGAGCACCAGTTTGCCGGCTCCTGGTTCACTTCCATCACCGGGGCCGGCGATCTCGCCCGGCACCAGACGGCGCTGTGGGGTATCAACCAGCCCCTCCCGGATGCACCCTATCAATTTAATCCGGAGATCAACGCGCAGACTTATTCCAACAACGTCCTGGTCCCGTTCCAGGGTTACGCAGGCATCAGTCAAATCGAACCGGCTCTGAATACGAATTGGTACGGGTTGGAAATTGGGGTGCGCCACCCGGTGGGACACAATGTGTCGCTTACCGTCGCTTACACGTGGGAGCATGATCTGTCGGAAATCAGGGGCAACTCCCTGTTTGATAACGAGTCGGGCCCCGTCAACGTTTATGCGCCGGGAAATGACTACGGAAACTCGGCCGTAAACGTACCGCAAAGCCTTTCCTTTGGCTACATTTGGAATCTACCGTGGTATCAGAACGCCCACGGGTGGCAAAAACAGGTGCTCGGCGGATGGCGGTATTCCGGCTTGGCCACGATTGAGGATGGGTTCTCCCAAAACCCTGGTCTGAGCATTTCCAAGCCGGGGTTGGCGAATCGTCCCAATACGGTTTCCGGCGTCTCGGTGGTCGGTCCCAAAACCGTCCACGAATGGTTTAACACTGCTGCTTTCGCCGCTCCCGCGGTGGGTTATTTCGGAAGTGCCGCTCCCGGTGACATTTATGGGCCGGGGATGAAGGACTTTGATATGGCCATCTACAAGGACTTCAACTTTCTCGAGCACCACAAAATCGAGTTTCGAGCCGAGGCTTTTAATGTTTTCAACTTCACGAACTTCAATGGCGTTTCGACGTCCTTCGGCTCGGGAACCTATGGCACCATAACGTCTGCCCGCGACCCGCGAATATTTGAATTTGCCTTGCGTTATCAGTTTTAGCTGAGATTCGTGAGCACGCTCTCAATCTCCTGTATGCTTTCGCCCGCCGAGGTCACCGGCGCCTAGGGCCGGTGGCCTCGGCAGATTTGTCACCGCTCGTTACCCCCTAAGCCAAAGGAGTGTTTGGAAAATTGAACCCACATCGCAACCATCTCGGCTATTGGCAGAAGTTTGGAATATGGATCATGGCGATCCTCGTCCTCGGCGTGGGCGGGCATTATCTGGCAGGCCTTCCCCAGAACCAGCAGGGCCCGAATGTCCTGCTCATCGTCGCCGATCAACTTCAAGCCGACAGAATACATTCGTACGGAAACCCTCGGCTGACCACACCCAATATCGACCGGCTGGCGGAAAGGGGTGTGCGTTTCGCGCATTATTTCACCGTTGGCTCATGGACCGCCCCTTCTTTCAGCGCGCTCCACACCTCGTTGTTCCCTTCGCGCAACGGAGTGACGCTTCTTTGGCGGCCAGGCATGCCGGTCCTCAACAAAGATGTTCCGGTCATGGCCGAGGATTTCAAGAATCACGGCTTTTACACCACCGCTGTGGTTAATAATTCCCTGGCAGGACAAGCTTTGACTGGGCGCGGCTTCGATGAATATTACGAAGGAGCGGCGGTGGCGATCAATGTCACCGAGAGAGTCGGGCTGGATGCAAACTCCCTCCACACCGCGCCCGCCACGCTCGACCGGTTAATTCCCTGGCTCGACCACCACCACTCGCAGCGCTTCTTCCTGTACGTACATTTCTGGGAGCCGCATTCGCCTTACAATCCGCCGCCCGAGGATGACCTCTTCAAGTCCGATGCCTATCCGTACATGTCCGACACGGGTTACGACGTGGCCCACGGCCCCCTGAAGCGGCTCGCCATGCTGGGAGATCAGAAGGCCATCGAACGCTTGTACCAGCTTTATGACGGCAAGATACACTTTGTTGACCGCTACATCGGAAAATTGCTGGACCATGTCCACGAACTGGGCTTGGACGATAACACCATCATCGCGCTGACCTCCGATCACGGGGAGTTGATGTTTTCGCATCCCAAGGATTACCTGACCGCGGACCATCGCTCGCTGTACGATGAGGATTTGCATATACCGTTCATCGTCGCCGGCCCGGGCGTCCCACAGGGCGAGGTCATTGAGGGCTTGGCTTCGAACATCGATTCCGCGCCGACTCTTCTCAACCTGGCCGGCCTTCCACCTCTCGACGATGCCGAGGGTCACAGTCTGGTTCCCATGATTGAGGGCAAGACCTCAAGCATTAACCCTTACACCTATGCCGAGGAGGACCTGGGACCCGTGGCACGCTCAGTCCGCTCGGAAAACTACCGGCTGATCAGATATCTCTGGGACGGGAAGACCCAACTCTTCGATTTGAATCATGATCCTCATGAGCAGACTGACGTATCCAGGGAGAATCCCTCGGCGTTGGCAGAGCTTTCCGCACGATTGGACGAGTGGATGAAGGTGAACCAGCCGTCGCGAGAAATTCAGCTCCGACGGTGGAGGATATTCACCCAATATGATAAGGAAACCATCGTGGACGACCAGACCATTGGAAGCCGCTTTCTATTGACCGGCGGCGGGTGGCATAACGATGTTGCGACTCAGAGCGGTAACTGGGAAGTGGGCGCATTTTGGACCGACGGCGGCGATGGCTCCAGGAGCGCGGTCTGGCGGACCGACAACCCCTTGATCGGCAATTACCGGATATCGATCTATTACGGCCATCCCAACATTGGACGTCTGGCATCCAACGCCGCGTTTAACATTGTGTCCGAAAGCGGAGCAAAGACCGTGCAGGTCGATTACAATCACCACGCCGGTGAGTGGAGTCTATTGGGGACCGCCACTAACCCCTATTACGTTAAAGTGACCAACGCGGCAGACGGCGCAATTATTGCTGACGCCGTGAAGTTTGAGCGATACTGAAAGTGCTCGCAAACATGTGGGGGATTCATCGATGCCAACACGGAGGAAGTTTTTGGGGGGGCTTGCCGGCGCAGCATCGGGCGCATTTGCTTTCAGCGCCCGCGGGACGGTCGCGCGGCCCAGGGACAGAAAGCCGAATCTGCTCTTTCTGCTGGCCGATGACCACGCCGGTTACGTGTTTCACGCCGACGGAAACCCGCGGGCGCAGACGCCGGTGCTTGACCATCTGGCGTCACAGAGCACGCGATTCGCCGCGAACTATTGCAATGCTCCGGTGTGCACGCCGTCGCGTCAGTCGATCTTGACTGGGCAATTGCCGCATTCCGCCGGAGTAACAGTGCTGGGCACTCCCTTGGACGAGAGCAAACCGACGCTGGCAAAGCAACTCGACGCGTCCGGCTATCTCACGGCGGTCTTTGGCAAGATGCACTTCAACCGGCCGGGGACTCCCGGCATGCACGGGTTCCAAATCGCCTGCACCGAAGACGTGTGCCAGACTCGCTGGCTCCATGACGTCGGCCCCGAGCATGTTCCCGAAGGCATTCGCACCAAACCCCGATGGCGCCCCTTCAAGGACCCCGCGCGCATCTGGCTGAATGCTGACGGCCTTCCCTTCCCACGCGTCGAGGCGGAGATGAAGAACACCTGGCAGGCGAACGCAGCCTGCCAATTCTTGACTGAGCATCGTCACGATCCGTTCGCGTTGTGGGTGAGCTTTCAGACCCCACACTCGCCGTTCGATTTCCCCATCGAGGACCGAAACCGCTTCGATCCCAAAATCTTTCCGGTGCCGGAGGTTGGCCCCGAGGATGCCCCGCAGATTCCGCTGATTTTTCGCGGCCTCACCGCCACGGACAAGCAAGGCATTATCGCGGCCGATTACACCTCGGTCGCGTTTCTGAACCGCAGTCTTGGCATCGTACTCGCGAAACTCCACGAACTCGGACTGGATGATGACACGCTGGTGGTTTACATGGCCGATCACGGCTACAGCCTGGGGCAGCACGGGCGTTTTGAGAAACACTGCTGTTACGACCCGGCCCTGCGTGTGCCCCTCATCATGCGCTGGCCCGGCTGCATTGCCCGCGGTACGGTGACGGATTTCACCGAATCCGTGGATGTCCCTCCGACCATCCTTGACCTGTTGGGCGCCGAACGCTTCGAAATCAATCACGGCCAAAGCCTTCGCCCTTATGTCGAGGGGAAGAGCGTGGAAAAGCCGCGGGAAGTGATCTTCAGCGAGTATCTCGAGAACGAGGAAGCATGCATGCGGACCAGCGAGTGGAAATTCGTTCAGTGCAGCGGCAAGCGCGCCCGCACGGACGGATACATTACCGATAATCCCACTCCCGGCCGGTATTACCGCTTGTTTGACTTGAAGTCCGACCCGGGGGAGTTCCATAACCTGGCGGATCAACATCCGGAACTGGTGCAGAAGTTCTCGGGAGAAATGCTGGCAGTGTTCCGGGCTACGCATCCGGAGGCGCATCAGGAGCCGCCGAAGCTCACCGTGGCGGATTCCATCGACTGGTACCTGCGTCCGCGGGACGCCAAGCCGTCCCCGGGGGCATAAGGCGGGGATGAGAGCCAGCCCCCCGGGCTAATAGGCGTTAACCTAATGAGCACTACACAATAAACTCATACGACCCCCTCACCCCCGTCCCCTCTCCCCCAAGGGGGCGAGGGGAGAGGTAGATTGAATTCATGCCCTCGCCCCCTTGGGGGAGAGGGTGGCGCGCAGCGACGGGTGAGGGGGTTCCTTCGTCACCACATTAAGTAATGGTCAGTAAGCGCGGGCGGTGGCGGCAAGCCGCGGAGCGGCGAAAGATAGTAGCCCATGGCGTCAGCCATGGGTGGCGGAGATAAGCGCGTGACGAGCCCCGGCAGGCGCGAAAGAACTTATGGCGAATCGAGTGGGGGAATGCTAATGACCAGAATTGCAGCTCTGGTTCGTGCGTGGCAGGACGCGCCGCCGATTTTTCGCCCCTCCTTGGCTGGGAAGATTTTGGCCGACTCCCAGTCCCGCGGCTGACGCCGTGGGCTACTCTCTTTCGGCCCTCCGGGCCTCCGACGAGTGGGGCGGTCTGAATGTAGCCTCATTTTCCGCTTGACAAACGACTAGGTTTGTAGTATACAAGATTGACGGTAGCGAAGTGCCCCGCGGACGGCAGACATGAAAGGCTCCAACCCTTGCCCGGCCAGTCAAAGCGAAAACCTCTTCAAACGAGCCGTTCAAAATGAGCGAGGATGGTACCCGGTACCGCCGCGCACGAAGACCCACAACTCCGCCAACGCTGACCTGTCCGGGCTTGGCCAAGATGCGAAGAAAACGACGTTCCAACCCGGAATGTTAGTGAAACTAAAGGAACGACTTAATTCGCAAGCGCCACGGTCGAGCTCGTGGCAGGGTGTTTCGCGAAGATTCAAGAAAATGACGTTCCAAGCCGGAATGTATATGAAAACAAAGGGCGCTGACAGCAACAATTCCAGTTCCCGCCCCTGGCCTTTAGCTCCGCTCCGCGCGAAATGAAGGTGCATCCGGAGATGTTATTGAAAACAAAGACACGTTGTAAAATTGCCCTCGCTGTAGTGGCGCTCTTTGTCAGCCTCGGAAGCCTTGTACTGGCCGCGGATCAGCCGCCCGCCCGCGTGCTGCCCAACGTCTCGGTGCCGATGCGCGACGGCACGATTCTCGCGGCGGATGTTTACTTACCTGCGCAGTCGGGCCGCTACCCGGTTCTGCTGGAGCGCACACCTTACGGCAAGGCGGGGAAAGGGTGAAGCCCTCTACTTTGCCCCGCATGGCTACGCCGTGGTCATTGAAGATGCGCGCGGCCGATACGATTCCGACGGCGTTTGGTACGCCTTCAAGCATGAGCCCGACGATGGCCAGGACACGATTGCTTGGGCCGCGCGCCAAGCGTGGTCAAACGGCAAGGTGGTCACCATAGGCGACTCTTACAACGCCATGGTGCAATGGCTTGCGGCGACGCGCTCCAACCCTGCGCTGGCCGGAATGATCACCGGCTTCGGCCCTTCCGACTTGTATCGCACCACGCTATACCCCGGAGGCGCGTTCAAGCTCGGCATGATGTCGTGGGCGCTTCAAACCGGCCGGCACACCTTGCTGGGCGCAAACGACCTCCTCGATTGGACGGAATTGCTGCGACATCTTCCCGTCAGCGACGACCTGGAGCATGAAGGCTTCCATCAACCCTTTTACGACGACTGGATCGCTCATCCCAGCTACGATGAATACTGGAAAAAGATCGGCTGGGTGGGAGTCCCCCCCAATCTCAACGTGCCGGTATTCATCTACGGCGGGTGGTACGATCTGTTTCAGAAAGGTGCGATGGAAGACTTTCTGGGAATCGAGCGCAGCGCCGGCACGGCTGCTCGTGACGCCGAGAGGCTTGTTTGGGGACCGTGGGGCCACGGCCAGTATGGCCCCGTGATCGGCGACATGGATTTCGGCAAGCAAATCGTGGTGGATTTGCGCTCGCGCGAGGTCCGCTGGCTTGACCATTACATTCGCGGCGTGGCCAATGGCGCTGAGAACGACGCGCGCGTGGACCTGTTTGTCCTGGGCCGCAACACCTGGCGGCAATCGGCGGATTGGCCTCCGCCCGCGGTTCAGCCCGTTCACTATTTCCTGAAGGGCAACGGACATGCGAATACCTTGAATGGCGATGGCACTTTGGTTGAGAATTCACCACAACAGGAAAGTGAGGATCATTTCACCTACGAGCCCGCCGACCCCGTGCCCACCCACGGCGGAGGTTACTCACCCAGCCGCAAAGGAGAGTGGGGAGTGCGGGACCAGCGCCCGGTGGAGCAACGCTCGGATGTGTTGGTTTACACCAGTGCACCCTTCTCTCGCGACATGGAAGCGGCGGGCAGCGTCGTCGTTCATCTTTTCGCCTCCAGCGACGCCCGCGACACGGACTGGACCGCCAAAGTGCTGGACGTGGCCCCCGATGGATACGCCATGAACCTTACGGACGCCATCCTTCGCGCACGCTATCGCCAGTCGTTCGAACATCCGGAACGGCTGACGCCGGGGCAAGTTTACGAATTCGTTATCAATGTTGGGTACACAGATGATATCTTCTCCAAGGGGCACCGCCTGCGGTTGGAGAT
Source organism: uncultured Acidobacteriota bacterium (assembly GCA_963719115.1). Taxonomy (GTDB): domain Bacteria; phylum Acidobacteriota; class Terriglobia; order UBA7540; family UBA7540; genus Bog-366. The sequence continues at coordinate 12,552 of CAVRBF010000083.1, read as the reverse complement.
TTCCAGCAGCAACTTCCCTGCCTACGATCGGAACACCAACACCGGCAATCAGCCGGAGAGAGATTCGCAGTTCAAGGTGGCGCATCAGACGATCTGCCACGGACCGCAGCACGCATCGTATTTGGAACTGCCGATGCGCGAGAGCCCAACGGAGAATTGACGCAACAGAAAAGGAGAGCGTCCCGCCATGGATTTCCAGAACAAAGTTGTGGTGGTCACGGGTGGCGCCTCAGGAATCGGTCTGGCGTGCAGCCGGGAATTCGCGCAACGCCACGCCACGGTGGCGATCGTCGACCTTGACGTCAAAGCCGGCCGGCGTGCGGCCAAGGAACTGCACCAAAGCAGCGGGCGTGTTAAGTTCTTTTCCTTCGATGTGAGTAAAGGTCCGCAGGTCGCGTCCGGCGTCGCCAGGATTGCGAAAAAGTTGGGTGGGATCGATGTCCTGATCAACAACGCCGGGATCCAGCGGTACGCCAATGCCGTCACCTGTACCGAGGAAGATTGGGACCTGGTGCTCACGGTCAATCTCAAGAGCGCCTTCCTGATGTCGAAATACGCAATTCCGTGGATGATCAAGCGCGGTGGAGGGGCCATCGTCAACACCGGGTCGGTGCAATCGGTGGCGGCGCAGAGCAACTCCGTACACTACGTCACCAGCAAACACGGCATGTTGGGGCTCACGCGCTGCCTGGCTCTCGATTTCGCCCGGCAAAACATCCGCGCGAACTGCGTCCTGCCGGGGGCGATTGACACTCCGATGCTGCGATGGGCGGCGTCACTTTCGGACGACCCGGAAGCGGTCCTCTCGGCATGCGACCGGATTCACCTGCGCGGCAAAATGGGGAAGCCGGAAGAGGTGGCCCGCGTCGTGGCTTTTCTGGCCAGTGACATGGCTTCCTTTGTCACCGGCGCGGCGATTGCCGTCGATGGCGGCATCATGGTCCCGGTGGGGGGCATGGCGTTTCAGGAAGGAGGCTTGTCAGTTGACAGGCTGTGAGGCATTATCTCTTGCGCGGCGCGGCCGGTAAACATTCAACGACACAAAGGACGGCATGGCTATGGAGAAAAAGCTTGCGTGCTTGAAGACGAAATGGAACGGGCGCGAGGCGTACACGTTGCGCAATGACCTCGTGCAGATGGTGACCCTGCCGGGAGGCGGCCACATCGCGGAGTTTCAATTCCTGCCGGAAACGGGGTTGCCGGTTCTCAATCCCTTCTGGGTTCCCCATTGGAAGTCCATGGAGCCTTACCAGTACCAGCCGGCGAAACATGCGGCCACTTATGGCCCGGTGAATGAAGGCAAGCTGCTCAGCGGGATCAGCGGTCACAACATCTGCCTGGATTACTTCGGCCCACCGTCGGAGGAAGAAGCCGCCCAGGGACTCTCCACGCACGGGGAAGCACCATCCGCAAAGTGGCAAAAGACCAGGTTGCTGGCAACTGCGAAGGAGGTGAGCCTGACGCTCGCAGCACGCCTTCCCGTCGCAGGCCTGCAGTTCAGCCGCGAACTCCGCCTGCGAAATGGCGAGGCCGTGGCGTATTTTCAAGAAACCGTTACCAACGAGAATAAGGCCGACCACTTCTTCCACTGGACCCAGCACGTCACACTCGGTCCGCCATTTCTGGGGAACGACACCAGCCGCATCGCCATTCCCGCCACGCGAGGACGAACCCACGCCGGCGGCTATGGGGGCAACGAACTACTCGCCTCCGGCCGCAACTTTCACTGGCCGTTTGCGCCGGCTCAGGACAAGGGGAGCATCGATCTCACTCGCCCATTCGCGCGCGAGGGACGGGGATTCCTTGTGACCGTCTTGCTGAATCCTCGCCGCAAAGTGCAATACGTCGCGGCAATCAATCAGCCAAACCGCCTGCTGGTGGGCTATTGCTTCCGTCACAGCGATTTTCCCTGGGTGGCGATTTGGGAAGAGAACAAGTCCCGGTCCTCAGCGCCGTGGAACGGCCGCGAGCAGACGCGCGGGCTTGAATTCGGCTCAACGCCTTGGCCGGTGACACGCCGGGAGGCATTCGCGACGGCCCCGTTGTTTGACACCCCCACATTTTCCACCGTGCCGGCAAAAGGCAAGTTCACGGTGAATTACATCAGCTTCCTCGCGCAGGTGCCCGAAGATTTTGGCGGCGTGCGCGACATCAACGTCGGCGACAACCAAATCGTGATCCAGGGAAGCACTCGCCGATCTATGTTGCGTCTTCCCGCCTCCGGTCTCGCCGGCCACGGCTGGGACTGAGATCATCGGCTTATCGATAGGCCTTGAGTGACGGCCACAGTTGCGCCAGCGGTTCCCGGATGCCCCGGCAAACCATGATGGGCTGGTTCTCCTCAAAAGAGATGACCCACGGGGCTGTGAAAGTGGCCGCGCGCTCCGCACTCGCGAACAAGTGCTCACGTGCGCCGCAGTCGCCACCGACATCAATAATCACATTGCCGCTGTATCCGTGAGTTCCCCAAAGGAAGTACTGATTGTGACGGCTCAAAGCGGGCGGCAGGCCGTCGCGGCGTCCGAAGAAGTCGATCGCGGCGGCTTCACCGTAATTCCCCGCCACAATGGCCGCCTGCGCGCGCTCCTCCGGAGGCAAGGACTGATAAACGTTCGCCACCGTCGCAGCCAATTCCGGCCAGCCGTGCATGTCCGCCCAATCCTCCGGAAGCGTGGACCGGCGGGCGTGCTCAGTGGCGACGCTCTGGCGCGAGATGTGCAGCGTTGCGAAAAGCCAATTCTGGTATGAGACCATCGGCTGTTCCGGTAGAATCGGCAGGGCAAACGGAACGAATATGAGGCCCAGTCCGATTACCCCCGCGACGATTGCCGGCCGGAGAGTCCGCCGTTCGCGCGTCCAGGTTTCAATCGCCACGCCCCCCGCTGCCATGAGGTACGGGTAGACGTCGGCAGGATAGTAGTGCTTTCCGTGCAGCACGATCATGAAGCCGATCAAGATGACGTAGGCGTAAGCGAGAAAGCGCAGACGCGCGTTCCAAAGGAGCCAGCCCAATCCAACCAACCACACCGCTGAGAGGAACACGTTCGTGATCAGAAGTTGCTGGAACACGTATTGCATCGGCCCGACGATGATGTTCTTGCCGTGCGTGGCGTTACGCAACATTTGCCACATCGGAAACCCGTAATGCGCCTGCCACAGGAAATTCGGCAAGGCGATGAGACCGCTGACGGCACAGCCCAGTACAAACCAGCGCGTGAGGAGAATCCGGCGTTCCGGTGCGAGCAGCAATCCCAGCAGCAAGGCAGCAAAGAAGAACACCACGCTGTATTTGCTCTCGAGACACGCGCCAACGGTAATGCCCACGGCCAACCACCAGCGAGGGTCGGCGCCCTTGGCGATCCTCAGTATGTACAGCGCCGCCAGCGGCCAAAGCCAGAGACCGGGAGCATCAGGAGATACCTTCATCCCAAAATTCATCAGGACGGGAGCGAAGAAGACCACGAGCGCGCCGACAACCTGGGAGAACACTCCGCCGCCCATTTCTTCCGCCAGCAAGCACGTAACGTACACCGCCGCAGCGGCAAAAAAGGCGGGTACGGCACGCAGGAGTAAAAGAGAGTGACCGAACACCTGCGTCGCGGCGGAAAGCAGCGGCGTCACCGGGGGCTGATCGACGTAGCCCCACGCCGGATGACGCCCACAAATGATGAGGTAGAGTTCATCGCGGAAATATCCATAATGCGGGTTACCCACCAGATGCAAGCCAAACGCCGCGATGGCGGCAATCAACGGAATCCGCAGGCGGTTGCCCGTCAGCATATTTACACTCCTTGGCGTGATACTAACCCCACATTCAATCCATACGATGCTTGTGCGGCGCAAGTTCCGCGAAATTCCGTGGGACATGAGGAGGCAGAAATTCGCTGCCGGCTGAAACAGTTGTAGAATGCTGACACCGTGGTTACCGGTCGGAGCTTTGGCTTCCGCGAAAGTTTAGCACAACGCCGCTGGGAAACGAGCAGAGGGGGATGGAATGGAATGTGGTCGTCGGAGGTTCTTGCAAGTTGCCGCTCTGGGAGGAGGACTGATAAGTCAGGGAAGACTCCTCGGCGCTTCCCTTTTCCCCGCCGAGGGTGAGGATTTCTCCCAAGTCCCCGGCGTGGTGGTGTCTCACTCCCCCGCCAGCACCGGCATCTATCTTTCTTCTCCCAGCCTCGTGATCCTTCCCGATGGCCGGTATTGCGCAACCTGCGATGAATTCGGTCATGGCTCGAGCGAGCGCACCAGCGGCGTGACGCGCGTCTTCACCTCTCACGACCGCGGCCAGACGTGGGAAGCGCTACCCAAATTGCAACCGGCGTTCTGGTCCACGCTGTTTGTGCATCGCAAGGCGCTTTACCTGCTCGGGTCAACGAACTCCGGGCAGGAGAGCCGGATCATCATTCGCCGATCGTCGGATTGGGGCAAGACGTGGACCACCGCGACAGGTCCTGGGAACGGCCTGCTGCGGCCCGATATTCCCGCGCAGACAAACGCCGGCAACATCACCATTTGCCGCGGCCGGCTGTGGTTTGGATCGGTCTTCGACATTCTCGGCCCGCACGGATGGGCCACTTCTTTCCGCTTCTTCGTGATGTCGGCTCCGCTTAAAGCCGATCTGCTGAATGATTCCGCTTGGACGTACTCCACTCCCATCGTCTCGAACCCAACGTTCCTGCAAGGAACCTTCAAAGGTCTCGTCGAAGGCACGATCACGACAGGTCCCGATGGATCGCCGGTCCCCATGTACCGCGTGGACGATCCCGACCCGCAGGAGAAGGCCTTGATTGCCCACCCGAGCGATGACGGGAAGATTTTGGGCTTCGATCCGCTGAAGGACTTCGTCAACTTTCCCGGCGGCTGCAAGAAGTTCATCGTCCGCTATGATGCCGCCAGCAAGCTCTACTGGAGCCTGAGCAACTGGGTGCCGAATCGACATCTCGGTTTCGGACCGGCGAAGACGCGCAACACGCTGGCGATGATCTCCTCACCCGATCTGTACCACTGGACGATTCGCACCGTGGTGCTGCATCATCCCGAAGTGAAGTTCCACGCGTTTCAGTACGTCAACTTTCAATTCGACGGCGCCGACATGATCGCGTTGTCGCGCACCGCATACGACGACGGGCTGGGAGACGCGAATTCCTTTCACAACGCCAACTTCATCACCTTCCATCGATTTCGGAACTTCCGCGATCTGACTCCCAACGACGCGCCCGACGGACTGGCCGATGAAATCCGGCAATGGAACGGCGGGGCATGAGCACTGTGGTTATTCCACTACCAGGCGCGACAGAGGGCTAAGGACCGGACGCGGTTATGGATATTTTGACCACCGAGGAATTGACCCGAACCTTTGGCGACCTGACCGCCGTGGACCAACTGTGCCTGTCGGTCAAGGCGGGGGAAGTCTTCGGCCTGGCTGGGATTCTGCCGTCCTGCTGGCCGCCACCCTGATCCTCTCCCTAGTCGCCTCTCGCCTCTACGCCAACCTGGTACGCTGAGCCGGCCTTTCTCCCCTCTCCTCGTTGCCCCGAAACCGGGATTCTGAATCCGCGATCCGGACTGGCTCTCGCGCCCTCCTCGTCGGGAATAGCCCTTCAACGCTGCCGGACATGGATGGGCAGGATTCACAGGATCAATTTCAGTCTCCTCTTCGTCAGGCAAGCCTCTGCGAACTGGCGGCGAATCTTGAATCTGCGATTTGAAATCGGCCCGCCCCCTCTTCATCGGGGAGTGTCGGGGGGCACTGCGAGGGGGCCGGGCGAGATTGTACCTCGGGCATCTTGCCCGTGCCGGGGCATGGCCAGGATGGCCATGGTACGTCGCGTCGGCATCCCGCCGGCGCGGTAGGGGCACGCCATGGCGTGCCCGTACAGGGCCGGGCGCGCGATCGCGCGCCCAACATCATCAACAGCCTCTCTGGGGGGAGAGGCCGACCGCGACCCGTCGGGGCGGGTGAGGGGTCACTTGCATAGGACTGCTCGATGCGGCGACTTACGGAGAATCATGCCTCTTCCGATTCGCGCGTAAGATGACGCCCGCGCCGGCCCCGATCCCCTTGCTCTTCACTTTTCACTGGCTTTCTCTCCCTCATTATCGAGTACGGGGAGCACCTCGCCGGCGCACGGCCGGAATCGCCTCTTGCCACCGCCAGTCCACGCCTCGAAGGACAGAAGTCATGTTCGCCACACCGGCATTTTGTCTCTTGACCTGCCGCATCGGGAAGCGTACTACTTGGCCGAGTGAACGTGGACGGAGGAACCGTCTGCCAGCAGGGTGGAGGTGGGCCGCGGCTGGCCCGAATGTTGATCGCCCGATTGCGCGCGGCCTGAACGGTGGCTCAGACGGTCGATAAGACACTCCGGCCGGCGACAACGCGATCATCGGCTCGCGCCGCTGGCCGAAAACCGGAAAACGAGGTGCCTGGAGTGAACCCCGCAGCTGAGACAGAGTAATTAGGGACAGTTTACCATGGGCTGCAAAACCCTTGGCATTAACCCAACTTCGTCACGGTGGGGGCGGTTTTGATGATTTTCGTGTCGCGGTGAGGGGGTAAGGGTTTTGCTTTCAGTCCTGCCGCTGACGAAAGTCGATGTAGTGTAGACCTACCCTCTTGCGGTGGTGGGTGCGGCGTGGCACCATCGCGCCGATGTTTTTGCGCCCCAATGTTCGGCACAAGGATGGCAAGGATCATACCTATTGGTCTTTGGTGGAAACGGTGCGGACGCCGGACGGGCCGCGCCAGCGCACGCTGTGTTACCTGGGCGAACTGAATGGCTCGGCGCAAGCGCGTTGGGTGAAGACGATAGAAGTTTTCAACGCCCAAGGCGAGAGCCAGCAACTGAAGTTATTTCCCGCCGAGGTCGCCCCGCCCGAGGAAGATGGGTCGGTGGCGCGGGTGCGGCTCGATAAGGTGCGGTTGGAGCGGGCGCGGCAGTTTGGAGATAGTTTCCTGGCGCTGGAACTGTGGAAGCGTTTGGAGTTGGACCGCTTCTGGGAGGCGCTGCTGGATGGGCCCGACCAGGATGCCGATGTGCCTTGGTCGCGGATCGCGGCGCTGTTGGCGATCAACCGCCTCTGTGCGCCGGGCAGTGAGTTGGCGATTGAAGAGCGCTGGTATCCGGGGACGGCGCTGGACGACTTGCTGGGGATCGAGGAAGGCAAGGTTAACGACACGCGCTTGTACCGGTGTCTGGACCGCCTGCTGCCGCACAAGACGAAGCTCGAGCAGCATCTGACCCGTCGCTATGGGGAGTTGTTCGCGGCGGAGTTCGACGTGCTGCTTTACGATTTGACCAGCAGCTATGTGGAGGGCGCGGCAGAGAAAAACCCGATGCTGCAGCGGGGCTACTCGCGTGATCATCGGCCCGACTGCAAGCAGGTAGTGATCGCCCTGATCGTCACCCCGGAGGGCTTCCCGCTCAGCTATGAAACTTTCGACGGCAATCGCAGCGACGTGACCACGGTGGAAGCGGTGCTGCGCATGGTGGAGCGCAAGCATGGCAAGGCGCGCCGGGTATGGGTATTTGACCGCGGCATCGTGAGCGAAGAAAATCTGGAAGCGCTGCGGCGGCGCGGGGGTCAGTATCTGGTGGGCACGCCGCGGGCGAAGCTGAAGCAATTTGAGCAGGAATTGTTGGCGGAGGGTTGGGAGGGGGTGCGGCCGGATGTGGAGGTGAAGCTGGTATCGGTGCCGCAGGGAGAGGAGATCTACATCCTGTGTCGCTCGCAGGCGCGGCGGGCGAAAGAACAGGCGATGCGCAGCCGGTTTTCCACCCGCATGGAAAAGGCCCTCACGGCACTGGCGAAACGGGTGGCGGCGGGGCAGTTGAAAGATCGCCATAAAATCGAGCGCAGCTTGGGAAAAATTCAGGCTCGCCACCCGCAAGTCGCCGATCTATACGAAGTGCAGGTGACGGAGAAGGACGGCACCGTGACGCTGCCATGGCAAGCCATTGAGGGCCGGCAAAGCTGGCAACAGGCGCGCGAGGGCGCCTACCTGCTGCGCAGCAACCTGCCGCCAGGAAAGCCGGAAGAATTGTGGAAGAGCTACATCCAACTCACCGAGGCGGAAGCGGCGTTTCGGGTGTTGAAGAGTCCGCTGTCGATCCGGCCCATCTTCCATCAACTGGAGCGGCGGACCAAAGCTCATATTCTGGTGACGTTTCTTGGCTATGCGCTGTGGGTCACGCTAAAACACCTGCTGCGGCGCAAAGGCTCAAACCTTTCACCGAATAAGGCGCTGGCCTTGCTCAGCACGCTGGTCAGCGCCGACATCGTGCTGCCCACCACCGACGGGCGGGAGATTCGCTTGCGACGCGTTACGACGCCCAACGCCGAACAGAAACAACTGCTGGACCAACTGGGTATCGCCGTGCCCGACCGCCTCAGTTTGGATCGCGAATGTAGTGTAGACTCGGCAACAGCCTGAACTGATTTCAATAGATTTAGCCGTGTTTTCGACGCTCTCGTGACGAAATTGGGTTAAGGGAGGAAAACGGTGAGGGAAAACGGTAAGGAAAAAGCGTGTCAGGTAGCGTTTTCTCCACTCGGCCAGAAAGAGGTGCACCCATGCGCTTCAGCGAGAGCGAAATCATCGAGGACATTCTGGAACACATCCGGCAGGGGGGGAGAATTCAACGAGTGGCACGTGGGGACGGGGAATGGTTCCGGGCGGCCCCGGTTGCAGCGCGCCGAGCCGGTAGCCCAGACGTAACCGCGGCGCAGAGGCGGACGCAGCAAGTAGCGAGGAGGTGCGCGATCTCGAGCCCTCCTGTGGGGCTCTTCAAGCAGAAGCGTCAATCGCGGTCAGAGCAAGCACAGATGAAACCGCATGGACTTGGGGAAAGGCCTCCAAGGAGCGCCGAAGACGCGCTCCTTGGCGCTACCCAGCTTGGTTACAGAGTCCCTGATAATAGTCGCGGCCTCGTTCGAAGCCGCGCCGGAAGGGTTCTTCGGCGGCAACGCCCGGATAGCGTTGCTGAAGCTCTTCGATGTCGGCCTGCATCTCACTCAACATCTGATCGTATTCCTGGCAGCGATGTTTTGCATGCAGGGCGGCCTCAAATCCCATGCGGTAGAACTTCTCGTCGCGGTCAAACTTCGCGCCCGCTTGGGAATAATGTTCCTCCTCGGCGCTCCGCAGGCCGGTCCACCACATCTCGCGCGCGGCATCGACAGCTTCCGCCCCTTGTTTCTGCAAGAACTCGCGCACCGACGGAGCCGTGGAGTGATCGTCGCAAAATGCCATGAGCACGCTACGCCCTCGGCGGAGAGCGTCTTCATAGACAAAGAACTCGTCCTGCGGGAGGCCCTCGCTCAACCCTCCATCCAAAGCTTGACCGGCTTTGGCCCCTCCCAAAACCTCCAACAAGGCTCCACCCAGCATCCCGAGCGCCGTCACGGGTCCGACTCCCGGGATCGAAGCCGTGGCCGACGCGGCAACTTCAACGCCTTCCGCCCTGCCCACCGCGGCGCCCGCTTCGCCACCCATGGCGGTGCCCATTCCCGGCTGTTCGGCGGAAGTTGATCGCACGGACTCCGGCATTTTCGCCGCATCGCCGGGTACAAGAACAGTGATTTTGTCTCCGCTCAGAATGGCCTGAAGCCGGCGGCGCGCACCCTCCGCGCTCTCCGTCGAGGTGAAAACTCCGGTCACCGTCTCCATGTTCACACCTGCCTTTCAGCTACTTGATGAAACACGCGGCCCGATAGTTGCAATGGTAGAGCGGGTGGCGAGGAGGTGCGCGTTATTCAGCGCTCCTCCGCGGCTCGTGATCTGGAATCCTTGCGTTGGAAATCGTGCTTGCCTCGGTGCGCACGGGGTCGATAATCCCCCCCCAGCCGCGCTTGCGTCCCCTGCGATCGTCGAACGGCGATTGGAGAAGGCTGGAAAACCGGACCCGGTATCATTCCTTTTGGCGCTTGAGCAGGCCCTTATCGCGGCCCACACCCGTCGCCGGGTCTATCCAGACGCGCTCCATCGTGTCGTTGTCGATGAGCGTCAACACACTGAGACCGTCGAGGCACCTCTGGCGCCCCCGCGTGACGGTCTGGTAAACCGTCAAGCTCCTATCCTCCATCTTGACGCACTTTAAGTTTCCGTCTGCATCGAGTGGCGGTGGGTGGTGGAGAACGCCGCATCGTTCACCAGGCGCAAGGTCATTCAGACGGATCGTGACAGGAAAGGTATAACCTCCCGGCGATCTCATTGTCCCTATCCAAGTTCCGACAAAATCTCTGGCTGGTTTCTCCCGTCTCGCCTTGGCTAAAGCGATCTTATCGGCAAGGTTAAGTTGGACGAGCATCTGCTCAGAATTCGCAATGCTCCCGCTCCACTGAGTTGAGATTGTTGGATCTTCGCTACTGACGGCACGAACCAGATGCTGGCCGAAGGCAACCTTAGCCCGCTTCGGAGTATCGGGTGTAAGTTCGCCGGCATCGTCACCGTCGATACGCAACTTGCAGGCGGAGTCGGCGGCAATCAGGAGTGTGCCTGTGTTCCCGCCCGGCGAAGACGTCTTGGGAGAATCCTTCGTTGATTTCGTCCCGGCACGGCTGGCAGCGACCTCGCGCAGCGTCGCGATGAGCTCAGTATCGGCTCCGGCGTCGCGCAAATCGCTTTCCACCGCTGGGGTGACGTCAAACGTTATGCCCGATTCTTGAGCCAGCGTGCCGACATGTTGCGGTGGAACACCGGCCTGTAGGAGCCGAATAACTTCGCCCTCGGTCAGCGGGGCGTGAGTTTTCTGGCCAATTGCCAGCGGAGACAGCAGGAATACACACCAAAACAGAGTGAAAACACGGCGGCGCATGACATGCTCCTTGTCTCCGTGGCACAGTAACGATTTGATGGGACCCGACCCTGGGTGACGGATTGATTATACCTCGGGAATTTTCGTCCGCAAAACCCGTGACTGCCGTGGGGGGACCGGCCTCAGGGCCACCAATCCGTTGCCGAATTGGGCAAGACCGTGTCCGATCACCACCCGGCCAACGCCAGGAAAGCAAAAGGCAGAAGACTGCCTTTGACCCGGCAAAACAATCAACGAGCGTCCGTGGCACAGCCACACCTGGCTGTGCGCGGTGGCGTTTTGCGGCCGGCGTTCCGCCGGCTCGTAGGGGCACGCCATGGCGTGCCCGTGCGCGGCCGGGCGCGCGATCGCGCGCCCAACAACACCAACAGCCTCTCCCGCGGGGAGAGGCCGACGGCCTTGGCCGGCGGGTGAGGGGTCACCTGCACAGAACTGCTCGATGCGGCGCCCTGCGGAGAATCATCCGTCTACCGATTCGCGCGCAAGATCACGACCATCCGGTTGCTCTTCATTCTTCACCCGCCGCGGGCTTTCTCACCCTTATTAACGATGACCGAGAGCCCCCGAGTTTATCTTGCAGGCGCACGGTCTGCATCCCCCCTTGCCACCGCCAGTCCACACCTCGAAAGACAGGGGTCATGTTCGCCGCACTGGCATTTTGTCTCTGAACCTGCCGCATCGGGAAGCGGACTACTGGGCCGGGTGAATGTGGACGGAGGGAACGTCTGCCAGCAGGGTGGGGATGGGCCGCGGCTGGCCCGAATGTTCAGATGGACGATAAGACATTCCGGCCCGCAACAAAGCAATCATCGGCGTGCGCCGCTGCCCGAAAAATGGCAAACGAAGTGTCTGTTTCCTGCCCCCTCTGTATCCGCCTTCTGGACCGAGGGATTGTGGTTGGGTTCCATACCGATCGCTGCCCGCCTTGGGCGTGATGCACGGACGGCTGTCCGGTCATGCGGCATCGGGAGGACTCATTCGTGGCCGCCGTGCTGGCGCAGCAATTCCGCCACATCCTTGTGGCCGTATTTTTCCGCAAAATACAGGGCCGTCTCGCCGGCGTCGTCTTTGGCATTGACCTTGGCCTTGTGGGCCAGCAGCAGCGTGCCACGTCCATGTAGCCCCTCTGCGCCGCCCCGTGCAAGGGAGTCCATCCTTCATTGTCCCTGGCATTGACCTCGGCCCGCTCAGCCAGCAGCGATTCGGCCACGTCCGCATGACCCTGCAACGCCGCAAGGTGCAAGGGCGTATCGCCGGAGGCATCTGCAGCATTGACCTCAGCCCCGTCAGCCAGCAGCAATCCCGCCACGTCCTTACGGCCCAGGGACGCCGCAAAGTGCAAAGGCGTCCACCCCTTGTTGTCCTTGGCATTCACCTCGGCCTTGCTGGACAGCAGCAGTTCCAGCACGTCCTGGTGGCCCCCCTGCGCCGCCAGATGCAGTGGGGACCTGCCGTCGTTATCCGGAGCATTGACCTTGGCCTCGTGCGCCAGCAGCAACCGTGCCACATCCTCGAAGCCCTTGGCCGCCGCCAGGTGCAACGGCGTCTCTCCGTTGGCGTCTTTGCTGAAAACCAAATCAGTATGGTCCTTGAGCAACTCCTGGACCTTCGCCACGTCGCCATCCCGAGCCGCATCGTGAATCTCGCCGCAGAAGGCGGGAAAGCCCCAGGAAAGCGCGAGCAGCACTGCCAGCGTGGCCGCGGCAGAGCGGAGGATAGGGAGATTGCGGTCGCG
>CAVRBF010000082.1:0-254887 GCA_963719115.1 uncultured Acidobacteriota bacterium | reverse complement strand
TCAGATGCGCGTCGGTGTTATTCGGGCGCGACCGCATGGCCCGCTGAAAATAGTCGATCGCTTCCTCGTTATGTCCCTTCGCGGCGGCGACCAGCCCAAGGTCATTGAGCAGCGGAGCGCTGTCCGGCGCGACGGCCAACGCCCGCTTCCACTCACGCTCAGCCGCGTCGGTTGCATACGATTCCAGTATACCGCCCCCAGGTTCATGCGCAGGCTTTCGGCTTCCGGTACCGCCGCCAGTGTAACCTGGTAATACGTGGCGTCATCGCGCCAATCGCGGTTGCGCATCACAATGCGGAGGTACGCCAGCAAGGCGAGCACGGAAAGACACGTGGCAAACGCCCAGCGCCAGAAGCTTGCGGACGTCGCGGACCGCTTCCACACCTCGACGATCCCCCAGGCCACCACCCAGCAGAAGCCTACGGAAGGCAGGTAAAGGTATCTCTCCGCGAAGACATTGGGTCCCAGCCAACGGGAATTCAATACCGGCGCGAGGTTGAGGAAGAACCAGATCATACCGAACGAAACGCGCTGGTTCCGTCTCCAAAGGAACGCGAACAGCAACGCACACAGTCCCAGCACCGCGACGCCTGCCAACACCCGCGGGTCGAGCGGCGTGACGCTCTTGTGAAACGGGTAATAGGCGATGAGGTGAACTGGCCAGAGGGTCTTCCCCAAATACTGGCCAGCCAGCGGCGCCGCGGACAGTATGGCTCGATACCAGGTCACATTGCGCGTCAATTGCACCGGAGCGAAGGCGCCGAAAAAGCGAATGCGAAAGAGTACGTAGACCGGCACCAGCAGCCACAGCGATCCGTAGCGCGCCAGCTTTTGCCGCCACGTCGTCTCGGCCCGATCATCGCGGTAGAGGTGCTCATAGATCATGGCCGCCAGCGGCAGCGTGACCGCCTGCTCCTTGGAAAGCAGGGCAAGGATGAAACTCACCACCATGCCCACTTGCATCCATTCGGAGCGCCCACCTTGCGGGCGCGCACTGGCCACGAAGAACCAGAATGCACAGAGGTAGAACAGCGCCAGATCGAGGTCGGTCACGCCGGAAACCCAGGCTACCGATTCCGTGTGAATGGGATGCAGAGCAAAAATGGCCGCCGCGGCAAACGCCAGCCAGTCATCATGGAAGAGACGGCGTGATAGCCCGAAGAGCAGGCACACGATCAGCGCGTGCAGGACAATGTTTGCAAGGTGGAAACCGTACGGAAGCAACCCGAACAGCTTGTAGCAGATCAGGAAACCCAGAATGCTGATGGGGCGATAATAATTCGTCGCGCCACGCGCGCCAAGGTGCGCCAGGATTCGCGTGCTGAAGATGTCGCCCACGTGGGAAAAGCTGCGGATGTAGGGATTCGTCAGAACTTCGTTATTATCGTCGTAAACAAATCCATTTTGTAATGTGTTGACGTAGGGAAGAACAGCAAGAAGGAGCAGCAGGGCGAGAAGCCATGTTAATTGGTGATTAGGTGATGGGTGACTGGCGATTGGCGGCGGCTCAGGTGAAGCTTCGCAGCCCGGCAAGGAATTCATCGCCCATCCTCCGCGTTTGAACGGTCGCCCGGGACAGACGGTCTCGAAAGCCAGGGCAGACGGGCAGCCCAGCTTGCAGGAATAGAAACCGGGATATCACCCCAGCGCTGAAACAGCCAGTTCGCCAAAAGGTACGAGAGCGGCGCCAGAATCAATCCGGCCACGACGTCGATCAGGTAATGGTAGCGAAGATAGAGCGTCGAGAGCCAAAGGCTAAGGATGAACGGCGAGAGAAGCCAAAACAGCCGCTTGGAATTCCGATAGGCGTAAAGCCAAACGACAAACGAAATGGCCACGTGCAAACTGGGAAAAACGTCACGGCGAATGCGGGCGAAATCCATGAAATCCACATCGCGATTGAACATCCAGATGGAGTGGCTCAGTGGAATCGTATACTGATTTCGCAGCGTATACATAGGCCCGATGGCGGGCACCAGCAAATAACCCAGAAGCCCGAAGAAGGAGACCACCATAAGGCCGCTCATCATCTCACGGAAACGCGCCCGCTGGCGCCGGACATAAATGAAGCAGCCCACGAGCGGAATATTGACGACATGGAAGAAGTAAGCAAACGTCATCCATGCCGTCATCCGGGGTGAGATGATCCGTTGCAGCACCAGGCTGGCTTGGAATCCAAAGAGCCGCTGATCGATGGCGATCAAGGCCTGGTCGCGGTCGTGAGTAACCATCATCAAGGTGGCGTCACCCCACAGGGAGTAGTACATCAGTAGAATGAAAAGGAACGGCAGCCAATCGCGAAGAATCTCAAAGTAGGGACGGGCAAAATCCATGGGCCCCTCGTCCACGGCAGCACGATGCTTGCCGGCCATGAAGTAATAGACCACCTCCTTGGCCAGCAGGAGCGTCAAGGCAGGAATGATGATCAGCACATCGGACGGACTGTAGTTCTGGAGGTCGAATCCATGGAAGATCAACCGCACCATGAGGTTGAAAACAAAGAAGGCCAGAGCGACCAGGTCCTCCAGCCGGGCGTTAAAGATGAAGCGCGGCGGGGCGTCATGCGGCGCGCTGCGAATCATTTACCGTCTCTCCTCGGAAATGAGCGTGTCCACGCCGTTCGGGGCGCTCGGGATGAAGCCGATCGGAGGTGGACCAGAGGGCCGGCTACTGGTCATAGAGCCCTTTCAAGGCCTCGAACCGCTGCCGCGTCGATTCTGGAAATGGGAATTTAATCGTTTGGTCAAGCACTTCCAGCGCCCGCTGGCGGTCGCCGTTCAGGTAATAGGCGCGCGCCAGGCCCTCGACAGCCGCTTGATTGTTGGGAAAGATCTGCAGCACGGCCAGGAAGCTCTGCTGCGCCTCGGGATATTTCTTTTCCGCGAGGTAAGCAAGCCCCTCCAACACGTAGGGGGCAGCATATGAGGGATTCTCCCTGATCAGGCGAAGCGTGGCGGCCACCACCTTGTCATTGTCACCCAGGGCGTACCGGCACAAAGCGAACTGGTATTCGTCGACCTCATCCATGTCGCCGTTGCTGAGTACACGCACGGCCGCCTCGTCATCCAGAGCGGACTGAAGCTGTCCCAAACGAATCTTGGTCTGCACCAGCGCTCGCCAATAGCTCAAGTTGTTGGGCCGCAGATGAACCGCCTGGAGAGAGTTGGAGTAGGCCTTGTCCAATTCACCGTGGCTCAAATTGCCGTTGCAACTCCAAAGATAGACCTCCGCCGCCACGTCATTGCCGACTTCCCAAGCTCCCACCCCCGCCAGCGCCAGGATCAGGACGTAGAGGACGGGCTTGGGCCAACCCTTTCGTAGGGAAAGCGCCGCCACCCCCTTGCTCGACATCAGCCCCAGAATGACCAGGGCCAGAACCTTGACGGCTTCCCAAAAAACAAATCGAATGATTTCCATCAGTGCTCTCCCTCACTGTACCAACGTCAGGTCGATCCGGCTTTTGGGGCCGAGTTGCGAGTGACCGTCGGCCCCCACTCTAAATGGCTCACCCGACGGATCGAGCGGAATTCCCCGCAAAAGTCCGGCCGCAACCAGATCCTGCATCGATTGTGCGGCATGGCCCTGTCTCTGGGCGTAGAGGGCAAGCAGCGCATCAAGCCGTTGCAATGTTTCCTGGGTGTCCAGGGCGGCCAGGTGCAAATCGGCGCTGTGGCGGATGGAGTCGTTTCCGGCCGAGCGGGCAATCTCCATCCAAAGGATGCGCGAAGTCTGAAACTCTCCCCCCTGTGCCGCCACCGACGCGGCGAGCGCCCGCATCCACGGCAGTGCCCCGGGACGCTCACTACCAGTTTTGAAGGCCGCGGCAGCGTGCGCGTAATCCTTCATGTCCCAATAATAGATAAAACCCAAATCCTCCCACAAACGCCAATAATCCGGGTTGGCCACGATGCCGCGCTCCAGAAGGTAAATCGCTCGCTGCGGATCACCCGCACCATCGGGTGGCTTCCCGGCAAGAAACAGCGAGCCAAAACGGTAGGCAATCAACAAGTGAGGATCAAGACTTGTCGTAATATCCAGCAAGGTGCCGAGCAGTGAGAATTCCTTGGCGTGGGCCAACCGGTGCCGTCCGTAGTACTGCACAGCACGCGTCCAATAAATGCCGGCGAGAAGACCTGAATAGTTGCCACTCAAGCCGGCAAACCTCGCCTCCGACGGCAGGAAGATCAGTTCCTCGTGCTGAGATTGTATCGAGTCAAGCTGCTGGTCAACGCTCCGGCGCAAAGGATAGAGGCTTAGAAGGCCGACGACGATAATTCCAAGAAAGACAGTCCGATGTCCAAAGTCCGAAGTCAGAAGCCGAAGGCGTGTTGACATGGTCGAAGCCGGAGTTGTACCCTCGCCGGTTCCGCCGGAACTTCGGACTTCGGACTCCGGACTTCGGACTGTCTTCACTTAAACTCCCGCTCCTCAAAGATGAGTATGGCCGCCGAAATCAGAATGGCGATGTAGAGAAGAGCGTAACAGGTGTTCGCGGCCATGAGTAGCCCGGGGACCTTCACCCCGTGCGCCACCTGGTTGATGACGTTGAAATCGCTGAAATTGGGCAGCAGATAATAAAGGCCGGCCGTAATCTTTTCGAGCATCGGACTGCCGCTCTCCTGGCCGAACCAGCGGATATCATTGGAGAAGTTGCCGATAACGAAGAGGCAGAAGGTAAAGACGGCCGAGAGAATCGAAGTCGAGATGCAGGAGAAGAAGATCGCAATGCCCACCACGATGGCCAATTGCAGCAAAATAAAGTAGATGGCGACCAATAGCGAAAGATCCTGAAGCGCCAGGCCGCGCTTCTCAATTGCCAGCGCCACGTAAAATCCTGCCGTCATGATGGTGGTGTTGACCAGCAACGTCAACAGAAGACCCGCGTATTTTCCCAGGATAAATTCCGCGCGCGTTACCGGCTTGGAAAGAATGTTGTAAAGGGTGCGCCGTTCGATTTCCTTGGAAACCAGTCCAATCCCGATGAAAATGGCAATGAGCAAGCCGAAGATGGAAATAGCGCCCAGCCCCAGATTGATGAGGACCAGTTCCTCCACCCCCACGGAGATATTCCCCAACAGGATCGCCGCAGCAATCATCAAAAAGGCAAAGACGATCAGGTTGTAAAGCACACGTTCACGAACGGATTCCTTAAAGGCACCGAGCGCGATGGTCGCTATGCGTCCCATAAAATCAAGTCCGGCGTTCGGGGTCCGACGGCCAATCGCTAACTCTGAAGCAGCGGAGCGTCCTAATCCATTCACCGAGTCAGGGAGTCCAAAGTCCAGCAGCATGTCCTTAGTCTCGGACTTCGGACTTCGGACCTCGGACTTCGGACGGTTCCGTGGCCGCCGACACTTTGGCCATAAAGTAGTCTTCCAGCGACATTTTCACCGGATTCAGCGAGGCCACCTTCACCCGGTTTCGCAAGGCGATGGCCAGCACTTTCTCAATGTTGTTTTCGTCGCCGATTTCCAGTCGCACGCGGTCGCCGGTGCGGACCACGGAAGCGGCAAGAGGTCGCACGTCTTCCAAAACGCTCGCCGGCGGGTTCTCCAGGGTCACTTCGGTCATCGCCGCACCCAATCTCAGGATCTCATGCAGCTCTCCGCAGCCTTGGAGCTGGCCGCGATTCAGAATGGCAACCCGATCGCAAAGCGTTTCCGCATCGGACAAAATGTGCGTGGAGAAGAATACGGTCTTCTTGGCTTCGCGCAGACGCAGCACCAGGTCACGGACCTCGCGTCGGCCGATGGGGTCAAGGCCGGTCATCGGTTCGTCGAGGAAAATAACCTCAGGATCATTGATCAGCGCTTGGGCAATGCCCGCGCGCTGCACCATGCCCTTGGAAAAGTGCCGAAGCGGGGTGTGGCGAGACGCATGCAAGCCCACCTGTTCCAGCAGTTGGTTCACCCGCCGGCGCAAGCCGTCTTTCCTCAGGCCAAAGAGCCTGCCAGTGTAGCTCAGCAACTCCTCCGGCGAAAGGTGATCGTAAAAGTAAGGCTGCTCGGGAAGATAGCCCACACGCTGGTGCATGGAAGTGTCGTTAAGCTCCCTGCCCAGAATGCGCGCCGTACCGGAGGTAGGAAAGATCAGGCGAAAGAGCAGCTTGAGAGTGGTGGTCTTGCCTGCCCCGTTGGGACCCAGCAGGCCGAACACCTCACCCGTTTCGACGTGGAGATTCAACGCGTTCAAGGCGCGCTTGGTCCCCGTCTTCCAGAAACCGGTGCGGTATTCCTTGGTCAGCCCCGCGATCTCAATGGCCGGCATAGCTTAGTATCCACGATCGGTTTGGGTGATCCCGCCCCTCTGCCACAAGGCTTCCGCCGCCTGTGCGCCCTCATTATACCGAACCGCAAGGCCCGCCGGTGAGCTTTCCTGGGCGGTTAGAGCACGTCGTCGCGTGATGGTCCGGCGCGCAACCTTCATTCCGCCTCACCGCCTCGGTTCCAGCCGCTGTTGAGTTTCCGCGGCTTGCTGGGCAGCGGCTTGGTTCCCGGGATTAAGTGCGAGTTCCTGCCGGAACGCCTCCTCTGCCTCGGCCAACTTTCCCCTGACTTGCAGCACCATTCCCAGGGCGAAGTGGTAATTGGGCGCAGTGGGAGCAAGGGCGACGGCACGGCGCAAGCACGCTTCCGCCGTATCCACCTGATTCAACTTGAATTGGGCGAGGCCCAGGTAGAGGAATGGCGCAGCACGCGGAGGGTCGGCGCCCGCGGCGCGCGCCAGATAGGGCACGGCCTCCGCCGTCCGGCCCGCCTGATAATACATGTAGCCCAGATTGAAGCAAGCGTCCCACATTTCCGGATGGGCCTGGATCAGTTCCCGGTAGATCTCCGCCGCGCGGTCAAATTGTCCCTGCTCCGCCAGCGTATTGGCGTAGTCCATGCCGATGATGGGGTCATGGTGGTCCATCCGGGCGTAAGCGTATGAATAGAATGCCGCGTCATTGGCGTAACAGCGGTCTTCCACCTGTACGGCGAGGATGAAGAAGGCCAACACCAGGCATATCACCACCTGTGAGCGCGGAAGAGCACCGTAGAGCGGCTTTCCCCATGGGAGACTGCGCAGCGCGGCGGCGGCCAGCATGGCAAACCCAACGGATGGCAGGTAAAGGTAGCGGTTGTGGGCAAAGTTCCCGTTGCCGAAGACCTGAACCGCCAACACGGGCAGGACCGGGAAGATCAGCCAGGGGATTGCCAGCGCGACCGCGCGCCTCCGGGCGGCCCATTTCCCAATTGCTGCACCGCACAGGAGCAACAGAATTACCGGCAGGAAGGTATTCCGCATCGTCGGGTGCGTCACGAATTGCAATCCGTAAAAGGGACTGAGACCCACGGGCCACACGAGCAGTTTGAGATAGAAAAGCAGCAGCGAAGGCCAGGTCAACACGACAGTAAGCCAACCAATTTGCGCGGCTGGGTGCGAAAATCCGCGGAGAGCCACCGTGCGCGCAGCCACGTATGCGGCCGTAAGCAGAAGATAGGGAGCCAGCCACTTCAAGCGGAGAAGTACCGCGGCCATTCCCCGCGGTCGGGGCGATTGAACCAAGTCCGGGAAACCAAGCCCATCGGAAGCGATCAGAATCAGCACGAACACGACGGCGGTTTCCTTGGTCAACAGGGCCAACGTGTAAAAGCCGAGCGATGCCGTGAGCCACCCGCCGCGATTGTCGGGCGCCTCGCGAGCCCGCAACCAACACAAGTAAGCCGGAATCAACAGCGCTGCCAGCAAAGGCTCCGGCACCCCGGAGATCCACGCGACGCCCTCAATGTGCACCGGATGCAGACCAAAGATGACGCCGCTGAATAGGGCGGAAGTCCACTCGCGGAACACCCGATGCGCGAGGAGAATTACACAATAGGTAGCGGCGACATGAGCAGCCACCGTGGTGAAATGCCATCCGGCGGCGTGGGCGCCGAAAATCGCGTCATTGATTCTCAACCACAGCAAAAAGAGAGGACGATAGTCGTTTCCCTGAAAGCTTGTGGGGGCAATCGCCGCCCAGACATGCGCAGTGAAGTAACCCGGAACGGCCTGCCAGGAATGTACGGCGGGATTCCCGACGATCTGGCCACGATCATCGTGTACAAACTGAAACCGCAGGGTTCCAAGGTAGGTAAGGAAGGTCAAAGCGCAGATGCCCGTCGCCCACCAGTGCGCTAAGCGTGCGGAGGTGTCTCCGGCGCTGCTTGCCGGCGTCGAAGGTCCCGACTCATTTTCGTTCATCGGCGATCCTGACCATCGAAACTATATCGAAATTCACCCTTCAGACCGCAAAAAAAAGGGGAGTCATGCGACTCCCCTCTTTGAATAGTCCCATCTGCATCGGCAACGATTAGCCAGCGAGCGGCGAATCGGTGGATTCAGCCGTGGTCGTCGAGTTCTGACGAATTACGCCCGACTGATCGGTGTAGTAGTAGTTCGTTCCCGTGGAGCTGGTGATGGGGTTGGCGTTGATCTGATAGGTGTTGATACGACCGGTGGAATCGCTCGCGCCCGGTGAATAGGTGAAGCTGTAGCCGCTCTTCGAGCCGGCGGACAGCACGCTGTCAATCAAGCCGGCAGCCGTCGAAGTGGGGTTGGCGCCCGCCGTGGTCGGGGGGGCAAGGTAAGCCATCGTGAAGGTGAATCCCACGTTGTAGGTGGAAGAATAGGTAATCTCCGCCGTGTTCAACGTACGCAACGAACCCACGGCTGAGGCCTGGTTGGCAGCAATCCGCGAACGCAGCAGGTTCGGGATGGCGATGGCCGCGATAATTAGAATGATCGCAACCACGATCAACAACTCAATCAACGAAAAACCTTTCGAACTCTTAGTCATTCAATCCTCCTCTGGCAGTCTATTGGCGACTACATGGATATATCCAGGCAATCCTCGCGATGTCGTAGTGCAAGTTCGATTCCAAGCGATCCGTCAAGCCAAACCAACTGGAACAAAATAAGCCTTTTGTTTCAATCAATTACAAGAGGGAACATCCAGTGGGGCATTCTGCCGTCAAGTGAGAAGTGAGAGGGTGCCGCTTTTTGTCGAGTCGGGGCGACAAAATACGTCGCAGTGGTAGGGCCTCGGTATGCGCCACGGGCGCAAAAACAAAAAGAGGGGAGCCAAGCCGGCTCCCCTCATTAAATAAACCCATCTGCATCGGCAACGATTAGCCAGCGAGCGGCGAATCGGTGGATTCAGCCGTGGTCGTCGAGTTCTGACGAATTACGCCCGACTGATCGGTGTAGTAGTAGTTCGTTCCCGTGGAGCTGGTGATGGGGTTGGCGTTGATCTGATAGGTGTTGATACGGCCGGTGGAATCGCTCGCGCCCGGTGAATAGGTGAAGCTGTAGCCGCTCTTCGAGCCGGCGGACAGCACGCTGTCAATCAAGCCGGCAGCCGTCGAAGTGGGGTTGGCGCCCGCCGTGGTCGGGGGGGCAAGGTAAGCCATCGTGAAGGTGAATCCCACGTTGTAGGTGGAAGAATAGGTAATCTCCGCCGTGTTCAACGTACGCAACGAACCCACGGCTGAGGCCTGGTTGGCAGCAATCCGCGAACGCAGCAGGTTCGGGATGGCGATGGCCGCGATAATTAGAATGATCGCAACCACGATCAACAACTCAATCAACGAAAAACCTTTCGAACTCTTAGTCATTCAATCCTCCTGTAGTTTGGCGTATCACTCGGTTGCCTCCAGGTGATACTTGACTTGGGATTAGGCAACTGTCGTTCCAAATTACGACCCATCCAACTTGCTCTTGCCGAAATCGTTCACCTTCATTTTCTCGCTGTTACGAACAAATCCCGGACCGAAACCCAGCCGTGCCCGCTTGCGGGGTGGCAAGACATGCCATTTCTTGTCCGGCGATGCGACAAAAAACCGCACGGTTGTTTTGCGACGGAGGTCCACCAACCGCCTTCGATCGGCGCACTAACGGACAAATTACCATCAGAATTTGGTGGCGACCGGTAGACGGATTGAGGGCCATTGCACTCATGATCGTGTCTCGTGAGCGTCAACCTGCCAGCGGCGAGTCAGTGCTGCCGGCAGTGGTGGTTGCATTCTGGCGGATCACTCCCGATTGGTCAGTGAAATAGTAGTTTGTTCCGGTAGCACTACTGATGGGGATGGCGTCGATCCCGTAAGCATCGATGCGTCCCGCGGTATCGACCGGCCCAGGCGAGTAAACGAAGGTGTAGCCGCTCTTGATTCCCGAAGCCAGCACGCTGTCGATCAGCCCTGCGGCTGTCGAAGTTGCTCCCGCGCCAGGGAGGGGCGGAGCAAGGTAAGAGATGTCAAACGTGTAGCCGGTGGAGTAAGTGGAAGCGTAGCTGATCTCCGCCGTGTCAAAGGTGCGCAGAGAGGCCACGGCCGACGCCTGATTCGCAGAAATCTTCGATCGCATGAAGTTGGGAATCGCGATGGCGGCGATAATCAGAATAATGGCGACAACGATCAATAATTCAATAAGAGAAAAGCCTCTTGAATTCCTGCTCATGCAAATCTCCTCGGCAGTTGCTGGTTTCCCGGGGAATTAACGGCCACCCTCACGTCGTCACAGTGCAACTTCGTCACCAAGCGGCAGGAATTCGGCCAAATCATTAAATTTCAATGCTTTTTGTTATGAATAGGTTTGGTGAATCCCGGGACCAGAGGTCCCTGGTCGGCTCTCGTGTCGGTCCCTTAATGTCGTTTTCTGTCTTAGCCGCAGACAAATATTGTCAACGTGCGCCGCCAACCTCGTGGTCGCAGCTTCGCACCAGAAGCGGCCATTGATGCGCCCTCACCCTTTAGTGCGAACTCGGCGAGGGCGCCACCGCTGGCGTGCGGCTCTGCCCCGCCGCAGCGGCCTCGATCTCTCGCGCTTGCGCCCGAGCGGAGGTGTTCGCGGGGTTCAACTCCATCTCCTGGTGAAATTCCGACAAGGCCCCCGCCAGGTTTCCTTGGAGCCGGAAGATAACGCCCAGCGCGAAATGGTAATTGTCGGCATCGGGCCGAATGATGACCGCACGCTGGACATCCGCGGCGGCAGTATTGATATCGCCCAGTTTCAATTCAGTCAAGCCCAAAAAGAAAAAGCCATCCGGCCGGCTGGCATCAATCTGGGTTGCCCGGGTCAGGTAGCGGTCCGCTTCGGTGAGTTTGCCGGTCAGATAATAGGCATATCCCAGATTGTAGTTGACGTCCCAATTGTCTGGTTGGCTGGGCAAAATCTCTTGATACAGGCGAATGGCCTCCGCAAAGTGCCCCTGCTGTCCCAGAATTCCCGCCAAGTCCATCTTGGAACTATGCCCTTCGGGCGACATCGAGGTGACGTAAGTGAAGAATTTTGCCTCGTTGGCATAGCACGCCGTGGCCCGCACCACACCGAAGCCCATAGCCAAGGCGATAACGCCCACTAGCGCGCCCTGCAGCACGAACTGCCGCAAGGGCATCGCCGATCCCCAGCGCAACCGCCGCAACCCCAAGGCCACCAGCATGGCGAAGCCGAACGAAGGCAGGTACAAGTAACGGTCATGGACGAGGTGTCCCTCGATAAATGCCCGCAGATCGAGGACCGGCAAAATCGGGACAACCAACCAAATGATGGCAATCCGCGCCTCAGCGGAGCGCTTGGCCCAGAGCCCAAGTCCGACTCCGGCCGCCACTACGGGTATCGCGGGCAGGAGAACATGCCGCACATCCACTCGCGGATAAAACACCCGCGAATAGAAGGGGCTGAGGTGGGCGGGCCACAGCAGGTGTTGAATGTAGAACCACAGGACCGAAGGCCACGTCAGGAACATGCTCAGATAGGAGTGTGGCTCTTTGGTGTTCTGAAACCCCTTCAAGGCAAAAATCCTTGCTACCATGTAGGCAGCGAAGAGCGCCAGATACGGCGCAACGACCTTGCCGGAGTCGAGCCCCCTAGCCAGCCACGTGCGCCACCACGCCGGCATTACCCGTTCATTCCAAACGATCTCGCAGGCAAAGATGACGAACGGGAGAATGACCGCAGTTTCTTTGGAAAGGCAGGCGAGCGCATAGAACACCAGCGAAGCAACCAGGTAAGCTGTGGCCCGCTGCGGCTCGGCACGCTTTTTGAGATAACACAAATAAGAAGCAAACAACGACAGGGCAAACAGCGGCTCGGTGACGCCGGAGACCCAGGCCACCGCATCGGCGTGGGTGGGATGCAAGCCGAAAATCACGGCGGTGAAGATGGCGGCCAGACGATCGCGCAGCAGGCGTGCGGCGGTGTAGTACACAAGCAGGGAAACTCCCATGTGACACAGGATGGTGCAGAGGTGCCAACCCCACGGCCGCAACCCGAAGATCAAATACTGCAACCGAAACCACAGCAGGAAAATGGGGCGATAGAAGGTGCCGCGAAAAACCGGATGCTCAAACGCCCAGACATCGGCGGTGAAGTAACGAGACAGGTAGGCCCATGAACGCAGCCAGGTGTTCTGCAAAATCTGGAAGCGGTCGTCGTGAACGAACTGAAAACCCAGGGTGTTTGCGTAAGCCAGGAAAATCGCCGCGAGCACCAGCCCCAGCGCAATGTTCCAAGCCCGATTATTTGGCGGAGCATGGAGAAGCCCGTTATCGCTTGCCGGTTCTGCAGGCTCGGCCTTCGGTGAATACACCCTTGTCTCCCCGGTCGGACTACTCTAGCCCACAAGCAGTTGTCGTGCCATCGCTCAGTGAGGTCCGGTGGGGATTATAAATGAAGTGTGGCATCCGGAATAGGGTTCGTAGGGTCAGCGCCTCCGCAACTCCCCAACTCGTCGAACTCCCCCGGCTCCGGCCAAAGGCACGACAAGACGTCGAGGAGCTCCCGGCGGGCGGAATTGATATCTTGCAGAAGTTGCTCACACCGGTGGGGATCGTAGTCGCTGGAATGCAGGAGGCTGTCCATGGCGATTTCGGCTTGCGCCAGTTTCTTCCTCGCCAACTGTTTCTTTCCCTCGTAGGAATCCATTGATCAAAGCCCTCCTGCTTACTTGAAGTGGGTCATTTTGCCCACTGCTCTGCCGCAACGTCATTTGATGGGCAAATCAGTGGCCACTCGTTGGGTACGTACAGAAGTATTCACTATTCGCCGATTCCGCCCTCTGAAAACCCGTTAGTCGTCGTTTTTCAGCGTCAGAATTTTCGGAACTCGCAAGCGTCAAGCCAGCAGGCCGAATCGGCCACGCGTCAGCGGCGAATTCAAACCGCCCCAGGGCGGGATTGACTCAGGCGGCGCCGACCCTGCGTCGAGGCTGGTGCGAGGGTTCGGGCCATCCAGGGAGGGCCTTATTGTCATACCCTTCTGTCGTTTCCATGGTTTTAGCTAAGTGGCTTTTTTTCAAAATGTTCTCTGGTTCAGCGGGCGAAAACGGCCTTCGCGGTCGTTTGTTTTCAGTAAGTTCTCAGGATTGGGGGCTGGTTTTGACTCCGACATCATGTCCTTTGTCGAGTCTGGCCCAGCGGGCTCGATTGCACGCACCGTGATTGTTTCAACAACGTATAATCCCATTGTTGTCAAGATAAATTCTCATCAAATTGCGGGTGATTATTCTGGCGAGATCCCGTAAGAGGCACCCGGCGGATTGGCGGGACAACTCCGCCTGTTGACTGCGGCCCAACGGTGTAGCTCCGAACTGTGCTTCGCAGGCGCTGAGGCACTGAGGGCGTATAGCTCGTAGACACTTGAATTTCACCAAGGCCCGCAGCAATGGCGAGGCGGGAGGCTGTCGCAGAGCCCACGCCATGCAAGCCTCCCGTCGCTGTACCGCGTCAGGGTTCGCCATCGTCCGCGATTTTAGTCGTCAGGCGGGGTGAGGTGAAGAAACTGACGGGTTTGCTATAACGACCTCAGGCTCCTCCCACTTTCGTGCGCGTGTCAGAAGGTGGTGGTCATGATCGATGAAAACTCGACTCGAACGGCCCGCACCAGAGTGGCGCGGGGAGATGCTGAGTTGTATAATCCCACGCAAGTGGCAGGCTTCGCGGCGGTGCGATCCCCCAAAGATGACACCGATCGTATGCGGGAATCAAAGTCTGGAACGTAAGCCACTCGGAGCAAGAGAAAGACCGGGCTGAGGGCAAGTGCCCGGCTGGAGAAGCGGATGGGAACAACACGAATCCCGGCACCCCGAGATCCTACGCTGGAACGGCTTGTTCCCGGCCTGATCGTAGCCGTCACCTTTCTCGTTTTTGCCGACTCACTAGGCTTTGATTTCGTTTACGACGACCGGTTGCAGATCCTCCACAACCCCTCCATTCTTTCCTGGCATTATTTCGCGCAATACTTTACCTCCGATGTTTGGAGCTTCCGCGCCGGGTCCTCTTCCAACTATTATCGGCCCTTGTTTTTGGTCTGGCTCAGGTTAAATCACGCGCTGTTCGGGCTCCAGCCGCCAGGCTGGCACCTGACGTCGGTGCTCATGCATCTTCTCGTTACACTGGAAGTCTACTGGTTAGGGGTAAATCTGATCGGCGACCGGTTGGTTGCGGCTGTGGCGGCAGCATTGTTCGGGCTCCACCCTATCCATACGGAGTCGGTAGTTTGGGTCTCAGGGGTGACCGACCCCCTAGTGGCCGCCCTGATGCTCGCCTCCCTTCTCGCGTATTTGCACTTCAAAGGAGGAGGTCCTGGCCAGAAGCTTTGGTTCATCGCCTCGCTGGTGCTCTATTCACTAGCGACGTTTACCAAAGAAGTCGCACTGATTTTTCCCATAATCATTTTTGCTTATCAATGGATGTGGTGGCCGGTAAGCAGGAGCCCGCATCCTCGGCAGGGACCGTTTGAAAGGTTGCGCGTATCCATGTTCAGTGCCCTGCCTTTCGCGGCCGCGAGCGTGGCGTACATCGGGTTGCGGATGCGGGTGCTCGGAACCATGAGCTCAGTTATTACCGATGTGCCGGTTCGAATGACTTTCTTCACTTGGCCCTCCTTGCTCTGGTTCTATGTCCAAAAGCTGGTCTGGCCTTCGGAGCTAAGCCCTTTCTACGACAGTCCCTACGTAAAGGCACCGGGTGTGCGCAATTTTCTCCTTCCCGGAATGATGGTTGCCCTAACGGTTGGATTGTTATGGTTCTGGGCGTGGCGCCTCGCCAAAAGCGGAGCATCACCCGAAAGGCTTTCCCAACGTCGTGCGCTGGTGTTTGCCGCGGTCTGGCTGGGCCTGCCCTTTCTGACGGTCTTGAATCTTTCCGCCTTTCCGACTGGTGACTTCGCCAAGGACCGTTACCTCTATGTGCCTTCCATCGGCGCCGCTTGGCTGGCCGCCATGGGCTGGCGCCAACTCAAAGACGCGAAAGCAAGTCTTGCGGCAAGAAGAGTTCACGGATTCGCAGCGCTCGCCGCTTGCCTAGTGCTCGGGACGCTAAGCCTGTGGCAAAGCACGTATTGGTCCAACGACTTGGTGCTTTATGCGCGCGCCTGTGCGATAGCTCCGCACAATACATTTGCGCTCGGAAACATGGGACTTGTCGCCTATCAGCAAGGATATCCTCTCACAGCAATGAGCTTTTTCAAGCGAGCTGTAGACGCGGACCCGAGTAACGAGCGGATTTACTACAACATGGCCGTCACAGAACTGGACCTCAACCGGCCGGCCGACGCCGACCGCGACCTCTCCGTCGCCCTCCGCTTGGCCCCAGACGACGCCACCGCGTTTTTCGCTCTTGGGAAAGTGCGTTACCGCGAGGGTCGGCTTGCCGAGGCGGCAAGTTTGATTCGTCGTGCCCTCGAACTTAACAGGGACGCGCCCGGTTACCATTTCACTCTCGGCACGGTATTGGAGCAAGCCGGAGATATGCAAGGCGCTCTTCATGAATTCACGATGGAACTCGCTGCTTACCCCAGCTCGCAGGACGCCAAACTGGCTATCCTACACGTGAAGAAACGCATCCCCGCGATCCGCTAGGCAAGGGAACAAACAGACACGGCATCGTACACGGGGCGTACACAGACGATTTCTCTCCATACCGACCTCAGCCGGCCATTCCTCTCAGATCGGGGAAAAAGGGTGTCAGCCTGCGTTTCCGGTTTTTTCTTTCCCGCGGAAACGGCGTCAGGCCCCAGGCGTTTGCCGGCCGCTCCCGTGCCCATTTCGCCCTTGCAGTCTTCGAAAATGTAAACCCATCGGGGGTACGCCATGGCTCGCCCCTACGAAGGCATCGGGCGCCAGGGGCGCCGGACGGCGAGGTAAACTCGCCAAGTAGTGGCGTTACGCCTCCGCTACTTCCAGCCGAGATCCTGGCATCAAACCCCTCTTGGCCTTGCTGCGATCTGAGGATACAATCTGGCGCGCCATAGGACGCATGGGGGGTTGACCAGATCCATCCGCGCGTGGGAATCCAACAAGGGGACAACATGACGCAAAGTTCAACGACATTTTCTCAGGCAAGCAAGTGGATACCTCGGATCGGCGGCCGGATGGGCGATGGTGCCGACAGGCGCCGCGGCAGCCCTGCTCGGAGGGCCCATCGCCCAAGTCGGCGATAGCTCAGGCGCCGAGCACACCTGGCTCGATTTGAGCGCGGCGCAGATTTATGCCCCCTCGGGGATTTCCGCACGGGAAGAGCGCTGCCTTCTGGTTGCCACGCAGGAGGTGGAGAAACGGACGGAATTGCGCCTTCCGATCATCCATGCCTGGCCTGCGTCGGGGCCGGTGATCGTGGCTGGCACCAATGCCACGCTGACGCGCCTTCACGGACATTTGGGCGGAACCGTGCCGGTGGCGCGCCAAGCCGATGGCTACGCGATTGGTGTGGCGCAAAGTGGAGGCCCCCCGGTGGTGACCATCGCCGGGACAGACGAGCGGGGCGTGCTGTTCGGGGTCGGCAAGTTGCTTCGCTCGCTGCGCATGACGCGGCTCAAGGTGGAGGTCGCAAGCCATCTGGAAGTCGCATCCGCCCCCAAGTATCCCATTCGCGGCCACCAGCTAGGCTATCGTCCAAAAACCAATTCCTACGACGCCTGGACGGTAGCGATGTGGGACCAATATATCCGCGAGCTGGCACTGTTCGGCTGCAACATGATTGAACTCATTCCGCCGCGTTCCGACGACGACGCGGACAGCCCGCACTTCCCGCTTCCGCAAAAAGACATGATGATCGAGATGTCGCGGATCTGCGACGACTACGGATTGGACGTTTGGATCTGGTATCCGGCCATGGAACCCGACTATTCCAACCCCGACGTAGTGGAGCGCGAGCTTGCCGCGTGGGGGGAAATCTTCAAGGCTCTCCCCCGCATTGACGCCATCCTGGTGCCGGGCGGCGATCCCGGCCACACCGAACCCAAGTACATGATGGCGCTGCTGGAGAAGCAAACGCAGAATCTGCGCCAATACCATCCCCAGGGGCAGATGTGGATGTCGCCGCAGTCGTTCCGCCAGACCTGGATGGACGAGTTTCTGGATATTATGAAAGGCCAACCCGCCTGGCTGAGCGGCATAGTATTCGGACCGCAGACGCGCCTTGACCTGCCCACGCTGCGCAAGCTGATTCCTGAGCGTTATCCTATTCGCCTGTATCCCGATATCACGCACACGCTGGAGTGCCAGTTCCCGGTGCCGGACTGGGACGTGGCCTTTTCGCTGACGGAAGGACGAGAGTCCATTTGCCCCCGGCCGGAGGAGTTCGCCAACATCGCACGCCGGTATTTACCCTATTCTTCAGGCTTTGGTTCGTATTCGGAGGGATGCAACGACGACGCGAACAAGTTCGTTTGGAGCGCCATGGCCTGGGATCCGGAGGCAAAACTGATCGAAGTACTGCGCGACTACGGCCGCCTGTTCGTCAGCCATCGCTACGCCGACGATTTTGCCCTTGGTCTTCTGGGCCTGCAAAAAGCCTGGCAGGGGCCGCTGATCTCCAATGAGAACGTTGACTCGACGCTGCTGCGCTTTCAGAATATGGAACGCAATGCGACTCCCGCCGAACTGCTGAGTTGGCGCTTCCAGCAAGCCCTCTACCGCGCCTACTACGACGCCTACGTGCGCCGTCGGCTGATTTACGAGACCGATTTGTACAATCAGGCGATGGACAAGCTGGCAGAGATCTACGCCGTGGGTTCGCAGCCCGTGGCCCCCGGCAACCTCGGGCATCGAAACCCCGGCCCTACAAATGATATGGACCCCACGCTGGTCATCGCGGAGGCGCAATCCGTCCTGGCCAAGGCGTTCACTCAACCCGTCGCACCGGAATTGCGCACTCGCGTCATTGCGCTGGCGGAAGCGTTGTTCCAGAGCATTCGCATGCAACTGGCGATGGAGCGCTACCAGGCGGAGGGCGTGGAGCGCGGTGGCAATCTGGATACCGTAGACGCGCCGGTAACCAACGGCCCGTGGCTCGCCAAGCGCCTGCGCGAGATAGGTTCCTTGCCCTCGGCGGGTGACCAAGTCAAGGCGATTGACGAGATTCTGAATCGCACCAACCCCGGGCCGGGAGGGTTTTATGACGACCTGGGCGATATCTCACGGCCTTCGCGCCTGATCCGCGGCTTGGGCAGCGTTGAAGATCCGGAGTTGCGCAAGTCGGTGCTGATCGGCCACCGCTTTCCTCTTCCCGCCGAGATGCCCCTGGCGTGGAAGCGATGGGCGGAGGCGCTGTTTGATGCGCCACTGCATTTGCACTACTCTGAACTCGACCCCAAAGCACTCTACAAGGTACGCGTGGTCTACGCCGGCGACTCGCCGCATATTAAGATTCGCATGGCCTGCGAAGGCGGGCCGGAGATTCATCCCTTCATCGATAAACCGCAACCTACGGCCCCGCTGGAATTCGATATCCCGGCGGAGGCCACGGCCCACGGGCAGCTAACCCTCGCTTGGACACGCGAACCTGGCCTGGGAGGCAATGGCCGCGGCGCCCAGGTGGCGGAGGTATGGCTGCTACGGAGGTAGCAGAGGCAGACCACGGAAGGTTGAAGGTGTCATGAGATCAGAGGCAAGGGGGGCGCGGCGAGTTTTGGTGTCGCGAAGGGGGTGTGAATTCTGTAACTGACACGTGACACCTTATCCGCACCCATGGGCGAAGCGCCTTTTGATGGAAATTCGCCCTTGATGCGCTAATTTGATGTAGAATCACCGGTACGTTTGTATGCAAGTTCAACAAACTCGCTTCTTCAGGGTTTCCGTGTGAGGCGGAGGTCGGGAGAAAGCGCTGGTGTTCGCAGCCGGAGGACTCGCGGCAGGCTGTTGTTCAGGGGAATCGCCTTGACAACAACCGGGGAGTTCCTTAGGATGCCTATAAATGTGTGACTGTCAGCCACTTTCATGAAGTCACCAAGGGGCGGCGAACGGGTCGGTCATGCCAGAGAGCATGGGGGTTCGTTAATGTCGGGCAAGCTCGGCGAAATTCTTCTCAAAGAAAACCTGATTACGCCTGATCAGCTCAAACAGGCGCTTGACCATCAGAAGGCGAACGGCGGAAGGTTAGGTAATTCACTGGTCAAGCTCGGTTTTCTGAATGACGATGAGGTAACGGCCGTCCTCTCCCGCCAGTATGGTGTGCCTTCGATCAATCTTGCCTATTTTGAAGTTGATTCCAGTGTGACGAAACTGATTCCCATGGAAACGGCCACCAAGTACCAGGTGTTGCCACTCAGCCGCGTGGGATCGTCTTTGACCCTCGCCATGGTGGACCCCACCAATGTTTTCGCCATGGACGATATCAAGTTCATGACCGGCTTCAACATTGAGCCTGTTGTGGCCTCAGAAGCTGCCATTATGGAGGCCATCAAGAAGCACTACGGGAGTGTTGAGGACCAGGAACGCAAGAAAGAGCTGGAAGAGATCGTCAACTTCATCGACGAGGGCCAGACAGAGAGCCTGGAACTGGAAGCGGAAGAGGATGGCACGCTGAACCTCGCACAGCTTGAGAAAGCGGCGGAGGAAGCGCCCGTTATCAAGTTGGTAAACTACATCCTGACGGACGCGGTCAAGCGCGGGGCGAGCGATATTCACATGGAGCCTTACGAAAAGGAATACCGCGTGCGCTACCGCATTGACGGCATGCTCCAGACGGTGATGAATCCGCCCTTCAAGTTGAAAGACGCCATCATCAGTCGCGTGAAGATCATGTCGAAACTGGATATCTCGGAAAAACGGCTGCCGCAAGACGGCCGTATCATGATCAAGATGATGAAGGACGGGAAGAAGAAGCAGCTTGACTTCCGGGTCTCCGTTCTGCCCACGCTGCATGGCGAAAAAGTCGTCATGCGGCTGCTGGACAAGGAAAACCTGCGGCTTGACATGACGAAGTTGGGATTTGAGCAGGCTTCTTTGGACAAGTTCACGAAGGCGATCTTCAAACCCTACGGCATGGTGCTGGTGACCGGGCCCACCGGCAGCGGCAAGACCAACACCCTGTACTCCTCCATCTCCCAGCTCAACAAACCGGACACCAACATTGTGACCGCCGAAGACCCGGTGGAGTTTCAACTGCACGGCATCAACCAGGTGCAGATGAAGGAGCAGATTGGGCTGAATTTCGCCGCCGCGCTGCGCTCGTTCTTGCGGCAGGATCCGAACATCATCCTGGTCGGTGAGATCCGGGATTTTGAGACGGCGGAGATTGCCATTAAGGCCGCTTTAACCGGCCACCTGGTCTTGTCAACGTTGCATACGAACGACGCGCCGTCCACCATTTCGCGTTTGATGAACATGGGCATTGAGCCTTTCCTGGTGGCCACGTCGGTGCACTTGATCTGTGCGCAGCGACTGGTGCGACGCATCTGCGCCGATTGCAAGACGCAGGAGGAGATTTCTCCGCAGTTGCTTATTGACGCCGGCTACACCCCGGAGGAAGCCAAGACGGTGAAGGTGTACAAGGGCACGGGCTGCTCAACTTGCGGTAACAAAGGATACAAGGGGCGTTGCGGCCTTTACGAGGTGCTGGAGATCACCGATGAGCTGCGCGAACTCATCCTGGTAGGCGCCTCGGCGTTGGAATTGAAGAAGAAGGCCATCGAGCAGGGCATGATTAGTTTGCGCAAGAGCGGCTTGATCAAGGCGGCGCTGGGACAAACGACCCTGGAAGAAGTCTTTCGTGAGACCGTGCTCTAGCAAAGGAGATCCAACGGTATGCCTTTACCGACCCTCAGCGAACTGCTGAAGCGGATGGTCGATGCAGGCGGATCGGACCTGCACTTGACCACCAACTCGCCACCCCGCATACGGGTGCATGGTGAGCTGAAACCCCTGGAGGATATTCCGCCATTGGGCCCGGCGGAGACCAAGCAACTCGCTTACAGCATCCTGACGGACGCGCAAAAGCACCGCTTTGAGGAAAACCTGGAGCTCGATTTTTCCTTCGGCATTAAGAACATCGCGCGCTTTCGCGGCAACTTGTTCAACCAGCGCGGCGCCACGGCCGGCGTTTTCCGCGTGATTCCGTTCGAAATCAAATCCTTCGAGCAACTCAAGCTGCCCCAGGTGTTGCGCAAGCTTTGCGAAAAGCCTCGCGGCCTGATCCTGGTAACCGGTCCCACCGGCAGCGGTAAGTCCACCACCCTGGCCACCATGCTCGATCTCATCAATGAGACGCGGTTCGAGCACATGCTCACGATCGAGGACCCGATCGAGTTCATTCATCCCCACAAGCGCTGCCTGGTGAACCAGCGGGAAGTGCACTCCGACACGCATTCCTTTGCCAACGCCTTGCGCGCCGCCCTCCGCGAGGACCCGGACGTGGTGCTGATCGGAGAAATGCGCGACCTGGAAACCATTGAAGCCGCCCTGCGCATTGCTGAAACCGGCCACTTGACCTTTGGCACTCTGCACACCAATTCGGCTTCCTCGACGATCAACCGCATCATCGACGTTTTCCCTTCGCACCAGCAATCGCAGATCAGGGCGCAACTTTCGTTGGTGCTGGAAGGCATTCTCTGCCAGGCGCTCCTGCCCAAGGCGGACGGCCGGGGCCGGGTGATGGCCATGGAAATCCTGGTGCCGAACCCCGCCATTCGCAACCTGATCCGTGAAGACAAGATTCACCAGATCTACTCTTCCATGCAGTCCGGCCAGGACAAGTTCGGAATGCAGACCTTCAACCAGGCGTTGTACCAGAATTACATGCAAAAGCTGATTACGTTGGAGACCGCCCTGGCTCGTTCGAGCAACCAGGACGAACTCCAGGATATGATTAACCGCGGCGGTGGTTCACCACCACCGGGAGCCCCTCAACGACCGCCCACTTCTTACGCTCCGGCCAAGCGCTGACGGCCCCGCTGATCCGGGCTCCGCGGCCCGGACCAGCGGGAATGCGCGGTTCAAGGCAGAGCGCACTTGATTGAGGTGAACGATGGCTGAATTTGAATTTCGAGCAACTGGACGCAACGGCGAGACGGTAACAGGGAAGCGCCAGGCCCCTACGCGTGAGGCCCTGGACGCCATCCTCCGTCGTGAACAACTGACCCCCAGCCGCATTGTGGAGAAGGGCCGGGAGATTGCGATCCCCAAACCGAAGGTGGCAGGCAAGGTGAGCGCCAAGGAACTGGCCATCTTCACCCGCCAGTTCTCGGTTATGATTGACGCCGGCTTGCCCCTGGTGCAATGCTTGGAAATCCTGGCGACGGCGCAGGAAAACAAGGCCTTCGCCAAGGCCCTTACCGACGTGCGCGAGTCCGTGGAGGCAGGCTCCACGCTGGCCAACGGCCTGCGCTTGTATCCCAAAATCTGGGACAATCTCTACGCCAACATGGTGGAAGCGGGCGAGACGGGCGGTATTCTTGACACCATCTTGCAACGCCTCTCGGGATACATTGAAAAGGCGGTCAAACTCAAGCGAGCCGTGCAGTCGGCGTTGATCTACCCCATCGCCGTCGTTTCGATTGCCGGCGGCGTCATCTTCCTACTGCTCTGGAAGGTGGTCCCGATTTTCGCCACGTTGTTTGCCGGCTTGGGTGTTGACCTGCCGTTGCCCACGCGCATCGTGATCGGTTTGAGTAACGCCATTGCCACCTTTGCGCTACCCATGATCGTAGTGGGCATTCTCGGGGTGTATGGCCTCAAGAAGTACTACGAAACTCCCAACGGGCGCATGTTCATTGACAAGCTCATTCTGAAGCTTCCGCTGCTTGGCGACTTGATGAGAAAAATCGGCGTGGCGCGATTCACCCGCACCCTCGGCACGCTGATCACCAGCGGCGTGCCCATGCTGGAAGCCATGGACATCACCGCGCGCACTTCCGGTAATGCGGTCATTGAGGAGGCCATCCTGACCGTCCGCAGAGCCATCGAAACCGGGCGGACGATCGTCGATCCGCTGCGCGAAACCGGCGTCTTCCCCAACATGGTCGTGCAAATGATCGGCGTCGGCGAACAAACCGGCGCCTTGGACGCCATGCTGGGAAAAGTGGCTGACTTCTATGAAGATGAAGTTGACGCCGCCGTGGGCGACTTGTTGACGGCAATGGAACCGATGATCATCCTCGTGCTGGGTGTGGTCGTCGGCGGCGTGGTCATTTCCATGTACCTCCCGCTCTTCAGCCTGATTGGGAAACTGGCGGGATAGAACAAGCAAGGGTAAAGGAGGTGAAGGGTAAAGGATCAAGTGGGATACCTTTACCCATTACACTTTACCCTTTGTCGTTTACTCGTAACTAGCGCCCAGACCCCAGGCACTAGTCCCTAGTACCCGCTTCTATGATCTTCACGGATGAAATCCAAGAATGGCTCCCGTGGGTCATCAAGATCCGCTTCGTGACGATCCTGTTTGTATTCGCCATCGATTACGCCATCCACCAATTGACAAACACCGGCAGCACGGCGTCCGTTCGCTATTTGGGCGGCGCGGTGATTCTGTGGTGCATTCTGAACCTGTTCTTTCTGACCTACAATCAGATCGGCCGAGACTACGTCTTGCAGGCCTACCTGCAGATCTTCTCGGACATACTGGTGATCACCGCCATCGTCCACGTGACCGGCGACCTGGACAGCAACTACTTCTCGCTTTACCTGGTGACCATCATCCTGGCCAGCGTTCTGTTCCCTCGCGGCCGGGCGTTCCTGGTGGCCGCGGTCAGTTTCGTAAGCATGGGAGCGATGATCGAACTCGCCTACCTTCCCGCCATATACCCGGAGTTGGCGCGAAGGTACCCGGCGATGCAAATCCTGACCACCAGTTCGACGTTGGCGTTCGACCTGCGGGCTTTGCAGGTGAAGATCAGCGCCAGCCTCTTCGGCTTTTTCGCCATCGCCTACCTTTCCAGCTTCCTGGCCGAAACCCTGCGCAAAACCGGCCGCGAGTTGGCCGACAAGAGTGGTCAAGTTGCCAGCTTGCAGGCGAAAAACGAAAACATCATTCAGAGCATGCGGGAGGGCCTGCTCAGCACCGACTTGGACGGAGCGATTACGGAATTAAATCCGGCGGGAGCGGAAATCCTGGGACGCCAGATCGCGGAGTTGCGCGGGACGCACATTGACACCGTTTTCCGCGGCCTCGCCGAGGAGCTCCGGCATGAGGACCCAGCCTCCCTGGCCCGACAGGAGATCACCTACCGCCACCCGGAGAGGGAGCACCGCATCCTGGGTATCTCCGCTTCCCCGCTGCTGGTACCGGCCAGCGGCGTGGTGGGCTACGTCTACAATTTCCAGGACCTCACCGAGGAGAAACGGCGCGAAGCCGATTACCGCACGAAGGACCGCATGGCGACTTTGGGCCGCATGGCCGCGGGAATTGCCCATGAGATCCGCAACCCCCTCGCCTCCATCGCCGGCTCGGTGAAGCTTTTGCGTTCCATCACCGAACTCGACGAGGACCAATCGAATCTGATCGCCATTGTCAGCCGCGAGTCAGAGCGGCTGAACAAACTCGTGTCCGACTTTCTGCTCTACTCCCGCGACCAGCGCTTTGAGTTTCAGCAAGTGAATGTGGTAACGCTGCTGACCGAAACCCTGCTCCTGGTCGAACATCATCCCCTCTTTACCCCGCAGCATCATATTGAGCGCCGGCTGCCGGAACAGCCGATCACCATGCTGGCGGATCCCGACAAGCTTCGCCAGGTGTTCTGGAACATTTGCGACAACTCCCTGAAGGCCATGCCCTCGGGGGGAACACTCTCCGCTCGGGCGGAAGAGACGGGCAAGCGGGTTCGCGTGGTCCTGGCGGATACCGGTGTGGGTTTTACCCCTCGACAGATGGAAAAGGTCTTCGAGCCCTTCCAGTCGGGCTTCAATGTGGGAACCGGCCTGGGTTTGGCGCTGGTCTATCAAATCATTCAAGGGCACCAAGGCTCTATTCAGGTCGAATCCGGACCCGCACAGGGAGCGCGCTTCGTGATTGACCTGCCGGTTGACATTGTTCCGGCGATGCTTCCCAAAGTGAACACCACCGAAGCCCGGCGCGGAGCCGAGTGAATTCTTGCGATGAGGAACACTTAATGGCACGCCTGCTGATTATCGATGACGAAAAATCTCTCTGCCAACTCCTGGAGATTGCGTTTCGAAAGAAGGGCCACATGGTGGAAACCGTCTCCAACGGGCAGGCCGCCAAAAAGAAGATTGAATCGCAAGTTTACGACTTGATTATCTCCGACATTCGCATGCCGGACCTGACGGGGATCGAACTGCTCGAGTACGCGCGCCAGACGCACAACCACGCGCCCTTCATCCTGATTACCGCCGTGCCCACCATGTCCACCGCCATCCAGGCGTTGAACCTGGGCGCCTACCGCTATGTGGTCAAGACCGACACGCTGGTGGAGGAGCTCAGCCTGACGGTGGACCGGGCGCTGGAGGAACTGGCGCTGCGCGAAGAAAACCTCCGCATGCGCCGCGAGTTGCTGCGCGTGTTTGCCGCGCAAAACATCGTGGGACACAGCCGGCCCATTGAATCGATACTGGAGATGGTCCGCACCGTGGCGCCGACCACGAGCACCGTGCTCATCACCGGCGAAAGTGGGACGGGTAAGGAACTGGTGGCCCGCGCCATCCACGAAGCGAGTCTGCGCCGCGAGAAGCCCTTTGTGTCGATCAACTGTGGAGCCTTCCCGGAAACCTTGCTGGAGAGCGAGCTCTTCGGTTATTGCAAAGGTGCTTTTACCGGCGCCGACAGCAACCGCAAAGGAATTATTGAGTCGGCTAACGGTGGCACCCTGTTTCTGGACGAAATCGGCGAGACCAGTCTGGGCATGCAGGTGAAGCTGCTGCGCGTCCTTCAGGAACGCCAGGTTCGGCCGCTGGGCGGCGCGCTGGACATTCCGGTGGACGTGCGCTTGATCGCATCCACCAACCGCGACCTGAAGAAGATGGTCGCGTCCGGCCAGTTCCGCGAAGACTTCTATTACCGCGTCAGCGTCATTCCCATTCACGTTCCCCCCTTGCGCGAACGCAGCAGCGACATCGAGCCCTTGGCTCGCCACTTCCTGCACAAATTCGCGATCCAGATGGCCAAGCCGATCAGCGATTTCGACGGCGAAGCCCTGGACGCCATCCGCAGGTGGACTTGGCCGGGGAACGTCCGCGAATTGGAAAATGCCGTGGAACACGCCATGGCCGTCAGCGGCGGCAGCGACGGCCTGGTACGTCTGGCTCACCTTCCCGCTTCGATTACGGGTGCCGTCACCATGGGCACGGACGCACTGCAAATCCCCGCGGAAGGGATCGACTTTGAAGGTTCCATGGCCCGCCTGGAGAAGGAGTACCTCGAAGCAGCGCTCCACGCCGCCGGCGGAGTGCGTACCCGTGCCGCCGAATTGCTGAAGATGTCCTACCGGTCCTTCCGTCATTACGCCAAGAAATACGAAATCTAATATAAGTCAATAAGTAATCTGGAGCGACCACTTGGCACGGAGCGGCGGATGGTCGGCGCGCAGCAGGATTCGGTACAGGCGCTCGCCCCATGACTGCCGAAGGTGCTCGTCGTGGACCGGTATGGCTTCCACGTCAGCGTGCAGCGCCCTGGCGTCGTACGAGATACGCACGGACTTGCCGGAGGGCATGGGCAACCGGATCTCGCTGGCGTCACCAACTTGCGCGGCGCACGGCGTCATCAGCGTAAGAGTGATCGCCTTGGCGGTCTGGGCGAGTTGGTAGTCGTCGATGACCTCAATTCTGTTGCCGGCACGGTCAAGCCGCAGGGTGCGATGCCAACGTTCCAGATGGGCCTCGGGTGGATAAGCCTTGGCCAGGTCCATCTGCAATTCCGCAGCATCGTCGTTTGCGTGGTAGGTGACGTCCGTAGCCGCAAACTTGCGCCCGGCGGACTGCATCACGCCGTCGATGGTTGGGCAGTTGTGGTACGCCGACTGCATGGTCCAGATTTCATAACGCCGGGCGCTGAAGGTCTTGGCGGAGTAGGTCTCTACCCCCACATCAATAATGGCGGGCTGTCCATCGGCGTAGACCAGAAAATTCCCCACGTCGTTGTGGTTGTGGCTCTTGCCGTTATGGCCCGCCTCCGCTGCCAGATATAAACCGTTGGCAGAACCGTCCTGCACGCGCGCCGTCATGACTCCCAGGCTGGGCAGCCACGAGTCACGAATCAGCGCTTGCGCGGGGGCGGCTGCTCGCAGCGTCGCCAGGTTGAAGAGCGCGGGCAACTGACGGCCGATGCTGTCGCCGGGAATGGCCTGCTTGTTTCGCTCGAACGCACAGAAGGCGCCATGTGCCATAAGGCGTTCGTCGTTCACGCGCTTGCCGAAGCGGTAGATCAAGTCGCCGTTGCGCGTCAGGCGCGCCGCCGCGTCGCCGAAGTTGGTGTACCACTCGTCGTAGATGTGCGCGCGGCAAACGTAGAGCCCCATCTGGTGAACCAGCGGCAGCGTGAAGGCGTTGCACTGTCCAGCCGTAGCGGCGTAGAGCAAGTCGAGGCAATCGAACAGCGCCGCGGCGGCCACGCCCCAGTAGCCGGGCCCTTCGTCACATCCGCCATCGTCTCCATACCCGCGAAGAAAGTTATCGAGGCAACGGAGAATCTTTCCCACCGCGGCCAGTCGTCGCTGGGCGCCTCGTTCCATGAGGAGTGCGGACGCCAGCCAGTTCGAGCAGATCCAGGGGTCCCAATTGTTCACCTGCCGATCGGTAAATCCCATCCACCAGAAATCGTCGCGCGCAAGGCAGGGAGTGAGGATCCGGCGGTCGATTTCCAATCGGATCCGTTCCGGCAGCAAGGGTGAGACCCGTCCGAGAAGATCGCCGGCCAGATAGTCGGTCCACGCCAGCAGGCTGGAAGTATCCGCGGCGAAGAGATCGACGATCGGCTCGGCAACATCCGGAAGACCCGTGCCGGCCTTCTGCATGCCCAGGTGCGCCGGCACTCCCCAGAAGGTCTCTTCGCACGTCAGCCAGATGCCATTGGCAATTTCGTCGGCAAAGCGGCCCTTGCCCTCCACGCACTCCGCGATGACCAGGTCCTGAAGCTTTCTTCGGCGGCGATTGCGCGCAGCTTCGTAATGCGACCGATTTCCCGTCCGGCGGTACTCAAGGAAAAGCGTCGCGGGCAGGACTTCCCAGCCGGTCTGGAGTTGGCGCTCGCCCGCGGCGATCAGGGCAGCCCGTGCGTCGGCGGGCAGCGCTTCCCACGCCGCTCGCTCCGACACCTTCGAGTAGGGACGGAAACTTTCGCGTGAAATGAGCGACTCCGCCACGCGCGAGGCTGGCCACATGGAACTGAGGATATCGCGCTCCGCGGCCGGCGCCACGTGCACATCCAGCAACGGCGCCGCCAGAACACAAGGGGTCGCCAGAAATTCCCGGCGCGTCAATGAATTCATCGCATCGCTCCTCGCTCGTCAGGCATTTCACTTCGCGGTGGCCGCCGCCGGATCAGTATAGGGCACAAGCTTTTCGACCTTGCCGTAATAGTCATCGTCGAACGCGGCCAAACGCTCGCGCGGCTGCGACTGGCTCCAGGACTGCCCTTGCCGCCAGATAAAGACCTTGTTCCGTACGGCAGCGTCAACGTTTTCCGGCGACGGAACCAAATCAATGTAAGTGCCGCTCTTCGGCGTCCCGCCGCCGTATCCCTGCTGCTTATTCGAGCCGTAGTAGCACCAGTAGCCCACGGAGTTTCCAATGTTATAACTGCTGATCGTCCAGCGCAGGAATTCATCCAGCTTCTGGCCCCAGACGCCCGCTTCACCGCGCAGGATGTAGTCCGCGTAAGTGTCAATGAAGGGACAGTAGATGCGGCCGTCGCGGAGGGGATCACTGCTGCAATGAACGTAGAGAATCCGATCATCACCCAGGATTTCGCGGGCACGCCGGATCACCGCATAAGACTTGCGGAAATCCATGGAGATGCCATCAAAGTAGAGGCCGTCGAGCTTATATTCATCCACCACTCGCTGCATCTCGGCGAAGATGTCCGGAGCGGCGGAATAGTACGGGCTGAGGTAGACCACCACCTTCATGCCATCGCGGTGAGCTTCATCGCGGGTGCGGACGAACTCGTTCATGTTGAGCGGGATGTGCTTGGCGCTGAGCCAGGGCTGCGGATGGCCGAGGTATTTTTGCGTGTGGACGATGGGCGTGCGCTGGGCCTTCAGTTCTTCCGGCGCATCCTGCCAGATGGAAGCGTGCAGCGCCAGCACCTTGCAGTGCCGGGCAGCATTCTGGATTTGGGCGTTGCTGGGGTAGGCCCCGGCGCCTTCCACATGGGCGGTGTTGTCCTCTTCCGTCATGCTGTCGTGCTCAATCGCCTGGTGGGCGCGCTGCCAATTGAACGGCCGCGGCGGAAATACCGAGAGCCATGCCTCGTCACCGCTGCGAAAGTCGTAGGCAATTTCCCAGGGAGGAGCAAAGCGCTCGGGAACAACTGCGCTG
The DNA here is from genome assembly GCA_963719115.1 of uncultured Acidobacteriota bacterium. Taxonomy (GTDB): domain Bacteria; phylum Acidobacteriota; class Terriglobia; order UBA7540; family UBA7540; genus Bog-366. The sequence continues at coordinate 225,156 of CAVRBF010000082.1, read as the reverse complement.
ATCTCTGCCACAGGGTAGATACCAAATCCTCCCTCCTCATCCATGGAGATCCATCTTCCCTGCTTTTCAAAATGATAGGCCGGGGCAAACAACCCCTTGAAGACAACCTTGGAGTTTCCGTTGGGTTTCAGAATGACCAGGCTATCGCCATGAAAAGTCAGCTCCCCAACCGCGCAGGAGATGGTGCAGGAGAACCCGTCGTTGCTTTCGATGCGGGTTCGCCCCAGAGGCTTGCGGAAATCTACGTTCAGAACTTCGCGTTCCCTCGGGATCCGTTGCCAGCACCGAATCGTCCCCTGGCGGTCGATCTGAAACTTCGCTCCGGTGGTGGTGATCGGCTGTCACCGCACCCTGCTGCGTTACCAACTCAATTCGCATTCCCAGATTCGCTGCCCATGCCTGGAGACTCACCAGCAGGAAAGCGCCAAGAACCAACGTGACTGCTCGTCTTTTCAGCATGTCATCGCTCCTTTGCCGCTCTCGGGTCGTAGCCACGGTCAGTGCCGCACTGACCGTGGGTTCTTCCGTTGGTCCTGATCGGAGCCGATTCTGTCGGCTCAGGTCAGGCCCGATGGACGCAAAAGACGAGCCCACGGTCAGAACGGCACTGACCGTGGCTACGGATTACGGACGGCGCGTTCCCAGATCATGGCCTCAGTTTCGGCTGGAGAGATTTGCGATACTTCATCAGCGTTTGCCACTGGCCTGAGGGCACGTACTCGAACACCATTCCCTGCTCTCGAAGCCGGCTCGTCAGGGCCGCCGTGTCCACGTCCTGCACGGCTTGATGATTCGTGATGGCGATCTTCGCCGCGACTCCTGCCGCCTGCCCCATCATCATGTATTGCGGTTCCATGCGCAGCGTCCCGAAGGCGATGTGACTGGCAGACACACAAACGGGCACCAGCAGATTCTGCACTTCCTGGCGCTTGGGAAGCAACACGCGATAGGGGATCTGGTAAGGCTGGACGGGCACTTCCGTGTCACCTTCGTTCACCACAAAGCCCTGACTGCTCACCACACGCTGGATGTGGTGGTAGTCGATGGTGTACGACCCCATGCCGATCGCGTCAGGCTTGGTGATCTCCGTCTGCACATCCTTTTGAGTCATCACGAAATCGCCCACCATCCGGCGCGCCTCGCGGACGTAGAGCTGCGGCGGCCAGTTCCCCGTTTCAATGAACTCGTCCCTTGCCAGGCCCCAGTGATTCATTTCATCCTGCAAAGCCTTTGGAACCTGCGGATCGTGCGCCAGGAAATAGAGGAATCCCGCCGTGTAATCGTAGTGCGCCTGCCAGATTTTGGCTCGCTCCGCGTAACCGGCTTCCGGGTAGTTCCAACTGGCGCCGATGTAATCGGTGGAGAACGGCCCCATGTTGTTCATGTCGGCTTTGTTGTTGGGGATGCGGCCGATCAGAAACAGCGTCTTCAGCGCAGGAGGCCGGCCTTCCTGCTCGGTCCGCGCCTTCAGCAAGCGTGCCAGCAACTCATAGCGCGCCGGATTGTAGCCCTCGGGGCGCGGAAAGGGCGCCTGGTTGGTGGGATCGGAGGAAAAAATCAGCCGGAAATTGTACGACTGAACTTTCTTGTCGGCCGAACCGGGAGTGCCCACCGGCCCGGCTAAAATTTCGGGGAGAAGTTTGCCCTTCGCATCGTACGGCGAAAGTTTGACCTTGAACTGGTGCATCGGGCTGACGGCGCGGACGCCGGCGAGCGATTCACCATACTGCACCGTGCCTTCGCGACCCCAGGTGTAGGAAGCGCCGGCCTGCGCCATCAAATCACCCTCATAGGTAGCGTCGATGAATACTTTGGCCGTGAAGGACCAGCCGGCCTCCGTGGTTATTCCGCTAATGCGCTCCCCGGTTTTGCTGACGCCGTGCTTTTCCGCCAGGCGATGCCGCAGGAGTACGGTCACATGGGCGTCGGCAAGCATCTGCTCCATGATCATGCGCGCGACGTGCGGTTCCGGAAGCCATGACACCTCCTGGCCGTGCCGCTCCAAGTCGTAGTACTGACCGGCACGCCAGTAGAACTCCAGAGGCAATCCGCCGATGACCTCCGGCTTGCCGACATCGGTACGACTGAGGCCGCCGGTGGCCATTCCGCCCAGGTGAGAAGTGGGCTCAAGCAGCGCCACGGATAGGCCTTCCCTGCCCGCGGCCACGGCCGCCATCACCCCGCCCGGCGTCGCGCCGTACACCACGAGATCGAAGTTCTGCGCGGCGGAGAGTTGCGCGCCAAACAGGAGTGTCCCGAGCAGCGCGACAACCGCCCGCGCAAGGCTCATTCGCAATCGAGAGAAAACAAAGACTGGCATCGTAAACCTCCGGCCCGTTCTGGGGGCGCTGGATTTCTGGTATCGACTCCCGCGAGAAATGGTAAATCAACGCAAGTTGATACATCAACGCCGGCGTGTTTTCAACAACTTCTCAGGATATCCCGTCACCGGCGAATTCTGCGTCCGCCGCTTAAGAGCAGGTCTGCAATCCCACGCGCAATGAGCAGGGGCGGCTCGCGAGCCGCCCCTACCTCGAACCATTTTGAGCCCCGACGCACCCAAATTGTCCGCGGTTTCGCTTCTCTTGCCGCCAAAATGTCGTCCCATTGCGGCCCAATTGCCGAAAATGTCCGTCTTTTTTCCGGGCAGTTTGTCCTTGTTTTGTTTGTTTTCATACACATTCCGGCTTCGTTCAGCATAAATTGACATCTTATTTTCCGTGGCTCGGTTGAGCTTAAACTGCTTTTGCTCGTGGAAAATAGCTCGCGGAGGGCCGCGTCGGGCGGGTGGGGACAACTTTCATGTTCGGCGTCCGCCGGGACCTTTCGTCCCGGATTGGATCACCAAAGTGAGTATACTCACATATCTAGCCTTTTGTCAAGAGCAATCTGAGGCTAGGCACAAGAATGTTGAATTATGAACACTGAATTATGAATTGGCGCGGTGCCGCCATGGCTCTTCGCCGTAAAGCCGCTTGCCTGGCGGTGTATACTGGAGGCCGGGAAACTCCCAATTCCAAGGAATTCTGAATGTTGAAAGGGCGCCGGGCAGGGCGCCGCGGGCTTTTTATCCGCATTCACCGTGTGGCAGCTCTCGGGACCCTCCACATGCGCCTAGCCGCCCGGTGCTTGGTGCACCGTTAAGGTTGTTGACCGCTAAGCTTTGAGGAAGACGGTGTATACTGGAGCCAGAAGAGATCCCGATATCAAGTCCATAGAATAGAGAGGCGAAAATATTACCATGTCTCTGCCCAATTCCCCCGACTCGACCATCAAGGCCCTGGAAGCGCGGGTGGCCGCGCTGGAGAAAGCCCTGCAAGTAAGTGTGAGCGGTGTCATGCTGCAAGCGGGCTCGGCCCAAATCTTGCTCACCAACTCGGGAAATATAACGATTACGGCCGCGGGCGATATTGCGAGTACGGCCGGGCGCAATACCGCAATGACTTCCGGGGCGAGCACCCAACTCGCCTCAGGAGGCGCAATTCAGTTTAATTCCGGAGGCGATACCCAAATGAAAGCCGGGAGGAACTTCGGGCTGCAGGCAGGCTCGACGAACATCGCCTTGAGCACCCAGGGCAATGTTGCCATCACGGCCGGGAAGATTACCCAAATCAGTTCCGGGTCCGACCTGCAGTTCACTTCCGGCGGCGTTACAGCACTGACCTCCGGCGGCGATACCCTGATGAAAGCGGCGGGAAATCTGGTGATGAAGGCGAATAAGATTCTGCAGAATTGATGCGGACGTATCGGTGTGTTCCGGTGAACCGTCGCTAAAGAGGTGCGCCTCCGGGGGTAAGCCCCCGGAGGCGGTTGTGGTTGCCGCAAGAGCAACGCGTCAAAAAACGAGCCGTCCGGCAATTTGGATCTGCCGGGCGGGGTTGGTCTGCGCCACGCATCCTGCGATCTGACCGAAGCTGGAACTGCTGCGGTTGTAGCAAGAGCTGCCTGGAAGTGTGTCAAACTGCGGTGTGTTGAGGCCGTTGATCCAGTTGTTCATGAATATGAACTTGACGCGTTCCGTGATCCGGAAGGTTTTGAACACGCCGAAGTCGAGATTATGGACGCCCGGCGTGCGCACATGCCCGTCGAACGTAGACCATTCCTGGATGCAATTGCCTCTGGGCGTGCCGGTGTGGGGGGCAGGATCAAAGCAAAGCCCCGTAGCGGTCACGTTTTCGAAAGCCGCAGGGTTCAGCCACTGATTAACGTTCTTCGATGCGTAGTACGGATCCACGCCCGGGATGGGCACACTGCCGTTACTACCGCTTAAGGGAAACTGCCAGGGCATGCCACTCTGGAAGCGGGCAATCCAGTTGACTTGCCAGCCACCGATAATCTGGTTGGCCCAACCCGGTATCCGGCTGGCGTAAGACTTGCCGCGGCCGAAGGGCAATTCATAGGCCCCATACAGGTTGAAAAACTGCGGTATATCGTATTCATCGTCCTGCTTCATGAGTTGCGAATCGAAGGCGTTCATGTAGGAGGCACGCACCTCGTGGCGGGAGTTTGTATAGGCCGCCGAGAAGCTGAGTCCGTTGCTATAGCGCTTGTTCACCTGCACTCCCAGGCCATGGTAAGCAGAGTTGCCAATGGGGACATCGTTCTCCGTGACCCCAGTGAACTGTGGGTAAGGCAGGAGCAATTGGGATTGTGAAACCGTTGATTGTTTGCCCAAACTCGTGCTGGCCGGCGCCAACCCGAAAAAGGGATTGGCTACTGAGGTGTTCAGGTAGGTGTAGCCTTGCTGGATTTGCGCCAAGGTGAGGTAGTTCAGATTGACGTTCACCGGCACGCGCGTCACACCATTGTAATTGTAGCCCACGGTCACCAAAAAGCCCTTCGGCAACTGGTGCTGCACATTGAAGTTAAACTGCTGCGACCGCGGCTCCCGCGCGTGCGGGTCCACGAAGGTAATGGAATTGCCCAGCAGCGTTGACAACCCAAGACTCGATCCAGTGGCAGGAGTGAGGCCCGTGGGAAAGGGATTGTCAATGAGGTTCGCGACCTGGTAAGTCGAGGTTAACAAAGTACCGTTCGTCGTCGAGCTAAAGCCGCTGTTGCCAGGATCAAACGCGTAGGGGATATAAAAGAACCCCCACCCCGCGCGGATGACCGTGTTGGGGCTGAAGGCGTAAGCGGCGCCCAGGCGGGGCCCGAAGTTGGTAAACGTCGAGTCATAAGGGGAGCGCGACAGGCCATTGACTCCGGGGAAAGTCAGACCGCCCGCCAGCTTGGGGCAGGCCGGACAGGTGACGCCGCTTGTTGCGGCCGCGGTCGCCACTCCCGCAGCGATCGGGCTCGTCGCAGTCTCGTTGAAAGGCCCGAGTATGGCGTTGTAGCGGTCCGTGGGTCCGCCATTCCAATCCCAGCGCAGGCCGGCGTTGATGGTCAACTTGCGCGAGACCTTGATGTCGTCTTGCACGAACCAGGCGGCGGACAAGCTCTGGCGGGCCTCTTCCGAGGCGACAAGGATGGACGCCGACCCTACGCCCATCTCGAAGGCAGCCACCGGATCGCCCTGCGCCGCGGTAAGCGCTGCCGTCGGACTCGGATTCTGCTCGGTATACTGAGACGAGAAACTGAATTGACCGGCGTGGGCGCCTTCATTGGCATAGTAACCGCGCTCCATGAAGCCGTAGCCGCCGAACTTGAGGGTGTGCCGGCCCAGGGATTTCAGGAAGGTGCCGCTCAGGGTATTGATCTGATCGGGGTACCAGGTGTTGCCGCCCTCGCCGGCGCCGGCAAAGGTGGTGCCCGCCCCCAAGTAGCTTCCACCGCCGCCGGAGTTGGCGAAGCTGAAAATCGGCATGCAGGGCGCCGCCTGCGCGGCGAACGTGGAGCCAAATCCCAGTTGGGAGGGCGTTACCTTGCATCCTAGGGTATCGCTGGGGTTCGACCCTAAGTAGCGCTCCATTCCCAGCCGCACGTCCAGGACGCTGGTGGGAGAGAAGGTGCGAGTGTAATCAATCAGGTCGTTGTTGTTGGAGCGGCCGCTGGGCCCGGCGACTTCCGCCGCGTCACCGCCAAGGATATAGAAATCCGTGCCCGTAGACAACCAGCTCTCGCGGATGGCGCGGAAGGTCATCCGGTTGGTGTCATTGATGTTGTAATCCACGCGGGAGAGCATCTCCCACGTGTGCTGCACCTGGGTGACCCCCCCGTTGGGGAAGTAGTTCTGGGCTCCGCTACCGGGGTTGCCCGTGGCATCAGGCAAGGGGATGTACTTAAACAGATTAGTCGCGATGCCGCTCGGGTCCATCAGGCCGGCGGCGACAAGATTGTTATTCGGTATCGCCGTCCGAGAGGTGCAGGCGGTGGTGGAGGAAGTGCAGGAGAAAGGATTGTACAACGTAATGGGCGACGCCACTGGCGCGGATGCCGTGCCGCTGTTGTATGTGTCCCCGGAAAAATCGCCTTGCCTCTCGGCCTGTGTGGGAACCGTCCCGTATTCCAAGGTCGGAGCGTGCTCGTCCATGTACTCATAGGAGAAGAACCCGAAGAGCTTTTTCTTGTAAATCGGACCGCCGACCTGCCCCCCGGGGGTATTGAAGAGCAGGGGGGCTTTCCCCTGGTGCGCTCTGTTCGTATCGAAAATAGTGGACGATAATCCAAAAGAGCGATTGTACTCGAAGAGCTGGCCGTGGTACCGATCGGTGCCCGACTTGGTGGCAAAGAGCATGGTGCCCCCATTGGTGCGCCCGTACTCGGCACTGAAAGGGTTGGTGACCACCTTCAGCTCGCCCACCGCTTCCTGGCTGGGAATATAGCCAACCGCGGAACCGGGAGCAGTGGAGTAGCTCATGCGATCTTCCACGCCGTCTACTAGAACGTCGTTGGTTTCCGTAAAGGAGAGGATGCCAATTTGGCCGCCATTGATGGCTTGGCTGCTCGACTTGGCGTTATCCTCCAACGTGAAACTTTTCTCCGTGCTGGTGGGAACCACACTGGGAGCGACATACACCAAACCGAAGGAGTTGCGCTGCTGCGTGGGAACGTCGTCAACGCGCTTGGTATCAATCACCGCTCCGCCATCGGCCGTCTGCATCTCCACCAGGGAGGTCGTGTCGGTGACGTTGACCGTCTGCGCCACCGCGCCCAAGGTCAACGCGATATTCACCGTGGGATTCGAGGCGGTTTGCACCACAACATTGTTCACTACCTGAGTTTTAAAGCCCGTCTGCGATACTTCTACCCGATAGGTGCCGGGAATCACAAACTTGATGGTGTAATAGCCATCCGTGGTAGTTCCGGCGGTGTAATTTATGCCCGTGTTGACGTTCGTGGCTTTGACGGTTACCCCGGCAACCGCCGCCCCCGAGGGATCGGTAACGAAACCACTGATGGCGCCGTTCGCCCCCGCTTGCGGAAATAACCACGCGGTTGCGAGCAACGTGAGAAACGGGTAAAGAAATAGAATCAACCGGTACCGGCGTCCGCCGCCGACAGATGGGTTCCCCATACTGCCTCCTTATTTCCGGTGTGAATGTGACCCGTGACCCGACACCAAGCAAGAATTGCAGTCTTCAGTCGAAATGTCTTGAGGAGCGGGGACCGTGCGCCATGCGATCAAGCTAAGCGCGTATCCCGACAAAAAGTGCCGCCGGTCAGAGCGTAGGACCGGGCAGGTCGGAAGTCAATTGAATTATAGTGAACACTGATTCAATTCTGGAAAATTCGTCGCCGGGAGTGCCCGGGGTAAATCGCAGGCGCCAAAGCGCAGGCAAAGGCCGCAGCCGCAAGCCAAACGCGCGGCACACCTCAGTTCCCTACTGTCGCCACAACCTTGACGGCACTCACGGGGTGAGCAGCATCAAGATTTTCAACGAAGACTCTGGCGAACCTCTTCCAAGGCCCTAAAGGAGAGGAGGCGGCAGCCAAACCGATGTGGCGTCCGGTAGGGCCATCGGCCGCGTACCACATGTAGTAGTCTTCTTATTGAGGGAACAACGGGAGAGTTCAACACTCTGCGATTTGATGAACGAGTCGAGCTCTTGGGATTTGCCAAGCGTACGGTTGCCGGCAGGAGACCGATAGTGGCCGGAAAGGCACTCGCCCCCTGACTCGCCCGGAAAGCTGCACTGCTCCTATCACTCTCGTGCCACGCAAGCAAGTCGTGGCGACAATCTCAGAGGAGGATTTCCTGATTATGCATCCATTACGACAGAGCATCCTGTTCCTTTGCCTGCTTTTTGGCGCTGCCGGTTTATGGGCACAAGACAAGTCCCCCGCCGGTCCACCGCTCGGCCGGGGAAGGATTGAGCCGGAATTCGCTAAAGTGCAGCCCGGCGCGGAGCAGCAGTTTCGAGCCATCATCGAAGCCCCGAAGTTCGATTTTTCCCGTGTAGCTGACAAGGTGACTTGGACGGTGAACGAAATCGTGGGAGGCGACGCCCAGGTGGGAACGGTCGACGCTGCGGGATTGTATCGGGCGCCGGCCCATGCTCCCACGCCCCACGAAGTCCACGTTCGTGCGGAGGTTCAGGGCATCGCCAATCGTTACCTTTTCGCCACGGCCTTGGTCGGGGCGCCCGAGATCAGCTACACCATGAGCAGTTCCTGGACCGATCCTCCGGAAGCCCATCGCCTGAAGACCCCGCACAGCATTCGCCTTCGACCCGGAGGGCAATTTGCTGATTGCCGACTCCGTGGGCAACCGCGTGTTTCGGTTTTCCCGCAACGGGAAGCTTCTCACGGAAATCGGTTTCGGGCCTCCCGCCAAGCCAAAACCTGAAGCAACGCCTAAGCGGGTGGATGCCGCGAGCGAACGCCCGGCTGCTGACATTGGCGACTGGGGGGAAGAACCGCGCGGAACCTTTTCCGGGCCTCGGGTGGCAATCGCCGATGCTTCCGGAATGGTCTACGTGGTGGACGTCGCTGAGCGCCGACCGATGATCCAAGTGTTTAACTCCGAGGGCAAGTTCGAGTATAGCTTCGGCCAGCACGGGATAGAACCGGGCGAACTGTTCAGGTCCCACGGCATGACCTTTGACAGCAAGGGCCTGCTGCACGTCGAGGACGTTGAAAACGCGCGGGTGGACACCTACGAACGTAACGGCAAGTTTCTGTCGTGCTGGGGCAAGGAAGGGACGATGCCAGGGGAACTCAATGCCCCCCACGGGATCTACATCGATCCGAACGACGAGATATTTATCATCGGATATTACGGACCCACGCAGAAATTCACCGCCGACGGCCGTTATTTGTTAAGCTTCGCTCCGGGTGATCCTCCCGACCACGCCGTCAGTTTCCAGTTCGTTGCCGGCGACCGCTGGGGCGACGTTTACATTCCCATGCGCCGCGACGGTCTTGCCAAGTTCAGTAACACCGGCAAGTTCCTCGGGTGGGTGGTGAAAGGTCACGGCATCCAGTGGCTGACGGTCGACCATGACGGCACGGTTTATGCGCTGCCCGCCGGGACGTCCCGGAAGGAAGCAAAACCGCCGGCAACCGTGGAGGTTTATTCCGAACAGTAGAGGTGTCACGCGGAACTTCGCGGTCGGCGTGGTGATTGCCTTGGAGGCGTGTGACCTGCACGCCCTGGGGGGAAGGCAGGGCTTACCAAGATCCGCAATTTGCGCTGGTACATTTGCGGTGTACTTTGCCTGGCGACGGTCACCAACCTGGTTGATCGCCAGGTCCTCAGTATTCTCGCTCCCGAATTGCAGTCCCGCATCGGCTGGTCCGAACTCGGCTACGCCCGAATCGTCATCGCCTTCCAGCTTGCCTACGCCACGATGATGATGGTCTCCGGATGGATCAGCGACCGAGTGGGAAGCAGGCTGAGCTTTTCGGTTGCCATGGTGTGGTGGTCAATCGCCGAGATGAGCCACGCCTTGGCGCGCACGCCGTTGGGATTTGGCGCGGCACGTCTCTTTCTGGGGATCGGTGAAGCGGCGTACTTCCCCATTTCCATGAAGACCATCGCCGAGTGGTTTCCCCAAAAGGCCAGCGCCCTCGCCACCGGGATTCTGAACGCTGCGGTCACCGTGGGCGCCATCGTATCTCCGATCATTATTCCTCTGATCTATGTTGGCTTCGGATGGCGGGGAACCTTCGTCGCCACCGGCTTGCTCGGCGCAGTCCCGCTGATGGGCTGGTTGTTGCTTTACCGGCGGCCAGCAGAATACTCCCACTTCCAGGCGGTACCGCCCGTGACGAGCCAGGAAAACGTTGCCACCGTGAGCGCTTCCCGCCCTCACTGGATCGCCTTGCTGGGATATCGCCAAACCTGGGCCATCGCCCTGCCCAAAATTCTCACCGACCCGGTCTTCTACTTCTGCCTCTATTGGCTGCCCAAGTTTCTTGCGCAGGAGCACAACATTCGGGGCACGGCGATCATGCCGTACCTCAGCACGGTGTGGGCTCTTACCGGAGTTGGTTCCATTATTGGCGGGTACATTTCATCGCGACTGATTCGGCGGGCTTGGGCAGTACACCGGGCGCGCAAGGCAGCCATGGCGATTTGTGCGGCGGTTACTCCCCTCGCGATCTTCGCCGGCCGTACGCCCCATCCCTGGGTAGCGGTCGGGTTGATTGGGCTGACCTTGGCAGGGCATCAGGGCTTCTCCACCAATCTCTTCACCCTCGCCGCGGACCTTTTCCCCAGCCGAGCCGTCGGTTCCGTGGTTGGAATCGGAGGCTTTCTCGGAAGCATGTCCGCGGTGGTCGCTTCCGAGCTCACCGGACACGTCCTCGAGCGTAACCCCAGTTTTTATCTGCCCATGTTCGTCGTGGCGGGCTGCGTTTACATTTTGGCGTTGATTGCAGTTCACGCGTTCACGCGGGGCCCCGCAAAGGTTGTGATTTAACCGTCTGTCGGCCCTTTCACCGTTCCGTGCGGAAGCCAAACTTCGAACTCTGGTGAGCACTGTTGACGGATTGGATCCTCGGCACGCACGATTCAATTCTGGAGGATTTCCACCCCACTAGCATCACGCCGATCAAGTGGGTCATGGGGTGGAGGACCCGACGGAAACGGGATGGAGGTTTGTCCAGTTGGTGCTTTGCGCCACCTGAACAAAGGCTGAAACCGCTCGCGACGTATAGCTGCTTCGCCGTTTCATGAGCACCATACGGGCGGACAAGGGTGGGGCATCCGTGTGAACGACTTGCAGTGATCCGGCACGAAATTCGGTGTTGGCGTTAAACAGAAAGAGCATGGCCACGCCCAGGCGGCTCTTCACCATGGCTTTGATGGCCTCGGCGCTGTCTGAGCGCATGACCACGTAAGGGCGGAAGCTGATGCGCTGAAAGTACTCATCGATGAGATTCTGCATCAGCGAGCTTTTCTGGAAGAGGATGAAGGGTTCACTCGCGAGGCGCGCCATCGAGCAGTGGGCCGGCAACCCCCCGCGCCAAACGATGATGCCCACCTGCGATTCCCACCAGGCCAGGGGGACGAAGTCGGGGCTCCGCGCCTCCGGGGCGTCAACCTCAAAGACCAGGTCCAACGATCCATTTTGCAGGGCCTCTTTTAACATCGCGGCGTTGCCGGTTTCAACGAAAATCTCCACCTTGGGGTACCGGTGCCGAAACTTGGAGACGATGCGCGGAAGCAGGTGACTGCTGAAGTTGGGCCCCGCGCCGACACGCACCAAGCCGCCCGTTTGCTGCTTCCAGTCGGCGATGGCGTTTAAGGCGGCATCGCGGCGCTCCAGCAGTTCCTGAAAGTGCGGCATCACCGCTTCCCCCGCCTCCGTCAGGCGTAAGGAGCCACCGCGCCTTTCGTAGAGCCGCACGCCCAGTTCCTCCTCCAGCGTCTTCAGGTGTTTGTGCACGGCCCCCGACGTTCGCCCCGATTCTCGGGCCACCTCCAGAAGACTGCGGGTCTTGCCAAGAAGCACGAAGCTTTGTATTTCGCGCAGTTCCATATGAATTGCGTTATTTTGAATCACTCGAAGTCAGAAATCAATCAAGGAAAAGTTTGATGCCGACGATCGGCCTACCGATATACCAAAATTGAATTTCCCCTTAACAGAATTGAATTGTTCCAGAAAAAAAGAACCATTACACTGCACGCATGATTAACCTGACAAAAGTGTCAACTACAAGTGATTTACTTTCGACCGAAGAACTGGAAGCTCTGCGGCGATTTTGTTCGCCCACCATCGCGAATGCGATTGAATCGTTCAAGGTGCGCTCGAACCTGGAGGGCGTCACGGATTCGCGCATCCGCTGCTTGTTCCCGGCCCTCGGGCCGCTGGTGGGGTACGCTTGTACCGCGACCATCATTTCCAATGAGCGCCCGCCGGAGCAGCGCCGGGTATCGCGCCGTGACTACTGGGAGCATCTCCGCTCCTTTCCCGCACCACGCCTGACGGTCATTCAGGATCTCAGTTCCCCGTGCGGTGGCGCGTACTGGGGGGAAGTGAATTCCACCATGCACCAGGCGCTGGGCAGCCGGGGCGTGATTACCGATGGCACCGTACGCGATCTCGATGAGGTCGAGCGCCTGGGGTTCCATTTCTTCGCCTCGGGCGTGCAGGTGTCACACGGCTACGCGCACCTGGAGGATTTCAACCAGCCGGTCACCGTGTTTGGTATGAAGGTGCGCCCGGGCGACCTGATCCATGCCGACAAGCATGGCGCCGTGGTGATTCCTCACCAAATCGCGCGCGAAGTCGCCAAGGCAGCGCAGCAATTCGAGTTGAACGAAAAACCGATCCTGGCCGCCAGCAAGCTCGCGGACCCCATCGACGAACTCGATCGCCTGGTTGCGCCAGAATATTAGTGGAATTGACCGTTCTGAAACTGCCGGCAACCGCACGCGCGCCACGGGGGTAATAATCATCCTCTCATCGAGGCCCGACTTGGCGTGGCAGTGCCCTCGCTGGCGGCCGGCTGAAATACCGTTGTTTTCGGTACACAACCGCCCGCTGCGCCGCCGGGAACGCCCTCAGCGATGATCTGCGTCCTGAACTCCCTGGCCTTGACCTCCTCTTAGATCTCGGCACGGTTAGAGCGAAACACGGTCGAGGCCTGGGCGCTTCGAAGTCTATCTTTATCCAAGGAATCGCACCCATGGCCATCACCGTCACGCCAAAAAAATCGATGGTAAACGATTGGCGTACCGTCCCATCGATCGCCGAGAGACGACGCCCTAGCTCCTGCTGGCGACCTGCTCTGCTGGCAATATTTGCCGCGGGTTTCCCATTGCTCTTCACCGTGACACCGGCAAGCGCTGAAAACTTCCCCACCGTCACAACTCCCTATGAAGAACTCTTGGCGCGCTTGCAGGGGATGGCGGTGCAGGAACTTTCCGACTGGAGGGCGCACCCCGACAACCTGCCCCACGGAGAGGACCCGGCGCTGAACGACGCTGATTGGACTCCCGTCGCCGGGCAGCATCGTTGGGAAAAGGGTCCCGCGTGGTTTCGCCAATGGGTGGAAATTCCGCGTTCGCTCAATGGTTACGGTGTACGCGGGGCCAGAATCCGCTTGGACTTGCGCGCGCGAGGGGACGACTCATCACAAGCGCGAATTTACTTCAACGGGACTCTGGTGGAGATGGGTGACGACAACGTGCAGCAGCCGATTCTGCTGACCCAGAGCGCGGAGCCGGGCACACGCGTTCTGGTGGCCGTGAATTTTCCTGTACAGAGGGGTGCGGTCTGGATGGAGGCATCGCGGATGCTGGTCGATTACCCCGCGGGCCGGCCCGATCCCGGCCTCTTGGTGGCCGAGATTCGCTCCGCCTACACCATGATTTCCCTCGATCCGGAAGGTGGCGCGGAACGCACCCGCCAACTCGACGCCGCCGTGAAGTGCATTGACTTCACGGCTCTCGACCGCGGAGATGAATCCACGTTCGAGAGCTCCTTGCGCGCGACGCAGGAAAAGTTGCGACCGCTGGAAGAATGGGCCCGGCAATTTACCATTCGCGCCACCGGGCACTCGCACATTGATATGGCGTGGCTGTGGCCCTGGACCGAGACCGTGGAAGTGGTGCGCAACACGTTCGGCTCAGTGCTGCAGTTGATGCGCCAGTATCCCGACCTCTACTACGCGCAATCGTCGGCCGCGGCATACATGTGGATGGAAGAGAAATACCCCGCCCTCTTCCAGGAGATTCAGCAGCGCGTCAAGCAGGGCCGGTGGGAAATCGTGGGTGGCATGTGGGTGGAACCCGACCTCAACCTCCCCTCCGGTGAGTCGATGGTGCGGCAGGTTCTGCTGGGTAAGCGTTACTTCCAGCAGAAGTTCGGCGTGGACGTCAAGACCGGTTGGAACCCGGATACCTTCGGCTTCACTTGGCAGATACCGCAAATCTACAAGCGCTCAGGGATCGATTACTTCATCACGCGCAAGCTTGGCGGCAATGACACCACGAAGTTCCCTTACAAGCTTTTCTGGTGGGAAGCCCCGGACGGCAGCCGCGTGCTCTCTTACTTTCCCCAGGCCATGGGCACCAGCTTCGACCCCGTGCGCGGCTCCTACGACATGGCGGAGTACCACCACGCCGCGGGTCTTTCGGAAATCATGCTGCTCTACGGCGTGGGCGACCACGGCGGCGGCCCCACGCGCGCCATGCTGGATGAAGCGGAGCGGTGGAAGAACAATCCCAATATCTTTCCCAAGCTGACGTTCGGCCCCGCGCAGACCTTCTTCGACGATGTCATGAAGAGCCCCGACCACGACAAGCTCCCCGTGTGGCGCGGGGAACTCTACTTCCAATTCCACCGTGGCGTTTACACCACGCAGGCCGAGACCAAAAAGAGCATGCGGCAAAGCGAAGAGCTGCTACTGAACGCAGAGAAGTTCGCTTCACTGGCCATGCTCGATGGCCAAGCCTACCCGCATGCGGAATTGGAGACCGATTGGCAAAAGGTTCTGTTCAATCAGTTTCACGACATCCTTCCCGGCTCAGGCATTGCCATCAATTACGTGGACGCGGCGCGGGCCTTGCACCAAGTCAACCTCTCGGGGCGGGAGATTCTTTCTCGATCTCTTACCACCCTGGCGGCACGCATTGATACTCGGGGCGAGGGCGTGCCAGTGGTGCTCTTCAACCCCCTTTCCTGGAAGCGCAACGCACCGGTGGAAGTTCAGGTGCAATTCCCTTCCGCACACACGGACGTGGTTGTCAAAGACGCCGCGGGAAGCACGTTGCCGTCGGAAGTGATTTCTCGTGATCCCATAACTCACGTGCTGATGGTTCGCGTGCTGGCGAAATCGGTGCCGGGCGTTGGCTATACCGTAATTCACGTCCTGCCCGCGCTCAAGCCTGCCGCCGTGGCTACTGCTCTCAAGGCCGATGCCGGCGGTATGGAGAACGAATTCATACGCATCAAAGTGGACCCACATACCGGTTGCATCACCAGCCTGGTGAACAAGCAGGATGGCCGCGAAGAATTGGCGTCCGGCGCTTGCGCGAATCTGCTCCAGACGTTTGTTGATACGCCGCAGTGCTGCGACGCCTGGAACATTGATTCCAATTTCGAAGATCACATGTGGAACCTGACCGACGCCGAGCAAGTGAAGCTGATTGAGAGCACCCCGGTGCGCGCCGTCATCCGCGTGAAGAAGAAATTCCAGAGTTCGTCTTTCGTCCAGGACATCACCATGTATCCCGGGGTGCCGCGCGTGGACGTGAGGATGCAAGTCAACTGGCACGAGAAACATATCCTTCTTAAAGTGGCCTTCCCGGTGAGCGTGGATAGCAAGTTCGCAACTTATGAAATCCCCTACGGCACGATTCAGCGCCCCACTACCCGGAACACGCCGGAGGAGCGCGCGATGTTTGAGGTTCCGGCACAGCGGTGGGGAGACTTGTCGGACTCGCAGCACGGCCTGAGCATCCTGAACGACTGCAAGTACGGTTACGATGCCAAAGGCAACGTCATTCGCCTCTCCCTGCTGCGTTCACCCACCTCCCCCGATCCCGACGCTGACCAGGGCTTGCACGAATTCACCTACGCTCTCTACCCGCACGCGGGCGACTGGAAGGCCGGCGAAACCGAGCGCCAGGGCTATGAGCTGAACTATCCGCTGATCCCGTTCACCGCCATCTCTCATAACGGCGTCATGCCCGCGTCCCGCTCGCTGGTCGGACTCGATCCCGCCAACGTCATTCTCACGGTGGCCAAACGGGCGGAGGATGGCGACCAGGTGGTCTATCGCTTCTTCGAGTTCGAAGGAAAGACCGCCAACGTCCGGCTGCACTTCCCGCAAGCCGCACGGCAAGCCGCTGAGGTGAACTTGATGGAGAAGTTGGACGCCCCGCTGCCGCTGAGCGCGCATGGGCTGGAGGCGACCCTTACCGTACACCCGTACGAAATCGTGACTGTGAAGGCGGATTTCGGGAGCTCGGGGAATCCCGCCATCCCTTAGCCCTCGACGGTACTTGCCACTTGGATTTAGAATGACGGACTCGATCCGGCGCGGCGCGTCAAGTGCTACTGGATGCGCGGGCAAAGGGGTAATGAGGAGATCATAATGGCTAGACTTCTTAGGATTTTACTGCTTGTTTTCGTGGTGAGTTCATTGCTGCTCTCGGGGACCGGCGTACCCGGCTCCGCGCAAACGACGGCGAACGATTCCGGAACCCCGGTTGCGACCTACGTGAACCCTTTCGTCGGAACCGCTGGGCCGGATATGGGAAATACCTATCCCGGCGCGGCGCTACCGTTCGGCATGATGCAGTGGAGCCCGGAGACCACCACGGGATTCATTAAGCATGACGGAAGCTACTTTTACGGCGATGATGGCATTCGCGGCTTCAGCCTCAACCATCTTAGCGGCCCCGGCTGCCCGATCATGGGCGACGTCCTGATCCAACCGGTCGTGGGCCAGGTGGCGGCGTCACCGGCAAGCAGCGCCACCGCCTATTTGGCAAAATTCTCCCACCAGAACGAAGAGGCTTCGCCCGGGTATTACTCCGTTGGCTTCGACAATGGCGCGAAGGTGCAACTGGCCGTGACCACGCGGGCCGGCATCGGCAAGTTCGTCATTCCCGGCATCCGGACCATCGACCATCCTTTTTGACGTCGGTCGCGATGGAACCGGCGTGAATAACGCCTCCATTGAAATCACCGGCGACCGCAGCATTGCCGGCAGCGTTTCCACCAGCCACTTCTGCGTGGTCACCGAAGACAAATACACGGTCTACTTCGCCGCCGAGTTCAGCCGGCCGTTCGCAAGCTTCGGAACCTGGAGCGGCGCGAGCGTGAACGCGGGCCAACGCAACGTGACCGGTCCAGCTACGGGCGGTTTCGTGACCTTCGATACGGCCCCAAACCCTGTGGTGATTATGAAAGTCGCCCTTTCGTACGTCAGCGAGGCGAACGCGCGGATGAACCTGGCGCGGGAGATTCCCGGTTGGGATTTTGGCGCGGTCCGACAGGCCGCCCATGAACGGTGGAACCACGACCTTAGCCTCATCACGGTGAAAGGCGGTACCGATGACGAAAAGCGCGTTTTCTACACCGCGCTCTATCACGTCCTGCTGCACCCCAACACCTTCAGCGACGTCAACGGTCAGTACATCGGATTCGACGACAAGATTCACGTGGCCAAAGGCTTCACCCAGTACGCCAATTACTCCGGCTGGGACATCTATCGCTGCGAAATGCAACTGCTGGCCATGCTCTTCCCCAAGGAAGCGAGCGACATGGTCACGTCGATGGTGATGGATGAACAGCAAGGCGGCGGATTGCCCCTTTGGCCCGTGGCGAATCATGAGGCCTGCCAGATGGTCGGCAACCCCGGTCCACCCATCATCGCCGACGTGTATTCCTTCGGCGGCCGGAGCTTTGATACCAAGGCGGCGCTGGCGGCCATGCTGAGGGGCGCCACTGTTCCCGGCGCCAAGTCGAACTTCTGCCCCGAATGGGACGACCTCAACGCCTATCTGAAATACGGCTACCTGGGCCCCGAGACCATTCGCTGGCACCAGCGCCGCAGCGGGCCGTCGCACACCCTGGAATTCACCACGACGGATTTCACCATTGCCCAGTTTGCCCAAGCCATCGGCGACACGAAGACCTACGACACTTTCATGAAGCGCGCGCAATTCTGGAGAAACATCTTCGATACGCAAACCGGCTATATCGAACCGCGGCTGTACGACGGCTCATTTATCAAGGTGGATCCCGCGTTGCGCCACGCTATTAGATCAACGGCAGCAAGGCAAGCTATGTCGAAGGCAACGCCGCCCAGTACAGTTGGATGGTGCCTTACAATATGCGGGCGCTTGTTCGATCTGATGGGCGGTAATACGCGACAGTGGTCGGAAGGCTGGATAAGTTCTTCACGGAATTGAACGCCGGCGGCAACAAGCCCTATTTCTGGGTCGGCAACGAGCCGGTGTTCGCCGTGCCCTGGGCGTACGATTTCGCCGGCGCTCCTTGGGGCTCGCAGGCCGTCACCCGCCGCGTCGAAACTGGAGCTTTTTACGCCGCAGCCGGACGGTGAACCCGGGAACGACGATCTAGGGACCATGTCTGCCTGGTACGTGTTCGCGGCCTTGGGCGGCTATCCGGCCATTCCCGGTGTCGGAGGATTGGCGCTGAATAGCCCGCTCTTCCCCACCACCATCGATTCACCTCGGAAACGGAAGAATCGTGAAGATCGAAGGCGAGAATGCCTCGGCATCAAATCCTTACGTGCAGAGCCTGCGCGTCAATGGCGCTCCCAGCGAAAAGACATGGATTTCCTACGACTCGCTCAGCCACGGCGCCACGCTGGAGTTCAAACTCGGTAGCACCCCGAACAAGGAGTGGGGCACCAAGCCCGAAGACGCGCCACCGTCGTTTAACGAGGGCGCACCCGCTTCCGGAAAATAGTATTGCCACGCTCAGCAATTTGCCAGGAGTTGTTAATGGGAAAGTTGCGGTCATCGTCTGTCTTATTTCTGCTGTTGATTATCGTATCGCTGGCGTTTAGCGACGAAGTCCGGTCAGGACGAGGCAGGCGGGATGAACCCCGCGTCGTCAGATCCCGCAGCCTATGTGAACACCTTCGTGGGAACCTCGGGCCCAGACGCGGGAGCCACCTTCCCCGGCGCCTCCCTGCCCTTCGGCATGATCCAGTGGAGCCCCGACACGTCGAACGCCTATACGCGCAAGAACGTGGGCAGCTACGTATACGACGACACGATGATTCGGGACTTCAGCCTCACGCACCTGGACGGCCCCGGCTGCCCCATGGCAGGCGACATTCCCATCCAGCCGGTGCTGGGAGAAATCAAGGTTTCGCCCGCCATCGACCCGGCCATCTACCGCGCCAGGTTTTCCCACGCCAACGAAGCGTCTTCCCCCGGGTATTACTCGGTGGCGTTCGACGACGGCATCAAGACGCAGCTTGCCACCACGGTGCGCGCCAGCATCGGACGATTCAAATTCCCCGCCTCATCGAATTCCAATCTTGTCTTCGATCTCGGCCGCAACGCCACCGAAGTTTTTGACGCCTCGCTGGCCATCAACGGCGCTGACCGGCTTTCCGGAAGCGTCACCAGCGGCGCCTACTGCCACGCCAACCATCGTTACACCGTTTATTTCGCCGCCGAGTTCAGCCGGCCCTTCGCGAGCTTCGGGACTTGGAGCGGTCCGGAAGTGAACAGCGGATCGCGAACCGTCAGTGGAGTCCACACCGGCGGCTGGGTGGCTTTCGACACCACAGCCCATCAAGAAGTCGAAATGCGGATCGCCCTCTCGTACGTCAGTGCCGCGAAAGCCCGGAAGAATCTGGAAGCGGAAATTCCCGGTTGGGATTTTGATGCCGTGCGCACCGCCGGGCATTCGAAGTGGAATGAAGAACTGCAGCGCATCGTTGTCAGCGGCGGCACGGAAGCTCAGCGGCGCGTGTTCTACACCGCCCTCTACCACACGTTTCTGCATCCCAACACGTTTAACGACGTCGATGGTGAGTACATTGGCTTCGACAACAAGCTTCACGCCACCCACGGTGCGACGCATTACACCAACTACTCCGGCTGGGACATTTACCGCACGGAAGTGCAGTTGCTCGCGATGCTGGTCCCCAAGGAAGCGAGCGACATGGCAACATCTCTGGTGGTGGATGCGGAGCAAGGTGGCGCGCTGCCCGTCTGGCCCGCCGCCAATGACGAAGCCTGCCAGATGGTGGGCAGCCCGTCATGCCCCATCATCGCCGATGCTTCTACGCGTTCGGCGCGCGAAGTTTTGATGCCAGGGCCGCCCTTGCCGCGATGTTGAAGGGCGCCACCATCGCCGGCCTGCGCGTAAATCGCTGCCTGGAGTGGGACGGCCTCGATACCTATCTCAAGTACGGCTATCTGGGCCCCGACACGCCCGGCCGCCGCCCCCAGAGCGGTCCGTCGCAAACGCTCGAATACACCGCGGCGGATTTCTCCATCGCGCAACTGGCCCGGGCGCTGGGTGAGACGGCCACTTACCAGACCTTCATGCACCGCGCGCAGTTTTGGCGCAATACGTGGGACGCGAAAATCGGTTATATTGAGCCGCGCCTGAAAAATGGCACGTTCATTGAGGTGGACCCGGCGTTGCACAATTACTTCGTCGAAGGCAATCCCGCCCAGTACAGTTGGATGGTCCCGTATAATTTGCGCGCGGTATTCGACCTGATGGGCGGCAACGCCAAAGTGGTGCAGAGACTTGATGCCTTCTTTACGGAATTGAATGCCGGCGAGGACCACCCCAACTTCTGGGTCGGCAACGAGCCGGTGTTTTTCGTGCCTTGGGCGTACGATTACGTGGGAGCACCGTGGCGCACGCAGGCGGTGGTTCGGCGCGTCGAAAACGAATTGTTTACGACCAGCCCCGATGGCGAACCGGGCAACGACGACCTGGGAGCCATGTCCGCGTGGTATGTTTTCGCCGCGCTGGGCATCTATCCCGTAACCCCAGGCGTCGGCGGGTTTGCGCTGGACAGTCCCATGTTCCCCAGCGCCACGGTCCATCTCGGCAACGGCCGTTCCATTCGAATTGAAGGCGAGAATGCCGGGGCCGATAACCCCTACGTGCAAAGCCTGATCGTGAACGGCAAGGTCTACCATCGCACGTGGATTAATTACGATTCCTGGAGCCAGGGCGCTTCGTTGCAGTTCAAGCTTGGACCGTCGCCGAACAAAGGCTGGGGAGCCAAACCCGAGGATGCGCCGCCGTCGTTCAACGAAGGTGGCGCCGCAGAGCCCAAGTGAGGCTGAGGGCATCGACTACCCGTGACTCATAGCCCTCGCCCCCCTTGGGGGAGAGGGTGGCCGGTAACCGGCGCTTTTACCAGCCGGGACCGGACGGGTCGCAGATCTGTCCACTGACGGATGATGGGGTAAGGCCGTCGGCGATTTTCGATTACCGATTTTCAGTTGAAGTTCTGAACAAACCTTAAGCAGGAGTGACTAGATAATTTGACAACTACAGTCGAGTGTTTACATCCCAACGCATCAGCCGCCCACGCGCGTGTGGGCCTTTTTGATTTTGACGGCACCATCTCCCTGATCCGCTCAGGCTGGGTGGAAGTTATGGTCCCCATGATGGTGGAAATCCTCGTGGACCTCAAAACCGGCGAGAGTGAAGTGGATCTGCGAACTCTGGTTGACGACTACGTGGCGCGCCTTACCGGCGAGCAGACCATTTACCAGATGATGGAGCTAGCCCGCCAGGTGGAACTGCGGGGCGGCAAACCCCTTGAGCCCATCGCCTACAAGCGCATGTATCACGACAAGCTGATGGCCACCATTGAGTATCGGCGCGAGGACCTTCGTCGCGGCGTGGTTCCTCCGGAAAAATATCTGGTCCCCGGCGCTCGGGCTTTTCTCGAATCCCTCCGCGAGCGCGGCCTTAAGCTATACTGCGCCAGCGGAACGGATGAGGTTTATACGCTGGAGGAGGCTGGACTGCTGGGCGTCCGCGATTGCTTCCAAGGCGGCGTCTTCGGTGCGCAGGACGACTACAGGGTTTTCTCGAAAGAAATCCTGATTCGCCGCATGATTTCCGGGCTCGAATGCAAGGGCGACGAGTTGCTCGGCTTCGGCGACGGTTACGTGGAAATCAAGAACGTGAAAGACGTGGGAGGGACTGCCGTGGGACTGGCCACCAACGAGCCCGAGTGCCTGGTGGTGGATGAATGGAAACGCAAGCGGCTGATCGGCGTGGGCGCGGACTTCATTGTGCCCAATTTCCTTCCGCGCGAGGAGTTGCTGGGAAAATTATTTGGATAGTTGTTGGAGGGCGCGAGTCTGCAACCCAACCCCCTCACCCCCTCCCCTCTCCCCCAAGGGGGCGAGGGGAGAGTTAATTACGATTTGAACCCTTTCTCAACCAAGGCGGCGAGGGGAAGGTTGTTTAAACGTTCGCCCCTCGCCCCCTTGGGGGAGAGGGTGGCTCGCCACCGGCGCCGTCATCAGCCGGGGCGAGACGGGTGAGGGGGTTCGATCATTACCTCATCATGCAGCGCGCGCGAGTAGTCGGAAAAAGTCAACTGATAACGGTCAGTTGTCGGCTCTAAGCTGTTATCCCCGGAGAACTACGATGCCATCAAAATACGAATCTTTCGATCGAACGCAATTGCTCATCAAACCCTTGTCGGAACGCAAGAACGACATGGATCTGAATTACGTGTTAAAGCTCGACGGGCCGGCGCCCGAATTCTCCCATCCGCAATTGAAGACGGTGGCGCAGCGACTGGTGGCTGCTCGGGACAAAGGCGCGGCGCGCATTCTGATGATGGGCGCGCACGTCATCAAGGCCGGCGCCAGCCGCCACGTGATTGACCTCATCGAGCGCGGCTACCTGACTCACGTGGCCATGAACGGAGCCGGCTCGATTCACGACTATGAGTTGGCTCGCATTGGCGCCTCCACAGAGAGCGTGGCGCGCTACATTCGCAGCGGCGAGTTTGGCCTGTGGCGCGAGACCGGCGACTTGAATGACATCATAAGCGAGGCCGCCGACAGCTCGCTCGGGCTGGGTGAGAATGTGGGCCGCCGCATTGAGGAGAGTGCGTTCCCCCACAAGGACGTCAGCATATTTGCCGCCGCCTATCGCCATTCGGTGCCGGCCACCGTGCACGTGGGCGTCGGCTACGACATCATCCACGAGCACCCCAACTGCTACGGCGCGGCGCTGGGCGCAGCCAGTTACCACGACTTCCTGATCTTCACCAAAACCATGGAGAACCTGGAAGGCGGCGTCATGCTAAACTTTGGTTCCTCCATTATGGGACCCGAGGTTTATTTGAAGGCGCTGTCCATGGTCCGCAACGTCGCCCATCAGCACGGCAAGGAGATTAAGAACTTCACCACGGCCGTCTTTGACCTCGTGCCCATCCAGGGAGACATCCATCACGAATTGCCCAAGTCCGATCCGGGCTATTATTTCCGCCCCCACAAAACCATTCTGGTCAGAACCGTGGCCGACGGGGGAGAGAGTTTCTATTTTTGCGGAGATCATCGCGCGACCGTAGCGGCCCTGCGGCGCACACTTTTGGAGCTATAACCATGACCATACCCGAAATTCTCAATGGCATTAAAAAGCAGCGAGCCCTGGTGGTGGGAGACATCTGCCTGGACCGCTGGTGCACATACGATCCCGACACGGCCGAGCCCTCGGCGGAAACCGGCATCCCACGCCTGGGCATCGTGGCCTCCGTGGTCACTCCCGGCGGCGGCGGAACCGTGGCCAACAACCTCGCCTCACTTCTGCCGGCCAAGGTGGGAGTGCTGGGAGTGCGCGGTGACGACGGCTTTGGGTACGAACTTGACCGCGCCCTGAAGGATCGCTTCATCGACACTCGCTATATGGTGGAAGTCGAAAAGTGGCAAACGTTCACCTACACGAAGTATCTGAACAGCAAGAACGGTGTTGAGGACCAACCGCGGACGGACTTTATCAATACCAAGCCCCTGCCCCGGGATGCGGAATTGCGAATCCTCTCCAACCTCGCTAGCGCCGTCGATGAGTTCGACGCCATCCTGGTGGCCGACCAGGCGGAGACCTCGGCCGGCGGAGTAATTACTCCCGCCGTGCGCGATTCGCTGATTGCGCTGGCCGAAAAGCACCCGGAAAAAGTCTTCCTGGCCGATTCCCGCAAGCGCGTGCATCTTTTCCGCAACATCATGGTGAAGCCCAACCACAGTGAGGCGGAAGCCGCGTGCATGAAGCTTTTCGGGAAAGTGGACTTCAAGCAGTTGCGCGAGGCTTTGGGAGCCAAGTCGCTCTTCCTGACGCATGGCGCCAAGGGCGCGCTGGTCTACCAAGAGGGCAAAGAAACGTGGTCCAAGCCGCGGCCGGTAGATAAGCCCGTGGATATCTGCGGCGCGGGCGATAGCTTTGCCGCTGGCACGGCTCTTACCCTGGCCGTTACCCACGACCCCGTGGAAGCCGCGAGCTTCGGCAATATCGTCGCCTCCATCACCGTCATGAAGAAGGGCACGGGCACCGCGTCACCAGACGAGATTCTGGCCGCAGTCGCGAAGGAGTAAGCGGTACCATCGCTCGTGATTCGGCAGCGGTCACACCGGAAGCTGTCCGCAGCAGCTTGGAGTGCGGCGCGCTGGAGTCTCTACATTTTCACGGCACGTCGGTGGCAAGGGCGGATACGACCAAGTGGGGCGGCGCAGACTTTGCGCCGTTCAAAGTCCGTAGCGTGGACCGCCGCCTTTGCGGTCCGCGGTTTTTCCTCCAGCTACCTGTACGCCGAGGAAGCAGCGCACGGTGATGAAGCAATATCGGTCCGAAAGAAAAGGACGCCGCAACTTTGATCCGTCCGCCATCAGGCCCGTCCACCGACGGGCTGACGGACGCTACACTACAACAGTTTGTGATGTCTTGGCGAGTCACGAGACGCGGACCGCAACGACGGCGGTCCGCGCTGCTTGCTCCGCAGGCCAGGAGGGGGCCTATGACGCGCACTCAGCGGCTTAACGAGCTATTCTCCGAGTGGAAAGCCAGCAAGTCGGACTACGCGGGAAAATTATGCCCGGATGGAATCGTGGACGAGGAATGCTACGAAAAGGCAGCGCGACGTGTTTTGTTTGTTCTTAAGGAGCCTAACGCCCACCACGAGGATTTGTGCGACCATGCAAGGAATTTCGCGCAGGGAAGGAACAAGTCCAATGCGACATGGCGAAATCTGGCTTACTGGAGCTACGGAATGCTAAGAGGGTTTCCGGCATTCTCGCAGGTGAAAGGTGATCCGGCCTATCCGCAAATCCTCTATGAAATTGCTGTCATGAACCTGAAAAAGACGCCTGGTGGAAGTTTGGCGAAGAAGACAGAAATAATTCGCTTCGCCCTTGACAGCTCGAACCAGGTCTTTATTCGACGGGAATTCGAAATAATCGCGCCCCAGATAATAATCTCCTGCGTGGGCCCCGTCTCACGCGTGGACGATTTGCATGAAGCACTAAGAAGCCTGTTGGCGCCAAGTGCACCCTGGTTACGGAGCTCAAACGGCGTCTCTTACCTTCGATTTGAGGCCGGTCTCTTAGTTGCCTTTGCTCACCCCGCTGGGCGTTTTACAGAGGCCGATCTGTACAAGTATTTGGTAGGCGAAGCCCAAGCCATTCTGCAGTCGCGGGGTAGCGCAGACTTTGTGCCGTTCAAAGTCTGCGGCTCTTAACATGGTAAACGTCCACTTTTTGTGAACATGCGGCTACGGCGATCAAAGCTCAGAACTGCGGGTTGTGGCAGGGGGAAAGCCGCAGACTCTCTGAGATGCGAGAGTCTGCGCTACCCTGCTGACACCCTCTCCTCTCTTTCAAAATAGGGGCGATAACCGCGTTGACCCATCAGGCGGGGGTGGATTATGATTTTCCTCCGGAGGCAGCCAAGGAATTATGCCCGCCATCGAGTTTGACAAGGAAACCATAGGCCACATTCTACAAGGGCGCAAGGGTTTGCACGTACCTATAAATCAGCGCTCCTACCAATGGAAAAAGGAACACGTCGAGGATTTGTATAAAGACCTCAACGGAGCGATCACTACCAACGCCGAAGAATATTTTCTGGGCACAATCGTCGTGGTGATGCGACCAAAAAGCAAGGATATTGAGGTCTACGACGGGCAGCAAAGACTCGCTACGTCCATGATACTCATTGCCGCCATACGGGACTATTTCTTCCGTTCAGGAGACCCTGAAACTGCGAAGCGGATTACGGAGGAAAGCCTATATTCGGTGTTGCGCAAAACGCTACAACTACAAACCCATTTCGGGCTTAGCTCTGACGATAATGCTTTTTTTATTGACCGCATTCTAAGAAATCCCGATGAAGCGGAGCGAAAGGCTGCCAGGCCAGACCCGAAAAAGGATTCACACGCCAGAATTATTGATGCGGCCGCTGCTGCCAAGAAATATGTGGAGGACATTACCGCACCTCTACAAGCACCGGAAAAGGTCTCACTTTTGCATAGATGGTTGGATTATCTGGAATCCGGTGCTCGTGTGATTTGGGTTGAAGTAGAAGACCAGAGGACAGCATATAGAATTTTTGAAACGATGAATGATCGCGGCCTAAAGCTTTCGGCTGCTGACTTACTCAAGAACTATCTCTATTCTCTCGCCGATCCGGACACGCAACAGCCCACAGTCGTACAGAAGTGGCAAGGTATGGTGGCTGTTCTGGAATCACTGGGCGATGATGGAGACGTTGTTGACTACATCCGTTATTACTGGATCACGGGCCATGGTCACAGTAAATATCCTCCGGCAAAGCCGGAGGCTTTAAAAACAGTGAGCCGCTCAAAGCGGCTGCGGGGACGCTATCGCGGCCCCGCAAAACCATTTCGGAGGGATGGTTCTGGATTTCGTGAAACTCATTACGGCAGCTTCCAATCCGAACCCTTGCCGCCGGCTTCGGCAGTTTCGCAGAACCCAACTGCGCACATCGTAACGGGTTTACCGGACTATCGCATTCGACGCCCCGCAGCATGGTAAATTTACGTGCCACGTACTGCGGGAGCTGTCAAACTTTTGCTGCCTCCCCGGCAGAGCCGGGGGGTCTCTCAACGGACTAGAAGCAATGAACTCTTCGATAAAATCAAGAACGAGGTTACGAACGAGGCTCATGCCGTTTCGTGGTCTACTACGTTGGAATTGAGAGCACATGACTATGCGGCACTATACACCTCCTCGCACGATGCTTGGAATCCCTACCATCCAGATGTGAGAGCGAGAGTAGAAACACTTCGTTTTCTTGGCGTTAGTCAAGTTCGACCTCTGCTATTGGCGGCATTTGGGAAGTTCTCCCAAAAAGAAATGGCAAAACTGCTCACAGCGGCCGTCAACTGGTCTGTGAGAGTTTTACTAACCGGTGTTCCGAGTGGAACTCTAGAGGGGTACTATAGCAAGTGCGCCAAGAAAGCAACGGACGGGGACATAAAAACCGTTGATGCCTTGGCTAAGGAAATGGCCGTGATTATTCCAGACGACGGGAGATTCAAGGCCGCCGTCGCTACGGCGGTTGTGGCTAACGCTCAATTAGCTCGGTACTATCTGCGGGTAATCCAAATGCAAGCAGACGGCGCAATGAATAGTCAATATGTACCTAACGCGGGTGAGCAAGTAACGCTGGAGCACATCATGCCAATCAATCCTGGTCCAGCTTGGGTAAACATCTCAACAGAGGACGCGAAAGCGTATTGCAATCGGCTCGGTAATCAAGCGCTTCTTGATGCAAACGTTAACTCCAAGCTTGGCAACGTAGCGTATGACGTAAAGAAACCAGCGCTTTCGTTATCGCCTTTCAGCCTCACGAAAGAGGCGGCCGTCCATCAACAATGGGGACCAACAGAAATTGGGGATAGGCAGAAGCGTTTGGCTGATCTCGCCATACTTGCTTGGCCAGTAAAGTGATCTATCATGGGAAAGGATGTCAGGTACCCCTCTTCTCCTACCTGGAACGGTCAGGAACCGTTCTTCTCCCCCGAAGATGAATGTTAAGAACTGGCGGAGCAGTGCGGTCGTAGTTCCTGCGATTTCCCCAGCCAGCACAGCAATCCACCAGAAATTTTGGCAAAAGCCGGGTAGCGCAGACTTTGTGCGGTTCAAAGTCTGCGGTTCTTAACATGGTAAACGTCCACTTTTTGTGAATGTGTGGCTACGGCGGTCAAAACCCAGAACCACCGGTGGTGGCGGAGGGAAAGCCGCAGACTTTCTGAAATGCGAGATGCGCTACCTCGCTTGCGTCCTGCGCTTTTGCCCTCACCCTGTGGCGCGGCGGCGTGCCGAAGCCCGCTGGCGGTCGCGGACGACGTGGCCGAGAGCCCTAAGGGCCGTGTTGACCGACTTCCGGTCGGGAAATATCGCGGCGACGTCAGGGTCAAGTACCACCATGATCGTGTCTTTTGTAAACCGGTCGGCATATTTCCCGCGTACGCCGCGGGAAAAGTCATATTCCAGCAACATCTCTTCGGAATTCCGATTAGAGCGTCCCTTCCTCATAGTTGCTCCGTTCCCGTGGTGTGGCAGTTCTTGCGCTGATGATTCGAATCTCGTCCTCAACTTCTAAATGTACCACAACTAAGGTTCGGTTCCGGGCAGACTGCCCAATGGTCACAAATCGATCCTCCTCGCCCGAGTGCAAAGGGTCGGCAATCGTGACCGAAAGGGTGTCTCGAAACACCGAGGCGGCCTCCTCAAACGAAACACCGTGCTTGCGTAAGTTGGACCGTGCTTTCTTGGGATGCCAGCGAAAAACGGGTTCCATGTCCGTCGTGCCGCCCTCCCGCCTAGCAAGGATGAAACAGTATAAGGTACCATTTCCCTCCCCCAAAGATGAATTTTAACGAACCGGCGGAGCAGTGCCGTCATGGTTCCTGCGATTTCCCCAGCCAGCGCCATAATCCATCAAAAACTTTGGCAAAAGTTTCGGGTCGAGTAAGCACCCTCCGGCAGAGCCGGAGGATAATTACTTGAGGGGATCGTCAGACCGGGAGATTTTGACGGCAAAAAATATCGCCCAAATTGCCCGACTGCGCATTATTTCACTTGACAACACGCCAATTTTGTGCTACACGAGTAGCTGATGGTAGTAGGCAATCGAAGAACGCTCAGGTGTCAGGTGTCAGGTGTCAGGTGTCAGGTGTCAGGTGTCAGGTGTCAGGTGTCAGGTGTCAGGTGTCAGGTGTCAGGTGTCAGGTGTCAGGGGTCAGGTGTCAGGTGTCAGGGGTCAGGAGTCGGGAGTCAGGAGTCAGGAGTCGGACGCCCAAGCCAAGCACCTTGCGAGAACAATGGGACGCATGCTGCAAAATTCCGACGTTCCAAGCCGGAATATGTATGAAAACAAAAGAGCAGTGACGATGTGACAAGTGGCGAGTGGCGAGCGAGAGGATGTCCGAAGGCCAGAACCTAAAGCGCGCCATTGATTCCAGCTCCTACTCCTGAGCTCCTGGAATGTGAGAACGCCAGAACTCACCTCCTAGCTGCCCCTGACTCCGCACTTCAACAAATGAAGGTGCAACCGGAGATGTTATTGAAAACAAACGATCGGGAAAATGAACTTGCGCCGACGAGCGTGATTCCGGCCGATTCAGTTGCAGCTTTGCCCCAAAGTGGTATTCTGGCTCCCGACTCCTGGCTCCTGACTCCTGCACTTCAAGAAATGAAGGTGCAACCGGAGATGTTGTTGAAAACAAACGATCGCGAAAATGAACAAGCGCCGACAAGTGTGATTCCGGGCGATTCAGTTGGAGGCATCCCGCAATGAACCGACGCGATTTCATGAAGACTCCGGTGCAGACCACGCTGGCGGCCAGCCTGTTGCAGGGGCAATCCGCCGAGGCCCGCAGCGAACCGGCAAAGAAGCCCCCCAACATCCTTTTCATCATGGCCGATCAGATGACGCCCTTCATGATCGGTCCCTACGGCCAGAAAGTTGCCCACACTCCCCATCTCGACCAACTCGCGCGTACGGGCACGGTCTTTGAAACCGCGTACTGCGCCAGCCCGCTCTGTGTGCCGAGCCGAACTGCCATGTTCACGGGCCGGTTGCCGCACCGGACGGGCGGGTACGACAACGGTTCGGAGTTTCGCGCGCACATCCCCACCTACCTTCATTACTTAAGGCGCGCCGGCTACCGAACGGCCGTGGCGGGCAAAACCCACTTCATTGGTCCCGATCAGAGCCACGGTTTTGACGAGCGGCTTACCCCCGATATCTACCCCGCGACCTTCTCCATGCTCATCGATTGGCGGCTGGGGCCCGTCTATAACGCCGGCACCTCGGTCGAGGCCCAACTGCGCATGTTGGGACCCTCCAAATGGACGCACCAGCTCGGCTACGACCAGATGACGTTTGACCGCTCGATGGCGTGGCTGCGCGAGTACGCGATGCGTCCGCAACCGCGCCAACCGGTCTTTCTCAACGTTTCGTTCACCCAGCCGCACGATCCCTTCACCACCACGCAGGAATTTCTGGACTTGTACAAGGACGCGGATATTCCCCTGCCCCAGGAGTACGGCGACATCAAGAAGCTCAGCCCCACCTACGAATGGTTCGAGATTCATCACGGCATCAATCGCGTGCATCTGACGCCGCAGAAGATTCGGGAGGCGCGCCAGAATTACCTGGGCATGATTTCCTGGATCGACGACCGCGTGGGGAAACTGCTGGCGGAGCTTCGCCGTCTGCAATTGGACCAGGACTTTGTGGTTTTCTTCATTAGCGACCACGGCGAAATGCTTGGCGAGCATCACCAGTGGTCCAAGCGCTTGATGCTGGAATGG
The DNA here is from genome assembly GCA_963719115.1 of uncultured Acidobacteriota bacterium. Taxonomy (GTDB): domain Bacteria; phylum Acidobacteriota; class Terriglobia; order UBA7540; family UBA7540; genus Bog-366. The sequence goes on along the minus strand of CAVRBF010000082.1, from coordinate 194,495 downwards.
TCAAGCCGCGTTCCCTTCATCGTCAGTGCGCCGGGCCGATTGCCGGAAGGGAAACGGGTCAGCGTGCCGGTCTCGCTGCTCGATCTGTTCCCCACGTTTGCGGAGATGGCCCAGGTCAAGGTAGACACGCCGCTCGATGGCCGCAGCCTGATGCCCTTCATCAGCGGCCAGGAGAACGACACTTCGCGGCCCGTCATTGCCGAATACCTCGGCCAGGGCACGATTGAACCGATTCGCATGGTCCGCTGGCAGCAATTCAAGTACATCACGGTGAATGGCTATCCGCCGCAGCTTTACGACTTGCACGCCGATCCCAACGAAACGGTGAATGCGGCGGGGCGGGCCGAATATTCCTCCGCGGAGGCGCAATTGCGCGTCTTCGCGGAAAAAGACTGGAACGGGCCGGCGATCAAGAAGGCGGTGATGGCGGACCAGCAGGATCACATCATGCTTCGGTCGGTCAAAGGCGACGGCATCAAGCCCGATTGGAATTATGAGCCGGTGGAGACGGGGATTTATAACCCTTCGTCCGATTTTGGACCGAGGTAGCTGGCCGCTCTGGCTCGCGGAGACGCGAGCCCGCCCTGTGGTTCACACAGAGATCACAGAGCCCGTAGACACTGAGATGCTCAGTTCGCCAGGCACAGAGGACACAGAGAAAATCTCGAAGATCCCTCTGTGCGCTCTGTGCTCAATCTCTGTGACCTCTGTGTGAAAGGCTTTGTCTTTTCTGCCGTTCCAGAAAATCGTGCATACTCCGGGCAAGCCCGAAGATGGGAGAACTTGAACATGGCCAACTTTTCAATCTCCAAGAAGAAGCTTGAAGGTCACACGACGTATGTTCTGAAAGATCATAAGCAGAAGATGGAGTTCAGCCTGGTTCCCGACATCGGCAACTGGGGCTACAGCTTTAAGTCCGACAGGAAGGAAGTATTCTACGCGCCTGCATCGCTGGAGCAGTACATCAAAGATCGCGGCCTGGGAGCGGGCAATCCCCTGATGGCGCCTTTCGCCAATCGCATTGATCGGGACTATTATTATTTCGAAGGAAAGAAATACCTGTTGAATGGCGACCTGGGAAACTTCTTGCGTTGTTCGCCGACCAATTATCCCATCCACGGCTTGCTTTCCTACGACCAGCGCTGGGAAGTAGTCAAGACTGTCTCCTCCGACGCCTCGGGCGCGGCCATCACCTCGCGCATGGAGTTCTACAAGTATCCCGACCTCATGGCACAGTTCCCTTTCGCCCACATCCATGACGTCACCTACCGGCTGAAGGGCGGCAAGCTGGAGTGCGCGACAAAGATCACCAACGTGGGAAATTCCAACATGCCAATCCACTTCGGTTATCATCCGTACTTCGTTCCCGACGGCCCACGCGAGCAGTGGAAACTGCATGTGGCGGCGAAGCAACACTGGGTGGTGCCGCCGGAACTGATTCCGTCCGGCGAATTAATGCCCGCGGAGCAGTTCCTTCCCGGCTGCACCGGGTCGCTGACTCTGGGAGAAGCCTACATTGACGCGGCATTCACCGATCTGGTGAGGGACAAGGATGGCCTGGCGCGCTTCTGGGTGGCCGGCGCCACGACCAAACTGGAAGTGGTCTTTGGACCGGAATTCACCACCGCCGTCTGCTTCGCGCCGCTCAAATGGCAGTACGTCTGCATTGAGCCCCAGACCGGCCCCACCAACGCCTTCAACCTGAAGCACGAGGGCAAGATCCCCGAACTGCGCACCCTGGCGCCCGGCAAGACTTTTACGGGGTCGTTCTGGTTTGTGCCTACGGGGTATTGAGCTGCACCGAGGGCGAATCCCGATTCTGGCCGTGCTGCGGGAGCCGAGTAGCGATTTGCGGAGATCGTTTGCCGTGGTCCACTCACCCGTGGTAAAAACGAGACGTGATGAATGACGCGCCGCCCGAACTCGAGACTTTGCTGACGCTGTACCGTCGCGCCTTTGCGGAATACGGGACACATGCTCTGTGGAACAAGCGGATGCTTGAGCAGCCAACACCGGAGGACGCCCTGGTGGTGGCGCGAGCGTTACGCATTGAGGGCGGCCCGGCGGCTTGCGGAGCTGATTGAAGAGGCGTGCCGTCATGCCCCTCTCTAAAATCCAGACCGACATTCTGCGCCTGCTGGCTTCGCACCGCGATCCCGAAAGTTATGTGGCCGGGGCCACGCCGCTGAACAGGGATGCGCCGCGGCGCTACTTTGCGAACATCTCCATCTCCGTGATCTGTGAAACGATGTGCCCGATCAGGATGTGCGATTCCTGGACGCGCGGCGTCTGGTCGGAGGGAACGCAGAGACAGTATTTTGAGACTTCCTGAAGCATGGCGCCGAATTTGCCGGTCAACGCCACGGTGACCATTCCCTTGGCCTTGGCGGCGGCGAGGCCCTTTATCACGTTGGGGGACTTGCCGCTCGTGGTAATGCCCACCGCCACGTCGCCGGCCTGGCCCAAAGCCTCAACTTGCCGGGAAAAGACGTTTTCGTACCCGTAATCATTACCGATGCCGGTGAGCGCGGAAGTATTCACGGTCAGCGCCAGCGCCGGCAGTGGAGTGCGCTCCAATTGAAATCGTCCCACAAACTCGGCGGCAATGTGCTGCGAATCGGCGGCGCTCCCGCCGTTGCCAAACAGCAGAATCTTGTGCCCGTTGCTCAACGCGGTGACGAATTCCTTCGCCACGTCGGCAATTTGGCTGAGCAGATGTGCATCCTCCAGCAGCGATTGTTTGGCCCTGATGCTGGCCTGAATGGAACTCACGATCAAAGCATCCGTACCCGAACTCATTTTGCTTCCTCCGCGGTGTCGATAGAAGATTGACGTCCAGAAGGCGCACCGATTGAAGTTTCGTCCCTTCCGGGCGTCTAGGAAGATAAATGGTATCACAGCGGTTCAATCCAATGATTGCAAGAAAACCCGTTCGGACGTACATTATCGGGCGGCCGATGGTGGAAAAATTCATTCCCATCGATTCGATCCCACTCCCCGCTTTGGTACGCGCTGAAAGGAGCGTGCCACGGCAGGGCATTGCATGGAGGTGTCAGTGTTCAGGTTCCGATCTCTGTTTGGCGTCTTATTATTGGCGGCAGTCCTGGGTGCCCTGACCGTGAGCATGCCGGGGCAAAGCAAGCCCCCCGGCGAAATCGATCTGGTTGGGTACGCGCATACCGACCTTTCCTGGTTGTGGCCGCGCAGTGAGACGATTCACGAAGTCCTGCCCCGCACCATTGAAAGCGTTTTGAAAATGATCCAGGAACACCCAGGCATGGTTTATGCCATGAGTGCGGCGCAGGCCTATAAATGGACCGAGCGCTATTACCCGGACCTGTTCGCGCAGATCAAGCAGAAAGTCGCCTCGGGTGAATGGGAAGTCGTGGGCGGCGCCTGGACCGAGCACAGCACCAACATTCCCAGCGGCGAGTCCCTCATCCGCCAGCATCTCTACGCCAAGCGTTACTTCAAGGAGAAGTTTGGCGTGGACGTCAAGATCGGCTGGCTGCCGGATTCCTTCGGCTTCAACTGGAACCTGCCTCAGATTTATCGCAAGAGCGGTATTGACTATTTTGTGACGCACAAACTGAAGTGGCAGATTGAGCGCAACGATCCGCCCGTTCCCTTCCCCTATCATCTCTTCTGGTGGGAAGGGCCGGACGGTTCGCGCGTCCTCGCTTTTCATACCGTGGGTGGATACTCCCAGCCGGTCAAGCCCGACCAGATGCTGGAGTACCTGAAGACCCTCGACACGGAACAAAACGTCGACAAGCTTTTGATCCTCTACGGCAAAGGCGACCACGGCGGCGGGCCGATGCCCGACATGATGGATCGCGCCGTCGAATTGATGCACGATCCCAATTTTCCCACCGTGCGCTTCAGCAAGGCGCTGGACTACTTCCATGAGATTCAGGCGCTGCCGCAGGCCAAGGAACTGCCCACGGTGGACGATGAACTGTACGTCAAGACGCACCGCGGGACCTTCACCACGGACTCGCAAGTAAAGCGCGACAATCGCCTGTGCGAAGTGCTGCTGATGAACGCGGAGAAATTCTCTCTGCTTTCTTCCCAGTTCGGCCAGCCCTACCCCCAGGAGAAACTGCAAAAGCTGTGGGAGAAAGTTCTCTTCGGGCAGGTGCACGACAACATTGATGGCTCATCCGCAGCCGAAGTCTACCGCGACGCCGCCACCGATTATGGCGACATCAAGCACGACGGTGGAAAGATTCTGGATTCTGCCCTTTCGACTGTTGCCAAACGTGTCAACACCCAGGGCCAGGGGCAGGCCGTCCTGATCTTCAACCCGCTGCCGTGGGAAAGAACCGACCTCGTCTCGTTGGATGCCCATTACTTCGCCGGACTTGCTCACTTCAAGATTGCGGATGCCGCCGGGCGCTCGGTGCCCTATCAGGTTGAGGGCGAAGGCAAATCGGCAAAAGCCTTGTTCTTTGCCGAGAAGGTGCCGGGAATGGGGTACAAGGAATACCGCGTTGAGGCCGGTGATGAGCAGCCTAAGTTTTCAACCGATCTCAGCGCGTCAGGACTCACCCTGGCAAACAGCCAGGTGGAAGCCGTGATTGACCCCGACTCCGGCAACCTGAAATCGCTGAAGAAGAAAGGCCTGGACGTCAACCTCCTGCGCGAAGACAATCCCGGCGGAGCGTTGGAAGTTTGGGAGGACAAACCGCCGAAGGCTCCGGGTGGCGAGCCCGCGTGGAATATCTATCTGGGTGCGGATAATAAACTGGATAAAGCCGAGAGCGTGAAGCTGATCGAAAGCGGTCCCATCCGCGCCGTCGTCGAGGTGAAAAAATCCTTCGGCGATTCGAAGTTCGTGGAGAACATCGTTCTGTACAGCCACGCCGATCGCGTGGATTTTGAACTCAGCGTTGACTGGCACGAGAAGTATCGCTTTGCCAAGGTGGCTTTCCCGGCCAATTTCAAGAGCGTTTATGCCACGTACGAAATCCCCTACGGCGCCATTCAACGCTTCGACTACACGTTGAAGGAAGATCCCGGCGTTGCTCTCACGGCGCCGCCGCGGAAGTGGGAAATCGCCGATCGGACCAAATTTGAAGTGGCCGGCCAGCGCTGGGCAGACGAGAGCGATCAGGCGGGCAAATACGGCCTCACGTTGCTCAATGATTCCAAGTACGGATACTCGTACGAACAGAACACGCTTCGCCTGAGTCTGATTCGCGGCCCGCGCCGGGGCTACCCGTCAATGCCCGACACGTGGTCGGATCAATCGGACGATCCTATTGTGGGCATCCATCACATCAAATACGCGCTGGTTCCCCATCGCGGCAACTGGCAGGAGGCGGACGCCACACGCCGCGGCGCGGAGTTCAACGAACCGCTGCTGCCAAGGTCTGAACCGTCCCACCCGGGACAACTTGCGGCGGTTTACAGCGTGCTAGAGGTGGCGCCATCCAGCGTCACCGTCGAGTCGGTGAAAAAGGCGGAGGACTCCAACCAGTACATCGTGCGGCTGTATGAAACCGAGGGCAAAGCAACCACCGCCACGTTGAATTTCACCCGCGCCCCCCATCTGGCGCGCGAAACCGACATGGTGGAATGGGACGAGTTCGTGCCTTCGAAATCGTTTGCGATAGAAGGAACGAAGATCGTTGTCCCCGTGAAGCCCTTTGAGATCAAGACCATTCGTGTGGGATTTTAATCGTTCCGCTGACGGGGCCGGCGCTCGCCGGCCCTTTCAGCGCTCAGTCTGAACACGTAACAACGTCACGAACCATGCACTCGGGAAGTGAAGGAACAAAGTATGCAGTCAAGGTTATCCCGTCGAGATGCCCTGAAGACGGTGGGGGCAGCCGCCGCGGTCGGTATGGCACCCAGCCGGGCCATGCCACCCGTTTTGCACAATGAGGGGCCGAGCACCCCCAAGATCTGCCTCGAACTAAGCGGCAAGGTGGGGGCGGCTAATTTGGACGAGGCAGGCATGCGCCGGGTGAAGCAACTCGGCGTCGATCACGTCGCCATGGGGGGTCCCGCTATCCCGTGGGAAGCAGGTCAGATTCGCAGCCTCGTGAACCTCCTCAAAACGGGCGGCTTGACTCTTGGCAACCTCATGATCGGAGGGTTCACAAATACCCTCTACGGCAGGCCGGGGCGGGATGAGGAAATTCACAAGGTGCAGCAGTCCATCCGCGCCGCGGGGGCGGCGGGAGTTCCGGCGGTGGAGTATAACTTCTATGCTCATCGGCTGGAGGAGGGTTACTTCGCGGAGTCAGGACGGGCGGGAGCAGGATTGACGTCCTTCGATTACAGTCGCGTCAAGGACCTGCCGCCTCTGCCGGAGCAGGGCGCCCACTCGCTGGAAGAGATGTGGGGCAACATCACGTACTTTCTGAAGGCCGTGGTGCCGGTGGCAGAGCAGGCAGGAGTCCGGATGGCATTGCATCCTAATGATCCACCGGCTCCCGTCAGCCGTGGCTCGGGCCAGATCATGGGTAGCTTGGCGGGCTGGAAGCACCTGATCGAGATCGTACCCAGCACGTCGAATGGGATCACATTTGATTGCGGCGTGACACGGGAGTTAGGGGAGGATCCCGTAGAGGTCTGCCGATATTTCGGAAGCCGCGACCGAATCAATCACGTGCATTTCCGCAACGTCCGCGTCCAGACACCGCGCGAGAAGTATACCGAGGTGTTCATTGACGAAGGTCAAGTGGATATGTTCGCCGTGATGAAGGAGCTTGTCCGGCAGAAGTATCCCCGCTTGGTCTACCCGGAACATCCGCGGGGACTCGATGCGGACCGCGAAGTATCGGGTTTCAAGTCCCATTACCCCGGCGGTGGATCCTACGTTGGTTACGCGTACAACGTTGGTTATGCACGAGCTATGCTCCAGGCGGCGCTGGAGTCCTAACTTGTTCATAATGCATATTTTACTAATATTGAAGGGGCTCCGCCGGCGGTGCTACCCGAGCGCCGCGATGGGATCGAGTGCCATCCGCAGACGAATTTCGGGGTAACCCGCGGTCCGCTTGTTCAAAGGAGGCCGCCCAAAGCCAGGATGCTGCGCCGAGGGAATTCTTGCAATACGCTTGAAATATTCACAGCCAAACGTTAAACTGCCCTTGGTCCAATTTATCCGGTAAGTTCTCTTCTCAATGGGTTGGCCTGAGGCAGGACTTGAAGGGAACCTCCAGCTTGCAAAAAATAAGTGAATCCTAATGAATGCTGAAGGAAAAAACTTGCCCGGCCCCGAGCAGGCAACTCTCCCCCTCGGACGACGGCCAGGGTTTTCGACCCCGGGTGCTCGGTGCCAGAGCACTCTGGGACATTGTAAGGAGGAGCTTGGAGGCACCGACAGGAGTACCCGACGCCGGTTTGCGAGACTTATGTCGCCGGCCAGCCACCATTTATCCAACCGATCACTTGGGCTTCTGCATCCGATAGATGGGACGCAGCATGGCCCGATAAGGCGTCCGAGTTGTTTTGCTCCGGCAATGTACGAACGGGAAATCTACGCATAGGGAGAACCTGAGCACGACATGAAACAACGAAACCGGGCCGCTGTGGGCGCGCAACGAGCAGAGCAGAGGCTGACAGTCGCCGAACTCCGCGTCGAGGAGGGCCTCCACGAGGTCATCCAGCACGCCACCGATCATCTCCTTTCTTTGCAGGCCCCCGAGGGTTTCTGGGTGGGAGAACTCGAAGCTGACACGACCCTGGAATCCGACTACATCTTTTTTCTCAAGGTCTTAGGAAAGCTGGACGGACGCCGTTGCGCCAAACTGGCCAATTACATTCGCCGCCGCCAGCTTCCCGATGGGGGTTGGAACATTTACGCTGGTGGGCCGTCGGAACTCAATGCCACGGTCAAGGCTTACGTCGCCCTGAAGCTTGCAGGGGATTCGCCGTCGGCTTCACACATGGCTCGGGCTCGATGCCAGATCCACGACTTGGGCGGGGTGGAAGCGACGAATTCTTATACCCGGCTCTATCTCGCTCTCGGCGGGGTCTTGCCTTGGTCATACGTCCCGGCGATTCCCCCGGAACTCATTCTGTTACCCTCCTGGTTTTTCCTTAATATCTATTCCATGTCGTCTTGGACGCGAGCCATCGTCGTCCCCTTGATGCTCGTGTATTCCAGCAGGCCTCGCTGGGATCTGCCCCCGAATGCCGGGGTGCAGGAGTTGTTCCGTGACGCTTCCGGGCGCATTCCCGCTTTCGAATGGGATCGCCGGATTGTGAGCTGGCGCAATTTCTTCCTGCTGCTGGACCGCATGTTCAAACTCCACGAGAAGCTTCCGTGGAAGCCTCTTCGCCAGCGGGCGCTGCGGCGCGCCAAGCAGTGGTTGCTGGAGCACTTGGAGCGCAGCGAGGGCCTGGGAGCGATTTACCCAGCGATGGTCAACTCCGTCTTCGCTTTACGGGCGCTTGGGTACCACGTTGACGACCCACTTACCGCCCGCGAGATCGGCCATTTGGCTGATTTCGAGATTGAAGAGGCCGACACTCTTCGCCTGCAGCCTTGTGTATCCCCGGTTTGGGACACCGCGGTCACGATGTTCTCATTGCTGGAAGCCGGATTGCCGCCTGACCACCCTGCGCTCGTCAAGGCCGCCGGCTGGTTGCTCGATAAGCAGGTCCTCGGCGGTGGCGATTGGCAAGTCAGGAATCCCGGCGTCGAACCCGGGGGGTGGGCCTTTGAATATCGCAATGATTTCTACCCCGACGTTGATGACACCGCCTTTGTGCTGATGGCGCTTCAGCGTGTCTCCTATCCGGACAGGGCGCGCATGGAACAGGCCCTCCGGCGCGGAACGGCATGGACGTTAAGCATGCAGAACCGCGACGGCGGATGGGGCGCCTTTGACCGCAACAATGACTCGGTCTTTTTAACGCGCGTGCCGTTCGCCGATCACAACGCCATGATCGACCCTTCCACCGGTGATCTTACTGCTCGCGTGTTGGAGTATCTCGGACGGTCAAAATGGCCCGCGTCCGACCCGAGAATTCAACGAGCAGTTGGGTTTCTTCGGCGCGATCAGAGTCCCGAAGGCCCGTGGTACGGTCGCTGGGGAGTCAATTACATCTATGGAACCAGCGGTGCCTTACGTGCTTTGGAAACATTGGGCTTGCAAAAGGAGCCGGAATGCCAGCGGGCTGCTGCCTGGCTTCGAGCCGTGCAGAATCCCGACGGCGGCTTTGGGGAGTCCTGTGCCTCTTACGAGGATCGGGAGTTGAAGGCGCGCGGACAAAGCACCGCCTCACAAACAGCCTGGGCCTTGATTGGGCTTCTGGCAGCCGGAGATCCTGGCGAGAACGCGGTAAAGCAAGCCGTCAGCTACCTCCTGGAACAACAACGAGAAAACGGAGCTTGGGCGGAATCGGCCTTTACCGGCACGGGCTTCCCCCGGGTTTTCTATTTGAAGTACCACCTTTATCGAAATGTTTTCCCGCTCTACGCCCTGGCACGATATCGAAACATCATATATGGCGGGTCGGAATTTGAGACTCTGCGGCTTCAACCGGAGGATTTTCCGCCGCGGAATGGCAACGGCCATAATGGCAACGGAAATGGCCACAATGGAAACAGGAGGAGTTGATGAGGTTTCCGCTCAGCATGACGACCAAGTTGAGCAAGTATATCGCCGGCAAGCGCATGCGCGGCGTGGAGAAGTTTCCCCTGGTGATGATGCTGGAACCGCTGCACGCGTGCAATCTGACGTGCACTGGTTGCGGCCGCATCCGCGAATATAAGGACACCATCTCGGAACAGATTTCCGTGGAGCAGTGCCTGAAGGCCGTGGATGAATGTGGTTCTCCCGATTGTCTCTATCTGCGGCGGCGAGCCCATGATTTATCGCCCCCTGGGTCAATTGGTGACCGAGGTCCTGGACCGGGGCAGGCATATCTATTTGTGCACGCACGGCATGTTCATCAAAAAGCGTCTGCATGAGTTCAAACCGACGTCCAGCTTCTTCTTTAATGTGCACCTCGATGGCATGGAGGCGACGCACGACCTTTGCGTTGAGCGCAAAGGCGTGTTTCGCCAAGCTATTGATGGAATTCGGGCCGCCAAAGATGCCGGATTTATGGTGTGCACCAACACCACGATTTACAAGCAGACCGACCTGAAAGAAATCGCCGAACTGTTTGAATATCTCAAGGAATTCGGCGTGGACGGTCACACCATCGCCCCCAGCTACTCCTACGCCGCCGTTCAGAACAAAGAGATCTTCATGTCGCGGCAGGAGATTCACCAGAAGTTCCGTGACGCCACGCGCATCCTGGAGAAGTATGCGCTGATGACTTCCCCGATTTACCTGGACTACCTGAAAGGTGAGCGCGAAGACTTGCAGTGCACGGCTTGGGGAAATCCCACCTACAACCCCCGGGGTTGGAAGTCGCCTTGTTACCTGATCACGGATGGGCATCACGCGACGTTTAAGGATTTCATCGAAAAGACGAAGTGGGATAGTTATGGCCGCGGTCGCGATCCCCGTTGCGAGCACTGCATGGTGCACGTGGGATATGAGCCCTCCGCGGTGCTGGGTGCAAATCGCAGACTCCGCGACACTTGGACGCTGCTGAAGTGGCAACTCTCCGGCGGCAATAATGGCCGCCCCCGGGCAAGTGGCGAAGAGATAGACTCATGCTCTCCCTTATTACCGGCGCAAACGGATTCATCGGAAGCCACATAACGCGGTTTCTGCTGAAACAGGGTGAGCGGGTTCGGGTTCTCGTTCGCTCGCAAAGCAACCTCCGCTCGCTGGCGGGGTTGCCAGTCGAATTCGTCCGCGCCGACTTGCGAAACCCCGATTCCCTTCCTGCCGCGTTGCGCAACGTGGACTGCGTTTATCACGTTGCCGCCGACTACCGGCTGTGGGCGGCGAACCCGCGGGAAATCTACGAGAGCAACGTGGACGGCACGCGCAATCTCCTCGCTCGCGGCACGGCAGGCCAGGATTGCGCGGTTTGTCTACACCAGCAGCGTGGCCACCCTGGTTCCTCCCCAGCCGAGGAAACTGCCGGACGAGCAGACTTCTTTGCGGCTGGAAGATATGATCGGCCATTACAAGCGCTCGAAACTCCTGGCCGAGAATGAGGCCCTGGAAGCCGCTCGCCAGGGCCAGCCCGTGGTGATTGTCAATCCCACCACCACCCGTCGGCCCGGGCGACTGGAAACCCACTCCCACCGGACGCATCATCCTTGACTTTCTGAATGGCCAGATGCCCGCATATGTTGACACGGGCTTGAACTTTGTCGCCGTTGAAGATGTCGCGAAAGGCCACTGGCTGGCCGCCCAGCGGGGGCAGGTAGGGGCTCGCTACATTTTGGGTGACCGCAACCTAACGCTGAAGGAACTACTTCAGATCCTCGCCGACCTGAGCGGACGTCCGATGCCTCGCCTCCGTTTGCCTCATGCGGTGCCGTACCTGGCGTCGCTGGCAGATCTGCTGGCCTCACGCCTGTTCGGCCGGGCGCCGCGCATCCCCATGGAAGGCGTCCGCATGGCCCGGCACAAGATGTTCGTGGACGCCTCCAAGGCAGTTCGCGAACTGGAATTCCAGCCTTCCGCGCTGGAAGCGGCGCTGGGTCGCGCCATTCGTTGGTACGCCGATAACGGGTACGTGAAACAGCGCTTGACTCACCGCACCGCGAGCGAATGCGCAGCTTGACCTGCTGATCATGAACAACAAAGTTCTGGTCGCCTTCGCCATGAAGCAGGAGTTTGCTCCCTGGCGACGCTGCCACGGCTTCCATAGAGTCTCAACCTCCCCCACGCCCATATCGGTGGCAAATTTCGGTGGCACGGAAGTTTATGTGGCCCTCGTAGGCGCCGGCGCCGTCGAGGCCGGTCATCTTCGTGACTTCGTGGCACAGTACCAGCCGGCGGCGGGCATTGTCACGGGAGTGGCCGCAGGACTCAAACCGGACTGGCGGCCCGGGGACGTGCTGACGCCGCGAACGGTCTGTGCGCCGGAAGGCAAGATTCGGGTGGAGGGAGACGTACGCCTGATCGATCTCGCCGCTCAATGTGGGGCCAGGCGCGCGGATAGGCTGGTCACGCTTCCGCGCATCGTCCGCACCGTCGCCGAGAAGGAGAAGTTGGCCGCCCTCGCCGACGCCGCGGACATGGAAAGCCTGCCCTTGATGGATTTGTGGTCATCATGCGGAATTCCGGCGCTCGCCCTGCGGGTGATTCTGGACCCGGTGGAAATGCCCATGACTTGCGATTTCGAGGCAGCCATGGACTCGCATGGTCAGGTGCGAATCACGAAGATACTCGCGGAGTTGGCCCGCCATCCGGGGCTTCTTCCCGATTTCCTTCACTTGGCGAGGCAAAGCCGCTGGGTGATGCGGATTCTAGCCCGGTTCCTGGACCGGTTCATCGTAGCCGTGAAGTGAAAATCTGCCTTGTCGTTGGCTACTGCGCTTGTGGTTCGCGTACCCGCTCGTAGGCCTGCCGAAAGTCGCTATTCTTCGGATCGAGTCCGCTGGCGGTCCGATACTCCTGCGCGGCAACCGGGGAATTGCCTTTGGCATCGAATGCCAGGCCTAGAATGTAATGGGCAAGAGCGTTATGGGGATTCGTCACCACCACCAGGCGCTCTTCCGTAATGGCGCCGTCCCAATCGCCGTCCATGCCCAGCGCCAGGCCGAGATTGACGCGCGCATTCTCGTGATTCGGGTTGAGCCGCAGCGCTGTGCGGCACTCTGCACTTACTCCGGTCGCTTTTTCCGAGCGCGAGGGTGCAGGACCGAAGTCAATGCGTGCAGACTCATCGGTCGAGTCCAACCGCAAGGCCTCTCGATACTGGACGATCGCTCCCTCCCAATCGGATTGGTTCGCCAGTGCGATGCCCAGGTAGAGGTGCGCGAGCGCGTTCGATGGATTCGCGCCCAGCGCTGCGCGGTACTGGGCGATCTCTCCGGCAGGATCCCCTTCGTGCGCCAGCGCTCGTCCGAGAAAGTAGTGGGCCATATCATTATTGGGGTTTAATCGCAGGGCCTCGCGACATTCGTCCATCCCGCCGTCCAAATGGTCATTGGCCCCCATCGCCCAACTCAGGCTCAGGTGCAAGTCGGATTGCTGGGGGGCTAACTGAACAGCAGAGCGGTACGCCGCCTCCGCATCACTGTAGCGTTTTTCCCGCATGGATTGCGCGCCGCGCGCGGCAAACTGGCAGATTTCCATCTCCCGCGCCTGGAGCGCCGGGTCGACATTCTTCGGCTTCGTCACGCGGGCATTCCTGAGGGCGCCGGCCAGTTCCTCGCTGCCGCCGGCCATCCGAATCTCCTGAAAATAGTCATCCCCAGGCTGGAAGTTGAGTCCACGCTCATTCACCAGCAACGCCACGCGGTGGCTGGTGGCCTGGCCCGTCAGCAGAGCGAGAACTTCCACTGGATCGAGTGGCTTCCTGGCGCCGCTGGGAACCGGCGACTTGACCGCACGCAGCGCCCGAAGGAATGCGTCCCTCGCGCCGGCCGCCTTGAGACTCTGCACAAAGTCTTCCGTCACATCGAAGTCAATCCCTCGCTGTTCGATCAGTTTCGCGCCCGTCCGGTCACCGAATCCGTCTCTGACCATGGCGGTCACTTGTTCCTGCGTAAATGGCTTCTGCTGCGCACCTGCGGGCGAGGCGAGAATCGTGAACGCGGTGAGTAGAGAGACGGCTATGGTCAAGTGACGCAACAAGTACACCTTCCGAAACAGCTCATGGGTAATTGACGGGCTAACCGCTGCCGCTACAACCTGCCCGCCGCAGGGGGCTGGCAAACTTGTGTGGTGGTTACCATGTGAGCGCCGGCGGCAGCCATCTCTGCCAGCGCCGTCTCGCCGCCCTGCGCGGTGATGGGCATGATCGCGTCCGTGACGACATCCACATTCCAACCGCGCCGGCACAAATCCAAAGTGAGTGCCCGCACGCAGAACTCCGTCGCGACACCGAACACCACTGCGTGCCGCGATCCCAGCGACTGCAACACCGCATCAAAATTGGGATTGTCCTGCGCGGCGTAGGTGGTCTTTTCCACGATGAACTGCCCGGCCCAGCGCTCGGGAGGTGTGAACGCATGGGCTCGGCACGGAATAACAACCGGGTCCGGAAGCGCCGTTTCCGGGATGCGCTGCTGGCCGGGTGTGCCGGCGATGCAGTGAGGCGGCCAGATCTTGAACTCATCGTCGTCCGGTGTGTGCGCGTCGGCGGAGGAGATGACAGGCAGATTGTTCGCACGTGCACAGGTCATCAAGTCCTTGAGCCGGGGAACAATTTTCTCCGCTCCGGGCACGTAGAGTTTTCCCGTGGGAAGCATGAAATCAACTTGCGTATCGACATCAAAGAAAACCAACGGCTCACTCATGAAACTACCCCGGGAATTCCTCGGCGTTACGCTGCATCTCCGCCTGCCGCCGAATCCCTGGTGGCGTCGGGCCTGAGAGGCTGGCGGAGACCTCGTAGCGGCGGGTTTACCCCGCCACCCCAGCGTTGCAACGCTGGGAGCTAACGAACTACTTTCGCGGCGCCGAAGTGCTGAGTCCTGACCTCGTCTAGCAACTGGTCAAGCGCGGCACTCTTTTCGACGGGGTAGAGCGGTGCATCGCGTAAGCCCAGATACGGTTCCGGCAAGCAAGCGAGATTGGCGAAGGTGCGCTCGCGGATTTGCTTTACCGAAGGGGCCGCCGCCAGCCGCTTTCCCGCCTGCATCACCGGGTGTAGCAAGGGCGAAGCTTCGGGATAAGCTTCGTCAGCACGCGCCAGCAGGTCGTGGTGGTACCGGCCGTCCTGAGTGTAGCGAAACACCTGTTTCCGGCCCGGCCAGTACACCTTCTCCTCGCTGAACTTGGTTTTGGGCTGTACCACGCCCGCGGTTTCCGTCTCTACCAGTTTATAGACCACGCTCAGTGCCGGGACATCGCGCGACGTCACCATTTCCGTGCCCACGCCAAAGGAATCAATCGGTGCACCGGCGGCTACCAGTGCTTCGATTTTGTATTCGTTCAAGTCACCGCTGGTAACGATCTTGGCGTCATGCCGCCCGTGGCGATCCAGAATCTCGCGGACATGCCGGCTTTTCTCAAGCAGGTCGCCGCTATCCAGCCGCACGCCGGGGATGGCCCTGCCCAGCGTGGCCGCAATTTCCGCACCCATAATCGGATCGTACGTATCGACCAACAGAATGGCAGAGTCGGGAAAGGTCTCCAGCAGTGCTTCAAAGCTTCGGCGTTCGCTGGGAAAAACTTGCGTCCAGGAGTGCGCCGCCGTTCCCGCCAGTGGCAAGTCGTAAAGCGCGCCCGGCCAGCACGTTGGAGGTAGCGGCGCAACCGCCCACACAGGCCGCGCGCGCGGCGCGAACCCCGGCTTCCGGTCCGTGCGCTCGCCGCGTTCCGAATTCCAGCACACCCCGGCCTGCCGCGGCATGGACCACGCGCGCCGCTTTCGAGGCTACCAGCGTTTCATAGTGAATGACCGAAAGCAGGTAGGTTTCCGCAATCTGTGCTTCCAGCACTGGCGCGGTGACTTGCAGCAGGGGCTCCTCGGCAAAGACCAGTGTGCCTTCTTCCACCGCCCGCACGTCGCCATGAAATCGAAACTCCCGCAGGTAATCGAAGAACTCCGGAGAGACCGTGTGGAACGCAGGCTGCTCGCGCAGAAAACGCACGTCATCTTCCGTGAAATGCAGATTTTCAAGAAAGGTGAGGGCCGAATCCAGACCTGCCGCTACCAGGTATGAGCGCGCCGGCGGGAGGTGGCGCACGAACAGTTCGAAGGTCGCGCGGCAATCGATGCGATGCTCGAAATACGCCGCGGCCATCGTCAGTTCGTACAGATCAACCAGTAGCGCTCGGTCCGTTTTCATCTCACCTCGGTTCGCCCGTTGGTCACCGTGCGAGGCGCGGGAATGTGGATTCAACCTCTTTGCCAGCACGCTGAATCGCGCCGCGACAAGGGCTTCAAATCCAGTATGTGGGCGAGAGTCATAGTGAGTCAAGGAGATCGGGCATTGGCGATTAGTGATTGGCGATTGATGATCGGTGAGTGATGATTGACGATTGCCCGCAGTTCGCGCAATTTCCGTTTGACGGCTCAAGAAAGGTGCAATTACGATAGCGGCTGTTGGCAGGGCCGATGGTGCTTCACTACTGTCGAAACAGTTTGGCTTTGCGCCTGGGCCGCGCTGGCATGCGGAAGGGCTGTCCTTTCCCTGGAGTTTCGCCACTTCAAAGGGACGGTTTCGTTGCCATTCGCGGTAATCGTAGTCTAGACGCACACTCATGGCGCTGTCATCCTGAGCCCGAACTTCAGGGCGAAGGACCCTTTTCATTGCTCGGACGCAGTCGGGCGCAGGGGCGCCCCGCTGCTTCCCGCCGCAGGCGCGGCGTTCCTGGATCGGACGAAATACGGGGGTCCTTCGCCTGAAGTTCGGGCTCAGGATGACAGTCAGGTTCAATCAGGGAGATTCAATTTGACGAGGGTGGTCATTTCAAGGAGAGCAGTGTTTTCGGGTTCCGCGGCCCCCAAAACAAACTATTACAACCGGAAGAAGGTGCAAAAATGAGGCGGCGAACTTTCATGAAGTCACTCATCGCGGGTTCGGCGGCCAGCGGCGCAGTGGCACGCCACGGAACGGCTCAGACAGCCGCAACCCGTCCCAATTTTCTGTTCATGATCGCTGACGATCTGACCTACCGCGGCGTGAAGGCCCTGTTTGACCAGCAGGTTTCCACTCCCAACCTCGACCGTTTGGTCAGAAACGGTTGCGCCTTCACCCACTGCTTCCAGCAAGGGAAGCTGGACGGGCGCCGTCTGCATCGCCAGCCGCATGATGCTGCTGACGGGGCTCACGACTTTTCGGGCGGAACCGAAGGAGCCCAGCCCCACCTGCGACTTCACTCCTTTATGGGGCCAAACGCTGCGCCGGGCCGGATACCACACCTACATCGCCGGCAAGTGGCACCTCGACCCCACCATGCTGCAACGTTGCTTCGACAAAATGGGGCCGATCGGGCTGGGAATGTTTGAGTCGACGCCCGACGCTTATCACCGCCCCACTCCGGGGGACAACTGGACACCGTGGGACGAGAAGTTGAAGGGCCACTGGCTGAGCACCAAAACCTGGCAAGACACCGCGACCGACCAAATCCGCCATTCGTGCAACATCTGGGCCGATTGCGCGGTCGACCACTTGCGTAATCAGGTTCCCAAACTGGACCAGCCGTTCTTCATGTACATCGGCTTTAACGAACCTCACGATCCGCGGCAAGCCCCCAAGGAATTTGTGGACATGTTTTCGCCGGAGAAGATCGAGATTCCCACCCAACTACCTGCCGCAATTTCCGTTTGATAACGGCTTTCTGCGCGGGCGCGACGAGCAACTGGCGCCGTTCCCCCGGACCCGCGAGGCCGTGCAACTACACCGCTCGGAGTACTACGCCATCATCGCTTATCTTGACAGTCAGGTCGGGCGAATTCTCGACGCGCTGGAGCAATCCGGCAAGGCCGACAATACCTATGTGATTTTCACCGCCGACCATGGCCTGGCCGTGGGTCAGCACGGCCTGATGGGAAAGCAAAACATGTTTGACCACAGCATCCGCATGCCGTGGATCATCACCGGGCCGGGTGTACCCAAGGGCAAGAAGGTTGACGAGTTGGTTTACCAGCACAGCACGTTCGCCACAACGTGTAAGTTGGCCAATATCCCCGTTCCCCAGACTGTCGAGTTTCCCAGCCTGGTTGACCTGATCACCGGCCAGGGAAAACCGCTGCATGACGCCGTGTTCTGCCGCTACCAGAACAGCCAGCGCGCCGTCCGCACCAAGGATCACAAACTGGTCGTCTACCCGTTCGTCCGGAAGGTACAGCTCTTCGATCTGAACGAAGACCCTTGGGAGATCACCAGACCTCGCCACCAAACCCGCGCTGAAACCGGTCAGGGAGCAGTTGATGGAGCGTCTCCGAACCTTCCAGCATGAGCTGGGTGACAAGCTGGATTTGGATCACCCGCCAAAGAAGAAGACTGCGGCGAGCTGAGGGGAGGCGTACAGAGGTTTCGCAGAGATGGCTACGCGTAGGATGAAATCATCTCCGACAGCCTGCGAAGATCGGCGCCGACTTTGGCAGCCAGGTTGACGCGTTCCTGCGGGTCATTCTCCAAATCGAACACCATCGGAGGCGCGGAGGACACGTCCACAAACTGGGTTTGGGGAACTCCAGCGGGCCAAAGGTGGCCGCGCTCGAATCCTCGAATCAACTTGTAGCGGCCATCGGTAACCATCCGCCATTGCCCCAGGGCCGAAATCACAAACTCGCGGTGGGTCTGGGTATGGTCCTCCAGAAAAAGGCGCAGTGAGCGGCTATCCATGTCACTGGGCCGGGGAACGCCGGCGTAATCCAGAAACGTAGAGGTCAAATCCAGTGTGGTGACCAGCGGGTCCGCAGCGCCGCGCGGCTTCACTCCCGGACCGGACACGATCAGCGGCACGCCCACGGAAGGCTGGTAGGGCTGAGTCTTACCCCAAAAGTTGTGGTCGCCCAGCATCTCGCCGTGATCGCTGGAAAAAACCACCAAGGTATTTTCCAACTCTCCACGCTCGCGCAACTTATCCAGGTAAATTCCCACCCAGCGGTCGAGGTTTTCCACCATGGCCGTGTAGTTCTGGCGAATCAGTTGATGCGTCGCCGGCGAGCACACCTGGCAGTCTACGGGCTGCGGAAATTCCCGGCCTCGCACCGTGGCTTCCATCCGCCGGGTGATATCCTCCGGGTCATGCGGCCCGGTAAAATTCACCGCCAGAAACCAGGGCTTGTCCTTGGGAAACTGGTCCATCAAAGCCAGTCCGTTGCGACCCACCCAATTGTCACAATAGGCGCCGTCGGGGAGAGGCGTCGGCGACGTTTGCGAGTAGGCACGCGGGCAGCCGCCCTCGCCTTCTCCGTGCCTGGTTTTGAAGTCAGCCAGGTGCTCGGCGGCCAAGCCCTCGCGATAGAGGTAGGCCATATAGGGGTCATGCGGCGCGGTCGCACCGCTGATACACGCATCGAGCTTGCCGGCATTGTCAATGCCGTCGGAGAATCCCCATTCCTTCAGCAGGCGTTTTCCGTCCAGGCCCCAGTCGAGCGTTTTCTTGTGCAGGTCGATTTTGCCGCAACCGGCAACGTGATATCCGCTGGACCGCAGCAAGGAATAGAAGGTGGTCTGCTCGAGCGGATAATTCGCCTGGTTGCTGGGTACGCCGCAGCGCACGTACTCGCGGCCGGAAGCCATACAGGCGCGGGACGGCGCGCATAGCGGCGAGGCCACCGTCGCACGCCGAAACCATACGCCGCCCTTGGCCAGCCGGGCGAGATTGGGAGTTTCAACCGGAAGGTTAGGTGAATAGCCCGTAACCCAGTCGTACCGGAATTGATCGGGAAACAAGAGCAGGATGTTGGGGCGCGAAGCCGCATCCGGCAACGCCCGTGAACCGGATTCCGGAGCCATCTTGCCGAGCAACCGCTCTGCCTGGCCGGAGAGAGCCGCTGCTCCCGCAGTACGGAGGAAATCTCGCCGATTGGTTGAGCCCATAAGGAAGCTTATCCTATCAGCGTGGTTGAGAAATTGAAATCGGCATTTTCTTCGGAGATCGGATTTATCTATGGCGTTAATGGCACTAAGGAAAACTCGAAATACAGATTCCTGTAGCCAAATACGAAAAATGGTAAAAGCGCCCGAAGAGCCTGCAGATTGGTTCCGGGCGGATCCGGCTGACGAGTCTCATTTTCAATAGCTTGCAAAAGAAGTGGTTGTGCAAGGTTCATGCTTAATTTGGCCCCTGAGATGCACCCTACGCGCAGCGGGCTTGCAGTACATACGTAACAAAAGGGGGAAAAATGGGGGCACGCCGAGCTACGTCCATGGGACGGGCTTTACTCGCGACTATTCTTTCGGCAGTTCTTTACGTTCCGCTTGCGATCGCTCAAACTTCCACTGGACAGATCAATATCACGGTCTTGGATCCGTCGGGCGCAGTGATTCCCGGCGCAACGGTGACTATCTCGGGAACCGAAACGGGAAACGTGGCCCGAGTCCTAAAGACCAGTGACGTGGGTGTGGCCAACGCACCTCTTCTGCGGCCTCTCGATTACACGGTCACGGTAAAAGCCGAGGGCTTTCGAGAATTGGTTCGCAAAGGCATCATCTTGCGCGTGGGCGATACGCTGGAATTGTCCCTATCACTTGAGCCTGGCGCCACCACCCAGCAGGTTACTGTCGTCGGCAAGTCACCATTGCTTGAACAGAACTCCGGCACGCTGGCGCAGGTCGTGCCTGAGCACATGCTCACCCAGCTTCCATTGAATGGCCGGAACTACCTCTCGACCGCCAACCTGCTGCCGGGAGCCGTGCCGTCGGAGGGCAGTCGTGACGCCACGTTCGACATGTACGGGAACTCCGGAATCCAGAACGCCTTCGTCCTGGACGGGGCGCGGAACGAGAGCTATGTCCGCGGCTTGGACTTGGGCGTCACTCCTGTGCCCTTCCTCGGCGCGCGAGACGCGTACCGTCCTCCCATTGATGCCATCTCGGAGTTTTCAGTGAACTCCAGCAACTACTCCGCCGAGTACGGCTCCGCGGCCGGGGCTGTTGTCTCCGTGGTCACGAAGAGCGGCACGAATCAGGTCCACGGATCGGTCTGGGAGTTCTATCAGAGCAACTGGCTGAACGCGCGCAATTTCTTTACTCCCGCCAACAACGCGCCGGTAACCGTCTTCAACCAGTTTGGAGGTTCGCTGGGCGGGCCCATTATCAAGAACAAGGCGTGGATTTTCGGCGCCTATGAGGGCGTAGGCCTGGGTGGGGGTTCGACTTCCATCAGCACGCTTCCGACCGCCGCCATGCATCAGGGGAACTTCGCCGGCTTGGGGACGATTTATGATCCTTCCACCACGCTCGCCAGCGGCGCACGAACCGCCTATACCGGCAACGTCATCACGCCCAGCGAAATCAGTGCCACGGGGCAAACGCTGGTGAACTGGTATCCCATGCCGAATATTCCCGGCACGGCGAATGGCACGGCTAACAATTTTGCCTATGATGTGGCGAATGACTTTTACAACTCCAATGCCATCTTCCGGGGTGATTACCAACTCTCCGATAAGATCAGCATGTTCGCCCGAGTTTCGATTACTCAGGACACGGAGAACGAGGACGCGAGCCTTCCCCCACCCGCCGCTTCACCCGGCTTTCGTCACGCTCCGGCGCGGGGATTCGGATATGGATACACCCACGCGCTCACGACGACCCTGGTGAATGAACTGCGCCTTTCGTGGACGCGCGTCACGATTCACGCCGATCAGACTAATCCCTTGAATCCGGTCGTCCCCGGCTCGCTGGATCCCAAGATCGACGCCGGCACGGCGGTCTTCAATGTGACGGGATACAGTGGGCTCGGCGGCACAACGGGCTGCTGCGGAAATGACCCGCTCATCAAAAGCTCGTCCGTTTGGGATTTGTCGGATAACGTTTCCAAATCCAAGGGCAAGCACCTGATAAAGTTCGGCGTTCAACATCCTGTATATCCGCCCCTCGACTTATGCGCCGAACGTGGCCCGCGGCACCTTCGGCTTTACTGGAACTTTTACCAATAACCCTTTGAGCACAGCAGGTACTGGCAGCGCCGTCGCGGACCTCCTGCTGGGAGACGCCAACACCGTGACCGCCGGAAATTTCAATCAGGTCGTCGAGCGCGGCCATGACTACGGCGGGTATATCCAGGACGATTGGAAGATCACGAAGAACCTGACGTTAAACCTGGGAGCGCGCTATGAACTATGGCCTCCTTACATCGAGGCCCATAACGCCCTGGCCAACATCATCGTCGGCTCGACGAATAAGTATTTCGGCCAGTACGTTTTCGCGGGCGATCCGCGCTTCCCCCGCGGGTTGATGACGACAGACTACAACAACATCGCTCCCCGCGTCGGGTTCGCCTATCACCTTCCTCACACCAGTGATATGGTGGTGCGCGGCGGAGTCGGCATCTTCTACGGCCAGGACGAGGGTTCGGGAATCAACAACAAGATGACCAACAACCCTCCGTTTTATAATTACGGCGGAGTCGGTATCACCAGCGATGGACGTCACCCCAGCACGGGATTCCAATTGACTCCAGGCGCCGCGATCACGCGCCTGCCCCCCGTGAGCCCAGCGAACTTCACCTTGAACCCGACCGCCACCGCGCAACTCAACGGGTGGCCCAGCGAATACGTGACCCCATATGTTTCAGAATGGAACCTGACGGTGGAAAAGCAGTTGCCCTGGAACCTGCTGGGCTCGGTGAACTTCGTTGGAAACAATTCCGTGGACCTGTGGGGACTCTCATTCGCGAACGAACCCCTGACGCCGGGAGCGGGCTCGCCCAATCTTGCGACCCGCCGCCCTCTCGCGGGAATCACCCTCGCCCCCATCCGCACCGTATCGCCATGGAACCGCAGCCACTATGACGGTGTTTCGTTCGAATTGCGAAAGAGGTTTAGCCAGGGAGTGTTCTTCCTCTGGGATCTGACCTATAGCAACACCCTCAACCTTCAGAATCCTGCCCAGGACCTCTGCAACGGCAACGGTTGCTACATCAGCCTCCAGAACGTTTACAACTTGAACTCGCTGATGGGACACTCGGACGACGACATTCCGATCCGCATGGTGTTCAGCGGGACGTGGGCTTTGCCGTTCGGAAAAGGTCACGCATTGGCCAGTCATGGCGTGGGTGCAGCGTTGGCGGGCGGTTGGCAGTTTCAGGGCGTTTACACGGCGTCGGATGGGCATCCCGTCACGCCGACGTGGCCCACGGACACCGCCAACGTGGATGGCACGACCTGGCCGAATCGCGTTTGCAGCGGACAAATGAGCAATTGGACCCTTACCAATTACTACAACCAAAGCTGCTTCCCCAACCCCGGGCAGTACGTATTCGGGAACACGGGAAGGAATATCATCTTCGCGCCGGGACTTAACAATGTCGATCTTTCAGTGCATCGGCTGTTCCCGTTACCGATCCATGAGAACACCAATCTTGAACTGCGCGTGGAGACGTTCAACACCTTCAACCACCCCGAGTTCTCCACGCCGAATACCACGCTCAATGGCCCCGCCACGGGTTCGATTAGCGGCACAACCGTCGCCAACCGCATCGTGCAAATGGCGGCGAAGATTACGTGGTGAGGAGGGATTGAACTTAACGGATTCTTCGCCCATACTACGGCATTTGCTGGACCGATAGCTTCAAGGGTCAAGGGACAGGGACAACTCGATGCATACGAAGAATGATCGTAGCCAGTGGGAATCGAAGGATCTCAGGAGAATGCTACTCCTGGCGCTGGGAATCGCCATGGCGTTCACGCCGATGGGAAGTAACTCCCAGCCCAGGGGGCAGGCAGCGAGTAGCGCCGCTCCCCCACACGGCATGGAGAAGATCGAGCACGTCGTCTGGATCATTCAAGAGAATCACAGCTTCGATAATTACTTCGGCACGTTCCCCAATGCCGACGGAATCCCTCCGACAACCTGCCTGGACGAGATGCCGGGAAGCAAGAAGTGCGTCAAGCCTTTTCACATGCCTGCGGGACAGCCGCTTTTGGACCTCGAACATAGCTGGGAAACCGCTCAGGCCGCTTACAACCACGGCACCATGGACGGCTTCGTGTGGGTGGAAGGCTCTCCTTACACGATGGGATACTACGATGCCACAGACCTTCCCAACTACTGGCGCTACGCCCACCGCTACACGCTCTGCGATCGATTCTTTTCCTCGGAAATGACCGGAAGTTCGCCCAACCACGTTTTCACTGTGGCCGCGCAGTCCGGTGAGATCAACAACATCGGCTCTCTGGAACAACTCGAAGACGATCTGGATGAACCCGAGGGCTTTCCCTTTGAATCCATCGTCAGGAATTTTGGCGCCAAGCACATTTCGTGGAAATACTACGTCGAGACGCAGCCCAAGCCCGCCGGTTGGGAGACGGTCAACGCCGGACTGGCGCGCCTGGCTTTTCCCGATCCCAAAGGCTTCACGCTTTGGAATCCCATGCCCGGGTTCAAATCCATCCGCGATGACGATGATGACATGAGGCGGCTGGTGTCATTGGATGACTACTACCAGGACCTGCAAAAGGGCGAGCTACCGCAGTTCTCCTGGATCATTCCCGACTTTCAGGATAGCGAGCATCCGCCCGAGCCGCTCGACCAGGGGATGTGGTACGTCACGAAAGTCATCAACGCGCTGATGAAGACGCAGTACTGGGGGAACACCGCAATCTTCCTGACCTGGGACGACTACGGGGGGTTTTACGATCATGTGCCGCCGCCGGAAATCGACGCCTATGGTTACGGGCCGCGCGTGCCCATGATTGTGATCTCACCCTACGCCAAGGCCGATTTCGTCTCGCATTACACCTACGATTTCACCTCCGTGCTGAAATTCATCGAGGAACGCTGGGGCCTGCCGCACCTCACCGCGCGCGACGATCGCGCCAACGACATGCTCGATTGCTTCGACTTCCACAGCGCGCCGCACGCACCGGAGATTATGCCCGAACCGGCGAATATTCACTCCCATCTGCTTCCCGTGCACATCACCTATCCGGCGTACATCCATCTTCCCAGCCAGGATAAATCGGGAGTGAAGGGCACGCAGAAGAAAGGGACGCAAGCGGTGCCGTATATTCCGCCCGCCGCACACTGAAGCGGTTCGCGCTGATTTCACACGGCAACCGATGATTTTCGTAGCGCGGACGCAGACATACACGGCAATGTCTGCGCCACCCAGCAGTTTCAGCATTCAGAAGTCAGCACTCAGCGTTTGTTTGCCTAGCCTCAGATTACCCTTGACAAAAGCCTAGTTATGTGAGTATACTCATTTTGGTGAGCCGCCTCGGGGACGAAAGGTTCCGGCGGAAGCCAGATATGGAAGTCTCCATCACCCACTGCGAGCGGCCGCTCGCGGGCTATTTCCTCACAACCAAATCTGAGCTTCGCGCCCATCCCGACACGGAAATTAAAAATTTATACGACCGAAGCCGCTATATGATTGAAAACAAAGGACGCATGGACAAAGTGACCGGAATTATGCGGACATTTTGGACATTCAAAACGACAATGGAGCGACATTTTGGACCTACGCAATGAGAAGAAGCGTGCAAATTGTCACGTGGGCCGGTTCAAAGGGACGGCGCGGGTGGCCACCAGTAAAACCTGCCGCGTGGCGCATTGCCGTCTATATCCGCGACGGCGAGCCCGCTCACCAACGGCCGCCTGACGAGTTCCAGGGTGCCAAAGTGACGCAGACATAAACATCGATGTCTGCGCCACCCGAGAATACGCCTATGACGGGATATCCTGAGAAGTTGTTGAAAATACTACTTCGCCATCGCCCTTACTTTGGCGATGATCCGCACCGGGCCCAGCAGACCGGACTCCATCAGCGGATCGTTCTTGGTCCAATGCTTCCAAACGGTGAAAGCAACGCGGCCCGTTGGACGAGGTTTGTTCTCCAGCAGCCACTGCGGATATTGCGCCAGGACCTCGCTTCCCGACTGCGGCCGCCATTCGCAATCATCGGGCAGTTGCTCGTCGCCAATCAAACGGTTGACCCAGAGGTTTACCACGCTGATCTCCAGATCGTTTGCGCCTGCGCGCAGCACCTCAGTGACATCCGCACAGAACGGCGGCTTCCACAGGATGCCCAGGTCGCGGCCGTTCAACTTCACTTGAGCGATCACCGCCACGTGGCCCAGATCAAGGTGCAACCTGTGGTCGGGAGCCAGCAGGGCTTGGGGCACTTCGATTTTGCGATGATACGTCGCGGTACCGGAGAAATACTTCACCCCCGGAAGCGCGTGATCGCTCCAGGAGATCAGTTGCGGCAGAGTAACCCGCTCAGGCGCGCCGAGGCCCTTGGGAAATGTCAGCTCCCAGGGACCGTCGATGGCAAGCGGCTTGGGCGTCGCAGACACCTGAGCCTTCAGCACACGTCCATCCGCCGTCGAAAGTGTATAGGCCCCCGGCGCCAACACTTCGACGGAGTATTGGCCAGCGCTGGTCACGCGAACGTCGCACGCTTCCAGCGCCATCTGGATTTCGGCAACGGGCTTGGGAGCGAGCCCGGAAACCTCTACGCCGTCGCGCCGCACCGAGACGATGCGACGGGATTCGAGTGCCGACTCCGGAAGGAAGACCACGAAAACCGACCCATGCGGGCCCAGGCTCAGGGGAATTCGGGTGCCATACTGCACGTCGTCGTACACGGCCACGGCTTCGGTGCGGCCTGTGTCCGGCCACCAGAGTTCCGGCCGCATTCCCTTTGGCCGGAAGGTGCACAGGAATCGCCGCGCTTCCGAAAGGCCGCTGGCAACGAAGTAAACCTCTTTGCCCTCCACAGTGCGGTGGATGTAGCGGATTTCGCTGCCGACGGCCGTCTCATGACAAGCAAAGTCGGGAGGAGTGTCCAATTCCTTCAGTACGTCAGCCAGTGGCCTTCCCCACACCACCTTGCCCTTCCCATACGCATTATCGGTAATGTCCACGCCATCGGTTTGGCCCCAAAGCTCGGCGGCGAGTCGCTGGACTTCCCCATCGCAGTGCGGGTAATCCGCAAGACTCGGGGAGACAGCCGGCCGCGGCCCCACCACGGTCAAGCCTGCGGCAACCACCTCCTTGATTTTGGCCAACACCGCAGGGCGCATGGTGCGGGCCGGCGGCAGAACCACGATGCGGTAACTCATGCCACTGGGAAGGACCAGGCGGCCATCGCGCACGGAAGCCTTGTTAAGAGCTTCGACCGGCAAGTCGTCGAAGTCGTAGCCGGGCGGGAACGGCGGCTCCATTTCGGAGCGCCGCGGAAAGGAATTCGGCGCGTCCTCGGTACCGAGCCGGGCGATGTCCGCAACAAACCGTCCACTCTGAAGCAGCGCCTGGCAGCGCGCCAGGTACTGCACCCACGCCCGCGACTGCTCGAACCAGGTGTTGGTTCGTTCGTAGTGGATTCCGTACGGGCCCATGGTCATGCCGGGTGCATGGTTCAGCCAGGGCTGGGCGGAGTATCGGTGAAACACGAAGCGGTTGATGCCCTCGGTAAACGCCTGGTCGCCGAGCCCCTTCAGCCGGTAAGGATGATTCTGCCAGCGGCCGTCCTTGGGATCGGCGGTGAAGGACTCGGCCATGATCACCGGCAGCCCGTAGACGTGCCCCGACGACGCCATTTCCTTGTTCCACGTTTCCGTCTGCTGGCCGGTCCAGAATTCGCTCATCGGCACATCGGCGCGCGCCGCGTAGGGAACTTCGTCCAGCGGCCCGGCGCTGTAGCCCTCAATCGACAAGGGTCAAACCGTGCTGATGGCAGAGTTCCCGCATGTGGCCGGCGTAATTCTCAATCACCAGGTCGCAGACCACGCGTCGCAAGTCCCAGAGAAAGCGCTCAGAGACTTCCGCACTGTCTACCACACGTCCGGTCAGAACGGGGTAGTAGGTAAACAAGTCGTAGCCGCATCGCTTCTGAAATTCCTCGCGGAAGCCCGTGGTCCAATTCTGCGAACCGACCTCCCAGCTATCGATGTGGGTCATGGTCATGGCTTTTCCGCCCACGGCGGCCTGATCGGCGAGCAGTTTCCCCATCAGCCCGTCAAACTGAACCTCGATGGCCTTCTTGCTCATCTTGTCGCATTCAAGACCCATACTTTCCTTTGGCGCTGGATGGTTGTTTTTCCCTGTCGAAGTGTGGCCATAGCGAACCACCGTCCACTTCCCTTCCGGAACATCCCAGGTAAGCTGTCCCTGCTTATCCAACTTGGCGCTCAGGTCGATCACCTGATCGCGCAAAACGGTGGCTTGTGGAGGAATGGCCGACTCATCGTGATAGCTGTCGTGCCGCATGTAAGAAGCCTTGCCGGAGATGTCTTCGATGCGCGGCTCAGGATGCAGTTCCACCGTCCCGAATGGAAAACCATTCCGGTACTCGTTGTAGAACCACGGACCCTGAGCCGGTATATGAAGGCGAAAATGGCGGGCCGTCACCCTCTCGAAATTGACCGAAGCCGTGGGCCAGATCACGGTAAAGGTCCGCACGGGACGGTAGTTCACGCCATCATCGGATACCTCCAATACCGCGTGGAGGACCGAACTCCACGAGTCCAGCGATACCGTCAGGGACTGTGCCGTGAACGGTTGGGGAAACTCGATATTCACAAATTGCGGCTGCCCTTTCGGGGCGAGGGGAATCACCGCCACGGTGCCGGCATTACCGTCAAACAACCTGGCGAAGTCGAACGGCGTGTGGTCCGGCCCATAGGTCATCGTCGGCAAGCACTCCGCCATTCGCAGACTTTCCGCCGGGCATGGAAACGCGAGCGTGGCCAGATCCTCATAGTAGCCTTCGAACGTCTTGGGCTGAGCGAGCGTCCCGGTAAAGTGCTGGGGACCGTGCAGCGTCGTCTCACTGTACATGATGACCTGCATGGAGAGATCGGGCGTGATCCACGGGCCGCCGCTGCCGCACCAGCCGCCGTCATTGTTCATGTCGATGGTGATGCCGAGGCGCGTGGCCTCCGTTACCGCGTGCTGGATCATCTCCCTCCACTGTGGGCTCAGAAACCGTACTGGGCCCTTGGGGACGAACTGATCGACCTCCATGTAGATGACGCCACGGATTCCGACGCGCTTCATGGCCTCAAAGTCCGCGGTAATGCCTTCGCGCGTCATGTTGCCGTCGGAGACAAACCAGTAAACCCACGGCCACGCGCCGTCGGGCGGAGAAAGGAAGGCCTGCTGAAGTGCGCCGGCCTCGGTTGGGCTCCCCTGGGCCAGAAGCATTTGTTCTTTGTTGCTCAATCCGGACAGGGCCGGAAATGCCACGGCCCAAGTGGCGGAGTTCTTTAGGAACGCACGCCGGTTGTATGAAGTTGCCATAAGTGCACCTCGACAGGGTTTAGGTTCGAATATAGAACCGCGATGACTGCTCCAACATTGGTGAAGCGCGACAGTGTAGCAGGGTGTGAGGTGAAACAGAACCCAGATA
This sequence comes from uncultured Acidobacteriota bacterium, assembly GCA_963719115.1. Classification (GTDB taxonomy): domain Bacteria; phylum Acidobacteriota; class Terriglobia; order UBA7540; family UBA7540; genus Bog-366. The sequence continues at coordinate 165,468 of CAVRBF010000082.1, read as the reverse complement.
TTTGACAATCGGGAGAACTGCGATTATGTAATTTGTGCTGTGCGACGTAAATTGTAGCGTCGATCTCTGATCGACGCCGGCGGTCGGAGACCGCCGCTACAACCCAGTGCGCAGACATTAATGTCGCCGTGTACGGCTGAGCGGTTCCACGCAAGGGCTTCCGGCAACGATCGCTCAGCCATGGGTTGCTCAAAGGGCAAGAGAGCCCGGCGAGGTAACTGATTACAACAAGGCGCCGCCGTGGCGCCAGGAGATGAAATGCGACAAGCGGAAAACGCAAGGGTGGGAGTATTCGGAATTGGTTTGGCGGCTTACTGGCCGCAGTTTCCCGGGCTCAAAGAGCGGCTGGAGAGCTACCAGCGCAAAGTCGAGGAACGAATCGGCGAGCATGCCTCGGTGGTCAGTGCCGGCCTGGTTGATGATGCTCAGAAGGCCCACGCCGCCGGGTTGGCCTTTCGCGGAGCCGACGTCGATCTGGTCTTTTGCTATGTGGGAACCTACGCCACATCTTCCCAAGTCCTGCCGGTCATCCAGGAAGCGAAAGCGCCGGTGGTGGTGTTGAACCTCCAACCCGGCGCGGCGCTCGACTATGACCACACGGACACGGGCGAGTGGCTGGCCAACTGCTGCCGCCTGCTGCGTTCCGGAGATCTCGAGCGCGTTTGCCCGCTCCGCCATTCCCTTTCGACAAGTGACCGGCATGCTCGAACCCGAACCGGATGTGCGCGAACCCTTTGAGGCTGCATGGGCGGAGATCGCGGAATGGTGCGCGGCGGCCAAAGTGGTTCGCAATCTGCGCCGGGCTCGCATCGGCTTTTTGGGCCATCCGTATCCGGGAATGCTCGATATGTACAGTGACTTCACCCAGCATCAGGCGCAGTTCGGAACGCACATCGAGATGCTGGAGATGTGCGACCTGGAATCGCGCGTGAATGCCGCCACCGAGGCCGAAGTCGCGCGCAAAGCTGCGGAGGTTCGCGGCATCTTCGAGATCAGTGAGGACAGCACTTCAGACCCGCTGGCGAAGAAACCGGCGCCGGAGCAGATGGATTGGGCCTGCCGCGTCGCCGTCGGACTCGACCACCTGGTGGAGGACTTTGACCTCAACGGCCTCGCCTATTACTACCGCGGCGCGGACAGCAATCTGTACGAACGCCTGGGCGCGGGCGTGATTCTGGGGTGTTCACTGCTGACCGCGCGCGGCGTGCCCTGCTCGGGTGAAGCCGATCTGAAGAATTGCCAGGCGATGAAGATCATGGACCTGCTCGGCGCGGGAGGCAGCTACACGGAACTCTACGCCATGGACTTTCGCGAGCGCTTCATCCTGATGGGCCACGATGGGCCGTTCCATCTCGGCATCGCCGAAGGCCGGCCCATTCTGCGCGGGCTGGGCCTCTACCACGGCAAGGCCGGATTCGGCGTGAGCGTGGAGGCAAGCGTGCGCAAGGGACCCATCACCATCCTCGGTGTCACCCAAACCCACGACGGCCGCTTGAAGCTTCTGGCCGCGGAAGGTGAATGTCTGCCGGGAGCGCGCCTGCACATTGGCAATACCAACAGCCGCCTGCGATTCAAGCTGGAACCCGCTCAGTTCGTCAACGCCCTGTGCAGCGAGGGATCAACCCACCACTGCGCGCTGGGCGTCGGGCACGTGCTGGGCAAGCTTCAGAAGGTCGCGTGGCTCACCGGTCTGGAGTTGAAAGTCATCGGCGGGTAGTCGCAACTCGAAAGGTGAAGGCGAAACTCAAAATCTCGTGCCGCTACAAAGATAAGCCGGAGGCATGAGTACGACCTGGGGAAACCCGGAAACAAGATGCCCCTGTCCCTTATGGAACACTCCTTGGCGCGCCGTGGCGCATCACCAAGCCACCCCGTCTGCCGGATGGTTTCACCCTTCGAAGACTCTACCGACAACCGGCTCGCGCAATGGGCACTGTATCCCGCTATTTGACGTATTTTTTGCGCTTTTTGAGGGGATTTGTGAGGAGTGGAAGTTGGACGAGTTACCAAAAAATCAGGCAAGCAATCTGCTTTCAATAAGATACAGATTGCATGCCGTAAAATCAATTATCTTGTTTGTTTTTATCAACTTATCGGGTTCAGCGGAAATTCCAGTTTTCTGCCTATTTGTTTTCAATAAGATCCCGGCTTTGGTCGTAAGAAAAGTTTTTTCACGCCTTCCTTTCGTCCCCAAAACCGACAAAACGGCCACTTGATGCGAGGAATTAGGCCCTTCGCTGCCGCATCCGTGCTGGCCAAACCGGCGTGATGAGATCAGGGTCAGTCCAATGCCGGGCGTGTTGAAAGTGTCAGCGCGATGCGCAGGCGGAAATTGCGGGCTCACGAAGGACACGGTCATTCTTCCATCCATTTCTAACTCTAGCCGATCCTAATCGCCCATGTCAAGTGAAAAATGAAAGCCCGGAGGCTACCCACTCCCGACGAGGATCAATCGGGGCCGGCGTCCCGCCGCCCCCCCGTCCGCGCCTCGCAAGACAGAGGGTCATGTCCACCGCAACGGCATTTTGTCTCTTGACCTGCCGCATCGAGAAGCGTACTACTTGGCCGGGTGAACGTGGACCGAGGGAACGCCTGCCATTAGGGGGGTGGGACGCGGCCGGCTCGAATGTTCAGATGGACGATAAGACGCTTTCGGCAGCGACAACGCGATCATCGGCGTTCGCCGCTGCCCGATAAATAGGAAACGAGGTGCTAGTCCCCTGCCCCTCGTGGGACCCCACGGCACCCTTAAGGTCGAGCAGTGGCACAATTGAAAGTGAACCACAGTGAATATACCCAATGGAGCAATATAATGAGTGTCAACACAGTCATCGTGACTGGCATTTACCTACTAGCTTGGATCCCGATGATTGGCATGACGGTCGAAAACTGGTCCCCCCTGCCCCATTTAACTAGGCTGTCGATGCTTGGAATGGACCTATGGTATCCAGTTCTGTGGTGGATGTTCGCGAGACGGAAGTTTGCAGATTTGGCGGTGGCGGCGGTGACCGGCTCCGCGCTATTAAGCGCGAGCGGGGTGATAGGTTTTCTGCTGCGTAAGCCATAGGGGCGGAAGGGGAGAAAGGGGTCGGGGGGGAGAAAGGTGCAGGTACCTTTTCTTTTACCTTTTATCGTCAGGAACGATGGGGAAGAATGCCGAAATGGACCGAGTTAGGCGAGTTGGTGTTGGCGGGATGATTTACCACGCCCCGAACCGGGCGAACTTTCGCTCCCAGCTTTTCCGGAAGGCAGCGCACTATGAAGATTTTCCCGCGGCCGTGGGCGAAAGCTGGCACTTCGGGCGCCCGAGAAAAGGTATGACTCCTTTCTCCTTTCTCTCGCGGGAATGGTGCGTGGCGACGGCCGGCACGATTCAAGATGGCAGATTCAAGATTCAAGACGGATCAGACAGGACAATTCAAGATGGCAGATTCAGGATTCAAGACGAATCAGACAGGACAATTCAAGATGGCAGATTCAGGATTCAAGACGAATCAGACAGGACAATTCAAGATGGCAGATTCAGGATTCAAGACGAATCAGACAGGACAATTCAAGATGGCAGATTCAGGATTCAAGATGGATCAGGAAGCCAGAACGGTGCAGGTACCTTTTCCATCAAACGCCGAAGTGAGGAAACAGGAAAGAAGGGGAAACGGTGGCAGGAAAGACGGGTTCAGTCGGCGATAGAGGGAAAGGAGATCAGGTCGAGAGTTTAACTTCGCCCCGGGGGGTTGCCAGCAAGGCCATCAGTCGCGGTTCTTTGGCGCGTTCGATTTTCACGTCAACGCTCAGCGTTCGCCAGATACTGGACAACTCATCGGCTTTAGGCGATTGCAGATGGAAGCTCGTGAGGCGGCACCCGGACGGCGCGTCGGTGGCCGGATGGACCGAGTCGCGGCCCCACTCGATGAAGAACGGCAGCCTCCCGCCGCGGTCGTCGCGCAGATGAAACAGTTTCCAATTCAGCGTCTTGCCATCGGGACGCGAGCGCGCGCCGTCGTGCGGACCGTCAATCGCGATTCCCGCTGACCTCGCGGCTTCCGCCAGCGCCGCTAGATCAGGCGTGTGGACCGCCCAGGCAATCAGCTTGGGCTGCGACATGGTGAGTATTTGCGTGAACCACACCGTTGCAGCTTGCTCGGGGTCGGGGGCGATGATTTCCAGGTAGGACTCCGGTCCCAGCGCCAGAAGAGCATTGCGCGTGCCGCGGCCGGGATGCACACCGCCAAAGACCGCGCGCACGCCGGTGTGCCGCTCCACCCAGGCAATGCCGCGGTCGAGGTCGTCAATCCCGAGAATGATGTGGTCAAGACCGGTTTGCATGGTAAGGCCGTCCGAATCCGTCACGATTTCCAATCTGCACGACCAACTGCGCTAACTGTCATCCTGAGTCCCGATGCCGTTCATCGGGACGAAGGACCCTTTTCATTTGCACTCACGATGCACGGCACGCCGGTGCCTGGTCGCCGCACTGCGGCACTCCGCAGTGCGCGTTGGTAAGACGAAATACGGGGGTCCTTCGCCTTGAAAGGCCAGGCTCAGGATGACAACGCCGTGAGTGTGTCTCTACACTACTATTACCGCGAATGATGACGAAAACCTTTTTTGAATTGTAGAAGCTCCAGCGCCACCCTCAAAGCAACGTCTTCAAGCGCTCCAAAAAGTATTGGTAGTTCTCATACGGCGTATCGGGTGTGGCGCTGTGGTCAAGCATGGGAAGGTAACCGCCGTCGTCAATAAGGGGCTTTACGCGCTCCAGTTCCCGATCGATGGCGGCGCGTCCCACGGTCAAGGGCCGTTTGTCGATGCCGCCCCACATGCGCAGGCCACGGCCGTACTTTTTACGGACCGCCAGCACATCCATGTTCGCCTGAACCTCGAACGGATAGAGGATATCGATGCCGGCGTCCATCCACACTGGAATCAGCGGGTCGATGTAACCGTCGCTGTCCAGGCCAAACAGCTTCACGCCGTGGCTGCGGCCGAAGTCCACCACCCGGCGGTAGCGCGGCAGCATGAACTTGCGGGCGAGTTGCGGCGAAATGCAGCGGCGCGGTGTGATAGGCCATGTCCTCCCAGAATCCAAAGACGTCGATATCCGTTTCTTCCAGCATCTGCGCGAGCATTTGGATGAGGAACTCCGCATCCGCATCCAGCATCTCTTCCACAAAGGCCGGATCGTCATAGAAGAGCGTGCAGAGGCGCTCGACGCCCACCAGATTGCGCAGGGGGCCAAAGCACCCGCCCCAGCGGTCGGCGATGACCACAAAGGGGAAATCCCGGTTGCGCAAGGCCCGCAGGCGCTGGCGCCAATCCGGACCGATCCGCTGACTCAGATCGGATTGCATCCTCTCGCGCCAATACTTGCGAAAGTCCTCGCGCGTGTCGATGGGATAACGAATGAACTGCGGCATGGAGCTCAGGGGATTGCTCTTGAATAGCCGCATCACGATGCCCTGCGGATCGACGAACGTCACGTGCTCGTCGTCCTCCTCCAAGACCTCACGAGGAAAGGGAGGCTGCGGCCAGAACCACGAAAACTCCACCCGCCATGGGTCGCAGCCAAAGTCGGTCTTGCCCGGCACATAACCTCCTTCGCGCGCCCATCGCTCCGCCGTCTCCGGCCAGGTGGGCCACATAAATTCGTACAGCGGCGCACGATCCACCGCTTGATAACTCATGGTGTTGAGAAAACGCTCGCGATCATTCATGAAATTTCCTTGCTGAGGGGGCGGATGGCCATCAAGCGGCAAATTTATATCCTTGCCCGTGGACAGTGATGATGAACTTCGGCTGCTTGGGATCGTTCTCCAGTTTCTGGCGCAGCCACGCCACGTGAACATCCACAGTGCGCGTGGAGGGTGCGGAGGAGTAGCCCCACACTTCCTTCAGCAGCTCGTCGCGGGTCAACGTCCTGCCGCGATGTTCGAGGAGATACCGAAGCAATTGAAACTCCTTGGTAGAAAGGCTGGCGGGGATGCCATCTCGCATGACTTCCGTGCGCCGCATGTCGATGCGCAGCGGGCCGAACTCGTAAAAATCCGGTCCTTCGCTGGCCGCGCCCTTTCCCCGGCGCAGCAGCGCCTCGACCCGCGCCAGCAGTTCAGCCATCTCAAAGGGCTTGGTCAGGTAGTCGTCCGCACCGATCTTCAGACCTTTGACCTTGTCCGCCATCTGCGTGCGCGCGGTCAGCATCAGAATCGGCGTGTTGCAGCCGAGCTTGCGCAACTCCTGGCAGATTTCGAATCCACTCTTACCCGGCAGCATGACGTCCAGAATGATCAGTGCATAGCGGGTTTGGGTGGCGCGCTCCACGGCGTGGGTTCCGTCGTAAAGGGCGTCCACCGTGTGTCCCTCGCTGCGCAGACGGTCACTCAACGTGAGCACCAGACCGGGTTCATCTTCGACCAACAGGATGTGAGCACTCATGAGGATTTCGCGAGCTCCTTCACCTGATCTTCCTTGGCGGCGGGCCGTAGCGCCGGCCTTGAGGCCGGCACATGCCGAGCTAAAGCTCGGCGCTACGTTACGCCGATGCCTCCTTCGCGGCGGGAAAATGCAGGGTAAACGCGCTGCCTTCACCGGGACGGCTGGCCACGGTCAGCTTTCCGCCCATGGCCTCCGCGGCTTCCTTAGCCAGGCTCAAGCCCAGTCCTGTGCCGTGCGTCTGCGAAGCACGCGCGGCGTTGCCCCGGTAGAAAGGCTCGAAAATGTGCGGAAGGTCGCCCGGCTCAATTCCCTGCCCGCGGTCCTGCACCGTAATCAAAACCTCTCCCGCCTCACTTCCCGAGCCGGGCTCCGCGCGCACGGCCATCCAGTGTCCCGCGGCGCCGTATTTCAGCGCATTGGTCATCAGGTTTTGCAGGCAGCGGCCCAGCGCTTTGGGATCCGCCATCACGGGGGGAAGGTCCGGGGCCACTTCCTTTTCCACCGTAAAGCCGTTGGCGGTGGTAAGGTGGGCCAGATCCGCCACGGCGGAATCGATGGTCTCCGCTACGGCAACGGCGCGCGGCTCATACTGGCGAGTGTCCTTGCGCGTGGCGGCAAACAGCAGCACCTGCTCAATCATTGCGGCCAGGCGATGGGCCTCATTGCGGATCAACGTTCCGTACTGCTTCACCTGGGGCTTGGCTTCCACCACGCCGTCGGCAAGGTTCTCCGCCGCCGAGGAGATGACGCTCACCGGGGTGCGCAGTTCGTGCGAGACCCCGGTGACAAAATCCATCTGCATCCTGGCCAAACGGCGGATCCTCTGCGTCCAGACCACAACCAGCGCCATGCTGGCGGCGAGCACCAGGAGCACGCCAAAACCCAGCATCAGGTCGCGCCGCCAATACAGGACACCGGCTTCCGCCAGGGAATTGCCGGGATGCCGCACGACCAGTTTCCAGGTCGCCGCAGAAGCATCCGCCAGCACGAGTGCGCCGAGGACGCCCCGGCCGCGCGCCGGTCCCTCAAACCCCGGAGAAGGCGCAGGAACCCGTTCACGTCTTTCGGCGCTGCCCGGTTCACGCTGGGGACTCTCGCGCGGGTCAAATCCCCGCCAACGGCGCGAGCTGAAAAAGTGCACCGACTCATCCGGGGAGGTGACAAGCTCAGGCGACGGGTCGGACTGCGAGTGGAAAATAAAGTGAGGAGGATTCGCCGCATCGATAATGGCCACGTTAAAGAGCGGGCCATTCGATCCGCCAAAGTACCGCTGGGTCAGTTCCAGCAGGAATCGCTGCACCACATCGCGATTCAGTTCCACAATCACGAATCCGGCAGGCGAAAAGTCCGGCGGGCGCTCTCCGCGATTCCGGCGGAAACGCCGGCCTGGTTCAAAGATGGAGCGCACCATCACCATCGGCGCGGCCAATATTCTCCACCGCATGGCTCCCAGCCCTGATTCGCTGCGGCCGTTTGGCACCGCAATGCGATCAGTATCGCAGAGTTCACCGAGGCGAGCAGGGCAGGCGACTTCCGAAAAACTCTCCTCCTGCGGATCGAATTGGAGAAACGAATAGCCGCCGCTCTTCTCTTTTTCCCACAGATAGTAATTCGCCACCAATTCCCGGTGATCGGAGGAACGGGCCCAGTCCCCGCATTGCTGGGCGTAGAGGGATTCGATCGTAAGATTCTCATCGGGCGGGCGAAAGGAAAGGTTGGTGCAGACCGACGCCAGTTCGCGATGGACATCCTCGCGAAAGCCGTTCACTCCTGCCTCCAGGGCGGCCTGCTTCCGCTCCAGTTCCGCATCGCGAATTTGCGTGGTCCAGCGGTACTGGAGAACGCCCAAGACCACCAGGAGCGCACTAAGGCCGGCAATGATTCCCAATGCGCCCAACGATTGTTTGAACCTCGCGAACATAGTCCTAATAATAGACGAATTACAGGCCGGCGGCGATACAGACCGTGGCCGGGGTTGGGGACCAGGCCGCCGCTACTCCCCCCGGTAGTCGTCTCCCACTAAGGATTGGAGCTCTCGCCCCAGTCCAGAAAGCGGTGGAGGAATTCGACGGTGCCGACCCCGTGAATAGTGTGAGGGCCATTAAAAACTTCGATTCGCGTCCGGTCGCTCAGATTCATCTCATCGTAGTGTTTCCGCACCTTGGCGTACTCGTACGCCACCCAGGAATCCACCGAGACTCCGTCATCATGGCCGCGCTCGACCATGAAGGGGCGCGGGGTCATCAACTTGGCGAGATCGCTATAGTTAAAGGTATTGCCCAGGTCAAACTCCAGCATGTCATATTCAATCGTGAACACGTAGGATATCGGTGCGTCATCGCGGCTGACCTTCCAGATCCATTCGTTGAAGTCACCGGAGCAGATGGAGAGCGCGTAGCGGTCAAGCAGCGGCGGAACCCGCACGGCCGTCTTGCCTCCGTAAGAAAGTCCGTAAAAGCCGATGCGTGCCGGATCAACGAACGGCTGCTGGGCCAGCCATTCCAGCGTTCGCTCGTGCTGGCTCAAAATGAACGAAAAGATCGAAAGCTTGAGCGGGTTTGCCATGCGCTGGATCGCGCGAAAGGTTTCGCCTCCCAAGTAAGGATTTTGCGGACAATAGACAACGAAACCGTGATTGGCCAGGTCAGCTCCGATGTCGTGATAGTAATGCAGCACCGTACTGTCAGGCTCGATCAGATCCTGCGGCCGCCCCTCCAGCCCGTGCTGACACACCACCACGGGCCGCCTTTCGCCAGCCGCCATGCGCCGCGGGACGAGTAATATTCCGTAGCCGTAGACCTCCGGCCAAAGCGGTAACAAAACCTCGTAGCCGGTAAAGCCGACCTGTCTATAAATCACTCGCGTGTAAGCTTGCAGAGGTTCAGAAGGCGGCGGAAGTTTCCCGATGACCTCTTCCCACAGATAGTGCCGGTAGGATTCGGTTGTCTCCTTCCACTTCTCCACTGAAGAAGCGTCTGCCTTGTTCCAAAACTTGGCTCGCACCCGTTCCGACGCCATGACCGCGCGCTGCGTGAAGTCAACGAGCTGGCGAAACTGCCGGTGCAGCCGGTCACTTCCGTCGAAGTTCGGTCGATTGTCGCGTGGCGCGATTCCGGGATGCGCCAAACCTCTGCCGCTGCCGAGGCTTTGCAGAAAGACGCGCAGTGCGGCGTCCGATCCCGGCGGGCCCTGCCCGTCTCCGCTGATCACCAGGCTGACGTAGTCGCCCACGCCCAGTTTCTTCGCCCGCTCGACTTCTGCTTTGACGTCGGAGGGCGGCGGACTGACCAAGCGCCCGGCAGCGGCGGAATTCATCTTCCCTTCTCCAGCCGGCGGCGGTCCGGCAATCTCCGGGCCTCGCGAGGCCTCCACAACCAGCGCGCGCGGAGCAATCAATCCGGCCAGTTCCGCGTCGCCGAATTCCTGGAGCAATGACCAGACATTCCGATAGATAGGCTCCTGCGAAACATCTTGCCGAGAAGTGAAATAGCCGCTCACAACAGCCGCACGGATGCGCGTGTCGGCAGCGGCTGTATAGAGCGCCAGCAGCCCGCCTTCCCCGTAGCCAAAAACGCCAATCGGCTTGTCTGGATCTGTCGCAGAGAACCAGTCAACCGCCGAGAGCACCCTTTGAATTTCATATCCGATGATGTGACGCCCGACTTCATAGGCCATCCGGTAGATGTACTCGCGATGAGTGAGGTTGGTCGCACGATTGATTTCGCGATTGCCGGACCACGTGTCGGCGCGATTGATTAGGGTCGGAACCAGCACCAGACAGCCGTTCTCGGCAAGCCGTCGCGCGAACTGCGATTCCACGGCGACGCCCGAAGCCAAACCGACCAACGCCTCCGGAGACCAGTCCGCGTCCGGCAGGGCCACTACACGCGCCACGGGAGTTCCCGCCGGCTCAAGCAGCAGGCCCTCCCCGTCCACAGCTTCAAATACCGGCCAGCGTACGCTATGTATCTTGTAACCGGATCCCGTCGCGACCACGGCAGGCCCCGAGACAGCGGTCTCAACCACCGGAGCGCAATTCGCCAGTCGGGCGTCAATCAATCCCACGACCTTGCGGAATCTCTCGCGGTTCGGCGCGACCGACCGCACGTATGCCTCCGGCGAAGAGTGATCTCGCTGCCACAGCGACTGCCGATTCTCCACTGACTCCGCCGTTTGCTTCAGGAGATACTGGCGGATGCCCTGCACCATTTGAGTTGACAAGTCGCCTGCACGCGATAGCTCTTGCGTGCCCAGCAGCACGTTGGCGGCAACGTCAGAAACAGTCGCGCCGGGAACGGGCTCCGCCTCGACACCAGCAGTCGAAAGCGCGGAGAGACCAGCGGCCGCCGTCAGCTTGCCCAGACCGGCAAACAATTCGCGACGCGTCAGATCGTCCATGATTCACCTCGTCAGCGGGGTCACGCCACCGCCAGCGCTCGGAAAGCATCAATGGCCTGGAGTATCTTGACCGTATCGTCCCAACTCACAAAGTTGCCCTGGCCACGGCAGGCGCGGAGGAATTCGCTGTCCTGAAGACGTATCGCCTCTTCGTAAGTTTCCTGGTCGCTTCCGGCAAACGCCAATTCCGGGAGATCGGAACGGACATAGCTGAAGCCATCGGTCTCAACGGTGTGCTTTTCCCCGACGACCATCAACCGCGTGTAATGAATGTGTGAAGCGTAAGTGACGGCAATGGCCGCTGGCGCTCCGGACGGAAGTCTTCCCAACGCAGCGAGGGTGTGAGGCAAGCGGGCGTCGGGGAGCGCCACGCAACCTTTGGGCTGAACGGCGCCGCACCACCAGATCAGCAGGTCGATGGGATGGGCCGCGTGATGCAGCAGCGCGTTGTCCGTCCAGGTGCGCTCGCGCAGCTTGTGGTAACGAGCGTAGTCGACCTGCTGGATTTCGCCGAGCAGCCCTGAGTCAACGCTTTCCTTGATGCGAACAAAGGGAAAAGCAAAACGGCTGGTGTGGGCACATCCAAGCTTCACGCCGCGCTGGCGGGCGAGACGCGCCAACTCCTCCGCTTCCGCCGTGTTCTCGCAGGGCGGCATCTCGACGAGCGTGTGAACGCCATGTTCCAGGCACGCGCGCGCCTGCTCGAAGTGTGCTGACGAGGGCGAGCAGACAATGGCCACATCCGCACCCGACAGAGCTTCCGCGACCGACTGGCAGGCGCGCTGGATGCCATGAGACGCCGCAAACGCTGCCGCCTTTTCAGGCTTCGGTCCGTACACGGAGAGCAATTCGACACCCGGCTCGAACCGCAACTTTTCCGCGTGTATGGAGCCCACCGCTCCGTAGCCAATCATTGCCACGCGCATCGACATGTTTGGCTCATTCTCCTGATGCATTGTCACTGGCCCCGCCACTGCTACATTCCGTCCAAAATGTGTTCCGGATCGTTCCAGCCGGACTTCTCCAGCAATTCGCGCAGCTTCGCTTCCTGCTGCTGATCGAGCGGGAAGAAAGGATCCCGGCAGTAGCCGCCGTGAAGTCCCCAGGCATTCAGCATCGATCGGTAAATTGCCAGATCGCTCACGGGACCAATCTGCTGGTGCGTCCACAAGTGAACAATCGGCAGGATGCGCTTCCAGATTTCGAAGCCCTTTCGGGCATCGTTCTCAACCACGATCGCCTGGCGCATGGCCCTGGCGGCGCTCGTCACCACATTCAGGACCCCGCTGATCCATCCGTGCGCGCCGGCGCATAGGCCCTCGTAGGCGGCGAGAAACGAACCGTAGAAAATCGCCATCCGATCACCGACAAGGTAGCTGAGGTCGTGCACCGGCTCTACCGTGCCGAATGTTGACTTCACCATGTGAATGACGTCCTCGTCCACGAGCTGGGCGATTTCACGAGGGTTCAGTTCGACGCACGCTGAGTTAGCCGGATTGTTATAGAGCATGATCGGTACACTGGTTGACTTGCGCACGCGCCGGTAATGCTCAATGACGGCGGGCTTCGGAGGCTTCTGGTAATACGGCAGGATTACTATTAGAGCGTCGGCGCCGCACTTCTGTGCTTCTTCGCAGAACTTGATGGTCAGCTTGGTGCTGTAATGGCCGGAACCGAAGATCACCGGCACCCGCTGCTGGACCACACTCTGCGCCAGCCGGAATAACCTCACGCGTTCCTCGTCGCTGAGCGCAATGAACTCACCGCTGGTTCCCGTGATGACCAGGCCGTCGGCCTTCTGACTTCGTGATCAGCCAGTCCCAATGGCGGGCGGTGGCGTCTTCGTCCAGGTTGTTATCGCGGTCGAACATGGTGAGCGCGGCTGGGAATATCCCGCGAAAACGCTCCAGCGGATAAGGCATGGTATTCTCCTCCAGGTCACCCTAAACTAAGGAACCGCCCGCCGACTGTCAATTAGAATGATTGGACTGGTCCGCTGTATTGTTGATACGCCTTGAGCGCCCGCAAGATCGATGAATCGTGAGGACCATGGATACGTCACCGCAAACTGACACGCCGGAACGAGTTTCAGCGAGAACGTGGGGAATATGCATCCTGTTGTGTCTGGCGACGGCGATCATCTATCTCGATCGCCAGGTCATGGCCCTCACCGCCGAGAAGATCATTGCGGATTTCGGCTTGACCAAGGAAGGATTCGGCAGGGTGATCGCGGCCTTCCGTACGACCTACGGAGTTTGCCAGATCCTCGGCGGCTTTCTGGTGGATGCTCACGGTCCGATGATCGTCTTCCCGGCGGCGAGTGGATTGTGGGCTCTATCCGGACTCCTGACCGGATTGGCAGCAACCGTCGGAATGCTGACAGGGTGCCGCTTTCTGCTGGGCGTCGGCGAAGCCTTCAACTGGCCGTGCGCGCTCAAGGTGACACAGGAACTCGTCCCCGCCAAGGAACGGCCGCTGGCGAACGGCATCTTCAACTCCGGGGCTCCCATCGGCGCACTGCTGGCTCCCGTCATCGTGACCGTCATTACGATCTACTTCAGTTGGCGCGCCGCCTTTGTAACCACCGGCATTGTTGGAAGCCTCTGGGTGATCGCGTGGATCTGGTACACGCGCGGCGAATCGGTCAGCCTCCGGGGAAGGCCGTTTCCGCTCGCGGCCATGATCCGCACGATGCTGCGAATCCTCAGCCTGCGGGGCTTCTGGATGCTCGCGGTGTCGGCCATCATCATCAACAGCGTCAACTACTATCTGGCGGATTGGATTCCGTTGTATCTGAAGACTGCGCGCGGCTTCAGCTTTGCCGCGGGCAATCTGCTGACGATTGTGATTTACGCCGGCACCTCCGTCGGAAACCTGCTCTCCGGCTTCCTGGTACGACGGTTGGTCGCCGCCGGCGTGAGTGTCGAAAACGCCAAAAGGTGGACATTGTTCCTAAGCTGCGTGCTGATGCTCTGCGCGGTCGCCGCCGGTCTTACGCCCTCCCGGATTTTAGCGGTTAGTTTCCTGGCCCTCACCAGCGTGGGAGTGGCCGGCTTTTTGGTGATCTATCTCACGCTGGCGCAGGATTTGGATCCGGATCACGTCGGCGTAACGTCAGGATTGCTCGGCGGCATGGGTAATCTTGTCTACGGCTTTCTCAGTCCGTACATTGGCCTGCTCGCCGATCTCCACAAGAGCTCCCTAACGTTGGGCCTCATGGGAGTTCTGCCGTGGGTGGCGTTCTGCGCGATTTCGTTCGGATCGAATTTCAAAAGCCGCTGAGAGACAGAACCGCCCGCCCCGTCATTGCATCAAGACGCGATCACTTCCGCACTTTGAAACGCCTTCGCGACGTCACCGACGGAAAGGCCGGTGCACTCCACATACAGTTTCCCTGCCAGCGGCAATCGCACCGATTGCTTCGCCGATCGGAATTTCATCGTTGTGCCGAAGTCTCTCAGAAGCCGGATGCTCTGCGGGGGCAGCGGCACATCCAGTTCCGCTTCCGCGGAAGTGTGCCAGTATGTGACGTACACTTTACCCGCCCGCTCGAAGATAAATCCCCGCGCCGGCCGGTCCGCCCCTGCGATGTTCTCAATTTGGGAATACGGCACCAGCTCCATATTGCTTGATTCATTAATCAGCAACGTGTGCTCCTGGTTGACGTCCTTGAGCGCCTCTTTCTGGCCCTGGCTGAGCCATCCTGACGCCCGGGCGTCCTCCCAGCGTTTGATCACCTCAAGGTTGTCCGGCGTGCGTGCATTGCCACGAAATTGGTCCAAGGGACCGTTCATGGAAATGGGGCAGTCCCAGGCCGCGGCACGACTGGTGACGTATTCCAGCATGTCGGGCTGCGTGCCGATGGTCTGCGCGCCGGGCGCCCAATAGCCAATCCAGCCGAAATTGATGCTGGTAAAGTCCTTCGCTACACGTGGAGCTTCCGCCACCGGGTAGGCCCGCGTCGCCGCTTTGATGACCTCCGGCTTGAAGGTGTCAAAGGCGTTCCCGCGCGTCAGGATGTGCCAACTGAAGTGGGATTTGCACGCGCCTTCCGAGAACAGCGGCTTGGGATCAAGCTTCTCATACACTCGCCACTGCGCGCGCGAGACGGTGAACCAGTACGGCACCGGCGTATCCTCGGCGCCGTCGAAGTAGGTAAACTTGAAGCCCGCGTCGTGATAGATCTTTCGCAGGCGTTCGGCAACTTCGTCCTGAATGCTGGTGTTTTGGGTGAAGCGCACGAAAACCGGCCATGTGTCCACGTCCAGTTCGCCGGCCACCGAACCTGCTGGGTGCGCATCGGGCTGGGTTTTGAGGGCGCCGCGCCGGCAATCAAGGAACTGATAGGGGGGCTGCGTGCTGTAGCGTTGATACTCCACCAGTTCATTTCCCAGCTTCAATATCCGTCGCGCGTTGTCGAGCGTGCACGTGCGCGGATTCTCTTCTACAGTGATGGCGGCTGCCGCCGCATCCACCGGTTTGGCGAGCGTGTACCGATGCCGGACGTTCAGCCGCGGATCGGGCTGGGGAGTAACGTAGGCGTCAGTCTTGTGCGTCTTGTTGTAGTGGATGTGAATGCCGGGGATCATACCCGCGTCGCTGATCTTCTTGACCATGGCCCTCAGGTCGTCCATCTGGTTGGGAAATTCGGGCCGCCACTCGAAATGGCCCACGGTCTGCGCAAACGACAAGTAATAAACCACCATCGTGCGGAAACCCGCTTGTTTGGCGAGCTTGATGTGAGCATCGATGTCGTTCGGCGTGACGCTTATCGCTTCATAGTAGGAGAATCGATATTCCCTGCACCGGCGGCTTTCCACTCCGCGCGGCAAATCGAAATCCTCTTCTACCTTGGCGATGCGGTCCAGCAGCGCAGACGTGGACGTTGTGATCAACGCCGCGCCCACACCCTCAGTAGCGATGTCATCGACGGTACCGGCCTGGAACAGGTAATTTCCGGAGCAGGGAACCGCATCGATGCGAGCGTACGGGTCAGTGGCGAGCACATTCACAGCCACTTGGTCGTCCCACGTGACGTTCAGCCAATCGCCAAAATTCCTGCGGGCCCGCACTGGAAGCTGCAAGAACAGAGTTTCGTCAATCGGCGTCTTGGACTTGTGCGTGAGGCTGGTAAAGCCTTTGTACTCCAGTTTTCGCAATGTGAACCCGAAGTACGCGTCGGTGATCTTCAGATCGATCGTTGCTTCGTATCCGACAAGCGGGAAAGAAACGATAAGCTGATCGCCTTCGCGCCGCACCGATTGACCGGGAAACGGAGTAACCTTGGCAGGATAGGCAAGCTGGAGTTCGTTGTCGTAGGGACGATACTGCGTAACCGTGAACATCGGTACGGTCAGCTCCGGCGCCAGGCACTCCTGACCGGTCGCCTTGTGGATCAAGCTCAACGCGCGGCCATTGACGCCAATCAGCAGGCGCATTTCCGCGTTTTCGATGACGATCGCATCCCGAGTGGTGGCGGCGGAGACAGCTTGCGCCAACACCTCCGCTGCCCCTGCCCCCGGTAACACCGCAACCGCCAACGGGGCGGCGGCCATCGCGCCAGCCTGCCGAAAGAACTTCCGCCGATTACCCATGAGCTTGATACCTCCCCAAAAAACGATGAGCCCGGCTAACAGATCAGCCGAGGTCTCTCACCAGTTCGACGTCCAGCGGAGCGACCTCGACACGGCGTCGCTGTCCTGCATATTCAAGGGTAAAATCCTCGTGCTGCTCGGAGAGATTCCAGAGCAACGCCCGGCGCGCTGTAGGGTACCACGCGCAGACCACGGGCTTCTCCTCCGCGACCACCGGGAATCGCCGCAACCGCGGCATCAGCTCCGCCTTCAGCCGGAACAGATCAGGCAGCGATTCATGGGATTGCCGCGCGCCCGAAACGTTCAAGCGACTGAGAAACTGCGTGCCGCGCGAGGCTATGGGTGCGTCGGCCAACCCACCGGCATCGGCGTCGGAGAGAAACGTCCAGCCTTCATTCGGCGGGTCTCCGACAACCTCGAACGGAACGCCGGTAGCCAGAAACAGACTGAAGGGATGATCGTCACCCACGTAACGGCTGCGCTCACCCCAAAGGTGTTTGTAGGGACCGTTAGGCTTGTGCCCGGCCAGCTCCCGATGGATAGCCGCGTGTTTCTTCATTGCCGGGGCAAGCGTGCTCCAATGCGAGCGGGGGAATGGCGTGATTCCGCTCATAAACATGGTGTTACGAACGTCGGCGATAGTGGAAGTGGCCAGTTTCGCCGCCATATTGGGCGCCGAGAGTTTGTCCGCCGGGAAAGCTGTGGTCTCACTGAAGGCACTCTCCGGGTCTACGAAACGCCGGTGGAAAAGCGCGCTGAAAAGCTCGTCGGTCTTCCCTTTCACCGGCGCGAAGTC
Source organism: uncultured Acidobacteriota bacterium (assembly GCA_963719115.1). Lineage (GTDB taxonomy): Bacteria > Acidobacteriota > Terriglobia > UBA7540 > UBA7540 > Bog-366. The sequence goes on along the minus strand of CAVRBF010000082.1, from coordinate 148,248 downwards.
CCGGTCGGAAAACATCATTTCGCCAACCCGGAAACTAACCCAGGAATAATCCCGTAGTCGGATGCCCGCCTTCTCCGCTCCGAGATACATCACCATGATCCCGAGGTTCCGGTGCGAGGCAGCCGCTTGTTGCGCCCGAAAGCAAGCGCCGAGTTGGTCGCACCAGAAATCCACCCAGTTGCGAACGATCGGCACGAATCGGCGACCCTTGATCGAATCTACCAGATCGTCTTTCATCGTGGGTCCATATCCGTGAAGTTGCCGGAACTCCTCAAGATGCTCAGTGCAGAAGCAACCCCCGATCGTGCCGGGCGATTGGGCAATCCGAAAGTCGTCATCGAGAAAGACCCGGTCCACGCCGATGCGGGCGAGTTGGCGGAGGGCGGCGACGTTCTCCTGCGTTGCCGGTGCGTGCAGCGACGTGCCCCAGCGTGTGCGGTCATCGATCCGGGTTCCGGGGCGCCAATTAGGCGGCGGAATCAGCGGCATGCCCGACGTATGCGCTCCCAAGGAGTCGCCGGGATGGCCGAGCGGCACGTTGACGACGTGCGCCGCCATGCCGGCTCGGCGAATCCGCTCCAAATTCACTCGGAGACGCTCCGGCGTATAATACCAGTGGCCATAAAGAAAACCGCCGAGCCAGACGTCGGATACGCCGGAGCTCTGCACGACGCCCAGCAAATCCGGGTCAGCCTCAATGGCATCGCAGGATAGCGATAGGTGGTAACGGCGCGACTCGGCCTTCGTGCCCGCGTCTCCTAAACCCAAAACCGGCAAGGCCATGGCCGACATCAGTTCGCGTCTTGTCATTTGAAATCGGTTCAAAGCAGAGGACCGCCTTCCTTCGTTGGGGCAACGAGCGAATATTGTAGACCTCTTTCTGACCACCGAAAAATTCCGACTCCGAGTTTACAACTGGTTCACAAACTTCTGTTGTGCTGATATAATTCTTGAGGTATCGTTCTCCGCGCAAGATTCTGCGCGAGTTCCGATCATCGTGAGTTGATGTTTCGCGCTTGGGTAAAGAGTGTATGAACGCTGCGGCAGAAAATGTTAAGAGATTTTAACAAACATTTACTGACCCTCCTTCAAACCTCAACGCGGTTGAAACGCATCTCAGCGTGCGGTGGTATATAAGCGTAACAGCATCCTCGTTGCGCCGGCGGCACGGGTAGAGCTACCGGCAGGCATGTTGCTGCGTCTGGAAAGTTTCCACCGCTACAATCACCAGCAGGCCCGCGCCGATGATCGCGGACAAGGTTGGTAGCTTCCGCCGTCCGGAAGCGGCGGGACCGAATGAAGCCGGCGGTTCGTAATTCCAGATCGCCCATGGTCACGGGGGCTCGCTGTATCAGGCAGTACTTGCTCGGACCCCTGCTTTGCGCCCAGAGACTCGGCAACAAATCTGCGACGTGAAGTTCGATCCGTATTCATCAAGATCTGTTTATAAGGTTGCGACCGAGAGTCAGTCGAACTCTCCGGCCGTGATGGGAAGTGGGAAAGGCGTCGAGTTGAAGGTGCCTAACGCCCGAGGCCCCACCCACCCACGGCTGAGAGGCTCGCCTCGGGAAGAAATTTGCTTGGGAAGGGGACACGTGCAGTGAAGCTAATTTACACGTTCCTGCTCTTTGGCTTTTTGATGACGCAGTTGGGCATGGCGCAAAGCGCTCCCGACCAGAAGTCCGCCACCGCGGATAAATCCGCCGCTCCCGCTGCGGCCACCGACGATACCAGCGGTCCCACGGCATTTGTGCAGTTTGGCGGCAACTACGCCAATCCCGACCATGCCATGGGTTTCGTTGGGACCACGACCTTCGACCTCGGATACCGATTCAACGAGCATGTCTCCGCCGATATCGGTTTGCCGTTGTTCACAGTTCGAACCCCCTATCCGATCGTTTCCACGACGGATTGGCGATGGACAACGATCATCGGGGCACCTTACATTGATATTCGGTATGACACCAAGCATAACGGCACGAACCTGACCACCATGTTGACCGGCGCGGGCGGTTTCAATATGGTCAAGACTTATTCCACTGGGCGCATGGCAGTGCAATGGTTCAATCATGCCGACCATCCTTACCAGGTACTGAACTACGACGTCGTCTTTACGCCGTTCTTGAACTTCGACGCGGGCACCGGCACCGTGGACCGGCAGGTCATGCCCCAAACGTACGAAATAGCCCGCCCATACGAAACCTTGGGGCTGATTGGTACGGGCAATATCGGCGGTTCATTCACCATTCATAAGCATTACAAGCTGTCGGGTTCCGCTTACGGCAATGCCCCCGTTGGACCCCAGAAGATGTACAGCAGGATCGTTTCACCGGATTCACTTCTCAGTAACGGAGTGTATGCGCTTAACCACAATCGCTTCTGGGATGATTTCTTCGAAACGGGGGGTCAGTTGGTGAATACTTACGGCTCGGGACCGTCGCGCATTTCCCGTGACAATGGTTACAGCATGGATCTTGAAGTGACCCGCTACAAGAACATTACCGTTGACTTCGGCTATAACCGAAGTGTCCACTGGGAGTACGGTTCTGCCTATTTCATGTTGCGCTATAACTTCACCGGAATCTTGCGGAACCTGACGACCGGGGAGTAGCGGCCGCGTCACCAAAGACGCACAGTATCAATAGAAATAATAATTTTGGCGGCTGCCCGTCGCAAGAGCGGGGTCCAACCCAACGAGCGGCCCAGAGGTAGCGACAAGAGGACCTTTTGAGAACTGAGAGTCGGTTGAGATCGTCCCACTTTACGTTCGTGGTTGGTATTTGCCTCTGCCTTACGTCTTCCAGCCTCGGAGTGACGGGCAATACCGCCTCCCCGAATCAGTCACCCGCGGCAGCCGCAATTCGCTCCGCCAAGCTGCCAATCAGCTTTGAGGAAAACTTGGGGCAGGTGGGTGAGCAGGTAAAGTATCTGGCGCGAGGAGAGGGTTACACACTCTTTTTGACATCGCACGCGGCTGTCCTCGGACTGCGCGAGGGCGGCAAAGATGCGCGCACCCGGTGGCTACGCCTGGAGTTGCAGGGAGCCAGCGCCGCCCCGGCGATCGCCGGCGAAGCCGAACTCCCCGCCCGGAGCAATTACTTTATCGGACAGAATCCCGGCCGGTGGCGCACGGGTGTTCCCAACTACGGGCGCGTGCGGTACCAGCAGGTCTACCCTGGCGTTGATTTGATCTATTACGGCCGCGAAGGGCGGCTGGAAAACGACTTCGAAATCAGTCCCGGAATGGACCCCGACGTCATCTCCTGGCAAGTGACCGGCGCGCAAGGAATTCGGGTTGATGCCGACGGTGACCTGGTGCTGATCGCCGACGGAAGTGAAGTGCGCTTGCAGCAACCGCGCGCCTACCAACTCCGTGGCGGGCGGCAGGTTGAGGTCCCCATCCGCTATCAAATTCGTGGGCAAAACGTGAGTTTCGCTCTTGGGCCGTATGATCGGCGCGAGAAGCTGGTGATTGATCCAGTCCTGACTTACTCCTCGTACCTGGGCGGTACGGGCGGCGACGTTGCTTACGGCGTCGCGGTCAACTCAGCGGGCGATACTTTCGTGACCGGAAGCACCGCATCTCTAAACTTCCCCACCACCTCCGGCACCTATGCGCCGACCTACGTGGGCGATGGCGATGTGTTTGTCACAGAACTTGACCCGACCGGCACGCGGCTGGTCTTTTCCACTTACCTTGGCGGCAGCGGCGTCGATTCGCCGTCGCAGATTTTACTGAACGCGGCCGGAAACATCTTCCTCGTGGGGAGCACCACCTCAAACAACTTCCCCACCACCCCCATTCCCCCCAACACCCTCCCCCAAGACGACTATCTTTATCAACCCAATTTCGCCGGGAATCAGGACGCCTTCTTAACCGAAATGAAGGGGGACGGATCGGCTTTAGTTTTCTCCAGATACATTGGCGGAACGGGAACCGACTTCGGAACGGCGGTTACGCTCGACTCCTCGGGCAACGCCTGGGTAATCGGATCAACCAACTCCACGGATTTTCCCACGCTGAATCCCTTCCAACTTGGAAACGATGGCCTGTATGACGCATTCGTTGTGGGGGTCGGACCTATCGGGGAACTTTTGTATTCTACCTATCTCGGAGGCTCGCAAGCGGACACCGGCACCGCCATCGCTGTTGATACCAGCGGCAATGTTTACGCCTGCGGTTACACCTACTCCACCGATTTCCCCACTCAAAACGCGCTGCAAAGCTCGTTCGCGGGGGGAAGCGACATCTTCATCACCAAGTTCAAACCCGGATCAACGGCTCTGTTGTTCTCCACTTACCTGGGTGGATCGTCACAAGATCAAGCTCTGGCAATGATTGTGGACGCCAGCGGGAACATCTACCTAACCGGCGACACTCAGTCCGCCAATTTCCCGGTGACCACCTCGGCGTATCAGTCCTCGCTCGCGGGAACGCAAAACATCTTCCTTACCAAGGTTGCACCAGGGGCGTCCACCCTGGTGTTCTCCACCTTTTTTGGCGGAAGCGGGACCGACGAGGCGATGTCGATGGCCATGGATTCCTCGAGCAACATCTATCTCACGGGTTTCACCCAGTCGGGAAATTTCCCCTTACTCGATTCGTTCCAAAATGTGCTGGGGATCTCGGGCGCGGCCAATTGTGGATCGACCAGCTTACTGAACGTCCCGAACAACTATATTTGCTCCGACGCCTTCGTGGCGAAATTCGGCCCGGCAGGCGTTCCTATCTATTCATCGTTCCTGGGCGGGAGCGGCACGGATTTTGGGCAAAGCGTTGCAGTGGACAACTCAGGCACCGTCTATGTAGTGGGTGGAACAACTTCTCCGAACTTGCCGGTCACCGCCGGTTCGTCCCCGACTTCGGCGAACAATTCCACCATCTACCAATCCTTCGAATCGCTTTTCCAAGGTTCCAGCACCTTGTATAACGCCTTCGTCACGAAAATCAGCGCACAGAATTTTCCTTCGGTGGCGATTACTCCCCAGGAACTCAACTTTGGAAATCAGCCGCTGGGAAGTGTCAGCACGCCGGTCATTGTCACGGTCACGAACCCAAGCAGTTCAGCCCTGGCCATTAGCAGTATCAGCGCTACCGGCGATTTCCAGCAGACCAACACTTGCGGGACCTCTCTAGCGGGAGGGTCGGCCACTTGCCAGATCCAGATTGCCTTCGCCCCTACGTCGCTTGGCCTCCAAACCAATCAGGTCAACATTATCGACAATGCGAATCAAGCGGGCACTACGGTGACCCAGGAGATTACGGTGACCGGGAACGGTGTCTCCACAGGAGGATCGCTGCAGTTCTCCTCCTCCAGGGTGACCTTTTCGTCTGAACCCGTCGGCTCGACAAGTCCTTCCCAAACCGTTTTCCTGACGAACAATGGCAATCAAACGGTCACCATAACGAATATTACCCCGAATGGCAACTTTGCCGAAACGAATACGTGCGGAAATAACTTCCCCACGGTTCCCGCGACCTTGAACGTTGGGCAGGCTTGCACGATCACGGTCAGCTTTGCTCCCACGACCACGGGCACCGTCACGGGCAGCATCATTGTCACCTCGAACGCCGTAAATACCCCGTCACTGACGTTGTCAGGCACAGGTACGGCGGAATTCAGCCTTTCCGCCAACACAAGATCGAGTGTTGTTGTTATCGGCACGTCGAGCACGACGTTCACCGTGTCCGCGGCAGGTCCGAGCACGTTTCTCAACAATGTTGCCTTATCCTGTAGCAGCGGCGCCACCTGCTCCTTTAGCCCGGCCTCCGTTCCAATGGGACAGTCGAGCACGATGACAGTAAGCGGCCTGGGGTCGACCACCGCGAACCCGTTGAACATCACGGTGACGGGCACCGCAGGGGGGCAGACGTCCACCCTCGCATTGTCGGTCTTTTTTGCCGACTTCTCCTTGTCGGCTGCGCCGTCCGGCACCACCGTGGTGGCCGGCAAGAACGCCACTTACACGATTACCATCACGGGCACGAATGGGTTCAACCAAGGGGTGCTTTTGAGTTGTCCCCCGGCCTACCCGGGGATCCCGGTGGGCACTGTTTGTTATTGGAACCCCCCAGCCGTATTGTTGACCGGAACGACGGAGCAACAAAGCAGTACCTTGACAATTACGACCGAGTCCCAATCCGGGCTCCTGAGGCCGCCAGTTCCTCCGACGATCCCTCCCGGGGTGGGGCGGTGGATTCTCCTCTTGTCCATGCTGACGTTCCTGGCGGTGATCATCATGGGCCTGCGTCGGTCAAAGGAGCGATTGCGTCCGCGCGTCCGCCTGGCGGTCCTGATGGTCGCCATCGCGTTGGCTGCCTTGGCGGCGGGGTGCGAAGACTACGTAAACCCCATCAACATCAACCCAGTCGTAAATGGAACCCCGTCTGGCACTACCAACATCGTGCTGACGGGAACGCTGGGTAACAGCAGCGCCGTTACGCGGAATGCTGTGATTACGCTAACGGTCGAACCCTCGTCCTAAAGATCGCATCTTGCGGACCCCTCGCCACGCTCAGGTAGGGCGCCGGGCGAGTTGAAGAAATAGAAGCGGAAACAGCATTGAAAAATATCGATTTTCCCGAGGAGGATCGTCGTGAGTGGAAGTAGCGACACTGCCACGTGCGCCGTGGGCGTAAGCCAAAGCGCGATTAAGAGAGGCCGGCGCCTCCCCTACAGTCTGCTGTCGATTGCCGTCTTGCTTGGCGCCGCCGTTTTGTATAACGGTGAAGGCGCGGGGTCTCCGACGGCCAAGCCTCGTTCCAACCCCCAGTGGGCACATATTTACGCGGCTTTGCCGTTGAGTTTCGAGGCGAACCGCGGGCAATCCCATCCCAGCGTGGATTTCATCTCGCGGGGAGCGGGCTATACGTTGTTCCTGACCAACCATGAGTCTGTATTGACGCTCCGGTCCCCCCAATCGTCAGCCTCCGACGGACACGCTCCCTCGACCTCCAGTTCGGCGCTCCGCCTCCGGTTGCTGGGGACGAATGCGCGCGCCACGGCGACAGGAACTGACGAACTTCCCGGCAAAGCCAACTATTTCATTGGCAATGACCGCAGCAAATGGCGCACCAATATCCCGACCTACGCTAAGGTCAAATACGCCGGAATATATCCCGGCGTCGATCTGGTCTATTACGGAACGCAGGGCGGTCAGCTTGAGTACGACTTTGTGGTTGCGCCGGGCGCTCACCCCTCGGCCATTCGCTTCGCCGTGAATGGAACCGAAGAGGCCACCCGCAGTCCGCTGTGCAAGCTTAGCCGCGACGGTGATTTGGTCGTCAGCCTCGATAAAGCCGAAGTTCGCATGCATAAACCCGTCGTTTACCAACCTGAGGGCACCACCGGGTCACGCCCCTCCGCCAAGACCCTCGTCGACGGCCGCTACGTCTTGCAGGCTAACAATCAGGTCGGGTTCGAAATCGGCGCCTATGACCAGACGCGACCGCTGGTGATTGACCCAACACTCCTCTACGCGACTTACGTCGGGGGGAACGGCGCCGACGTTGGCTACGGTATAGCGGTTGACACCAATTTCGACGCGTATATTGCGGGCACGACCACCTCGACCAACTTTCCCACGGCCGGGTCGGCCTATCAGTCCGCCAACAAAGGCGGCAATGGCGACGCTTTTGTCACCAAGATCAACGCGGCGGGAACCACTTTGCTTTACTCCACCTATCTTGGTGGCACGGCAACAGACTCCGCTACGGCAATTGCCGTGTTCGCCGGCGCGGTCTTCGTGACCGGCAATACCACCTCGGCAGACTTTCCCACCGTCGCGCCGATCGCGGGGCAGTTCCCCTTTCAAAACACCTATGGCGGCAACACCGACGCCTTTGTAAGCCAACTCGATGCTACAGGCCAGACCTTGGTTTACTCCTCGTACCTGGGAGGCAGCGGCGCCGATTTCGGCCAGGGCATCGCGGTGGATTCCTCCGGCAATGCCTATGTGACCGGTTTTACACAATCCAGTAACTTTCCCATTGTCAATGCCTACCAATCCGGTCTCGACGGATCGTCTGATGCCTTTGTCGCCAAAGTAAATTTCACCGGTGAAGCGCTTGTGTATTCCACTTATCTAGGAGGCACTTCCGCCGACGTGGGCCAAGCGATCCAGGTGGATACGTCCGGCGATGCCTATGTCGCCGGGTACACTTTTTCCACCGATTTTCCCGTGGTTGGCCCCTTTCAGTCTGTGCACGGCGGTGGAGCGGACGCTTTTGTGGCCGAATTGAATCCGGCGGGGTCGTCCCTCACTTTCTCGACGTACTTGGGCGGCGCCGGTGATGACCGGGCCTTTGGAATCGCACTGGACGGAAGCAAGAATGTCTACGTGGCTGGTGAAACGGCCTCGGGCAATTTCCCCACCACCGGCGCATTTCAGCCCTCATTAAGAGGCGCGTCGAATGCCTTTGTCACCAAATTGAATACGACGGGGTCGGCACTGGTTTACTCCACTTACCTGGGAGGCAGTGGAACGGATCAGGCCAACGGTATCGCCGTCACTTCCGGCGGGATTGCCTCGGTCACCGGTTTCACGAACTCCAGCAACTTTCCGACGCAGAGCCCGGTGCAAGGCATCTTGGGACTCAGCAATAATCAGTTGTGTGGGAGCGCGCCTTGTGCCGATGCATTCATCTCGCAGTTCAACGCTGCGGGCAGTGCCCTGAACTACTCCACATACCTGGGCGGCAATGGTCCGGATTTTGGTCAGTCCATCGCAGTGGATAGCACCGGCGACCCCTACATTACCGGCAGCACCTCCTCCACGAACTTCCCCGCTGTCGCGGGATCCTACAAAAGCACTCTGACCGGTTCGGCAAGTAACGCGTTTATCGCCAAACTGGACCCGGAAAATGTCTCCAGCATTTCCATCGTGCCCTACACGCTGAACTTTGGACCTGAGACGCTCAGCGTTACGAGTCCCTACCAGCAGATTACGATCTCCAACATGAGCACGGCGCCCATAACCATCTCCAACATTCTCGTCTATCCGGTCAACGGATCCTCGACGGTGTACACCGAAACGGATAACTGTTTGGGGACCATTGCCGGCGGAGGCGGGTACTGCACGATGAACGTGTCATTCACGCCGAACGCCACGACATCATTGCCGGATACGATTTACATCACGGACAACGCCGGTGGCATTCCGGGAACCCAGCAGATTATTAATCTGACGGGGTCGGGAACGACAGCCGCTACCGCCGTCACGGTAGCACCCTCCAGCCTCTCCTTCCCCAGCCAGCCTGTCGGCACCGCTAGTTCTGCGCAGAGCGTCACGGTTACCAACACCGGCACACAGACGTTGAGTATCAGCAAGATTTCCGCAGGCACCACCAACGACTTCACCGAAACGGACAATTGCTTTCTCGCGCCGTATTTCGGTAACCTCGGCGTCAGCCAGAGTTGCACGATCAGCGTCACCTTCTCGCCCACGGCCAGCGGCACGCGGTCGAGTGCTTTGACGGTCAGTGATAACGCCACCGGCAGCCCCCAGGCGGTTGCACTCACGGGAATTGGGGCGGCGGCCTTTACACTTACTTCACCTTCCTCTGCCAGTTGCCCCACCGTGAATCCTATCATCATCGGATCGACCCAGACGACGTTCTGCGTTGAAGCCAATGGGCCAACCAGTTTCAATGGCGCCATCTCGCTGGCCTGCTCGGCTGGCACGACTTGCACTTTCAGCACGAATCCGATTTTCGTCGGTTCCACCAGTCTGATGACCGTCAGCAACCTGAGCCCGTCCACCAACAACCCTTACCTGTTCACGGTGACGGGGACCAGCGGCACGCAAACCTATACGGCGAATTTCAGTCTCGGGTTTGCGGACTACACGCTGACCGTAACTCCGCCCATTGCCACCGTGTATGCGGGTACCACCGGGAAATACACCATCCTCGTGAATCCACTGAATAGCTTCAATTCCGGCGTCCTGCTCGAATGTGCGGCCGCGGGTATGCCGCCCGGCGGCAGCGAGTGTATCTTTCCGAATGGATCGCAAAGCCAAATCGTAACCCCCGGTCCCACCTCGGCGGCCAGTGTGGCGCTGTCGGTCACCACGTATAAGTATGTGGCCCCCACCCACACGTGGCCATGGCTGCCGGGCTCCCCGAACAAGTTGCCGCCTTACATCCTGGGGTTGCTAAGTTTGGCGGCGCTGGCCTCACTCGCTATTGGCAGGAAACGCGGAGCCCGCCGCGGCTGGCTGGCCTTCCGCCTGGCCATGCTCAGCCTCATCCTTTGCCTCGACTTGGCCCTGGTTGCGTGTCGTTCGTCCGTTTTGGAAATCTCCGGGACGACTACTGGCAACTATACGCTCACGCTTGATGGCTACCTGAACTCGAATCAAAACGTACTACGCACGACCACATTTAACCTGGCCGTGACCGCCAGCCCGACAACAAACTAGGCATTGATCGGGCAGCCGGCGATTTTGGCCTCCTGCAACATGATGAACCAACCGCAGCCGGGCATCGTCCCGGCTGCACCGTTTTGGAAGGGCGCGATGAAGGCCGTTTACCTGACCGGCTTGAGGCAAATGGAAGTCCACCCGGTTCCCTCCCCCTCCGCCCCGGGACCGCGCGAAGCCTTGCTGCGCGTCGATGCCTTGGGCGTGTGTGGCTCCGACATCCATTACTACACGGAGGGAAGAATCGGCCCGCAGGTCGTCACGTTTCCGCAGATCCTTGGTCATGAGTTTGGTGCAACAGTGGTCGAAGTGGGCAGCGAGGTCAAGTCCCTGCGCCCCGGCCAGCGCGTGGCGGTTGATCCGCTCGTGGCGTGCGGGGAATGCGACCAGTGCCGCGCCGGACGTAAAAACACCTGCCGGAACCAGAAATTCCTCGGGAACCCCGGCCAACTGCCCGGTGCGCTGGTGGAATACCTGGTGATGCCCGCCGAGTGTTGTGTCCCGGTTCCGGCATCGCTGAATGACGAGGAGGTAGCGGTGGTCGAGCCGCTCTCCATCGGTGTGTATGCTGCGCACATGGCCCAACTCAAGCCCGGTGCGCGGGTGGGAATTGTGGGCTCCGGCCCCATCGGACTCTGCACGCTGCTGGCGGTCCACGCGCTTTCCAACGCCACCGCATATGTAACAGACCTGATCGACGAACGCCTGGCCGTGGCCCGTGCCTGCGGAGCGGCTTGGACTGGCAATCCGCATCGCGAGGATGTGGTGGAGGCAATCCATCGACTTGAGCCCCTCGGCATGGACGTGGTCTTTGAATGCGCGGGCGAGCAGGACGCGCTCGACCAGGGCGTCGAACTCCTCAAGCCCGGCGGCGCGCTGCTGGTGATTGGCATTCCGGAAGTTGACCGCGTCAGCTTCAACATCAATCTCCTGCGCCGAAATGAGCTGCGCGTCCTTTCCGTCCGCCGCCAGAACGAGTGCGTTGAGAAAGCCGTTGAGCTCATCGCCAGCGGGCGCGTCAACGTTCGGCCGCTCGTCACCCACCGCTTCCCTCTGGAAGATGCCGCCCGTGCCTTCGAACTCGTCAGCTCCCGAAGCGACGGAGTAGTAAAGGCCATCATCCGCATCTCTGCACAATCAGCAAGCTAGCGCTCGCGCGGTGAGCGTGGAATAATGGGCCACGCGCGCCATCTCGCGAATTGAGGCTGCCATGAAGATCACCGACATCAAAGCGCACGTCGTCAAGCTCAATCACTGCAACACCGTCATTGTCCAGGTGGAGACGGATGAGGGCTTCACCGGGGTGTCCGAAACCGTGATGAAGCGCAAGTCGTTCACCATCCAGCAATCGATCCTGGAACTGAAGCGCTACCTGGTGGGGAAAGACCCCACCGAAATCGAGACGCACTGGGAACGGATGTATCGCGACTCGTTCTGGGTGGGCGGCCCAATGCACTGCACTTCCATCAGCGCCGTGGATTGCGGACTGTGGGATATTCTGGGCAAGTCCGTTGGATTGCCGGCATACCGATTGGTGGGAGGCCCGACGCGCCGGACCGTGCCGGTGTATTGCCACTGCCCCGCGGGCGCAACTCCCGAAGTGTTTGCGCAGAACATCAAGGCCTGCCAAGCGCGCGGTTACACCGCCATCAAAACCACACTGCCGCTCTTTTACGGAGCCCAGCGCGTCGAACGCCGGATCTCAACCCACGGGAAGCTCCTACTCGGGCACGCGCGGCGAAGTCGACCCGCGCTGGAAGGAAACCGAGTTCCTTGATCCCTCGATCTTCAGCCGGATTCGCGAGTTCTTCCAGGCGGCGCGCCAGGCGGGCGGTCCCGAATTCGGACTCTCCGTAGATTGCCATGGACGATTGAATCCCAAACAGGCCATTCGCTTGTGCCGCGAGTTGGAGGATCTGAACCTGCTCTTCCTTGAAGAACCGGTCCCGCCCGAGGGGGCAGAAGAACTCGCCATGGTGCAACGCGAATCGTCCATCCCCATCGCTGCAGGAGAGCGCTGGGCCACCATCTACGGAGTCAGGCCGTTTCTGGATAGACATGCCGTGGACCTGCTGCAATGCGACATCGTCAATTGCGGCGGCATTACCGGAATGAAGAAGATCGCGGCGCTGGCGGAATCCCATTACATTGGCATGGCGCCGCACAATCCCAACGGCCCCATTGCCACCATGATCAACTTGAACTACGCAGCGATGATTCCCAACTACTTCATCCTCGAAACGATCGGCTCTGCGGCGGATGAGCAGATCGCCGGGGAGTTCCTCAAGGAACCGGTCCGTATGGAAGGCGGCCATCTCGCGGTGCCCGGCGGCCCGGGCTTGGGCTTTGAACTCAACGAGCAGGCCCTCGCCCGCCCCGCCATTGCCGAGGACGGCACGCGTTAGCACCTTGGGAAGACAAGAGGAGAGGCCAGGATGGTCACCAATCTCCTGCCTCTGATCCTCAAGAACGACTTTGCTCCGGGCTTCAGCATCCGCCTTCAGCACAAAGACCTCACCCTCCTGACGGACTGGATCGACAGTCTCGGTGGCGACTTCCCTGCCGCGCACATGGTCCACGCCCTCTTCTCCAAAGCCATCGAAATGGGTCTGCAAGATCAGGGTAACCAAGGCTTAATCAACCTCTGGGAGAATTAGACCGATTCCTTCTGCGCCATCTCCTCTCTCGCAATCTGGCTCCGCTGCTTTTCCGTCAGCGCCTCGTGCGGGTCGCGCCGGACCGCGCAAGCCCTCATCCGACCCCCAAGGCCAATCCCGCCGATATTGCCGCGGCAGCACAACCACCACGCTCGCCGCCAGAAACTGTAACAGGCCTGCCACTTCGGTGCCCCCGTCGCTGCGAGTTTACACCAGCGATACGTGACAACGTACAGCCACTATTGAGTATTATTCATTTCAAGAATCTTCACATGCATGATGATACTTATAATAATAGACTCGACGCGGAGTGGCGGCGCCAGCGCGTCTCGCGAGCGGTGTTTCTCCCGTTACAGCATGTCTCCCTGGTTTTAGAACCCGAATCAGTGCACTGTCATCCTGAGCCCCGCTTTTCAGGGCGAAGGACCCCTTGCATTTCGTCTTATCCAAGAGCGCGGTATGCTCCCGCGCTGCGCCGGCAAGCCTCGCTTCCTACGGGCAATGAAAAGGGTCCTTCGGCCTGAACTCAGGCCTCAGGATGACAGCGCGTATGAGCGTGCATGAATACTCCGACAGCAGCGAACCGTAAGCGAAAGCTCCGCTTGAACCGTGTAAGCTCCACCGTTGCTTCAACACTCCTACTCCTCCATCGGATGTTTGTGCTTCTTGGGGCGCTTGTTGTATTCCAGGATTTTCTTGCGCAGGCGGAGCGATTTGGGCGTGATTTCCACCAGTTCGTCGTCGGCGATGAACTCGATGGCTTCTTCCAGCGTCAGGGGCTTGTGGGGGATCAGGCGGATGGCTTCATCGGCCACGGAGGCGCGCATGTTGGTCTGCTTTTTCTCTTTCACCACGTTGACGTCCATGTCGTCCCAGCGCGAGTTCTGGCCCACCACCATGCCTTCGTAAACCTCGAGGCCGGGCTGCACAAACAGGTCGCCGCGTTCCTGAAGGTTCCACAGCGCATAGGCGGTAACGCGCCCGGCGCGGTCCGCCACCAGCGAGCCGGTAAGCCGCGACGGCAGGTCTCCCTGCCAGTCGATATAGCCGTCAAACAGGGTGTTCATCACCGCCGTGCCGCGCGTGGCCTTCAGGATTTCGCCGCGCAGTCCGATAAGCCCGCGGGAAGGGATCTTGAATTCCAGCCGCACGCGTCCACTCTGGGCGTGGCCCGTGCCGTGGCTCACGATCCGGGTGTTGACGCCCTTGCGCATGCCGATTTCCTGCATCAGCACGCCCACAAACTCCTGCGGCAGGTCGATAATAAGCTCTTCCACCGGCTCCTGGATTTTGCCGTCCACGGTGCGGGTGACGATTTCCGGCTTGCCCACAGCCAGTTCGTAACCCTCGCGCCGCATCATTTCGATCAGGATGGCCAGTTGCAGCTCGCCGCGGCCCATCACTTTGAACGAGTCGTGCGTGCCCATGTCCTCCACGAGGATCGACACGTTGGTGAGCAGTTCCTTTTCCAGCCGCTCGCGCAAATGCCGCGAGGTCACAAACTGGCCGTCGCGCCCGGAAAAGGGCGAGGTGTTGATGGTGAAGACCATCGAGATGGTAGGCTCGTCGATGGGGATGTGCGGCAGGGGCGATGGGTTTTCCACGCTCGTTACCGTCTCGCCGATGGTGATGCCCTCGACGCCGGCGATGGCCACAATGTCTCCGGCCGCGGCCTCGTCCAGGTCGATGCGCTCCAGGCCTTTGAAGCCGTAAAGCTTGGTAATGCGCGTGGGTTGAAGAGACTTGTCCAGCTTGGCGATCAGCACGTCATCGCCGCGCCGCAGGGTGCCGGAAAAAATGCGTCCCAACGCCAGCCGGCCGTGGTACTCGCTGTAATCCAGGTTGGCCACCAGAAGTTGAAGGGGGCCGGCCGGATCTCCCACGGGCGCGGGAATGGCGCGCAGAATGGTCTCAAACAGCGGCTGGAGGTTGTCCGAACTCCCGTCCACGGTCTCGCGCGCGATGCCGAGCTTGGAGATGGAGTACAGCACGGGAAATTCAAGCTGGTCTTCCGTGGCGTCGAGATCGATAAACAGGTCGTAGACCTCGTTCAGCACTTCCTGCGGGCGCGCGTCGCTGCGGTCAATCTTGTTGATGACCACAATGGGAGGCAGATTGGCCTCCAGCGCCTTGCGCAGGACGTAGCGCGTCTGCGGCAACGGGCCTTCGCTGGCATCGACCAGCAGCAGCACGCCATCCACCAATTTCAGGGCGCGCTCCACCTCCCCGCCAAAGTCGCTGTGGCCGGGAGTATCGACAATGTTGATGCGCGTGCCGTGGTAGGTGACGGCGGTATTCTTGGCCAGAATGGTGATTCCGCGCTCGCGCTCGAGGTCGTTCGAGTCCATGACGCGCTCCACCACAGCTTCTCCCGCACGGAAGATGCCGCTCTGGCGGAGCATGGCGTCAACCAGCGTGGTCTTGCCGTGGTCCACGTGCGCGATGATGGCAATGTTGCGGATGGAAGAGTTCAAACTCATAGCATAGCAGGTGTGCGCCAAAGGCGCAGCGCGAAAAAGCGGGTGGCAGGTGGCCTATTTGCGGCAAAATCTGCTAACTCGATTTTTTTCTGTAAGATATAATCAAGGCCAGTCAGGCTCATTCCGGGGTTGATTTTGGCCATCACCAAGCCGCTCTTTCGTCGTCTCAAGGCCGCTTTCAACCGTCTTTACGCCGTTTTACGGCCACATGCAGGCCGTTTTTGCGACCCCACTTCTTCGCTATCTCGCTTGTTTTCAGAAACATTTCCGGAAACATCTCACTGTAATTCATATGTCCTTATTTTTCATCAACATATCCGGATATTCCAAGGCATCGATTTTAAGCACATTGTTTTCATACACTCATCCGGATATCCCTTCCCGATTGGGGCCCCCTGTTTTTTGGACTCGATAGGCATCGCTAACTCTTTTGCTTTCAATAACACGGTAGTTGAAATGAACAGCGCTAGACATCGTTAACTACCTATTTTTCTTCAACTTTTCCGGGTTCCCGGAAGGATGCTGAAAAACTCGACCCAATCCGTCATCCCGAGCCCCGTCGTTTGGGCGCCTCCAACAACGATCAGACATGTAGTATAACATACTTGCCTACTCATGTCAAGACCAGACTGGCGAGACAGATTGTCGCTTGATGTAGGCCAGCCGTCGCCAGTCACGCGGTGAATGCCAGGGGGGATACGCCCGGGCTGCCCGGCCCCAGGATTCATTGCAAATCAGGGCGGCTTCAGCGGCCGAACGCTGCAAACGCCATCCCCACTACCAAATCCGCTGGACATACCATGTAACAATGTGCTATTGTATATACTTCAGGAGGAAGCGTTGAATGTCTATACTTGCCACTACAGATTCAGGGGTTAAGGTCGCCGACGAAGTTTGGATTGCAACTGCACTTCTCCATCGGGAGCACCCTGACC
Source organism: uncultured Acidobacteriota bacterium (assembly GCA_963719115.1). Lineage (GTDB taxonomy): Bacteria > Acidobacteriota > Terriglobia > UBA7540 > UBA7540 > Bog-366. Next base: position 131,754 of record CAVRBF010000082.1, on the reverse strand, counting down.
GCGCCGATTTTACCGTGGAGGAAATCGTTGAACGTGCGCAGAAAGAGGGCATTGAACAGCCGCTGCGCCCGGGCGTTTACGTCCATGTGGTGCAGCATTGCGTGGCGAATCGTCCTCCCAGCCCCGGCCGTTACCGCATGCTCTTGCAAACGGCCGGCGGGCGGCGCCGCCTTTTCCGCAAGGGCGATCCTTATCACCCCGCGCGCGAGGGCGCCAAGATGCTTCCCGCTGCCGAGAGCATCCCCACGGTCTACAGATCGCTGCTGGCATGGTACCGCGGCTGGTGCGCGGCGGAAGAGGTCGCGCCGCAAGACGACCCTTTGCTGGCGCTCCGAGGTAGCGGCAAGGTTCTTTGGTCAGACGAGCACGCCAACGACTACGTTCGGCGGCTGCGCGAGGGCTGGGAATGAGCCGAATCTTCTGGGACACGAACCTGTTCATTTACCTGTTCGAGGACTACGGCTCGCTGTCCGAGCAGGTCACCCGGCTCCGCCGCTCCATGCTGGAGCGCGGCGACCAGCTTTTGACCTCCACCCTGACACTCGGCGAGATCATGGTGAAGCCCTATGAACAAAGCCAGGATGAATTGGCACGGAAGTACCAGCAGGCGATCACTGCCGTAGCGCAGGTGCTGCCGTTTGACACTACTGCGGCCGGCGTCTACGCTCGCCTGCGGTGCGACCGCTCGATTCGAGCGCCGGATGCCATCCAGTTGGCCTGTGCTTCCGCCGCCGGCGCAGATCTGTTCATCACCAACGACGCCCACCTGCACAAAAAACACGTGGACGGCATTCAATTCATCACTTCCCTGGACCGCGCGCCGATCTGAATTTTGTTAAGAATCGTTAGAACCTTTCCCGCCATCCCTGCTCAAAGCGTGGGGACCGCCTTAGCCCATCGACATTACTTAGTCCGTCATCTTGGCGACGTGGATATCGAATCCGGTGCCGGGCAAGAGCGAGGTCAGCGCGAAGGCGGTGAAATCATTACCGGTCAATTCCGTGCGGCGATAGACGCCGGGCTCGACTTCATCCGTCTCGTGTCGCGCGCCAAAGTCTTGCAAGTATGCCTGGGCCTCCTTGATCTCGGGACGCTCGGAATTCCTGCCTTCGGTGAGGGATTCCGCCGCATAGGACCGAATCAGTTTGGGCCAGTATTTTTCCAGTAGCGCCGTACTGGCAAAGATATCGGCCCAGATCAGCCGGCCATTCACCGCCACCACCACACCCACGGCGTTGCGGTCGCGCAAGTCACGCATCAGCCCCTGGTAGGACTGCTCGATGGGCACGGCGACATCGTCAACGCGGCGCTTTACTTCGTCGTTGTCCATGACGCCAGCGTAAGACGACGTGCCGCCGATGGCACGAGCCGCGGGAGGGCTGGCCATAACGCTCAGAGATTGCTGCGTCGAGCGGACTTCCGCCCAGACCTTTTCTTGATCCTTGTCGGCCATGGCGCTGCGCCGCACGCTGGGCTGCGCCATCTGCGCGTGGAACGACCCGAAGTCCGACTTCTCCGCCACCCAGCGGCCGGGTTCGACGCAGAATACCGAAAGATCAATGGGGTCACTATGGGGCGGGACAATACGGTCCTTCCCCACCACGCGATCCTGCTTGCCGCCGGTTACAATCTCGCCCGCCAAGAGGATCAGAGGCCGACCGGAATTGTTCACCAGCACCAGGCGGTTCACTTCGGCGCCGTCGCCGGGAATGTACCGCTCGTGGCCGCGAATCAGCGGGCGCACGCTGCCGGCCTCGCTCACCACCACTTCCCCGGCGCGGACGCCTTCGTCGAGAGTCAGGAAATCCCGCGTGTCATGAGTGCGGTCGGCGACCACCGGAAAGATCGTCAAATTGCCGCGGCCGATCGGCGCCAGGACTTTGTAGGCTGATCCCACTTGGCCTGCTTCTCCCGGACGCGGACCGGAGGAAAGAAACCACAGCGTCGCCAAACCGCTCAGCAAACAAATCGCGAATGTTGGTTTTAGTCTCATCGTCGTCTCCTCTCACCTGCTGCCGCAAAAGCTTCGGTCTGGGAAGAGAACGACTCAGGGTATAATTCTTGCATCCAAATCCCGGTTGGTCGGCGGGGATGACAAGAAGCACGATCCGTGAAAGCTGGCTCACGAGCCAGCGGAGCGCTTGCCCGAGTCCCGTTTTTCGTGCCCCGGATCCCGGGCAACCGCCGGTGCGACGGCCCATGAAGATGGAAATTTCAGAATCGCTGGCTGTGCAGCTACACCGCGACGCGGGAGCGGACAGGTTTGGATTGACCCCACAGGCCTTCGCCGGCATCCTGCGAGGAATCGCGGATAAATATCTCCCTGCGACCGCCAGTTCCGCAGAGGTCGCGGATTTCCTCACCCACCTTCGGCTGGAAGACCTGGCATTGGCGCGAGCCTGCGCTCAAGGCAACGAGCGGGCGTGGGAAGTATTCATGTCCCGCTATCGTGAGAAGCTGTACAACGCCGCGCACGCTTTTGCGCAGGGGGATTCGAATGCGCGGGAAATGGCGGACTCGCTCTACGCGGAGCTTTACGGCACCCGGGCAACGGATGGCCGACGCATCTCCAAGCTGGACTCTTACACGGGCCGAGGCTCCCTGGAGGGCTGGCTGCGCGCGGTGCTGGCCCAGGAACACGTCAATCGCTTTCGGCGCGGGCAGCGACTGGTCAGCATGGAAGAGCAGGAGGAGGCAGGGGTACAGTTCGAAGCCGCCGCGCCCGACCCTGTAGAGGCCGTTGACGCCCGCCTGCGCGAGGCCACGGACGAGGCTCTGGGCGCGCTTTCGCCGGAAGACAAATTCATTTTAGCCAACTACTACCTGGATAATCGCACGCTGGCGGAAATCGCCCGCCTGCTCGGGGTGCATGAATCCACTATCAGCCGTAAACTGGAGAGGATCACGGTGGCGACGCGTAAGGCCATCGTATCCGGCCTGACGAAGCGGGGCATGAGCCGGCGCGAGGCGGAACAGACCATGGAAGTCGAGGTCGCGGAGTTGGCCGTAGACGTGCGCCGCCGTTTGGTGCAAGAAAAGGACCATCAGAGCGTTCCATAATAGGAGGCGGTAGGCAGGAGGCAGTAGGCAGAAAGCAGTAGGCAGTAAGCAGAAGGCAGTAGGCAGTAGGCAGTAGGCAGCAATTGGAACGCACGGAGCGTTGCTCGCTTCTCTTTGCGCTGGAACTTGAACATGCAGGAATTGCCAAAAATCGCGCTGGCACGGCTGAAGGGAAAGTCTACGACGCCGAAGACTGCCGCCCCGGCGGAGTCAGACTCAAGCTTCCCGGGCGGCGAGCACCCTGACGCGAACCTGCTGGCGGCCTTCGCCGAAAAGTCGCTCACGGAGAAGGAGCACGCGCAGGTGTTGCACCATCTCAGCCAGTGTGCGGATTGCCGCGTGGTTGCCGCCTTCGCGCTGCCTGAGGAACCGGCGGAGCCCGTGCCCGCACGCGTCGCTGCGCCTCGCTCCTGGTATGCGTGGCCCGTTGTTCGCTGGGGAGCGCTGGCCGCAGCGTTGGGAACGCTCACCATGGTGGTGGTCCTGCACCCCGGCATCTGGAACCGGCCTGCGGAGGTTTCTGAGCGAAGCGCGCCGCCGCCAGTTCCGACGGGAGGCTTGCCCAGTCCCCGAGCAGGCGTCCGCGCCACAGCCGTTGACGGCAGCGAACAACGTGGCTCCCAAGGCCAAAGCAGAGTCACCAGCGCCGGAATCGGCCGAGGTCATGAATGCGGTGAAAAAACAGCGGGGCCGACAAAGATCTGGCGCTGAATGCATCGCTGGCCCGTAAGGAGGCCGCGCGGCAAGTGAGGGTGCTGGCTTCGTCGCAGCCACCAACCAGGCTGAGAACAGGGAATGTTGCCGGCGGCCATGTCGCACGCGAGGAAAGCAAGGCCGCAGACACCTTAAGTGCCGAAGTCGCCGCCACTCCGCCACCACCGCCCGCGTCAGTTCAGAACGCGATGGAGATCTCGAAAGGCGCGGCAACAGAAAGCACGCCTGCTCCCCGGGCAATGTCGCCCTTGCCGCAAACAAGTCAAAACGTCGCCGTTGCGGTTGCTGCGCCAGCCGTGGCACCTGCGGCAGGACCCGCGCCCAACGCAGCGCCTGTAACCGTGGCGCGAATTCAAGCGTCGTCTGCCATGGGGTCGATGAAAGCCTTTCGCGCCGCCTCTGCGGCCGGTGGCGGCCCACTCGCAACGCTCTGGAGCATCTCAGCCGATGGCAAGGTGCAACGTTCCAGCGACGGCGGGAAATCGATCGAGAGTGTTCGTGTCACTGACGGTGTGAAGTTCAAAGCGATTGCGGCGCTCGGCAACATCGTTTGGGCGGGCGGCGCCGGTGGAAATCTGTTCCACTCCACCGATGGTGGCGCCACCTGGGTGCAAGTCGGCATCCCGTTTGAAGGCAGCACGGTGACGGAAACGATCGTTCACATTCAGTTGCAGACCCCGCGGCGGCTCACGCTGACTACCGACTCCGGCTCGCAATGGCTTACCGACGATGGCGGGCAACACTGGCAGAAGCTCTGACAACCGCGGGGCGAAAATCGAAACCCGAAAATCGAAACTCGCAACCTCCATTGTGCTCTGGCTTGAAGAGCTCTCACGGGTGAGACGGCAACCTCCGATGTCCGCAGGTTTGTCAGGCAGTGTTCCGAATCGTCCCAAAGGTAGAGGTATATAATATGAACGATGGCTTGCGCGGCGGGACGCGTCGCCGCAGGTCATGAACGATCCCGAATTTCGAATTTCCAGTTCCGATTTTCGATCTTGGGCCGTTCCGAGGGCGCTCCCATGGCGACACTTCAGCAAGTTCTGAACGCCAACGTTCGTGAAGGCGACCTTTACGAGAAGATGGACCGGGGGTTCGTAAGGTGCTTCGCCTGCGGCCACTGCTGCCGCATTCCGGACGGGCAAGTGGGCGTTTGCAAGGTTCGATTTAACCAGGGAGGCAAGCTCCTGGTTCCCTGGGGCTACGCCGCGGGAGTGCAGTGCGACCCCATCGAGAAGAAACCGTTTCACCACGCGTATCCCGGCGCGCTCGCCTACAGCTTCGGCATGCTGGGTTGCGACCTGCATTGTACCTATTGCCAGAACTGGGTGACCTCACAGGCGTTGCGCGACCCGCGCGCGATGTCCCGCCCCATGCAGCGTCTCCCGGAAGAACTGGTCGCCGACGCCCTGCACCAGGGCGCCAAGGTTCTGGTGAGCACGTACAACGAACCCCTGATCACCAGCGAATGGGCGGTGGCGATTTTCAAGCAAGCCAAGGCGGCGGGATTGGTGACCGGCTATGTCTCGAACGGCAATGGAACCCCGCAAGTTCTGGAATACCTGCGCCCGTGGGTGGATCTCTACAAAGTTGATCTGAAGAGCTTCGACGATCGCCACTATCGCGAATTGGGTGGGCGCATCGGCCCCATTCTTGACACCATTCGCAGCCTTCACCAAATGGGTTTGTGGGTAGAGATTGTTACGCTCCTGATTCCAGGCTTCAATGATTCCGACGACGAACTGAAGCGGCTCACGGAGTTCGTGGCCAGCGTCTCGCCCGACATTCCCTGGCACGTCACGGCCTTCCACAAGGACTATAAGATGACCGACCCCGCCAGCACTCAGCCCCGGGACTTGGAGCGGGCTGCGGCCATTGGCCGGTCAGCGGGACTGCGGTTCATCTACGCCGGGAATATTCCGGGCCTGGTAGGCGATCTGGAAAATACCCACTGCCCGAAATGCCACGAATTGCTGATCGAACGCTTTGGCTATCACATCCTGAGTTATCGCCTCACGCCGAATGGCACCTGCCCGAAATGCCATACCGCGATTCCCGGCCGCTGGGCGGCAAGCTTCGAAGGCCAGATTGCCGATTTGCCGTATTTGCCGCGACGGGGGGGAAAGGCAGTAGGCAGTAGGCAGTAGGCAGTAGGCAGTAGACAGTAGGCAGTAGACGGCAGTCGGCGGTAGACTGTGGGTTCGCAGGGAGCAGAATCAAAGAAACGAGGAGTGGAACATGAAGCGATGCGTGTTGCCGAAGGTTCTGTTGCTGGGCTGCGGATTATTCGCTCTGGTCATGCCTTTGTCGGTGTTTGGCGTGACATCTTCAGCCGTGCCCGCCGCGGCCGGCGATCTTAGAACCCTCGCCAGTCCGGCGAACGTCGAACAATACTTTCGCGACCGCTTCGAGATCCCGGAGAGCACGAATGTCAGCGCTCAGCCCTTGCGAAAGGCAACCGCACCGCATTTCTATCAGACCGTCGTGACAGTGAACGACGGAAAGCAAACCCGCGCGTTCAATGCGTTCATCACCGATGACGCACGCTGCTTCGCGCTCGGATTGGCGTTTCCGCTCAGCGGCGCATCTGAGGCCGAGATCATCCGCTGCGTCCGTGAGGCTGCTTCCCTTCCCGCGGCGACCAAAGTGACGGTCGGGACCTTCACCCGAACCCGCTTGCCCGGCTTCCTCCGGTCAAGGGTGACGGTCGCATTGGGCACGAAATCCCAGCAGGGCGACCTATTCGTAACCGAAGATCGGCGGACAGGAGTCCTTGGACTGCTGCTTCCCTATCGACGAGACTTGGTCGAGCAACTCATCGATACACAGAACCAACCCAGCCTCGGCTCGGCGCATGCACCGGTCACCATCGTCGAATACGCGGACCTGGAATGTCCACGGTGTGCGATGGTCCAGAAGTTCCTCGAAGCCGAATTCCTTCCGAAGTACGGCTCACGGGTTCGACTGATCTGCAAGGAATTCCCTCTTTCGTTCCACACGTGGTCAACCAGCGCTGCGGTGGCGAATGAGTGCGCCTACCAAATCGACCCAAGCTTATTTTTCACCTATCGTTCCATGATCTTTGGCAGCCAGGACACTATCACGGCGTCCAATGTCCGCGACCGCGTGCTGGCGCTGGGAGAAGAGGCAGGACTGAATCGAGTGAGGCTGGCGGCGTGCTTCGATGCCAAAGCCTCAACGGGCCGGATCGAGGCCTCTCGCCGGGAAGCTGAAGCGCTGGGGATAGTCTGGTACGCCGACGTTTGTGATCAATGGAAGATTGATCGTTAATATGGCATCACCCGCCGCATTTTACCGGATGATTGATGAAGCCCTGGCGGCGAGCAAGTAGTGGTGTGCTCGCACCTTTTGCGGCCGTCCGACGCGCGAGGAGTATCCCTGTCACAAAATGAGCACGCTCTCTCTGTGCGAACAATGCTTTGCGTGAAGTAAATACCATCCCCGATTTACACCACCAACCAGCCGAACTGTCATCCTGAACCCGCGTTTCAGGGTGAAGGACCCTTTTCATTCGCACTCAGCAAGCACGGCGCGGGCGCGCCGTGCCGCAACGCGCGGCGTGCCGCGCGCATGGGTACGACGAAATACCGGGGTCCTTCGTCCCGATGAACGGCATCGGGACTCAGGATGACAATATGCTGGGGTTCCGTACGAAATCCGGACTGCCGTTCGCGGCCGCGCGTCGAAGGTCAAGGCCTTCCGCCTTCCGCCTTCCGCCTTCTGCCTTTTGCCTTCCGCCTTCTGCCTTCCGCCTTCTGCCTTCTGCCTTCTGCTTACTGCCTTCTGCCTACTTTGTTGCGCGGCGCGCCTAACGAATTCCGTAGAAAAAGTAACCCGGCCCGACGCGCATGTGATGAATCAAGGCATCGGGCGAGACGGCGGCGACCAGGAGTCCGCCCACTGCCTGTGCCAACGCCAGCGGCCAGATGTTCCGGTGGCGGGCAAACACTTCCGCAAAAACGACTCCCGCAACGAATGTGGCGACCATCAAGATGAGGTTGGGAATGTGCGTGGCGCTGAACATGATGCCCACCAAAACGGAAGTCACATGGCGGTTGCGGATGATCAGCATGAGCCGGTTGTTGAAATAAGACTGCGTCAGGTATTGCTGAAAGGCACACCAGACCCCGTAAGCCAACAAGGTCATCAAAGCTCGCCACGTGGGGTGAAGGAAGAGCAAGCGCTGCTGCTCGAAGCCGTAATAAAGCAGGGGCAAACAGAGAAGGACGGTGGCCGGCAAAATCCATTGCGCGCTCGCCCGCAAATCCGTCCGGCCCAGGCCGAGGGTTCGCACGGTATCGCCGTGAAGGACGTGACTGATCAGGATGAACGCCAGCAGCGCAATCCAAATCAGCGGAGTGGTGTGCTGCCAGCGCCAGATGTAGGCAAGAATGCCGCCGAACATCAGCAGAACCTCGAAGGCCGTGGCCACGACCAAGGGACGGCTGAAGCTGGTGCCCTCTTCCGCTTTCCCTACGGAGGCAAGTGAACTCATGGATGATCCAAGCCATTATTGTACAGCGAATCTGGGATCAGTCGCGCGGAGCTTCGGAGGTGAGCGACAGCGGCGGTTCTGATGCCGCAGGCGCCTGTTTTCGCCGGGGAAAGACATAACGAAATGTCACGTAGAGGACGAGGACGAGCACAAGCCCCACGCACTCCAGCGCCGCCATGCGCAGGAATTTGCTTGCCGGCAAGCCCAGATGCGTTCGGAGCCAAACCCACATGCAGTCGTCGTAGACGTAAGGAGCCACACGACAATCGCGCGTCGCCAGATCGGCCGCGTGCAGGACCACCGCCACGATGACGATGCCGAGAATGATTCGTAAGGCCTTGCGCATTACTCACCAAATTTCTTTTCCAGCTTCTCCATGGCCGCAGCGATGACAAACTTATTTACCGGGTAGCCAACTTGGCCCCGCTCCGGGTTGGAGGCTGCGACCTCGGCCACGCGCAAATTCGTCTCGCGATCGAAGGGCAAGCCAAGGGCCTTTAGAGAGGGCACCAGCCCCAACTGCCGGAAGAACGAAACCACGTCCTCAAATTCCCGCTGAGGACACTTCTCCACGCAAAGCTGCACAATAATGCTGTAACCAACCTTCAAACCGTGCAGCACCCCGTGGCTTTCCGGAATCAGTGTCAGCCCATCATGAAGAGGGTGGGCGATGGCCGTGAACATCGTTCCCTTGGCGAGGGTCTGGATAACGCCGGTCAGCAGAATGACCACGTCAAGGGTTTGGGTCAGTGCATCTCCCAGGCGTTGCTCGGCATTCAGGCGCACGGCCTCGATGGCATACTGGCGATGGCGCTGGTACAGCACTCCCGCCAACTGAAAGGCGGCGGCCATCTGCACATCGGGATTCTTTGCGCACGGCCACACGGCGCGCCCTTCGAACCACTTCGCCAGCGAATCCAGGATTCCGGCCCGCAAATACTTGCCCGGCGACCGCGTGATGATTTCCGGATCGACTATCACCAGACTGGGGTTGCGGGCATGCACGATGGGGCGCAGATACACGCCGCGGTCGCTGTAAATAATCGAGATCGCGGTGGTCGCCGCACAAGTAGCGGCGACGGTAGGAATGCAAACAACCGGCAGGTCAAGATCGGCGGCCGCCTGTTTGGCAGCGTCGAGCGATTTTCCGCCGCCCACACCGACCACGACATTGGCGCGTAGTTTCTGCGCCTCAGTCTTGATCCTGGCAATATTCGCGAGGCTGCTTTCACCGGTAAAAAGATGCTTGCGCCAGGTGATGCCGGCCTTTTCGAGCGATGCGATGAGGCGTTTTTCCGACGAGGCCAGCGCCCTCTGGCCGCCGCTGATCAGGGCGCGGTCACCCCACAGTGCGATCGCTTCACCCGCTTTGCGAAGAATTCCGGGTAGATTGACGTATTGAGCCGGACCGGTCCGCACAAAGTTCAGACGCGGCCGTATCGCTTTCTTTACCATTTGCCTTCCTATTTAAGGAGTTGGCTTCCGGGCAAACGCGGCACGGAAAGCTTTCCATTGAAATGTGCCGATTTGTTTGGTGGGCCTGAACCGTCTTCTCGAGTTGGCGAGCCACACAGGATTCCCAAACGCTGGGCGCTTCCATCATACCCCAGGGTATTCAAAGTCATCAATTCCAGCGAAGAAGGACCAACTCCGAACAGAATCCCGGCCCCATGGCGGCCAGCAACGAATACGTTCCCGGCTCCGGTCTCCGCCGTCTGAAGACCTCTTCCAATACCAGAAGCACAGATGCCGAGGAAAGGTTGCCAACCTTGCGCAGGCACTCCCACGACGCATCCATCTCGCGCTTTGAAAGTCCCAAGGCCGTTCCGGTCGCTTCCAGGATTTTCGGCCCGCCGGTGTGCATGATCCAGCGGCCTATGTCCTTGCGCGTGAGGCCATGGTCGGCCAGAAACGCGTCCACGTCTTGTCCAAGGTGGTCGATGATGAGCTGGGGCAAAGTGGGGGAGAGAACGATTTGGAATCCCTTCTCCGAAATGTCCCAACCCATGATGTGTTCGGTCTCAGGGTAGAAGACCGACCGTGTATCCAGAATTTCCGCCCCGGAGCATTCCCGCTCGGCGCCCGTCACAATCGCCGCCGCAGCGCCGTCGCCGAACAACGCGGACGAGATCAGGTTGGCCATCGACACATCTTCCTTCTGTAGCGTCAGTGAGCAGAGCTCCACCGCCAGCAGCGCCGCCGTGTGATTGGGGAAGGCGCGCACATAATCCGCCGCCCGGGAAATTCCTGCCGCTCCCGCTACGCAGCCAAGTCCGAAGATGGGAATGCGCTTGATGCGCGGAGACATTCCCATGCGGTTCACCAGTCGGGCATCAAGCGAAGGGCTGGCAATGCCGGTGACTGAGACCACGAAGAGTGCGTCGATATCGGACGGATTGAGCCCCACTTCAGCCAGAGCCTTACAGAGGGCCTGCTGGCCCAGTTCCTGCGCGCAGTCGATCCAAGCATCGTTGTATTGCCCCCAGGTGGACATTTCGTAGTACTTATCGATAGGCAACGAGAGAAAACGGCCGTCAATCTCGGCGTGGGCGTGCATGCGATCCACCACGTCGGAGTTGTGGAGGCGGCCATCCCAGTACTTCTTCAACGCCGCGCTGAGGACTGGCTGGGGGTAGTAGTATTTTGGGAAGGCGCTGCCGACGCTCGCAATCTTCATATTTCTCACTTTCACCCGCCACTCGCCTGCAAATGGACAATCGCTACTTGAGGCGCGCGAGTTCCCTCCGGTAAAGCTGATTGTTGGGGAATTCCTGGGCCAGATTCTTAAGCAATTCCCGGGCGTCGGATCGCTGGTTATCCCGCAAAGCGGCCACGGCTAGGAGAAGCCTAGCGAAGGGCAGCAGGTAATGCCCTTTGGTCGCAGTCAACTGCAACTTCTGCATGCCGGATTCCTTGTCAGTTTCCGCCCCGTAAAGTCGCAGCACCCACCGCACCGGCGCAGGCTTCATCCCCAAAATGTAGTTCTCCACCCCGATCGCCAGGTAGGCGTCATAACAGGTCGGGTCACTCGCCAGCAACTGCTCCGCCGCCTGGCCGGCACGCTTGGTGTAGGCGACGGCGAGCAGGTCCCGTTTTTCCACCAGCGCCAGATAATCCGATTCCAACCCCACGTTCAAAACCGAAGCCAACAAGGCGTTCCGGTCGCGCGGAGAGCGCTTAAGGATCACATCCGCCAGTCCCTGGCTTCGGCCAATGGCGTCATCGAACTTCGCCCGAAGCCCGGGGTCCGGGCTGGGCTTCGCCCGCCCCTCGAACCTTTCGTTATCAGTGAACAGCTCGCTCTGCAAAACGCCCAGCCGATTGAACTCGTCAAACAGGTACGCCGCTGCATCGGACGTGGCCCCGAACGGATCGTCGGGACGGGCCTTCATATAAGCCTGAAAGGTCGTGTGGGCGTCCTTGAACTGAAGGTCGTACATCTGCCGATACCCCAGGTCCAGGGGCGTCGAAGCCGGAAGCACGGCGCTAATCGGGCTCAGCACACCCGGCGTCAGGGCGAAGAAAAGCAGATAAGATGAAAGCATGAGCTTGGAGACTGCCCTTTACAGAACTTGATGTACAAAAGAAATGCGAATCAGGCCCAACGCTTTAGATGCCACTCACCACCGCGCGGTTGATAGATCGCGCGGCGGACAGTTCGCAACGCGCCAAAGCACGAGTACCTTGTTATGCCCAGGGATTGAGCAGATCTGACACGATCTCCCTGAAATCAGTCACGTTGCGGGTCACCAGCGTCAGGTGTCGAATTTGAACAGTCGCCGCAATAAAGGCGTCCGCCGCCTCCAGCTTTCGTCCCAAAGCTTCGCCTCGCGCCATCAGCAGGCCGCCTCGATCGGCCACGTCGGCATCTACAGGAAGAACCCGGTGTTCGAATCGCACCGGTAACTCGCCTTCCAACCACGCGGATAACTGTCTTTTTCGGCGCCCAGCGGCGAGGCGTTCAACCCCGTAACGCAGTTCGGCGAGGGTTATCACGCTGAGAAACATCCTGTCTTCGTCAGCTTCGGCGAGCCAACCGATGACACCTTGATTTGGGCGGGGTTTCACCCACTCGGATACGACGTTGGTGTCGAGCAGAAAGCTCATAAGCTGGTTTTGCGGGCTCCACCGCGCAACCGCTTCACCCGCAGACCCGATCCCGGCAACGGCGAGGCTGCAAAAAACTCCGCCAAGGTGCCCTGACGCTTGGTTTTTCGCTCCCACTCGTCAGAGGCAACCACCACCGCGGCCGTGCGGCCGTTCCGCGTGATGGTTTGCGGTCCGAGGGCTCGCGCTTTGTCGATCACTTCGCTGAATTTCGCCTTGGCTTCGGCAACGGTCCAAGTACCCACACCCACAAGCTTACCTCCCCACAGTAAGGTCACTCTGGTCATTATAGTCATTTTCAGCCACGCATACAAACCGATGACCACGTCCTGATTTGCCTGGTAGCGCCGGCGTTGAGGCCAGCGAGTGTCCACCTAAATGTCGGCGCTACGCAGATATTAGAACACTACCAAACAGTTCGAATGGATCTCCGCAGAAGGCCTACACCTTTCTTCTTCGCAGGCTGGCCACTTCCGCCGCTGTCAGTTCCCGCCACTTCCCCACTTCCAAGCCCTCGAGCTTCAGAGGCCCGATGCGGGTTCGAACCAACTTCAGCACCTTGCAGCCCACCGCCTCGGTCATGCGCCGCACTTCCCGGTTCTTTCCTTCCGTTAAAACCACCTCCAGCCAGGTATACTTGCCGCGGTCTTCCATCCGCCGCACGCTGACGGGCTGCGCATGGTCGCCGCGCTTCATCTCAACACCACCATTCAGTTCCACGATTACTTCGTCGCTGAGCAGGGCGTTGGTCTTCACCACATAAGTCTTGAGAATTTCAGATTCAGGATCGGTGATGAAGTCGCCGAATTCCGTGTCATTGGTCAGGAGCAGCAGGCCCGACGTGTCCTTGTCCAAGCGGCCAACCGGCGCCACCCACTTGTTCTCTTCGCCCAGGTACTTGTAGATCGTCTCGCGCCCTTCAGGATCGCCATGGCTGGTGATCACGCCCTTGGGCTTATAGAAAAGCAGGTAGCGTTTGCGGGCAGGCTTCACTTGCCGCCCGTCAAGCAGAAACGAGTCGCGATCCGGCCTGACCCACAGATCGGGATCGCGGACCACCTTGCCATTGACCTTCAATCGCCCGGCGGCGATTGCCTGGCGTGCCGCCGTGCGTGAAGCAATTCCCAATCGCGACAGCACACGATCAAGCGTCATTGTGGGCTTTGAAAGCATGAGGGCAAAGAGCAAGTCAAAAGGCAAAACTCAAAAGTCAAAAGGCAACTGCTAGGCAAGAGAACTGCTGAACGGTAGTTCTGGATTCCATACTTTTGACCTTTGCCTTTTGCACTTTGCCCTTTGACTTTCATTCCATCTGAAACTCCCGTCCCATTCCCTGCTTTTCCGCCGCTTCCAGAACGAGGTGCGCGGCGACGGCGTCCTGCACGGCAACGCCAACAGACTTATAGAAGGTGATCTGTTTCTGCGAGGTTCTTCCCGCCTTGCTCCCGGCAATGATTTCACCAATTTCGGCGTAGATGCGCTCGGCGCTCATGCGGCCATCTCGGATGGGCCACTTCAGGTCGTTCGCACCACCGGCGTTGGGCGCCAGGGCTGCCTCGCGAGTTTCAACCACAACTAAAGACTTCAACACCGCCTCCGCATCCACCTCGCACCCGTCGGCGTTCAATCCTACGGAGGTCACGTGCGTGCCGGGTTCAAGCCACTCACCCCTCACCACGGGTTCCGCGGCATGCGTTGCTGCACACACGATGTCGGCGCCGGTAAAGGCCTGTGGCGACAACCCGCAGGCAATGGCATGAATGCCCTGCGCTACTGAAATCTCCGACGCCAACTGTGCGGCCTTGCCGGGATTGCGGCCGACCACACGGATTTCACTGATGGAACGAACCCGCGGGATTGCCGCGGCGTGGGCGCGTGCCTGCACTCCGGTTCCGCAGAGCAGCAAAATGTGCGAGTCCTCCCGTGCCAGCAGTCGCGCCGACAACGCGGAGCCCGCCGCCGTCCGTGCCGCCGTAATGAAGGTGCCATCCATCAGAGCGCGAGGCGAGCCCGTGGCGGCATCGAACACTAAAATCACGGCTTGGTGGCTCGGCCGGCCGCGCAAATCGCTTTCGGGAAACACACTGACAAGCTTGGCGGCAAGTGTGCGCGCGGAGGCAAGATAGACCGGCATGGCTGCCAGCAAACCACGAGGTTGGTCCACCAGCGAGATGATTCGCGCCGGCATGGACACTCGTCCCGCGCTCAACTCCGCCATCGCCGAGCCCAGCGCATCAATGAGGCGGTCAAGGTCGAGCAAGCTTTCAACGTCACGACGCGTTAACAGCAGCATAGGCGTAGGACCGTTCTCAGATTACACAAAGTCCCCAGCTATACACGGAGACATAAATGTCTGCGCATGGGGTTGTAGCGGCGGTCTCCGACCGCCGGCGTCGATCAGAGATCGACGCTACAATTTATGTCGCCGAGTATACTTTGGTATCTTCATCGGTGTGACCTGCGCAATCTGTAGATCTATCCGGACAGAAATGAAACCTCGTCGAATTGAATGAACTCCTGAACCATGGGAATGGTTGACCGGTCCATCTCCTCAATGGTGCCGAAGAAGGCCACGCGCCCGTCCACCAGAAACACCGCGCGGTCGCTGAGCTTCCTCGCCAGCTTCACGTCGTGAGTGACCACCACCGAGGTCAAGCCGGTTTGTTGTTTGACTTTTAATAGCAGGTCGCTGATATTTTGAGCCATCAGCGGATCAACCATGGTCGTGGGTTCGTCGTAAAGAATGCACTCCGGTTCGGCGGTCAGCGCCCGTGCAATCGCCACGGCGCGTTTCATACCCGTGCTCAAATCGGGCGGCATCAAGTCCTGCATGCCTTCCAGTTCGACGCGCCCTAGCAGGCTGGCGACGCGCTGTTGAATTTCCTCTTCGGTGAGCGGCTGCCCGCGCAGAGCCCGCTCGCGCAGAGGGTAGGCAACGTTCTCGCCGACCGTCAGGGAATCAAAGAGCGCCCCGGATTGAAACACCATGGTCACGCGGCGCCGCACGTCCATCAGTTCGTCTTCGCTGAGCGCGGACACTTCGCGCCCGGCCACCCATACCTGACCCGCATCGGGCTTTAGAAAACCCAGAATGTGCTTCAGCGTAACACTCTTCCCCACGCCGCTGCGCCCCAGGATGCCCATCATTTCCCCGCGCCGCACGTCAAAGCTCACGTCGTCCAGAACGGGTTGCCCGTTAAAGGCCTTCGAGACATGCCGGAACTCGATGTAAGGCGGTTGCTCGCCGCCTGCTGTCGTCTTGTCGTTCATGCCAAGTCATTATGAATTAGGAATTCTGAATTATGAAGCACGAATGCTGAACGCTGACCCCCAGGTAAGGGCATCTCCGAACCTGATGGCGGCTCATGCGTCCCTGCCAAGATAGTTGGCGACGAGTGAACGGCAGGGTTCTCCCGCGACCGGTGATCATCTATCCGCGACGCCGGGCAGGGTCGCAGTTCGACGTAGCGGCGGCTTTACGCCGCCCAGTGGCGAGGTAAACTCGCCGCTACAAATTCGAACTGAGACACTGCCCAACGCCGCCAACCGTTGCATCCGCCAGCCGTAAGCTGTAATATCGGACTTCCCCGGCAAGGGACCATGGTAATCAAATTAAGCATACTTGGGCTTGCGGTTCTGCTAGTTGTTTCGACGTAAATTCTTACCCCTGGTGCGGAGGGAACAACCCTTCGGTCCACCCGCCGGGCAGAGCCCACGCGTTGCGGCACCGCGCGTAAATCCAGCAAATCTCGGCAATCTTGAGAGAGTGAATGCAACGATCGATCCGGTTCTCCATTCTGCGCGCCCCGATTATTCTTGGCGTTAGCTTCGCTGCGATCTTCTTTTGTACCCATAGCGGGCCTCCTTCGCACGCCGCCATCCACGCCGCCGGAGGCTCACCGACCACGAACCCGCATGAGGCATCATCCCCGGCCGCGATTCAAACCTTCCGCAACGTCGGCAAAGCTTATTTCGAGCAGGGCAAATACGTCGAAGCGATTGAGCAGTTCCAGAAAGTTGTAGCTTCCGGGAAGGCCCTGGCGGCCGATCACCTGAACCTGGGTCTGGCGCTGATGGAATCCAACCGGCTGGACGCAGCACTGGGTGAAATGACCACCGCCCATCAGATGGATCCCAAGCTCGTGGGCGCCGACTATTGCCTGGGAATTCTTTACAAGCATGAACTTCGCAATCCCGATGCGGAAATGGCATTGCAGCGTGTTATTGCCGTCGATTCCGCTGATCCCGCGACATGGTTCAATCTGGGGACGGTGTATTTTGCCGAAAAGAAAATGGACGAATCGGTGGACGCCTACCACCACGTGATCGAGATGGGCTTCAGCCGGGGCCAGAACTTTTATGTCGCCGCGCTCTTCCGCAGTTTCACAGCGCTCGCGCGCATGAAACGCCAGGAGGATGCC
The DNA here is from genome assembly GCA_963719115.1 of uncultured Acidobacteriota bacterium. GTDB lineage: Bacteria > Acidobacteriota > Terriglobia > UBA7540 > UBA7540 > Bog-366. The sequence goes on along the minus strand of CAVRBF010000082.1, from coordinate 114,936 downwards.
CAAAAGGCGCTCAAGCAGTGGGAGGGGTGGCGCGACAAAGTCCCCAACATCTCGCTTCAGGACCCGGCGCTGGAGGGCGGCAAGTACGGCGGCATCATCGTGCCCAGCGCGGCGCCGGTTGAAATCGCGCGCCCTGGCAGTCTTGATAGGGTGACTTTTGCCGAGATCAGCCGGCAACTGGGGATCAGTCTTCCGGTGGCGCGCCCGACCGCATTTGATCCCAACCGCCCGATAAAATCGGCGGATTATTCACGGGATTTTGCCCGGCAAAACCTAGTTCCGCTTTTCGGCCCCTCGATCACGGTCGGTGATTACGACAATGACGGGCACCCCGATGTGTACGTGGTGATTCCCAACGCCACGAATCATCTCTTTCACAACAATGGCGACGGGACCTTTTCCGACGTGACAGAAAAGGCGGGGGTGGCAGGCCCTGGCAGCAGCGTCTCCGCGACCTTTGCCGACTTTGACAACAGCGGCAAGCTGAGTCTGTTTGTCGCCGGCCTGGATGGCGTCCACGTTTACCGCTTTGCCGGAGATGGCGTATTTCAGGATATCACCGAAAAAGCGGGACTGAAGTCTGCGCCCGGAGAACTGGCCACGCGCGCCTTGCTGTTTGACGCGGATAACGACGGCTTTCTCGACCTTGCCGTTCACGGCTTACACCAACTTGGACCAACCGCCAACGAAGGCGTCCTTCCTCTTCCCCGCCGATTTCGCAGGCGCGGGCGTGCGCTTCTATCGCAACAACGGCGACGGGTCATTCACCGATAAAACGACGGCCGCAGGCCTGGCCGCCGCCACAGGCCGCATGCGGGGCGCGGTGTTCGCCGATTTCGGCAATCGCGGCTACCTCGATCTTCTTCTTTTCCGCGACGATGGTCCGCCCTTGCTATACGAGAACCAGGGTGAGAACAGGTTTGTGCTGCGGCGGGAAACCGGCGTGGCGCTATCGAAAGCCACGGTGCTGGACGCCCACGTTGCCGATTTCAATCATAACGGTTTCTTCGACCTCGCCGTGTGGACAACCAACGGCGGCGCGGTGTTGCTGAACCAGGGTGATTATAAATTCAGCCCGGCGCCGGCGCCGACCATCCCCGGGCCGGCAGGTCTCTTCGGTTTTCGCGGCGCCGTGGCAGACCTGAACGCTGACAGCTTTGCCGATCTAATTACCATCGATGCGCTGGGCCGGCCGCGATTCCTCGTCAACCGTGAGGGGCGATTCCACGAAGGGTACCTGTCGCTGCCGTTGCATGAACCGGCAGCGCTGGCGGCGCTTACCGCCACCAGTGTCGCAAACCCCGGCAAACTCGATTTGCTGGCCATCAGCCGGAGCGGCCAGTTGCAGGCTTTTGAGAAGGAAGGCCCACCCGCGCACTGGGTGGAAGTGAAGATGAACGGCTTTAAGAGCAACACCGGCGGCATTGGCAGCGTGGTGGAACTCAAGGCCGGGAATTTCTACGACAAGATTGTAATTACCGCCAGCCCGCTGCGCATCTTCACCGGCGACCTGCCCAAGCTGGACGTGGTTCGCGTCACCTGGCCGAACGCGGTGGTGCAAAACTGGATTGACGTGGCCACCGACAAGCAGATCGAAATCCGCGAATCGGAGCGCCTGGCGAGTTCGTGCCCGTTCCTCTATGTCTGGAATGGCCGCCGGTTCGTTTATGTCACGGATGTGCTGGGAGTCGGCCCGCTCGGCGAACTGGCGCCTGACGGAACGCGCGTCAAGCCCACCCTGGAGGAGTACGTGCGCTTGCCGGAATTGGCGCCGAGTCGTGGAGGCAGCTACGTTTTCCAATTGACGGATGAGATGCGCGAGGCGGATTTCTTCGACCAGGTCAGGCTGTTGGCGGTCGATCACCCCGCGAGCGAAGAAGTATTCGCGAATGAAATTTATGCGGACAACCCCGGGACGCCAACGCTTTACTCGGTGCGAAACAAGCGCTTCCCCGTCTCGGCGGTCAACGACCATGGCCACGATGTGCTGCCACTGCTGGTCGAAAAGGACGGCCGCTACGTCAGTGGGTTCCAGCGCGACCGCATTTTAGGCATGGCGGAGTTGCATTCGCTCACGCTGGACTTGGGTAAGATCCCCGCGAACTCTCCTGTGAATTTGTGGCTCAACGGCTGGGTCTTCTGGACGGATTCCAATGGCGCCCGCGCACTCGAATCGAACCGCCGGTTACAGATGGTTTCACCGTACCTTCAGGTGCGGGATTCCAGTGGAAAGTGGGTCACCGTCATCGCCGACATGGGCTTGCCCAGCGGCACGAATCGCACCATGCGCGTCGACCTCACGGGAAAGTTCCTCTCCGCGGATCACCATGTGCGGATCGTCACCAACCTTTGCGTGTACTGGGACCAGATCTTCTTCACGACCGTACACTTGCCCGTTGCTCCAGCGGTCGAGTTGCCGCTGGTCTCGGCGGACCTGCACTACCGCGGCTTCTCTGCCGCCGCGAGTGACCCCGAGCACGTGAGACCTGACGCCTTCAATTACCAGCAAGTGATGACCATCGCACCCTGGAATCCCTTGCGTGGACGGTACACGCGTTACGGCTCTGTGGAGAAACTGCTGACGCACGCCGACGATCAACTGGTGGTCATGGCCACAGGCGATGAGATGACGGTCGAGTTCAGCCCACGTTTGCTGCCCGTGGTGAAGCCCGGCTGGAAGCGCGATTTCTTTCTCCATCTCCGCGGCTACGCCAAAGACGGCGAACCGAACACGGCTTTTGCCCGCACCGTCGAGCCGCTGCCGTTTGGCGCCATGTCGAATTATCCGCCGGGTCCCCGTGACCGCGTGCCGGCGACGCCCGAATATCAGCACTACCTGCAACAGTACCAAACGCGCCCCGGCTACGCTTTGATTCCACCGCTTGCCCCGGCGACTCATTAAGCATGCCACATCGAATGGAGCACACTGGAATGATCACCACGATACCGCGTCGTCGATTCCTGCAAACGTTAGCAGCCGGCGCCTGCCTTCCGCTCGCGGCTCAGCAATCGCCGCAGCAGACCGCGGCGGGCCACAGCAAAAACATTCAACCATGGTTTCACCCCGCGGCGCTCGGACTGTTCATTCACTGGGGACCATGCAGTGTGGGATGGATCGAAATCGGCTGGGGCATGTTCAAAGACGTCGCCGCACCCAATCCCTACTGGCCGCCCGAGAGATATCGAGCTTTGGCCGATCGCTTCAATCCGCAAGACTTCGATCCGGACAAGTGGCTGGCGGCGGCAGCGGCGGCCGGCTTCAAGTACGCCGTCCTCATCACCCGGCATTGCGACGGCTACGCCATGTGGCCAAGCGAATACGGCGATTTCGGCACCAAGCAGAAGATGAACGGCCGCGACCTGGTTGGACCCTACGTGGAAGCCTGCCGCAAGCACGGACTAAAGGTGGGTTTCTATTTCTGCCCGACGGACTGGACGTACTCCCCCAAGGGCTGGCCCTACGCCGGCTTCCCGCGTCGCGATCCCAAGTTCTACTCGGGGAATCCGCTCAAACGGCTGGGACTCCCCTACTACGTTGACATGCCGCAAGCGGAACTTCAACGCTACTTCGAGCAATACTACGCTTATGTAAAAGGCCAGGTCACTGAACTCCTAACGCGGTATGGCCAAGTCGATCTGCTCTGGTGGGACGGCTACGACTGGCCGGTCGAAACCGATCTGCACGGGCCGGAGATGGAAAGCTACGTCCGCAAGCTTCAACCGACCATCGTGCAAAACGACCGGTACGTCCACTGGCACGGAAAGAAATCGCAGGGCGACTACAACACGGATCTGGAGGCCCGTGACCCGGCCTCGCGTCCGCCTGGCGACTGGGAGCAGTGCGAACAGATCTGCGTGGGCTGGAGTTACCGCGGCCCGAAAGCTGCCTGCAAGTTGACGGAGTATGTGATTGAACGCCTGGTGCGGGATCGTGCCTGGGGCGGCAATTACCTGCCCGACTATGGCCCGCTGCCCGACGGCACCATGCCCGCCAGCTTCTACGCCACCTGCGCGGAGATGGCGGAGTGGATGAAGCACAACGCGGTTTCAGTCTATGACGTGGAAGCAGGCCCCTACCCTGACCGGAGCGACTGCCCTATAACTGTCAAGGGTAATGACTGGTTTGTGCATTTCCTTACACCGAATCAGCGCTCCGCGACGCTGAAGGGCATGGGAACGCCGAAGTCCGCCACGCTGCTGCGCACCGGCGCCGCCATACCGTGGAGCAAACAGGGCGACGACCTGGTGCTGCTTCCTGACCAGCCGGATTTCACTTCTCTGGATGACGTGGTCAAGCTGACGTGGTAACCCAAGGGAGATCGTCATGTTAAGCAGACGCAGGTTGCTGGACTTGGCGGCTCGGGGATTGGTGATGGCGGGACCTGCCGGCGCACTGATTGCGAACGCAGCGGGAGCCCCGCACCCGGCGGATGAATCTGCCAAGTCCCAAGAACCTGCCCTCAATCCGTGGGAAAACACTCCTCGCCGGCCGCCGCGGTTCAATGACGGCCGGGACTGGTTCACGGAGAAGCGCTTCGGACTTTTCACCCACTGGGGCATCTTTTCCGTCGCCGGTTGGGACTCAGAGGAGATGTACCTGAAGGGGATGACGCGCGCCGAGTACGCCCCGTACATGCACAAGTTCAACCCGGTCAAGTTCGATCCCGACGCATGGCTGGATTTGGCCGAGCAGGCGGGGATGGAGTATCTGACCTTCACCACCAAGCACATTGATGGCTTCTGCATGTGGAACACGCAGGAGACCCGCTACAACGTGATGAACACGCCCTACGGCAAGGACACGCTGAAACTGCTGGCCGACGCCTGCCATCGCCGTAACTTTCCACTCTGCCTTTATCACTCCATCGTTGATGAGCATTGCCCGATCTATCCCAATGCCGCACGCCCCTATGAACTGCAGGTTCCCGAACCGGGAGACGAACCCGACCAGGGAAAATATCTGGCGCGGCTCAAGCGCATGGTGAAGGAGTTGTGCACCAACTACGGCGAGATCAACGGTTTCTGGTGGGACGTCAATGTGATGGGCGTAAAGGACCCGTCGTTCAATAACCTGATCCGCTCCCTTCAGCCCACGGCGGTGATTAATAACCGGGGCTTCGACGAGGGCGATTTTGGCACGCCGGAGCGCGACTGGGACAACTCCGTCAATACCGAGTTGTATTTCCAAAAGCGCGTTGAGGCCTGCCAGTCGGTGGGATTCCAAGGCTGGGGCTACCGCGCCGATGAGGACTACTATTCCCTGCCCTATCTGATTCGCAGCATTCACAAGATAATAGCCAAGGGAGGGAACTACCTGCTTGACGTGGGGCCAAGGCCCGACGGCACGATCAGCGAAGAAGCCGCTTCACGTCTGCGGCAAATCGGCAAGTGGTACAAGTCGGTGAAGGAGTCCTTTGCGGATGTGGAGGCCGCCAGCATGTTGACGAAGAACCGCAACGTGCTCCTGACCCAGCGCGGCGACTCGCTCTACGTTCACCTCTTCAAAGAACAGGAAATTGCCGCCGTGTACCTGCCACCCATCGCCGCCTTGCCCAAGCGGGCCACGCTGCTGAACACGGGCGAAAAAGTCGAGTGCGAGATTCTGGCCCCGCCCCGACTGGCTATGCAGAGGCCCAATCACTGCCTGCGCTTGAAGAATCTGCCCCTCAGCGGCAACGCGAGTGTGGGCTTGGTGGTCAAGCTGGAGTTTGAACACCTCGCTGCGTAGGAATCACGAGTGGCTCTTGCCGGTCGCCTCCCCCGTGAGCCGGACAGGAAGGACGCGCGCAATATCGGAACTTGCCACTGGGCAAGCGGAAGCCGCGGGTCCATTCAGGATGCGCTGCCCAAAGTGCCAATTCGATCATGAGTTGCAGACCACCGAGTGCCTGAAGTGTGGAATTGTCTTCGCGCGCTACCAGGCGGCGCTGGACGCGAAGCAGGCCGGCGTGGTCGTGCCGGTGGTGCCACTGCCGGCGCTCGCACCGCCAGCAGCGCTTACGGACCCAGGCAACGCCCGCCGGGAGTTGCAGTACCGGGCGCTGGCGCTTCCGCTGGCATTGCTAGTGGGGCGCTGGGTGGCGGGCACGAGCCTCGGCATGGTGTCCGGCCTGCTGGCAATGTTGGTGCACGAGAGCGGGCACGCCGTAACGGCCTGGCTGACGGGCCGCTGGGCCGTACCCATGCTCTGGGTCACGCAGTGGGGCCAATTTCGCTCCTGGTGGATCGTGCTGGCGCTCGTAGGCGGCCTCGGCTTTGGGGGCTATAAGGCGTGGAAGGCGCGACGGTGGGGATGGGTCTGCGCCGTCGGCGCGGTACTCATTCTGGAACTGATCATCCAAAGCTTGCCCGCTTTCACGCAGGGATCGCTGATTGTTTTTGGCGGTGACGGCGGCGCCCTGGTGCTGGCCACTATCCTGATGGCGATGTTTTACGCTTCCCGCAACAGCGTGCTCTATAAGAGTTGGGGCGTGCGTTGGGGATTGCTGGTGATCGGAGCGTTGAGCTTCATGCACGTCTACCGCTCATGGTCGGGGCCGTATGAGAATATTCCTTTCGGGGAAATCGAGGGAGTGAACCTCTCGGACCCCACCCTGCTCACCGATGAGTACGGTTGGTCCGTCATCCAATTGGTCGATCGCTACCTCCTGCTGGCCAGGGTCTGCCTGCTAGCTCTCCTCGCGGTGTACGTCTGGGGATTGGTCTCCGCCTGGCTGGAAATGCGGTCGAAGGCGCTTGAACGCTGATTTGCCGCTCCCTGATCTCACCCGCAACTCTGAAGAGGACCTTGCCCTGCCCTCTCGCGCCACTCCCTGAGCAATCGGTGTTGCCAGCTTGTTGCGCATCTCTGGATGGTGAACTGATGTGTCTGATCAAACTGGTGGGCCTTCGTTCCGGCAGATCCGGTGATCGTTCAGACGGTCCAGCAGGCTAACGCCGGCCGTTCGATATCATGCTGATGATTCCGAAGTGAAGAGCAAAAAACACAAGCTCAAGTTTGTTGGCGAGACTCAGCTTTCGCAGTAAGCGGGCCGTGCGGCGGGAAACCGTGCTGGCGTTGAGGGAGAACTTGCGTGCCATGTCCTGATTCGTGTAACCAGCCACCGTCAGCAGGATGAGCCGGCACTCTTCCTCGGAAAGGGCAAACTCCCTCCCGTCGACACGAATCACAATGTCACTGCCGCCCTCCACCCGTTCGTGTGTCTTGGTCATGGTGCTGGCCTTCCCACGCCTGTCGTCGGCATCAGTCGCGAGCACAGTTCAGCTCCCCAGGGTGTCAATACTCATGAGAGTTCTGCTTCGGGCGGTCACGAACGACCTTCCCGGCGCGGAGCCACTGGGGAACACTTATCATCTGCTGCGGTTCGAAGCCATTATACTACCATATTCTGTTAAACGAGCGGCATCGATGATTAGGAAAGCAGCCTTCGCCTCATTTCGAACGCACTTCGATCGGCATGACAAAAACCCGCGATAGGTCTCCAGGGTCGCGTGGAATCCGTTCCGGATCGCGGTCGTACAGGAGAAGCAAACGATTCAGCGCCACCTCCACGAGGCCGGTGTAGGAGGAAGTCTGCCACTTGGTGGTTTCGGAAAGATACTGGTTGGGAGTGATGTCAAACGTCCCGATCCGTGCGGCAGGGTCGGTCATACAGGCATTGTGATGTGCGGCGATATCGACACTCTGCCAGTTGGCGCCTCGTGGATCCGTGGATAGCCACAGATTGATGCCGGGCCGCCCGGTGGAGAGCGCGATCATGCCGTTTGACAGGCGTCGCAACTGTGGGTAAACGCTCCATGCCGGCAGGACGTCCGGCCGCGACCACGTGCGCCCCTGGTCATGGCTGTAGGCACGGCGCAGATTCCATTTGCGCCCGCTGCCCACGCGAAACACCGCCATGAGATCGCCATCTGCGAGTTGAATCATCGTCATCTCGTCCGCACCCTCGTAAGCCCTCTCCGACACCAGTGAAGGGTCCGCAGCGGCCACCGTGGAGAGATAGCGCCAGGTAAATCCGCCATCCCCCGAGGCGAGGATGACGGCGCGAGTGGTGGTGTCGCCCTTTGCGCGCCCATATCCCGTGGCCAGAAGCTTGTGACCAACACGGATGGCGTTGCCGGTGAGCACCAATCCCACATGCCAGTTGTTCTGCGGCTGAGTGCCGGGAGTGCTCTCCACCGGCCATGGCCAGTCGAGCACGCGCACGCCATCAGGAACAAAGGTCATGCGAGCGCCACCATGTTCGAAAAGGTAGTAGGGCCCGGTGAAGTTGTGCTCGTCTCCGGCAGTTTGCTGAAAGAGCTCGGAGGGCAGCGCCATCAGCGAATCGTTGGGCTTGGGAATGAAAATGACGTTGACGTGCTGCATCAGCATGCTGTACCGCCGCCCCCAATGCGCGCCTCCATCTTTCGAAATCTGGTATCCGCTGGCAAACACAGGGTTGGACTGAGTGTCGGAGTCCAGAGTGTAGGTGGCGATCAATTCTCCCTTGGGAAAGCGGGCCATCGTGGGAGTCAGGTGGGTAAAGGCGTGCTCCCATTCATACTTGGGCCAGCCGATCTTCCAGCCAAGCTGGGCGGTGACCGGCACCGGCTGCCCCAGCCAAACACTGATCCCCGGCAAATCCTCCTTCTGCATGGTCGTAGACGAGAAAAGGTCAGCGTCGGCTTGACCGGCTCGACCCGTCGCTCCAGCCAGTCCGATGATAAGAGCCGTCAGTAAGCAGACGGCCCGATCCCAATGGGTCCTGTTGAACATCCACACTCCTTTTGCGCAGTCGTAAATTCGGCAGCCCTGAATGGCACAGCCAAAGGCCAATCAATGTATCACGGCAAAGGCAATCTTTGGGGGATACGCAGTGTGAGAGGGGGCCGAGGACACCTCAACCCCTAAAAGAAGCGGTTTGCGGGCCTAGCACTGATGGATTTCACGGATTCGGGCCGTGGTGATGCGGTCGAACTGCGGATGCTTGAGAACAAGGTACATTCCGCGCCCGATGAAGCCAGCGTGGGCGGCGAGCGGCAGTCCGCGCGCGACCGAGCCTTCGATCTCTACTTCCACCGGCTCCGGGCAAAAAGTCGGATGCCCGGAGATTCTCACCCGGGTGTCAGCGTTCTTGACAAGCCGATAGTGATGGTCTTTCGTCTCAATTTCGACCACCGCACCCTCGGCCAACTCACTTAGGAAAATCCCTTCTGTTTCCGACTGTTCCTCGCGCGTTTCGAAGCCCTGGCTTCGGAAATAAAGCATGTTAAGAAACCCTCATGATGACAGACTTAAGAGCAACCTTGAGGTCCACGGCAAGATTATCACCAAACCGCACCGTAAAGACAAGATGTTTACTTTCATATACTTATTGGCTAACATCTTACAGATTCATAAACGGTTTCGACTCTGGGTCCGGTAAGAATTACCGTTCGGGGCAAATCCCCATGTAAAACTGTCCTCTACCCAGCCGCGGCTCTACATCAAGACAACCGCCTCACACCCCTCTTTCCAGCAAGACTATGATCCGATCAGGATCGTATACGCAACCGCCCCACACTCCACCACTTGCCTGTACCAATGCCGCCCATAGTCGCGTGTCCTCGGGCAGGGCCGGGTGCGGGCGCAAATCCTGCCGCAAGTTCCGTGCGGCCAGACGCCGCGAGCCTTCCTCCGCTCCGAACAATTCACCGGCCTCGCCCACGAGGTGGACGGAACCCGCCAATTGGCGCCGGTCGATGACGATCTCGATCTGGTCGCCCTCCAGCACTTTGCCGATCGGACCGCCCGCCAAAGCTTCGGGCGAAATATGGCCGATGCAGGCGCCGGTGGAAACCCCGCTGAAGCGCGCGTCGGTGAGCACGGCGACGTGCTTGCAGTGCGGAAGTTGCTTGAGGGCAGCGGTGATCTGGTAAATCTCCTCCATGCCCGCGCCGAGCGGACCGCCGCACATGAGCACCATCACGTCTCCGGCCGCCACCGTGCCGTCTTTGATGGCCTGAATCGCTGCGGCCTCCGTGGTAAAAACTCTCGCCGGACCGACGTGCCGGTAGACGTCGTTCTCATCGATCAGCGACGGATCAATGGCCGTGCTCTTGATCACGGAACCCTCGGGCGCCAGGTTTCCCACCGGGAAACAAACGGTTGAGCCGATTCCCTTCTTTCGCGCCTGATCGGGCGACATGATCACGTCGTCAGGATCGACGCCGTCTTGCTCTCGCAGGCAGCGACGCAGTTCGTGCCGGCGCTGGCTCTCCTGCCACCAATCGAGTGCCGCATCGAGAGTTTCGCCAGTGACGGTCTTGACGCTCGTGTCAAGCAGGCCGGCACGCCGCAGATGCAGCATCACCTCCGGCACACCGCCCGCCAGGAAAACTTGGACGGTGGCGAAATTGCGCGGGCCATTCGGCAACGCATCCACCAGGCGCGGCACCTGGCGATTGATCGCCGCCCAATCGGAAGCGACCGGCCGTTTCAGTTTCGCCGCAAAGGCAATGGCCGGAACGTGTAGCAACAAATTCGTGGAACCGCCGAAGGCCGCGTGCACCACCATGGCATTTTGAATAGCGGCCTGCGTCAGGATATCGGAGGTGCCGATTTGCAGTTGATACAGGCGCAAGACCGCACGCGCCGAGCGGCGGGCCGCATCCAGCCAGATGGCATGCCCGGACGGCGCCAGTGCGGTGTGCGGCAGCGCCAGCCCCAGCGCTTCACCCACAACCTGCGAAGTGGCCGCCGTTCCCAGAAATTGGCAGCCGCCGCCGGGGCTGGCGCACGCACGGCAGCCCACGTCCGCGGCGTATTCAACACTGATCTGGTCCTGCGCAAAGCGCGCGCCCAGCGTCTGCACCTTGGCCGTGTCCTCACCCGATTCCGGCAGCAGCGTGACGCCACCGGGAACGAGAACGCTGGGAGTTTTACCGGAAGTTGCCAGCGCCATCATCATCGCCGGCAGTCCCTTGTCGCAAGTGGCAATGCCGATGACGCCTTGGCGCGTCGGCAGGGAGCGAATCAGGCGACGCAACACGATGGCGGCATCGTTGCGATACGGCAGCGAGTCCATCATGCCAGTGGTGCCCTGCGTGCGGCCGTCGCAAGGATCCGTACAGGCGCCCGCGAAGGGAACGGCGTGCAGGGTCTTCAACTCCCGCGCCGCTTCCGCCACCAGCAAACCCACTTCCCAATGCCCCGTGTGAAATCCGAGAGCGATGGCCTCACCGTTCTCCGCGCGCAGTCCGCCGTGCGTGCTAAGGATCAGGAACTCGGGATCGAGCAGGCGCGCCGGCTCCCAGCCCATCCCCGCACTTTGAGTCAGCCCAAAGAGGTTGCCCGAAGGCTGGGTGAGCAGCATCTCAGCCGTTAACGGCAGAGTCCCGGCGGGGCCAGGGGCATGTGTCGCCACACGCCAGAGGGCGGGATCAGCATTTTCTAGAACCGATTCTCGTGTGATTGTCGCGATTGAAGTGCTCCGTTTCCGTCAAATCTCATCCTGTCAAACTAAGCTCACTTTTCAGCCACTGTCACCCTTGCTGTCATCCTGAGCGCGGTTCTTCAGCGCGAAGGACCCTTTTCATTTCCCGTTGCAAGCAGGGCGCGCCTGCGTCGGGCCGCCGCATGGCCGCAGGCCGCGGCGCGCGTGGGCAGGACGCAATACCGGGGTCCTTCGCCTTGAAAATCCAGGCTCAGGATGACAGGGCCATGAGCTGCTCCATAAACGCGAGAAACCGTCAAAGGCAAGGGCGATGCCTCCATGCAATGTGCAAAGTCCAGGCACGGCAGAGCCCGTCCTGAGCATCGCGAAGGAATGCCCGTGGTACGAGATCAGTACCGCCACGACGTCAAATCGGCGCCGGGCGGAGCGGTCTTTTGCATGCGCTCAATGATCTTCGCCAGGTACATCGTGGGATAGTGCAACCGCGAAAGATAATTTGGCAGTTTCGGGTCGCCATTCCAGCAATGTTCAGCTCGATCGCCGTACTTCACTTCACCTTCGTAGGGCGGATCGGCGGTCTTGAGAAAGTCCTCGAGATAGTAGACCGCGTCATTCAAGAAATAAGTGTCCGCGCTGCCCACGTACACATGCAGTTTACCCTGAAGTTTGGGGCCGAGCGTGGGCCAGTTGCGCTGCAGGATGGCGCGCAGATCGTAGTGCTCTTTCCAATACTCGGCCACGGTGCGATCGATCACTCCGGTTTCCTTGTCGAAGATCGGTTGGGGATAACCGTCTTTACCAACGGGACCGAAGACCGCCTGCCAGATGTCAAACTGTTCGCCCGAGCGCGCGTGCGAGCCCAGGGCCAACTCGTACTGATTCATCGCCTGAACCGTGCCGAGCGTGTGACCCAGGTAATCCCGCATCGCCGGCTGCGCCACCTCCGTATTCGGGCCGGAAATGAAGAACGCGCTCTTGTCGTCGTAAAGGTTGATGTTCGTGTAGGCGCGAAAGTCCACCGGATCGGGGCACGCGACGAACGCTCCGTTGTAATGCTCGGGATAGAACGTTTGCACTGCCAGAGCTTCCCAACCACCCGTGGAGCCGCCGTAAGCGAACCGCGCCCACCCTTGGCCGATGCCGCGAAACTGCTTCTCAATTGCCGGGATCAGTTCCGTTTCAATCGCGTCGCCGTAAGGTCCGAGATTGGCGGAGTTCACCGCATAGGAGTCGTCGTAGTAGGGATTGGCGTGGTTAATCTCCGCGATCAGGTAACGCGGGAAGCCAGGCGCAGTCCATTGCTGATAGAGCTTGTAGGCCTCCTGCTGCTGGATGCGGTTGTAACCGGAAATGTGGAAGCGTTCGCTGTAATCGGGCTTCAGGTTGGGGTCGGGAGGCTCCGTGCGGAAGCCCTCAAAGTCGGGATTGAAGTGGTCCTCGGCGATGATCAGCGGATAGTGCGCCGACTTGTGCTCGTCAAAACCTTCCGGCACCAGCACGTTCGCGCTCAGGTACATTGGGCGTCCCCAAAAGTCACTGAGCAGTTCGCTCTGAATCTTGAGGTGCCGGATGTAGCGCGTGTCGGGAGGAGGCGGAATCGGACTGATCTCCTTGTCGAGATCAATCGCGATGACGTTGGAGCTTGCTCCCACGGCAACTTTGCGCGGGGTGGAATAGAGGTTGCCGGGCGCAAGGTTCCAGTGCTGGCCTTCACCGCGGTCCATGGGCAGCTTCACCTTGTAGCCGTCGGCGCGATGAAAGGTCTCATATCGATGCAGGACAACCTGCACGTAGTACTCCCCTGGCTTCACTTCGCGCAGGCGGCGCACGGGGTAGCCATTCGCCGACGCGTCGAACATAACCGCCTGGCCCGGACGCATGTCATCCACATCCATGCCGAACACCATTTGCGTGCGCACGGAGTCATCGATCTGGAAGCGCGGCTCGGCAGAAGGGTCGGAGGAAAGCAACAACAGCAGGCGTCCGTCAATGGGCTGTTGGGAACGAGCTTCGCTAAATGAGATAGAGAATCGCGGCGCGGGTGGAGCCTGTGCCGACGCCGGGAGGCAGAGGCCCAGAGACGTCAGAGCCATGAGCGAAGTGCAATAGATCGAGCGTGCCGGCATGAAACCTCCTTCCCGAGTGGAGCAGAGAGCAAGATTATATCTCTCCGCCGGAATGTAAGTATCCCCCGGCAGAGCCGCAGGCTTTACGGCTGCTGGCCCCTCGGAGAGGCCTGACCGCAGCGGTAAAAGACCCCTCACCCGTCCCGACGGATCGGGTCGGCCTCTCCCCTCGGAGAGGCTGTTTGTTCCCTTCGGGCGCTCCCGCGCCAAGTTGAATCGCAACCTCGCCAAGGGGAGAGGTCGACCGTCTCCGGACGGGAGGGGGCCCCACGTTCTGCTTGTCGTGGGGGTGAGGGGTTACCTTCTTTCACATTTGCCTTTTGACTTGCAGGCGAAGCATGGCCTGCGTCACGCGTTGCCAGGCACTTCTCCCGCGAAGATCGCCTTCATCCTGTCGAGGCCACGGGAACCGGCTGCCAGCAGGCAAACGGCCGCCAGCGCCGGACACACACCGGCCACAAAAACCGCGGGTCCGAAATGCTTTTGCGGCCCCAGGATGAAGCCCGTGATGATGGGTGCGACGGCGCCCGCCGATACCGAGATGGTGTTCAGGTAACCAATCGTTCGCCCCACCATCTTCTTCGGCGGCACGTGCTGCGAGATTGCCCAGAAATTGGAATTGCCGATTCCCGTCGCGCACATGGCGAAGGTGAGGATCGGCAGCGCCCACGAGCGGTCTGTCACCAAGAGCAGCAAAACCGCCGCTGTCCCGACGTACCCACATGAGGCCACCAGCACGCGCGCCTTAAACACACCGATGCGGGCCGCCAGGCGATCCACCAGGGCCCCCGCCACAATGTTCACACCCGCCATGATGAAGAGCGCCGTGGAGAGCACATGTCCCATTTGCAGAGTGGTGAATCCGCGGTCAAGGATCAGGTAGCTGGGAATCCACGTCAGCACGAAATACCAGTAGTAAGACGACAGCAGGATGGACAATGACATGGCCCAAAACGCCCGGCTGCTGAGGACCGATTCCCAGGTCCAGCGCCGTGGGCCGGTGACTTCATCCTCCGCTTCCTCGGCCTGCCGCGCCGCGCGATTTCCGTCGCGAGGAACCGCCATCAGCCAGAAGGGCAACCAGACGAGCCCGCCGAGGCCGGTGATGGCAAACATCAGGCGCCACCCGAATCTGTCAAGCAGCATGGCTCCCACCAGCGCACCCAGCGCCGGGCCCACGTTCTGGCCTGATATGTAGATGGACGTGGGCAGTCCCTGATCTTTTCCCGCAAAGCTTCGGCGGATGAAGGCGATGCTGGCCAGGGGCGCCACGGACTCCGCAAGGCCCAACACCAGGCGGAGGCCGGTAATATCGCCGCTTCCACGCGTCAGAGCGATGCCTGCCGAAGCCAGCGACCAGATCATGAAGCCGGCGGCGTAGGACCAGCGGATGCCGAGTCGATCCACCAGCGCGCCGGCGGGAATCTGGCAGATGCCATAAGTCCAGAAAAAGGCGGAAAGAATCACCCCCATGGCGGCAGGCTCAATGCGGAAATCGCGCATCAGCGACGGCGCAGCAATGCTGAGGTTGCCGCGATCGACATAATTGATCACGATGCCGAGAAACACCAGCGCCAGGACAATCCAACGGCGGCTCATGAACCAGGTCACCTTTGGGAAGAATTTCGTGCGTCACGATTGGATAATGCGATTGCCGTCGAACCGCCCTTCCCGGCAGCTCTGCCCCAAGCCTCGCTGCCCCGGGGGTCTTTCGATGATGAAGCAGCACGCGGGTTCTGTCAAATTTGCCGTCGATGGAGGCTAGTCAGGCGGCTCCGGTGAGGTTCGAAAAAGCCCTCAAAAAGCACAGTTTTGGGCTCGATTTTAGTGCAAATGGCGATGATCGATGTTGGACATCACGCCCAGCAATCCCACCAACATGTTGAGATTCAGTGTGATAGATCGAAAATACGCAAAAATTCCCTTCCGCACGACTTAAGTCCTTGTGAATCATAAACTCATCGGCATCGGGCATTATGTCTGTTTTTAAGTGGTTTATTTTTCAACAACTCATCGGGTTCTTTCACTCAATTTATATTTCGTGGGTCTGGTGGAGCGGAATGGCGGACAATTTGGAGGCTAGAGATTTCCGCGGCGGGGCTACGGACAATGGGATTAAGGCGGGGACGGAACGTTGGGTTCGGAAGGCCACTGCGAATTGGAATGCGCTATCCTGCATCGTTAGCCACTCGATGTAGACTACCATATCCGAGGCCGTTTGTCAAGCGAAAAATGCAACGGTCGCGCGACGGCGACGCGGCTGACCCAGCCACAGGCATTAACGACGTTCTCCGCACCCAGCGGTGCGACTCCCCATTTGGACTGCGGTAGCAGCAGCTAGCACTTTTCGGGCGGCTTCGGGCTCTTGTTATGTATCGCGGTCAGAACGCGGTAGCTGCTGCTACCGCACTCCAAGGTGCTCCGCACACTTGCCTTGCCCTGCCTTCACGCATTGTTTAACATGGAATCTTCCGGTGTTGATGAGAATCCAATCAACAAAAGGGTTCAGCGCATGGGTGGAATTCGGGGCCACGGAATGGGGATGGGAGCGCGGGCGGAGCGCACGTCGCACACGCGCGCTGTGCATGGGGCGCAGGGAGAGCCGCCCAAGCGCCTGCCCGACCTCAAATCGTTGTGGCCGGAGGTCCGGGCGCTGGTGGCGCCCCGGAAATGGCTGATCCTGGGTGGATTGGTTCTCATGGGTATCAACCGCGTGGCTGGACTGGTGCTGCCCTACACCAGCAAATCGCTGCTGGATACCGTGCTATCGCCCGTGCACCCCCACCCGGAGCTATTGGGGCGAATCATCGCCCTGGTTTTCGGCGCCATGGTGGTGCAGGCCATCACCTCGTATTCGCTGACGCAGTTACTTTCGGTCGCCGGCCAGCGGCTGATCGCCGAAATGCGGCGGCAAGTGCAACGCCACGTGGGCCTGCTTTCCGTCGCCTACTACGACGAGAACCGCACGGGCGCGCTGGTTTCTCGCATCATGTCCGACGTGGAAGGCGTGCGCAACCTGGTAGGCACGGGCCTGGTGGATTTTACCGGCGGAACGCTGACCGCCGTGCTGGCATTCATTTATCTGCTGCATCGCAGCGTGCGGCTGACGCTCACGGTATTCGGCGTAGCGGGCATATTTGTCGTCATCCTGCAATACGGCTTCCGGGTCATTCGCCCCATCTTTCGCGAACGCGGCAAGATCAACGCGGAAGTGACCGGCCGCCTGACCGAGTCGCTGGGCGGCGTGCGGGTCATCAAAGGCTACCATGCGGAAGAGCGCGAGGCCCGCGTCTTCTCCGGCGGCGTCGAGCGCCTGCTGAACAACGTGATGAAGTCACTCACCATGACCAGCGTGCTCTCCTCGGCGTCAACCACCGCGCTGGGCGTGGTTTCGGCGCTGGTGATGTGGCTGGGCGGCCATGACGTGCTGAACCGCACCTGGACGGTAGGCGACTACTTTTCCTACAACATGTTCCTGGCCTTCATGATCGCCCCGGTGTTCCAGATCGTGAACATCGGAACGCAGTTGACGGAGGCTTTCGCTGGCCTTGACCGCACGCGCGAGATCATGGCGGAGATGGAAGAAAACAAAGTTCCGGGGCGCAGCGTAAAAATGCCGCCCATTGAGGGTACGGTGCGCTTTGAGGACGTGGAGTTCGCTTACACTGCGGGCAAGCCAGTTCTTTACGGCGTGTCATTCCTGGCCGAACCGGGAACGGTGACGGCGCTGGTGGGGTCGTCGGGCTCCGGCAAGAGCACCATCATCAGCCTGCTCTGCGCCTTCCACACGCCGTCAACGGGCCGCGTGCTGGTGGACGGCGTGGACCTGGCAAAAGTTGACCTGAACACTTATCGCTCGCAGTTGGGCGTGGTCTTGCAGGAGTCGTTCCTGTTTGACGGCACAATTCGCGAGAACATCCTGTTCTCCCGGCCGGAGGCAACGGAAGAGCAATTTCTCTTCGCCTGCCATACGGCGCGGGTGGATGAGTTTGCCGAACGCTTTCCCGAAGGATTTGACACCGTCGTGGGCGAGCGCGGCGTAAAGCTCTCGGGCGGGCAGAGGCAAAGGCTTTCCATCGCCCGCGCGCTGTTGGCGGAGCCGCGCATCCTGATTCTCGATGAGGCCACCAGTTCGCTCGACTCGGAATCGGAAGCCATGATCCAGGCAGGCTTGAGTCAACTGATGCAAGGCCGCACCACGTTCGTCATCGCCCACCGGCTTTCCACCATCCGCCGCGCCGACCAGATCCTGGTGGTCGAGCAGGGACGCGTGGTGGAACGCGGCAACCACGCGGAACTGTTCGCACTGGGCGGGCGGTATTATGATCTCTACACCCGTCAGCACGGCCTGGAAGCCAATCTGTTTCTGGCGCCCGGCGAAGGGGATGTGGTGCCGGCGTAACGCGATTTCACTCGGCCCAGCAGGATCTCGAAATCGCAGCACCCAACCAACAAAACTGTCATCCTGAGACCGATTTTCAGGGCGAAGGACCCCCGTATTTCATCGTGCCCATGTGCGCGCCGCATGCTGCGCGCTACGGCACGGCGCGCTCGCGCGGCGCTGCCTAAGTGCAAATGAAAAGGGTCCTTCGCTCTGAAGAACGGAGCTCAGGATGACAGGGCTTTTGTTTTTTGCGTGTGATTCATGACTATCGAGTACGGCGCAGTCGAGGCCTGTAGAACGGTATTTTTCGCAAACTCCCCCCACGCAATTCCTGTTATAGTCCCGAACATGACAAAAAAGTATCTGCTTGTGCTGGTCTTACTCGCAGCGTGCGTGTGCCCACTCGTGGCGGCGGACGCTCCGGTCCGATGGATTACCTTGCCCGCGACGAACATCGAAGTCAACGGCCTTCCCTGGTACGGCGAAAACGGCGGTGAGCTTTATCGCCTGCCCGTGAAGCTAAAGGACACGTATCGTCCCGCGGTTTGGGGGTTGGCGCAGGACCCCAGCGGCGGCCGCATTCGTTTTCGAACCGACTCTTCCCTGCTCGCCATTCGCCTCGAATATCCCCACAAGCCCGACATGAAGAACATGCACGCCTTCGGACAGTCGGGCGTGGACCTCTACGCCGACGGCGTGTATAGCGGCACAGCCATCGCCAATCCTGATTCCGCTCCGGGCAAGACGGTTGAATACACTTACTTCAAAGGCCAGCCGCGCGTGGACCGTGAGATTACGCTCTACCTCCCGCTCTACATGCCCGCAAAGGTTCTGGGAATCGGACTCGATACGGACGCGCACATCCTTCCCGCCAAGCCGTTCGCGGCGAGTGGGCCGGTGGTCTTTTACGGAACCTCGATCACGCAGGGAGGCTGCGCCAGCCGGCCCGGCATGAGCTATCAGGCCATTCTGGCCAGGATGCTCAATTTGGATTTCGTGAATCTGGGATTTTCAGGAAACGGTCTGGGTGAAACCGAGTTGGCGCACGCCGTGGCCAGCATTCCGGCCTCGGTATTTGTGCTGGATTTTGCACAGAACAACCCCACCGTGGATTCGCTCGCCAAAGTCTACGCGCCGTTTTTGCAAGTGATCCGCGACGCTCATCCGCCGACCCCGATTCTGGTGATCACTCCCATCTACATGGTTCGCGAATCGTGGACGCCGGAGATCCGGGTGGAGGGTATGCGCGAACTGATCCGCACCGTGGCCGCCCAGCGCATTGCCGACGGCGACCGGCATCTTGAAATCGTCGAGGGCACGGATTTGCTGGGGCCGTCGCGCGCCGATGGTCTGGTGGACGGGACGCATCCCAACGACCTGGGCTTCGAATGGATGGCCGAAGGTTTGGCCGCGCGGATTGGGAAGATGCTTGCTCTGCCGGTCCGACCGTGATTCGGGCGCACATCGTCTTTTCGAATTGCAGCACCCAACCAGCAACCCTGTCATTCTGAGGCCGTAGTTCAGGCCGAAGGACCCTTTTCATTTGTTCGTAGGAGGTGGAGCGCGCGAGCGCCTCCGTGCTTCCGCGGTATCCCGCGGCACCTGAGTAGAACGAAATACCGGGGTCCTTCGTCCCTGAAGTGCGGGACTCAGGATGACAGTGATGTGCTGACGATGATGTGCTGACGATGATGTGCTGACGATGATGTGCTGACGATGATGTGCTGACGATGATGTGCTGACGGTGATGGGGTAACGGTGATGGGGTAACAGTGGTGGAATCACGGTGATCGGGTCTATGCATCTTTGCCTGCCGGCGGTTATCATGTTCAGGTTGGGGCTTTAACGTAGGACAGTTCAACCGACCAACGGCTTCGCGGCGTGCTGCCGCAGGTGCGACCGAACAACGAACCTCGAATTTCACTGCGAAAATCCAGTTTCGAGTTTCCAGTTTCGAATCTTGAGCGCCGGCAGGCGGCGCCTGGGCTGAAGCCGACGATTCTTCTTGGAGGTTTTCATGAGCAAGCTGGTTCTCCCGCACGGGAGCGATGAACTAACGCCACGTCTATTGGAGGGCTCAGCGCGGGAGGAGGAGAGCAAGAAAGCCGAAGGGCTTAAGAAGGTCCCCATGACCACACGGGAGACGAGCGACCTGATCATGATGGGCATCGGCGCCTTCACTCCGCTGGAAGGCTTTATGGGAAAGGACGACTGGCGGGGCTGCTGCGAAACCTTCAGCCTGCCGAGCAAAAAGGGACTGTTCTGGCCCATTCCCATCACCCTTTCCACCGAGGCCTATTTGGCGGGCTCCATCAACATTGGAGAAGAGGTGGCGCTGTGGGACGCGGAAACCCAATCGCTCATGGGCACTATGAAGGTGCGGGAGAAGTACTCGATCGACAAAGAATATGAGTGCAAACAGATCTTCCGCACCGCCGATCCCGCCCACCCGGGGGTGCAGAAGGTAATGGAACAGGGGCCGGTAAACCTAGCCGGTCCGGTGAAGGTGCTCTCCGAATCGTATTACCCGGAGATGTTCAAGGGAATCTACCAGCGGCCCGCGGAAGCACGAAAGCTCTTCGACGAGCGCGGCTGGAGCACCGTGGCGGCGCTGCAACTTCGCAACCCCATGCACAACTCGCACGCCTACCTGGCATGGATCGCCATTGAGGTGTGCGACGGCGTTTACGTCCACCAATTGGTGGGCAAACTGAAGCCTGGTGACATTCCCGCGGAAGTTCGTGTGAAGGCCATTGACGCGCTGGTGAACAAGTATTTCCGCCGCGACCGCGTGATTCAAGGCGGCTATCCCATGGAGATGCGTTATGCCGGTCCGCGTGAGGCCCTGCTGCACGCGGTCTTCCGCCAGAACTACGGCTGCACGCACCTCATAGTGGGCCGCGACCACGCCGGCGTGGGCGATTATTACGGGCCCTTTGATTGCCCAGAAAATCTTTCAGGAGATTCCCACGGACGCCCTGAAGCTCCGCCCGTTGTGCATGGACTGGACGTTCTACTGCTACGAATGCGGCAGCATGGCCTCCATGAAAACCTGCCCGCACGAAAGCAAGGCGGTGATTGACGAAAATGGCAACTACAAGGGCGGCGCGCGCCTGCTGCTATCCGGTACGCTGCTACGCAAGCTGATGAGCGAGGGCAAGCCCGTTCCCTCCGAATACTCGCGGCCGGAGGTCATTGCCATTTTGAAGGCGTACTACGACAGCCTGGAAGAAAAGGTGGAAGTAAAGCTCCATGGCGCCGCCACGGGCGAGGCGAAGCGGTAAGCCATCGCCTCGGCAGCCATTCAGTGCTCTCTCCGTTTCGCGTCCAGAACCTCGCGCACCTTGGTGGCGAGGGCCTTGGGCGTGAAGGGCTTCTGAAGAAAGTTGGTGTTGCCGTCCAGCACTCCATGACGGACGATGGCATTGTCCGTGTATCCGGACATGAAGAGCACCTCGGCGTTCGCGTGCACCAGCGCCAACTGTTTGGCCAGTTCCTTGCCGCTCATCTGGGGCATCACCACATCGGTGAGAAGCAGGTGGATGGGGCCGGTGTGCTGTTCGCAAATCACCATTGCGTGGGTCGCCCCCTGCGCCTCGAGAACGTTGTACCCGTAGGCATGCAAGGTTTCGCGAACCAGTGACCGCACCGCCACCTCGTCTTCCACCAGAAGAACCGTTTCCGTTCCGCTGATCGATTCCGGAGCGGAGGCCGCGGCCGCCGCCGCGGTTGCCGCTTCCTGAACGCGGGGAAGGTAGACCTTGAACGTCGAGCCCCTCCCGATCTCGCTGTAGACCCAGATGTTGCCGGCGCTCTGTTTGACGATCCCGTAGACGGTGGAAAGCCCCAGTCCCGTCCCCTTCCCCTTTTCCTTGGTGGTAAAGAATGGTTCGAAGATGTGGCTCAGGGTTTCACTATCCATCCCGTGTCCCGTGTCGCTGACCGCCACCATGACGTAACGGCCGGGCACCACCGTCGAATGCGTGCGGGAATAGGCCTCGTCCAGATCGACGTTTGCCGTTTCGATGGTAATCTTTCCTCCTTCGGGCATGGCATCGCGGGCGTTCACGCACAAGTTCAGGATCACCTGCTCGATTTGTCCGGCATCGGCCTTAACTCTTCCCAGGTTCGGCGCCAGAACGGTGGCCAGTTCGATATGCTCGCCGATCAGCCGCTTGAGCATCTTCTCCATGTTGACGACAATCTCATCCAGGTTCAGAACCTGGGGTGCCAAAATCTGCCGGCGGCTGAAGGCCAACAGTTGACGGGTCAAAGTGGCGGCCCGATCACTGGCTTTGAGAATCTCCACCAGGTATTCGCGATCCTCCGGGCTCACTTTCTCCTCCAGCATTTGCCCGTAGCCGGAAATGATGGTCAGCAGGTTGTTGAAGTCGTGCGCCACTCCTCCGGCGAGCTGTCCAATCGCCTCCATTTTCAGTGTCTGGCGAAGCTGCTCCTCCAGTTGCCGGCCTTCCGTCACGTCGCGAATGATCGAGCGGACGACCGTCGGTTTACCATCCACCATTTTGCAGGTCCGGCTCGCCTCACCCAGGATCTTCCGGCCGTCCTTGGCCACCAGGGTAATCTCCGCTTTATCGACGGTCTCACCCCGGAACAATCGCTCCATCTGGCTATTGAAGGCCTCGACGCCGTCAGGGTGCACGATCTGTTGAATCCTCATGCCGGCAATTTCCTCGTCCGAGTAACCGAGAAGTGCCTTCCAGGCGCGATTGGCGTAAACAATCCGGCCGTCCGGCGTAAAACTGTGGATGAGGTCATTGGCGTTTTCGAAGATGTCGCGGTATCGCTCTTCGCTTTCGCGCAGCTTCTCCTCCGCCCGGTAGCGTTCGGCGATTTCCGCCCTCAGCCCCATGGTGCGGTTCTCGACCTTTCTCTCCAACTCTTGCGCCAGTTCCGCCAACTGCTCCTGCTTGACGCGCAGTTCTTCATTCAAATTGACGGCGTCTTCGTACGTCGAAATCAGCAGGTCCAGAATCTGCTGCCGCTCGGACGTCACAAAGTAGCGCTGTCCGAGAAAGTAAATCTCCACGCCGAACTGTGCCCTTTCCGAGCTGCGAAACGTCCGGTTGAGCAGAATGGACTTGATCCGCGACAGCAGGTGGTAGGTGTCATAGGGCTTGCGGATAAAATTGTCGGCGCCGCATTCCAGGCCCTTCAGAATGTCGCGCGGGCTGGAGAGCGAGGTCATCAGGATCACGGGGATCTCATGGGTCTTATCGCTGCTCTTTATTTCCCGGCAAAGCGTGAACCCGTCCATCTCCGGCATCATGACGTCGGTGATGACCAACGTGGGCTTCTTCTCGGCGAGCTTGGCCAGGGCTTCCATGCCATTGGTGGCCGTCCTCACCGTGTAACCCTCCGCTTCCAGCAGATAGCGGAGTTTCATCGCTTGCGTCGGGCTGTCCTCCACCGCCAGGATTTCAATGGCGGAGTCGCGCCCGGTTGCAGGTGAATTCATTGCGGCATCTCCCTCTGGTGCGCCAGGGTCAGCAAGGCCGCGGCAATGCGACTTGGCGCGAGCACGTAGGTTGCGCCGCCCAGTCGAATCGCTTCGCCGGGCATGCCGTAAACCACCGAGCTCTCCTCATCTTGAGCAATGGTCATCGAACCTTTCTGCTTCATCAGCGTCAACTCTTCCGCGCCGTCCTTTCCCATGCCGGTCAGCAAAACCCCAATCGCGTGCTCACCGAAATTGTTGGCGACCGAGCGAAACAGGCAGGAAACAGACGGGCGGAGGCCACTTTCCGGTTCATCCGTCGTCAATATGATCCTTCCCGGCGCCGACACCTGCATTTGCACTCCGTCCGGCGCCAGGTAAACGCGCCCCGGAACCATCCTCTCTCCGTGGGTCGCAATGGCCACGCTGAGTTTGAGCGACCGGCCCAGCCACTCCGCGAACCCTTGGACAAATCCCGGCGCGATGTGCTGCACAACGGCGATGGGAGCGACAAAATCCGCTGGCAGTGCGGTGAGGATGGTTTGGAGCGCCAGAGGTCCCCCGGTCGATGCCCCGATGGCCACCAGCCGGATCTCCGCCGTGCCGGGTTTCAATTCGGTCTCGGGCGCCGCCGCGGCGGGAAGCGAGTTCGCCGCTGCGGAGTACCGCGCCCAGCGCCGTACCACCCGAACTTCCGACATCGCCTTGACCGTGCGAATAAGTTCGGCGGAGCTTTCTCCATAGTCGGGATGGCCGGCGCCGGAGGGCTTACGAACCACCGCCAGGGCTCCCGCTTCCAGAGCGCGAAAAGTCATCGCGGCTTCCGCCGGCTCCCACGTCCCGCTGACCGCCACGATGGGCGTGGGGTTGGTTTCCATGATTCGCCGCGCCGCATCCAGGCCGCTCATCTTCGGCATGTGCAGGTCCATGGTAATCACGTCGGGCTTGGTCCGCCGGACCGCTTCCAGGGCCTCCTCCCCATCATTCGCCGTTCCGACCACCTTCATCGCCGGATCGGAAGCGATGATGTGACTCAACAACTCCCTGGCTGTGGGCGAATCTTCGACGACGAGCACTTTTATCATTTATTCTCCGCAAAAGGACTTGATACCGCACGTTCACGCTTGTAGCGTCGAACTCCGATCGACGACGGCAGTAGGAGACCGCCGCCCTCGGGTTTCTACATTTCGCGGGTTGCGCATCGTCGTCTCTGCCCTCGCCCCCTTGGGGGAGAGGGTGGACCGCAGCCCGCGTTTTCATCAGCGGGGGCGGGACGGGTGAGGGGGTCCCCAACGTGACCGGCTCCAACCCGCGCCGCCGTGCGTGACCCCGGCAGGGCACTCCATTCCGTTGACAACGCTGGGGCTTGAAAATAGACCCCTGCGGCCATCCCAGACCGATGGGTCAGTACTTGCCCCACATGACCCGCTCGGCTCCGCACTCCGTTCGCGGGAACAGTTCTGGCGGCAGGGCCGCAATGGTGGCACGGTTCCTGACCCCCTCACCCGTCGCTTCCCGGCTGATGACAACGCCGGTGTCGCGCCACCCTCTCCCCCAAGGGGGCGAGGGCGGAGACTTTAATTGTCGTTTCTCCTGCTCGTTTCATCGTTGAGGTCGTCGAATATGTATAAGCTCCAGGCGGCCGTCTCCGACCGCCGCTACAGCAGTCATCTAAACGAGCCGCCGCACGACTTCCAGAAGATTGCTCTGCTCAAAACTGCTCTTGACGATGTAGGCGTTGGCGCCGACATCAATGCCGCGTTCACGATCCTCGCGCGACTCGAGCGCCGTCACCAGCACGACCGGCAGTTCCGCCAACTTCTTGTCGGCACGAATCGCCGAAGTGAGACCGAAGCCGTTCATCCTCGGCATATCGACGTCCGACACCACTAGGTCGAATTCCTCCGCCCGTAGCGTGGTCAACGCGTCAACGCCATCCACCGCCGTTTTCACTGCATAGCCCGCTGACTCTAGAATACTCTTGAGCAGCGTCCGGGTGGTAATGGAGTCTTCCGCCACCAGCAGCCGCTGTTTATCCCGCTTCACTTCGCCCGGCTGGCCGGCGGGTGCCGGGCGGACCGTCAGCGCCGACTGCATCAAATCCGCAATGTTCAGCACGGGCGCCACTTTGCCGCTGCCCAACAGCACGGCGCCGGCGATGTTCTTGAGCGTGGGGATCTGCTGGCCGAGGCTTTTCACCAGCACTTCCTGCTCCTCCACAATTTGATCCACGGAAAAGGCGATCTGTTGCTCAGCGGCGGCAAGCACGAGGACGTAAACCCACTTTTCTTCTTGATCCGCAACCTGCTTCCGGGCAATGCCTAAAACGTCGCCCAGCCGCACCAGGGAGACGGCTTTACCCCCGTGCTCCATGGTATCGCGATTCTCCGCACTTTTGATCTGGTCCTGCTTGAGCCGCAGCGTGTGGACCACCGCGGCGGAGGGAACCAGCAGCATCTGTTCCTCAACGCGCACCAGGACGCCGCGGAAGGCCGCCAGCGTAAGCGGCAGCGTGATGTGGAAAGTCGTGCCCACATCGGGATGCGTTTCCACCGCCAGGCTTCCTCCCAGCTTGTCCACCTTCTCCCGCACGATGGCCAGCCCCAATCCGCGGCCCGAGATGTCCGTAACCAGCGGGCTGGTGGTGATGCCCGAGCGAAAAATCAGCATGGCCGTCGCCGCGTGGTCCAACTTGGCGGCTTCCTCCGCCGATACCGCGCCGGACTTTACCGCCGCGGCCCGCACCTTCGCCAGGTTAATTCCCGCGCCGTCGTCCGATACCACGATTTCAACCTTGCCGCCATCCCTCTGCGCGATGGTAATGGAGATGACACCCCGGGGCCGCTTGTTTTTGCCCTGCCGATCCGCCGGCTTTTCAATTCCATGGTCCACGCAGTTCCGCAAAAGGTGCACCAGGGGATCCTTCATCTCCTCCAGAATCCGCCGGTCCACTTCGCTCTCGCCCCCGCGCACGACCAGATCCACGTCTTTGCCGCCGTCCCGGGCGAGTCGATGCACCAGCATGGGGATGGCGTCCAGAAACGACGTGAAAGGCAACATCAGAGCCTTGCGCGTATCCTCCAGCAGCCGGTCCACCATCAGGGTAAAGGCATGGTGGTCCTGCTCGACGGATTTCCCCAGCGCGGTGAGTTTGGTTTGCATGGACCTCACGGCTTGGTCACTCCACTGGGAAAAGGCTGCCACCCGCGCAGCCGACGACGTCAGTTCCGCCCGACGTTCCCCCGCGCCCCCGTGGCCGTTCCCCTTGCCATTTCGCTCCAGCCCGCGGAAGACGGTGCGCAGGTCCGCCTTCATCTTGGCCTTCTCCCGATCCCATGTCGTCGCCAGCACCATGGCGTCCCGAACCTCGACGGCGCGCTGCCCCAAGGTCAGTTTCAAAGCCACCAATTCTTCCGCCTGGAACAGGATGGAGTTGAGCTTGGCCGTCGAAATCCGTACCGTTTCCGGCAGGGGCAAGGCGTCCTTGGCTCCGGGCGGAGGCGCTGCCGCCGACTCCGGCGCTGGCCCTTCCGGCTTTGCGGGCAGCGGCGTGGCCTCCACCGCCGCATTCTGCGGAATCCCACTCGCAGCCGGATGGGGAGGCGGAGTGACTCCGGACAGCGTTTCGCCCAGTTCCCTCACAGCCTTCGTTGCGCGAGCCCGCTCTTCGATGCCCGGTTCGGCACTTCCGGTGGGAAGCAAATCATTCATGAGCGCGAGCGCTGCATGAATCCGATCGAACAGAGGCTGCGAAGAGTCCAGTTCGCCCCGCTTCAAGGCGGCAAACACACTTTCCAAAGCCTGGCAAACAGACTCCATCTCCGTCAGGCTGACGGCCCGTGCCGCGCCCTTCAGGCTGTGCGCCTCCCGAAAGACCACCTCCACCGTGGCTGCCTGTTCCGCTGCGGGCAGACCCTTTTCCAATTGCAGGACCCCGGACTCCATGGCGCGCAGATGCTCCTCCGCCTCCACCCGGAAGGTCTCGCGCAACCGTCTTAAGAATTCCTGCTCGTTCTTGTCCATGTCTACACCGTGAACTGCTCCACCAATCCTTGCAGTTTCTGCCCCAGCGTGTGCAGGTTCCGCGCGCTGACCTCCGCTTGCTTGGTGCTTGCCGCATTCTGCGCGCTGGCTTGCTTGATGTTTTCCATCGCCAAAGCAATCTGGTCCATCCCCACCAACTGCTGCTGCGCGGAAGCGGCGATTTGCAGCGCCGCCTGTGCCGCCTCTGCAATGCTGTCCGCCAGGCCCCGCACCGAATCCCCCGCCTGCGTCGATTGCTTTACTCCCGCCTCCACGGCCTTGTCGCCCTTCTCCGTTGCCATCACTGCGGCGCCTGTGGCTTTCTGGATGTCCCCCAAAATGCTCCGCACCTGCGCCGTCGCCTGCTTGGACTGCTCGGCCAGCGTCTTCACCTCCTGCGCTACCACCGCGAAGCCCTTCCCCTGCTCTCCCGCCTTCGCCGCTTCGATGGCCGCGTTCACCGCCAGGAGATTGGACTGATCGGCCAGATCGTTCACGGTGGCGATGATTTCGCCGATGGCCTGCCCCTGCTCGCTCAACCGCACAATGCTCTCTGCCACCGACTCCATCTGCTCGCGAATCCGGTTCATCCCGTCCATGGTCTCTTCCACCGACTTGCGGCCCACCTGCGAAATCTGCGCCGTCTTTTGGGCCGTCTCCGACACGTACTTCGCCTTCTGGCTCGATACCTGAACCGTTTGCTTGACTTCCTCGATGGTGGCGGTGGTTTCACTCACCGCCGTGGCCGTCTCCGTGGCCCCGGAGGCGACCTGCGTGGTGGTAGCCAGAATCTCGGTGGCGGCCGTGCCGAGCACGTTCACCGATTCCTTGATTTCACCGGTGACCAGCCGCAGCCGGTCCGTCATCGTGGCAAACGCCTTCCCCAGCGCATCCTTCTCGGAGCGCGGCGCCAGCGCCACCCGTAAATCTCCCCCCGCCACCGTATCGGCGGCCTTGGTGAGTTGCCGGAGAGATTGTGTCATCGCCAGGAACGCGGTGCCCAGGATGTCCCTCTCCGATTGCGGTTCGATGGAGACATTCAGGTCGCCGGCGGCGATAAGCTCCGCAGACTTCGCCATCCCCCGCAGCCACGCCGTCATGCGGGCGAAAGTCCGCACCAGATTACCCACTTCGTCCTCCCGCGTCGTCGCCATCACGCCAACAGCAAGGTCACCGCTGGCGATCGCCTCCGCCGAGCGCGATACTTCCTTCAAAGGCCAGGCGATGTTTCGAGTGATCAACAGGCTGGTGATGGTCAAAACGATCAACGCCGCCAGACTGCCCATAATGATCGTCAGCTTGGCGGTTCGGGCGCTGGCTTCCGATTCCTGGGTGCGCAACTGCAGGAGCTGTTTCTCCTCGCCGACCATCGCGCCCATCAACACCCGAATATCGTCCATGACCTTCTTTCCTCGGTCAGACAGGACCACTTGCACGGCGGGTTCAAGTCCCTTTTGCCTGCGCAAATCGATCGTTTCCTGAAGTTCGGAGAGCTTGGCGGCCACCAGCGCATCCAGAGACTCCAGGCGTCGCTGCTGGTTGGCGTTGTTGACCGTCAGTCTCTTGACTTCGGCAATGGCCGCATTAATGCGCGGGACGGCCGTGGTATACGGCTCAAGGTACCGCTCCTCACCCGTCAGCAGGAACCCGCGCTGTCCCGTCTCCGCGTCTTGAAGGAGCGAGAATAGCTGACTGAGATTCGCCAGCACTTCATCCGAGTGCATCGCCCACTCGGAATTGCCGATCAGAGTGTCGGTGCTTCGGTAGGAAATTGTCCCGATAAACACCAACATGACCAACGCCAGCCCAAAGCCGGCGCCAATTTTTGCTCCCACAGACCAAGTTGTTGTCATAATCGTCCCACCCACCTATACCTGAAACTGCTCCACCAACCCTTGCAGCTTCTGCCCCAACGTGTGCAGGTTCCGCGCGCTGACCTCCGCCTGCTTGGTGCTTGCCGCATTCTGTGCGCTCGCCTGCTTGATGTTTTCCATCGCCAAAGCGATTTGATCCATCCCCACCAACTGCTGTTGCGCGGAAGCGGCGATTTGCAGCGCCGCCTGCGCCGCCTCCGCGATGCTCTCCGCCAGGCTCCGCACGGAATCACCCGCCTGCGTCGATTGCTTTACCCCTGACTCCACCGCCTTGTCGCCCTTCTCCGTCGCCATCACCGCCGCGCCCGTGGCTTTCTGGATGTCACCCAGAATAGCCCGCACCTGCGCCGTCGCCTGCTTGGACTGCTCCGCCAGCGTCTTCACTTCCTGCGCCACCACGGCGAAGCCTTTTCCCTGCTCTCCCGCCTTCGCCGCCTCGATGGCCGCGTTCACCGCCAGCAGGTTCGACTGATCGGCCAGATCGTTCACGGTGGCAATGATTTCACCGATGGCCTGCCCCTGCTCACTCAGCCGCACAATGCTTTCCGCCACCGACTCCATTTGCTCGCGAATCCGGTTCATCCCCTCGATGGTCTCTTCCACCGACTTGCGGCCCACCTGCGAAATCTGCGCCGTCTTCTGCGCCGTGTCCGACACGTACCGGGCCTTCTGGCTGGCAACCTGCGCCGTCTGCTTCACTTCTTCGATGGTGGTGGTGGTCTCGCTGACCGCCGTGGCCGTTTCCGTAGCCCCGGCGGCCACTTGCGTGGTGGTGGCCAGAATCTCACTGGCGGCCGTACTCAGCACATTCACCGATTCTTTTATCTCACCGGTTATTTGCCGCAGGCGTTCCGTCATCACCACAAAGGCCTTCCCCAACACGTCCTTCTCCGAGCGCGGCTCCAGCTTGAGACGCAAATCCCCGGCCGTGATCTTCTCTGCCGCACGCGCCAACTGGCGCAGCGATTCCGCCGTTCTCGCCACCGTCCGGATCACCACTCCCACTTCGTCCTGCCGGGGGTCGGTGGACAAGGTCACGGCCACGTCACCCTCGGCCATGGCCTCTGCGGCCACGGCCACTCTCCGCAGCGGCAGGGCAATGTTCCGCGTCACCAGCAGGCTGGTGAAGCCCAGAAGCACCAGCCCCGCCAGCGTTCCCCACACAATGGTGGAGCGGGTACTCTGCGCACTCGCCTCGGACTCTGCCGTGCGAACCTGTAGCAGCCCGCGCTCCTCACCTTCCATGTCGTTGATCCCGCTCCGAATCTCGTCCATGTCCTTCTTGCCGCGATCCGTCAAAATCACGGCTGTCGCCGCCCCCAAGCCCTTCTGCCGGCGCAGATCGATGGTTTCCTGAAGCTCGGCCAGCTTGCGTGCGATGACTGGACTCACGGCCTCAATGCGCCGCTGCTGGTCGGCATTGTCAACCGTCAGGTTTTTGATTTCACTGATAGTCGATTGCACCTGGGGCAGCGCGTTGTGGTAGGGGTCCAAATACCTGTCCGCGCCGGTTATGATGAAACCGCGTTGTCCCGTCTCCGCATCCTGCAGCAGGGAGAGCAGTCGCTCCAGGTTAATCATCACCTGGTCGCTATGCGTGACCCAGCGCGCGTTCGTAATCAGGAGACTTGTACCCCGGTAAGCCACGCCGCCAACCACCACGAGGATCAACAGCCCTAATGCAAAGCCTGCACTGATTTTTGCTCCCACCGACCAGGAATTTCTCATGAGATGTCACTCCTTACTCAACTCTTACCAGCCCTCGAACAGAAAGGAGCTTTTTGGCATCCAGCAACACCATACTCTGGCGGGTCACTCCCCGCAGAAAATCCTCCCGGATACCCGTCAGCGTGGGAAGAGCGGGCTGAATCTCCGCCGCGGGCACCGTCACCAGACCCAGTACACTGTCGGCCAGGATGCCGAGTTCCACGCCGGGTGCCTCCACAATAATGATCTTGTTCAGGTCCGTCAGCCCCCGATCCGGCAGATCGAATAACCGCTTGAGATCCACGATCAAAAGCACCTGCCCGCGCACGTTGGCGACTCCGAGAATGAAAGCCGGCGTTCCCGGTAGGGGCGTGAGGTCCTTGAGCAGATAGACCTCGCGAACGTACCTCAACTCCATTCCGTAGTGCTCGTGGGCAAGGAGGAATTCCAAAACCTCCAGCGTTTCGCCCGTGGGCTCCGCGCCGAGCGGTTCTCTGGACAGGGCCGCGGCCCGCTCCCGCAGCACACGCTGTTTGCGTTCCCCACTGGGCTTCCATCCGAGCTCAAGCGTATGCTCGATCGCATCCATCCGGCGATGGATCTCAGCCCAGTCCAACGAACGTTTAGCTGACGAATTCATAGCAAACCCATGAAGCATTGGCGATTTGTGATTGGTGATTTGTGATTGAGGCATTGGTGATTAGCGATTTGCGAATAGTGATTGGCAATTATGAGCGCCACGTCAGACCCCTAGAATACTAGCTTGACGCCGGAAAGCCGCCAGCCAATCGTTCGCACTCGACGCTTCCCAGTTCAAGAATCACGACGCCACCGCCTTCAATCGCCAATCACCAGTCGCCGATCACCAACCGCAATCGCCAATCACAAATCACCAATCACCAATGACTAATCGTCAATCGTCAATCGAAAATCGACAATCTCCTTGAGTCTTCCCGCCGTCATACCCTCCGCCTCGGGAAGAACCTCTTCCGGGCGGTAGTTTTCGAGCAACCGCTTGACGTTGGCAAAGTGCTTCCTCGCCTCCCGCGCCCGCCCCAAGACGCGCTCCAGGTTTCCCAAGGCAAAGTGAGCGAGGACGAAGTCATGGTGGAGATAAACGGCGCGCTTGAACGCCAGCACCGCCTCGCCGGCCTGACCTTGCTCCTGAAGAATGGTGCCACGAAGGTAATGGGAACGCGGGTCGAGCTTGTCGGCCAGCATTGCTTTGTCACACCACTCCAGCGCCTCAACCAGCCGTCCCTGATCTGCCAGCGTGCGCGCTTCCAACATCATGGCGTTGGCGTCGCCGGGCGGCGGGAGCGCCGGCGCCTCCGGAGATTCCTGAGGCCCGTCGCGCCGCTCCTCGACGAGTGCCTTGCTCGTGCCGGCTGGCGAGGGCGGACTCTCTGGGTGAATCGTGAACTGCGGCGTGGGAATCGGCGGGATCTCATCGCCGGGGCTCACCACCGCAAACGCCGGGAGCAAGGGAGGCAGTTCCCTGTACCACGCAGCATCGACCAACGCCATGGGCGGCGTTGGGTGGCGGTCTTTACGGTAAAGAATCGCTCCGGGGAAGTTCACCGTCGTAAAACTCTCAAAGAGAACGTGCGAGGCCTCCGCGGAACTGACCACCAGCCAACCGCCCTCCCGCAGACGGCGGTGGAGCCGGGCAATGACCTTCTTTGCCTGCGCCAACGAAAAGTACATCAAAACATTGCGACACAAAATAAGGTCGAGTCCGCCATTCGGGTTTGACAGAGCGGGATATGCGTCCTCTACCAGGTTGAAATGGCAGAATTCAACCATCTTTCGGATCTCGGGAGCGATCTCGAGTCGCCCGCGATCCAGCTTCCGGAAGAATCTCTCGGCAATTCCGCCCGGACAATCACGAAATGACCACGGGGTGTAGATGCCGGCGGTGGCCTTTTCCAGGGAGTGGGGATTAATGTCGGTCCCCTGGATGGAAATGTCCCACAGGGAGAAATCTGGAATCAGGCGGGCCAAGACTATGGCCAGCGAGTAGGGCTCCTCGCCCGTGGAACAACCGGCGCTCCAGATCCGCAGGCGGCGATGGGCAGAGTTGGATTTGAGCAATTCCGGTAAGACCTTCGTTTCCAACGCCTCAAACGTCGGGCGCTCGCGGAAGAAGTAGGTCTCGCCCACCGTGAACTCACTGGCCAGGGTCTCGATTTGGCTACGACTGAGCGCCGGCGTGGAAAGTAGCCAGTGCACACAGGCCTCGGGATCCTCAAATCCGAAGGCCACAGCGGCGGCGCCAATTCCGCGCTCCAAGTCGGCGTGGCGGCTGGGCGGAAAGTGCAGACCTAGGTGCCGGGAGAGGAAATCGCTGAGCAGCGGGAGTAACGAGGCGGAGAGAGTTTCAGTCATGGGCCCGCATGGCCTCCGCAAGCGCGGCTTCCTCCTTAAGGGATAGAAAACGGTCGAGATCGTGGATCAGCGCCAGCCCGTCGCTGAGTTTGGCAACACCTTCCAGCATTTCGAGTCCGGGCAGAACGGCGTCAGATGCAACCAGATCGCGCTCGGTGGCCTCCATGACCCCTTCCACGGCATCCACCGCGAGCGCCGCGGAACGATGCTGAGTCCTGGCGAACACCAGTTGGTCGAGTGGATCAACGGCGCGCTCGGGCAGGCGGAGGCGGCGGCGGAGGTTGAAAACAGGAACAATTTGGCCCTGTCGGTTCACCACGCCCAAGACGTTCTCCGGCGCTTTGGGCAAAGGCGTGATTTCCACCATCCGCTCAATCCGGTCCACGACTGCCAGACGAAGCGCAAACCGCTGGCCATCAATGCTGAAGACGACAAGCGTGCGCAGTGCATTCATCAGTGAATCTTCCGATTCAAACTGCGTTGCCAATCCGAAAAACCCATGAGCACGGTAATCCAAGGCTATTAGCAAAGGGATTATAAGACAATTTAACCGAAATGCTCTAGATTAATTCCTGAGCAGCACCCGACAGTGGCGGAGCGTAGCGGAATAACCAAGGTCGGCCAGGGGCAGGTCAAGGGAACGGCCCGGCAAAACTCGGCGAAGCCGGCATTCCACGACCCCGCAACGAGAGCCGTCCAGAGGTTGACGGTTTCCCGCCGTTCTAGTAGCCTTCTTTGTCCAATGCAAGGAACCAACACTGACCTTCGGCCGTGGGCCACGCACGCACAGCGCCGCGCAACGCGGGTCTGAGCGAGCCGGCCTGATTCCAGCCGACATCAAGCGGAGACCGTGAATGGCATACGAAAAGGACTTCCTCCTGGCGCTTTATCGCAAGATGCTCCTGATCCGCAAGTTCGAGGAGCGCATCAAGTACCTGTTCCTGGAAGGCGTCATGCCCGGCACGATTCACCAGTACCAGGGACAGGAAGGCATTGCCGTGGGCGTCTGTAGCGCGCTAGGAACCGGCGACGTGATCACCAGCACGCACCGGCCGCACGGACACGCCCTGGCGCGCGGGCTGAGTGTGGAGTCCATCCTCCACGAGCTGTTCGGCAAGACCACGGGCTGCTGCAAGGGCAAGGGCGGATCCATGCACGTCGGCGATCTCGACAAGGGCATGGCGCCGGCCATCGCGATTGTGGCGGGAGCGGTGCCGATGGCCACCGGCATGGCGCTGGCGTTCAAGATGAAGAAGCAACCGCACGCCGTCGTATGCTTTGTGGGCGACGGCGCTGTGAATGAAGGTGCCTTCCACGAAGGCGTCAACATGGGAGCCATCTGGTCGCTCCCGGTAGTCTACGTCATTGAGAACAACCTGTACGCAGCGTCAACGCCAACGTTCGAGATGGTGCGAGTCAAGAAGCTCTCCGATCGCGCTGCGTGCTACGGCATTCCCGGCGTGACCATTGACGGCAACGATGTGGTGAAGGTCTTCGAGACCGCCAAGGAAGCGCTGAGCCGGGCCCGTCGCGGTGAAGGCCCGACGCTGCTGGAGTGCATGACCTACCGCATCACCGGCCACTCGCGGCGCGACCCGTGCAACTACCAACCGGAGGACGAGCGCAAGACGGCGCTTGAACAGGAGCCGATCGCGCGCTTTCGCCAGCACCTCCTCTCCAACCAGCTTGCGTCGGAAGCTGATCTGGACGCGGTCGGGCGCGACATCGATGCCGAGATCGAAGCGGCGGTGAAGTCCGCCATGGCGGCGCCGGATCCGGCTCCCGAGGACGCGCTTAACGATCTGTACGTGTAGGAAAGGAACTCATGGCTCGACTGACGATTGCAGAAGCTCTACGCGCAGGGCTGCAGGAAGAGATGGCTCGCGACGAAACGGTGTTTTGCCTGGGCGAGGACATTGGCATTCGCGGCGGCTGGGGCGGCGCCTTCACGGTGACGCTGGGCCTGGAGAAGAACTTTCGCCAGCGC
This sequence comes from uncultured Acidobacteriota bacterium, assembly GCA_963719115.1. GTDB lineage: Bacteria > Acidobacteriota > Terriglobia > UBA7540 > UBA7540 > Bog-366. The sequence continues at coordinate 79,572 of CAVRBF010000082.1, read as the reverse complement.
ATCATCGACACGCCCATGTCGGAAGCGGGATTCTTCGGCGCAGCGCTGGGCGCGGCCATCATGGGAATGCGGCCGGTGGTGGACGTTCAGTACGGCGACTTCCTCTTCTGCGCGATGGACCAGATTGTGAACGAGATCGCCAAGATGCGCTACATGTCGGGCGGCAGGATTCGCGTGCCGCTGGTGATGCGCGCGCCCGTGGGAGCAACGGGACGAGGCGCCCAGCATGGCCAGAATCCCGAAGCCATTCTGTACAGCGTACCCGGCATCAAGATTGTCGTTCCGGCCACGGCTTACGACGCCAAAGGGTTGCTGAAAGCGGCCATCCGCGATGACAACCCGGTGCTGATGTTCGAGCACAAGCTTCTCTACGGATCGAAGGGCGCGCGCGCCGAATCGGGTACGGTGGACGCCTCGAGCGACATCCCGGACGAGGATTACACCGTGCCTTTGGGCAAGGGAATCATCCGGCGCGAAGGCAGCGACGTCACCATCGTCGCCACGCTGCTGATGTTGCACCGCGCCCTGGCGGCGGCGGAACAGTTGGCGGCGGAAGGCATCAGCGCCGAGGTCATCGATCCGCGCAGCCTGGTGCCGTTCGATTGGGAACTGGTCAACGCTTCGGTGATGAAGACCGGCCGCGCCGTGATTGTGGAAGAAGGTCCGCGACAGGGAGGTTGGAGCGCGGACATCGCCGCGAACCTGGGCGAATCCCTGAGCGATTACCTTGTCGCGCCGGTGACTCGCGTGGCGTCACCGGATATCCCCGTTCCCTTCGCTCCCCCGATGGAGAACCTCTATCGGCCCAATGCGGAGCGCATCGCGACGGCAGTTCGCAAGGTGGTGGGGTGACGCCAATGATCATTGCCATCAAGCTTCCGGACATGGGCACGACGGTGGATGAGTGCAAGGTCCTGGCCTGGAAGGTAAAGGTGGGTGACAGCGTCAAGCGCGGCGACGTGCTTGCCGATATCGAAACGGACAAGGCGGTGGCGGAACTGGAATCGACCGCCGAGGGCGTGCTGCTGCAATGCCGCGTGCCGGCCGGCGCGATGGCACGGACCGGCGACGTGCTGGCATACGTGGGACAAGCGGGTGAAAGCGTCATCGGCGAGCGCGCTGCTGAGCAAGAGGTAGCGCTTCGTCCGCGACCTCAGACAGAGGCGCCACACCAAGCTGATGTCGGCACCACCCCGGCGCTAGCGCGCCACCCCTCCTCACGCGAGGAGGGGATTCGCTGGCTCCCCTCCTAGTTCAGGAGGGGCGGCACCGAAGGCGTCGGGGTGGTCACCAGCGGCCTCCGCACCGTTAACACCGACGCGCATCTCCCCCATCGTGAGCAACCTCGCCGTTAAGCTTGGCGTGGACCTTGGTCAACTCAAGGGCACGGGCGCCGGAGGCATTATCACCCGTGAAGACGTGCAGCGCGCCCATGGCCAACCCGCGGCGGCATCCAGCGCACCGTCCGGAGCTGAACAGCTTTCGCGAATGCAAGCGGCCGTGGCGCGCGCCGTCGAAAAGAGCTGGCGCGAGATTCCCCATCTGACCATCGCCGCGTCGATCGATATGGCGCGGGCGATCGAACTCCGCGAGAAGAGCGCAAAAGGTGGAGCAAAGGTCAGCTACGACGCCATTTTCCTGAAGGCCATGGCCCTTGCGTGCGTGCAGCACCCGTTGTTTCTCGCGAAGCTTGAAGCTGAGCGCATCGTGCGGTCGCCCCGCGTCCACATCGCGCTGGCCATGAGCTTTGGTGACGAACTCCAACTTCCCGTGGTCCGCGATGCCGATCGCAAAAGCCTTGCCAGCCTGCAAGCGGAGATCGGTGAAATGACGGCATGCGTCAAAGCGCGCGCGCTAAGAGCGGATCAACTGGGCGGCGCGACCATGGCGCTGAGCAATCTGGGCATGTTGCCCATTGATTCGTTCGACGCCATCATCTTTCCAGGTCATAGTAGCATTATTACGGTTGGATCGGTGCAAACCGTTGCCACGGTGGTGGACGGCCAGGTGGCGCTCCGTCCTCGCGTCAACGTCAAGCTGGCCGCCGACCACCGCCTGATAAACGGCCGAGCCGCGGCGGAATTCCTCACCCTCGTGAAACTAACGATCGAGGCGGGAGATCTGGCGTAGGAACCGACACGCCCTTCGATTGCCCCCGTGCCGCGCCCGTGCCGCGTTTGACCATCTTTGCCTTTCTCCACCCATCGAACGCCCTGTCATCCTGAGCTCCGTTCTTCAGAGCGAAGGACCCCCGTATTTCGTTCTACCCACGCGCACCGCAGCAGGCGGTGCTGTGACACGGCGCCGGTGCGCCGTGCTTCTTACGTGCAAATGAAAAGGGTCCTTCGCCTTGAAGAGCCAGGCTCAGGATGACAGCGGTGGGAAGCGCTCGGGATGACAAGCCGACGCATCGGTCGTGGTGATTTCTGGAGGGTGCCAAGCGCCGACGCCAGTGCTTCCAGTGGCGCGCCCGTGCCGCGCCCGTGCCGCGTTTGACCATCTTTGCCTTTCTCCACCCATCGAACGCCCTGTCATCCTGAGCTCCGATCTTCAGAGCGAAGGACCCCCGTATTTCGTTCTACCCACGCGCACCGCAGCAGGCGGTGCTGCGACACGGCGCCGGTGCGCCGTGCTTCTTACGTGCAAATGAAAAGGGTCCTTCGCCTTGAAGAGCCAGGCTCAGGATGACAGCGGTGGGAAGCGCTCGGGATGACAAGCCGACGCATCGGTCGTGGTGATTTCTGGAGGGTGCCAAGCGCCGACGCCACTGTTTCCAATGGCGCCCCGTGCCGCCCCCGTGCCGCGCCCGTGCCGCGTTTGACCATCTTTGCCTTTCTCCACCCATCGAACGCCCTGTCATCCTGAGCTCCGTTCTTCAGAGCGAAGGACCCCCGTATTTCGTTCTACCCACGCGCACCGCAGCAGGCGGTGCTGCGACACGGCGCCGGTGCGCCGTGCTTCTTACGTGCAAATGAAAAGGGTCCTTCGCCTTGAAGAGCCAGGCTCAGGATGACAGCGCTCTCATGTTGACAGAACTCTCAGGTTGACAGAACTATGAGCAGGGACAGCACCCATCCTGCCGGAAGGAAAAAAAGGGCCGATTCCCGGAGAGAGAATCGGCCCCAACGTGTGCACTACAAAGTTGTCAAACAACCGTTCGCTTGCTACAGCGGAATCCCGGGGGGATTACCTGTCCCCCGGGGATTCGGGTTGATGGTGGTTAGAAGTACAGCCGCAGGCCCATGGACATCTGGCGAGCGCCGTCTGCCGGGCCCGTCGGCCGTCCGAAGTTGGAGCTGTTGATGGAGCTGGAAGTGTTGCTGCCGCTGGTGATACCGCCAAAGCCCGTCCGTTGGAATGGGTTGGCGACATACAGGGTGTACCTCAAGCTGACCTTGCCTTCACCCCAGATGGCAATCAACTTGTTGAGCGAGACGGCCTCATACCGGTACCACGGTTGCCGGTACTGATTCTGGTAGAGGGATGCGTTGCCCAGCGTGCCCGGAGGCGCCTGAACGAAAGCAGCGCTACCGGTTACGCCAAGGGGTTGGAGGTGGTGACAGCCGCGGCGCTGGTGGTGGTGGTGAACCAGCGCTTGCTGGGGTTGGATTGTCGGGATCCAGCGAACTGTCGGCAATGCGGTTCCTGATTGCGGCTCCCGTGTCGTCCGCCTTGGTAATTTGCCAGCCCATGAGGTTAGAGTCGTTGTTGGTGGGGCTGACAAGTCTCGATCAGAGTGCCAGTGCGATACTGTCCCAAGCCCGCCAGCGTCCAACCGCCCAAGAAACCGTTGACGATGGGATTGGCGGAACCGAGGAATTTCTTTCCCTTGCCGAAGGGCAATTGATAGCTCAAGGTGAAGTTGACCATTGTTCGGTATATCCTCGTTCGCGAACGACTTGTTGTCAGCAGAGTTATGGGATCCTGATTCGCCTGAACACCGTGGTACTTCCAAAAATCTGCATACCACTATCGTTGTTAAGGTTTTTCGAGCGCACGTAGCTGGTCTCCAGGTTCAGATCACCGAAACGATGCTCGACGATGAGCACGAGAGAATCGTAGGATATCCAGCCGTTACCATCGTTCTGGTATTCTCGATCCCCCTTCCCCCATCTGTGGGAAGGTGCGGAGAGACTGCCAAAGTGCGGCATTGGTTCCACACCGGTGGTCCAACAGGTCGCCCATCCCGCACAAGATGAGTTCAGGCTGCGATTCGCCCGAAGGTAGCGTAATAGCCGAGGGCTCCAGCGTCAGTTGTTGCTGTGCAACCGTTACGGCGTTCAAGCTCTAAGACCGTACGTCGGGTCGGTAAAGGTTTTGGAGAGCAGGTTGGTTTTCGCCGGGATCGTATATGCCTGTTGGGTTCAAGGTTCGACTGCCCGACAGAGCGGTCGGTGTGTTCATGAGATACAAATACGCTGGCCGGCACCGTATTCAGGTTGTCACCGGAGATGCCGTTGTGGGTCCGCTGGCCTTGATAGCCAAGCTGAAAGAGCCAGCCCTTGTATTGGCGCTGGACGGTGAAATTCATATCGTAGATCCGTGGAGCGTAGCCCCATTTCGGGCCCATGTAAACGGGCCCCCCCGCGCCGAAGTTATCGACGCCGGGAACCTGCGAAGCGCCGGCAAAGCCGGCTTGTGCGTAGTTGCCGGGGGTGCCGTTGGGGTTCACGTCCCATTGGAACGCGGGAGCCAAACCGTCGGGGCTGACCTCGGAGAACGTGCCGCCGCCGTAACCGTCCGTGCATCCGCAATCGCCATTGCCTTCACCCTCATAAATGAGGCCGAAGGCGCCGCGAATGACGGTATTGTGGGTTGCCTGCCAGGCGAAGCCCAGGCGGGGTCCGATGTCACGTGAAATCGGTGGGATAGGGGCGGAGCGCGCCAATATGACCAGGTCCCGTGCCCATGAAAATCATGCCGCCCGGGAGATTACCGGCCGCCGGATTGATCGCCGTGGGCTGAAGGCGCTGTAAGTCCCGTTCACGTAGTGCCAATTGATGGGCACCTCGTAACGGACGCCCAAATCGAACGTCAGGTTCGGACGGATTTTCCAGGTGTCCATGAAGTATCCGGCCGTATAGGCATACCGGATATTCGCCTGAAAAATGGGCAGAGCAGACTGACTGGCGGTGCTGACGTCGCCCAGCAGGAAGCTGGCAAAGGAATCTCCCGTGGTGGTACTTCCGGTGGATGACGGTACAGCTTGGCACAGAAGTCAATGCGGCATCTGGAGTTGAAGTTGTAAGTTCCATTGGTGCCGGACCAGTCGTTGTTCAGTGTGGCGGAACGGCGAACCTGCCAGCCCATCTTGAATTCGTGCTTGTTACGGGTCCAAGTGAGGTCCTGCCCTTCCATGATGATGTGATTACGCTGGCCGCCATTGTTGACTTTGCCCTGGTTCATGCCCCAGGCCGTGTAGGTGGTGGAACCCCCGGTAAAACTCACGTAAGGTGTGGCGTCAGCGTTGGTCCCGCAGGCAAGTTGGGTGAAGCCCAACTTGCAGCCATAGCCGTTCTGCAAGGGGTTATTCCACTGCTGGTTGTCGAAGTCACCGCTCCACCAGGAGTGGAGGACCACATGGGGAGTTGGCCACCCAGTCCCAACTGCCGCGGAATTGGTGCGGATCAGTGGTGCTCACCAGCCCGTTGCTGAGCGGGCCCGGCAGATACTGAACCAGAGCGCTGGGTTCGAAGCGGTGCGTCTCGAAGAACGCAAAGTGGCTTTTGGTTCCCAGGGAGTGATCGATCTTGATCGACCAATCTTTATCCGTCACAGTGGTCGTCTGGTTGAAATAGTAGTCGCCAACCGGGCTCCCCCAGAGCCCGAATCGGGGACGATGCCAGGCGATGATGCCTTGCGAGATAAATTCTTGGAGATGGTGCTGAAACGGCTGGTGGGAATGATGTTGTAAGCGCCGGACGTACCAAAAGGCTGCCGGACACCTTCGCGGTGGTGGCAGGGTCGTAGATCCACGGGGTTGTTGCTGGAGTTCCCCGGTGGGAATGATACCGGCGGGCACGGCACCCTGGAAGTTACCTTGAATCTCCGCCGCCGTGGTACGGACTCGCCAAGATTCTGGGCTACCACCGCAGGCTGCCAATAACCTTCCCAAGTGAAGAACCAGAAGGTTCTGTTCTTGCCATTGTACACATGGGGGATGTAAACGGGGCCGCCGGCGGACCCGCCTTCATCGTTGTAACGCAACTTTGGGACGGCAGGCATAGGTTTGAATCGCGCCGAAACAGGAGAATTCGCAGCCGTCGTGTTCTGATTGCCCGACCACGAGTTGGCATTAAAGATTTGCCGTTCAAAGTTATAGAACATGGAACCGTGAATATCGTTGGTCCCGGACTTGGTGGTGAACAATTCGATGCCGCCGCCCGTCCGGCCATAATCGGCCGTCGCGCCGGAGGTAATGACCCTGGTTTCGCTGTAGGGCTCCATACCGGGGAAATAGAACGAAATGCCACCGGATTCGGGACTGACGATGCTGCCGCCGTCAATCATCACTTCCGCGCCCCGGCCTACACTACCATTAAAGGTTTGTTGATCGTTGCTCTGGACGTTGGGCATATATCCGATGAAGTTATTCGCCAGGCGCATGCTGCCGCCAAACCACACCGGCAACGAATCGAGGGTCTGGGGGCTCATATTCATGCCGATGGTGGCATTGTTGGTGGTCAATACAGGCGCTTGCCCTTTCACTTCCACCTGTTGCTGAACGGTGCCCAGCTCCAGTTTGATGTCGATGGTCTCGGTGAGCGCAAGGCGGACTTCAATGCCTTCGCGCACGACCGTCTTGAATCCGTTCTGTTTCACCGTGATGGTGTAAGGGTCCGGCTTCAAGAGGGGAAAAGCATAGATGCCGGCTTGCGACGTTTGCAGGGTGGTCTGGACACCGGTTTTGACGTCCGTCGCGGTGACGCTGGCCGCCGGCACCACAGCGCCGTTGGGATCGGTCACGGTTCCGATAATGGAACCGCCCATCGTTTGCGCCAGCGCCCCAAGCGGGAGCGCGCAACAAAGCGCCAGAAGCAAGCCAAGTTGCTTCGCAAGTTTCATAGGTGAGTTCTCCTCTCATTCCTGGAATAGCGATCTAATCGCCTATTGAGGGGCAATAGGGTTGGGAGGCGGAGTTAATGCTCCGCGTTCAGTGTTTAATGGAGACCCCACAGATACCAGACGCAAAGGATATCATTGCCCGAGATCGGGCCAAAGTCGTTCAGCAGCAGGAAACCGGATAACGAATATTGACTACCAAGCCATGCGCAACCTTAACAGGCTGAAATATGCTTGTCAAGAATTTTTTGTAACGTTATGATATGCCCTTCGTAGGGTAAGTGACGTGAAGATATCATATTTGCTTTCAGTGGATTACACTCACAGCATGGCGGGAATCGAGATCGAAAGGTTAAAGCTTCGGAGTCTTCAAGAGCTGAAAACGGTGATATGGTGTGCACGTAACGCCGGTCAGCTTGTTGAGTCATCTAAATCTGCGAGCGGTGCAAAGCTCATCGCGGTTCTGAGCACCTGAGGGAAGATTATGGTGGAGCGAAGCGTTTATACCATGGCGGACGTTGCTCGCCTCGCGGGCGTCTCTATCTCCACCGTGTCCGCCGTCGTCAATAACAAGGGCAACGTCAGTCCCCCACTCACCAAGCGCGTGCAGGATGCCATTGAAGCTCTGGGTTTTCGACCCCATGCCGGAGCGCGCGGGTTGCGCCTGGGGAAGACCCACATAATCGGCATGGTGATGCAGGACATTGCCAACCCCTTCTTCGTCGAGGTCATGCGCGGCGTGGAGGACGTGGCCGGCCAAAACGGCTACGAAATCATGGTGTGCGACTCCAACGGCCAGCCGGATTTGGAAATCAAGCGCCTGAATGCGCTCTATGCCCAGCGCGTGGACGGCATCCTGCTTGCGCCCTCGGACAGCTACACGGCGCGCGAGATTCTGTTGCGCAAATATGGCCCGATCGTGTACGTGGATTGCGTTCCCATCAAGGCCGATGTGCTGTGTGTGGTGACGGACAACTTTGAGGCGGCCTACGAAGCGACGCGCTACCTGATCGGCTTGGGCCACCAGCGGATCGCGGTCATTTCCGGGCGCGTCGTGCACTCCACCATCATCGATCGCGTGGATGGCTACCGCAAAGCCATGCAGGAGGCCAACCTGCCCATCCGCCAGGAATACTTGACAGAGGGCAACTCCCGCATCGACTCCGGTTATCATTTCGGACTGATTCTGATGAACTCACCGGAACCCCCGACGGCGATTTTCACGCTGAACAATCGCATGACCTTGGGGATACTCCAGGCGATCAGGGAATTGAAAGTTCCCTGCCCGGAGCGTGTCAGTATCTTGAGTTTCGACGATTCGGACTGGGCCGCCGTCTCCAACCCGGCGCTCACTGCCATCCAGCAACCCACCTACGAAATGGGCAAACGCGCCATGCAATTGCTCGTCGAGTCGATGAACTCGACTGGTAACGGCTCTGAACCCGGGCCGCGACAGATTCTGCTGAAGTCAACGCTCCAGATTCGGGAATCCACCGCGCCGCCGCCCGCCAGTTGACGAGATTGGCATTGACAAAATGCCGCCCGTGGCTCGTTGCTCAAGCTTGATCCGTCCGTTCCATTCCACCCCAATGTGCCAAGAATCGGTCTGCCCGGCGACGGCACGCTTGCTTTGTACGATGGGCATCCTGCCCATGCTCCGGCACGGCCAAGATGGCCGTGGTACGAACCGCGCGCAGCTTGAGTCCATCTGCAATCGATCGGTCCGCCCGGCGGCGGCACGATTGCTTCGTACCATGGGCATCCTGCCCATGCTCCGGCACGGCCAAGATGGCCGTGGCACGAACCGTGCGCGGCCTTCGTTTCAATCGGCTATGGCAGTCCAGATGCAAAGTCCGGTGCGGAATAGTGTCAAATGCACACGAGAATTCCGCTTTCAGCGGCACTTGCCGCACTTCACCTGGGAGGAACCCGATGGATAGGCGCAACTTTTTGAAAACGAGTGGAGCACTGGCCACAGCGTGGGCCTCCGGACGCCTACCGACCCTGCCGGCGCCACTGCCGCTGATGGCCGCGGACGGTGGCAGCGAGGACAATCCCAATCTTGCGGACGGCAGGCTGGGGGCGACGCCCACTGCCTCGTCGGTCAGCACCGCGACGCCGTTCAGCTATCGCCCAACGCGCGTCTTTGGTCCCAACCTGAACGCCAACTGGGAAACGGACGGGGAGACTCGCGGCGCCTGGCTGCAGGTCGACTACCCGCAGGAGATGACGGTCGGTGAAGTCTGGCTGCTGCCCAAGCCGGTTCCGTATGACATTGTGTTTGATCCCTACACGCGCGGCGGCAGAATGCAAACTCCGCACAAAGTCACCTGCACGCTGGGTGGAGGCGCCTCCGCCAGTGCCGAAATGATCGACTCCACGATCTTCCAGATCATCACGTTCCCGCAGCCGCAAAAGACCCGCTCCGTGCGCGTCACCATCGAAGACGTGTGGCCGCAGGCCGGGCGCTCGGGCACAGGCCTGGGCAAGATCCAAATCTATGCCCGCCCGCACGAGCGCACGTTCGAGCTTTCCACCTACCTGATGTTCGACGCCCACGGCGACATGCCGGTGCAGTCCGCCACCATTGAGGTCATCAATCCCGGCGCGGAGGTTCGCGGCGCCCGGTTGCAAATTGCCCGCGAGGGAAAAGTCCTCAGCACGGTGGCGCTCGAAACCGTGCCAGCGCGGTCAGTGCTCCGCCAGAACATCTGGATTCCCGCCGCTTACGAGGATGAGGAATTTGAGTTCACGGTCAGCGAAGGCCAGTCCGGGTTCAACGTCATACGCAGGCTGCGAGTGGCGGCGTACCACTCCTACTTCGATGGCGGGACATTCGACCTGCTCACCACCAATCACAACGACCTCGGCTGGCTCGACACACAGAAGGTCACCGCGGATTACCGCTCGGCGGAGTTGATTTTGCCGGCGATGGAGATCATGAAGAAAGACCCCGACTTCCGCTATTCCATGGAATGCGTCTGCTACCTGATGGAATTCCTGGAGCGCCACCCGGAACGGCGCGAGGAGATGCTGCGGCTCACCCGCGAAGGCAAGTTCGTGTGGGGAGCAAGCTACGTGGAAAACCTCGAAGGGCACGTGGGCCCGGAAAAACTTGTGCGGCAGTTCTACCTGGGGCGGCGTTGGCTGCACAAGAACTTCCCCGGCTGCGACTCCATCCACTACTGCAAAACCGATCCCCCCACCATGACGTTGCAGATGCCGCAAATTCTGGCCAAAGCGGGCGTGAAGTATGTGCTGCAAGGGCGCTTCCCGTGGGGCTTCTATAATTGGGAGGCGCCGGACGGATCGAAAGTCTTTGTCTTCGCGATCCGCTATGCCGAGCCGCTGATCAATCCCAAGGGCAACCAGGGCTGGCTGCAATACGCGGCTGAGCGCGAGGCCTACTACGCGGCGCAAAAGCTCCCGCCGCAGATGATCTTTGACTTCAACCAGGACTACCTGCCGCCGCCGCTGTCGTTCCCGGCCTATGTGCACGGACAGAACGCGGCGATGCAGCGCTTTGCGGCCGCGTGGAATCAGCACTTCCGTGGTCAGCCCGGCCGCCAGATCAAGCCGCCTCGCATTCGCTTTGTGCAGGCGCGGGAGACGCTGGACGACTTTACGGGCCAGCATCCTGAGCTTCAAACGGTGAAAGGCGAGTGGCCGCTCAATTGGGTCTACTACGACGATCCCGGACACCGCACGGGCCTGCTGGCGGGCCGCGAGGGCCACAACCGCATCCTGGCGGCGGAGCGATTGTATGCGGGGCTGATGCAGGTCATGCCTGGAGTAAGCCCGGCAGGTGCCGATCTTAAGGTCGGCGCTACGGATGCCGCCGGCCCCAAGGCCGACACGGGAACGTCCGAGACCGGGCAGTCAGGTTATCCTTCAAAGATCTTCAAAGAAGCTTGGCAGGCCAACTGTTGGCCCGACCATGGCTGGGGCGGCAACAAGGGAACGGAGACGGACCGCGTCTACATCAAGTCGTACCTCAAATCGCGTGAACTCGCAGATAAGCTGATTGCAAGCGCCTGCGCGCACGTGACTCGAAACGTTACGAAAACGTCCACAGCGCTCTCCACCGTGGTGGTCTACAACCCGCTCGGGTGGCGGCGGACGGACGTGGTGCGCTGCCGCGTGCCAATCTCAGGCTCGCCTTCAATAACGCTGCACGACTCCGACGGCAAGCAAATTCCCTATCAGTTCGCCGGTGGTGCGACGGGCGATGCGGAGCGTGAAATCGCCTTTGTCGCTGACGACGTTCCATCGGTAGGTTACAAAACCTACCACTGCGAAGCATCGAATTTACCGCAGCCACCGACCGAACCGGTCGGCAACAATACGATTGAAAATGACGCGCTCAGGGCCGTCATAGGCGCCGGCGGACTGGCCAGTCTCTACGACAAGCGCTTGAAGGAAGAAATCCTCAAGACGGACAAATTCTTCGGCGGCGAAGTCTTGCAGTTCAACGCCCCCGGGAACGCGTGGGACGACATTGAAGCCGTCACGATGCAGGACTTCGAGAAAACCAGCCACCACGACTTTCGCGCGGCGAACTTCGACCACGGAGGGGTTTACGGCGCTGCCCTGTACGAAGCACAGTTCAAGCATTTCCGCTTGCAGCAGACCTTCCGGCTTTATCACCAACTCGACCGCGTGGAGATTGACGTTGACCTTCGCGATTGGGACGGCACACCGTCGCGCGAACTGCGCGTGGCGTTTCCCATCAACCTGCCGCACGATTTCCGACTGAGCTACGAGGCGCCATTCGGTACGGTGGAAATGGGAAAGGATGAGCTGGACTTTTCCCTGCTACCGCCGCTGGTGCGCGGATCGTTTAACTCCACGCTCAATGGCGGGGAATGGCCGCTGCCCTTCCGCGAAGCCATCAATTGGATTGACGCCTCCTCCGACCGCTTCCAGAGGTTCGGGTGCCTGGCGGCGTCGAACTGCAGCGTGCACCTTTTCGCCGACCAGACGGACAACCCAGTGGTGTACCCGGTGCTGCAGCACGCGCTGCTCTCCACGCGCAAGAGCATCGCGTGGAACCCGGAGTACTCCTTCACCCAGGCGGGCGACCACAGCTTTCGCATGGCGCTCTATCCCCACGGCGGCGGCTGGCGCGAACGATATCGCGAAGGCATTGCGTTCAACTTCCCGCTGCTGGCATTTGTGGCCTCAGGCAAAGCTGAGGGTGAGAAGCCACTGCCCTCAAGCTGCAGAATTCCTGCGCCTCGAGCCCGGCAACCTGATCATGACGGCGTTGAAGAAGAGTGAAGACGACAGTTCACTGGCCCTGCGGTTCTACGAAGCCGAGGGCCGATTCACCCACGCCCAGGTGCGGCTTGCCCGGCCGATCCGCCAGGCGTGGATGACGAACCTGATCGAAGAGGAGCCGCGGCCCCTCGCCGTGAGCGCTCAAGGCGCACTGGAGTTGGATATCAAGCCGTGGGAAATCGTCACGCTGCGGCTGGCTGTGTAACGACGGCCTAATCCACTTCCAGTTTGTCCTTGTCTGGCAGGGGCGGGAACGGGGCGTGCGGCTCCGTCTGGTACCAGTAGGCCACCGAAGCGATGTCGTCCTGAAGCGGCAGGTAGCGGCCATCGGGACGCCAGCCCAGCGCCTGGACGGTGACCTTCAGGTCCCGCTCGAAGCGGATGGGATCTTCAATGTGCCAACGATACATGCCGAAGCGCTCCTGTGATTGCCACAGGCCGTCGGGGCGGATCACCTGCGCGAAGCCCTCGTAGGCGGTGCTGTATTCCTGGTATTGTTTCGTCGCACGATTCTCAAATCCGAAACCGCCGCCGAAATAATCCTCCGTTCCCGTGCCGCAGATGGTGGGAAACTTGCCGTCGCCGTCGATGAAGAACTTCAGTTCGCCTTCGCCCCACCAGCCGTTGCTGTGTGTTCCCCAGGCCATGTAAGTGCCCACATACTGGCCCCAGCCTTTGACGCCATCCAGAATGACATAGTCGGACTTGTACGGCAGCGGGTTGGTGCGGCGAAATTGGGCGTGAAAGTACCCGGTCTGGGCGGGAACGTCAGTAAGCGTGTAGTCAATTTGGTAAGTCAGTCTGACGGGCTTGTCATCGATGTTTTCGATGGTGACGTGGGCGGACTTGCGGAAGGGCATCTCCCAAAACGAGTTGAAGGAGTTCGTGGGATTCACCGCCACGGGTACGGAATTGATGGCCGCATAAGTTCCCCATCCATTAGCAAAGAAGTCGCCCAGCGGTACTTCCACCGAAGGCGCTTTTTCTCCGTCCCAATACATGCGCAGAATGGAGAATCGCCACGTGCCTCGCGCGCCCATGCGGATGTGCTGGATGGCGCCCGAACCCTGAATTTCCGCCAGCACCACCGTTTGCTTGGCAGGTATGTTGACCGAGGGCGAAACCTTCCAGCCCTGTCCGAGGTCCCGCGCCGCGGCAGCGTTCGTTCCCTCCGTGGCCATGCCGCCCTTTCCTTTTTCACCGGTGGGATTCTCCGCCGTGATCGATCGCGACTGGGCATGGGAAAGCTGTGAAAGATTATCCAGCGTCGTGCCCAGGCCGTTAAAATTCGAGGTTGGCGCTTGCGCATTCACCCACAACACCGCCAGCAAAAGTGCGGCGCCCGAAAGCGCAATGATTCGCATCATAGAAAAACCCTCCCAGATTGTGTCGTTAGATATCGCCCCGCCCTTGCGGAAAGGAAGGAGGGTACAGGAATGCAAGTCGTAAGTCCATGCGGATGTGCCGCGGCTCCCGACTGCAAGTACGCAGCGCTTGCGTGCCGACCATTTTCAAGGTGCGACCGCTGAGGTTGGCGGAGGAACCGACCGCTTTCGCCGCAGTTTGCGCCAAAGCCTGGCCAAGAGCCACATGGCGGGGACGATCAGCACGAGCCACGGAATGACCGCGACGATGACCGTTTCTCTATGAGAGGCTGCGGTTGCTAGGAGCAGCACACCCAGGGCCACCATTAAGGCTTGGCGTACCATGGCATCCCTCCCGTTCATTTCCGGGACACATCCTGCACATCAACTGTATCGATTTTGTGGCTGCTATCGCGCGACACGCCGATGATCATGAACTCTAAGGGCTCGCTGCCGGTGTTCTCAAACGCATGCGCTTCGCTAAGCTGGATGGGGATGGCGTCGCCTGTGTGGATTGCCGCCGTTTCCATCACGCCGGCGTCATTCGCCACGCGCACGGAGCCCCGGCCGCTCATGACGTAGTAAACCTCGGCCACGTCATGGTGCAGGTGCGGCCCAGTGGAAGTGCCGGCAGGCAGCACCAGGTGGTCAACGTAAGCCCACGGAGTGAGGAAAACGGAGGGCTCAAGGACGCGCCGGTACTCCACGGTTCCGTTGCCGCCGCTCATGCTGCTGATGGGCCGCAACAGTGAACGATCGAGCCGCATGCTCATGAAGACGGGGATGGGATCAAGGGGCACGTCCCGGCGGTCGTCACCGAGGTTGAACGCGTCGTACGCGCCTTTTACCGCCGACACGTTGATGTTCATCCATTGGACGGGCTTGTCCGTGGCGTTGTAAATCGCGTGCGAATGGCCCATCCGGCAGATGGCGCCCGCGGGCGCTTTTAGTACTGACGTGCGTCCGTCGATGGTGAACTGCGCTTCGCCATCAAAGATGACAAACATCTCCTCGCACTGATTGTGGAAGTGGTGGCCAATACCGCCCTTGGGCTCCAACACGCCGCGGTGCAGGAAGAGCAGGTTGGTATCCAGCGATTGCGCATCGAGCAGAACCATGAACTCCATCTGGCCCGCGCCGCCGTGCACCGCCTTGGCTGTGTGGTATTGGGCGGGGTCCGTATGGGCGATGCGCTGGGACAAAGGTCCGTGCGCCACCAGTGGCCAGACCGACGCAAGAACAAACCAGAGTGCCTTCGCCAGGTTCGCGTGCAATCGCATGATTCAGACCCCCTCACCCGTCCCGCCCCGGCTGATAAAAACGCCGGTTGCGGGCCACCCTCTCCCCCAAGGGGGCGAGGGTCGAATACCCGCTTTGCCTGTCCGCCAGATACGCAATTCTGGGTTTCGGCTGAGCGGACGAGGCCGACTCATTCAACCCGCACCCTGGCGCTAGTCCACATCAAACAACAGAACAGTGTAATTCTTCGACGAAAGTGTCTTCTCAATCGTCGGCCACACCTTCCTATGTTCGGGTGAGGCGACCCATTTCTGGCGCAACTCCTCGCTTCGATAAGTCAGCGAAAAACGATAATTGATGCCAGCGGGCGCGCTGCCCTGAAGCGTCTGGCGCAGTTTCAGCATTCTGACATCGATATAACCGGGATGTTTGACGGCTTCGGGGCGGAAGACGGTTTCAAAGTTGTGCAACATCTCCTTCTCGCGAGCCGGATCAACGGCAAGGTCTACGTGCAACTGGATGGGACTCCCCGCGCCCGCCGCGCGCGCGCCGGCGGCACCGGCACCCGCAGCGAGCATCGCCTGCAAGCAGGTTCGACGTTTCATGTTCGCTCCTTTGGCATCGCGCTGCGCATGGCGGCAGCTTTACGCCGCCGTGTGGCGAGATAAACTCGCCGCTACGATGCAAATCGATCCACCGCTGCGTTCATTGATAGAGTTGTTTCTCACCCGCCACCGACAGCTTGATCCGATACAGGCTGGTGCGGGCAGTGATATAAAGTGATTTCCAGTCGTCACCCCAGTTACAGTTCGCGGGGATCTCCGGCATCTTGATCGTGCCCAGATGTTTTCCCGCCGGCGAAAATACCCAGATTCCACCCGGACCGGAAGCCCAGATGTTGCCCTTGGAATCAACCTTCATGCCGTCGGGCACGCCCGCGTCTTTCTCCGCCGTCACATCGGCAAATACGCGGCCCTTGCTGACGGTGCCGTTGTCCGCGATGTCGTATGCCATCCAGATCCGGTGGTCCGGCTCCGAGTTCCCGATATAAAGGGTTTTCTGATCGGGGGAAATGGCAATGCCGTTGGGCCGCGCCAGATCCTTGACGACGGGTTGCAGCTTGCCGTTGGCCATGCGAAAGACAGCGTTGAATTTCAGTTCCTTGGCCGGGTCATCGTCGCCCTTGGGCAGTCCGTACGGCGGATCGGTGAAATAGAACGACCCGTCGGAGCGGTAGACCACGTCATTGGGGCTGTTCAGTCGCTTGCCCTCATACTTGTCCACCACCGTGGTGATCTTCATGTCTTTGCTGACGCGAACAATGCGACGATAGCCATGTTGGCAGAGCAGCACGGCGCCGTCTTTATCCGCAGTCGAACCATTCGGACCGTTGTACCCGCCCGCGGGCAGGTTGCCTTTTCCATCGTACCCACCGGGATTCAGAATCTCCGTTACCTTGCCGTCGGAAGGAGAATATTGACGCACCACGTTGCCCACCACGTCGCTGAACCAGAGGACGCCGGACGGCCGCCAAATTGGGCCCTCAACAAAAGTGAACCCACCGGCGACCTTTTCAAGCTGGGCGTCCTTGGGGACCAACTCGTCAAAGGCGGGATCGAGACGCACAATCTCTCCCAACATGGCGGGCTTCTCCGGCGCCGGAGCGGATGGTGGAGCGGTGGAACACGCCACGGTGATTATCGCGACTGCCAAGACAAATGCGGATTTCACGATTGACATGGCCATAGACCTCGTTCCAGTGATGTCGGGCGGCGCGGCGATGTTCGCCTTACCTGGACGACGGCGGGACCTCCACGCCACTGCCCGTTCTTGATACGTGCAAAGGCGCGATTAATCCATCTTCAGCAGCCACCGGACGGCGTTCTGCTGCAACTTGTAATGCTGCGGCTGCCACATGGCGTGCAGCGTGTGGCCCACAGCGGTGAAAGCCACGCGGCCGCGGCCGTAATCATACGCCCATCCGGCGATGGCGGTAGCACCGTAATCTTTGCCTTCGTAAACTTCCCGCAGGCCGTCCGTGTTCTCGCTACGCAACAGAATGTACTTCGGGTCTTTGTCATACGTAACGAAATGCTGTTCGTCGTTTACGACAAAGTCCTGGACGCCGCGCGTGATGGGATGGTCATGATTGACCACCGACACCTTGAAAGGCCGCAGCGGCGGATGATCGATGTACGCCCCACCCATCACCTCGCGATAGTCGGGCGAAGAAAGCGAAATGTGGCTGCTGTTGTGCAGGGCGTAAAGCGCGCCGCCCGCTTGCACAAAGTCCTTGATGGCTTTTCCCTGCTCCGCCGTGATCCAGGCCTCGGGCTGCTCCTTGGGCCAATCGCGCAGGTTCTCCAGCGAATGCGAATACTCGTAGTCGTTGGGCTCCAGATACCCATTGGGCCAGATCATGCCGTCGCGCAAAACCACCAACAGGCGGTACGAGGCAAGCCGCGCCGCAGAGATTTGCTCATAGTTGATGGTGTAATCGAACGGCAGATTCAGATCGCGGAAAAGGCGAATCAGGGCCACTCGAATGTAGTCGGCGTTGTGATAACGATCACCAATGAGGGCAAGAACGCGCGGGCGGCTGTCCTCCGCGACGATGGCCGGAGTTTGCCGCAAACCATCAAGCAGCGTTGCTCCTGACGCAATGCCCCCCGCGCTCTTGAGCAGATGCCTTCTGGAAATAGGGGAACTCACAACCGCACCTCCCGCAGCAATACGGCGTGCTGACGGCTCTTTGCCCGGTGTCTTGAAGCGAGGGCATTATACCGCTTGTCGATTGGCTGGTCTCAAGCAGATTTACGCCGCGTCTTCAACCGGCGAGCATGTCCCATAGGGGATTGTACGGAGGGAAGTCAAGGCCCCAGAAATTGTCGTTGGAGAGAAACTCGAAACCCAACTCGGAGAGGTTGTGCGAGCCGCACAACTGGCGAAACACCACCCGCGCCTCCGCTTCCCGGCCGGTTTCGGGCCAGGAAACAATGGCGTCCGCACCGGGTTTCAAATTGGCACAGGTGGTCACCATGGCGCCATGCACACTTACCATAACGGTCTCCGCCGGCTCTTCATGCCAATGACCATCAAAATCCAGCCAGCGGAGAGAAACCTTGAACTGCCGGGTGAGGCGCGTGCTGCGGCGTTTATAAGGCTTGACCTGCTCCGTGTACTCCGCGATGGCCCATCGGTCGTCGGTGCTCAAGGCGAGAAACTTGATGCCCATGCGGACACCCGGCGTGCAGTGCACCACCTGACCGGCAATGTCCAACCGGCGGCCATTGGGCAAGTCGAAGCGGACTTGCACTGCCGAGTCGGCGGGAAGAGTCTCGCTCGAGAGAACCAGTATGCCGCCCAAGCTGAGATCCACGGTGCGGCCCGTCAGGGTTTTCCCACCGACCACGTTTTCCACGCGGGCCTTTAGAGCAATACGCGGATGCCTGCGACCGGCACGTTCCGAGAGCGAAGTGGCGTTTCGTGGACTTCCCATACGTTCACTCGATAACCATTTATTCATCACTATATACCCATCTTGCTTTCGTAGTACAGAGTTTTAGGAAGGAAGGCGCGGATGGAGCGATTCCACCACTCCGGCCGGTGGCTCTGGGTCTCTGTGGTTCAGTCCCGATTCGTGATACCTTCACAGTTGCGGGCGAATCGGATCAACAATTGACTAAAAGGAGATGCATGAAAAGTCGAAGGGAATTCCTGCGGCACGGAGCATCCATCATGGCGGCGTTGCCGATTGCTCGTTCGTTGGAGGGCGTGCCCGTTCCGGAAAGTGAAGGAGCGGCGGGCGCCGCGTTTAACTCCCCGGCGTCGTCCGGTGCCGCGATGGGCCCGCAGATCGAAGAGACTGACGGCAGAATGGGACCAGTGATCCAGCTTCCCGACGGACAATTTCTTGCCGTGTATCCGGAAGGGCGCAAGACCTGGCAGTGGCAGGACACGTCGATTCCCGAGTCCATGTGCGGCCGCTTCTCGCCGGACGGTTTGGGCCAATGGAGCGAGCGAAAAGTGCTGTTTGAATTCCCCCCTGGACCTGGCGCCGCGGGCATGGGCATCACTTCCGGCGGGGCGCTGCCGCTCACCAGCCGCAAGGGCGTGGTACATCTGTTCGGACTGCGCTTTAGCGACTGGCCCAAAGGTCCGAAGCCGAAAGCCAGCGAAGTGGTGAAGTCGCATTGCCATCTGTGGCACACGACCTCGCGCGACAACGCTGCCACGTGGGCGCCGCTGCGCGAGATTGATTACGGCCACACCTATACCGGAGCGCTGAACTCGGCGATCGAGCTGAAATCGGGCAGGATTCTGGTGGCGCTGTCCTATCACTCGCCTACTCGTGCGATCGGCTTCTTTGTAAGCTACGTGGTCTACTCGGACGATGGCGGCGTCAACTGGAATCAGTGCCGGAGCGACGTTACCGTGGATTGCGGCGGCACGGCGGGAGAGTCCGGCGCGTGCGAACCGGTGCTGATGGAACTCGACGATGGCCGCGTGTGGATGATCATTCGCACGCAAACGGGTTTTCTCTACGAGTCGTTTTCGGAAGACTCTGGAGTAACATGGAGCCAGGCCCGTCACAGCAATTTTCGCGCCTCCAATGCGCCCGCCGGCGTGTTGCGCTTAAGAGACGGCCGCCTGGTGCTGGCGTGGAACAACGAATTCGGAGTACCGTTCCGCGACGGCATCAGCTATTCTCGGCAGTCGCTGGTCATGGCCATTCAGGACGGCGGCACGTGGAAAGGTTATCGCGAGATCAACACGTTCGGCCCCAACGATAACCTGGACGGCTATGGCGGGATGCGCTATCCGTTTATGGTGCAGACCCCCGACGACAATATTCTGGTTGCCTACTCGGAGGATGGCCGCGCCAACCGCAAGAAGCAGCAGTTCCGGTCGTTCATCGATTATCGGCTTGCACGCGTCGATCCCCGCTGGCTGCTGGAAACCGGGGCGCGCGAGGACTTTTCCCAAGGCGCGGGCCGCCTGCAACTGGCGGCGACCAGTGGCACGGAGATTCAGCCCGGCCCGGAATCCAAGCCCGCGCTGCGGATCACGAAGCCCCGCGCCGACATGCCCAGCGGCTTTTGCTGGAACTTTCCGTTTACCAGGAAAGGAAGCGTGAAGATCCGCCTGCGCGTCGAACCCGGCTTTGCGGGCGTTTACTTCGCGCTGGCGGAAACTTTCCTGACGCCCTCCAATAACGCGGGCGGCCACTTCCGCGGCATGATCGCCAGCGACGGCAAAGTAAAGGCGCAGTACGTTTGCGGTTTGCCCTACGAAGATTCGAGCACCGTGCAATGGGGCGTTGACGAAAACCGCAAGTTTCAATTGGAAGTCAGGCAAAACCACAAACTGTCGCTCGATTGGAACTGTGACGACAACGTGGGCAACATCCGGCTGGATGGCCATTACACGATGAACCTGGCCGGCCTCGAAATGGCGCGGGGAATCTGCTACCTCCGCCTCTTCTCCGCCGCCAGCGGCACCGATCCCAATGGCCTCTGGGTGCTGGACATGGAAACTCAGGCACAAAGCTGAAAATGCGCTGAACTGAGATATACTGTCGCCCCGAAGAAGTCGTGATCGTCGGCGATCGCCGTTTCGATTCATCCTCAGTAAGTCTGCGGTTTCTCCGGAAAGAGGAAAGATCTCGCAAACAACACTCCCAGCCCCGTATGAACCTGAGGTTTTCCATGAAGACACTTGGCATTTTGCTGGTCATGCTGGTCAGCTTGCGCACGGCGTTTAGCGCCCCGCTGCAACCGGTCGAGGGATGCGCATTGTCATCCTCCCAAGGCGATATCCTGACCTTCCGCTGCCGTGATAATGTTCATGTGCGCCTTCAGCTCATCACACCCTCGATGCTGCGCGTGCGTGGATCGGTAAGCGGCGAATTCCCTGAATCGCTTCCCGAGCACTGGGGATTTGTGAAAGCGCAATGGCCTGCTTTCCCCATCGAAACGAATGCCACGAAAGACGCTCTATCCATCGCGACGTCAACGATGAAAGTCCGCGTCGACCTGAGGTCATTTGGCCTCATCATCACTGAACGCACCGGAAAGATCATCTTCAAGCAAACCGCTTTGGAGTTCGGAGACTCGAGTGCGCTGCGAATGAACATGGCCGCCGACGAGCATTTCTATGGCCTGGGCTTCCAACGCATCGCCCTCGATGTGCGCGGCCACAAACTCGATTGGTGGCGCGAAATGCGCTGGAAGGAAGCTACCGTCCCGTTCTTCATGAGCACGAGCGGCTACGGGTTTTACTCGAACAACACGTGGCGCCATAGTTTTGATTTCACCGGCAATGACGACTACTCGGTCTCGGCGCGTGGCGGCGAGCCGGATTACTTCGTCATCTACGGACCAAGTTTCAAGACCATCCTCGACCACTACACGGACCTGACCGGAAAACCGTTGATGGTGCCGCGTTGGGCGCTGGGCATCGGGTACGAAGCGCGTTACCTGGATGAGCAACAACGCATCCAGGCCATTGGCGAGGGGTTTCGCCGCGAGGATATTCCTCTCGATTGGATCGGCTTGGAGCCCGGATGGGAAGATGTCCCCTACACGATGAATTGGCACTGGAGTCCGAAGCGCTTCCCCGATCCCGAGGGCTTGATCAAATCGCTCGCGGCAATGGGAATCAAAATGGGACTGTGGGAATCGGGCAAGGCGCCCATGACCGGTTACACCGATCCCGAAGTGCGCAAGAAATGGTACGAACCGAGAATCGACGGGGCCATCAATAAAGGCATCAAATTCTTCAAGCAGGACGATCCTTACCCGCGCATGATCCAGAGCACGGAATGGCTGCCGCCGGAGCTGAACTCGGGGCTGCGGGGTTCCGGCGCACTTTCAACCGGCGAAATGACCAACGTGACCAATTCACTCTACAGCCAGACCGCCATGCAAGAGTACACGCGGGTCACGGGCGAGCGCGCCATGATCATGTTCAATGGCTACGGTTCCTCAATCGCATCGCAGCGCTGGCCGTTCACTTGGGAGGCCGATTTTCCGCTGGGCGTGGGCGCCTTGAACGCCAGCCTTTCCGGACATTCACTGGTCAGCACGCGCGATCGCAACGAAGTGCCGGATGGAATTCACGCCGGCTACCTTGCTCCATTCTCCTACCTCGAGTCGTGGGCGTATTACAAAGAGCCGTGGTTCTATTCACCGGACCTGCTGGAGATGAATCGCTTTTACGTGAAACTGCGGTACCACCTGCTGCCGTACCTTTACTCGTCGGATCACCAAGCGGCCGAATCGGGTTTGCCGGTGATGCGACCCATGGTGCTGGAGTACCAGAACGATCCCCAGGCGCAGCAAGTGCAATCGCAATTCATGCTGGGTGACTGGCTGCTGGTGGGCTCGGCGCGATCGAGCATCGTGAGCGGTTCCGAATCATCGCAGATGGGCGTGGGTGCGCCGCTAGCGAAAAATCAGGCGAAGGTATATTTCCCCAAAGGAGAATGGTACGACTTTTGGACGGGTCACCGGCGGGAGAGTCCGGGCGAGTGGCAGATCGCGGACTGGCCTTCGTACGCGGGAGGACCGCTGCTGGTAAAGGGCGGGGCCATCATCCCCATGGGGCCGGTCACTTCCTACATCGGCCAGGAGCCGCTGGAAGTGATCCGCCTTGACATCTACCCGGCGGGCGCGTCGCAGTACACGGTGTACGAAGACGATGGCCGCACGTATGACTACCAGAAGGGCGCGTTCGCCACGACCGACGTTAAGGTCAACGAACACCGGGACGCGATTGATGTCAACATTGGGGCGCGGCGCGGGTCGTACCCTGGCATGCCCCAGCGTAGGGCTTACCTGATCAGCTTGCATACGGCGTATCGGCCCGTGAGCGTGTCTCGCAACGGGAAGGCCCTTCGCGAGCTGGACTCCTGGCAAAATTTGGTGCGAAGTGCCGGCGCTCATGGTTGGTACTATGACGAACAGACGCAGATAGCATGGGTCAAGGCAACCGCCGGCTGGCGATTTGGGGCCGACGCGCGCGGTGCGCAGCATGACCCCGAGCAGGATACGGCTTATTGGGACAACGCGGCGACGGGGGAGAGCGCCGGGTATCAGATTCGCATCGCGCTTCCGCAAATTGTCGTCACCGCGCAGCAGGCGGCGTTGGCGGCGGGAGCAACCGATCACACCTTGGTGAGTGCCGTGATTACCGATCCCCGGACTGGAAATGTTGATCCACGTTTGGTGTGCCGGTGCAGTTCACGTGGCAGGCGCCGCGTCATTCATCGGCAATCCGACGGTGTTGAGCAAGGCCGGCATCGCGGAGATCAACTTACGTGCGGGATCGACCGCGGGCACCGCAACCGTCAGCGCGAGCGCACCCAATCTGCCTGGAACCACCACCACGCTGGTCATCTACGGCCCGCCGGCACGCTTAAAGGTGGAAGTCCCAGAGACACCGATTCTCGCCGACGGCCACAGCAGCGCCAGCGTGCGCGTGACGGTGCTCGATGCAGGGGGCCGAACCGTCACGAACGCGTCGCGACCGGTGCAACTCAACATCGAGGGCCAGGGCGCGCTGGATTGCGGAGCGGCACCCTGCTCACTTCCGCTTAAAAGGGCAGCGCGAAAGCAGGGTGATCTCGACGAACGACGGCGGGCCATATTCGATTCGAGCCCGCGTGGAAGGCCTGGAGCCGGTCGAGGCGACACTCGAAACGGTGCGGGGAGAATTCCGCTTGCAGGCAAGCCCGCCGGAGCGAATCAAACTTGTTTCCGATGGCTCGTGGCTGAAGTATCGGGTGAATCTGTATGCCACGGTTGAGACAGGACGGCAGGATTCTACGCAACGCCGAGGGCACTGTGCATCTGCACATTACCGGACCTTCGGGCTCGACCCCGCCGCCGGATCGGGATGCGACCCTGGTCAATGGCATTGCCACTTTCAGCGACGTGGGATTCGAGCCCCCGGCGAAGTACGTCTTTCATGTCACCGGCGAAGGTGTGGAACCGGCGGAGATCCCGATTTACTGACGCGGGCGCGCCCGTCAGACCGCCGAGAATTTTATCGTCTGCTTCAGCGGCGAAAAGCCGGTCATGTACACGCTGAGCCCATCGAGTCGCGGTTGGGCCCGATGCATCTCCGTCCACGTATGCTGGCGGAAGCCCGGGCCGATGCGCACGCGCTTGCCCGCCAGTTCATACGTCGCGTAACCGTCGCCGAGGATGTAGGCATTGGGAACATCCGGCGCAGGGATGAGCGCATCGCCCGTCAGTTTGCCTCCTGGCCGCAGCGTGACTTCCACCGCCAGCGGCACCTCTTCCATGCCCGAAACTTCGAAGGCAAGCTCGCAGCCGTCCGCCGTCTCGCGGATCTCCACGCTCACATCCGAGTGCGAGAAATTGCTGTGCGCCCGCAGCGACCGCGGCATCAAGGACCAGTTCCCGTCGGGACGCCGATCCTCCGGCGGCAGCGGCTGGAAGTAGAAGCCGTCAAGATGCTGGTCGATTCGGTAGCCGCTCTCCTGTTTCCGAAGCGGCCCCAACAATTGCCCTTTCCCAAAATAGGCGCTGGCCATCCGCACCGCCTCCACCACGGCCCCGCCATTACGGAAAGAAAAGAATCGGTAGTCATCGCCGAGAATCGTGGCGCTGCGCTCGTTGCGCCGAATGTGCACGAAGGAGGAATGCGGGTAGTACCGTTCGTAATCGGCCGGAATGGGCTCGCGCGGCGGCAGCGGTTGGCGGAGTTCGGGAACCTCCATGAAATAGGTCAGGTATCCACCCATTTCGTCGATGTGGTTTCGCTCGATGTAATTCGCGACGCTGGCAAAGCGGCCGTTGCGGTCGTGCCAAGCCATAAAGCGGTAGCAGTGGTAGTAGCGGAAAATGGAAATCGGCTGGAAGCGGTCCTGGCGGTGAGAGATGTCAGTTGCAATCTCGTCGTTGGGGTGAAGGAAATAGAGGAGAGTCTCGAGGTTTTTCCGTGCCGGCTCGAAAAGCGCAGGACGGCCGAGCATCCGCGCCATGGTGATGAAGGCACTATCGCTGACCTCGTCATAACCGCCCGTGCTGTGCTCCGTAAATTGGCCCTCGGAATCAAGGTCCAGGCCTTCTGCCAGCCACTGATCGATGCGCGCCACATATCGCGGGTCGTGGAAGAGATGATAACAACGTGCAAGCGCTGCCGAGACATCCCAGCGATGATTGGGCGTGTGGATGCCGCCAGTAATCAGCGCCTCACCGGCCCGACGAAGAAACGTCTCCAACTTTTCCTGCACGCCGTGCGCACTCGCGTCGTTGTGCGCTCGCAATATCTCGGCGACTGGCCCGAGGCCTTGCACGACAAATCCCGTGTCAGGCGGAGAAGCAAAGTTCGTAATATAGAGGTCGATAGTGCCGTCCGGATGTTGGGCATGAAGCAGATAATCCGTCGCCCGTTCCATCCGGGCCAGCAATTCGGCGTTGTGATGGAAATGCGAATCCGGGCAAAGATACACTGAGGTCAGAATGGATAACGCCGAGGCCGAGCGACCCACGGTCGGGATACCGTATTGATCCACCCAGCCGCCATTCTCCTGCTGCCGAGAGAGAATTTTCTCCACATCTCGATCGGCGTTCTTCACCAGCGCTGGATAGATATCATCAGGGAGCGGTGAGACGGATTCTTCCGCGGCGGCCCAGCGAACTGCGGCCGTCGAACCTAACACACCAAGAAAATCTCTTCGGTCCATACTTAAGCACAGGCGCGGGCGAGGCGCCACCTCCAGGTTATGAACAAACTTTGTGAGAACACAAACGCCGGTTGGCAAGCCGGACATCACTCAAACTTGCGGGCCCTCAGGCCGCAAACACTGCGGTCTCTTTCCTTGCACCCCAGTATAACGCCCGCGTCACCAAAGGGCAAATTCTCCGGCGCCAGCGGGCTTTTTTGTTGACAGACGTACCCGGTCCGGTTCAGATTGCAATCGACGATCATCCAAAATGGTGATCGGAAACACAGGGCAACGAGAACAGGTCACCCGCCCACTGATGACACCTATGGCCGGATCGCAAGGCTCGTCCGGCCGAACAGCAGGCTCGTGAATTCCGAATCCACCTGCCCCTGGAGGTTTGATGAATCGACGTAGCTTTCTGGCGACGCCGTTGGCGCTTCTGGCCTCGGGCTCGCATCCACAAGTTTCCCGCGAGGTCTTTATCCCGTCGCCCGGTAAGGGCACCTCCGTTCTTGCCTACGCGTACTACACGCACGCCACCGGTGGTGACCTAGTCTCCATTGAAGAGCACATGAGCCGGTCCGACACCGTTGACGTCGCCTACTTCCGCACTTCTTCCGACAACGGCCGTTCGTGGAGCGCCACCGTGGCGCACAAGACTGGGGAGAAGCGTCCGGATGGTATGTGGCGGAAACATCTCCGCGCCGGCTATATCGATCCCCCTACCGGGCGATTCATACGGTTCTGGGTGGAAGGCGTGCTGCCCACCGACGACCCGATCGAAGGGATGCGGCGCTGGAACGTCTACTACTCCATCGACGGCGAAGGCGAATATCAGATCATTCAACACGGCAGCGAGTTCAACGCCACCCATCCCCTACCAGGCATCTACACGGGCAAGAACTGTGTCATGCTGGGCGACGTTCCCTGCCTGCCCACGACCCTCCGCAACGGAACGATCCTCCTACCGGTTCAAACCACGCCTCTCGGCAGCGACGGGAAACTGTACAATCCCACCGGAAGTTATACCTATACAGATGTTGCTGTCCTGCATGGACGATGGAGGGGGAAGCAGCTCGAATGGAAGATGGCAGACCCGGTAAAGGGCGACCCGCAACGGTGCACCCGCGGGATGGACGAGGCAGCCATCGAATCGCTGGCCGACGGTCGTTTGATCCTGGTATTGCGCGGGTCCAACGCCCGGCGGCTCGATTTGCCCGGATATCGCTGGGTTTCCTACTCTCACGACGGCGGGTGGCATTGGTCAAAGCCGGCGCCCTGGACTTACTCCGACGGCGAAGCGTTTTACTCCCCCAGTTCCTGCTCGCAACTACTTCGCCACTCCAACGGCAAACTCTACTGGCTGGGCAACATCAGCCCGGTGAACCCGCACGGAAACAGCCCTCGCTATCCGTTCGTGGTGGGCGAGGTCGATCAGAAGTCCGGCCTGCTGATTCGTGAGAGCGTCATCAAAATCGATGACCGGCAGCCCGGCGAAAGCGATATTCTGATGCTAACCAGCCCCTACGCGCGGGAAGATCATGAGACCCATCAGATCGCGCTGCACCTGAGCCGCAGTCTTCGCATTCCCCGACGGCTGGATGGGCGATGCTTTTCTGTACCGCATCGACGTTTAGCCCTCAGACACAACGCCTTTGAGTCGCTGAGGCACCAGCGGATCGTATAAGGGCAGCAAGTGACCGCCCTCCGCCCGAATGCGGGCATAAGCGCGCATGCACTCGTCCAGACTTTCCATGATCCCCAACGGAATTTTCTCTTCCACGTTGCGGTACTTAAAAAAGCAATCGGACGCTACCACCTGACCTTCCGGCGTATCAATTACATAGGCCATTGACGAGCGATGGTGACACCCCGTCCAGAAGGCACGAATTCCGGGCAGGACTTCGTCTTCATCATCGAGCAAACGCAGCTTTTCCGGCGCTTCAATATCGAGGTATTGCAGCGTGTGATCGGGAAGGCGCAGTTTGCGTGGGATGTGCATTTCATATTTTGGCGCGTGGAAATCTTCAATCCAGCCGCGGCGAGAAATGCAAATAGTGGCGTTGGTAAAAAGCGGAATGTTGCCCGTGGCGTAGGCCTGGAGCGGCGTGATCAAAACATAGTCGACGTCGGCCGGTTTGATTCCCAGCCGCGCCAGGGCGTTTTGCGGCCGCTCGGTCTCCTGCCGCACCATTTGCGAGCGTGTATCGATGGCCTTTTTCCAGGCTTCGTTCAGTGCCGCAATATCCGGCGGCGGTCCCGTGTTAATGAGGATCGTCTTGCCCCCGCCGCGAATGACCACCATCCAGAAGTAGAGGGTTTCCCAGGTGTCCCAGCCGCTCATCCAGTAGACTTCCGGCCCCGGAACTTCGCACTGGCCCATCTTCAGAACGTGGACTTCGTAAGTCATGCAAGCCCCCAAATCGGGTGATCCGGTGATCGGGTGATCGGATGAACAAAAAGCTCGCTTGCCATAGCCAACATGTTGTTCACCCGATCATCCGATCACCGGATCACCCGATTTCTTCACTTCGATCCCGCGAATTTGCTGGTTTTGCCCAAGCCTTCCGGTCCCATACTTTCGTAGCCGCCATCGATGGGCAGGTCGGCGCCGGTGATGAACGAGGAATCGTCGCTAAAGAGAAAGAGCACGGGGCCGGCGCATTCCACAGGTTCGCCGCAGCGCTCAAGCATATGGTATTGGCTCCACACGGGCTCCCACCTGGCACGATCACCGGCGGCAGCGTTATCGACCTCGCGCGTCCAAATCCACGCCGGGCTGACGCTGTTCACGCGAATGCCGTAGGGAGCAAGATCAAGCGCCATGCACTTGGTGAGCGTGTGCACGGCGCCTTTCGCCGCGTTGTAGGTCCACCGGTTCGGCTGGGCGATGAAGGCCGAGATGCTCGACATGTTTACGATCGACCCGCCGCCCTGCGCCTTCATGGAGTCGGCGACCAAGGTTCCCATGAGGGCAAACGCCATGGGGCCGACTTGCATAATGCGCTCCCAGTCGTCGCGCGACGCGTCCAGAGCTTTGGAGGTGAACGAGAAAGCGTTATTAAACAGATAGTTGATCTTACCGAAATTTCCCAGCGTCAACTCCACAACATCTTTGCAGAATTGTTCGCTGGCCATGTCACCCTGGCAGTAAGCCACATGGAAACCTGCCGCGGTCATGTCCTTCGCGATCTGATGGCCGGTGCCGCGCGTGCCGGTAAAGACGGCCGACGCACCCTCCTTGCAGATTTCTTCCAGCGCTGCTTTGCCGATGCCCGACGAGCCCCCCGTGATAATCGCCACCTTGTCTTTGAAGCGGTCTTTGATGGGCCTTCTTTCCTTCATCGGTTGTTCCTCACAGTTTTACGCCCAGTTCAATATAACCTTGGCGCATTCGCCCGTCTGCATGGCCTCGAAGCCCTTTTCAAATTCCTCGAAACTGAAGCGGTGCGTGATCACCGGAGTAATGTCCAGCCCGCACTGCAGCATCATGGTCATCTTGTACCAGGTATCGAACATCTCGCGGCCGTAGATTCCCTTGACGGTCAGTAGTTTGAAAATGATGGGATTCAAGTCCACCACCGTGGCGCGCTTGGGAATGCCGAGCAAGGCGATCTTGGCGCCATGGCTCATGTTGGCCAGCATGTCGCGCAGGGCGTCGCCGTTGCCCGACATTTCCAGCCCGACGTCAAAGCCTTCCAGCATTCCGAGTTGCTTTTGCACTTGGGCCAGCGTCCTCTCGTGAACATTCACAGGAACCGTCACGCCCATCTTTTTGGCCAACCCCAGGCGAAACGGGTTGACGTCGGTGATCACGATGTGCCGCGCACCCGCGTGGCGCGCGACGGCTGCACCCATCAATCCAATGGGACCCGCTCCGGTGATGAGCACATCCTCACCCAGCACTGGGAATGACAGCGCGGTGTGCACGGCGTTTCCGAAGGGATCGAAGATGGCCGCAACGTCCTTGTCGATGGACGGGGAATGGCGCCAGATGTTGGTCATGGGCAGCGCGATGTATTCAGCAAACGCGCCGGCCCGATTGACACCCACACCCTTCGTGTGCGCGCACAGGTGGCGCCGGCCCGCCAGGCAATTCCGGCACCGGCCGCAGGTCACATGCCCTTCCCCGCTGACGATATCTCCGGGATAAAAGTCGGCAACGTTCGAACCGACCTCCACAATCTCACCCACAAACTCGTGTCCGATCACGGTGGGCACCTTGATGGTTTTCTGGGCCCAGTCGTCCCATTGATAAATATGCAGGTCTGTGCCACAAATGCCCGTACGGTGCACACGGATCAGCACGTCACTGATGCCAATGATCGGTTTTTCCACATCTTCAAGCCACAGGCCAGGCTTGTCGTCGCTTTTTACCAGAGCTTTCACTTTTTATAACCGTGTTCCTTTTTAAGTTTGTAAGTAATGCTATCCACCAGCGCTTGCCAGCTTGCCTCGATAATATTCTCTGAAACGCCGACTGTTCCCCAGGTGTCATGGCCATCGCTCGATTCGATCAGCACACGCACTGTGGCATCAGTCGCGCCCTTGGGATTCAACACGCGAACCTTATAATCCGTCAAGCGGATGTCTTTAATGCAGGGGAAGAAGGTGATCAGCGACTTACGCAAGGCTCTGTCCAAGGCGCTGACCGGTCCCACGCCTTCCGCTGCGGTGTGTTCCTCTTTGCCATCCACGCGCAGCTTGATTACGGCTTCCGTATGGGATTCGCCCACGCCCCGCTTTTCCGTAATCAGGCGAAATCCATCCAGTTCGAAAAAGTCCTTGGCGTGGTGGAGCATCTTGTCAAAAAGCATTTCGAAGGACGCTTCGGCCCCCTCAAATTGATAGCCGTCGTGTTCCATCTCCTTCAGCTTGTCCACCACCCGCTTGGCGTCGGGAGACGATTGGTCGATCTTCAGGCCCAACTCCACGGCCTTGTAGATCACGTTGCTCTTGCCGGAAAGCTCCGAGACCAGCACGCGACGCTCGTTACCGACCAGCTCCGGCGAGATATGCTCGTAAGCGGTCGCGTCTTTCATCACGGCGCTCACGTGAATGCCGCCCTTGTGGGCAAAGGCGCTCTTGCCGACATAGGCGTGGTCCTGGCGCGGCGGCAGGTTCGCAAACTCACTGACGTAGTGGGAGAGTTCCGTGAGATGCTTAAGGTTTTCTTTGCCGATGGCTTTCATTCCGAGCTTCAGCTCGACGTTGCCAATGACCGAGCAAAGGTTGGCATTCCCACAGCGTTCGCCGTAGCCGTTGATGGTCCCCTGCACTTGCACGGCGCCCAGTTGCACGGCGGCAATCGAATTGGCCACCGCCAACTCGCAATCGTTGTGGGTGTGAATCCCCAGGGGCGACTTGACGTGCTTGGCGGCAGCCGCAAAACGTTCGCTGATGTCGGAAGTCAGCGTGCCGCCATTGGTGTCGCATAACACCAGCATGTCAGCGCCGGCTTCCTCCGCTGCCTTGAGGGTCTCCAGAGCATACGCCGGGTCCGTCTTGTAGCCGTCAAAGAAGTGCTCCGCGTCGTAGATCACTTCCCGACCGTGGGATTTCAGAAAGGCCACGGAATTCCGAATAAGGTCCAGGTTATCCTTCAGAGAAACGCCCAGGGCCACCTTAACGTGCAGATCCCAGGTTTTGCCGAAAATCGTCACGACGGGCGTGCCGGCCTCAATCAACGCCTGCAAGTTCTTGTCATGCTCGACGGTGTGACGAGGATGGCAGGTGCTGCCGAACGCGGCCAGCTTGGCGTGCTTCAGCTTCAGGTCGCGCGCGCGCTCGAAGAACGCCATGTCCTTGGCATTCGAACCCGGCCAGCCGCCTTCAATGTAGTCCACGCCCAAGTCGTCGAGCTTCTTGGTGATGTGGAGCTTGTCCTCCAGCGAGAACGAGATGTTTTCGCCCTGCGAACCATCGCGCAGAGTCGTGTCGTAAATCTGGATCTTTTTCATAGGTTCATTGCGTCTAGCAAAATCGCAGCACTTTCAGCATGACCAATCCGGCAAAAGAAGTCAACGGACCGGGCACGCGCGACACATTGGGACTCCGCCGCAGCAACGATAGCAGTCGTGACGACTGCTTAACGAGAGGCGGTTGATGGCTGGTTTACCTCCAGATTACAGAGAACCGCTATTCGCACGTATTCGAGTTCATCTCGCATGAGCAGCGTGGCACTTACGCCTCAAGTTTCCACGGGCCGCGGTATTCGCGCGATAGGTACTGCTCGGCGTCAGGGCCGCCCGCGATCAACTTCTCGTTGGCAACGTCCCACACCAGGCGCTGTTGGCTGCGGTACGAAACATTTCCCAACAG
Organism: uncultured Acidobacteriota bacterium; assembly: GCA_963719115.1. Lineage (GTDB taxonomy): Bacteria > Acidobacteriota > Terriglobia > UBA7540 > UBA7540 > Bog-366. The sequence goes on along the minus strand of CAVRBF010000082.1, from coordinate 47,607 downwards.
GCAGGCGCTGGTGGAACGATGTCCGATTTCGATATCACTGTTCGGCTTCTTCCGCGATTTCAGACAGTCCACGAAGTTCCGTACATGGTCGAGTCCACTATCGTTAATGGACGACATTTGCATGCTCGGCGTCAGTCCCACTTGTTTATCCTTGCTGCCACGCGTTTCCGGGAACAATTCGAATCCGCTGCGGTCGACGAACAGCGTACCGTCCGTGCCGTGGAACTGGATTCCGTAGCCCTTGCCGTACATCGAATTGGCATTGTTCCACCGGTGCTCATAGACACAGACAAAGGAAGGGTTCTGGTACTCGTACGTCACTTGCAAGGTGTCGGGCGTTTGGGAGTTGTCCTGGTCGTAGTACTTCCCTCCCACGGCGCAAACCACGCGCGGACCGTCCACGTTCATGGCCATCTGAACGATGTCAATCAGGTGCACACCCCAGTCGGTCATCATGCCGCCGGCGTAATCCCAGAAATAGCGGAAGGTCGACCATCCGTGCGGACTGAGACCCACCCAGCGGTTCTGATTGAAAGGCACCTTGGGTGCCGGGCCCAGCCACATGTCCCAGTCGAGTCCGGCGGGCGGATCGGAATCAGGAGGATTGCCAATTCCATTGGGATAGCTGTTGCCGTAAGTCCACGTGCGCACAAAACTGATCTTGCCTAACGCGCCGCTCTGCACCACTTCCGCGGCCTTCTGGAAATGAATGCCCGAGCGCTGCTGTGTGCCGAGTTGCACCACGCGGTTGTACTTGCGTGCCGCCTCCACCACAATCTGCCCCTCGCGCACATCGTGCGAAAGCGGCTTCTCCACGTATACGTCTTTACCCGCCTTGCAGGCTTCCACGGTAATCAGCGAATGCCAATGGTCGGGAGTCGCCACCAGCACGGCGTCAACATCCTTACGGTCGAGCACCTGGCGGAAGTCCTTGTAGGTCGGCACCTGCGCGCCCAGCGCTTCCAGCGCCAACTGCAAGTTGGGCCCGTACACGTCGCACACCGCAACCACTTCAACATCTGTCTGGCGGGCGAAGTTCTTCATGTCGCCCCGCCCCTGATGGCCCGGTCCAATGACGCCGACCCGAACTTTGTCACTCGCTGCCACGGCACGACGTGCCGCAGAGAGCACCACGCCCGCCGCAGTACCTTGCGCAGCGCGCTTGAAGAAGTCGCGCCGGGTAAGATCAATGCTCATTTCGAATCCTCCTCTACAAAGCCATTTTGCATAACTCGCGTCGGCTCCGCGATCGTGATGATGCGGTCCAGATCAAAGTCCTTGTACAAATCGAGGCAGAACAGGTCGGAGTACTTCTCATAGCTAACCGGCTTGTCCACGAGATAGCGCAAGCTGTGCATCCCGCCCTGCACGGCCGCTTCTGAGAAAAGGTGCGGCGCCAGGGCCGAAGCCACAAGGGCCTGCACCTGACTGCGAATGCCCGTGCTCTCGATGCGCAGAGAAGGCGCGTGGAATGTGGCGCGGGCCCACTCGCTGAGAGCGATGATCTGCGCCGCCTCCAGACCCAGCGAACGATTGCCTGCCGCCGCCAGCATCTCGGGAAACAGGAACTCCGGCCCTTCGGGAGCCGAGTTGCCGGTGAAGACCGGTTCGAGAACCAGCACCTGCTCGCCGCGATCCATGCGCCCGGCGACCTCCCCGTAGTGATCCCAAGTCTCGGAGGCAGCGCCTTTTGCGCCCGCGTCGTTCAGGATGACGGTCATCGGCGCGCCTGCGGGCGTGGAAGTGTCGCGCAGCCAAACGCCCGTGGCGCTCAGGCCGTTGCTGAGCAGGAAGCGATACGACGCCGACTCCACGGCATTGTGATTGGTGTTGGCGATCATCCAATTCTGCTGCACGGTGACGGGATGGTAGCGAACCACCTCCTTCAGCTTGCCGCGTTCGGTTTCCGCCCAAGCGGATTTGGCCGAAGCCTCCGAAGGAATATCCGGGTGGGTAACCTTGGCCGCGAGCACCTTGGCTATTCCGCTGATCGTCAGGTTATCCGGCGGTACCCCGACAGCCAGATCGCTGTAGCTTTTCACATCCTGTGATACATCAATTTCTTTAACGCCGGATGTTCCGAAGAACTCTGCGTAGAATCGGTAGGCCGCCTCGCGGTCCTCAATGCCGTAGTTGTGCGCAGAAATACTGGTGCTTTGGTAGAACTGCAACGCGCTTTCCTTACCGAACAGACGGTAGAACGGCCGCACTGGTTCGTAGATGTAGGGCTTCACCATGGGGGCGCGGAAGCAGCAATCGTCCTCGGCGTTGTTGATTTCCAGGGTCGGGTGCGGGGCGCGAATGGCCGTCAACGTGGAATAGTCCTGCCCGTTGACCAAATCCGTGGCATTTTGCTCGATATCGCCGGCCTCGGTGCGCGGGGCAAGTGCGAGCCTACCTTCCAGCGTGGTGTAGCCGGCCACGGGAATGGACATGGTCACGCGGTCGTCGAGCGAGCTGAGAATAATGGTCTGCCAGCCGCCGCCCGAAAGTCCCGTGACGGCCACCCGGCTGCGGTTGACATTGGGGAGCTGCCACAGGTAATCGAGGCCACGGCGCTCGGCCAGGTAGAACAGGCCCTCCGCGGCGACGCCGACCAGGTCCAGAGCTCCGGCGTTCCAATGGGTGTTCTCTTTATTGTAGAGTTCACCCATGCCGATCCATTCCAGGTTTAGAGCGATCATGCCGCGCAGCGCCTCATTGATGCACAGTTCCTGCTGGAAGGGCTCCGCCTTGCCGGTATCGCCGTGGTGCCCCATGACGTTCAGCACCGCCGGCGCCTTTCCCTGCAAGTTCTCCGGTTCGTAGAGCAGCGCCGTGGAATCGAATCCCGGAACAATTTCAAAGCGCAGCTTGTGGATGCGGTAACCTTTGCCGGAAGGGATGGTTCCCAAATCCTCGAAGTGCGGCGGAGAGTTGACCCACTCGGTGGGCCAGCCGTGATAGATGACGTTCTCCAGCACGCGCTTGCGAATCTGCGCCTCTTCCTGCGTCCAATTTTCCGGCGACGTCACGGCCGGGAGCTTGGGAGCCTGCTTCATCAGGAATTCCTGAAGTTGAAACTGCACCACGGCGGGCGACTGAAGTTCTTTCTCCAGAATGGGCTTCAACTGGTAGGGCGTGCTTTGCGCCCACGATCCCGACGCAATAAGCAGGGCGATAAAGACCAGCAAAAAACGCTGCTTCATGGTACCTCCAAGGGAGTCTTCTGGACAACGAATACCGAGGCGAAGGACGAGTCCCTTATTCACCCCCCTTAGGGGGCGACGTCAGACGGTGATCTGAACAACGCCATACGTCTCCAGCACTGGCACGGAGAATCTTACCTGCCCTTCCGTCTCGCTGAAGGGAAGATTGTGAATCCCTTCCAAGTCTGGAGAGTGTAATGCGACTTGCCGCACTTTGCCAACTTTTCCCGCGTCCAGGCGGACGCGAACGTCCTTCACCGTGGGATTCCGGGCTGCGTCGTAGTTGATCAAGTGCAAAACGAATCCGCCGGATTGCTTCTGGTGCAGCAGTTCCGCGGTAACGCTGAGCGGCGCAGTGACATCCAGCGACAGCGTTCCGCCCGCCGCCCATTTCACCGCGTCCACCAGTTCGGGCCAATTGACCGGCAGCTTCCAGTACTTGCTGGTCATCGATTCGCCCGATGGCCGAGCCAGGGCTGGCTTGACCTCGGGAATATAGACCACCCGCCCTTTCATCCACTCTCGGCGAACCGGCGGCCCGGAACGAATGGCGTGTGCCACAGGCTCGCCTTCCTGCAAGCGCGGAGCGTGAACGCCGAGCAAGTCGGCCAGAGCAAAATCGCGGCGCAACTTCCGATCCCCGGTGTACAGCGAAGTCAATCCCGTAGCCACCAGTCCCTGGCCGTTGGCCACACACTGGCTAATTAATTCCGTGGAGGCAACACACTCCTGATCCGCGAGCACCAGCACGTGAAAATCGGCAAGATCCTTAGCGTCGAAAACGATCTTGAACGGAACCTTGGCCTGGATCAGCACCTGCTCAAAGAGCCAGGTGCTGTCGTAGGGCCGGTCGTTGTTGAAGGCCAGACTTTCAAAATCGTGCAGCACGGCGACGTCCGCCACCGTCTCCACGTCGCGATAAAGGTGGAAGTTCTCCGTGAAGAACCGCACGTACTTCTTGGCGCTTGGCGGCAGATCGTGCGCGGAAAGGATATCGCCGATCATCCCCAGGCACTGGCGGTTGTAGGCCATTGCTTCCGCCATTTCCACTTTGATCTGCGCTTCCTTCTGCTCAGGCCCCGCGTAGGAGACGCCGGTGTAAGTAAAGATCTTGTTCCCGAGATGCGTCGCCATCTTGTAGGTTCGAATCTTGGAGACCAGGATGTCATCCGCAGTCACGCCGGCGGCGTCGCCCTCTTCCGTCCACACCGCCTGCATGGAGGCAAGCAAACGCGGATAGTCCACACCTTGCGACCAATAAACATTCGCCCCCGCGAGGCCCGATGAAGGATTGGACTCCACCGCCGCGGCGGGATTCAGACTGTGGATGTAATCGGCCATTTCCTGGTAGTAGCGGGCGAGCATCACGCACCGAAAACGGGTAAAGTCCTGAAAGAGCGGGTCGTTGATCTCCGTCAGCACCCAATCCACCTGCGGTGTCAGCACGTACCTGGGATCGCGGAACCCGAAGCGCTTTTCCAGTTCCTCCGGCTCGTAGGTGGTGGTGAGGTATTGGCGGAAATCCTGCATCGCCAGGGGATGCTGAAAAATGGGCGGTTGCGCCTGCATACTGGTGTTATCAAAATGGATAAGGTCGGCATGAACTTCCTCGATCGCGACCTTCAGCACGCGCTGGACGTACTCGCGGTAACCGGGATGCATGAAGTAGACGCGCTTGCGAAACGTCTGGCGGGCATAAATAACCGGCTTGCCGAGGTAGTCAGGCACGAACCACTCGGCGGCCTCGGGCGCTTCGAGCAGAAAGGTCTCATAGGCAATGGTGCTGCCCACGTAGACGCCCACCTTGATGTCATAGCGATGGCAGAGCGCTGCCAGTTTGATGGCGTCGTCGATGTGGGAGCGTTCCGCCTGGAGGCCAAAGCCCTTGAAGAAGTCGATGATGGCCATGGTCACACCCAGGTCCTTGAGCTTGGCCACGGCCTCCTCCGTGTGCTGCCGGCGGTAATCCTCCTCGTCCCCCACCGTGCCTCCGCCCACGCGGTTGCGGAAGATCGGCATGTCGTCCCAGCTTCCCACGATAATCAGGGGACGCTCGCTGAGCCACGATTGCGCCGTTTCGCCCTCCGCTCCCGGCGCGGCAGCGTGCAGCAGGTCGCCAGCCTGCGTTGCCGAGAGCGCTATCACTCCGCGCTCCATGAATTCCCGACGGTTCATTTTGGTTCCTTCCCCTTCGCACGAATTTTGCCGTGCAGCAGGGTATCACAGTGCGGCAGAGCCGCAACCAAACTCGTATCACGGGCATCCTGCCCGTGCCCGAGCACGGCCTGGACCTGTCCCGATGACTTGAATCGGGAAGGCCGTGGCACGAAATTTGTGCTGCGCGCAAAGATTCTGGCAAATTGGAATACAGCGCGGTCAAAACCGCAAGACGTACCACGGGCATCTTGCCCGTGCCCCGGCACGGCCAAGATGGCCGTGGCACGAAATACGTGCAGCGCGCAAAGATTCTGGCAAATGGCATTACCGTGCGCGCAAGATGCGACGGTGGCGCGTGTGTTAGCACCGGCTTGAATGGGAACCATTTTCGGCGGTTTGGAAGGAGCTACCCGGTTGAGAAAGCTACTTTCGGGCACACGAGCGCCTTCGGGGACCACACGCGAACCTCCCCCACACCCCAAGCCCGGCAACTTTCGACCAAAGTTCAATGCAAGCGGCGAGCTATTTCCCTAAACACGGAGTGAACGCATGAGTGTTCTGCTTGGCTCATCGACCACACTCTCTGGGCGGTGTTTTGGGCGTGCGATCCCGCCCGGACTGAGGTCAGACCCGCGCAGGATTTTCCTTCTATCATTTTTTGCTTGACGCATAGCTGTACTAGGAGTAGTAGTACACATATGATCCCGTTTCGGCTGTCCTTCCAGCCCGGCGTCTCGCTCTACGAGCAGGTAGTCTACGCCGCCAAGAAGGCGGTGGTCTCCGGGCAGATGCTCCCTGGCGAGCCCTTTCCCTCCGTGCGCATCCTGAGCAAAGAACTCAAGATCAATCCCAACACCGCCCACAAGGTCGTCACTCATCTCGTGAACGAGGGACTTTTAGAGGTCCGGCCCGGCCTGGGAACCGTGGTCGCCGTCCTGCCTCCCTCCACGGCCGCCGAGCGCAGGAGCCTTTTGCGGACCGAATTGGAGCAATTGGTGGTGGAAGCCAAAAAGCTGGGTATGCGGCTCGACGATGTGGAGGAAGCCTTGGCTGATCACTGGAAAAAGCTGGACGGAACCGGCGAAAGGAGCAAACCATGAGCGTGATCTGTACGCACGACCTCTCGAAATCGTTCCGCCGCACGCATGCGCTGGAGAAGTTGAATCTCGATATACCGGAAGGATCGATTTTCGCCCTGGTCGGACCCAACGGCGCCGGCAAGACCACCGCGATCAAGACCTTGATGAACATCCTGCGCCCCAGCTCGGGGAGTGCGGAAGTGCTGGGAACCGACTCGCGGTGTCTCGGCGCGACGCAGTTCGCGCAGATCGGCTACGTCTCGGAAAACCAGGAGTTGCCGCTGTGGATGACGGTCGATTACTTCATGTCGTATCTCCGGCCCTTCTACCTGGACTGGGACGACGCCCGGGCGGAAGAACTGCTTCGGCAACTCGATCTTCCCCGCGACCGCCGACTGCGCAATCTTTCGCGCGGCATGCAGATCAAGGCGGCTCTGGCTTCCTCGCTGGCCTACCACCCCAAGCTGATCGTCTTGGACGAGCCGTTTTCCGGCCTCGACTCACTGGTTCGCGATGAGTTGATTGAAGCGCTGCTGGAGCGCTGCTCGGGCTCAACGGTGCTGATCTCTTCTCACGACCTCGCCGAAATTGAGACCTTCGCCAGCCACGTTGGATATCTCGACGGTGGGTGCCTCCGCTTCTCGGAAGAGATGCCTGCGCTCGCGGCGCGCTTCCGCGAGATCGAAATTACGTTTGACGAGCCGCCGCCGTTACCCAATCCTTGGCCGCAGGCGTGGCTGGGTCCTACCACGAGTGCCGCCGTTCTGCGCTTTGTGGACTCGCAGTTCGACGCCGATTCCACACCCCGGCACATCCGCCAAGCGTTTCCCTCCGCGCGTGCCGTGGCGATTAACCCTATGCCTCTGCGAGCCATCTTCATCTCCCTGGCGAAGTCAGCCCGCCAAGCAGCGTGATTAGGAGTACCGACAATGCGACAAACCTGGCACATTTTCCTGAAGGACGCACGACGGCTGCGATTCGAAATCGCCGTCATGCTGGCGTTGACGGCGGCTTATGCGTGGTCACAGGGACACTGGCAGCCGTTCCCGTCGATGCGAACCGTAGGACTTATGGAAACAGCGAACATGCTGCGGCTCTATCTGCTGCCGGCGGCTTGGTGGTTTTTGGTTTCCCTAGCGGTGTACGGAGAGCGTCTGCCTGGAAATCGGCAGTTCTGGATCACCCGGCCCTACCGCTGGTCCAGCCTCCTGGGGGCCAAACTGCTCTTCATCGTCGCGTTTGTCAGCCTTCCCCTTGCGCTCGCAGATTGTTTCATCCTGCTGCTTCAGGGATTGCGGCCTTGGGACAATCCCGTTGGGCTGCTCTGGCATGAATTGACACTTTTTGCCGTCGTGGTTCTGCCCATGATCGCGGTGGCCTGCATCACCGCCAACTTCGGACAAGCGATATTGCTGGCTCTGGCAGTGATGGTTCCCATGGTCATCTTCGGAAGGTATTTCGGCAACCTTTCGAGCGCGTTGAGTGACTTTGGCACGATTGGGTATACCTGGGTTATCGGCGGTCGGGCCGACACCCAGATGGGAATATGGTTGCCGTTGGTCTGCCTGGTGGCCATCTCCAGCGCGCTCGTGATCATGGTTCTTCAATACCGTGCACGGCGCACCGGCATCGCGCGCATTATTCTCGCGGGAGTTGTGCTGCTGGTGGTGTGCGGTGGCAGATTCCTGCCTGAAAGTACAACCCTTCCCCTTCAGTCTCCGCTGCTAAAGCCGCGAGTCGATACATCGTCCATCACTGCGGTTTTCTCACCGGAAAGCGCTCCCCTACCCACTCGATCCCCGTTGCCTCGCAATGCTGCGGAGGATGACTTCATGGACATCAAATTACCGATCCGTTTCGATGGGGTACCCTCGGGAACCACGGTAGTGGAAGAAATGATGTTCGCCGAAGTGACAACGGCCGGAGGCAAGCCCTGGAACACGCTGATATTCTTTGGAGCGGATCCGCCGGACACTCTCTGGCATGACGGGGTGGTTGAGCGCAGCCTGGTTGATCAGGTGAGGGGCACTCCTGTGCGCGTCCACCTTACGATTCAACTGACGGTACTTGGGGATCCGCATTCAGGGGACGTACCCATCGCGGGTGGGCCGTATCGCGTGCCGGGCGTCGGGTTGTGCCAGACCGCTTCGTTGCCGTTTCGCTCCTTCTTGCTCACGCTGAATTGCCGGACGCCTTTTCGCCAGCCCCCCTACGTTCTAGCGCGATTCGAGGGACCTAACATCCCCGTGCCGACACCACGGCGCGACGTGCAGGGGCGCGCGCATTACTCGCCCTATCCTGCCGATTTCGGTATCGACCCGATCTCAGATTCCAACTGGGCCGTGCCGCCGGGCGCCACCCACGTGGCGTTTACCACCATGCGGCCCCTGGCGCACATTCGCCGCGAACTCGACATTCCGAATGTGCAACTGGCGGACTTTGCCCGCTGACAGCAGAGACTTCGGGAAAAGGATGGACGGCATCATGGTCAGATCTTCGGCATACGGATTCAACTTCGGCAAAACCGTGTTGTTGGCGGCGTTCGGCATCGCAGCAGCGGCCGGACCTGTTCTAATCAGCCTCGTGAATGGTCCGCAAATCTCCGCGCAATCGACGCATGCATCCGATGCGCCATTGCCATCGTTCGAAGTTGCCTCAATCAAACTGAATCACTCCGGGGATCGGCGCGGCGGCTTGGGACTTCCACCCGGTCGGTTCACGGCGACCAACGCCAAGACAAAGTTGCTCATCGCCTTCGCTTACCACGTTCAAGACTTTCAGGTTTCCGAAGGGCCAAGTTGGGTTGACTCCGAGAGGTACGACATTGACGCTAAGGAAGAAGACGGGCTGGCTGCAAGGGCGGAGAAACTCCCCCCCGACCAGCGAGCGGATCAAGTCAGGTTAATGCTTCGTTCGCTGCTTGCAGAACGGTTCAAGCTGAAAGTCAGCCACGCGACAAAGGAATTGCCGGTGTATGCGTTGGCGGTGGCGAAGAACGGTCCCAAACTTCACGAGCAAAAACCTGGCGACAATTACGCCAACGGGATCCAAGGGGCAAATGGCCTCTCGATGGGGCCGCACACGCTGGGAATGCGACCGGGCCAGCTTACGGGCCAAGGAATATCCATGGCGGAGTTGATCATGATCCTTTCGCAACAACTAGGACGCATCGTCCTTGACCAAACGGGACTCAGGGGCAATTACGATTTCACGCTTCAGTGGACTCTCGATCAAACCTCGTCAGCAATAGCCCCAGAGCCGGATGGCGGCAAGCCGGCGGCAGACACCACATCCGAATCTTCCGGACCATCCATCTTTACCGCCATTCAGGAGCAGCTTGGATTGAAGCTGGAGCCGACCAAAGGCCCCGTTGACGTTCTCGTCATCGATCATATCGAGCGGCCCTCGGAGAATTAACGACGGACCAGTTACGCCTGCTATGACGCCGGTTGGTGCAGACTTCTGGGGTTGGGAGTCTGCGCTCCCGAAGGGACTTCGATCTTGCCATGCCAGACGCAGAGATTGACACGCATCTCTGCGCCAGCCGAGGGAGGAGGGCCTATGTGCGCATGTGGCGTGGTGGTTCTCCGCCTGCGTGGACTATAATCACCGCGGAGGCCGAGTTACAAAAGTGCCATCGGACTCGCGAGTTCCCTCAATGACAAAGAAGAACCCCTTGGTCGCCAAGTCGTATGACGGATTGCTTCAGGGAGTCGTGCATCTGCTGGAGGAGGCGCGCCGGGGCGCAGCGCGATCGATCAACGCCATCTTGACCGCCACATACTGGGAGATTGGCCGCCGCATTGTCGAGCACGAGCAAGAAGGCAAGAGGCGCGCGGTTTACGGTGAGGCGCTGATCGAGAAGCTGGCGGCTGACCTGACAGGTAGGTTCGGAAGGGGGTTCTCGCGCCGGAACCTTTTCCAAATGCGTGAGTTTTACGCGACGTGGCCAATTGTGCAGACGGCGTCAGCACAATTGGGGGCGAGAACGTTGACCGATTTGGACCATGAAAAACGACAGACACTGTCTGACGAATTAGGGACCGGCTCAACCCCGCGAAATCTCAGGACAGTATCTGGAACAATTGACCCCCTCGAAATTAGCGCCAGTCCGCAGTTCCCCCTCCCCTGGTCCCATTACGTTCTCCTCCTCTCGGTTAAGGATGCGCAGGCCCGCAGGTTCTACGAAGCCGAGGCTCAACGGGGCGGGTGGTCAGTGCGCCAGCTTGACAGGCAGATTACGACCTTGTTTTACGAACGCACCGCTCTCTCTCGAAACAAGGCTGCCATGCTGCGCAAGGGGCAGAGCGCGCGGGCGGGGGATCAAGTCACCCCGGAGGAAGAAATCAAGGATCCCCTGGTTCTGGAGTTTCTCGGCCTCAAGGACGAGTACTCCGAAGCAGCGTTGGAAGAGGCGCTGATTCTTCACCTCGAACACTTCCTCCTCGAACTCGGCAATGACTTCGCTTTCGTGGCTCGCCAGAAGCGCTTGCGAGTCGGGGATGAGTGGTACCGCATTGACCTGGTGTTTTTTCACCGCCGTCTGAGATGCCTCATTCTCATCGATCTCAAAACCGGGAAGTTCACCCACGCGGACGCTGGCCAGATGAATCTCTATTTGAACTATGCCCAAGAGCATTGGACCCACCCGGGTGAGAATCCGGCCGTGGGGCTCATCCTCTGCGCCCAACGGGACGAAGCAGTCGCGCATTATGCCCTCGGAAACCTTCGCAACAAGGTGTTGGCGGGCGAGTATCGGCTAGCCCTGCCGGCAGAGAAGGAGCTCGTCGCGGAACTCGAAAGAACGCAGAAGGCGCTTGAGGCATACTACCGGGGTCGTGCTCCTTCATGACCGCCGGATGCTGGGCGCCACCGCTTTTGCTTGGTCCACGTCGGCGTAGCCAGGTTGGAGCACGGGCTTGTTTGAGGACATCAGAAACGAATTGATGTCCTTTCACTTGGCCGTCGCCTTGTCGGAACCTGGCCCTCGCCGTCAACAGGCGGCTCGCCCCAAAGGAGCTGCCGCGGTGATGGTGGCGCTACGGCCAAATGTGGGACCGCGCGCATTTTTCGCTTGACAAACGGCCCCGGATATGGTAGTCTACATTCGGTGGCTAATGAGATTTCAAAGTGAATGCCCCATCGCTGCAGCCGCCTACCTTCGAGGTTCGGTACCCTCCGGGACCGGAATCCGGGTAGCCGCACGGCAGGATCGGCTAGCCGCCAATCTGTCCACCCTCCCGGCCCACCAAGCCCGAAAAATAAAAAATGCGTGAAAGAACCCGATGAGTTGATGAAAACAAGCCATTTAAAAAGTGACAGAATGCCCGATGCCGATGAGTTTATCATTCCAAAGGACTTAATCTCCGTCGAGGCGTGTTTTCGATCATTTTTCGGCTATCTTACTGAAACCTGGCCTGTTGCCTTAATTTCTGGCAGCCTGACGGAAATCCATCCAATGTAATTCCTGCTGAAATCGTGTCAAAAATGGGGTATTTGCAGGGCCTTTTCGACCCGTCTTGCCGCCGCCCGTCTAGCCTCTGGCAACCCGTAGAGCCGGCTGTGGGGCCCTTACTGCGTCCCGCCGATGAGGCACTTCGACCTGGCTCCCACCAGTGTGATGACTTCGGCGCCCTTTCAATGCGGCGCTGACACACCTTCTCGCTGCGCGGCGCAACCGTGATCCCGAGTGGCACTGGGCTTGGGTGTGCGCAGTCCAGGGCGAAGGAACGGAATCACCGATTCCTTCTCCTCGCCGCTCAGCGCCATCTATGGTAATCTATGCGTATGGGAAATCCCGCGATGGATACGGCGCTGGACGGTCTTCTAGACCCGTTGACCCGGTGCCTCGACGCCGAGTCAGCTCGCAGAATAAGTGAACTGCAAATTGACCCTGCGGTGCAGTCGAGGATTGACGCTCTCGCCGAACGCGCCAATGACGGTCTGCTCACCGATGAGGAACGGGCAGAGTACGAAGCTTTCATCAACGCCGGCGACCTCATCGCCATCTTAAAGCTCAAAGCGCGGAGACAACTGCACTTGAACCCGAGCTAACCATGAACGATGCCCGCCGCCTGGAGTTACGGTCCGAGATTGCGAGCCGAAAAGAATAACTAGCGTCCGCTGCGGGTCACCACGTCTTCACGAAAGGGTCCCCGACGGCCATTCGTTGCTTGGTGGTATTCTGCGTCCAGCGGGTGTCACGCTCTTGCTCGAAAACCCAGTTCGTCAAGCCGCTGGCGTGCTGGGCCAGGGCTTCGAAGATGCGGTTGGCGATGACGATCTGGCCCACCTTGTTGGCGTGCACGCCGTCGTAGTGGATCAACCAGTTGGCCATGCCTTCGCCGGCCCAGATATCCGCCAGAATGCAATCAAACTCGGCCGCCAGGCCGCGAATGCAGTCATTGTAGCGGCGGGTCAGTTCCACGCTGCCTTTGTCGTAGGGCGGATAGCTTCTCCAGCCGGTCATGTAATACACGGTGGTCAGCACGGTGGTGGGCGCGCAGGCCTTTTGCACGTCGCTGATGATGGTGGCCATGTCGGAGCGAAACTCGGTGAGCGGCATGGCGGCGCGCATGTCATTCAAACCGTACGCGAGGATGAATAGGTCGGGCTTCAGGTCGATCACATCGGCGTGGTAGCGCTCCATGGCGCTGGGTTTATGCGACTGGGCGTAGCCGGGACTGCGCGGGGAGATGGCATTGGCGCCGATGCCCTTGTTAAAATACTCCAACGGCTCCTTCTGGCAGGTGTTGATCAGCCGCACCAGGATGTCCGCATAGCGATCCTCGGCTTTGTTTTCAATCCAGCCGCCTCCTTCCACGTGGCTTTCACCCAGGATGACCAGTCGCTTGAAAGGCTCGGCGCGGTAATCCTTCGGCCGATCGTGCGGATAGCGGACGTTCGTATTGGGAGTCCCCTCACCTGCTGTCACAGACTCATTGCTAAGAGGCAGGCCCGCGGCGGCAAGCCCGAGTGATGCGCGCTGCAAAAAATTACGACGTTCCATGGTGTATTCTCCGGTCCTGATTATTTCTCGATCTTTAAAGAGCAGCTTAAAAGCGTTTCACACAGAGGGCACAGAGGCAGGCACAGAGGACACAGAGAGACATCCGTGCTTTCTCTGTGCTCTCTGTGGCCCGAACGGACGTCACGAACAAGGGTTTCAAACTCTGTGAACTCTGTGTGAAACGCACGTCCCTGGCCTTCTTGAATACGGTGCCTGAAAGCGCGGCTAAGCGACGAACGATATGTCGGCCACGCCCTCGGCGATCTGGCCCAAATATTCACCGTCGGCGCGGACATCCACGGCCAGTGCCACTCGTGGCTTGGCGCGGTCCCAATCTTCGGGAACGCTGACGGTGAACGGCACGGAGCCGTCCTGCCCCGCGGGGATGGTCAAATCGAGCAATTCCGGCCAGGCTTTCCATCCCGGCGGCAGCACCACTGCGCCCTCCAGGTGCATTGGGTGCGAGCGGTAATTGCGCACGTGCAATTCCACCTTCGCGCTGGAGCCTGCCCTGGCCGGAAGCTGATAGGGATAAAGCCTGACCCAACTGGGATTCAGGCCGAAATTGCAGTCCGGGTCGGCGATCGCGTCAAAGAAATACTTCTGCTGCCCTTCCAGGCGGCGTTTCAGATTTTCCAAGTCGGTTTTATTACTAATAAACGGCTTCCCGTGACCGGGCGCGACGATGTTGGGCTCGTGTTCGAGGATCGTCTTGATGGATTTCACGTGGCTGTCATTCTCCACCCAGTTGCGGAAGATCAGGTTGTGGCGCAAAAAGCTCTCGCCACTGCCGGTGGGGAAAAACGCGTCGCCGGTAAAGGCCACGCGCGCACCGTCAATCGTCGCGAACATCGCCATCTGGTATTCCGTGTGGCCGGGCGAGTGGAAAACCTGAAACTCGAACTCCTCCCACTTAAAGGTGTCGCCGTGGCGGAATGCCCGGTCGATCTTGATGGGCTCGCCCAGAATGCAGCCCAGGTTGTAGCCGCGCGGGTTCTGGAGGACGTCCACCATGTTTTCATAGCACCACACCTTGGCGCCGTGATGACGCACCAGATGCGGGAAGCCGTTCAAATGGTCGTCGTGCATGTGGCTGGGCATGATGACGTTGACGGACTTCAGCCCGAACTGCGCCTTGAGCTGGGGAACAGTGTGCTCAATAAATCCCATGCGATCGTGAACGGAAGTCCCGTTCATGTAGCTGTTGAAGAAATTCCCGCTCGCAGCGCCGTAGTCGACAAACAGCGCCTTGCCGCTGTCACTGATCAGCGCGTAGGAACTCGAAGTGGTCTGATAGGAAGCCACCAGATGGGGCGTCACCGCATAGGACTGGTTGTCAACGGTCAGCGACCCGCTCGGGGCGTAAGCTGAGAACCAGCCTCTTAGCTTGTCGATCAAGCTGGCAAGGCCGGCGTCGGGCTGATTGAACGGTTCGCCGTGGGAGGGACAGATCATCTCCGGCCCCTGTTCGCGCATGCGCGTCAGGGCGAAGACGGCACAGTCAACTCCGTCCGTGCTGCCATACTGGTACTGGAGTTCGTAAAGGTTCACCACCTTTCCGGGCGAGTGCACCAGGTCACCCGTGAAGGCCACCTTCTTGCCGTCGACCATTCCCATCAGGCTTACCGAACCGAGCGTGTGTCCAGGCGAAGGATGAATCAGCAGATCGTAAGGACCCCAACGGTAGTGATCGTAATCGCGCAGCACTCCGGCGACGGGCACATTCTGCGTCAGGCTGAAGAAATCGTTCTTGACGTAGTAGATCTCGTAAATTCTGCGGTTGCGCCAGAAATTTTCCGCATCGTCAAAGAGGTAGCGCTCATGTTGGGGGACGATGATGGGAATGCGCTCGGCAGCAGCGCGAAAGTCCCCTTGGCACTGGTCGCGATGATGATGCGTGTGCAGGATGGCGTCAACCCTGGTGACGCCGATCTGGCTTAGCAAGTTCAGCACATGCCCTGAACCGAAGTCGATCAGGATGGCGCGATTGCCGTCTTTCAGAACGTAAACGTTGCAGGTGTCGCGAAGGACGTAAAGGTTGGGCGAAATGGAAGTCAGCCCACCTTCCGGCGTGAAATGCACGGGCGAGGACGAAATCGCTTCTTTCGCCGGCGCCCCGGATGCTGCCCCCGCAGCCTCCACCGCCATGATTCCCGCGCCGGCATTACGCAAAAAGTCCCGGCGGCTGACGTTCAGTTTTTCGATGGCTTCTGGTTTCTTCATCGTTACCCTCCTAGACGGCGACCGCTGTGAGCTTGCCCGCACTGCCGCCCGCAGTTTGCCGCGCTAAGCGTACCTATATTTCCGGCGGTGTCAAGGGCAGGTGCAAGCGGACAAGAGACACGTCTCCATTCGACAACGCAAGGAGCAATTCGAGGGGGGATGCGGTAAAAGCCGAAAGCCTACTTCACAACTGCACGAACACCGGTCGCGCGCGGCCCCTTCTCGCCGCGTTCGATTTCGAACTCCACCTGCTCACCTTCCTTCAGCGCATCAAAGTTAAGCTGCTGAAGGCCGCTGCGATGAAAGAAGACTTCCTGGCCGTCGGTCGAACGGATGAACCCAAATCCACGGTCGCGGATGATCCGCTTGATAGTCCCTTGCATAGACACCTCGATGTGCGTAGAGAAGCTCTAGTGGTGGGTCAACAAACATAGTGGCGCGCCTACCTTTTGCGCGCGTTGGGCCAACTGTACCAGCACAATGGGTGTTTGTCAAAGAGCGGTAGGAAGGAAGAGCGTAGGTAAGGATGCAGACAGATAGTCGACTTAAGTTCCCGGCGTCTCGGCGTCGTCGGAATCGAACGATTCCACGGCAGATTGCAGGTCTTCATAGATTTCAAATACTGTACTCAACCGTGTAATCTGTAACAGGTGATGAACTCCGCGAGGAAGGTGTAGCAACTTCAAGTCTCCGCCGGCATTGCGCGATGAAGTAAATCCCGCCACCAAGCTCGACAGCCCTACGCTGTCCAAATAAGTAACTTCACCCAGATTCAAGATGATTCGGTGGTACCCGGCGTTGAGGAGTTGCTTCAACTTGGCGCGCACCGCTTCGGTTTCCGGGCCCAGCGTGATGCGGCCGCGCAAGTCCACGAGCATCACCCCGCTTACGACCTTCTCCACCATATAGATCGCCAAGGAATTCCTCCGGACTCGGCAGTGACCTTTAAGATCCGTCGCCGCGGACGCGGTGGACCGTTGGAAGTCAGAGTAACTCGGTGCGCATCCTATCACGGGTGAGGAGAATTTGCGAGAAACAGTCAATGAACAATCGGTGAGTTCTCAGGGAGAAGGCGGGGGCGCCAGCAGCCAGCGATTCTTGTGGAGGAACTCGCTGACGATGTTGATATCGTGGGCATCGCACATCAGCAAGCGGCAGAAGTCATCGGCCTCCCCCACTTTGGGATCAAGTTTGGCGGCGTCGCGGAAGGCCTTTTGCGCGTCCTTCTTATTTCCCTGCTGCCAGAGGGCAATGGATTGCAGCACCAAGGCGGCAAGGGAAGTTGGCTCGACGTTCAGGACCATGGCGCATTCGGCAAGCGATCCATCGAAGTCGCGCTGCTTCCAAAGGGCCAGCGCCATGATGCGATGACCCTCGGGGGCCTGGGGATCTTCGGCGATCATCTTTCCCGCCAGAGCGCTGGCGCCCGCAATGTCCCCCCGGCGCAATAGCCCACTGGCCAATTGTTCGCGCGCTCCGGGTAAGTCCGGATTGACTTTCAGAACTTTCTGGAGAAGATCGGTGGCGCGCGCCGTCTCTCCTGCCTGGTTCAGCAACACCGCGAGCTCGTACTGGCTCTGCCAGTCGGCGGAATTCAATGCCACCGCCTTTTCCAATACCCCGCGAGCCTCGGAGTTCCTGCCCTCGTCCATCAGGGTCTTGGCGAGCGCGGCGTAGGCGGGTCCCAGATCGGGCGAGACCTGAATGGCATGGCGGAGCGCCTCCTGCGCCTGCGGCGTGCGCCGCTGGACCATGCGGAGTTGTCCCAGAGCGAAATAAGCCTCGCCATTGCGCGGGTCAAGCTGGATGGCGGCTTCGTATTCGGAAGCTGCCTTGTCCTCTTCACTATTGGCAAGCAGCGCCTGCCCCAGCGTCACATGGGCGTCCGGACTTTGGGGAGCGATCTTTACGCCTTCCTGCGCCTGGGCCAGCGCTTCCAGCGGTCGATTGGAGTCAAGATAGAGCACGGCCAGGTTTCGCCGCAGCATCGGATCCTTGGGGCTGAGCGCAAGAGCCTTGGAGAATTCCGCGGCCGCAAGATTCTGGTAGTCCGAGGAAGTCAGACCTCCCGTTCTACCCGGAGGCGCGTTGGCGGGAAGGCTCAAGGCCCACTCGACCGAGCCCAACGTGTAATGCGCGTCGGAGTCCGAAGGGTCCAGACGCGTGGCAGTCTGCAATTCCCGGAAGGCGTCGCTCAACCGGCCCTCCTCGCGCAGCGCCAAACCCAGCCCACGGTGGGCGGCTTCCACTTCGGGTTGCACTTCGATCGCCTGCCGAAACATGTGTTCCGCGCCCAGGGCATCATGCTCGCTCAGGACCTCGTAGCCCTGCTGGATCAAGTCAGACGCTTGCTTGGAGATTTGCGGAGCGGCCGCGGCAGTGGGGTTCGAAGCCTGGCCGTGGGCGGTGAGAGCAAGGCAGCAGGCGGCAACCGTGAAACAGAAAGCAAACCTCAGAATGGGGCGCACCATTTGCTGGAATGTCCCTGGCATCGACCGTATGAAGGCGATGGGGAAGCAGGAGCCAATTTCCGCAACCAAGCTGCGCCGCGGGGCCACAAAGTTGTACCGTCGAAGACCGGAATGCTCACATCTCATCGACATTACCTATGCATTGGTTCCCTGCTTACTGCCATCTGCCCACTGCCTACTCCTTGCTCAGGGTGCGCTGCGAAGTTGGTGCGGGTCGCGAAGGATGATCTCGGCATGGTCCAGATAACTCACCACATCGCCTCGGATCTCCACCCGCCTACCCTGCAAAGACTCCAGGCTGCCAAACTTGTCGGTGTCGGAAGCGAAGATCACGCTGGTGAACGGACAGGTGCGGTAGTCCTGACAAAAGTCCAGAAAAGTGTTTCCGTTGCGGGAAGTAAACGTCCGAACCACAACGCCGGACACGCAAGTTCTTTTTCCTATCAAGGGCGCGGCATTGCGAATATCAGCGCAGGGCGATGAGTCACTGGCGACAGATAAAGTGGAGCGGGTGTCAGGCGGCGCTTCAGTCGTTAGTATGGCGGTGTTCGGCGGCCTTCGGTTCAACGTGGCTCGCGACCCCAGCAGCCACCCCAGTCCAAACGCCACCAAGATGATGGCTGCCACCACAAACCGGCGATTCATCGTTCCCCGTCCACACTGAACCTGTTCAACTGGCCGAGCTACCCCCGCAGTATATCACTCCGCGGTTACTGGCCCGAGGTCGATAACCATGAGGTTCTCTGTGGACTGAGCACCGTCGCCGACACGGTTGGATTGCCATTCTGGTTGAGGGTCAGTCCCGGAAACCACGGCGGGGCGAAGTTAGCCCGCGTATTGTATCGCCGGTCGTAGTAAGTGTTCTCGACGTTCAGGCAGGCGCCGAAGATATTGGTTTGGAGCTGTCCCCCGACGTTGTTAAGGGTATTGATGCACCCGTTGACCAGAAAGCCGCAACTATACGAGGGACAACTTCCCCCCAAGGCGGCCTGGGAACCGTCCACCTCGAGGTTGCTGTCGGCATAGGGGCTGCTGAAAACAATGTTGCCACTAGCCGTAAAGATGCCCAGATCCTGGTTGTTGTCGTGGCCGGGGATCAGTGTATCGACAGGGTCGCCAGGAATCTGATTAGCGGCGGTGGTCACGGGCTCGGTGACGTACCTCACATCACCGGTGACGTCAACGTCGCCGCTCGCCACGACCGTCAAGGCGGTACCATTTTGAATCGCGCCCTGGCCCTCGCCGGGACCGGTGAGACCGGTGATGGCGCCATTAACATAAAGCATCGTTCCAGGCGAAGACGGCGACGTACTGAGGTTCGTAGGAACGCCCGCCATCGAAGCGACGTTGGTCCCGGACGTTACCACCGTCGTGTTCGCGACAGGGTCAACCGTAATTGTCGTGGTGACGGCCGGCGAGCCTTGCGTAATGGTGTAAACCTGGGCCGACGAGCCACTCGGAGTCAGAACGATGTTGGCGTTGCCTTGAACGTAAAACCCGCCGCCCTGGATCGTGGGCACACCATTCACCGTTTGAGAGTTGAAGTAAACCCCACTGGAGGCGCCGTTCACCGGATAAGCAGTGCCTGAAACGCTCTTCAAATTAGCGTTAAGATCGGCATTGGTCGGGGCGCCATTCACCACACCGTTGGAGTTGGTTTCATTCATGCCCCTGCCGTCGATCGTCGCCCACGCCTGGCTGTAACTGTTGTTCGGTTGAGCGACCGACGGCTGATTCAAATTGAAGCCATTCTGGAATTGGGGCGCGACGGTCTGACCGCCGCCCGACCAACTGGGTCCGGCCACCTGATGACAATTCCCGTTCCGGTCGTAGTAGCCGGCATCCGCGTTGACCTGCCCCACCGCGTCGGTAAAGATGTAGCTACCTCCTCCCTCATAATTCCAAGCTCCATCGGTAAACATCGGACCAGTCATCGTGCCCGGCACCAGGGCGCCCGAACACAATCCATAGTTGGTGATGAACGCACCGTAGTAGGCAAAACTGAGGTTTTGGCTCGGCTGCGTGATGGACACATTGATAATAAGGGCGCCGCTTTCGGAGATGGTCGATTGCTCGGCCCCGGAGGCGCTGCCCACCGATGTTAAATTGTAGTTGTAAATATACTGGTAGCCGGTGGGAGTTCCCGATGGACAAGTGGGCACGGGGTAGTTGGGCGCCAGGCTGATCATGGATGCCGCCGGAGTGGTAATCTTGAAGCTCCCCGCCCAGGAGTTTTGCGCGGCGCCGGGATTGGTGGCGTTGGAACCGGTAAGCAGGTTAGTGGTCCCGTAGGTCGAAGCAATCTGGCTCGCCACCGTGGAGCCCAAGGTGGCGGAAAGCGGCCCATTTGAGGTCCCCACTCCGCAGGACCAAGCGGCGTTCCAGGTTATGGCGCCCGGGTTCAGGTTGTTCTGAATGGTTTGGCGGGCAATATTCAGACCGGATTCGGCGGCGTAAAATGACCCGCGGTAGTTGCTGTAGTAGCCGTTGATCAGCATGTCGGAACTGCTGGTCATCACGGCCGCGAGCCCAATGATGGACAGAAGAAACAGCAACAGCAAGGTAATCACCAGCGCGACGCCGCGATCATTTACCTTCCCTGTCAACGTGGCCAGCACGGGCACGCGACCGCTCCCCACACCGAGAGATTCGGACCCTTCCAAAGGTTTATTCACGGTGCACCTCAATCGTTATTCATAGTCAGATTGCGGGGATCAACGACGGTCGAGTTTCCGCGAATCTGGTAGGGGCCCTGGTCAAACTGGTTCCGATAGGGAAGCTGGGGGTTGGGTGTGGTGCGCCCAATCATCGATACACGAATGGACCGAACCAGGTTGTATTGGTAGCCGTAGTCCGCGGCATTGTAGTCATATTGGAAGGAGCTGGTGTTAAGGTTATTCCATATCGCTGCTCCGACCTTAAAGCCGATTACCTGGTCCATCAAAACGTTGGAGACTCCAGATTGCGTCCGCATCAACTGCGGGTCGTTGGCATTCGAAGTACTCACCGAATACGTGATCGGAGCCAGGCGCACGACATAGTCTCCCGTACCATACGTATCCGTAAGGTCGCCCGCCGGGGTGTTGACGGTCAACTGTAATGGGTCGTTCGCGACCGTGTTGCCGCCCCCCGCCAACGTCGAGTCGAAATTGAGCACGACATAATTGGTGCCAGGAGGAGTCGCCGAGGATACTGATCCCGCTGACGACAGAAGCGCTGTGGTAAATTGACAGCCACTCGAGTTGGATCCGTTGTAAGTACGGGCACCACCCGAACAGCCCTTCACAAAAAGGATCTTATCGTTGGCACTGAACCTGGCAGCGAGTTGGGCGGCGGTAAAAAGATTGCCGGTGGCAGGATTAATGACATTGGGCACCGCAGCGTAGAATGACGTTCCCGCGCTGGTGCTGATGTTGCCTCCCGTGGCCGTTTGCGGGTTCAGGGCGGGTGTGCCGCGATCAGCCAGAATCACATTGAACGAGTCGAAACATGCCGCGGCATAGACTGGGGGATTTGTCGCCTGCGGGTTGCAGGTGGCACTCGTAGGGTTCGAATTCTGGATCGTCACGCCCACCGGCCAGGCAGGGACGTTCACTCCCAGAATCAATCCGTTTCCGGAGTTGACGACGTCAAGCTGGATTTGTGAGAGGGCGTTTCGCATGCCCACATTAAGTCCGACGGTCACCTGCTCCTGCGTCAGCAAGTTTTGGTGCTCGCCAAACAAACTGAAGGAAACCGCGCTGACCGTCAGAAAGACCGCCATCGCGACCAACAACTCCAGCAAGGAGAAACCCCGACTCCGATCTTCTCTCCGCGACGAATTCTGCACGTGTGCAATCATCTTCATGGGCGCACCAAGCTCATTTGGAAAGTTACCGTTGTAGGCGGTTGCTGACCTGGCAGCACCGTCCCGGTGTAAAGTTGGACGCTTCTGTCGTCCAGCATCACCAGAACGGTTATTCGCCGGAGTCCAACCACCGGTTTGTCCTGCTCAATCACCCACCGCCGATCGAAGGTCATCCCCGCGGTTGGTGCGCCGGGGCTGCAAACGGCGGGATTCGAGGCAGAATTGGGAGTCAATCCGCTGGGAAGATAGGAGATGGTCAAGTAGTTGCCGGGGCCGCCGGCGCCGGTGCAGGGCATCTTGTAAGTCTCGCTCATGGTCCCGTTCTGAGTCGTGAGACTGACGTTGTCAAAGTATGAAACCTGCGTGGTGCTGCCCGCGTCCGTAATGGCCACCGGCCCATCGTCGAAGGTCAGGCTGCCCACGCAAGTCTCTCCTGTGATCCCACAAGTGTTTGAACCAGTTGGAACCATAATATGGGGATCAATATAGGAGGCATTGACATTGTTTGGGTAGCGGTTAAGGTCTTCGAGCTCCTCGGAGGCAAGCTGGGCGGCGAGCGCCATGTAGCGCGATTGCACTGACAGCCTGTAGACGTGGGTCATAAGCATCGCCCCCGCCATCAGGCCGACAGCAAGCACCGTAATCGCCACCAGGACTTCCAGCAGCGAAAAACCCGCTCCCCGCTCCGCACCTTTAGGGCGACGTGACGGAAACATTCCCGACCCCCGTGACGGTGATGGTGTTCGACGTCCCCGCCGTGGTTTCGGCAAGGCCCGTACTGGAATTAATGAGTTGCATCTGAAAGGACATGTTCACCGGGTTTGAGGTCTCGGTGACCGTGCCTCCAGCGCTGAACTGGAACGTCACCGCGCGGCTGATGCTGACGTCTCCCACACGCGCTATAGGAATCGGAGATCCAACGGCGGAATAGGTGGTCGCGGGCGGTACCATGTCATACACCTGGTAGGAATTCGTGGACGGGGTAAAGGTGATTTCGTAGCCGTAGCCGGGCACACCGGTACCAGGATAACCATGCATGATCGCCGCGTATCGAGTCGATTGAATCGCCCCAGTGGCGGCCGCCACAGCAGCGTTCAGCTTGTAGCTCCTCATGGCGTTGATGGTCATCGGTATCGCCATCGCGGAAAGCACCATGGCAATGGCAACGACGACCAATATTTCGAGCAACGAGAATCCCGCCGAGGTGCGCTGCTTTTCGGTGAAACCAGCACGCGCATCGCAGGCTTCAGCAAACGCTTGACAAAGCGTACTTTGATCTCGACCAGATCGTCTCATTCAAGTCTCCACTTGATGCGAGGGGCCCCCACACGACTATGCTGGACATTGTGCGCGAAACCTAACGGTTTACACAATGGTACTTGCGTACCATGAGGGGCTGCGTCCCTGCCTTCACTTTTGGGGTCTCCGTACCGAAAACCCTCTTTTGTGGTGCAGTATACACGGATTCATCGTTTTTGGGAATAACTGCTGGAAAACAAAACCCTTGATCAACCGGTCAACTTATCGAAAGGGGAAAACCAGAATTACCCAGTTGAGCGAAACCGGTGTGCGTGCTACATTGATTAGCCGGCTTTCGCTTGAGCTGGAGTGGCGGAATTGGCAGACGCAGCAGACTCAAAATCTGCCGCCGGTCACCCGGCGTGGGGGTTCAACTCCCCCCTCCAGCACCAAATGTCGGCGTCGAGCAAGTGGTAGCGTAAGCCCAGAGTGTGCGGTGCCCGCGCATGGAAAGTACTCGACGACCGATCAATCCTCCGCCAACCCCTCTTCACGTCGTAAGCCGATCTCGGGAGATGTCCTTCATTTCGAACAAATCCAATGATTTCAATTGAGGATGGCCGCCTTCGGCGTAAATTCCAGTTCCCAGGCTGTCACTTCGGGTCGGGTAGACACGCCCTGTCAGACAAGCCCGTCCATTGGCGAAAACTTCCACCACCGATGCATCAAGGAAGATTGTGAGCCGCAAATCCTCGCCGGGTCGTAGCTCCAGGGCGCTCCGGTAAGTGCCGCCGCCGGCGTGCGGATCAAGGCTGGAGCGAGACGTGGTCAGGACGACATTGTGAGTCGCGTTCTCGTAGAAAATCCTGGTTTCTTCCGCTCCGCCCGGAGATCGCCGCACGCTGACGCCACTCCGATCAGCACCGGCTGGATCCATCGTCAACTGGATCTCCATCGAACTACCGGCAGCGGACGAGACAGGGAGAAATTCCGAAACCACGGCAGGGCGGATGCGGTGATGGCGTCCGCGCAATCGATTGAGTTCGGGGAGTGGATCCATGCGTAGAGTTCCATCCGCATCAAGGGACAAGACTCGAGGCAATGATATGGCTCCGGACCACCCCGCCGCGTTCTGCGCCTCCTTGGACCGTGCCTCCCTGACCCATCCCCAGAGGATCCTTCGTCCGTGCCCGTCTTCGAACGTCTTCGATGCGTAATGCAGGCCGCTGCCGTCGATCAGTCCTTGCTGTTCGGCTTGAAACCGCCGGTCCGAGTAAGTGCCTACAAAGTAATGAACTCGCCCCTGGGCCGACACCATCAGCACGTGCTTCGGGCCCATAGGGAAAAAGTCGGGACATTCCCACATGTCGCCGGCACCATTGGGTTCGTATGCGCGGCTGCCATCACGCCGCTCAAACGGCGGAGCCTGGTAAAGTGGATGCACATAGTCCCAATGCACCAAGTCTTTCGAGGCATACAGCAGGACCGCTCCCCCCTGGCCCTGAAAACCCGCGCCCACGCTCATCAGCCACTCGTCGCCTTCCCGCCAAATCGAAGGGTCGCGAAAACCCGTCACCGCCGGCCCGGCGGGCGGCGCAGCGACCACGGGGTTGCCGCCGAGCTTCTTCCAAGTCAGCATGCCGTCATCGCTAGTGGCGAGGCACTGCACCTGGGGGAACACGCCCGTATAGACCAGCGTCGGCACGCCGTTATTGACGAAAGCGGAGCCCGACCAGCAGCCATCCTTGTCGGGGCCGCCGGGAGTGGGCATCAGCGCCATGGGAAGATGTTCCCAGTACACCATGTCCCTGCTGCGGGCATGCCCCCAATACTTCGGCCCCTGCGGAAAGATCGCGGAACTGTACTGATAGAAAAGGTGGTGATAACCCTTCCAGAAGATCGGCCCGTTCGGTTCGTTCACCCAATGCGCTTTGGGCAGGAAGTGGTATTGGGGCCGGTGGATATCCTCTGCCAGGCACGGCGGAGCGGAATGGCTCGAGCGTAAGCCTCAGTCGCTGGGCCATGCGTGGGCAGCAGTGTTGTGACCGTCGCCAGCGCTGACTGGGTGAGGAAGTGCCTCCGCGTCATCATGGCGGATACTGTACACTACAAAATTAGCACAAAAAATCAGCGCGCGCGGCGTGCTGAGGTCTGAACTGACCTCACTGTATTTCGCCAAAATCGCATCCACGACGAGACCTTGCGCGATTCGCCCTCGTTTCAGCCTGAAAAGAGAGCCTGAATTCGGTCAAGCCTTGCTTTGAGGAACACGAAGTTCTCTCGGGTGGGAACCATGGTGCACGCGCATGCAGCGTCTATATATTATTAGGGACGGGGGAACGTTGGCCCGGGTCAGGCCGCCCGATCGCAACGATGATGCAGCACGCCGACTCGAACGGAAATGCTTCCCGTAACTGCTGGATGATCCAACCGCTCGTTGGATGCTTTGTGACATTGAAGTGCAGGATCTGCCGGCGATCATGGCTGATTACAAAGAAACAATAGAGTAGGCCGAAGGTGATCGTGGGGCCGCGCAGAAATCCATCGCCGCGATGGCTTCCCGGTGATTTCGAAGAAAGACAAGCCAACGTTGGGCTGGTTCGGGATCCCTCGGAGTTCGTTTCATCCAGCGTGAAATCGTGCTCTCGGAGAGATCAAATCCGAGCATGAGGAGTTCCCCATGTATCCGTGGTGCTCCCCAAGCCGGATTCTGTACAACCATGTGGAAGATCAAATCCCGAACTTCCTTCGACGTCGGTCTTCTCCCCACCTGCGTCATGGCGCGGGAGATCAGCCGCCAGTATAAGCGGAAGCCGGCCCGGTGCCAACGGACTACAGCCTCGGGTGTAACGACGATCAGTGATTGTTTCCATCCTGACCAGAACCGACGGACCGCGACCCAGAAGATCTTGTCGAGCGGGCCTATTCTTGGCTCAGGATGCCGACGCCTTAGCACGGCGAGTTGTTGGCGTAAGGCGAGATTCTCAAGGAAGAGGCTCCGACGGGCCCGCAAGAGGCGAACCAGCGTTCCCAGGCGCACGGCAATAATTCGAATCATGGCCAGCAGTTATAACAGAACGGCGAGGGAGGGCGACAGCCATGTTATTGATTTTCCAGACGGGCGGAATTTTGGCGGTCGCACCTGTTCACCTTGCGAGGTCTCAATCACCTCGCGACTTTTCAGCGTGTAACCCTTCGCCCGCGCCGTGGCCAAGGTCTGCTTCTCTTTGTAGATCTGCTGAACGCGGCCAAGCCACCTCGCCGTAGCCGCGGTACTCGTCAAGTTCGTCCTTGATCGTGGCCAACTGCCCGTCCGGTTGGCGCACAAACCCAACATCACCGTAAGCGCCGCGCAGTTGGTCCCGCCGG
The DNA here is from genome assembly GCA_963719115.1 of uncultured Acidobacteriota bacterium. Lineage (GTDB taxonomy): Bacteria > Acidobacteriota > Terriglobia > UBA7540 > UBA7540 > Bog-366. The sequence goes on along the minus strand of CAVRBF010000082.1, from coordinate 21,025 downwards.
ATGATAATGTTCGCGACTTTTGCCTGTTGGTCCGAGTAGTAAGAGTTCAGGGGCGCTCAATCGGGGTGGACCTCGACCTGGTAGCCCCTCTCTTTGAGGGCCTTCACGAGGTATTTCTCCTCGGTCAAGACCGTCTGATTGACGCTATATTTCGACATTCGATGCCTCCTTCTTCTGCCCGTGTAAGGCGAGTTGGACTGGTCGCGGGCGGCCCCCCGCCGCCCGAATCATGTCTCTCGTGCAACCGGCCCAGCAGATGTCCTTACGAGGGTCTTCGATCGAGATCGAGAGGTTATCTCCGCTGCGGTCGTGCCCCTCTTCCGCGCAGGATGGGCAGCGTGTAGTATTGTTGTGCCCCACAGTGCGGAGCTTCGTATTGATGTGGTCGAGGATCAGCTTGACCACTGTAGTCGACATGGTAATAGACGCCACTCCCGCCTGTTCGTTCTTGCTGAGCAGCATCCGGCAATTGGCGAATGTAACCCCAGTTGTCATCCGGCCACACCAGGGTCACGTCCGTGGGAACCTTCAACCCGTCGTCAAAAAGATTTAACACCTCGTTGTACATGACAAAGTCCTGAGCAATCTTTCCGTCGCCCGCCGGAACAACATACTTCCGCAGCAACTCTCGCTGGTCCCTGAATACCTCCTCGAGGATCGCGATCTTAGCGGCCTGCGTTTGGGCGCCTATCATCGGGCTGTCGCCGTTCCCCCGCAGCCCGACTGTCCATACTGCTTCATATTGGCCTCGCGCTTGCGCCCCTTCTTTCCAGAACGTCAACATCTTCGCGCGGTTCGTCGCATAGTTCCATGGCCCCTGCGTCGCGACGTTCCAGGAAGCGGGGCCCCCCAGTATAGGCGTGGCATGTGAGGATCCCATCACCACGGCCCACTGATCGGCCAAGGCGCAATTGCCGGGCACCGCGCCAAACGCATGCTCCCCACCCGTCCCGGGCCAAAGATAATTGAGCCGTAACCGCAGTATGAGTTCAAAAACCTTTCGGTACATCTTGGGCCCCATGTCGGGGCCCGGGTCAAACGTTTCCGTGGCCCAAGGTAGAAGCCCCCACTCCTCATCATTGATGAAAATGCCCCGATACCTGACCGAAGGGGAAGCCGAGATTTGTGCGTTGTCCCCACCGAGGATCAGGTTTCGCCGTTTCCGGACAGGTACATCCGCCCACCAGTACCAAGGCGAGACGCCCATGCGGCGGCTAGAGCACGAGGGCAAGGAAGCGAAAGAGTTTTACGCGTAGTTTCCGCGGGGCACGGCGGTGGGGATTGAAGCGACGTTTCCGGCGTACTGGTTCGAGCGGCGGATGGGAGAACTCGGGCACGAGTTGTGGGTGGGGGACGCGGCGCGTATTACGGCCAGCGAGATACGCTACCATAAGAACGACTACTTTGACGCCAAGTTGATCCTGGATCTGCTGCGCACGGGGCGGTTTCCGCGCATCTGGGTTCCCTCCCTGGAAGAGCGCGACCTGCGTCAGTTGCTGGTGCATCGGATGAAGCACGTGCGGGCGCGCACGCAGGTGAAGAACCAATTGCACTGCCTGGCGATCAGCCAGGGGGTGTGCCGGAAGCGCAAGCTGCGGAGTGCAAAAGGGCGAGCGGAGCTTGAGAGCCTAGCGCTATTGCCCTGGGCGGCGCGACGCCGGAAGGAACTGCTGGAGGGACTGCACCACCTGGACGAACAGGTGCGGGAGTTGGACCGGGCGGTGGAAGAGGCCGGGCGGAAACGCGAGGAGGTGTCGCTGCTGCGCACCCATCCCGGGGTGGGGATAGCGGTGTCTCTGGCCTTCGTGCTCACGGTGGGACCCATCGAGCGCTTCCCAAGCGGTCGCAAGCTGGTGAGCTAGTGGGGGCTGAATCCGCGCGAGCACTCCAGTGGTGGCCTCCAAAGGCTGGGCTCTATTAGTAAGCAAGGGAACACGATGATGCGCTGGCTGCTGATCGAGGCGGCGCAGACAGCGGCGCGGCTGGATCCGCAGTTGCGCCGTACCTATCAACGCTTGAAGCACCAGCGCAACAACAGCGGGGTGGCGAAGGTTGCCGTCGCCCGCCGGCTGGTGGTCCGTTTGTTCTGGATGCTGCGCACGCGCCACAACTATGCGCAGCTCGTTCACATGTCCGGTAGCCCGAGTAGCGCGGTGGTTCCGCCGAAGAGCGGACCGACGGTCTGATTGGGCGCCGGGCCTCCCTGCACGAGGCGGGGAGGTCGTACGGTGAATCATGGTCCGTCCCGCGACAGATCGTATAGATGAGTGGTGGAACTCCAGCGTTCCATCGTGAGATTTGACGAGGCGAGCCTTGGTCGGGCTGCCCCGAAAACGAATCGCACAAGGGGAAAGGCGCGAGAAAAACCCCGCCGCCACCCCAACGGAGAAGTATGACAACGCCGATGCCGTTAAAGATGCGCCACCCGCGCCCGAACACCCGGGAGCCACGTCCGAGCAGACTCTTCCTCGTCAATTCACTCGTTTCTTACAAAATTGTAATCTAGAGATGGTTCCATCATCTTGAGCCAATTGCGACTCAAGAACGCGTCACAATCCGAACAAGCCGGAGAGGAAGCCCTTAGGAACGCGATCCCAATTGAATTCACAATTTGCGTCGCAAGGGCGTCTTAGTCTCGACGCCCAAATTCTCCTGGAGGTTCTCAGATGCACAGGCGTCTATGGTGTATTGGGGCTGTTCTTTTACTCAGTCTTAACGCGTATGGCCAAGCGGATCGCGGCAGTTTGGCGGGAACCCTCAAGGACTCTTCCGGAGCGGTGGTGCCGGGTGCAACCGTGACGGTATTACGAGATGCCACGGGATTAACTCGTACGACCGTCAGCTCGAGCACCGGCGCATACAGCATCCCGGAATTGCCGGTCGGCATGTATATCGCTACGGTGGCCTTAAAGGGTTTCCAGACGGTGAAGTTCGAGAATGTGGAGATCGCGCTTGAGCACACGACCACCTTGAATGGGGAGCTGAGGGTTTCCAGCGCCGTCACCGATCGGGTCGAGGTGGTGGGCAGCACGCAGCAGCTTGATGAAAACTCCGACACGCTGGGCACGAATATTCAACTTAAGCAGGTTAAGGAGCTTCCCTTGGACGGGCGGGATTGGGCCACCTTGACCGCCATGATTCCGAGTGCGGTTGACGCCGCCGGCGGACCCGGCGCCGGCAACCAGCGTTCGATTCGCTATGCCGGCCGAGGCCGCGACGACGATAACTATACTTACGACGGCATCGATGCCACTTATGTCATTAATCAGTCCCAGCTATATTTTGTGCGTCTGGCAGTTCCTCTCGATACCATCGACGAGATCCGCGTTGACCCCATGCTGGCGACGGCGCAGACGGGCGAGACGGCAGGGGCCCAGTTGGCCCTGGCCTCGCCGAGCGGCGCAAACCGGTTCTCCGGGGACGCCTTCGAATACTTGCGCAACAACGTTTTCGATGCCCTGGATCCGCTTGACGCTCTGAATCCGACCCACCGGCCGCCTTTCCACTTGAATCAGTTCGGAGGGTCTTTGGGCGGACCGATCCAAAAGGATAAGACGTTTTTCTTTACCGCCTACGAAGGCTACCGGCAAAACCTCGGTCAGACTCTTAGCGGTTATGTACCCAGCGCCGCCTTTAGCGCGCAAGTGTTGGCCCAAGCACCAGCGCTGACTCCGGTTATCAACGCCTATCCCCAAGGGCAGATCCCTACCAGTAATTCGGACGTTGCCGAATTCGTGGGGCAAGGCAAGCAAAACGGCCGGGAGGACTCGGAGATGTTGCGCGTGGATCATCGCTTCTCCGAAGCGACCAATCTTTTTGTGCGGGCCAACAACGACAGAGCTGTCTACCTTCTCCCGTATTCCCCTACCTCCGGGCAATATCTCAATGAACAGGAGGAACTTAAGTCCTATCCGCTTAACAGCGTGATCGCCCTATCGCACGTTTTTTCTCCGGCCCTGATCAACGAAACCAAGTTTGGCTTCAACCGCGGCACGACCGACACCGTCTACCTTAATCCGACCGGATCGCTCTACGCGATCTCCGTAACGGGCCTCACGACCTTGAACAACGGTCGTGTCAGCACCGGCGTGGGCAATACGTTTGCCGGAATCGACGATCTGACCTGGGTGAAAGGGAGACATGTTATCAAGGCCGGAGCCGAGGTCCGCCGCGTGCAAATGAACCAGGGGGGCGGTTCCTATGGCACGGTCAGCTTTAACTCCCTCACCAGCTTTGCGGCCGACCAATCCTATAAGTCGAGCATCACGGGCACCTACCCCGTTAACGGCTTGCGAAAGACGGACTTTTTCGGTTACCTCCAGGACGAGTTCAAATGGCGGTCGAATCTCACTCTGAATTTGGGCGTGCGCTACACCATTTTCGGTATCTTTAGTGAAGCGTATCACCGTGGCATTCCGTTCGATTTTGCCACCTGCCTTACTAACAACAATCCGTCACCATGGAACAGTACGGGCTACTGTGACGTGGGCGCGAGCTTCAGCCCGGGGAATTATGGCGACGTCGATCCGCGCATTGCCTTCGCTTGGGCGCCAACCGTGTTCGGGGGAAAGACCGTCATTCGCAGCGGCTTTGGCATCTATCACGAGGACGGCCAGTTGGACGATCAGAACCTCCCCGATAAGAACGAAGTATTAAGCTATGCGCTAACGCCGAAGAATTGCCCCGGCCTTGGCTTCCCCCTGGCCGTAGCGCCGAACGGCAGTCCCGCCTGCGGCGTGAATGGCACACAGTCACCGAACGCGGAAGAGCGAGAGCGCAAAGATACGAATGCAGACCAGTGGGGCCTTTCGGTTCAGCAGGCGCTGCCCCGCAATTTCCTCGCTTCCCTCTCTTACGTGGGGAGCGTAGGCCGCCATCTGCTCCAGGAATCCTATGTTAACGTCGAAAACCCTTCCACCGGGCTGCGCCCTAACCCTGCCTTCTCCCAAATCGGTTGGCGAGGCACTGTCGGCAACAGTCATTATGAGGCGCTATCGGTCTCGCTGAAGCGTACCTTCTCTCGCGGTTTGCTGACATCGGCCAACTACACATGGGCCCACGAGATCGACAATGATTCCAACGGCAGCGGCGACGGCGACTCCATTACGCCGCAAAATGTTTCGTGCCCGCCTAGCGAAGCATCGCAATGCGGTGAGTACACCAGTGGCGGCTTCGACGCCCGCCACGCGTTCAATGCCAATGCCCTCTATGAGCTTCCTTTTGGTCCCGAAAAAGCGTTTCTGAATCAGGCGGGAGCGTGGCGCGCCGTGTTGGGATCGTGGTCGCTCAGTACGAACTTCGTCGCCCGTACCGGCTTCCCCGTGGACCTCACGACCAGTGCTACGGGCCCGGACGGAAACACCACCGATCAGCGACCCAACCTTGTTCCCGGCCAGCCGCTGTATTTGGCCGGCAGGAGCTTCAACCCCGCCGCTTTTTGCACACCCGGAACTGCAGACTCGCTTTACCCGGGTGGTATCTGCCCCCCAGGACTAGGCCTTGCAGGCTTCGGCGATGTCCCCCGCAATTTCTTGCGAGGTCCCGGGGTCTGGCAAGTGGATTTGGGGCTTTCCAAACGCATTCCTGTTACCGAACAGTTACAGCTTCAGTTCCGGGCCGAAGCATTCAACCTTCTCAACCGGGGGATGTATGCTAACCCCGATGGCCTAGTTGGGGCTTCCGACTTCGGCGTCATACATTCGCTTTTGAATACAACGCCGGTCGGAATGGGCACGCAGCGTCAGCTCCAATTCATGTTGAAACTGCTGTTTTAGGAAATGCAAAAACTCGAGCACAGCATGTATGCCGCACTTGGCGATTCGCTGCCGCCGGAGATTCACCGGCGGCATGATCAGTGCAAGGACTGCCCGCCTAAAGGCGGCCCCGGCAAGAACCGTGTCGGAATGAGATTCGCGTTCTAAGGTGGTTCGTCATGAGAATTCTAGTCATCGAAGATGAAGCCAAAACCGCTAAGTTCCTAAAAAAGGGACTGGGGGAGGCAGGATTTGTTGTTGATGTCGCCGCAGACGGATTGGATGGGTTGCACCTTGCGCAAGAGGTGCAGTTCGATCTGGTTATTCTCGATGTCATGCTGCCCGGGCTGGATGGCTGGCAGGTTCTGAGTCGCTTACGCCAACAGGGCCGGCGGACGCTGGTGCTGATTCTGACCGCCCGCGATGCTGTACACGAGCGCGTACGTGGGTTCGAACTGGGCGCCGACGACTATCTGGTCAAGCCGTTCGCCTTTTCCGAATTGCTGGCACGCGTGCGATCGCTGCTGCGCCGCGGGCCTTCGCGCATGCAGGAGACGCTACGCCTGGCCGACCTTGAAATCGACCTGCTGCGGCAGCGTGCCACGCGTGCCGGCCAGCGCCTGGAACTCACTTCCAAAGAGTTCCTCCTCTTATCGCTGCTGGCGCGGCGAGCGGGCGAGGTGCAATCGCGAACCCTGATCGCCGAAGCGGTCTGGGACATGAACTTCGACAGCGACACCAATGTCGTAGACGTCAGTGTGCGCAGGTTGCGCAGCAAGGTGGACGATCCTTTCCCACTCAAGTTGATCCGTACCATTCGGGGCGCCGGCTATGTCCTGGAAGCCGACCAGTAGCCTTGCGCCGGTCTCGCGCTTGTGGGGCACCTTGGCCTTCCGGTTAACGGCGGGCTACGCGCTGGCTGGCGTGTTTCTGGTGTTCCTCGCCACCGCCAGCCTTTATCTGGTGCTAGTGAGGGAACTCGAGCGGAGCACCGATTTGTTCCTCGCGGACAAGGTGCACGTGCTGCGCACCATTTTGCGGGAGAGACCCGACGACCGGGACGCACTGCGGGAGGAGGTTGAGCTGGAATCGGCCGCGCGGCGATACGAGCAATTCTATGTTCGCCTGCTGGATGAACGAAACACACCCCTGATGATGACTCCAGGTATGGCGGACTACTTGGACCTTAAGCAATTAACCCGCCAAACTCAAATCCGCCCTGATCGAACCCTTCGGATGAGCGGCCGGGGCGGCCAAGTCTTTCGCGTGACCAGCGTGCCGGCGCCGGTCGGTTCCCCGGCAACTCAAACTGACACGGTTCAGATTGCGGTTGATATCTCGCAAAAAGAGGAGTCGCTCGCACGCTATCGGTTTTGGTTCTGGGTCATCCTGCTGGCCACCTTCGCTATTTTTCCATTGGTCGGGTACCAGATTGCGCGGCAGGGCATTCGTCCGGTACAGGAAATGGCCACGACCGCGCGCCACATCAGTTCGACAAACCTGCGGGAACGCATTCATCCGGAGGGATATCCCTTCGAGTTGGCGTCCCTGGCCAATACCTTCAACCAAATGTTGGACGGGCTGGAAGAGTCCTTCGAGCGCATTTCAAGATTTTCGACCGACATCGCGCACGACCTGCGCACCCCCGTGAATAACATTCGCGGCGAAGCCGAAGTTGCGCTGGCCCGCGCGCGAAGCGTGGAAGAATACCACCAGGTGATCGAATCCTGCCTCGAAGAAGCGGTGCGCCTATCGGATCTAATCGGTGACCTGCTATTTCTGGCACGCGCGGACAGCCCCTTGATCCAATTACGCCGCGAGCGGGTGGATGTCGGCGAATTGCTGGCCGGAGTGCGGGAGTATTACGAAGCCGCGGCGGCGGAGGGTGGAGTCTCGCTCACTACTACGGTAGGCAACGAACCGGTCGTTGCCGAACTGGACCGCACGCTCTTGCAGCGGGCAGTGGGCAACCTGGTTTCGAATGCGCTGGCACACACACCGCCCGGCGGAGCCGTCGTGTTGGGGACGCGCGCCGAATTATCCACGATTCGCATCGAGGTTTCGGATACCGGCGTCGGCATTCCACCGGAAGCCTTGCCGAGGGTCTTTGATCGCTTCTTCCGTGTCAACTCGTCGCGTTCCCAGGGTTCGGGGGGGACGGGCTTGGGACTGGCGATCGTGCAGAGCATTGCGCTCCTTCACGGCGGTAAGGCGGAGATTTCAAGCCAACCGGGGCAGGGCACCCGCGTGACGCTGCGCATTCCGGTCGGGGGTAACACAAATGTAATCCCCCCCCAGATGACAAAAATGTAATTCCCGCGTCATGTTGGCGTTTGCGCTCCGTTGCAAGAATTGAAACGCTGGCGCAGTCTACAAGCCGCGCCAAGCCCCTGACACGAATTCAAGGAGGAAAATCGTCTATGTCCCGAAAATCCTTTCGGAATAGTTTTCGGACGCTCGTCGGCCTAGTGGCGACGGGCCTGAGCTTTGCGGCGCTCGCCGCTGCTCAGTCCGTACCGTTCCCGACGTACACTCCCGGCGAGAACCTGAGCGGGATGCAGGGCCCGGACTACCCGTCGACCTTGCCTCACCCGTGGGTCGTCAGCGACGGCACCATCATCACGCCCGCCGGCACCCAGGTCTACCTCGGCACCACGACCCGCGCCAAGGCCATCGCGCTGAACCCTAAAACCAGCACGCACACCGCCGCCGTCCTGCAGATGGGCGCGCCACAGGCCGTCACCATCTTCAACACCCAGACCGGCGCGGTCGTGCAAAATTTCGCGTACAGCGGCTCCAAAACGGGCAGCGCCACCGGCATCGCCTATACGTCGGATGGCCTGCACCTGCTGTTCAGCCAGGACAGCGGCTACGTTGCCTACGTCAACGTCCATCCGGGGACGGGCATGATCACATCCAACGTCGCTCGCATCAGTGTTCCGTTGGACGCCACCACCGTCAACGTCCCCGGATTTGGTCCTGAGCCGGTGCTGAACAGCGCCAATTGCACTCAGACCGTCACCATGCCGGGGACCGGCGTTACGATCTCCAGCCCGGTGGGGACCACGGGCAGCTACGCGATCCCCTGCGGCATTCCCGAAACCGGTTCCTATCTCCTGGGTCTCGCGGTCTCGCCGGATAATTCGACCGCCTACGTCGTGGCGGACGGCAACGACGAGTTGGCCAAGATCAACCTGAACACGCAGACGCTGGTTTCGCATCTCCGCGTCGGTAACGTCCCCCACAGCGTCGTGGTCTCCGCGGACGGCAAAACCGCCTACGTCTCCAACGAGGGTGGCCGGATTGCTAACCAGAACGACTTCCAGTTATACTCCGACGGCACCAATGTGGTCGCCGAATATCCGACCGGCACCATGGCTCGCGGCACCATTTCCGTGGTCAACCTGTCCACATTTACGGTCACCGGCAGCATCGAGACCGGCCACCACCCGACCGGTATGGCCTTCTGGGGCAAGTACCTGTTGGTCACCAACACCTACGACGATACCATCTCGGTGATCGACCCGACCGTCAACCGAGTGGTACGGACGCTCGACCTTGGGCTGCCGATCGGCGTGCCCGGCGACCGCCGGCCAGCCTACGGCGCGGGGCCGAACTCGATCGCCGTCGATGGCGACACTGCCTACGTCGCGCTTTACAACGCCAACGCGATCGCCGTCGTCGACCTCAACAACTTCTACAACTTCAACAACTTCGCGTCGAATCCCGTCATCGGCATGATCCCGGTCGGCTATGCGCCGAGCTCGGTCGTGCTGGACGCCGCGGACAACGCGCTGCTCGTTGCCAACGACAAGGGCATCGGCACCACGGGCTTCCAGAACACTCCGCCCGAAAATTCAACCACAACCTCACACGGCTCGCCGGCCAGCCTGAACACCCACCAGGACCTTGGCATCGTCAGCATCGTGCCCTTGCCGAATGGCTGGACCCTGGCCGTGATGACGCATCAGGTCTACCAGAACAACCACTGGGATCTGAAGCAAAATATCGAGTCGGCCGCCGGCGGCAACCCGTGGGCTAGGCCGGTCGCAATCCCGGCGAAGATCGGCGATCCCTCGAAAATCAAGCACGTGTTCGTGATCATCCGTGAAAATCGCACCTACGATCAGATCCTGGGCGACGTGGCCGCCGGCAATGGCGACTCCTCTCTGGCAGTCTTCGGCTCGACCGGGATCTATGGCAATGTCACGCCCAACGCGCACGCGCTGGTCGAGCGCTTCCCGCTCTTCGACAACTTCTACGACCCGAGCCGGCAGTCGGCCGACGGTCACAACTGGATCGTCCAGGCCATGGCGCCCTACTCCGATGACATCCAGTCGCCGGACTGGGACCGCGACTATCCCTCCAACGGCGGCGATGCGATTGCTTATCAGGTCAAAGGCAACCTGTACAACCTGGCGGCCAAGGCGGGCGTCGAGTTGAAGAACTACGGCGAGTACATCGAGGAGAATACCTTCAACGTGCCGGGTTGCACCGCGACGGAATATACGGGAAGCTGCGAGCCGAGCTGGCAACAGTTCTATCGCGACACCCAGTGCTTCGATGAAACGACGTTCGGATCAAACCCCAACTATGCATTGCCACAGCCGAGTGACTGCGCAGCGCCTGGGGTCACGGGCGAGACGACTCTGAACTATCAGAACGCGATCGGCTCATACTCCCCGCTCCCGGACGTGATGAAGCCCACGGTCCAAAATTACCCGCAGTTCGATCTGGGCATCCCCGACCAGTACCGCTTCGATATCTGGTATCAGGATTTCCAGAAGGACGTTAAGAACGGTTCGGTACCCCAGTTGGAATTCATGTGGATCAGCTCTGACCACACTGGCGGCCCGCCGGCCGCGCAAGCCATGCAGGCCGATAATGACCTGGCGCTTGGACGGTTTGTCGACGCCATCAGCCACAGCTCCATTTGGTCCTCTTCGGCGATCTTCGTCGAGGAAGACGACGCACAGGACGGCGTGGACCACGTTGACGGTCACCGCAGCCCTGGCTATGTCTTCAGCCCCTACGTCAAGCAACAGGTCAACCCCAATGGCAGCGGTGCTGGGGCAGTCGCAGACCACACCTTCTACACGCAGGTCAACATGACCCGCACGATCGAACAGATCCTCGGTATGAAGCCCATGAACCAGAATGACCTTGTGGCTTCGCCGATGTTCGAAATCTTCACCAACAATCCGCCCGCGGCGAACTTCCTGCCTTGGAACCACGTGCAGAATGTCCTCCCGCTGGATGAAGGCACAACCGCCAAATTGCAGCTCCCGACCAAGGACCCCAAGGTCCTGGCTCTGCAGGCTGGTTGGCTCCAGAAGAAAGCGGAGATCTTCGCCAGTAAATATCACACTCCCGACTCCGAAGACCCGGACACCGTCAGGCACTACAACTGGTACGAGGCGACCGGGTTTGTGGTTCCCTTCCCCGGCGAGAAGACCGTTCGCCCCGCGAGCGACTTCAACCGCCCGGCACCCACCAAGGCTGACTTGGACGACTAAAACACGTTCCGCACTGCAACGACCCTCTCCCCGATCACCGGGGAGAGGGTTTTTTTGTCCACGCCTCAAACGCCAAGTCCCCACCAAGCTGAACCCGCCGCGCCACCGGCGTGAACGTTACCGCACCGGGTCCGTCCCGCGACAACGCAAAGAACCCATCGTCTGTCGATTTTCCTTAATCAGTAGAAAGTGGTGAAACAGGCAATCCGAGTCCCGAGATGGAAGAAGAACGGCAGCATGGCTTCGTCGCCATCACGCGGACGAAGGAGTGTTTAGCACTGGGCCGCGGAAATAGCTACAGGGGATGGCAGAAAGAACCATCAGGGTATCTGGTAGAGATGAGGCCAGCGGGTCCCACTAAAAAATGAGTAGCCGGCTGGGACAACAGACCAGATTAGTCCCCATATGTCCCCGAGGGTTAAGCGGGGCGACGAACTGCCGAAGGAACTGGCGCGGCGGGGGAGTCGGTCAGAAAAGATTCGGGAGGCGAAGGCGGCGCTGGAACAAGAGGCGAGAGAGGCAGCGGAAAAGAAGCAGGCGGAGGTCGCGGCGCAATTAAAGGAGCGGGAGAAGCAGGAGCGCGAACGGGAACGGAAATTCGGGGGACGACCGCCGCAGGCCCCGGACCCGGAAGAGGCGAAGCGGGAGCCGAAGGCGCAACGGAATTTTACCGACCCGGAATCGTGGATCATGAAGGACGGAGCGACGAAAGAGTTTGTGCAAGCCTATAACGCTCAGGCGGCGGTGGACAGTCATGCGCAAGTCATCGTGGGGGCGGCGGTGACGCAGGAAGCCAACGACAAGAAACAGTTGGTGCCGATGCTGAAGGAGGTGAAAGTGCAGGTGGGGATGCCCCCGCAGCGCGCCACGGCGGACAACGGTTATTTCAGTGAGCCCAACATCACCGATGCGCAGCTGCAGGAGATCGATCTATCGGTAGCGCCGGACCGGCAAAAGCACGGAGACAAACGGCCCACCACCACCGGGCCTCCGCCCCCGGGGCCAGCGTGGCCGAGCAGATGCGGCACAAGCTGCGGACGGCGGAAGGGCAGGCGGTTTATAAACTGCGCAAGGCGGTGGTGGAACCAGTCTTTGGACAGATCAAAGAGGCGCGCGGGTTTCGGAGATTCCTGCTGCGCGGGCCGGGGAAAGTGCAGGCAGAATGGCAGATGATCTGCACCACCCGCAACGTGCTGAAACTCTTCCGCTCGGGATGGAGCCCTCAAAGGGCTTGAAAGCGCTCGCCCCACCGGCAAAGCTCATCTTCCCGGCAGCCCGAACAGCACCAAAGGCGCAACATCCAACTCTGGGAGACCGAGAGTCGGCAAAAAGTGAGATTTTAGAGCCTTATCTCCGACGGGCTCCTAGGGAAAGGAATTCCCGCCGTGCGGTTCGGAGGGCGAAATATAAGTGCTCGATTTATCTGGAGTGAGCAGCCGTTGATACTCCGTGCTCAATCTCATAACGTCGTGGGCATGACTGTGCTGGGATTGAATCCCGGATGAATCTGGTTTCACCAAGGCCCGAAGTCCCTCGGTTGCCCCAGCGAAGATTCGTGGATATCATATAGTTTGAGATAAGTGGGGTGGCTGCATGAAGAAAACCGTCTCCTGCCAGGCATGTAAGACTCCGTTTCGATTGGAGCGAGCTTTGCGCAGCATCAAGGATGCATGTTACATTGTGAGATGCCCATATCCGCGATGCCGGGCGCCAAACATAGTTCGATGGCCAGCTGAGGGCGAGCCCAAACCGGTTGGTTTCAATCTTTTTTTGCGGGGTTCGTCGATTCCGCGTGAATCGAATCTCTAGCATCGATCCCATCGTGATGTAAGGCACGGCGAGGCACTGTTGAGCCGAGAGTTCCGTCCCAGTAAGCGGCTGGAGATCTGTGTTCCGCCGTGTCGTTAGTGAATACCTTTGGGTTTAGAAGAGAACCAATCATAAATTGCCTGCAAATCTCGTTGAACCGAGATTGCATCGAATGGGTTGGCAGTTCAATTCCAATATTCATCGAGAAGTATGTTGCCCACCGGTGATGGCACGAACGATAGGAGGCCTCCGAAGATCGGGGAGCGCGTGTTATTGATAGGGCATCATGCCGCTGCTTCCGACTTTATCCTGATCAATGTGAACGAGTCTCACTGCACCGCGATCGTGAGAGAGTTCAGCAAGCGGGTAGAGTCGTGCGAACCCATAAGGGGATTCCCTGGGCACGAATGGTTTACCGTGAGCGATTGTTATCCTGAGGCAAATCGGCCTGACCAGCCGGTTACGGAAGCAAAATGGGCCGATTTGCCATCCGCAAAGGGCGTTTGAAAACGATGGACGCTTGACGAGTGGGCATGGATGTCAAAAACGGCAAGCGTCTGGCCCGAGTTCGTCAGTCAAGCTCATTTCGATCTAGCGTTGAGGCCCATGGCTAATGCAGATTCGTCGAACTTCGCGAAGTAGGCAGGCACGAAGTCGAGATCACTCGATTCGTCAACCGCGAGCTGAATTTGTTTCTGCATGATGTCGAGCGCAACGGGATGGCGATAGTTCGCGAGGGCGCCGCGCAGGGCGTCCACCGCCGACAAGTTTTGGATTTTCGCAAGACGGTACACCTTTACTGCCAGCGCTTCCGCAGCTCCCGGGGTTAGCAATTCGGGGATGAGGGTTTCCACTTCGGCAAATCGCTCCTCGGCGATTTCGATCCCGCGCTTCCGGCACAAATTCCGGATCAATTGGAACCCTTCCAGCGGAGCGGCCGCGGGAAACAATGGGATCTTCACGTCAACCCTTCCGGGTCTCTTCAGGTCAACTTCGATCATGTCGGGCCGGCTGGAGGCGAGCACCCAGATGATTTTTCCGCGGCTGCTGCTGGAGCCCATCTCCTCAGCCATCATGGAATAGATACGGCCCGACAGGCCGGAATCCCCGGTGCCCGAGTCACGCCGGCCCAGGGCCTGGTCGGCCTCGTCCACGAAAACGTAGCAACGTCCGAGAGCCTGCAGAAGGCGGAAGATGCGCTCCAGGTTGCCTTCGGTCGACCCCACCCATTTGTCGCGAAAGTTCTTCATTTTGACGACGGGCACGCCGGCCTCCCCGGCGAGGCACTCCACCAGGAAGGTTTTGCCGGTGCCCACGGGACCACAAATTAGGTAGCCTTTGGGAAGAGCATCGGCATCGCCCTTCTCCCAGAGAGCGATATCTTGCCGCAGCCATGCTTTCACCTTTTCCAGTCCGTAGACGTTATCCAGTGTACGCTGGGTTTGAACAAACTCGATCAATCCGTTGCAATCGTTTTCGACCAGTTGTTTCTTCAGTTCAAAGAGATCTCGTGCCTCCAGTTTCTGTTCGCGGTGCTCCCTTGTCTTCAACATACTTTCCACCGCGCCCAGAGTGGAACCGGTCAAGAGGGCAGCGGCCGCGGCCACCCCGCCCGGGTACGTGCCGAGGGCGATGGGGTGGGCGGGAGCAAGGAGTGAGAAGGCCTCTTCCAGTTCCTCATAGGAGGGCAGCGAGATCTTGACGCGGGCGACACGCGGATTATTCACGATAAGCGCGTGCAGATCGTTCAGGTTTTCGGTGATCAGGAAAGTGGCCAGGGCGTGGCGGGTCAGCAGACTGTCGCTGGCCCAATCGCGGACTAACGTGGCGAGCGCGTTGAGGTCGTAATCAAGGCCACCTTCCAGGCGCGGCGCCAGCAGGTCCGCGCTCTTAATAAAGCAGCCCACTTGCAAGGTATCCTGGCTGACGCGCGCCAGGTTGGCACAGTAACGGAAATAGTGCGTCAGCGTGTCCACGGCCGCCCGCGGCGTCTTGGGCAGGGTCTGATTCTCCTTGAACGCCGGCCAGCTTGCGAACTTCTCCCCGCCCTTTTCCACCCGAATGCCGTTTCCTAGATCGTAGCTCAGCACGACGTCAAACCGGGCCAAAAGAACGTTCAGGAGGAAATCGCTGAGCGTGCCCATGCGCAGTTCGCCGCGCGGACCACACGGAAACACCATGCGGTCGTGAACGTTGCCATAGATGATGAACTGGCTGGCAGCATTGCTCTCGTAGAGGTCGATCAGATTGTGAGCCCAGGCGGGTAGTGGGCGCGCCGGACCGGCCGGCCCTTCGGGCGGAACGGTGGCACTGGGGGAAGAGGTCATCAGGAATCCTACTCCTTCAACTTGCTCGCGCCGTCGCGGGCACGCGGCGGGACGGAATCGGCACGGCTGGCCGAACGCCTGGTCCAGGTCGGCAATGGCAATCTCGGAGTCCCCAAACGCGGCGCCGCCCACCAAGATCGCTGGCTAATTCGATGTCGGTCGAGATGGTCTGCGGCTTGCCCTGAATCGTGGCGTTTTCCAGGATCAAATCCACCTGATTCTCAATGCGCGTCAAGTCGCTGTCAATTTCCTGGAGCGTCAGGTCTTTGCGGCGCAGGTTGGCAAGGCGTTTCTTGAGAATATTCAACGTGGCGGTCTTGGATTCCCGCAGCGCTTCCGATTCCTCACCGTCTTTCAAGTCGGCTTCGAGATCGGCGATCTTTTTCGTCAGGTCCTGTTCGGTGCCGTCATTGGTCGCGGCCAAATGATAGCGGCCCACGAGCAATCGCACGTAAAGCCATTCCAAACGGCGCAGAGCTTCCGGGTTGGTGCCGACCACAAAATCCTCCGCCTGAAGATTGTGGTAAACATCCAGGACCTTGTCGCACTGCCGCGTAAGGCCGGCGATGCGCTTCTGGACATCCGCGGGCAAGGATCGGATCAGGGCCACGCGCTTGGCCTCCGCGTCACCTTCGGAGAGTTGGAGCGCTTGCGCATCCACCACCTTCTGGAAACGCGGATTGGAGGCGAGGGCAAAGAGGAAAATTGTTTCCAGGCCTATTCCCAGCAGCCAGAAAGCGGGTTGCACGAACCCGAAGATGGCAAATGCGGAAAGGCCCAAAATGTTAGCCGGGACGCGCCCCAAGGCAGGAACATCGACCCCTACGAGAAAGGCGGCTTTGAGGTACCGCAACATAATCAATTTAGGTCTGCTCGGTCTTTGCCGGCCCCATCGACTTCACCGCCCCTTCCGTTGCTGCCGGCTGGGCTGCGGGCGTGGCAGGGTCGAGCGCGATGCCCTCTTTTGCCGCAAAGTCCGCCAGCGCCTGATCGGCAAGCGCCTTCTGCTCCGCTTCCTTGATGTGGATGCCCGTCGTGTCCATACTGTCGCGCGCCACCCGGACGCGGCCCGAGGCTTTTTCCCGCTCCTCCTCCACCATGGTGCTCAGGCGATCGAGGGTATCGCCACTGCCGCCAATCGAGGTAATCATCCCCGACGCCATTTCCGTAAGTTCGGCAAGCGCCTTCTTCATTTTCAAATCGCTGATGCCGGACTTCAGCGCTTCGATTTTGGCCCTGGCGGTGCTCACCGCCACATCGCGCGCCTTGACCAGTTCTTTGTAGGTGGTCTCCGCCTGCTCGAGTTGTTTGCGATTCTCCTCGAGATCACGGTCGATGCTTTGCAGCCGCAGCGCGTATTGGCCGGCCACGTCCCGGTTGCCCGCCCGCAGGTTCGCGGAGGCTTTCGCGCGCAAATCGCGCTGCTCGGTTTCCTGCTTGCGGACCTGCGTCATCAGGCGCTCGCACAGCGCGGCATGCGATACCAGTCCCTGGTTGTATTGCGCCACCTGTTTCCGCAGATTCTCCTGTTCAACCTCGAGCAAAGCTTCCGGGTTCTGGCGTTCCATGCCGGAGATGAATAGGCCGAAGAATCCCCTGATTAAATTTCCCAGTCGTTTGAACATGGCCGCCTCTCTTCAATGGTGATTGGCGATTTGTGATGGATGATTGAAACAAGCCGTAAGCCACGATTTCCGAGCCATCCACGCACCAGAAGCGCCAGGAGGGCAGGTGAGGCCTGAACACTGAAGGCTCTGCGCCCGCTCAATAGGTGGCGATGACGCAATCACAAATCACCAATCACTTAGTCACCAATGCTTCCTCATCTGCCGCCCTGATTGCGTTGCCAGCTTTCGAGCAGGTTGTTCACCACTTCAGCCTTGGGCGGATCGCAGATCTTCTGCAAGTCTACCTGAACTCCAAACTTTGAATAGATTTCGAACGGGCTGCCGGGAAATCGCACCGGTACATTGGGATTCCCCGGGCGGAACCCATGAACGAGCGACTGCTTTTGAATCGGCTCGGTCAGTAGAAAGTTGACAAAAGTCGCCGCCGCCTTGCGCTGATCCGCGGTGCTCCACGGCGCATTCAGAATATAATACGGATTATCGTTCCACGCGTTGTACTCAGGATAGACGACGCGGATTTGCCCCCAACGCCCTTCCGCGTTTTTCAGATAATCGATCGTCACACTTTCGTACACAAACAGCACATCGTAAGACGATGGGCCCTTCAGCACCATCTCGCGCATCATGTTGCCGGTACTGTTGGACATGCCGGTGACTCCGCGCTCCATCTTCTGCAACCACTCTTGAAAGCCGGCGTCCAGAATGTCTTTTAGCGCCAAATCCTTCGTCTTATGGTGATAGGAGTAAGCGGCCAGCACCAGGGTCATCAGGCCGGAATTCGATTCGCTGGGCAGGGTGTGGCCAAACTTGAACAGACCCCAGTCCGCATGTCCGGCGATGCCCTCCCAGCCGGTCTTTTCCTGGAGCGCCTGGCTGAGGGTATCGAAGGAAACCTGCTTGTACTTCTGGAGGAAGGCCTGGTAGCGTTCCTCCCACATCACGAACACCATGGGGCTCAGCGCCAACGGTTCTTCCCGCACGATCGGATTGGCGTTGTCCGGGTACTTCACCTGCCAGTCCTGCACGAAAACGTCCTTGTACGCCGAACTGGCGGGGGACCAGGCGTTGATGCGCTGATCGCCGGAAATGATGGCGTGCGCCCCTTCGAGAGAGCCCATCGGGATCAGGTTGACCTTGATATTCTTGCCCTCCGCGGAGTTGGCGAATTCGCCGACCGCCCATTCCAGCCAGCGCTGCTTTTCCGTACCGTAGGCAACGCCAATCTCCACCGCGGGCTTGCCGCCGAAGATCGACGTGGAAGGAGACGAGCTGCTGCCCCCGCCGATGTGCGGCAGAGAGCTCTTGGAGTAGAAATAGTAAGCCCCGCCAATGCAGACGGAGGCAAAGAGAAGAACTACGATCCAACCGAGGGGTTTCAGTTTGGGTTCGTCGGCCATAGTTTAGAAGAAAGTGGAGATTTCTTTGAAGACCTCCACGATGTTTTGCGGATTGCCCGCGTAAGAGTTGGCTTGGGTCGCGTCGCTGATCTGGCGCAGGATGTCCTTCTTGGCGTCGCTACCGTAAGCTATGGTGAACACGTGAATATCGTGCGTCTCGCCGTCGTAGCGAATCCGGTCCATCAAGGTGGCAAGCGGCATCTTGCTCTCGGTGTCTTCACCGTCCGTCAGGACCACCACGGCGAGTATCTTACTACCACCTTTACGGCTGGCGAGCAAGTGCTGATAAGCCGCGTCAATCGAGTCGTAGAGCGCCGTCCCACCCTGCGCAAACAGCGAGTCAATCGTCCTGACGGCCTGCTCGCGACCGTCTTTCATCGCCACGTCCTGGCTGGCCCAACTCATCGTGCTGTTGAAGGGAAGCAGCGAGAAGGTGTCGTTGTCGGCGAGCAAGGAGACGAGTTGCTTGGCGCCTTCGCGGGCGCTTGCGATTTTGCCCTCATCATTCATGCTACCCGAGGTGTCCAGCACCAGTACAACTTCTGCGCCTTTCTTCTTCTGCCGCCAAAGGTTCAGAATGCCGTCAATAACCTCGGCAGAGGGCACTTCCAGGGTGGTTTTGGGCTCCGCCGGGTCTACTCCGTGGGCCGCATCTAGGGGAGGGCCCACGGCAACGTCCACGGAAGCAGGACGGAAACCGTAGCCCAGCGCCTTCTCCTGCTGGGGCTTGTCGAGCAGATAGTGGATGTAGGTCTTGGCAGCCTCGCGATGCGCCGGCGTCACCCAATCGCGCTCGACGATGCCCACCGGATGGTCGCTCCAGAACGTCCCCTCTTTGGGGTAGACGGCCACGACAGGAAATGCTGGTTTCTGGGCCAGGCCGTAGGACTCCACCACCATGCTCTCATAAAGTACGGCCGCCGAGAGGTATTGCGGGCCGCCCGCAAACATCTTCCTGCCGAAAAAGCCGGTGGAGCTTCCATAATGAACAACCGAGTTCTCGATTCCTCCCAGAAAATCCGCCGTTTGGGGTTCGTTCAAATCGGCCAAGGTCAGGCCTTTGGTCTTTCCGGCTGCGGCATAAACCTCCGCGATGAGCGAAATCAAGCCGCTGTTGCTGTACTCCGGATGCGTGTGCCCAAACTTGAATTGTCCCCACTGCGGAAATCCATACTTTTTCCACCCCTCAGAATCGCGGGCCAGCGCAAGGATGTCTGCCCAACCCACCGGCTTCTTGCCCCACCCCAGTGCCTCCGCCATCGGCTTCCACATGGCAATCACCACCGGAGAGAGCACGAGATTGTCGGTGGAACCGATCAGGTCCTTACCCGTCTTGGCGCGCGATTGCGCGTTTCCAAGGGTAATGAACGCCGCGGAAGCCGGGCTGGCAAGATGCGCCTGGAGGCGTCCGGAAAGGATCGCGTCGATGCTTTCGCCAGAGCCCATAGGAACCGCGCGCACAAAAATCGACCGGCCGTCACTGGCCTTCTGTTCGCTGCTGTTGAATGCGCTGGTGACCTCCGTGATCCACTTCTCTTTCTCCGAGCCGTAGACAAACACCAGTTCCAGGCTGTTCGGCGGAGGCTTGAGCACATTTTCGCCTTCGCCGCCGCCGGGTTCGTTGTGCTTGCAAGCGGCGAGAAATAGAACGAGCATTAGACAGGAGAACCAACGGAGCGCGCCGTACCATTGGCTGCGCAATTTGGCGTCTCGATGTTGGGGCAGATTTTTGCCGGAGGACTTGGTCAGTCGATTATGGATGTGGAGATGCACGAGGTTAACCTCTGGATCAAAGCAATGAACACTTCCCTATATCACAATTCTGTTTCCGCTGCATGACAAGTCGAGGACTAAGTATAGGGGCCGCCAGGCCAGACACAAAGTCCCCTTGCGTCTGGCCGACCGGCTACTCCACATCATCCCGGTGGTTTCGGTAGGCTGAGAAAACGATGTCATCTCTTTTTTTGCGGTGCAAACCGGTGAATACACGAGACGGCGAGGAATGTCGGCCTAGAGCGATGTCTTGCAACTCCAAGATCGTCGCCCCCTAAGAGAAGATGCTCTTGTCATCGTCGACGGGGCTATGCTTTCGTCGCAATGCAACTCCTGGCCGCGCATAAGGCTCCGGGGCGGTCAGTAGTTCGGCCTGAGTCGCCTTCCGGGAGAGTGTCTACCAAGCTAAGGTCGCTGGATAACTGGCGAGAACAGCCCTTACCATTGGCAATCCTACAACCTCCACGGATCCGGCATTCGGATCCCCGAAGCGAACTTCAGGGAAGGCAGGGTTGCAGTTCCACGAGGCGACCAAGTGATTTGTTCCAAGAAGTGTGGCGCGGACCCGTTTTGTCGGTCCGCGGTTCTTCCCCCCGTCACCACGAAAGGCCGCGAACCTCCAGAAGCGGTCCCCGCCACGCGTGCTGTTGTCTTTGCCATCGGCAATGCTCCCACGCAAGACCAAGCAGCGTTACACCACCGCGGCGGAACTGCGCGGCCATTCTCCCGGGCGCGTCGGAAGAACCTGCAAGAACGCCGCTATTCAGTGTGTTAAACTGCGGCCTTCGTTGCAGCGGTCGCGGATCACAAAACATCGGGAAG
>CAVRBF010000081.1:0-35515 GCA_963719115.1 uncultured Acidobacteriota bacterium | reverse complement strand
GCCAGATTGAAGGGGTTGAAGAAGAAGATCTATATGTAGCCTATGCCATCGAACTTGATGACGGGGAGGCGATGAGCCTTGCGATCGCGCAATCGCGCAATCTAGTCTTAGCCACGGATGAGAGAAAAGCTCGGCGACTCATCGAGAGAATGCGCCGCAGCTAACCGTCATCTCTACTTCTGAGATCATCCGCGCTTCGGCCGAGGGGACGGAGCGAAGAGACGTAATTGCCGCAGTCCGTTCAATACTCGCAAGGGCTAGGTTTCGTCCGCCGGACTCAGACCCGCTTGCCATCTGGTGGACTGCGATGCTGAACGGCTAGGTCAAACGGTGCAGGTACTGTTGTCTTTCGGACAATGCCGCGTGAAGAGTGACAAGCGGCGAGCGCTGGTAGCCACGCTCAGCGAAGCTGGGAGCCACAGTCAACGAACTTCTGACTGTGGGCTCTTCGCACACGTGCATCCCCAATTTGAAGCGCCTGTTCCTCGCCGCAAGTTCACGCTTTTGAGAAAGAAGAGCCAGAGGAGAGGAGAGCGAGACAGAGGAGAGAAACAGAGAGAGAAAGAAAAGGGGGGGGGAGAGAGAGAGAGAGAGAGAGAGAGAGAGAGAGAGAGAGAGAGAGAGAGAGAGAGAGAGAGAGAGAGTAAATATCCTCCGAGCAAAGCCGCGCGGCTTTAAAAACAGTGAGCCGCTCAAAGCGGCTGCGGGGACGCTATCGCGGCCCCGCAAAAACCATTTCGGAGGGATGGTTCTGGATTTCGTGAAACTCATTACGGCAGCTTCCAATCCGAACCCTTGCCGCCGGCTTCGGCAGTTTCGCAGAACCCAACTGCGCACATCGTAACGGGTTTACCGGACTATCGCATTCGACGCCCCGCAGCATGGTAAATTTACGTGCCACGTACTGCGGGAGCTGTCAAACTTTTGCTGCCTCCCCGGCAGAGCCGGGGGGTATCTCAACGGACTAGTCGTCATCGTCGTCGTGGTATTTTTTTGCGGCTCTGACGAACCGGCCGGGCATCAGGACTTTGCTCTCCCCGGGTAGGGACGTTTCCAGTCCGTCGTCGAATACCAGATCACATGATTGAGGAAGTTCGGATCGACCGCGTCCGCCTTGTCGTATTTGCCCTTCATCACCTCGGCGGTAGCCTGGAGCCAGGCTTTCTGCAGCGAGCTGTAGGCAGCAGTGTTGCCGGCCGGCAGGCCCGGTCCCTGGTCGAGCGGGATGGCCGCCGGCAGATGGTCGTACGGCGTCAGGTCCGGCGTGTTTTGGAACGCGTCGAACATGGGCGAGGCGACCAGGTCGAACTGGGTCAGCGGCTGCATGCCCAGAATGTTCTCGATGGTGCGGTTGATGTTCTCCGCCGTGTAGGTGGTGTGGATCGCTTTGCCCTGGCCGGGCGCCTGGGGGGCCGCCGTATAGGGGCTGATGACATAGACAGGCTGGCGATGGCCATCGACGTGGTCAACGCCGTTCTGGGAATCGTCCTCTTCCACGAAGATCGCGGACTGCGCCCCAGACCTTGCTGTGGCTGATGGCTTCCACCATGCGGCCCAAGGCCAGATCGTTGTCGGCCTCATAGTTGATCGGATACGGAAGTCCATCCTTCGTTCCGGCAGTGTGGTCGTCGGGAAGCCACAGAATCGTCAGATTGGGAACCTGATTTGCCGCATCCAGATGCTGGAACTCGGGTATCCAGTAATCCACACGGTATTGGTCGGGAATCGTGAGATTGAACGGCGGATAATGCGGGTCCATGATCCTGGCCGCGGAGGGAATCGTGGAAGTTACGCTGACCGCGTCGTCAGGAACGACGCAGCCGGAGGCAGGCGCCTTGCCTTCCTTGCAGAGCGCGGTGCTGTAGAAATCGCTCCAGGTATAGTCCTTGCCGTCCGGTTTTTTGGCAATCCTGGCGCCGTTGCTCCATTCGCCGAACAGTTTGACGGAAAGTCCCCTGGCTTCCGCGGCTGTCCACAAAAATCCTTTCGGCGTGTAGGTCAGAGGATCGTCGGAATCGCCGCCCGGATAGGAACGAATCCAGTCCGGTGAGAGGATGTCGTTGGAATAGAAGGACCCCGACATGCCGATCCAGGGATGGCCGTCCGCCGACTGGCGGCTGGGAGCATAGACATTGTCGAGGAGCGGGAAGCGCTTGACCAGCGCATGCTGGTTCGGCAGGGCGGAGGCGAAAACCGCCAGCGACGGATCGCCATTGCCCCACGGCACGTCTCCCAGCATCTGGTCGTAGGTGCGGTTCTCTTTGATGATCAGAAAGACATACTTAATGAGTGAGGGTTCCCCGATATGCCGGGGAATCGCCACCGGGGCAGCGTGCGGATCAATGTATTTCGGTCCGACCTGGAGGTTGGTGGTCAGGTTCCAGTGATCGTTGTCGAATCACCTGCTTGGTGTATCCCGCAAGCTGACCGGCATTGGGCAGCGGGATCAGGTTGACCACGCCCGTGTCCTGATGGGTATTGAAGCCGGACACTCCCTGAGCCTCGCCTAGGGAGCCCTGGCTGCCCAACCCCTTGTCGTCGGCGACGGCCAGTTGCTTCCGCGCTGCGTCATAGGCGATGGAAGTGGGGAAATAGGCGGTCGGAATATAGCCGATCACCGGATTGGCGTCACGGCCGGAAAGGTTGACGACGGCAATGGCATTGGCCTGGCCCAGGGTGACGAAGGCCCTGCCATCATCGGTCACGGCAACCCCGTTCGGACCGGACCCGAATACGCCGCCATTGATGGGTACGCTGAGGTTGATGGTGCGCGTGACCCAGTCGGTATGGAGATCGATGACGGAAAGGCTGTCGCTGTAGGCGTTGGCGACGTAAAGGTTCGAGCCGGAGATCGTCATACCGGCCGGGTGCAGGCCCACTTTGATGGTCTTCACCTCTTTGCCGGCCGTCGAGGTCAACCACGGAGACGGTGCCGCTGAGGGTGAAGGCATCTTTCCTGTCAACGACGATCGGCGGTGCCGTCGGAATCGTTGGTGAAATCCTCGCTCGAGGCCGGACGCCCGCCTTCGTTGCTGACGTAGGCATATTTGCCGTGGATCGCGACGCTGTTCGGCACATTGCCGACGGGAATCTGGGCGATGAGCTTTGCCGGGGAGGCCGTCAGGTCAATGACTCCAAGCGTGTTGGCCGCATTCAGTGCAACATAGGCGCGCCTGCCATCCGGGGAGACGGCGATGCCGCCGGGGTTGATGGATTTCGCGTTGTGGTAGTGCCGGCCATCCGCCGGAGGCGGGGGCAGGTCCACGCTCTGCCCGTTGGTCAGAAAGCCGGTGTCCGGATTTACATTCGCGATGACGACATGATTGTCGTCCTGGCTGAAGAACAGCTTTGTGCCATCGGCGGAATAGGTGATGCCGGTGAAGGATCCGGTGGTGTCGGAAGTAAAGGCCGTGCCTTTCACCGTAGTTGGAATGAAGCGCTGCAGAACCTGCCCGGTGGCGGTGTCGAACACGATAATCGGCTGGGGCGAACCCATGAGCAGGACGGCGCCGCTTGTCCTGCCATTGGGATTGAGCGCAATGGCTTTCGCGCGCACCGGCGAGCCGAGATCGACGATCTTACCGGCCGGCGTCAGCGTCTGGTTGTTCGACACGACGATCGAGCCATCCCTCTGCGGCCCGACGGTGCGGCTGGATGTCGGGGCGCCCTGGGGGCTCCGCTGTGCTGCGGCCGGAGCCAGAATGAGAAATATTGCCAGCAGTGCTCTGAAAAAAACTGTCATCGGAAATGTCTCTCCTTAGCGAGATCGAGCCCGGTAGAGCCACCATCAATAGACTCTACCTGCCCACTGCGCAGCTTGCAACACGCCCTGATTTCCCGTATCCTGAAGGCGATGGAGATACATTTCACCCCTGACGTGGAAAAGAAGCTCAATGACCTCGCGGCGCAGAGCGGACGCGGTCCCGACGAGCTTCTGCAAGATGCCTTGGCCGGATATTTAGACGAGTTAGTGCCAACGCGCGACATGCTCAACAGCCGCTATGACGAGCTGAAAAGCGGCCGGGTAAAACCCATGGATGGTGAAGAAGCCTTTGTCCGCCTGAAAGCCAAAACCCAAGCCCAGCGCAAGCACCCAGCATGAACAGCGGCTACGCGCTCCACCTGGAAGCCTTCGCCGACCTCGACGATATTCGCTATTACCTTGCCTGGGTTGTCGCGGTGGTGCACGCGCGCCGCAACCCCCGCATCATGGCCGCCATCCTGAGAGGCAGGGAGTAAAGGCGGAGCCGTCCCGCGTAGCAAGCGGCGAAGCCGCAGATCGCCGCTCCGTGACCATCTTTTATCTCAGACACACATGTCCCATAATCGTCCGCCGCGGTGCGCCACTTCAAGCTAGAATGGTTAGGTATGATTTCCTTGTTTGGTTCGAAAGAGGAAGAGAAGGACAAGCAGAAAAAGCCGGGGTTTCTGGCCCGGCTGAAGCAAGCCGTCGCCTCGACGAAAGCCCAACTGGTTGAGCGGATCGAGGAAATTGTTGAAAGCAAGCCGACGCTCGATGAGTCGGTACTGAACGATCTGGAAGCGACGCTGATCACCGCGGATGTGGGTGTTCCCACCACCAACGAAATTCTGGACCGGCTGCGGCAGCAGATCCGGCAGGGCACGCTGAGGGAGACATCGCAACTGCGCCCCGCCGTGGAAAAAGCGATTGAGGGGATTCTGGCGCGCTCCATCGCGGGGACGGGGGCGCCCAAACCCAGGTCGGCCCCGCCCGGCATGCCCCACGTGATCTTTGTGGTCGGTGTTAACGGCGTCGGCAAGACCACCAGCATCGCCAAGCTATCGCAATACTACTTGCAGCAGGATCGCCATCCAATCCTTTGCGCCGCGGACACTTTTCGCGCCGCCGCCAACGAGCAACTGGAGATCTGGGCAGGCCGCCTGGGCATCGAGATGATCAAGCAGAAGTCCGGAGCGGACCCGGCGGCCGTGCTCTTCGACGCGCTCGCCGCGGCCAAAAACCGGAAGTCCGATCTGGTGATCGTGGACACGGCGGGCCGCCTGCACACCAAGACCAATCTGATGGCGGAACTGAGCAAGATGTGCCGAATCGCCGCCCGGGAAGTACCCAACGCGCCGCACGAGGTCCTGCTTGTCATCGATGCGACCACGGGCCAGAACGGCCTCCAGCAGGCCCGGCAGTTCGTCGATCACGGCGGCGCCACGGGCATCGTCTTGACCAAGCTTGACGGCACGGCGAAGGGCGGCGTGGTGATTGCGATTGCCCGCGAACTTGGCCTGCCCATTCAGTTTGTCGGCGTCGGTGAAAAGATCGACGACCTGCTGCCTTTCAATCCCCAGGAATTCGTACAGTCGCTATTTGAACCATGAACAATCCACCCCGCATTACCACCGTCATTTTTGACTACGGCTGCGTGCTCAGCCACGTGCCGGGTCCTGCAGATTTTGAGCCGCTACGCAAAGCCATTGGAGCCAAGCCCGAGGTTTTTCAGGAGCTCTACTGGAAGCACCGTGAAGGCTACGACCTGGATGCGGTCAGCGTCTCCGACTATTTCCAGGGGATGGGCAAGGCGGTAGGCGTAAGCTTCACTCCGGAGCAACTCCAACAACTCGCGGCCCTGGACTGCCAAATATGGGCCCCAACGGATCCCGTCATGGTGGACTGGGCGCGTGCTCTTCACCAACAGGGTTTCAAGACCGGGGTGCTGTCAAACATGTCGCTCATCGTTGGCGGCCACCTGCGCCGCGAAGCGAAATGGATGAGCCTCTTCGATCTTTTATGGTTCTCCGCAGAGCACAAAATCGGCAAGCCAGAACCGGCGTCTTACCGCTCTTGCCTTGAGAGGCTGGGAGTGACCGGGGCAGAATCCCTCTTCATCGACGATCGCGAGGTGAACATCATGGCGGCGAACGCCCTGGGGATTCACGCCATACTGTTTCGAACTGCCGAGGAGTTGCTACCGCAGCTCGAACCGTATGGACTGAAGGAATCGCTGGCAGCAGTTATGGCCCACCCTCGCTGAGCACCGTGCGTGGCCAGAACGGAGGCCGCAGCAACGACCCTTGCACACGTCAGGGACAACACCGGGCCCAAACGAGTCACATCCACGGGACAACCGGCAGTCGGTCAAGATGTAGAGGCGGCTTTACGCCGCCATACGGCGAGGTAAACTCGCCGCTACACCATTAAATTGACCGATTACCATACAACCTCCCGGCGCACCGGCGCACTCTCACCTCTGAGATAGTTGTACAATAGGCGCTTATGCGTAAATCAATCTCTCTCCTTCTGGCATTACTCGGACTCTTCGATTCGCTCTACCTGCTTTATGAATACACCTCGCCTTCCCGTCCTATGATGTGTTTTACCGGGGGTTGCGACACCGTTCGTGCCAGTGCCTTCTCGCATCTTTGGGGCGTGCCGATGCCGGTGTTCGGCGTGGCGGGTTACCTGGTCATTACACTCCTGATCATCGGTGAGTCGTTGACTCCCGCGTCACTGGCTCTGGAAGTCCGCTACGCTCTGGCGGGCGCCACGGGTTTCGGGTTCCTGTATTCGATCTTCCTGGAGTATTTGCAGGGATTCGTGATTCATGCGTTCTGCACGTGGTGCGTGACCTCGGGACTGATCATGACGGCGCTATGCGGTCTGGCCATTTACAACGTGCTTCGACCCGCCCCCGAAGACCTGCCCGCGAAGCACGCGGAACTGCAGCGTTACTTCGTAGTCGGTATCGCGGCGATTCTGCTGGGCGTTCCCACCTTTCATTACCTGGCCACCCACGGCGAAGTGCCTCCCCCGCCGCCACCTCCGGTAACCAGTACGAGCGCCGACCGGCTGGTCAGGCCCGACAGCCACGTGACCGGCAACCCCAATGCCGCGGTGACGGTGGTGGAATTTGGAGATTTCGAGTGCCCCATCTGCGGGAGCGAGGAGCCCGTAGTGCGCCAAATCCGCGCCAAGTATGCGCATCAGATTCGCTTCGTCTTCCGGCAATTTCCCTTAACCCGCATTCACGCGTTTTCCGAAAAGATGGCGGAAGCCTCCGAATGCGCCGCCGAGCAGGGGAAGTTCTGGGAGATGATGGACAAGATTTACTCGCGCCAAACCGACCTGACCATGGAAGGGCTCGGCCGTGATGCGGCGGAAATCGGCCTGGACCAGAATGGTTTCAACCAGTGCATGGCCAGCGGCGCTGAGGCGGCACGCGTAAAACGCGATCATGACGACGGCGTGGCGCTCGCAGTGGGAGGCACGCCGACGTTCTTCATCGGCGGCCGTGCCATTCCCGACGTTCCGGATTTTGACGAGCTCTCGAAGGCCATTGACCAGGAATTGCTCGCCGCCGGAGCGTCCTCGCCCTCGAACTCCGCGCCGCCCGCGAGCGCGGCAACGTCCGCCGCACCTCCCGCACCTGCTGTGAAGAGTTCCGCTACCCCCGCGACGGCTGCCCACGATTCGGCATCCACACCTGCCGCAGCGCCGGCGTCCGGCTCGTCATTCGGCAGCTTGCTCGCACCACCGGGAGGGGCCCTTTCCAGCTTCCAGGGCGCCCCGGCATGCAGCGAGGCAGAAGCTGCCATGAAGCAGCCGACCCTCATCAACACCAGCCAATTGCGCGAAATCCTCGCGGGAAATTCCAAACCGCTGTTCGTGGACGTCCGGCCGGCGAAGGAATACGCCGCGGACAAGATTCCGGGCGCGATCAACATTCCGGTTCACAAGATGCAGCAGGAGTGGAGCACCCTGCCCAAGGATCGCGTCGTCATACTCTATGAGAGCGGAAAAGCCGGCGACATTTGCGCCGCCGGCCGCGCCGCGGGAAGAGAATTGCTCACGCACGGTTTTCCCTTCGATCATGTAAAAGTTTATCAGGATGGCCTGGCCGGCTGGGAAAAGTCAGGCTTGGAAGCAAACAAGTAACTCCAAGCGATGCAAGCGTATGGCCCCGAGTGCCGGGTTTTCGGGCACGGCTTATTTAACACTAAATAGTTGTTGAATTGAGCCCGTTAATAAGCTTATACTCCCCCTTCCTCGCGCGCCCCTGCGGGCGGTCCTAGGCCTTATCTCCGTGTGAGTGTATCTCTCGCCTGAACGGCTGAGTTCCCGCCGCAAGGACGGCTTTGTCATGATCCATACGTCTGATCCGTTGACCCATTGGGCTCTCTCTGTACTCATCTCCGTAGTTTTGGGAACGTTCGCACTGATCGCTGTCGCCTTCATCCGGCGCTGGCAGCAGGTCCGGTATGCGCGTTATATACACGAGCTGCAAAAAAGCTATCGCCCAATCCTGGCAAAACTGTTACGCGGTCAACAAAGACCGACGGGAATTGAGGCCATGCGCGAATTGCCTCTCGGCGAGGTGGAAATCCTGCTGGATCCCCTTTTGTGCAAACGAAAGCTCACGCCGAGGCAGTTGGTGTTCCTTCAAGCCCTCTGTGCCGAACTGGGATTGATTACACTCTGGCAGAACCGCGTGACCAATGGGCGTGAACCCGCGGCCAGAGTTCAGAGCGATGAGGTTCAGGAGGCTGCGAGCGACCCGGCGTTAGTTCGCCATCTCCTACGCGCGAAGAGCATCCGCAACCTCGGGAGGTTGCGTCATCACCCAAGCTGGCGCGTATTGGTGGATGCCATACATGACCGCCACCGAGACATTCAGTCAGTAGCCTTGCGGTCACTTGCCTCTTTAGGGGCCACAGAGAGCTTTCCGGTGCTTCGTGACCAGCTCCACGCGGTGATGGAGGAAGACTCGCCTTCGGTGCCGCTGTCGGCTTTGCAAGCCGCCATGGTGAGCTTTGACCTCGACTGTGCGCCCGCCCTGGCGCCCTCGCTCATTCACCCCAATGAGCGGCTGCGTCTGCACGCCACGGAAATCCTGCGAACCATGGTTTACCGCCGCGCGGCGGATTTGCCGGATCTCGCCCTCACGCCGGAACCGCTCACGCCGGAGATGGTGGACTCGCTGCTTAACTGCCTCATCACCGATGCCTGCGCGGAGATTCGGGCGCGCGTTGCAGAGATACTGGTATTCCTTGCGGACCGTCGCGTGCCTGCCACCTTGCACAAACTGCTGCTTGATCACGAGTGGTTCGTGCGCCTCCGCACGGTGCGTGCACTCGCCCATTGGCGACACACGGCCGCACCGATGCAATGGGACATCCGTGCACGCTTGCGGGATTCTCATTGGCGGGTGCGGGAGGCGGCAATCCTCACTCTCCTGTCGCTTGGCCGGTCAGGAAAACTTCAACTCTACGAGTCTTTCCTGACCTCGCCGGACCCCGCCGCTCGCACCCAGATCGTGGAGGTGCTCGAGCGGACGGGGTTGATATCCACTCTCGTGGAGGAGTACAGCGCCGGCAACAAAGGCCTGACTGCCCTCGTGGTGGAGCAACTCGCAAGCGAGGCAGCTCCGCGGGGCCTCGTGGCGAGCCTTGGCACCTTGAGCCCGGAGATTCGACAGAAGTTTCTGGAACGCTTCGCTGCCTACGCAGATTCCCACGCGCAGTTTCCTGCACGAATCGCATCCCCTCGTGGAGAGGACCGTCGTTCCTCACCGGAACCTTCACTATCCGCGCATTCTGGCAGCCTGAAGGGAATCTGGTCATGAGGGCTCTCCGCGTATTGCTAAACGACTGGGTCACGGTGTTCAATCTCATCGTGCTGTCCTATTTCTTCCTGGGCAATGGGATTTACACCCTCCTGATGCTGCTCTCTCTCCGCGCCACATGGCTTCGCACGCGCCAAATGTCGTACCAGGGCCTGGATGCCCTTCGTCACTCGCCTCTCACTCCCCCGGTCACGATTATTATTCCCGCCTGTAATGAACAGAACGTTATCGTGAATTCCGTTCGCTCCGCGTTACAGGCGGATTATCCTGAATTGCAGATCATTGTGGTTGACGACGGGTCCACAGACCTGACCCTCGACCGCCTGGTGCGGGGCTTCCATCTCGTGGAGATTGATGGTGCCTATCGGCACAGCCTCCAGACCTCCCCCATCCGCGCGTTCTATATCAGCCCTCAAATCCCCAATCTTGTGGTCGTCAGCAAGGTGCGAGGAGGCAAATCCGACGCGCTGAACGCCGGCATCAACCTCTGTCGCACACCCTACTTCTGCAACCTTGATGCCGACTGTCTGCTGGAACGCGACGCCCTGCTGCGGCTAATCGACCCCATCATGGATTCCGACGTCGAAACGGTGGTAAGCGGCGGCATCGTGCGCATCCTGAACGGTTGCGATACCCATAATGGACGCGTCGTGCGCGTGTGCCTGCCCCATTCCTGGCTGGAGCGGTTTCAGGTGGTCGAATACCTGCGCAGTTTCTTGTTCGGCCGGACCGGCTGGCACTTGCTGGGAGGCACCTTGATCGTGTCCGGGGCCTTCGCGGTCTTTCATCGCGCCATTGTGATCGAAGCCGGGGGCTTCTGCGGTGACACGGTGACGGAGGATATGGACCTGGTAGTGCAACTTCACCGATGGGCGGCGGAGAACCATCGCAAGATCCGCATGTCCTTCACGTCGGACCCCGTCTGCTGGACCGAATGCCCGTCCACATTGCACATGCTCGCCCGCCAACGCCGCCGCTGGCAGTTGGGGCTCTGCCAAACCCTTTGGAAGCACTCGCGGATTCTCTTCGGCCGGAAATACGGCGCCGTGGGTTTGCTCAGCTTTCCCTTTCACGCCTATGTGGAGGGATTGGGCGCGGCAGTAGAATTTCTTGGGTACCTGCTGATACCGTTGGGAATTATTCTGGGGATGGTGCCGCCGGCATTGCTCGTGCTGTTTATTCTGCTCGGGATTGTTTACGGTGGATTCCTGTCGGTAGGAGCCGTCCTGCTGGAAGAGCTGACCTATCGGCGTTACCCACGCGTTCGCGACCTGCTGAGCCTACTGGCGTTTGCTATGTTCGAAAACATCGGGTACCGCCAAGTGGTCTTGTTTTTCCGCTTTCAGGGGATACTGAGTTTTCTTCGGGGCAGGCGTCGCTGGGAAAAAGTGGCGCACTTGGGGGTAGCCACTGATAGTTAGGAACATGGAACAGGGTTTCCGGAAGATTGCGCACATGCCCCCGGATCCAACCCCGTTAACGCAACGGCCCTTGCCAGGATGCGCGCTGGAGTGTTAGCCTAACCAGTTAATTCGCCCTCGACGCGATGCCTCTCCTGGAACGAGAATGTCGGCGTTGCAGTTCATCGGAATGCCGCGTCACCATCCCAATCCCATCGGAACTCGCTTCGAGGCCTTGAACCTATCCCTGGAAGGAAGATCTTGCGATGAATTCAACAGAACTCAACCGCCTTTATGATTTCAGTGGCAAAACCGTGGTCATCACCGGTGGAACCGGAATCCTTGGGGGGGAAATCGCTTGCGCTCTGGTAGGTTGCGGCGCCAATGTGGCGATGCTTGACCGCAACCTCGATCCGTTCGAACACATCCGCCAGTTGATGGAACCGCGTGGCAATGAGGCGGTGGCAATCAGCGCCAACGTGCTGGAACGCGAAAGCCTGGAAAAAGCGGCGCAGACCGTGAAGGAAAAATTTGGCAAAGTTGATTGCCTGCTCAACGCCGCCGGCGGCAACAAACCCCAGGCGACAACCAGTCCCGATCTCAAGTTCTTCGATCTTCCCGCGGATGCGCTGCGCTGGGTCTTTGATTTGAATCTGATGGGCACGGTTTTGCCTTCACAAATATTCGGAAAGTTGATGGCGGAAACGGGTGAAGGAGTAATCCTCAACATCTCCTCGATGAGCGCCATCCGGCCGTTGACCCGCGTCATGGCCTATTCTGCCGCCAAAGCCGGCGTCAGCAGCTTCACGCAATGGCTCGCCGTGCACGTGGCCCAGGAGTACTCGCCCAAAATTCGCGTGAACGCCGTGGCGCCGGGCTTCTTCCTGACGAAGCAGAACAAGTTCCTGCTAACAGAAGAGCTGACGGGAAATCTGACGGCACGCGGCAAATCGATCATCGCTCACACACCCATGGCGCGATTTGGCGTCCCCGAGGATCTGTTCGGTGCCGTGCTGTGGCTGCTCTCGCCGGCCTCAGCCTTTGTCACGGGCATCGTCCTGCCGGTTGATGGCGGGTTCTCGGCATTTGCGGGCGTGTGAGTAGAGCAGTGACGAGTGACAGGTGACAAGTGACGAGCAAGGCGAAGGCTGCCTGCAACCGGGTGTTATAGCTTGTCACTTGTCACTCGACACTTATCACTGAATTTCGGAGGTACCCAATCCATGAGCATCGGAAAAGGCTCGGCAGACCGCTACCTGACTCGCGAGGAAATCAGCGATGTCGTGCAGGAAGGGCTGGCAACGCTCCCGGTGGATGGCAAGCGCGTCCTGGTGATCATCCCCGACGGCACGCGAACCATGCCCATGCCGCTGATGTATGACCTGCTGGAGCAATCGCTCGCTCCGCGCGTGGCGGCACTCGATTATCTGGTGGCACTGGGCACTCACCCGATCATGGACGACGAGCACCTTGGCAAGTTGGTGGGGCGCACGGTGACGAACGGGCAGTGCGGCAAGAGCCATATCTTCAATCATCACTGGGAAGATCCGCAGAACTTCGCCACCCTGGGAATTATCCGCGCTGCCGAAATCGGCGAACTAACGGGCGGATTGCTGGCGCAAGAGGTGCCGGTGCGCCTGAACAAGCTCATCCACGACTACGACCAACTCATCGTCTGCGGACCCGTCTTCCCGCATGAAGTGGCGGGCTTTAGCGGTGGCACCAAGTACTTCTTCCCGGGCATCGCCGGTTCCGAGATCATTAATCTGACGCACTGGTTCGGCGCGTTGATGACCAACTACAAGGTGATTGGCTCGGGGTACACGCCCATCCGCGCCATCATTGATCGCGCCGCCGGGATGATCGACACGCCGTCGGCTTGCTTGGCGCTGGTGGTGACACACGAAGGGCTGGCGGGCATTTATTTTGGCACACCCCAGGAAGCATGGAAGTCCGCGGCGGAACTTTCTGCACAGAAGCACATCATCTACGTGAAGAAGCCTTACAAGCGTGTGCTCTCCGTCATGCCCCGCCTTTACGACGACATCTGGACGGCCGGCAAGGGCATGTACAAGATGGAACCGGCGGTGGCCAATGGCGGTGAAGTGGTGATCATGGCCCCGCACATCGACGAGGTCAGCTACACGCACGGCAAGTTGATTGAGGAAATCGGCTACCACTGCCGCGACTACTTCCTGGCGCAGTGGGACAAGTTCAAGGGTTATCCCGGCGGGATCCTGGCCCACTCGTCGCACGTGAAAGGTCTCGGAACATACGACGCCCCCACGCACACGGAAACCCCGCGCGTCCAGGTCACACTGGCCACCGCCATTCCGGAAGAACGCTGCCGCCACATCAATCTGGGTTACCTCGATCCCGCCAGCATTGACCGGCACGAGTGGGAAGGCCGCGAAGATGAAGGCGTGCTGGTGGTGCCACGCGCCGGTGAGATGCTCTACCGAGTCAAAGAAGAGTCCGTCCGCCCGGAGCAGAAGTAGAGGCGGTTCGCGAACCGCCCCTAGCCACCCATCGAACTTCGGCTCGCGAACATCACTAAGGGCGCACAGATTGACCCAGCAAACGAGCGTGTCTGATGGAGTCTCCAGACGATCGGACCATTCGCAGAGCCGATCCGCGACACGCGGTGAGTTGGCCGGTACGGGTTAACTACGGCGATGATGGGTTCCAATCCTCCCTGGCTTATCAAGGTGAGATCCATAACATCAGCAACCGAGGTGCGTATGTGCGTGTGCCCGTGGACCCTCGCATTGGCGAACACCTGCACTTGGAATTGGACCTTCTTCCGGACGGTCCCGGCAGAGTTGGCCTGAGATTGCGGTGCGACGCAGAGGTTGTTCGCAAGGAACCACCCACGGACGGATCGAAAAACTTCGGCCTCGGCGTTCGCATTGTCGGGTATGAACCTCCCCAGTTCATCCCCGGCGATAATCTCATCTGATCCGTTCAGAATGTTTTTCAGCGGTCGAATGAAATCGCCGGCCCTCCCCACTTTGGACGGCGAGGGCCGGCAATCCAAAATCGAAAATCCAAAATCAGATTAGCCTTGCTCGTCCGCCGATGGACCGTAGAGCGCGGGCACGGGTACGTCATTGAGGCGAAGATAAACGCCAAGCTGCGCGCGGTGATGGATGAGGTGGTTCATCACCATGCTGCGCAAGACGGCGATTCGCGGCATGGAAAAGATCGTCTTGCCTCCCGCAAGCAAGCTCCACGTTGCCATGAGTTGGGCGTCGCTCGCCGTCTTCAAGGCCTCACGCGCCTTGGGAACATCGCGGTCGAAGATCTCCAGCAGATCCTTGCGGGAGTTGACGGCCGGGGGCTTGTAAGGCTCGCCGCCCACCGGCGCGTAATCAAACTCGGTCTTTTCCAGCGTGTCGATCATCCAGCTTGGGAACAAGGCCAGATGCGTGGTGAGTTGGCGCACGGTCATCGACTTCTTGTGCGGCTTCCAATCGAACTTGTCATCGGGCACGCGTTCCAGGCTCTTGCGCGTCCCCGCCATTTCCTGATCGAACTCCGGTAACAATGCTTCACTCAATGCCATAAGCTCCTCCATAGTTTGAAATTTGCACTGCCCCTTTTACTGCACTATCGACCCGTGCGCACGTGAGGGGATGATAGGCGAATATAAAGCGAAAGTCAACGATTTGTTTTGTCGGGGCGCAGGGGCGGTTCGCGAACCGTCCCTGCGGAGTTTTACGCGTGCAGATGGTCTGTCAGCCAGACGATGTAGTTGGAATTTCGTCGGCGCACTTCCGTCAACAGATCGTGTGGAAGCTCGTCGAGTTTTTCTTTGAAGAAGCGGTGGTCGCCGTCGGGGGCTTGCGTGTCGCGGCTTCCCACCACGTTGCCGAGCCAGAAAACCTGGAACAGGTTGCCGTCCACGCGTCCGCGGGCGGCATCGCCCAGGTAATATTCGCGGCCCATTTCCACGTACTGCTCGGCCAACTCACTCTCAGAGCCGAAAGCACCGTGCTTGGCAAACTCCCGGGCGCGGTTCACCATGCGTTCAAAGAGCCGACGCCAGGTTGAGCCCGCAGGCTGCTCGGAAAGTACGTCGAAGAGTTGAAGCTGGAGTTCGCCCGAGATCTTGTAGTTCACCCGGCCGCGCGTCGAGTGCCCAATGGCTTCCAGCACCTCCGCCTGTTTGCCGCTGCCGGAATGGATACTTAAGGTCCCGTCGAAGTAGCGCGCGACCGCGGCGAGTTCAGCCACGCGGGCGGCGAGTTCGGCCAGCGGCTGAGACGCAAAGTGGCTGATCACATTCGGCACCAGCTCCGGCCACATCTTATGGTGCGCATACTCTTCCAAGCCCTTGCCGTGTTCGACCGTGCTCTCGATCTTCACCGGATAGGCCTGGCGTTTCTTGAATCCGAGATTGGGAGGAACCAGTTGCGCCGGCCGGCCGTGGGCCTTAAGCCAGTGCATGTAGAACAGCAACTCCTTGGTGGTCGTCAGCGTCTCCGCCTCATCCAGGGAGGGCTCAAAGTCAAAGTCCGTGCTGGTTCCCTGCGCGGCCTTGGCGGCGCGAATGCAATCGAACAACTCTTCGTTCAGCTTGATGCTGCGCCCGAATTTGACCGCCAGGCGCAAAATCTCTTCCCGCGAAAACGCATAGGTTGTGGAATCGATATGGAACGGCTGCGAAAACTCCGCCAACACCCAGCGCGCTTCCTCCGGGGAGAAGATCTGGTGGAAGCGTTCCTCGACCGCCGCAGCAT
This sequence comes from uncultured Acidobacteriota bacterium, assembly GCA_963719115.1. Taxonomy (GTDB): domain Bacteria; phylum Acidobacteriota; class Terriglobia; order UBA7540; family UBA7540; genus Bog-366. Next base: position 19,780 of record CAVRBF010000081.1, on the reverse strand, counting down.
TCCAGGCCTGCGGGTGGCGCACGTCGCTTTCGAGCTCGAACATGCGGGAAGTGTCGGTGGTGAACTTGGTGTAACCCGCGGCCTGTCGAATGGCTTCCTTGACCATCTCCACCGAACGGGCGATTTCCGTATCGGTGGAGCCGGACACGATAAAGTGGTCCGCTTCCGCCGTGTATCCGGCGCGCCATCCCGCGCGAATCGCGGCCCAAAGCCCGGCGTGATACAGATGGCGAATGGATACGCGCGTGTGGCCCACTGCCACCGGATCGTCTCCCGTACGTGCGGCAATGGCATCGTCCGTGGTCATCTCGCGGGTGGCGGAAAGCTGCACGGTGGACGCCCAATTGACTCCGGTCTTCTCCAGTATCGTTCCAAACGCCGCAAACGCCGCGGGCAGGCTGATTTCCGGATGGCGATTGCCGGTGGCGATGGCGGGCAAGGCACGCTGCGGACGCGGCAGGAATTCCGGCGCCACATCGCGAGCGAAAACGGCGATGGCATCATGATCGTAGGAAGAGAACGAATACGCCCGCAGGCCCGCCCTTCCCCCGCCGGGAAGTTCCAGGCTTTCGTCGCGCAAGGGGTTCGTGAAGGGACCGCCGGAAGCCGTGGCTCCTGAGGACAACTGGACCAGCAGCGGTTGGACGGCGTCCCCGTCAACAGCCTCAATCGCCAGGTAATACTGCCCCGGTTGCACCGGGTCCGCGGTCAGCGAACCTGCATACGCCCGCAGGCTGGAAAAATTACGGTTCGCCAGATTTGCCTGCAAACGCGCGCGGGCCTGGTCCGTGGGGTGTTCGTCTCGCACCACCGACAGCACCTGCTCCGCCAGCGCCGCCAACTCATCTTGTTTCGCTTGGACTACTTTCGCCATTCACGTTCTCCTGGGTCGCAAAACGGACGGGTAGAGAGATTTCGAAGGTCGTAGGGATTTCTTCAACTACAAATCAGCAATGACGCGACCCCCTCACCCGTCTCGCCCCGGCTGAAGAGAACGCCGGTGGCGAGCCACCCTCTCCCCCAAGGGGGCGAGGGCTGAAATCTCCACATTACATGGCAGGTTTTAATCACCAATCGGCAATCACCAATCGCCAATGTCTCAATGTCTCAGATCCAATCCAAGGCGCCGCGTTTCCACAGCCACACATAGCCGACAATCAGAATGCCGAGAAAAACCAGCATTTCCAACAGTCCGTAGAAACCCAACACCTGATACTGAACCGCCCACGGATAGAGGAAAACCGTCTCCACGTCGAAGATCACAAAAAGAATCGCCACAACGTAGAAACGCACGGTATAGCGGTGACGCGAGTCGGACTCCGGCGTAATCCCGCACTCGTAGGGCATTACCTTTTCCGGTGTGGCACGGAAGGAGGGCCGGATGAATTTGAAGAGCCACAGGGTCAAAGGGGGGAAAGCGGCGGCAATAGCGCCGAAAATCACGATGGGTCCGTAGCGATCAAGCACTGGGAAATTCCTCCTCGATTAAGGCGAAATCATAGCACAAATCGGCGCGGCATTGACGCCTCTGGCCTTGGAGCTGTCCCGAAGTCGCCCAGCGAACGCGAAAAGGGTTATGCTGAAGAGCATGCAACCCAGGGAACCCAGCCGGACGGCACTGGCCGCGGCATTTCATCGCGCCGCGCATCAGGTACTGGAGCAGGGACGGATCTTTTCCGACCCGCTGGCACTGCGCATTCTGGGAATCCATGCGGGACATGTCCATCGCGCCGATGAGGAGCGACCCTCCCGCCGCAGGATGCGAATCTTCATCGCCATCCGCACGCGCTTCGCGGAGGACGCTCTGGCCGCCGCGGTGGAACAGGGTGTACACCAACTGGTGGTTCTCGGCGCGGGACTGGATACGTACGCCTATCGCGGCGCCTGCCGCGACCGCGTGCGTATTTTCGAAGTCGACCACCCCGCCACGCAGGCGTGGAAACGCCAGCGACTGGCCGACGCGGGCATCGACGTGCCGCCATCGCTGACCTTTGCTCCGGTCGATTTCGAGCATGAAACTCTGACGCACGGCTTGGAGGCTGCCGGCTTCAGCCGAACGGAGCCAACCTTCTTCATCTGGCTGGGAGTGGTGCCCTACCTGACGGAGGAAGCCGTGTGGTCAACGCTTTCGTTCATCGCCCGCCTGCCGAACGGCGCGCACGTCGTCTTCGACTACAGCGACCCGCCGGATTCGCTGCCGCCCGAACTCCGCGCCGGACATGAAAGGCGCGCCGCCCACGTGGCGGAATTGGGTGAGCCGTTCCTAAGCTACTTTGCCGCGCACACCCTCCACCCCAGATTGCGAGAAATTGGATTCCCAGAAATTGAGGACCTCGGTCCGCCGCAGATCGCCGCACGCTACTCCCCCAACCGCGCGGCTTCCCTTCCCGACAAAGGCGGGCACATCGTGCGGGCGACAACCCGATGAAGCCTAGCTTCGTTTCGACGGCATATGAATCTGATTAAGAATTCCGAAGACGATCAAGCAGACCCAGAGGTCAACAACCATCGGAAGGCCGGCGATCGCTCCTACACCCAGGCGTGCCGCGGCAGGAAGCAAGGGCGAAAGGAGGAAGTAAATCGTATTGCCAATCAGGATGGCCAGCAGGAACCGGTACAACAGCGCAATCCGATGGGCATGTTCGTCCGGAAGCATGTCGCCCACGTCGCGGCCGACCTTCGGGTCAACCCCTTTGGCCATGAAGACAGCATTGCGAAAAGCGCTCGGCACGCCACGGAGATCATTAATGCTGCGGCCTAAACCCTCGCCAAGCTTCGGCAGTTTGCCGGGGCCAAACAGTATTAGAACGATGAGCAATATGAAAAACACGTGAGTGGGTTGGAGCAGGCCATGCATAACGGTTCCGAGCGGTTCCTCGTGGAACTGAGCCGACTGGAGTATAACAAAAAGGATGGTCGTACGGGTGGTCAGGAAGCGCCGGGTTTTCTCTCGAATTCCCCCTCGTTGTCATCATGAGCGCGGCTCTTCAGCGCGAAGGACCCTTTTCATTGTACGTAGGAAACGCAGGGGGCGAGCGCCCCGTGCTTGCACGCCGCGTTCCCGCGGCGCACTTTGGTAAAACGAAATACGGGGGTCCTTCGCTCTGAAGAACGGAGCTCAGGATGACAGGTCACAGTTTGTGTTCCGATACAAACGCGGTCTTCAGGACCTTTAATCTCCCTCGTTTTAATCGCGGTGCGCCGTGCGGCCCTGGATGAGGTCAATGACGTGGGGCAGCAAGTCCACGATGCTTTCCAGCGACTCGCGGGCGCCCTTGGGGCTCCCGGGAAGATTGACGATCAGCTTGCCCTTGCGCACGCCCACCAGACCGCGCGACAAGGCCGCGCGCCGCGTTTTCTTGACACCTTCGGCGCGCATCAGTTCGGCGAGGCCGGGAATATCCTTCTCGATCACCGCTTGCGTCGCCTCCGGAGTCACGTCGCGCGGTCCCACACCCGTGCCACCTGCGGTCAGCACGGCGTCGCAGCCATCGGCATCCGTAAGCTCTTGCAGTTTGCGCTGGATGGTTTCCAGATCGTCGGGGAGGATTTCAATGGAGTTGACGTGCCAGCCATGCGCTTCCAGGATTTCGCGCACCACCGGCCCCGACAAATCCGGCCGCTCGCCGCGCGAGGAAGCGTCACTCAAGACCAGAATGTGGGCGCGAAACATAGTAAAAGGTGTCAGGTGTCAGGTGCGAGGTGTCAGCGAAACAACGATGCGCCATTTTCGATGGTGCAGTGAGGACATCAATCTTTGAACTCCGATGTTCTGAACGAGCGCCGCGAAAGGGACTTACCACGCAACCGCCACGTCTGTCCTGACACCTGACACCCGGCACCTGACACCTGCCTTCGCTCATTCCGCATCGCGGTTGGCTTCGTCCATCAGGCGCAGGCCTTCCATCATCAGACCCTGGGTGGACATCGTAATGGTGTGCTCAGCGGAATTTTTCTGGAAGTCCACTTCCCAGTCGCCTTCCATCCAGGTAAGGACCTTGAAGACGGCGGGTTCGCCCTTGAGGGGGCCGCAAACGGCGTGGGTCACCTGGCCATCGCTGAAGTACATGGTGCACTCGTCGCTGCCGGCGCGCAGAATCAGCGTGCAGGTCTTGCGTCCCTGTTCGAGCGACTGCATCCAGTCAATCAGGCTGATTTCCGTCAGCTTGCCCTTGATGCCGGCGCCGCCGCCCTGCTTTTCCATGCGCTGCTGGAGCAATCGTGCCGCGATGCGGCGCGCCTGCTGCGCAAGGTCGCGGGTAAAGAAGGGCTTGACGAAGTAATCCTCCACTCCGTCCAGAACCATGCGCAGGCGCTCATCGATTTCCTGCTGGGAAGCAAGAAAAACAAAGGGAATGTCCTGCGTCTCCTTGCGCGCGCGCAGCTTCTCAAACAGGGCGCGGCCGTCCATCATCGGCATCGAGTAGTCGGAAATGATCAGATCGGGCTTGGCCTCAATGGTCTTCATCAAGGCGTCGGCGCCGTCGCTGGCGGTAATGATCTCGCCGCACTTTTCCAGGCTCTGACAAATGAGCTGGAGGATCGTCGGATTGTCATCAACTACGAGAATTTTGACCGTTGATGGCATGGAAACCTTTCATGCAACGGACGGAGTCAGTAGCAGGAGAAGTCTAAAGGGTAAAGGGTAAAAGCCTCAACTTTCGTCCCTCAACCTTTACCCTTTATACTTTAACCTTCGACTTCCCGTCCTACCGTCGCCAGCAGCTAGCGCTCAGTTCGCCTCCGCTTGGCACGGTAGTGGCCGCTTCTGCCTCCGCGTTTTTCCAGCAGGCGGAGTTCGGAGATTTCGATGCTGCGGTCAACCGCTTTACACATGTCGTAAACGGTCAACGCCGCCACAGCCGCCGCGGTCAGGGCCTCCATTTCGACTCCCGTGGGGCCTGTCGTGCGGACTGAAGAAGAAATCGCAACGCCATTCTTACAGAAATTCGCCTGAACATCAATATGACTCAAGAGTAATGGGTGGCAGAGGGGGATCAGTTCGGCGGTCCGCTTGGCCGCCGCAATGCCCGCCACGCGCGCAATCTCCAGCGGGTCGCCCTTGGGATTGCGGCGGGCAGCGCGCAGCGCGGCGGCGCTCATCTTGACGTGCACGCTCGCCACCGCTTCGCGCACGGTGTCGGGCTTGCCAGAGACGTCAACCATTTTGACATGGCCCGCGGAGTCGTAATGTGAAAGCTTTGCGCTCATGGTCACGAATCGGGTGATCAGGTGATCGGGTGATCGGGAGATCGGGTGAACGCAGCCTCGCCCTTCGGTTCTCACACAAGCGCGGCATCCAACAATTTCCTCAGGAGATGTCCATGAATTGAAGCTCCGGATCGAGACCGGGAGAGCGCGGTCCAACTCTTGGTTGCTTTTGGCAAACTCGCAGTCTCCCCAGCATTCGCCTGATCGCCGGATCTCCCGATCACCGGATCACCCGATCTACTTCGTCATCACGTCCACCCAATCCCCTGGCGCCAAATTGCTTTGCTCCGGCTGGGTGACGATAAAGCCGTTCGCCGCAGCCACGCCCACCAGATCGCCCGACCCCTGCCAGCCGACCGGGCTCACCACAGGCTCACCGGCCGAGGACGTTACCTGCGCTGGCACGAATGCGGTCAAGCCGTGGGGTGGCTTAAGCGGCCCACTCAGTCGTGCGCGTAGAAAAGTGGGAGATTCAAAATCCCCACCCCCCAACGCCGCTACCGCCGGCCGGCCAAACAGCGCAAACGTCACGAACGTGGAAACGGGATTGCCCGGCAAGCCGAAAAAGAACTTACCCTGGGCGCGGCCGAAAACCAGCGGCTTTCCCGGCCGCAGTGCCACGCTCTGAAAATAGAACTCCGCACCCAATTCCGCAAGCACCTGCTCAACAAAATCGTATTTCCCCGCGGACACACCCCCGCTGAGCAGCAGCAGGTCTGCCTGCAAGCCGTCCTGGATCAGGCTGCGCAACGCCTCGGGGCGGTCGGGAGCAATAGAGAGGCGGCACGGCACTCCCCCCGCCGCGGCCACCTGCGCGGAGAGAGCCACGGCATTGCTGTTGCGAATCTGGAACCACTCGGGTTGGTGCTCGACGGGGACCACTTCATCGCCGGTGGGGAGAATGGCCACCACCGGCCGCGCATAAACCTCCACGCGGGACTTCCCCACCGTCGCCAGCAAGCCCAATTCGCCCGCGCCTAACCGCCGGCCGCGCGGCAGAACGCTGGCTCCCGCACGAGCCTCGCTTGCCTGCGGGACCACATTTTCGCCGGGGCGAACCGAGCGCTGAATGTTCACCGTGTCCCCGTGCGATTCGGTGTATTCCACCATCACCACGGCGTCCGCGCCTTGGGGCACCGGCGCACCGGTCATGATGGAGACGCATTCGTGCTCGCCGACGGCGCCGTCAAAGTGCCCACCCGCAGCAATCTCTCCGCGGCAGCGCAGTTCGACGGGCGGCGCGGCCACATCTTCCGCGCGCACGGCGTAACCGTCACGCGTCGAGCGGTGGAACGGCGGATAGTCGCGGTCCGCCGCCACGTCTTCCGCCAGAATTCGGCCAGCGGCCTCATCCAGAGGCACTACTTCCAAGCGCGGCCGCGCTTGAGCCTCGGCCAACTTATCTTTGACGATAGTGAGCGCCTGTTCGAAGGAAACCATTATTCGATTTTGGATTTTGGATTTTAGATTTTGGATTCACGCCCTTGCTATTGGTCGAGTCATTCGTAAAACAGTCCTGAGAAGGCAAGAAGGATCTGGTGCCATCCAGGAGATCAAGTTTTAATCGCGACCGAGCGGGGTCCCTAATCCAAAAGCCAAAATCTAAAATCCAAAATCAATCGGGGCGCACGGGGGAATCGTCCAGCCACGCACACTGCGAGCGCTCTGGGCCGGTGGAAACCATGGCGACCTTGACTCCCACGTGGTCGGCAAGAAACTTCAGGTAGTCCTGCGCGCGCTCCGGCAGTTGCGACACCTCCTGGGCGCCATAGGTGTGCTTTTGCCAGCCTGGGACGGTGCGGTAATGCACCTGCAACTGCTCCAGGCTTTCGATATCGCAGGGGAAATCCTTAAACCGTTTGCCCTTGAATTCGTATTCGACACCGACGGGAATCTCCGGCAGCGGGTCGAGAATATCAAGCTTGGTGATGATCAGTGCGTCCAGATGATTGATGCGCGCGCTGTAACGAGCAACCGGCACGTCAAACCAGCCGCAACGCCGGGGCCGTCCGGTAACGGCGCCGTACTCGCTGCCGCGCTCGCGAATTTTCTCGCCTTCCGCTCCCAGGGCCTCGGTGGGGAATGGCCCGCTGCCGACGCGCGTGGCATACGCCTTGGACACGCCAATCACGGCGCCAATGCGTGTGGGTCCTACGCCGGTACCCGTGCAGGCTCCACCGGCCGTAGAACTGGAGGAGGTAACAAACGGGTAAGTACCGTGGTCCAAATCCAGAAGCGTTCCCTGCGCACCCTCAAACAGCACGCGCTTGCCGTGGTCCATTTCGCTGTTGAGGTAAACGGAAACGTCTGCGAGGTACGGGAGTATGCCCTCGCCAACTTTCAAAAACTGTTCGACCAGCGCTTCGGCATCCAGCGGAGGGGCGCCGTAGAGCGCGTGGTCAATGCGGCACTTTTCCGCCACCAGAGCCACGACATGATCGTGGAACTTCACGCGGTCACGCAAGTCGCATCCGCGCAAACCACGCCGCCCGGCCTTGTCTTCGTAAGCCGGCCCGATCCCTTTGGCGGTGGTGCCGATCTTCCCCTCGCCGCGAGCGGCTTCCGCGGCCACTTCGTGCGCGCGGTGGTAAGGCAGGATCAGATGGGCACGATCGCTCACCTTCAACCGGCCATCGACGCTGGTGCCGGCTTCCGCCAGCTTGGCGATTTCCCGCTGCAACGCTTCCGGATCGAGCACCACGCCGTTCCCGATCGCCGCCATCTTGTCCGGTCGAATGATGCCGGTGGGAAGCAGTTGAAGCACATACTTCTTCTTCCCCACTTGCACCGTGTGGCCGGCGTTGGCGCCGCCCTGGTAGCGGGCAACAATGTCAAAGTGCTCCGCCAGGACGTCCACCACCTTGCCCTTGCCTTCGTCTCCCCACTGCACACCCACCACTACCACATTGCTTGGCATACTGATCCGCTTTTCCCCTTGCACGCAGCTTAGTCGAGATATTTGTCAATCATGCGGCTAAGCACTTCCTTGGCCGCGGTGCCCACCACCTGCTCCTTGATCTCTCCACCCTTGAAAAGGAGCAGCGTCGGGATGCTGCGAATCCCGTAGCGGCCGGCGGTCATTTGATTATCGTCCACATTCAACTTGCCAACCTTGGCGCGCCCGGCATATTCCGCCGCGATGGTATCAACCGTGGGTGACATCATCCGGCAGGGCCCGCACCACGTGGCCCAGAAGTCCACCAGCACGGGCTGAGGCGAACTCAGCACATCCTGGTCAAAGGTCTGATCGCTAAACTCCAGTGTATTATTTCCTGCCATCTTCTCAAAAACCTCCAGGGTCGGGAAAATCCAGTCGAGCAAATCTCTAGGCGCACCTAACCCGCACGCAACCGCCGCCAGACCGTCAACGCTTCAAGCTGCTGCCCGGACGCGGATTGGGCATGGGCGCCTTGCGTCGCGCTTACGCTTTGGCCTTCCAGAGATTCTCGTAGATCTGCGCGTAAGCCTTCGCTGAAGCCGTCCACGAAAAATCCTGGCTCATCCCGCGTTGCATGAGGTCACGCCACACCTCGGGGTCAAGATAGGTGTCCAGCGCCGTGTGAATCGCAGCCAGCAAGGCGTGCGGCGAATATTCGACAAACTTAAAGCCTGTGCCGGATTTGCCGTCAAAAGCTTCGATGGTATCGTCCAAGCCGCCGGTGGCGCGCACGATGGGCACCGCGCCGTATTTCAAGCTGTAAATCTGATTCAGCCCGCAGGGTTCGTAGCGCGAAGGCATCAAAAACATGTTAGACCCGGCTTCGATCTGATGCGCCAGAGTATTGTCGTAGGCGATCTTGACCAGGAATTTTTCCGGGTGCTTCGCGGCCATGGTCCGGAACAGCGCTTCGTGCGGCGGTTCGCCCGTGCCCAAGGCCACAATGTAGAGGTCCAGCGAAGCCAACTGTTCAGCAACGGCGGCGATCAGGTCAAATCCCTTTTGCGAAGCGAACCGCGAAACGATGCCGATGACCGGCCGATCGAGTATGGGGTTTTGCACTCCCATGGTGGCGAGCAGGGCTTTCTTGCATGCAACTTTGCCTTCGAGGTGCGCAGGAGTGTAGTGGGCCGCAATCAGCTTATCCGTGGCCGGGTCCCACTGCTCGTAGTCCACACCGTTCACGATGCCTTGCAAGCGCCGGGCCCGAGCGTGCAGCACGCCCTCCAGGCCGTAACCAAACTCGGGGGTCTGAATTTCCTCCGCGTACTTGCGGCTGACCGTGGTGATGAAGTCGGAAAACAGAATCCCACCTTTGAGCAGGTTCGCCATGCCATAGTATTCCAGCGCATCGATGGTGAACAGGCCGGCGTGCAGCGAAATCTGGGGCAGCACGTGGGGCGGAAAAAGGCCCTGGTAGCCCAGATTGTGCAGCGTAAACACCACGGAAGTCTTGGCAAAGTACCCGTCGTCGCGATAAAGATTGCGCAGATAAATGGGCACCAGGGCGGTCTGCCAGTCGTGGCAATGAATGATGTCGGGAGAGGTGGCGCCGCGCTTCAGGAATTCCAACGCCGCCAGCGAAAAAGCCGCGAAACGGTAGGCGTTGTCGGGATAATCCTCGCCCTTCGTCTGATACAGGCCCTCGCGATCGAAATACTCCGGGCAATCGATCAGGTACGTTTGCACCTGGTGGACGCGTCCGGCGTCCTGCACGGCGGCAAACTTGAATCCGATCCCCAGCGGTAGTGTCAAACTCTGCGCGTTGGGAACACTCGAGCCGGGCGGCGTGATGCGATAACGAGGTAAAATGACCTGCACGTCGTGCCCAAGCGCCGCTAGCGCCTTGGGCAGAGCCCCCACGACATCCGCCAACCCGCCCGTCTTGGAAAACGGTACGCCTTCCGATGCGACGAATGCGACTTTCACCCCGCCGCTCCTTTACCCAGAGTAACAGACCAAACTTTCGTACGTTAGAGGATGCAACCCGCAAAGTCAAGAACCCGACGATTTTGGATTTTCGATTTTGGATTTTGGATTAAGCTAGCATCGGTGCGCGGTCGATGCGGCCGGACTCGTACGCTGCCTTGCCGCAGCGACAGGAGCAGAATCCAAAATCCAAAATCGCAAATCCAAAATCGGACTCCGCCCTAAGTTGGGCCAGCATTTCCTTCATGACCAGGTTTATCGCGCCCGTATTCTGGAGGAACTCGCCTTGGAAGCCGGCGACGTGGTCATTGAAATTGGCCCGGGACGCGGCGCCATGACGGGGTTGCTGGCCGCACGCACGCGCCGGGTGATTGCCATTGAAATCGACCGCGCACTCGCAGAAGGCCTTCGGGAGCAATTCCGGCAGAAGTCAAACGTGGAAATCATCACCGCCGATGTGTTACGTGTCGACCTTTCCGCCCTCTGCCGGCAGGAAGGCGTGCCGCAAGCCTACGTGTTCGGCAACCTCCCGTACTACATCACCTCACCCATCCTGCATCATCTTTTTGCCCAGCGGGAGTCGATCCGCGCCATGGGTTTGCTGATGCAGCGCGAGGTGGCGGAGCGATTAACCGCCCCGCCGGGTTCCCGCGACTACGGATATCTAACAGTCGCCACACAAGTCTGCACGCAGCCAGAAATCGCCCTGGCCGTACCGCCGGGCGCATTCTCGCCTCCGCCCAAGGTGCAGTCGGCCCTCGTCACGTTTCGCATGCGGGCAAAGTTCGAGTCATGGCCCCAAGCGAAGTACGACGATTTCCTCGAATTCGTGAAACGCTGCTTTGCCCAGAAGCGGAAAAACCTGCTGAACAATCTGGGAGGAACCTACCCTCGCCCGGAAGTGACTAAGGCGCTGGAGAGTGCTGGCCACCCGACAACTGCGCGCGCTGAACAGCTATCCGTAGAAGAACTGGCGGCGTTGTTCGAACGGCTGGCGGCGGAGAGATAGCGCGCTAGAACACCCCTCCGGTATATTTCTTGTACAGCGCCATGATCTCTGGGTTCTTGGGATCGAGTTGGTAAGCCGTGGCGATTTCCTTTAACGCTTCGGGCAGGCTCATTCCGCCGCGGTCAAGCAGCAGGGCGCCCAGATTCGCGTGGGCCATGGCGTACTTGGGATCCAGGCGGATGGCTTCGCGGTATTCCGCCTCACCCCCTTGATTGTCGCCTTGATGCGCCAGCAGCACGCCGAGTTGGTTGTGGATGTACTGGTTGTTGGGCTCCAGTCGAGCCGCCTCGCGCGTTTCGCTGACGGCGCCATTCATGTCGCCGCCGCCCGACAGGGCGCCGCCCAACAGCATGTGCGCGGTGGAATTGCCGGGGTCAAGGCGCACCGTTTCGCGGTATTCGCTTATCGATTCCGGCATCTTCTTCTGCACCGCCAGAATCATACCGTTCACCAGGTGGGGATACGGCGTCTTGGGGTTGATGTGGATCGCATATTGGACCTCCGTGGTGCCGCCTGCCAGATCGCCCTTGCTGGCAAGCGCGTACCCGAGGTTGGCGTGAGCCACCACGGAATCGGGCTGCAAGCGCAGCGCCTGGCGATACTCAAAGATGGCGCCGTCGAAATCACCTTTGGCAGCGATGGCATTAGCGTAGTCGTTGTGCGGAAACCACGTGTAGGGGTCGATGCTGATGGCCTGGCGAAATTCCGTGATGGCGCCATCGGCGTCGCGCTTTTCCAGCAGCAGAACGCAGGCGGCAGCGTAGTGGCCGGCCGCCGAGTCAGGCGCCACCTCCGCGTTCTCGTGCCAAGCCTTTAAGGCATTCGGGAGGTCATGAATATTCCAATAACATGCCCCCAGGATGTTCCGCGCTTGCAAGTCGTGGGGGTTCAGCCGCAGGGCCTCTTGCAACTCGGGAATGGCGGTTTCAGGGTCACCGCGCAGGCCGATGGCCAAGCCTAAAGCGGCGTGAGCCTCCGCAGATTTCGGATCGATGCGGATCGCCGTACGATACTCCGCCAACGCATCATCCCACTTCTCCTGCTTGGCGAGTGCCCGCCCCAGACCGACGTGTAAAACGCTGTTTTGCGGCTGAACGGCGAGCGCGGCGCGGTATTCCTTTCAGCTTCCGGGTAGGATTCCAGCTTTTCCAGTTCCAGTGCCCGCGAAAAATGCTGGTCAACCTCCAGGTCGGAGGCCGGACGTTGCACCGTCGTATGCTGCGCCGCCGATCCGTGGGCCTCGCGCAGCGCCGCCAGCAAATCGTCCTTCCCGCCCGCCGCCCTGACCTTTTTCAGATAGTCAGGGTCGGGGTCAAAATCAACCCCGTTCGCCTTCACGATCGTCGTCACGTTGGGGCTGGGAACATAGTTGTTCAACATTAAGAGAATGTCGTCGCGTGTCACGGGTTTATTGGTAGGAGCCGGAACTGCCGCGGCGCCCAGGCTGACTGCCAGCAAGATGATGCTCGCCCACCTAGCTTTCACCACGACTACCTCCTGAAGACGCCTCTGGATTCGCTCTTGTCCAGAGGATACGCCGGAAGAAGAAGTGAAAACAAGTCCTGTCGGGCAGAGCTGTCCTAAGCACCGCGAAGTGATGCCCGTGGTACGAAATGTGTTGCGTCCGCGCCGAGCGGTCCCTCACAGCCTTCCGTGTTCGATGCGCGGCGAAGTCATGAAAAGCTTCTCCAGCGGCACGTGATTCAGATACGGCTTCCCGTGGTGGAAATCATTGACGTTCTGCATGAACTTCTCCACCACGTCGGTTCCATCGATCATGCAAACGTTGATGCGGTAGAGCACACCGAGGTCGGAAGGATCGTCGATGATCTCAGAGAATTTGTTGGCCATGGCCAATGCCTGGCGGTGCGCGTCATGGAACATCTCCATGCTGTGGTCGAGCCGCCGCATGAATTCGTCGCGGTTCGCCGTCCGTGCCCGGAAGGCCGCGTCAAACTCCAAGTAGGCCTTGTCGAGCGTCCACAGCGTCTCCAGGTGCATGGCGTAGGCTTCCGTTTTGTTGCGCAGGTAATCCATCTCGGCGCGGCTGCCGGGCGCGGCGGTCTTTTCAGCCTGATCCAAGTGCGATAGCGCCTGGTGAAGCAGATCGACGGAATGCTCAAAGTAGATGGGCTCGTCCCGTGCATGATCAAGGAACGCCGCCCAATTCGTGAAATTGGGTCCATCGTAAGGATTTCCCTGTTCGGCCAAGCGTTGAATGATGCCGATTTCGCCCGGCAGGCCGCAACAGGGAAAGTTGTTGCGGCCGACCCAGTGCAGGAATTCTTCGTTCTGTTCGAGAATTTCGAAATGCCTTCAGGACTTCGGGCGCGGCCGCTTCGCCAAAGATGCGGCGGGTGTAGCTGCGGTAGAACTCGTCCGGCGTCAGATGGGGCTTCCAGCCGCCTTCCGCCATGTAACGCTCGTTCTGCTCCATGCCGCGCGCGCGATTCACCTGCGTGGCATGGCCGGTGACGCCGTTTTCCAGAGCGCCTTCAAAGGTGCGGTCCTTGTAATACATATTCACGCTGAACTGCATGCCCAGCATGCTGCCATCATCGTCTGAGCGTGTGATCAGGGTGCGCTCGCGCTGGCCCATGCCGCCGTAGTCGCTCATCGGAACTCCCATGGGAGTCCAGATGCCGCGAGAAATCATGTCGGTCAGGGGCACGTTCTTGGGGAACATCTTATCGACCAGCGAGTACACAAAGCCGCGCCCGAACGCGCCAATGCCCACTTGCGCCTGGGGATTGATGCGGTCCCGCGCTTCGAGCGCGCTGCGCATCAGTTCCAGCGAGCCGGCGTCGGAATCCACCACGCGGTCGGCGTTGCGCTCGTAGTTGGCGTAAGCCTTCCAGTGGCGCGTCTCCTCCGCAAACAGCTTGGGCCGCTCCTGCAATTCGTAAGCGCGGCTCTGCGCATCGTCGCACACAGGATAGAGTTCCGGGAACCACAAGAAGTAACCCTGCGCTCCCGGATAAGTTGCGAACAGGCTGCGCAAGCGGCTTTCATTGATCTCGTGCGCGACGGGATCATCCGGGCACATGTAAGCTCCGCCCAGAATGGGCTGAAAGGGCAGATCGCCGGCGCGATTGCGCGCAAAGCGCCCCAGGTTGGGCGGAACGCTGACGGGATCGATCGCCAGCCAGGTGTCAATCTTGCGCGTCTTGGCGTAGGCAATGACGGTGCGCAGCAAATCCTGCGCCTTGGTAAAAGCCTGGTCGGGCGTTTCCACGTCCTGCATTTCGGGCGGAGCGATGCGCGGGTACTTGAAATGTTCGCGGCCCACCGTCATGTCCTTCACCAGGAACGATCCCTGCGACTCGCGCCAGAGCATGTAACCGCTTTCCTTCACCGAGGCGTCACCCAGGCCATTCTTTTCGCCGCGATATTCGTAGGTCAGCCACGGCGTGTTGGGGAACCAGAAAACCTGAAGATAATTCATCCGCATCTTGGCCATCTGGTCGATGGTGCGCTGCCAGTCGGCCAACGACCAGAGGGTCTGGTTGGGGTAACAGTTGTCAACGTGCACGCCGCGGCGGCGAAACGCGGGTTCCACACGATCGTCAAGCGCCGGCAGCGCCACGTCCGACCGTTTCTCCGGCAGGATGTCTTTGGTGAGGAGAAAGACAAAGCCCAGGCGCTCGAGAAAGTCGTAGGCCGCGTACATGGTGCCGGCCTCATCATTGCCGCCGATCACCAGCGCCAGCCGGCCCTGCACAGTGACGCGACGCAGCAGATAACCTTCCGGCTTCAGCTTGTCAAAGCTGAGCAGCCCGTGATGGGCAGCTTCGCCCACCATTTCGTTCGCCTGCGGCCCGCCCACCAGCAGAAGACTCAATCCCCTGGCCTGCCGAGCCGCGTCGGATGTGGTGACCACCGCCAACTTCGCCCCGGACAGCATTTCGACGTAGCGCTGCAACTCGCCCGCAACGAACCGGTCCGAGGCGCCGGCATGGTCGCCGATCACGATCACCGATTCCGCCTGACCGTGTGTCGCGATCATCGCGCTGCCTTGATTCGATGCGGCCTTCGCCGGTCCGGCAAGCGTTAGGGCAAGTATCAAAGAGATAGCAAGAAAGATGACGCGGTAGTAGAAGCAGGAAGCTTGTTCTTTCCCGAACTTGTCACTCGGCTGAAGTATAAGACTGGCCGGTGTGAATGCATGGCTAACACCCCGTAAAGACCCTGGCATATAAACCTCCCCTAGGACCAACGCATAGAAGCGCCAAGAGCCTAAGGCTTGTTGCGCCCGATGTCAAAAGGAGGATGCAGGTATTTGCGAAAGGTTGGTCCAAAGGGCTGGTTATACACAGCGACCTAAACTCTAGCGTCGATCTCCGACCCGTCGCCCGCAGGCTTAGGGTCGCAGGGCGATCGATGACGGCGGTCGGTGACCGCCGCCTCGAGTTTCTACATTTTGAGGGCCAGCGAGCGCGGAAACACTGCTTTCCATGAAATGACCGCCATCTTCAACTTGCACTACTAAAGAATCTAACTGTCATCCTGAGCCCGCACTTCAGGGCGAAGGACCCCCGCATTTCGTCTTACCCAAGTGCGCCGCGGGAACGCGGCGTGCAAGCAAGGGGCGCTCCCACCCGGCGTTTCCTACGTACAATGAAAAGGGTCCTTCGTCCCGATGAACGGCATCGGGACTCAGGATGACAGCGCGATGAGTGTGCATCTCAACTACGATAATCGAGAATGGCAACGAAACTTCGATAATCGCGAATGGCAACGAAAACCCTCGTTTGAAATGCAGAAACCCCAACGGCGGTCGGAGGCCGCCGCTACGGGCGAACGCGAAGGCCTTAACGTCGCTCCGCATAGATCAGGAGGACAGTCACCTTCTCCCACGTCCCGCTCTTCGCCGCGGCCAGCACCGCATCGGTGACGTAGTCGGTTGCCAGCGCGTCGCGAAAACTCGGTCCGGGGATATTTCCGTCGGCCAAGCCGCACAGGAAATCCGCGGCCTGATGAACAAAGGTGTGTTCGTATCCGATTTGCAGGCCGGGCACCCACCAGTGCTTCATGTAGGGATGGTCGCTGTCGGTGACATGGATCGAGCGCCAGCCGCGCAGTCTGCCTTCGTCGCGATGATCGAAATATTGCAGCCGGTGAAGGTCGTGAAGGTCCCAGATGATCGACGCGTGTTCGCCGTTGATTTCGAAGCGTGTAGAGCGCCTTGTGCCCGCGGGCGTAGCGGGTCGCTTCGAAAGTGCCCAGCGAACCGTTGGCGAAGCGCGCCAGGAACGCGCTGGCGTCGTCGATCCCGACCTTCTCGACTTTGCCGGTCAGGTTGTGCTTGCGCTCTTTGATGAATGTTTCGGTCACGGCAGCGACCGAATCGATGGAGCCGTTCAGCCACAGGGCGGTATCGATGCAGTGCGCCAGCAGGTCGCCCGTAACGCCGCTCCCCGCCACCTCAACGTCAAGACGCCACAGGCCTTCGCCGCCCTGGGGCAGGTCCTTGGAAATCGTCCAGTCCTGAAGAAATTTGGCGCGATAGTGAAAGATCCGGCCCAGCCGGCCCTCGCCGACCAGTTCCTTGGCCAGGGTAACGGCGGGCACGCGGCGATAGTTGTACCAGACCATGTTCGGCACGCGCGCCTTCTCGACGGCTTCCACGATGGCCTTTGACTCGGCGGCGTTGCGGCCCAGCGGCTTTTCGCACAGCATCGGCTTTGCCCGCCTGCGCCGCAGCGATGGCCATCTCGGCGTGCGTGTCGTTGGGACTGGCGATGTCGATCAACGTCGATGTCCTTGCGCTCGACCAGTCTTCGCCAGTCGGTCTCGACCGATTCATAGCCCCAGGTGTGCTGGAATGCCTCAGCCCGCGCGCGATTGCGCGCGCAAACCGCCTTCAGCACCGGTTCGTACGGAACATCGAAGAAGTTCGGCACCCGGCGGAAAGCATTGGAATGGGTTCTGCCCCATGAAGCCATACCCGACCATGCCGATGTTTAATCGTGGTTTGCTCATGTTGCGTCCATCAGTCCCACCCGTGCGCGTCGCGGACGGCGATCATGGCGGCCAGGATGTCGCGCCACGTCTGGGGATCCATCATCACGCTGGTTGGGAAACATGCAGCCGTCCCAGCAGATGTGCTGGAAGGCGCGAGTGGGCTCGCCGTCCTCGTCTCGCATCCAGTAGCCCGCGTCGCGGACGATGTCGAGCTTGCCGTTAGGGTCGTTGGGCAGGCAATGGCGTCCGGTCTTGTCATGCGAGCCCGAGCCTTTGACCGTGGCATCGTTCTGGGCGACGTGGAAATCGATTGTCCAGGGACGGAGCGTGCGCGGTTAACGTTCGCAAGGCGTTTTCGAGTTCGTCCGGACCGGCTCCAATCAAACGGTTCCGGCAGCAAGCGGTCCTCGGGAGCGTTGTAGCCCAGCGTGAACAGCAGCGTGTGCGCCATGTCCGCCTGGAAGCCCAGCGTCTGCGGTCGATCCACCATCTCCAGGAGCTGGACCATGCGCCGCCAGCTATGCATGCCGCCCCAGCAGATCTCGCCTTCCGCGGCCAGCCGCTCGCCGTACTCTTCGGCAATGTCGCAGGCCTGGCGAAACGTGTCGGCAATGCGCCGGGTGTTCGCTTCCGGGTCCTTCGGCCCACTCCGCCGGCGTGCACGCCGAATCGATGCGAATGATGCCGTAACGCCGGATTCCCAAGTCGCGCAGTTTGCGGCCGATGCGGCAGGCCTTGCGAACCTGCGTCGAGAAACCGCTGCCGCTCATCGTCGCTTCCCATGGCCGAGCCGCCGCCGGTGGCCCCCCACACGGGGGCAACCAGCGAGCCGATCACCAGCCCGTAGCGCGGCGACCTTGTCGGCGAGCCGCTTCAGATCGTCATCGCTGGAATCGATGTCGGTGTGCGGAGCGGCAGAGAACAGATATCGACGCCGTCGAACTTGACGCCATCCACCTCCGCGGCGGCCGTGAGGTTCAGCATGGTGTCAAGGTCGATGGGCGGCTCAGAACCCGGCCCCTTGCCGACCACCCCCGGCCACATGGCGTTGTGAATCGCAGGATGCTGGTGATGCGAATAAGTGCTCATGGAATCTCCCCCGGCCGGTACGCCACCTTGATTCGAGATTTAACACAGGAATGGAGCCCGGTATCCTCCCGCAAAGCCGGACGCCGGCCGGCAAAAGATCCCTCACCCGTCCCGACGGATCGGGACGGCCTCTCCCCGCGGGAGAGGCTTAAAGATGCTTGGGGGCACGCCGCCAGAGCGTCAGAAAAAATCAACAACCTCTCCGAGGGGAGAGGTTGACCGTCTGCTGACGGTCGGGTGAGGGGTCACGTCCCCGGCATCGAGTCCTGGATCTGTCAAACTCCTACTGTCACCCCGCCAGAGCCGGGGGGTCTCCCGCGTCAGTTAGACCCGCCTTCCTCTGGTCGTATAGGCTTTCGCCGTCAGATCGCTCCCATGCCGCCCGAACCGGGCTAAGTTAACACGAAAGAGCTTGGCAGGGTAAGGCCATCCAGCATGCTGGGGGCTGAGCCATTCCCCGCAGGAGTGGGTACCGGGCGGGTTCACGCAGGGCCGATTCCCGCCGTGGCATTTCTGCTCCGACATTTTGTAGCCTCTCAATCTTAATTATTTTGCTTGACAACAGCCTTCGACATGGGCTACTCTCCGGGGCGAGAGGTATGCTGGCGATGTCGCCGCTTCTGTCTGCCCTCCGCACCCCCGCCTTGCCGGCTCGATGGCATGAACCCATCGGGACCGTTTGGAATAGCTGCAAGCCCGAATTCACGCCGGTAAAGCGGACAAAAAGAACAATTCAATTTTTTCTCCTACGAGCGAAGCCGGAATGTTATTGAAAGTAAAGACCCGGTAATTCGCAATTACAGGGGAACCCGATGAGTTATTGAAAACAAATCAGTTACTTCAATTTGCGGGGTGTTTGTCTTTATGTTATTGATATAAAATGAGTTAGGAGAGATTCAAGGGCTTTGCCGGCAGTCGTTTGTGCGAAAAAACGCGATAATTTGGCAAAAATCGGTCGTTTTTCGCGCTGAGCGAGAGCGCGATGCCACCGAAGCGCACCCTGAAATCTACTGTCCGGCATTCGCTGCCAGCGCACCCACCACGGAGATGTTTGGCATCAAATCCGGTGGCAGGCCGTGCCGCTCTTGCAGATATTGCGGGCTGTTGTAGGAGATCCAAACCTTGCCTTGCTCGTCTTCCCAAACCAGCAGTTTCAGGGGCAGATCAATGGCGACGCTTGGCGCCGCCAGCATCAAGGGAGTTCCGGCCTTGGGGTTTCCAAAGATCAGCAGTTTGGTGGGCCGCATCTTCATCCCGGCCTTTTGCGCCTCGCCGCTGTGATCGACCAGCGCAAACAGCGTGATGCCCTTCGCCCGCAGCGTCGCTTCAAGATTTGCCACCGTCTCATCCACCGAATGGTGGCTGGCGATGCTCACAATTCCGTTCTCTGGGTTCGATGCCATGGACACCTCGCTTCGATTGCGGTGGACTACTCAAGGAGGACCCGCGAGAACGGCGCTTACTCGCCGGCGCAGCCTGAGGCTCCGCGCGGCGACCCCTCAACGGATCCCGCTCTCCGCCACTGCGAAGAGACCCCTCACCCGCCCCGATGGATCGGGTCGGCCTCTCCCCATGGGAGAGGCTATTGATTTTTCTTCTGCGCGCCATCGCGTCAGGAAACATCAACAACCTCTCCCGTG
>CAVRBF010000080.1:0-33425 GCA_963719115.1 uncultured Acidobacteriota bacterium | reverse complement strand
TTCGCATGGTGACCAGGCTAGAATAGGACTCGCTGACGGTCCCGATAATCTGCGCGTGGCGGCCCAAAGGATGATTTCGCATCGCGCTGAGAAGGGGCTCCGCCGCACCTGCCTCCACCAGGGCAATCAGTTTTCCTTCATTGGCCACGTAAAGGGGATCGAGGCCCAGAAGTTCGCAGGCGCCCTTGACTTCTTCGCGCACCGGGATGGCACGCTCGTCAATTTCAATGCCCACTTGCGACTGGGCCGCAATCTCATTCAAGGCACTGGAGAGCCCTCCCCGGGTGGGATCGCGCAGGCAACGAATCGAATGCGGCCCAGGACTGGCCGCGAGCATGGCGGCGACCAAGGTGTGAAGGGGAGCCGAATCGCTTTCCAGCGGGCTCTCGAATTCCAACCCCTCGCGTTTTGCCAGGATGGCGATGCCGTGCTCTCCGATGGGGCCGCTAAGCAGCACGCGGTCTCCCGGACGCGCCAGGTTGGCGGAAAGTAGAAGGCCTTCCGGTACCAGCCCCACTCCCGAGGTGTTGATAAACAGCCCGTCGGCGCTGCCTTTTTCCACGACCTTAGTATCGCCGGTCACGATCTGCACTCCCGCCGCCGCGGCCGCCTGATGCAGGGAGGCCACGACCTGCCGCAGGGTCGCGAGCGGGAGGCCTTCTTCGATGATGAAGGCCGCGCTGAGGAAGAGCGGCTGCGCCCCACCCATGGCCAAGTCGTTCACCGTGCCATGCACGGCGAGTGAGCCGATGTCGCCCCCGGGGAAGACAAGCGGCTTTACCACGAAAGAATCGGTGGTGAAAGCCAGCCGCAGCCCGTTGATCGTGACCACCGCCTGGTCGTCGAGCCGCGCCAAGATAGGATTCTGGAAAGCGGGAAGGAAGATGTCGCGGATCAGCTCCCCCGAGAGCTTGCCCCCGCTTCCGTGGCCCAACAACACTTGATCTTTAGCGGGCAACGGGGCCGGGCAACTGAACTGCAGGACGGTTTCATGCTCGCTG
Source organism: uncultured Acidobacteriota bacterium (assembly GCA_963719115.1). GTDB lineage: Bacteria > Acidobacteriota > Terriglobia > UBA7540 > UBA7540 > Bog-366. The sequence continues at coordinate 32,424 of CAVRBF010000080.1, read as the reverse complement.
CCCACGTGGTTTTCCTTATACTTTGACGGCGTACCGGCGGTATTGATAATAGGCGGCGCAGGCGCCTTCGGCAGAGACCATGGGCGCGCCGAGCGGGTTTTCCGGCGTGCAGGTGCGCACGAATGCCGGGCAGTCGATGGGCTTTTTCAGCCCTTGCAGCACCTGGGCGCTGATGCACTCGGGCGGTTCGTCCACCGCCACGTCCGACAATTCGAACACCTTCTCGGCGTCATGCGCGGCGAACTCCGGCCGCAGCCGCAGGCCGCTGTTGGGGATGGAGCCCACCCCCCGCCACTTGCGGTCGCAGACTTCAAAGACCTCGGCCATGATGCGCTGTGCGGGCAGATTTCCTTCGTAGCAGACGGAGCGCACGTACTGGTTTTCAACCTCCGCGCGCCCCGCTTCGAGCTGGGCGACGAGCATGGAGATGGCTTCCAGCAGATCGACAGGCTCAAATCCGCCGATCACAATGGGCACCCGGAATTCCCGGCTCAGCGCCTCATATTCACGATACCCCATCACCGTGCAGACGTGGCCCGGGGCAATGAATCCCTGGACGCGGGTGGAAGGCGAACCGAGCAGCAGACGAATGGCGGGGGGAACGAGAACTTGCGATACCAACAGGGAGAAATTCTTGAGCCCTTCGCGCCGGGCTTGCCAAACGGCCATGGCGTTGGCGGGAGCAGTCGTCTCGAATCCGATGGCGAAGAACACCACGTGCCGCTCCGGGTGCGCCCGTGCCACCTTCAGTGCATCCACGGGGGAGTAAACCACCCGCACGTCACCGCCGCTGGCTTTCACCTGGAAGAGGTCGGAATGGGACCCCGGCACCCGCAACATATCGCCGTAAGAGACCAGGGTCACGTCGGGGCGAGAGGCAAGTTGAATGGCCTGGTCGATGGTCTCGAGGGCCGTCACGCAGACGGGGCAGCCGGGGCCGTGCACGAGCTCGATGTGGGAAGGGAGCATCTCGTCGATCCCGTAACGCATCAGCGTGTGGGTTTGCCCGCCGCAGATTTCCATCAGGACCCAGGGGCGAGTAGCCTGCCGGGCAATCTCTGCTGCCAGGCTGCGGGCGAGGTGCGCATCGCGGTACTCGTCGATGTATTTCAAGCGGCTCCTCCCCCGCAGTCTTGGCTCGACGCCGGGCCCAGCCCTTCGCTCCCCAGCAGACCCATCTCTTCCAACAGCTCATAGGTGCGCGCGGCTTCTTCCGCGTTCACGCGGCTGAGGGCGAAGCCCACATGGACCATCACGTAGTCGCCCACCGCGGCCTCGGGCACAAACTCCAGGTAGGCGGGGCGGGTGATGCCGCCAAACTGCACGCGGGCAACGCGGCTGCCCTCACGCTCTTCCACTTCCAGGATTTTTCCGGGGACTGCCAGGCACATAGGGGATCTCCCGATACGCGCTCACTCCGCATGCGGAGGTTCTAAAGGGATTATTGGTGGCCGTTGCCCTGCGTTGCAGCGGGAGTGTTTTTACGGGTCCGCCGCCGGTGGTAAATACAGTTGCGGCGGATAAGTTGCCTCACCAGGCACTTCTCGCGGTAATAGATGCCACACTGCAAGCAGACCTCCTCCTCGCGATCCGTGTGGTCCACGATGCCGGCCGTTAGGCGGTCAAGCAAGTCAGCAGTCCGTTGCAGGTCTTGTGGTGAGAACGAGCGGAAGACGCGGGCGAGCTTTCGGTCCTTTGCCGAGTTGTAGGCGGCCAGCACCTGGCGGCTGGAGGCGGTGAGGGAAAGTTGAATGGCGCGGCGGTCGCTCTGAGCTTCCTTGCGAATAAGCAGGCCCTGGCGGACGAGCTTGTCCACGGCCTTGCTGGCGGCCGCGTTGCTGACGCGCAGAAATGCCGCCACGTCGCCGATCGTCTGCGCATCGGTGAGCGCCACCAGTTTGAGCAGCTTGAACTGGGAGAAGGTGAGCTGAGGTGGCCCCACCTCGCGCAGCAAACGCTCTTCGATAACGTCGTTCACGGAAGAGGCGAAGACGTGCGTGCTCCCCAGGAAGTCGTTGATGATCTCAGCGGTGCGGGCACTGGCCATTCTCCAGTTTATTTCCTCCAGAAATATTTTACTAAGTTAAATAACTTGATGTCCAGCGTGAAAATAATGCGCAGCCACCCGTTCGGCCGCTTGGGGCAGAGCGCGGCGTACCGGCTCCGACAGGCCGGGGCAAATCTCTTCCGGCAAAGGCGCGGTCTGGCAGCCCAGGACTCGAACCTCCACACCGCACTGCTCCTCCAGCTCCCGCAGCAGGTTGGAAGTGGGAAGCTGGTGCATGGAGAAGTCGTCCAATTTAATGGCAGGAATGCTTTTCGGGTCGATGTCAAAAAGTTCGCCCGGCTCGCGCCCCACGTCGAGCGCATCCAAAATCAGCAGGCGCCGTGGACGCACCGGACTCAAGCATAGGGTGAACAAGACTTTGCGCACGCCGGTCCCCACATCCAGAAGGCAGACGTCTGCGGGCAACGCGGCATGCGCTTCGAGGTAATCCACCACGGCGCAGCCAAAGCCATCGTCCCCGAATAGAATGTTGCCGCACCCGAGGATCAGGGTCGGCTTGCGGCAATATTCAGGGAGAGCTTCGTATTTCAGCTCCAGCACCGTCGCCTTCCTTCCGGGCATAACACTTGCCCTTGTAACGCGGACCTGTTCTGTAGGTCCGCGGTTCGTATCCGACGGGTAAGGGAAAGCCGCGGACCTACAGAACAGGTCCGCGCTACCCTTCTAGCGCTAGTTCGCGAACGAGTCGAGAAGCTTGCCGTTCGCTCCCTTGATATCCACCTTCACCCAGAGCTTCCCATCCAGCCGATGCGTAGCACAGGAGAAGCAGGGATCGTAGGCGCGGATGGACATCTCCACGGTGTTCAAAATACCCTGGTCGTAATTGCCACCCTTGATTAATCCCTTGGCTGCCTGGGTGACCGACATATTGATGGGGGCATTGTTATGGGTGGTGCCGACAATGAGATTGACGTTGGTCAGCATGCCGTTTTCGTCCGTCTCATAATCATGAATCAGCGTGCCGCGCGGGGCTTCCGTGCACCCCACGCCACGCGCCGCCCGAGGGGTTACCTTAACGCGGGTCTCGGTGCTGATGATCTCGGGGTCGGCGAGCAGGCGGACGGCGTTTTCCGCGTTGTAGAGCAGCTCGATCAGGCGCGCCCAGTGATAGAGCAAGGTGAGTTGGGCGGGCCGGCCGAACTTCGCGCGGAACTCCTCGAGCTCCGCCTGGGCCAGCGGCGTGTCAATGTGATCGCACACGTTGATGCGTGCCAGGGTGTTGGTGCGATAGATGGCCGCAGTCTTGCCCTCGTCCATCGAGAAGCTGCCCCAGTTCTTGGCATAGGGAAACTTCAGGTAGGACCAGTTCTCGATGTGCTCGGCGATGTGATCCGTATACTGGTCGTAGGCGAAATCCACGAAAGAACCATCGGGCTTCATGAGCCGGAGCTTGCCGTCGTAGAGGTCGAGCGCCCCTTTGTCGTTGACGGTGCCCAGGAAGCCGGTGGTAATGACTCCCAGGGACTTCACCACGTCCAGGTACTTGGGGAAAATGTTCTCTTTGGCGAAGGCGATGGAGAACTTCGCCAGTTCCAGAGCCTCTTGCGCCATCTTCTGCAATTCGTCGCGATCGCTCGCGGCGAGGGGTTTGGAGAAGCCGCCGGGCACGGCCGCCTGGGGATGGATGGCCTTGCCGGCAATCACCTCGAGCATGTGCGCGCACATGTGGCGGACCTTCACCACGCGGCGCGCCACGTCGGGCGCGGCCTTGAGGATTCCGATGACGTTGCGCACCGAATAGTCCGCATCGGGGCCGAGGAGGAAGTCGGCCCCTGCCAGGAAGTAGAAGTGCAGGATGTGCTCCTCCATGTAAGCGACGCTGTTGCAGAGTTCGCGGAGTTTGGCACCGGCGGGCGCCGGCGTAACTCCGAAGACCGCGTCGCACGCCTTGGCCGCCGCCAGGTGGTGCGACCACGGGCAGACTCCGCAGATGCGCGGCGTGATGCGCGGCATATCCTCCACCGCCCGGCCCTGGCAGAAGCGTTCGAAGCCGCGCAGTTCGATCACGTTCACGCGGGCGGTATCCACATTCCCGGCATCGTCGAGTTGGATGGTCACTTTGGCGTGGCCTTCAATGCGCGTGACGGGCTGAATGACGATTGTTTTTCCCATAGCTCACCTCCGGGGCGCGGGTCGTAGGCGGCCGGCGCCAGCAAAGCGATTGAATGTTGCGGAGCGATCGGGGATCTGCTTGGGGTCGAGGCCGATGCTGGACAGCGCTCCCATCATGTCCACCATCGGGTTGGCCGTATCGGTGAGGGGGCCGAAGCAACCCTCGCAAGGCATATAGGCGCGAATGCAGCGTGGCGTGCCCTCGCTGCCCCCGCAACCCCCGCGGGTGGACGGTCCCTCGCAGAGGATGCCCTGCTCCATCAAGCAGCGCATCTCCGTCAGGGGCGCGCCCGGCGTAAATTCCGGCCCATCCAGGCGGCGCTTCAGCGTGCCCGTTCAACTTCTTTTCCCGGATCGTCGGGCACTCGTCGCAGACGCTCTTGGAAGAAAGCGGATAGGGCTTGCCCTCCAGCAGCGCCGTGAGTGCTCCCGCGACCATCTCCGGGGTGGTGGGACAGCCGGGAAGCTTCATGTCCACGGGAACGACCTCGTGAACCGCGTATACGCGGTCGGTGAGAGGGGGAATTTGCTGATTCGGAATACCGTTCGTGTCCGTGGTTTTGCTACCCCGGTAAACTTTCTCCAGCACCTCCTGGGTCGTCGAGAGGTTGGCGAGCGCGGGGACGCCGCCGGAGCAGGCGCAGGAACCGAGCGCGATCAGGATTTTGCACTTCTTGCGCATCTCCTTGGCGAGCGTGCGGTTCTCCTCGTTGCGGATGCCGCCGGAGATCAGGCCCACATCCGCTTCGGGGACTTCCATTTCCGCTTTTTCACCGGTTTGACCGAAGAGCTTGTGATCCATAAGAACAGGCATATGAACAATGTCGATTTTTGTCAGAATATCCAGGAGAGGTTCGCCGATGTCGAGGATTGTGACTTCACACCCTCCACATATGGAGAACCATTCCTCGTTCACTCGTACTCCCATGATTCACCTCCTTGAAAATTTTCTTCTCAGAGTCCAGGGTGAGCCACGGTAGTGGCGACATCAGCAACGCGCTCGGTCCGTCGTGCGGATGTCGCCCCTGCCGGGGCTCACAACCTTTCTGTCACGTTCTTTCCCACGGCTTGCGCCGTGGGCTAAATGATGGCGCCCGCTACGCGGGCTTTCAGGCCCCTGCCGTTTCTTGCCTACTGCCTACTGCTTACTACTTCCTGTCCACTGCCGCCCGCCCGCTGCCTACTGCCTACCGCTTTCTGCCTTCTGCTTTCTGCCTACTGCTTACTGCTTACTGCTTACTGCCTACTGCTTACGAAGTCCTAAACGGGCTTGCCCCCAACTTTTGTACTTGCTCGGTAAAATCCCGCACTACTTGCGCGAATCTCGCCCCTTCCGCCGCCGAGACCCATTCCAGGCGAAAGCGTTCCTCTTCCAGGCCAAAGTCCGGCAGCATCATGCGAATGGCCTCGGCGCGCTTTTCCGCTTTCAGGTTGCCTTCCTGATAGTGGCAATCTCCCGGGTGGCAGCCGCACATGAGGACGCCATCCGCCCCCTGCGTGAAGGCCTCGATGACCAGGTTGGGGTGGACCATGCCCGAGCACATCACGCGGATGATCCGGATGCTGGGGGGATACTGGATTCTGGATACCCCCGCCAGGTCGGCGCCCGCGAATGAGCACCAGTTGCAGCACAACGCGACAATCAAAGGTTCGAAGGTGTCGTTCATGACGCGGCCCCCACGGCGGCATGGATCTGGGCCTTGATCTGGTCCAGCGTGAATCCCTTGATGAGAATCCCGCACTTCGGACAGGTCGCCTGGCAACACCCGCAGCCCTTGCAGATGCTCTCGTTCGCCTCCACGACCTTTTTCACCGCCCCTTGCCACTTGTATTCGAGCAGTGTGATCGCCTTGAAGGGGCAAGTGTCCACACAGTAGGCGCACCCGTCGCACTTCTCATCGATGACCTGCGAAATGTTGGCTCCCAGTTCCAGGCTGTCCTGGGAGAGGATGCTGGCCGCCCGGGCCGCCGCTGCTTGCGCCTGGAGAATGGATTCATCGATCCCTTTGGCGGAATGGGCCAGGCCACAGAGAAAGACGCCGTCCGTCATGAACTCCACGGGGCGAAGCTTCATATGAGCTTCCAGGAAGAATCCCTCGCTGTTCAACGGAACCTTCAGGAATTGGGCGATCTGCCGGTTGCCCTCGTCCGGGTGAATGCCTGCCGACAGGACCACCAGATCGGCGGAAATGGCGAGCGGCATCCCCAGGATCTGGTCGAAGACCGACACCTCCAGCCCGTGGCCGTTTCGCGACACCTCCGGTTTGCGGTCCTCCTCGTAGCGGACAAACATGACGCCCTTCTGCCGCGCCTGCGTGTAGTAGCTCTCCTTGAATCCGTACGTCCGGATGTCGCGGTAGAGGACGTACACCGGCGTTTGCGGCGAGAGGGTCTTGATCTTCAGGGCATTCTTGATGGCCTCCGAGCAGCACACGCGCGAGCAGTAGGGCCGCTCGCTGTCGCGCGACCCGACGCATTGGATCATGACCACGCTCTTCGCGCTTCCCATTCGCCGCTAAGAAGCCATTTCCTCGAGCCAGTCGTTCCTCGAGTTGCCGCTGCGTCAAGACCCTCTCGTCCTGCCCGTACAGATACTCTTTGGGCTGATACTCGCGCGCGCCGGTGGCCACGATCACCACCCCGTGCGCGATCTCAGTGGTTTCACCATGGGCTGAAATTTTGGTTTTGAAATCGCCGATGGAGCCTTCCATGCTCTCGATGGTCGCCCCGGTGAACAGTTTGATTCTACTGTTCTGCAGGATCCGATCCTCCAGGCGCTTCAACTCGTCCTGAGGCTTCTCTCCGTTGAGCAGGTAGTGGATGTGGCGCAAATTGCCGCCCAGCTCCTCCGTCTTTTCCACCAGACAGGCCTCAAAGCCCTGCGCGGCCAGCGCCAGGGCGGCGGTCATGCCGGCGAGCCCTCCCCCGATGACCAGGGCGGATTTCCGGATCTTGATCGAGCGGCTGGGGAGCGGTTCCTGGAGGCGCGACTTGGCCACCGCCATCCTCACCAGGTCTTTGGATTTCTCCGTGGCGCGGTCGGGCTCATGCATATGGACCCAGGAGCACTGGTCGCGGATGTTCGCCATCTCGAAGAGGTGCGGGGTTCAGCCCCACTTCGCGCAAGGTGTTCTTGAACAGCGGCTCGTGCGTGCGGGGCGTGCAGGAGGCCACCACCACACGATTCAGCTTGTGCTCGGTTATCTTTTCCTTGATCCGCTCCTGAGTGTCATTGGAGCAGGTATAGAGATTGTTTTCCGCGTACACCACGTTGGGCAGCGTCTGCGCATACTCCACCACGGCGGGGACATTAACCACTCCGGCGATGTTCGTTCCGCAGTGGCACACAAAGATCCCGATGCGGGGTTCCTCCGCCCCCACCGCGCGCTCCGGCGGGTAGACCTTGGGCGTGATCAGGCTGCCCCGAGCGTCCTTCAAAAGGGAAAGCACCTGGGCCGCGGCCGCTGAGGACTGCATGACGGTTTCCGGGATGTCCTTGGGCTCCGCGAACGGCCCCGCCACGTAAATCCCTTTCCGGGAGGTTTCGGTGGGGGCGAAGAGAGACGTTTGGCAGAAGTTAAACTTGTTCAGCTCGACGCCAAATTTGGCGGCGAGCGCGGCCACTTCCTTGGGCGGCTGCATGCCCACGGAGAGCACCACCATGTCGTATTCTTGCGAGACCTTCTTATCGTCTTCGGCCAGATACTGGATGGTGAGGTTTTTGGTTGCCGGGAAGCTCCTTGACTGTCGGCACGCGGCAGCGGATGTACCTGACCCCCAGTTCCTGCGCCCGCTTGTAGTACTGCTCGAAGCCCTTGCTGAAGGCCCGCAGGTCCATGAAGAAGATGTCGCAGGCCAGGTGTTCGCCCAGATGCTCTTTGGCGATAATGGCTTCTTTGGTGGCGTACATGCAGCAAACGGAGGAGCAATAATCCCGCTCCGCATCGCGCGAACCCACGCACTGGATGAAAGCGATGCGCTTCGGCTCCTTCTGGTCATGGGGCCGCAGCACGCGCCCGGCAAAGGGTCCCGAGGCGGAAAGGATGCGCTCGAACTCCAGGGCCGAAAGGACGTTTTCGAAGCGGCCGTAACCCAGCTCTTTCTTGATGCGAGCATCGAAGATCTCATATCCGGGAGAGAGGACGATGGAGCCCACTTTCAGCTCCCGCGTCTGCTCTTTCTGCTCGAAATCGATGGCCTTGGCCTCGCAAACTTCCTTGCAGATGCCGCAATCGTCGTAATTCAGATGGATACAATGCGCCGGGTCGATCACCGCCTTGTTGGGGACCGCCTGCGGGTAGAGGATGGAGACGGCGGGCCGCCCGTCGAGCCCGAAGTTGTGGGGATTGGGGATGGGCAAGGGGGCATAGGGTGTAGTCAGAGCGGAGACCTTTTTCCCCGTGGGACAAATGAAATCGCAGGCCCCGCAAGTCCAGCAGACGGGATTGTGCTTGCCGAAGGGCGGCTCCAGCTTCTTCCTCGGCCCTCTCCCCGAAAAGCCGATGGCCGTGCGGCCCATTCTTTCCTCGCACATCCTGACGCACAGGCCGCAATAGATGCAGTCGTCGTTTTTCTTCGCGATCCGCGTGTCATGGACGCCCAGCTCTGCCGCCACGCGTTTCACCGCTTCGGACTCCGGAGAGCGCGCCAGGAGAAGCTCCGCGACGATGCGCCGTGCGCGGATGACGCGGTCCGTGTGGGTGAGGACGCTGATGCCGTCCAGGGCGGGGTACGAACAGGCGGCCTGAACCACGGGCGGCCTCCCGGGCACATGCACTTCCACGACGCAGAGCCGGCAGGCGCCATAGGGCGTCAGGGCCTTGTGGTGGCAGAGGGTCGGCACCTTGACCCCGGCCTTTTCGATGGCCGGGAGGAGCTTGGTCCCTTCCTCCACTTCCATGGGCATACTGTTAATAGTTAGGCTCGGCATATTCGTTCCATCTTTGAGTGCGGTAGCAGCAGCTACCGCCTTTTCTTCCCCGCCTCTTGCCCCGTATGAACCGAAGCCGGAAGGTGGTAGCTGCTGCTACCGCACTCCAAAGGTGCAACGCGTCCCCCATTTTTGGGGTCCGCCGCTCTTACCTGCCAGACCTCAAAAGCGGAGGTCTGCGCTACGTTCACTTCACTTCCACGCCCACTGCCTTCTGCTTTCTGCCTTCCGCCTACTGCTTTCCGCCCACCCTCTCCGCCGCTCGGCGCGCGCGCCACTCTCGCACGGGAATCGGGGCAGGAAGCGATTGGATAGCTTGCGCTTCCTTTCCCGAAAGTCTGACGACGGCGGAAACTTTGGGCGGGCAGATCTCCATGCACTCGCCGCATTTCGTGCACGTGTTCTGGTCAATCACATGGACGTGCTTGGTATCGCCTTTTACCGCCCCGGCCGGGCAATTCTTAAGGCACAAGGTGCAGCCCGGGCACTTGTCAGGATCGATGTAGTACTTAATGAGCGGCTTGCAGACTTTGGCGGGGCAGTTTTTGTCTTTGATGTGAGCAACGTATTCGTCCCGGAAGTATTTCAATGTGGATAAGACGGGGTTGGGAAGGGTCTGGCCCAGCCCGCACATCGAGGCATCCTTGACGGCCTGCCCCAGCTCTTCCAGGAAATCCACGTCGCCGTCCCGCCCCTCGCCGCTCGAAATTCTGGTCAAGACCTCGAGCAGCGCTTCACTGCCTTCCCGGCAGGCGCTGCACTTTCCGCAGGACTCATCATTGGTGAACTGGAGGAAGAACTTCGCCACATCCACCATGCAGGTGTCTTCATCCATCACGATCATGCCGCCCGACCCCATCATGGACCCGGCTTGTTTCAGGTTTTCGTAATCGATGGGGAGGTCGATCAGGCTCGAGGGGATGCAGCCTCCCGAAGGCCCACCGGTCTGCACGGCCTTGAACTGTTTGTGGTCAGGAATCCCGCCGCCAATCTCGTTGACGATCTCCCGCAGGGTGATTCCCATGGGGACCTCGATCAGGCCCGTATTGTTGATCTTCCCCACCAGGGAAAAGATCTTGGTCCCTTTGCTGGTGGCGGTGCCGATGGAGGAGAACCAGTCCGGCCCGCGGGTGATGATCATGGGTACATTCGCTAGCGTCTCGACGTTGTTGATGACCGTCGGACAGCCCCACAGGCCCACCTGAGCGGGGAACGGAGGCCGCTGCCGGGGCTCGGGAACGCCTCCCTCGATGGAATTAATCAGGGAGGTCTCCTCGCCGCAGACGAAAGCGCCCGATCCTTCGCGAATCTCGATGTCGAAAGCAAAACCGGAATGCAGAATGTTTTCTCCCAGCAGGCCGTTATCGCGCGCGCTGGCGATGGCCTTCCGTAGCCGCTCGATGGCCAGCGGATATTCCGTACGCACGTAGATAAAGCCTCGCGCGACCCCGATGGCGTAAGCCGCGATGGCGATTCCCTCCACCAGCGAGTGCGGGTCGGATTCCAGCAGGCTCCGGTCCATGTAGGCTCCTGGATCGCCTTCGTCGCAGTTGCCGATGATGTACTTAGGGGTCTTCTTCTCTCCCCGGCACACCTTCCACTTGATGCCGGTGGGGAATCCCGCTCCGCCGCGGCCGCGCAGCCCCGAGCGCGTGACCTGCTCGATCACTTCCTCGGGCGTCAGTGTGGTCAGCGTCTGCTCCAACCCCTGGTAGCCTTCCCGGGCGATGTATTCGTCGATGCTCTCCGGGTCGATGAGCCCTTTATTGCGCAGGACCACTGCCATCTGTTTCTGGAAAAACGGGATGTCGGCGGAATGGGGGATGGTTTCTTTGGTGTCCGGCGAGACGAACATGAACTTCTTCACCGGCTGGCCCTTCACCAGATGCTCTTCCACCAGCTTGGGGGCATCCTCCGGTTTGAGCCAGCCATAAAACGTGCCGTCGGGCATGACCACGGCCAGCGGACCCTGCCCACAGAAGCCGTTGCAGCCAGTCGCGACAACGCGCACCTCTTTGCCCAGGCCGCGCTGCTCCACCTCTTTTTCCAAGGCCTCTTTAAGCCGAAACGCGCCCCCGGCCACACAGCCGGTGCCGCAGCAAACCATAACATCCTTCACCTTGCCACGGCGGGCGCGGATGTCCTCTATTGCCCGGTCTCGCTTCTGGTGCAACTGTTCTACTGTGAGCGGCATGCTAGGCTGCCTCCCGGTACTTGGTCATGATGTTCGGGATGTCCTTGCGGGTCAGCTTTCCATAAACGTCGTTCCCCACCGTGAGCGCCGGGGCGAGCCCGCAGCACCCGATGCAGCGCACGCTCTTCAGAGTGAACTTCATGTCCGGCGTCGTCTGGTCCGGCTTGATGGCCAGCGTCTCACTGAGCTTTTCCATCAGCCGCTCGCTGCCGCGCACATAGCAGGTGGTTCCCATGCAGACATTGATGACGTATTTCCCTCTGGGCACCACGCTGAAGGCGCTGTAGAAGGTGGCGATTCGGTAAATGTGCGAGAGGGGATAACCGGTTTCCTGAGCGATGTACGCCAGTACGCTTTGCGGGAAATAGTTGAGGGCCGCATTGACTTCCTGGAGGATCGGCATCAGCGGTCCCTCTTGATTCTTATGCCGCGTCAGGATGTTTCCCACGGTCTCCCGGTAGGAAGGCTCGATCTCGACGCGGGGAATCGCCAAGGGCTGCGCGTGGTTGCGCGTGGGGCAGTTCGATACGCACGACCCGCACCCGGTGCATTTCGATTCATTCACAAAACTCGGCTGGCGCTTGACCGTGACGGAAAAATCGCCCGGCTGGCCCTCGACGTGCGCCACATCGCTCAGGGTGAGGATTTCAATGTCGCGGTGCCGGCCGATCTCCACCAGCCGCGGGGCCATGGTGCACATGGCGCAATCGTTAGTGGGGAAGGTCTTGTCGAGCTGCGACATGACCCCGCCGATCGATGCCCGCCGGTCCGTCAGGTAAACCTTGATGCCGGAAGCGGCGAGATCAAGGGCCGCCTGCATGCCGCCGATTCCCCCGCCCACCACCAGAGCGGCGCCGATCGGATGGGTTTGGGTATGCTCAGACGGCATCGGGCAACGCCTCCTGAGCGGGCGCCGCGACGCCGCGCCCTCTCCTTGACCGCCTGGAAGTACAGGGCCAGCGGACGGTAGATCATGTGGGACCACTTTCCGAACGACATCTCCACCACCAGGATCGGCGTGGCGATCATGATGTGCAGCGCGTAGACGAAGTGGCAGGCCATCTCGAAACCGGCGTAGCGGAGGATGTGAACGGAAATCCCGCTCAGGGCCACCAGCAGGAGCAGGATGGGAAACATCAAATCCTCTGCCCCGGTGCTCTTGCCGGATTCCTTCTGCCCCCTGAAGCGGCGTAGCAGAATGCTCCCGACGCCGTACAGGATGAAGGCGGTACCCAGATAGCCCAGCCATCGCTGGGGATGGTAGAGAGGATAAATATTGTCGGTTTGGAACCAGCGCAATGCGAACGTTTTGATGGTCAGCATCATGACCACGCCTAAGGCGAGAAGCCAGTGGCCTACCCACCGCCCCTTCTCGGAACACTTCCGCATGAGCGTGTGGGTCACGGAGTGCCGCACGTACGTCCCGGCCTCGGCGAAGTAATCCGACAGGGGGATATTCTCCCCCTGCATGGTGAGCCCCCAGATGCGGAAGACACGAGCAAGCAGGAGAAGCAGCGGAAGCAGGATCACGGCAAGCGTGTAGTACGTCATGATGGGGAACATGTGTTCCAGCCCCATCGGGGTCGTCGCCAAATCGTGAGCCGACAGCTTTACGTATAGCAAGTGATAGAGCAGGATGAGGAGAAATACGGAGGCCGACACCAGCCCTAAGAAACCGTAGTACCAAGCTCTTGATGAGAGGATTTTTGACGAAACACCCGTCCAGTCGTACTGCGCGGTCAGGAACCGCCGCACCGTCATCATCGAGATGCGCGGCTCCGCCTGGCGCGGACAGATCAGCGAACAGTCGCCGCAGTCGTGGCAGACCCAGGGCTCCAGACTTTCGAGAAGCGGCTTGCGCAATCCCAGCAAGGCATAGCGCATGATCTTGCGCGGAAAGCTTACCGAGTCGGTTACCAGGTCGCAGGAGATCGTGCAACTTCCGCACTGGTAGCAGCCGGTGGTGTCAAATTTGCCGTAGCGCCGAATGTCAGCGAGGAGCGTTGGATCGGTGTGGATGCGGACGTTGCCGTAGTCCTTCATGGCTGGTCACCCGCAGGTTTTTCCTGCCTCTGTTCTCCGGTCGCGACCGCCTGCTATGGGGCGGTAGCTGCAACCCCCTTAACTGTCCTTCGCATGTAAATGAGGAACTTCCCGCCTTCCTCCATCATGCGAACGTCAAAGCCGTCATTCCGACAGGCTTCCTGCACGGTCGAGGCCTCTTCTCGGGTCGCGTAGGGCCGCCCGTCCCACATGAACTTTTTCCCATCGCTGATCAGGGAGAGATTCGGACTCATTTGGGCACCTCATCATTTCTGAGTCGGGGGGATCGAATCATTTTTGCGGGAGTGGGATTTCTGCCTGAAAGCAAAGTAGAACCTGGCTTGCACTCTTCGATAAGCGAACGTTTGTCAGGCGAGAGGCGGCGGGTACGCGCAAGGATTGTGGAAACGCTCAGCATGGCAATATCGCGTAATTCCACGATCCACGTCCTTCGGTAAAAAACTCCCCTACTTCGGGAAAACTTGCAGAATAATTAATCACGTGAAATATAAACCTAGTTAAGTATCGCCTGTCAAGAGACATTATGTCCTTTTCGATTATTTCTTTGTGCCGAATTTCGCAACGTCATCTCGCGCAGGGTTCTAAGGTGTTTGCTGAGGCTTGCTACCATGCCCGACTGGGATGAGTTGGGAGTATTAGGCATCAGCCCTTTATCCACTTTTGCCCAAAGGTTGGCCGATGGTGGGTATCGAACAAAATCCCGATTTCGGCAGCCAGTTGGCGAAGGCGGCGCAGACTGGCCGCAAGATGGTGCCGTTCCGCGACCTCGCGACGTGCCGTTGTGCGCCTTTGATCCAGGTATTGATTAAAACTCATCGCACCCGTGCAGGGAAGACGTCCGATCCCGCATCCTTGGAGCTTTATATTCCGATAGGTCTGCGCTTCGCGGAGCGAAGCACGAATAGTTTTATGGTGATTCTTCCGTGGTCCGGTTTCCGGCTCATGACCAAGCGATCCACGCACCAGCCATATGTGGGGTCCGCGTGAAATGAGTTGACCTGGCTTCCGGGCCATAACAACACCACATGCCCGGAACCGGGCACACAATCCGCACACAAGCGCACGGAGATCAAGAGTTATTGGGGATTCGAAGAGGTGCTACTGATGGGGAAGTCAGTGACAACGCCTCGGAATTTCCCAGCAATCCGCGCCGAAGCATAAACAGCCTTCAACAAAATATCCGTCGCTTGTCCACCACTGATGCGGGTCCTTTGGCCCTTTTTCGTCCGATTCGAGCCGCTCACGTCGGATACGCACACTACGCCCGCTGAGAGGAATGGCAGGTTCGTCCCGCGCACTGAAACAATTTCTCAGGACGGCACAATAATTTGTCCCGCCAAGCCGTTCCACTCTGGCGGCGGCTTCGGCGTGAGTACAGGGAAGGAGACGGGAATAATCCTCCAGCGTAGAAACAAAGGTTGCATGACCGAGCGGCTTTCTCTTCCCTGTGGAGGGCTCCGCTTTGTCACCCGCTGTCCCCACTCCGCTGCCAGAGCACTTCGAGGTGGCCGTCTGACCCTGATGAGCCTCAGGGTATCCAGCAAAAGTTCCCCCATGCGGGCAACATGTTGGACAGAAAGTCAGACCTCCTGATGTCACCCCGTAATTGATGCCATTCGATGAAAATAGAATGAGCCCAAAAAGGGTTGTCGAGCCGGCGGCTTTTGGGGTAATAGAGAACCCATGCCCCAGATGCAACTGCCGATATTTCCTGCCGGAGTGACCGAAATCAACAACCGGATCGCCGTGCAAAAGAGGCGGGCACGGTGTATTACATCCATGGCCACCTCCCAGTGTTTTAACACGCCGCGGACGATGTGCGGGGGTTCCGCATGTTCACCAGCCAGATGATCGTGAATGGGACGGTGAAGCCGAAGGAGATCGTGCGGGCGTTCGGGGTGCCGCTGATCACGGTGAAAAGGTATGTGAAGGTTTTCCGGGAACGCGGTACGGAAGGGTTCTACATGGCGAAGCCGCGCCACAGTTCCGCGTCGGTGCTGAAAGGGGAAGTGCTGCGAGCAAGCGCAGCAATTACTGGACGCGGGGCAGAGCGTACCGGAAGTAGCGCGGGAGCTGCAGGTGTTGGCGAACACGGTGCACAAGGCGATCCGCGCCGGGCGATTGCGCAAGGGTCAAAAAAAACGCACCGGCCCCTCTGGCGGTAAGCAACAAAAGCGCACGCAGCCAGAGCGACAGTCAAGCGCCCATGGGGAACGCAGCGACGCGTTCGCTGGAACGCGTGGCGGCGGCGATGGGGGCGCTGGAGTCGGCACCCATTGAGTTTCAAGCCGCCTGCGATGTCACCCACGGCGGCGTGCTGCTGGCTTTGCCGGCGTTGTTAGCGGTGGGACTGCTGCGCTACACCGCGCAGATGTACCAATTGCCGAACGGATTTTATGGGATCGACAGTATCTTTCTGCTGCTGGCGTTGCTGGCGCTGGGGCGGATTCGATACTTGGAACAACTGCGTTATGAAGCGCCGGGCGAGTGGGGCAAGCTGCTGGGTCTGGACCGCATCCCGGAAGTGCGCACGCTACGCGCCAAGTTGAAGGCAGCTGTGCCAAGACTTAGGACAGGCGCTGCGCTGGAACGCTGCCCTGGCCAAGGAATGGATCACCCGCCAGGATGCCGCCGAACTGTATTTCCACTGCGATGGCCATGTGCGCGTCTATCACGGGGAGCAGACGGCGTTGCCCCGCCACTATGTGGCGCGGGAGCGGCTGTGTCTGCGCGCCACGACCGATTACTGGATTAATGCCATGGACGGCCAGCCGTTCCTGTACGTGAACAAGGAAGTGGACCCGTCCAAGACCGGTCAGCGCCATCGCGGGGCCGCGCAGTTCGGGGCTCTGGCCTTATCCGAGAACCCTGCGGAGTCCGAACTCCAAGGATTTCAGCAGCGCAAGGGCCACTTGCGGGAAGAGATCGGCGACCTGGACGTGGAGATCGAGAAACTAAAACAAGAGCGCAATGATATCCCCCATCACGTTCCGGTGAAGTCCCTACCGGAAGAAGACCGTTTCACGCGGCTGCGCACCGAGCGGAAACACTTCATCGATACCATTAAGATGATTGCCTATCGCGCTGAGTCCAGCTTGGCTTCGCTGCTGCGCGAGCACATTGTCCGCCCCCACGATGCCCGCGCCTTGCTGCGCCAGATTTTCGATACCGAGGCCGATCTCATGCCTGACCCCGTCACCAAGACCTTGACTGTCTCTCTCCACCATCTCACACAAGCCGCTCACGACCGAGCCATCGAACACCTGCTGGCAGAACTCAATGCCACGCAGACCATCTTCCCCGGTACGCACCTCACCCTCGTCTTCAAAATCGGCTCGCCCTGATTTCACCCAGGTCAGGAGTTCTGAAAGTCGAGTTTCGGCATCAACGGCATGATCTCATACCGAGAACCTTTTAGTCACCCGAAGGGGGTGAATCGGGGCGTATGGAATTATTGCGCAAGGGAGCTACCTCACTGATGCCGCGGAAGTATTGGTGCCAAACGCGATGCTTGATCACGAGACCTCATGCTTCGCACGCATAAGGTCAGAGCTGTCAATGCGAAAATCTTCAACCCAGCGAATAAACGGAACAAGAAGCGCGCTCCTTCCCCTCAGTGATCACCTCAAAACCGGCCATGCGTGAACAGGTCAAAACCGGCCATGTGGGGCCGTCCGGGACTAACCTCTTTTACCCTGCCGCTGGCTCTGCTGGCAAGTCGGTTTTGGTTCGCCAGCTTCGCGGGCCGCACTTCAGCAGATGTCCGTGGTGGAGAAGGCGGTCGAGCATGGCGCTGACGGCCGCAGCATCTCCCAGCAACTTGCCCCAGTCTTCCACCGGTCGATTGGAAGTCACCAGCGTACTGGCGCGTTCGTAGCGTCGCATGATGAGTTCGAGCAGTTCTTCGGCGGCGGTCAAGGGCAGCTTGCGCATGCCGAAGTCGTCGATGATGAGCAGCGGCACGGTGGTCAGCGACTCCAGACATTCTTTGCGGGTGCCATCGAGGGTAGCGTCGGCGATCTCTTCGAGCAGGGCGTGGGTTTCGCGGTAGAAGACGCGATACCCCTGCTGGATGACCGCTTGACCGATGGCTTGCGCCAAGTGGCTTTTGCCGCTCCCGGGCGGACCTAAAAACAGCGCGTCCTCATGGTGGGCGATAAAGGTGCCGGTGGCCAGATCAAAGACCAGGCTGCGATTCATCTTTTTGTTGAAGTTGAAATCGAAGTTGTCGAGGGTCCGGAGCGGGTCGCGGAACGCGGCCTGTTTGCGCCGGCGTTCCAGCATGCGGTCGGCGCGGCGGGTGAGTTCATCCGTCACCAGGCAGGAGATCAGATCCAAGGGGGCCATGGATTCCGCCTGGGCCTGACGCAGACGGGTCTCCAGCACCGCCGCCATCCCTCCCAGGCGTAACTGCCGTAAAGCGCGATTCAGTTCGATCAGATTCATTGCGTCTCCTCTCTCGAAGTTAAGCTAAACTTTCTGGTGGCCGGGGCGGAGGATAGGGCTACGCAGGGATGCGACCTGAGCGCCGACCTCGGGGCCGGGATGGAGGGGGCGAGAGAACCTCGCTCCCGCTGTTCCCCGCCATCCTGGCAAGAAAGCGATAAATCCTGGGGGTCTTGGGGGCGAAGCCCCCAGAAGTTCCCTCTCGCGATATTCCTCTCCACCGTTCACCACCTTTCCTGAGACTGGCGAAAATTTTTCTCCGTGCCCCGGTTCCGGGGGTTCACGGGGTTGACGATCACCGTAAGGACGTGCGCGGAGAGCGGCGTTGGATCTCTGCACGTTCACGCCTGCACCTCCGGGGAAGTCGGTGGCGGCGCTTCCGGGACCGCCTCAAAGAGCGACTGCTGTTGTTCTTGTTGCTGCATCCGCTGCTGGATGAGATCGCGGTAGTGCACCAGTTCGCGGATCAAGGGATCGACCTGCTGTAAGCTCAAGGGAGCTTGCGGACGCCGTTCCAGATAGCGGCGCACAAAGCGATATTCGTGCACCTGGAGTTCCAGCGCGGCGGTGCAGGCTTCTTCGACGGCGGCCAGTCCGAACTTCTTGGCCAAGGCCAGCACGCCCAGAATGCGGCGTACTCCCAGTTCTCCTTCGGCGCGATGAAGGGCCTGGCAGAGGGCGCCGATATGCGGACCCGCCCGTTCCGCCCGCGCCAGCAACTGGAGAGTGCCGAGCGGGGCTCGTTTGGGGTAATCCTCCGGCTTGATGCGATACCGGCCGCGTTTCTGGCGGACATGCTCACGCAGCAGTTGACCGGTGCGCGGATCGAGTAGGCGCACGAAGAGGTCGTCCCACTGCACGTTGACCAGCCGCCCGATCCATCCCGGCGGCACGCCATAGTAGGCGGCTTCGACTTCCACACAGCCGTCCAGATGCACGGTGCGCTGGCCGTATTGGTAATAGCGAAAGGGTTCCAGCGGCAGCGGTCGCAGCGCCGGTTTTTCTTCCGCGAACATGGCGGCCACTTGCCGCTTGGTGGTGCCGTGAATGCGCGTGTCCGCCCAGTGGATTTCCCAACGGTCCAGGTAGGCTTGCGCTTGCTCCAGACTTTCGAAGCGCAGCCCTTTCAGCGGCGTCTTCTGGGCATGTGCGACTCCCGCCTCGACTTTCCCCTTGCGATCGGGATGCTGAACTCGGCATGGCATGGCGACCACGCCATAGTGCGCGAGCATGTCGCGGTAGAGGGGATTGAGCGTGGGATCGTAGACGTCGGGAACCAGCACGCCCTCGCGTAAGTTGTCGAGCACCATGAGTTGAACCACCCCGCCCAGGCGGCGGAAGGCCTTCTCATGCAGTTCCGCCCAAGTGCGGGAGCTGGATTGGAAAACGAGCAGACGAACCGACTTGCGGCTGTAACCCAGGGTCAGGACGAAGAGGCGAGTGCGCCGGTACTTGCCGCTCTGCGGGTCACGGACCATGGGGCCGGTGCCGTAGTCCACCTGGGCTTCTTCACCGGGAGCGGTGACGATCACGGGATGAGCCTGCGGGATCGCCACTCCGCGGAGCTTGCCGACGAAGCGCCGCACACTCTGATAACCGCTGGTGAAGCCGGCTTCCGACACCAAGTCTTGCCAGATGGCCATGGCGTTGCGGCCGCGGGCCAAGCCCAGTTCGATCAGCTCGCGATAGGGCTCACAGGCACTGGCGGAGGGACTGCGCGCGGGCGACACGGGAGGCACTGGCGCGGGCGCGGGCTCCGCGCCCGGGCCGGGGATCACCTCGTCAGCGGCGGGCGGTTCACCCAACGGAGCGGTCACTTCCGCCGGGGGTGGGGGCAACGCCGAGTCGGTGGTCACCCCTTGGGCCGGTTTTGCCGCGCCGGGTTCAAAGGTTGATTCTGGGGTGGGTTCGTGCGGAATGAGATCGACAGACGCACGAAGGCTCTGTCTTTCCGCGCCAAAGTCGGTGGTCACCTCGGTGGCCGGTTTTGCCGTGTCCGGCGCGGAAGACGGTGGCAGATGGGGCTCTGGCGATGCCGGATCGGAGGAGACCCCAGAGGCCGGCTTTCCCGCGCCAAAGTCGGTGATCACCTCTATGGCCGGTTTTGAACCCGCTCTCCGCTCCCAGCCCGGAGGTCGCACCGGAATCCCCGCGGCTTTCAAATATCCCGCCGCCGTTTCCCGGCGCACACCGGTGGCCCCCTGGATACGCCGCAGCGTCCACCCGAGCCGCCCTAAAGCTATAACTTGCTGTTTCTTTTCGTCACTCAAGACATTGGCCATATCGGCTGAGGCTATAACGCCTCACGCCGTAGTCAATGTCCCGGAGTCGGTCTCCGTATGGCCGGTTTTCAGGTGATCATATATGGCCGGTTTTGGGTGATCACTGAGGCTCATGATTCTTTCAGTGCTCCAGATTGCGGAAGCGGGAAGAACCTCTGACCCACAAGCGGGATCGTATGGCGCCTTGCTTGAGGCGCTAATCACCAAGGTGCTTGGAAGCGTGAGTACCGGGTTTCCGGATTTCATCACCAAAAATGCGTTCATTTCACGAATTGCATTTCACTTGTTTGAAACGCGTCGTCAGAGCGTAACCCGTGCCGAAGTTGACGGGCTGATTGAGCAATACTTCGCGGAGTACAACATCAAGCTCAACGCAAGGTCAATTCTTAGGGATCTTGAGGACGCACGGATATTTTACGAATCCGGCGGCAATTATCGATTTCGCTACATGTACTACTATTACTATTTCGTGGCTAGGTATCTGGCTGACAACCTCAAGGACAGGAAGAACCAAGCTCGCATGAGAGTCGTACTGAACGACATGGTTGATAAGGTTCACTCATTGGAATTCAGCAGCATACTGATGTTCGTGGTATACCGGACACAGGATCGCGAACTTGTTGAACGAATCCTAACGAACGCTAGGATGATTTATTCGACATGCACCCCCTGCGACTTCGAACGTGACGTGGAGTTTATAAATAAATTGTACAAAGAGGCTCCAAGGTTGCTCCTGCCACCGGCAGACGTTCGTCAAAACATCGAAGAAAACAGGCGTACGCTCGAAACTGCGGACGAAATAGCCCCAGATCAAGCAACAGGTGTGGGTGGAGAAGCCGTTCAGTACCGCGATGAGCTTAACGACGTGCTCAAGATCAATATCGCGCTAAAAACCTTGGAAATAATGGGGCAAGTGTTGAGAAATTTCGGGGGGGGTGTTGCGAAAAGAGGATCAAATCGAAATCGCAAGATCCGCATACCAGCTCGGGCTGCGCACGTTGAACGCAGTTTTACATATGAGTGAGTCCAACCTTGAAGAGCTGAGAACTTTCGTGGCCCAACTGATTAAGGAACACAAGCCTATAAGCGGAAGGGAACTGGAAAGAATGGCGGATCAGGGGGTCGTGTATCTTACTCGACTGGTTGCATACAATTTCGTGAAGCGAATCTCCTACGCCGTTGGTCATCCTATCCTTGAGCAAACATACAAAGACGTACTCAGGGAGGAGGGAGAGAACCGTACATCTATCAGACTCGTTGACCTCTCCGTTAGGCTTGACCATTTCCTGGGCTTCCCAGAAGAGGACGTTCTCGAGATGTGGGAGCAGTTGAAGGGGCAAAGGAACTTCTTCTCAGGGACGATCCTGCGTGACCTAGTAGCTACGTATCTGTATCTGTCATATCTGGACGAGCCGATCAGACAGCGGCTCGCAGCTAAACTCGAATTCGACACACACGCTGCGGTTATGATGGAAGAGGGATCAAAGAAGCTTCCCCGACCGGGTCGCTAGTCCGCGCTGGCATCTTGCGACGACGCCGAGATTCGTGCCACTGTGGATCTCTGAAGCGGGGAGCGCACAGGTATCCGTCAGCCAACGGATTTCTGTGCGGCTCTTCACTTTGTGTTCGCGACGAGAAACATCGTAACGCTGCTCGAATTTGAGAAAATCCGCGGAGGAATTCGTCTCGGAGCCGAATACCTCCACGCTACCCCTCTTTTGCCGAGGTAAATTCGGTGGGGAGGGCAATTGAAATTCCAGAGCGCGCCACGACCCGAAGGCGGAAGGGCTCGGCGTTGGTCATTTCCACGGAAGTCCTAACTGAACGGGCATAGGGGCGGGCATTAGGGCTTGCGTGGGGGCCGGTGATGAGGTACTTTGAGACCATGCAAACGGTAAATGTGGAAATCCCCACGGAGCTGGTTTTGGCGGCGGGATTAGATACGGGAAATCTGTCGGCGGAAACCGCGCGGTACCTGGCGCTCGGGCTGTACCGCGAGGACAAGGTCTCCTTGGGACGCGCCGCCGAGCTCTGTCAGATGCCCGTCGAGCGGTTCATGGAGTATGCCGCCCAGCACAACGTTCCGCTTCACTATGATGCGGACGACCTGGAAGAAGATCGCCGCACCTTGGAACGGCTCGGATTGTGATTGTCGTTACTGGGATGTCTGGGTATTCTTGAGGCAGCGGCCCGTAAGGGCATGGTCTCGGACCTCCGCCAAACCTATATCGACCTACTGCGACAGGGGATTCGAATCGACCTCAGACTCCTTCAAGACAGTCTTGCCCGTTTCGGTCTTCCCAAGCTGTAAAACCTGCCTTCTTAATTTGAGGACGTGGCAATCCAGCGCACAGGAATCCGTCAGCCGACGGATTCCTGTGCGGCTTTTCACTTCGTGTTCGCGACGAGAAACATCGGAGCGCTGCTCGAATTGGGGAAGATCGGCGGAGGAATCCGTCGGTCGCGAGACCCGTCCGCCGACGGACTGACGGATACCGCCACGCTACCTCTCTTTTGCCCAAGTCGATCCGGTGGAGAGGGCAATTGAAATTTCAGACCGCTCCACGACCCCATGGCGGAAGCCCGTCAGATAAGCCACGCTCCACCGCCCTACCGTCTGGTAAAATAGGTCCGATGCCCAAGCACCTGAGCGCCGAAGATATTTTCCCCTTGGTCGATTGCCTATCGCCCGACGAGCGTCTCCGCCTTCTTCGCTTCATCAGCGCGCGGCCTGCTGCTGATGATCGAGAGAGTTACCGTGCCCTGCCTCCCCGCAACCAGGAGTTCTCGAGTAACGAGGACCTATTGGCGTGGGACGCTGAAGGTTGGGAGGAAGTCCGTTGAACCGGGGCGAAATCCGTTGGTACACATTTCAACCACCGGACAAGCGGCGCCCTGTCCTCATCCTGACCCGGGACGAGGTGATGGATCACCTGCACGAAATCATCGTCGTGCCCGTGACGCGCACGATCCGTGGATTATCAACCGAAGTTGTCCTGTCGCCGGATGATGGAATGCCGCTGGTCTGCGCCCTCAACTTTGATCATCTATCCCTCGCCCAACGTAACCGCATCGGAACCGCCCTTTGCACTCTCCCGGAAGCGAGATGGCCTGAAGTGCGTCGGGCGCTGCTCGTCGCATGCGGATTCGGGGGCCAGGAACCTGACCGATCATGATTTCAGGAATTCGCGGAGCGGCGGTTGGGGGAATGGCTGACAATCCTCTGGCGGGAGCGGCGGGTGCTGTATTCAATCAGGTTGCCGGTGTTATTGGTAATGACGTGCCGGAATTTCGGCTGATTTCGAGACGTGGCGCCTTCGATCTGGCGCGAAGATTGAACCGGGACCTTCGAAACATTCCAGGAATGCCCGAACTTTTAGGCTCCATCCTTACCCCGCGCTGAGAATGCTGCGCCAGGCCCGGCATAGGCCCAGGGCAGATGGCCGTTCACGTGGCGGCGTGACGCCGGATGTGGCGCCGGACGGTCCCGGGCGCATGGTCGGCTACCCGGAAGTTGGCTCACACCTTTCGGGGATAATTCCTCCCTGGTGGCCCAGCGTTTACCTGTACCGAGGGGGCCCCGCCCACCGGCCATTTTGACGCCGCGGCGGCAACAGCCTTTTGCCGGCCATCACCCACGCCGGACGGCGTGTTTACCGGCGGGGTGGCCCCTCCTCCCAGTTGTAGGTTTTTTATCCTAGCCTCAATTCGTTCTTGACAAAAGGCTAGCGATGTGCGTATGCTGAGGGTGGAACCCGGAGGGGGCGGCGAGACGTTGACGCCCCGGGCCGCCCGGCCATGAACGCCCATCCACCGTCCGGCTTTTCCGTCCCTCCGCAAACCCTCTTTCCGCTCCCTCTTTTGCTGAATCTAGCCTATCCTGCACCTCGAGGAGCGGCGGTTCCGAGCGCCTTTTTGCCGGCTTTGGGGAGCGGAAGGGCAAAAAAGAATTCTTTTTATGCCGACCAAAGCCGGAATGTGTATGAAAACAAAGGAAGCATGGACAGTATGCCCATAAAAAAGCGGACATTTCCTGCCGATTGGAACGCAAGTGCGCGACATTTTGTGCAGCACAAATGTCGATGGGCGCCGTTCGCACTGCTTTTTGAGGATTGGGGAACCGCTTTTCCCGGCGATTTGCGGCCGCCAAGGGCGGGTGCGCCGGCGGCCGGATCTTTGCTTGTAGGCCAGGGGCCGGGAGGAAAAGCCCACCGGCCGGAAAGGAAGCTACTCGCTGCCAAAACGGTAGGGGCACAGTTTGGACGTGCCGGCGGCTTGGTGCCGCCAGGTGGCGAGATAAACTCGCCGCTACGTCATTCGCCAATGCCCTGGCTCCCGGCTCCTGACTCCTGTTCTTCAAGAAATGAAGGTGCATCCGGAGATGTTGTTGAAAACACACGATCGGGAAGACGGGATACGGGAACACGGGACACGGGGCGTGCCGATTCTGGCTTCCGCTCTCTAAGGAATGCTGGCCCCCGTGGAGCGGGGCGCGCATGCGCCGGTGACGGGATATCCCGGGAATATGCCGAAAACAAAGGTACGACAGAACCCAATCACCGATCACCAATCGCCATTCGCCAATGCCCTGGCTCCTTACTCCTGGCTCCTGTTCTACAAGAAATGAAGGTGCATCCGGAGATGTTGCTGAAAACAAACGATCGGGAAAACGGGACACGGCAATACGGGACACGGGGCGCGCAGATTCTGGCTTCTGCTTTCCAAGGAATCATGGCCCCCGAGGAGCGGGGCGAGCATGCGCCGGTGACGGGATAGGCTGGGAACATGCTGAAAACAAAAGTACGCCCGGACCCAATCACCCATTACCAATCGCCATTCGCCAATGCCTTGGCTTCTGACTTCTGCTTTTCAAAATTAGCCGCCGTGCTCGTAGCGGGCTTCGCGGTCCATGAAGTCGCGCAGGTGCTCATCAAGGGGAATGTGGGCACGGCCGCTAACAAATCACACCGGCGAGACGCGAGCGCCCGAGCTGAGGTAGAATCGTTGCCGCCGAGCGTCCGGCGTCACATGATCCCAATCATGAGGCCGCAGCCTTCAGCTTGGGAGCTCGGCCATCAGGAATTCGCCCGTGAAAATCGTCCAACGAGTTGTCTTAATTTTGGTCCTGCTTGCGGCAAGTGTGTACGCCGCAGACTACGCTTCGGTGCGCATCCCCATTCCCAGGGACCGCGCCGCCTTCGGCACCGTCGTCGTGCGGCCGTATTATATGGTCGGCCTGAAGAGCGGCAAGTCCGACCTTTACTTCCTCGATCCGCAAAAGCAAACCTGTGTGAATTCGCTGTTTCCGCACATGGGCTTCAGCCCCTGCTGGTACCTTCGCAAGCACACCCACCCAGGCATCGCGATGTGAACCGCGCGTTTATAGAATCTTTGGGAGATTCTTATGATTTCTTTATGTCCCCTACCCTAGTATCGGAGGGTATGGGCGCTTATCCAACGCAACTTGTTCCGCTTCATCCCGGCGAAACGCTGGATCATTACCGCATTGACAGCACCGTAGCCACCAGCGGCATGGCCACCATTTATCGTGCCACGGACCTGGCCGCCGGCCGCGTCGTGGCCATCAAGCTTCCCCACTTTGAGATGGAAAGCGATCCGGTCTTCTATGACCGCTTTAAACGCGAGGAAGCCATTGGCACCACGCTGAGCCACCCCGGAATCATCAAGGTATTTCCGGAGGACCATCGCTGCCGCCTGTATATGGTGCTGGAGTGGGTGGAAGGCCGCCTGCTGCGCCAGGTTCTCAAT
Organism: uncultured Acidobacteriota bacterium; assembly: GCA_963719115.1. Taxonomy (GTDB): domain Bacteria; phylum Acidobacteriota; class Terriglobia; order UBA7540; family UBA7540; genus Bog-366. Next base: position 6,559 of record CAVRBF010000080.1, on the reverse strand, counting down.
GAGCAGGGCAAACTGCCGCCGGAGCGCGCCATTGCCATGGCCCTCCAGATCTGCGATGCGCTCGACTACATTCACGGCCAGGGCGTTGTTCACCGCGACCTGAAGCCGGAGAACATCATGGTGGACGCCGACGACCGCGTTAAGCTGATCGATTTCGGCATTGCCTCCAAGGCCGGCGCGCGGCGGCTGACGTTTGGCAAGTTCACCAAGACGCAGGGCACGCCCGAGTACGTTTCACCCGAGCAGATCAAGGGGAAGCGCGGTGACGCCCGTAGCGACCTTTACGCCGTGGGAGTCATTCTTTACGAAATGCTGGCCGGGGAAACTCCTTTCGACGGCCCTGACCCCTTCGCCATCCTGAATGCCAAAACCCGCGCCGATGCGCCGTCACCGCGCAGCATCGCCCCGGACATCCCCCCGGCACTCGAACAGATCGTTCTGCGCGCCCTGGAGCGCGAGCCGCTGAACCGGTATCATCAGGCCCGCGAACTGGCGTGGGACTTGGAGCACCCGGAGGAGGTTACCCAGGGTGGGACACGGAGCGCAACCGCCGCCAGCCATGCCGAACCGTCGGATGGCAACCTGTTCCGCTACCTGCTCATGGGATTGGTTCCGCTGTTTATCTTCGCCCTGCTGCTTTACGTCGCCGGGCATAGCTGATTCCCCAAGACCTCCCGTCGGCCCGCAGCACCGTCGAGCGGACATCGAAAGGGCGGACTTGGGCAAATTGACGCACCTAGCAACTTCTGCCCATCAACCCAAAGACAAACTGTCTGTTCAATCTCCCAAATGACGACTAATTGTCTCAATCATTCTGTGACCTAGGTCAATGTGGGTAACGAAATTGCTCTTTGGCTCCTTGGGTGGTTCAAAAGCACCTCACAACGTTCGAGTACGGTGAGTTGCGAAGCAGAAAGTACACCCACGCGAGGAATACCATGCGTTCAAAGATGCTGTTGCTAGCCCTGATCATTGTCACGGGTTGTCTATGGGCCCAGGAAAAGAAGGAATCAGCGCCCCCACCCAGCACCGGCGCTGCCACCCAGGCTGCGCCTGAGATCCCGCACCCGGCGACGATTACCGCCGAGGACAAGGCGCGGAAGAACCCGGTGAAGTTCACCGACGTTTCCGTGGACCGCGGGAAGAAGATCTTCGTTACCCAGTGCGCTCTATGTCATGGACCGAAAGGCGATGGTAAGGGTGAGTTGGCGGCGGACATGAAGCTGAACGTGCCCGATTTCACCAAACCCGATACGCTGAAGGCCCGTACGGACGGGGAGTTGTTCGCGATTATTGGCAACGGCCAGGACCCCATGCCGGCGCAATCAGGCCGCATGACTGACACGCACCGCTGGAACCTGGTGAACTACCTGCGCATGCTCTCCGGCAAGACGCCCGAGAAGTCCACAGGTAATGAACCGGAGGAGAACATCATTCTGGTGCCGGCCAAGTAGGGACGGCTTGCCGCTGGGATCGCCCAAACGGGGTTCATCCGGCCGGCACCGGTGAACCCCCTACAACGACACGTAAGCCGATGTTGGACGCTAGCGGGTGGCCAGCTTCTTTGCCAGAGTCAGCAACACATCGCGGTCAGGCTCTCCGAGTTTGGCCCACACATTCTTGAACTGCAGCATAAACCGCGCTTCCTCGCCAGCTTTTCCCGGCTCCTCTGCCAACTCATCCAGGCTCTTCCGCGGAATCAGATTGGGCGTGGCGGGTTCACCGTCTCCGTTGTAGAAGATCCGGTGCAGGGGCACATCCAGCGCCGCCGAAAACCGTTCCAGCGTCTCCAACGACGGAATGGTATGACCGTTCTCGATGCGCGAGATGTAGCACCGCAGCAGGCCGGTGGTTTTCTCGACATCTCCTTGCGACATTCCTCGCTCCTCGCGAAGCGAACGTAGCCTTGCTCCTATAACCATAGAATTAACCTCTCCCGAATTTTTCAATAAGACAGACATCGTCTTTGCCACATCGATATTGAGCTTTTACGGGAGTATCCGCAATCTAGCTGCGGTACTAGTACAGAGGTACCGTAGTGGTTACGGTTTTCGAGGCTTTGGGGGTGGCACAGGGGGTGCCAGTGCCATGGAGCGACCCTACGAGAACACCATGGTGAGCAGCGCCATTCGCACGTAGAGTCCATTCTGCGCCTGGCGGAAGTAGGCGGCGCGGGGGTCGCTATCGACTTCCATGCTGATTTCGTCCAGGCGCGGCAGCGGATGCATGACGATGGACTTGGGCTTCATCAAATTCAGCGCGTGGCGGTCAATCACGTAAACGCCGCGGCACTTCTCGTAATCGCTGATGCGGTCGCCGAAGCGCTCCTTCTGGATGCGCGTCTGGTACACCACGTCCACTTCCGGCAGGACTTTGTCCAGGTCGATTTCTTCCACATATTCGATGTGGTGCTCGCGCAGGTGTTCGAGAATGTCTTCCTTCATCTTCAGCAGTGTGGGAGCGACAAAGTAGATCTTGATGCCCTGGTACTTGCTGAGCAGGTAGGCAAGTGACCGCACCGTGCGGCCCTGTGCCAGATCTCCCACCATGGCAATGTTCAGACCATCGATGGCGCCGATTTCCTTGCGAATCGTGTAAAGGTCCAGCAGGGATTGGGTGGGATGCTGGCCCGCTCCGTCGCCGGCGTTGATGATGGGTGCATGGGAAACGGCGGCGGCACGCTTGGCGGCTCCCACCTCATAGTGGCGGATCACGATGACGTCCGCATAGCCGTTGAGAATCTGGACCGTGTCCTCCAGCGTCTCGCCCTTGGCCACCGATGAGAACTCGCCGGCGTTCTCCGTGGAGATCACCTTTCCCCCCAGCCGTAGCATGGCGGTTTCGAAAGAGAAGCGGGTGCGCGTCGAGGGCTCGTAAAACAGTGCGGCCATGATGCGCTTTTGGTATTCCATCGTGCCTCCGTGGGCAACAACGTGTTCCATTTCGAAGGCAGTGTTAAACAGTTGCGATAGGATGGCGGAATCGAATTGCTGAGCTTCAATGACATGATGCAGTTTCATGGCGGGTCGTGGATCCTCCTCGATCAGGCTTGGCAGCGAGGCAGGATACCACAGTGGAACCCAGATCGGGACATCGGATCGACCGAAGATTGAAGGATTGAACTATCGGGTCATCGCGCCATTGAGCCTGCGGGTCGTTGTATTATGTCACTCAAGGCGCCGGTACGAGGCGGCGTCATTGAATCGGCGCGAGAAGCACAATACACCCCAGAAGGAGCTGGCATGATACTCGAAGTGGGAATTTTGAATGTGAAGCCCGGAGAAGAATCGGCCTTTGAGGAAACTCTGCGGAAAGCGCGGCCCTTGATTGCCGCCACGCCGGGCTTCCAAGCCATCAACGTTCACCGCTGCATCGAGACGCCGAACCGTTACCTGCTGCTGGTCACCTGGAGGAGCGTCGAGGACCACACCGTCGGCTTCCGGCAATCGGACCGTTTTCCCGAGTGGCGCCGGCTCCTGCACCATTTCTACGATCCGCCGCCGGTCATCGAGCACTACGCCGAGGCGCTGCCGCTTAGCGCGTAGCAGGCAACAGAGCCGCCGATTGCAGGCTCATTCAGGCCGGCGTTCCGTACCCGGAACGCCGTGTCCTGCGCCCCGTGTTCCATCTCGCACCATGGCGGCCCTGTAAGGAATTCTTGGCTGGATTCTTCTCGGATGGGGAAGTCTGGGGGCCGGCGTTTCTGGCAGGCGGCAGCGGCTGGTCGTTGTATAATGGGGGTATGGGAAATCGGGTGATTCACATTTCCACTCAGGAAGCGGCAAGCAATTTTGCTGCGTTACTGGATCATATCCGTGCCGGCGACGAGGTGGTGATTGAGCACGATGCCCAGCCGGTAGCGGTGCTGCGCCCGGCCGTGCCCGGGCAATCCCTTGACAAGACCTTTGCGGCCATCGCCCAAGACGTCCCCAACGAAGAATGGGAGCGCGTCCCGACAGATCTGGCAAAGAACCTCGACCATTACCTCTACGGAACCTCAAAAGCAACTTCATGAAGCCCGTCTTTGCTGACACAAGTTACTGGATCGCCCTTCTCAATCCGCGCGATGAACTTCGTACGAGAGCCGTTGCTTCTGGCCGGAGCTATTCTTCCGATCAGATTGTCACCAGCGAGATGGTTCTGGTTGAATTCTTGAATGGGTTTAGCGATCGCGGCACTCACCTTCGCGCCGCGGCTGCGAAAGCAGTCCAGACCTTGCGAAGCAGCCCCAACGTGTGGAAGCCTATCACCGCGGGCTGGCCCAGTCAGGGTTGCACTGGGGCAGGTGCTGTCGTACCATTGGGGAAGAGAAACGCGCGGGAATGAAGGATACGGATGGCGACGGCAAACATCAAGGATGAAGCGCAAAAGCTGATTGAGAAGATGCCGGACGATTCCACCTGGGACGACTTGATGCATCAAATCTACGTGCGCCAGGCCATCGAATCCGGTCTGGCCGACAGCCAGGCGGGCCGCACGACCAGTGTCGAAACGCTCCGCGCCGAGTTTGGCCTCAAGTGAAGGTTCATTGGACGGACACGGCGCGCGACCATCTGCGGTCCATCCACGCCTACATCGCGAAAAATTCTCCTCAATACGCGCAGCGCGTTGCCGACCGCCTGACCCGGCGCTCGCAGCAGATCGCGGCGTTCCCGTTATCGGGACGCGAGGTCCCGGAGTTTGGCGTCCCGCAAATCCGGCAGGTTCTGGAAGGGCCGTTTCGAATTATTGACTACATCAAACCCGATCAGATCGACGTGCTTGCCGTAGTCCATGGCGCACGGCAAATCTCACCCGGCGAATGAGCCTCGGGCGGAATGCGGAATCCGGTTTTGCGAGGCTCCAACTCCCCCATCTACCACCTTCGACCTACCACCTACCGCCTAGTTCTTGTCCCGTACCCCGTGCCCCGTCTCCCTAATCCCGTGTCGCGTGTCCCGACTTTGGGCGTATAATGATCCCATGACGCAAGACGCCACGGAACTGTTGAAACGTGCCCTAGCCCTTAGCGAGGATGAACGCGCCGAACTCGCGGGCTCTCTGCTGCAGAGCCTGGATGGCCCCCCTGAAGATCCGGCAGTCGTGGAAGCCGCCTGGAACGAAGAAATCGCCCGCCGCATCGAGGACCTCGATTCCGGCAAAGCCCAAACCGTTCCCTGGGAAGAGGTCCGCGCAACCGGATTTCGTCCAAACTTACTCATGGCAGTTAAATCCGTCGAGTTTCTCGATGAAGCAAGCGCGGAATATGAAGAGGCTTTTGATTGGTACTTCGCACGCAGTGAGGCGAGCGCCTCGAACTTTGCCGACGAGGTCGCTCAAGCCATTAGCATGATTGCTGAAGCGCCGCACCGCTGGCGCGCCGGTCCGTATGGCACCCGCAAATTCCTGCTGCACCGATTTCCTTATGCCGTGGTCTACCGCGAGCTACCTTCCGCGATCCAGGTCCTGGCCGTTGCTCATGGCCATCGGCGCCCCGGCTACTGGAAAACCCGCATCTAAATAGCCTTACTCCTGACTCCTGACTCCTGACTCCTGACTCCTGACTCCTGGCTCCTGGCTCCTGACTCCTGTTTCTTGAATCTTGAATATTGAATCTAGAATCGCGTCCCTGTCTCCCGCTTCTTGAATCTTGAATTTTGAATCTCGAATCCGAGTCCCCGGCTCGCGTCTCTCCCACCTACGACCTACCACCTGCTACCTACCTCTTTGCTGTTTATGCTATTCTGAATGGCATTGATGCTTTAGGATTTATGTAGGAGCATACCCTTGGACAACCCTGCTATCACCGCTGAGACTCTGGAAGAGGTGGTGCGCCGCATCTTGGCGGCGGGCTCGCCGGTGAAGATCGTTCTGTTCGGGTCGCAAGCCCGCGGAGACGCGGGGCCTGGAAGTGATCTGGACGTCTTGATCGTTGAGGACTCGATCTTGCCACGCTATAAACGGGCATCGCGTTACTTGCGCGCGCTGGTGGGGGTCTTTCCGGCCAAGGACGTGGTAGTGTGGACACCGCAGGAGATTGCAGCCTGGTCGGAAGTGCCGAACGCCTTCGTCACCACTGCCCTGCGCGAGGGGAAAACGCTCTATGCCCGATAAATTCGAGCTGGCGCGCGGCCGGCGACACCTCGCGAGCGGAGAGACTATGAAGAAAGCAAACAGTAAACGAACGGAAGCAGGCCGGGCAGATCGCGACGAGATACTTCCTGAGTACGACTTCAGCCGTGCCCGGCCCAACAAGTATGCATCCCGGTACGCCACCGGCAGTCTGGTGGTGGTGCTTGAGCCCGATGTGGCCGCCGCGTTTCCCAGCGCGGGCGAGGCCAACGCGGCCCTGCGCGCCCTGGCAGGAATCATCCAGAAGCACCGCCCACGCCGGACCGTGCACGGGCGCGACAGCACCCATCGTTGAAGCCCATCGCCGCGGGGGATCGTCCCCTGGCCACAACTCCCCCCGCGCCCGTATCACGAGTCCCGAATCTTTTTTGCCGTCTCCCGAACCCCGTGTCCCGAATCCCGTATCCCGCTTCGCGCTTCTCCTTTCCCCTTGCATCCCCGGTTAATT
>CAVRBF010000079.1:0-63507 GCA_963719115.1 uncultured Acidobacteriota bacterium | reverse complement strand
TGACGTAGCCAAGCGTTCAAGGCACCTGCCCTGTAAGCAGGAGATGGCTGGTTAAAATCCAGTCGTCGGCTCCAGAGTTGAGAATGTTGAGATTCCCCAAACCCGAAACGATGTGCGAGCGGCAAGGTAGGCCGTGCCGCATATTTGTGTGCGCCCATTGTCAGGTCGTCGATAACACCATCATGGCGACAAATCCAGGGCGCGGCGGGGGCGGGTAGAATCCATAGCACAGTTCGGATTCTAAGCGGCCCGCCCAAAAAAGGCGGGCTTTTTTATTGCTCTTTGACGAATGTTCCTTTGCTGACGTAGCCAAGCGTTCAAGGCGCCTGCCCTGTAAGCAGGAGATCGCTGGTTAAAATCCAGCCGTCAGCTCCAGAGTTGAGAATGTCGAGATTCCCTAAACCCGAAACGACGTGCGAACGGCAAGGTAGGCCGTACGGCATATTTGTGTGCGCCCATGGTCAGGTCGTCGATAACACCATCATGGCGACAAATCCAGGGCGCGGCGGGGGTGGGTAGAATCCAGAGCACCATCGGATTCTAAAAAAGCCCGCCCTAAAAAGCGGGCTTTTTTATTGCTCTTTGACAACTGAAAGACCCAGCAGCACAGGAGCATGGCGTAGGCCGGCGGCAGAGCCGCAGCATGCGGCTCTTGGCCATGAACCGCAGGATGCCGTGGCACACCGCCGGCCGAGGCTCGGCCCTACTGCTCCTGCCAAGGCGCGGTAGCCAAGTGGAAAGGCGTCTGCCTGCAAAGCAGACAATCTCGGTTCGATTCCGAGCCGCGCCTCCATGGTGGTCAGCACTGGTGTGCGGGCGGGCCCTATAAGCCTGTAATTGCCCCGGATCAGGGTGCACGGCAGAGTTCGATTCTCTGGACCACTACCAAGTTTACGCCTCCGTCGTTCAATGGATCAGGACACCACGCTACGAACGTGGAGACAGGGGTTCAAATCCTCTCGGGGGTACCAAGATTGAGGGCGCGTGCGGCCAATCGGATCGGCCACCAGCCTCCTAAGCTGGCGATATGTGAGTTCGAATCTCACCGCGCCTTCCATGCCGGGCTCATCTAACGGCAAGATGTGCGCCCGATTAGCGCAACATCGAGGTTCAAGTCCTCGGCCCGGTACCACTCCTGGGTGGTTCAACGGTAGAACGCGCGGCTGTTAACCGCGAAATGGGGGTTCGATTCCCTCCCTGGGAGCCAGATTGCGGGGCCAAGATGTTACCGGCGGCATACCCGCCTTTTAAGCGGAGAAGTCCGGGTTCAAATCCCGGTGGCCCCACCACGCTGCGATAGCTCAGTGGCAGAGCCGCTGATTCGTAACCAGCAGAGCGGAGTTCGATTCTCCGTCGCAGCTCCACGGTGACTGAACCCAAACGGTGCGGGGCCTGATTGTGGATCAGGTTTTAGCGGGTTCGACTCCCGTCAGTCACCCCAAATTGTAAGGCAAGATTTCGGCCCTGTAGCGCAGCGGATGAGCGCGGCTCCGTCCGAAGGAGCAGGTCATCGGTTCAAATCCGATCAGGGCCTCCAGCCGGCGTAGCTCAGTGGTAGAGCGCGTCCCCGGTACGGACGAAACCCGCGTTCGATTCGCGGCGCCGGCTCCATGTGGGAGCGAGGTGTTAGTGGCAACACACCCGGCCCTTACCCGGCGAGTTGAGGATTCAAGTTCCTCCGCTCCCACCAAAGATTTGCCCGGTTAGTTCAGATGGTAGAACTCCGGTCCTACAAACCGGATGACGGTGGCTCGATCCCATCACCGGGTACCAGATTTGGGGGCGTCGTCTAATTGGGAGGACTCCAGTCTTGCAAACTGGAAACGAGGGATCATCCCCCTCCGCCTCCACCAAATTTGGGCGGTCATGGTTTAGTGGCAGAATCCGACATTGCCAGTGTCGGGGCGCGGGTTCGATTCCCGCTGACCGCTCCACGCGGCGTTGGTATATGGGGTGTGCCTCGGCCTTCCAAGCCGAAGAAGCGGATTCGATTTCCGCACGCCGCTCCAGATTTTCGGGATGTGGGGTAACGGGAGCCCACCTGTCTTGGGGACAGGGCGGTGGAGGTTCAAATCCTCCCATCCCGACCAGGTTTACGGGAAGTGGCCTAGTGCTTAAGGCGCCGGTTTCGGGTACCGGAGATCGCGGGTTGAAATCCCGCCTTCCCGACCAGATTGCTGCGGGGTTGAGGAGTGGTTCCTCGGTGGTCTCATAAGCCACACAGGCCGGTTCGATTCCGGTCCCCGCTACCATTTTTACAAGGTGGCACAGCCACTCTTGGCTGTGCACCATGCATGGAATGCATCGGCCAAGAGCACAGGCAGGAGTGCCTGTGCCACGGGCACGGTCTGTTAGAGGAGTCAGGTCGTCCTCGGTTCCTTGTCACGGAACAGATCACGGGTTCAAATCCCGTACAGACCGCCAAAGTTTCGTGGCCTCGTCGTCTACCGGTTAGGATGGGAGACTTTCAATCTCTCGAAGTGGGTTCAACTCCCGCCGAGGCTACCATGAACGGGCGCGTCGTCCAACGGACAAGGGCCGAGGTCTTCTAAACCTCAGACGGTGGTTCGACTCCACCCGCGCCTTCCATCTTAAGGAAAGGAATATGAGCGACACTCTGGTTCTCGACACCCTGGGTTTCCCGGTGGCTTTTGTCTCCTGGCAGCGGGCGGTCAATTTGCAGTGGCAGGACCGCGCCGTGGTGGTCACGGAAGATGCGAAGCGCATCCTCCGCTCGCCGTCCTTCGAGATGGGGATGCCACGCGTCATCAAGCTGCGGAACCATATCAGCCGGAAGCTGCGGCTGAAGGTCCCGATGACTCGCCGTAACATCGCCATCCGCGACCACAGTTCGTGCCAGTACTGCGGCGTGGTACTGGAAACGTCAGAGTACACCATTGACCACGTTCTGCCCAGGGCGCGCGGAGGAAGTTCGGCCTGGACGAATCTGGCGCTGGCGTGTGTCCAGTGTAACAAGCGCAAGTCGGATCGAACTCCCCAAGAGGCGGGACTGATGCTCCGGCAGAAGCCTGAGGAGCCAAATCAGTTCGATCCGCGATTCAACTTCCGGCTGCACATCCACGCGCTGCGGCCGGAATGGTCGGACTACAAGGCGTACCTCTATTGGAACCTCGAACTTGAAAAATAATCCCCGGTGAGCAAGCGCGGTCGTTACGATGGTCTGAAAAGCCATAGAATCCCGTTCGACTCGGGAACCGGGGACCAACCCTTCTGGCCTCGTCTAAAGGTAGGACGGCTGACTTTGAATCAGCTAATCCTGGTTCGATTCCGGGGGCCAGAGCCACTGCGAGATCGTTCAACTGGTAGGACTCCAGATTCTGAATCTGGCAATGCTTGTTCGAATCAAGCTCTCGCAACCAGCGTCTGGTAGCGGTCAACTCTCCGGCCGGTACCGCAGAGAAATCCGTCGGCCGACGGATTTCGCGGGCGAGTTCAAAACTCTGGCCAGAGCGCCTTGAGACTGCGGACGAAGCTGTGAAAGGCGTGCCTGTACCTGGACTGATGCGCAGGGTCTACACCGTATGTCCCCGGGCCTGAATGTGGAGGTGGGCAAGAAATCGCGCCTGCAAGACGGTGCGGCCGGCAGCCTTAGTCGGCTCGGCGAGAGCCTGCATGGCCTCGGCCAAACTGGTCAAACCCGAGTCGTGAACGCTGTGGCGGGTCTTTTCAAACCAATCGCGATGCACGGCCAATTCACGCATGCACCCGGTTTCGGAAATGGCTTCCAGGCGGCGGACCATTTCGCCCACCGCCCCACCCAGATAACCTCCGCGCGGCGCCACCAGATCAGTGAATTCCTCTTCCTCTTCGGGAGCTGAGTCGGCGTCGTCGGGCTCTTGCGAATCTGCCGCATGAGGGGCTGCGGCCTCCTGCCCCAGAACGTCGAAAGACAGGCAGAACACCGGGGCCTTGTGATTCTCGGGACGAAGCAGCGATACCGGTTCGGCCACCAGGCCCTCGTTCTTCATCGCCATCCGTACCACAAACTGCCAGTTCGAACCTTCGGAGGGCGAGAGTTCTTCCATAATCTTGATTGCCTCCTTCGTCCAATCACGAAAAGGAAGCGTGAGGGTCCATACCTTGTCGGCCTTGTCGTGCACCACCCAGGTAAACGTCTGCGTGATGGAATTAAACGCTCGGGTGCCGAATCCACTTGGCTGAAGGACCACGACCATGTCCAAAGGATTACTGTCGCGCAGCCCGAGCGGCTGTTGGCGCCTCATATATTTCCGCAAATTGCTCCACGATGCGAAGAGCCGGTCACCAAAATCGAGCGTGGGCAGGGGCGTGGTTGCGAGAACCAGTGCCTTGGTCCGGGTCGAGCCGGAGATCCTCCCGCTCACCGTGCGGCGGGCGTTGCTCAGCTTGAGATGCGAGGACGCTGTCTGGCGGGGGCTCTGCGCGCCATCCCACGGGCCATCCGCCTGGAAGCGCTGGCGCGGGTCGAATTGCTGGCCGGCCGGGCGGGTCTCCGACCAGGAGAGGAACTCGTGATTCTGGTTCGACCAGAACAGCACTGTCAGGCCCGCGTAACCCGAACCGGTTTTCCACGGATAGGCCCCGACGCCGAACAGCTCGATTTCCGGCACCTCGACGTATTGCCGTCGGCTCACGCCCACCAGCGCCGTCGTCAGGCGGTCGTCTCCATTTTTGATGGCTTCCATCAAGGCGTAAGCGCACGCGGAGGACAGCAGCAGGCGCGACTCATCCGCTCGGGCTTCGCGCTGAAGAATGGCCCGGACCTCGTCCGAAATGCCGCGCAGGGCGAGCGAGACGCGGGGAAGGTTTGCCGCCTGCGCCGACACAGCGAGGGTGAGAAGCCGCTCCGCCACGGTGGGAGAGAGGTGGCTTAAACCTACGGCGACGGCGTCCTCCAGCACCGATTGGGCCGACGACAGGATCTCGCGAGGGGTCCGCGGCGTGCCCGACACATCGATCAATGACTGCTGAAGTCCAACCTCCGGTACCTCCCATCCCAGAGATCTTCGCAGGGCCAGCATTACGGCGACAACCAGGCGCCTGCCCTGAGCTGTCAGCCAGATCATCCCCTCGATGCCAGCTCCGGGAACGAAGCGCGCCTCCACACTGCTGGGCATCAGGCGGATGAGCACTGTCTCGCCATACTCGATTGCGGGGGGAAGGCTATTCTTCTCAATGAGGGCGACGCCGGCGCGGTAATCCGCGGCGCCCGCCCATTCGCGGAGCCGCTGGGGAGAGATCAGGCTGACTTCGTCCCGAATGGAAGCCGGAGTGGCCATGGGTTTGGCCTCAACCGGGGCCGCCGCCCGGCTTTGAACATACAGTCCGGCAGCAAGAATGTGCTGGCAAACGCCCGGAGCTCGGCAGGTGCAGGTGGCCTTGGCAGGACCACTTGGGGGTATGGAGACGAGGAACGGAGGGACCTTGATTTCGATGCCGGCTGCGCTTTCGCCCGCGACCTCGATGGCTAGTCCCTTGTGAAGGTCCTTGCGCGCGCGGCGAAGCAGACCTTTGCTTGCCAATGCCTCCCACGAGGCATCGTCGAAGCCGCCAACCAGGGCGGCAAGCCGAGTTAGGAGATTACTTTCGCCAGCCATTCTGCAAAATGTTTGGGGGTGAGCGCGGCGATGTCCATGCCGGCCGCGGCCAGCATCTCGGCCATGCGAACGTCATAGCTGGGATTGGCCGTTTCGTCGAGCGCCGCAAGGCCCAGCAGCCGCACGCCCGCCTCCGTGAAGCGCACGCACGACGCCAACATCTGTGCCGGCCCTGCGCCTTCGCAAAAGTCGCTGATCAGGACCATGATGGTGCGATGCGGGTCCTCGACCAGTTGCTCGCAATAGCGCAGGGCCTGGCCGATGTTCGTTCCGCCTCCCAGTTGCACGCTCATCAGGATCTCCACCGGATCCTCCACGTGCCCGCTCAGGTCGACGACGGAGGTATCAAAGACCACCAGTTTCACGTCAATCAGGGGCAGTCCGCTCAAGATTCCGGCCATAACGGCGGTGTAGATGACCGAACTCGTCATGCTTCCGCTCTGGTCGACGCAGAGAATGATTCGCCACGGCAAGCGGCGCTTGATCTTGGAGAAGAAGAGCACCTGGTCAACGGCCAATTGCTTGCGCCGGGTGTCGTAGTTCTTGAGATTCTTCCGGATGGTTCCCAGACAGTCGAGGTTGCGGGCGATTTTCACATTACTGTGTCGAAAACGGTTGGTGGGCCCGGAAAAGGCGCGCCGGATTTCTGGGGCCAGACGCTGCTTAATCTCCTCGACGACGGTGCGGATGATACGCCGGGCTTCATTCAGCACCTCGCCCTTCAAATACCCGCGGAACGTCAGCAGCATCTTGAGAAGATCAAAGCTCGGTTCAAGGCGGCTCAGGATTTCCGGATCAGTGACCAGTTCCTTCAAACCGTAGCGATCGAGAGCGTGTTTCTCGATGACCGCTACCGTCTCCTTGGGGAAGAGTTCGCGGACCTCGCTGAGCCAATGGGGAATGCTCATTTGGCTGGGATCGAGCGACCCGGCACGGGGGTCGGTGCGCTCCTGTTGATCGCGCACTCCGCGGCCCTGATACTCGCGCGAGTATAGGAAATCCAGCGCGCCCTCAATACGCTGCTGCTCGGCGCTCATCTCAATGCCGATTTGGTCGCGGGCATACTTGCCGAGCATCAGGCGCCAGCGCGCCAGCGTCTCTGCCTTTACGTCACTCATGGCTGCCTCGCTTGAACCAATTCCCCAGTCCGTCTCCCGCGAGGGTTTGCAGCACCAGCGCCGTGATGCGGCGGTTCGCTTCCAGTTCGCCCTCGGTGATGCGGGTTTGGACCAGGTCGCCAATCGTCTTCCTGCCGTGCAATCCGGCGACCACGGCGGCGACCTGGTCGGTCTCGCGCGGGGTCAGATCCGCCAACGCCAGGCGGAGATTCGGCAAGGCGGTAATGAATTCGGTGTCGTCCCAGGCGGCGATGACGGCGTCGAGCGACTCAATCAAGGGGAGGTTCTGCCACGCCTCCTCCCGGCAGGTCTTCAGCAGTCCGCGCAGGAAGCCGACACGCCGCTGGGAATCGGCAATCCCCACCAGATAGCCGGCCACCAGCTTGTTCAGATCCGCTTGATCCATCCTTCCGCTGCTGTGCAGGAGACCGGCGATGGCGCCAGCAATAGTACAGTAGGGAGGATGCGATGGATTGGGGACCTCAAGAATGGCCGCTGCCGCCTGCCAGAACAGTTCTCCGTCCAGACCGCCATCCGACGCGGCAGTCAGCAGCTCGCGCGCGGACGCGAGGCTGTTCAATGCCGAAGCCAAATCGTCCTCAGGACATTGCGCGAGACCGGGGACTAGATAGCAGGCGCGCAGGTAGGCAGCCCGCAACAACTGCGGCACTTCGGTGAGCGAGTGTGCCTCCAGGGGTTCGCGCGACTGCCACAACATCAGGATCTGATTGGCAGCCTGCATTGCACCCGTAAAGGTAGGCTCTTCGGCAACGCGCGAGGCAATCAGGCTCAACAACTCCGGGGCATGGCGATGTAAACCCATGCGGCAGGCGTGGATTAGTAGGGACACGGCGGCGATGGCGCTGCGGCCCTTGCCTTCTTCATCGAGCCTTGCCGCCGTCTCGCGCAAGCGGTTGGAAGCGGCTTCTTCGATTGTAGCGCCGTACATGGCCGCACCCACCAGGGCGCCTTCGGTCATCGGGCTCCAGGAATATTGCCAGTGCTCATGGATCCGTTCGAGACCGGTGCCGCGGACGAAATCGGGGCCTGCGGCCAGGGCCGCGAACGGCACCCCCAGAAAATTCACCGAGTGCAGAAACCGGCTGGTGCGGCGGTGCTGGGGCTTGCGGTAGATCTCGAGCGAAATTCGCTTCTTCAGAGAGTCGTGAATATCCAGGCGCGCCTGTTCGGCTTCATTGCGAAAGCTGAGAATGATGGGGGGCACGCCTGCGGTGGCCGGCACTTCGCCGATGTCCTTGCCCGTCATGACGTGCGCGACAATGCCCATCAACAAAGCGCCTTCCGCGCCCATAGCGCCTTTGACGAAGCAACTTCGCACGCCATCGAGGAGGTCTTCGCGTGTGGGGCCGGGATGGCCGCGCAGCGAAGCAAGCAGTTCAGCCTGCTGCAGCGCGGCTATTTCGTCGGCGGTGGATAGGGCAGATTGCAGGTCGCGGCTTCGGGTCAGGCGGCCGATTTCGACCAGGGTCGCGACGGCAACTTCACTGAGGGGACTCGCGGCCTTGGCGCCCACCTTCGCCCACACGCGGTTGTAATAGTTGGGTGATGGCATCCCCGCGGCGTACCCATTCAAGGCATCCAGTTGTTCGAAACTGTACCGGATCAGCGCCTGTTGCACGGGAGCAGACGAACGTTCATCGGCGCCGGCGCGGCCGGGCCCCTTGCCTACCAGGGCGGGAAGCGCCACGGTGTGGAATCCGCCGGTGATGACCAGAATCGGGCCGCTGCCCGGCCGCCGGGCGGAGAGTTCCTCGGCGATTGTGGCCGCCATCGCCTGCTCGCGCGCGGAGGTGCCATCGGCAGCGAGAGATTCCGGCGTCGCATCCCACCGCGCAAAAAAACAGTAGGTGGCAATCTCCCGCATGAACAATTCGATTGATCGCTGCCGAAAATTCGCTTCAAAAAGGTGGTCCCACATCTCGTTGAAGTCGCGGCAGCCGCAGCGCTGGGCAAGCGCCTGCAAATAGAGGCTTCGCTGCAGGTGCTTTTCCCTCATCAGGGTTTCCACGCGAGGCTTGGAGGGCTTCTCGCGAACCGCGTGCTCCGCTAGCACCTGGTCGGCATAGTCAAGATCAATGAAGCGTAACCGCGCGCCTACCTCTTGACCGCAGCGGAGCGCGATCAGTTCGGGCGAGTATTCACAAAAAGGGTAATACGCGGCAAACCTGGCTGGCCCGGCGGCAGGTTCATTCTCCTTAGGATTTTGGAGCTTCCCGTCCACGTCAATAAAATGGGTGTAAATCGCAATGGGGGGCCGGGTTCCGGGGTCAAGGACCGTGGGGATGAGAGGGGTGAAGCTGATGGGCCCCTCGACCAGCACGACGGGCGGCCGCAATTCCCGGATGAGTTGCCCGACGTGCCATGCGCAGGCGGGGCTGTGGTGGCGGATGGGGAAATACACGCACTCGGAACTCGCCAGCGAGTCGAGCACATCTTCGAGATCAGGGAAGGCGCGCGGAAGCGGGGCCGCGCTTGCTCGTGTTTCCATTGCGTGTGCCAGTTTACCGGTCCAGGCATTTCCGGGCATCCCAATACGATTGCCAGGCACGGCTCTTTTGGGCCCGGGTTTTCACCACGACATCAAAGTACTGTCGAAGCTTCTTTGCGTCCTCAGGATTGTCTTTGAGCACGGTTCCCAAGAGTTGCCTTGCGACGTGGCCGCCCGCCATCTCGCCATTGCCAAAGTAGTAGGCTTCAAGGCCGGCGGAGAATCCCACCGCAACCGCTTCCGCCGTGGACATTACAGTGGTTGGCCGTTCGACGACGGTCCCGTCCGCCGCTGCGCCCGAGCGCAGATCATGAAAAGTAGAGACCAGAACCTCAATCACATCAGGGGGGCAAGCGACGGGAACATTGGCTTCCCGCAGCAGGGTCTCGGTCTGTTCGGTGACCAGCTTCACCTCCAGCCTGCGGTCGCCGATGGGGTTCACCGTCTCGAAGTTGAAGCGCCGTTTGAGGGCGCTGGACATCTCATGCACGCCGCGATCGCGGATGTTCGCGGTGGCCAGAATGTTGAATCCCTTCTCGGCGAATACTGTGGCATCGGCACCGGAGAGTTCCGGCACGTGCAGCACCTTGTCGGACATGATGCTGATCAGGCAATCTTGAATCTCCGGTTGGCAGCGCGTGACCTCCTCGAAGCGAACAATCAAGCCATTCTTCATCGCTGTGTAGAGCGGCGAAGGAACAAGCGCCGCGGGCTTTGGCCCCTCGGCCAGAAGCATTGCATAGTTCCAGGAGTACTTGATTTGATCCTCGGTGGTCCCGGCGGTTCCCTGGATCGTGGTGGTGGAGTTGCCGGAGATGGCCGCCGCCAAAAGCTCCGACAGCATTGACTTCGCTGTCCCGGGTTCGCCCACCAGAAGAAGTCCCCGATTGCCGAGCAGGGTGACAATGCAGCGATCGATCAAGGCGTCATCGCCGTAGAATTTCCGGCGAACGGCCGTGGAGCCTCTGGCCCCTTCCGCCTCATAGGAGATCGACTTGTCTTCCGAGCCGATGACGAACGTCCGCACCGCCTGCGGCGAGAGCTTCCAGCCTTCGGGTTTCTTGCCCGTATCGGTGGTTCGCAGCGCGGTCAATTCCTCGGCGAACATCACTTCGCAGGGCGGCCGAAGCTTGCGGCCCGTTTCCCCGTCAGTCCCATTTGCACGCATGGTTAGAGCTCCGTTTGCTTTTGCCAGTCTTCGGCGAAGCCTGAGCCGTCAGCAGCCGCCGCGCGGATATCGTTCCAGCATTCCGCCAGCAGCACCGGGGGGATTTCGCCGAGGGGCACTTCTTCCGGAATCTCCGTCGGCTCGTCCGGTTTCTTGCGGGCGAAATAGAGTCGCTGCAAGGCCACTTTTCGATCCTGTTCCGGCAAACCGTTTCCCGTGAATTCAATGACGGCTTCGATTCCCAAGCTTGCGAAGTTCTTGTGATAGTCGACGAACCAGCCGCCGTCCTGTGCGGCTCCCCGAGTGTACCCTAAACGGGTAAGGCGGTTGCGCAGGGAGAAGGCCTTCAGGACGTGCCCCAGGAATTCCGTAATGCTCGTCTCCTGCTTGAGGGCGGCCGGCAGGGTGAAGGTCTGTTTTCCGAATTGCGGAAAGAGGGGCTCCACCTTGTAGTCGCTCAGGTGCTGCACCCAGGCGCTTCGGTCCTCAGCCGACAGGGTTTGTTCATGCGCCAGGCGGATCGTGGCGCTTTGTTCCAGCCGGACCTCTTCGTCTTGATGGTCGGTCAGCGAACCGTCGGCCAGTGGACGAAATGAGCCGGTTAGCCGTATCCCTTCGTGCGTGGCCCAAACCAGGCGCTGGCAATACCTGCCAACGATGGGATGTCGTGCCAGATAGGTTTCCCAATCGCCAAAACGCCACGCCCTTTGCGTGCAGAGGGCCTCATACAGCCGGTCCTTCTGCAAGGATAGAACGGACTTCAGTTCCTTGCGTGCCGCCGAAAGCCGGGCCTTCGCCTGCTTCACCTTTTCGGCATCGTCGGATTGGTTGGCGTCGGGCAGGGAAGCGATGGTCTTGCCGTTTTGATTGGTAAGCGCCAGGGTCATTTCTTCGGAAAGACGAGCGACGAACTTCCGGCTGCCGTAATCAAGCTCCAGCACTCCATCCTCATCCAAGCCACAGGTGGGGATGGTGCGATCGGCGAGTTCGTTAAGCGTCCAGCCCCTGCGCTCCGCCAACATCTGGCACAAGCGCATGGCCTCCTCTTGGATGCCCTTGGTGCGGAAGCGATTGGCGACGGCCAGCACTACCTGGGTGGCGCTGGGATGCTCGATCCAGGCCAGCACTTGCAGCAACGCTTTGCACTGGGCGCCACGGTATCCGTACCACTGCTTGACGTATCGATGCACGATCGGAGCGGCATCCCCGCCGCAACACGCTCCGGCCAAGGCGAGAATCCCCTTGGTGGAGTTTTGCGAACCTTCGGGTTGAATGAGCAGGCGCTGGAATGCCGCGTTGTAATGCTTCTGCTTGTCGAAGTCGGGGTAGTATTGCGGATACATCTTAGCCGACGCTTCAGCTTGGGCTGCCTCCTGCTGGGCCAGGGCGTCGGCCTTCTCGGGAGAGTATTTCGGCTTGGTGTCCTTGGCGATCCAGGCGTCCAACACGAATCTCCCCAGCTTCTCCCGGTCGTCCTTCTGAAACAGTGAACAGTAACGGCGGAGTGTGGGGTTGGCTTCGGCGTTGTGGAGCCTGCATCCTTGCACCAGAAACCATTGCACGATGGCTGCGGGAACCTGTGCTCCCGAGTCGCTCCATCGCACGGGCGGCAGCTGGCCGAAGGGAAACCAGTCGAGATCGCTGGGAATCCCTTTCTTGAGTCCTTTTTCTGCTTCCTGGTCCAGCTTGTCTAGATCCAGAATCTCTTCGAGGCGCACCCCGAACGTCTCGAGGGCCCGCACCATTTCGTCCTTGATCGGCTCGCTTTTTTCTTTCGTGAGCGCGGCTCGAAGCGCGGGAACTGCGGCTTGATACTTCAGTTTCGCGAGCCATTCCGTTGCCGCCAGACGGGCATCCTGCTGGCGGCTTGCCAGGGCCGCAACGATCTTTTCTTCCTTACTCGGGTATTTGTCCAGGCATTCCTGCGCCGGGGAGCGTTCGGTTTTGGCTGAGCCCAGCGCAATGTCCCAGAGCAGAGGCACGAACTTCGCCGGCATCCTGGGAAACAGTTTCAAAATTGCGAAGGCATTTTGGCGAACATCTTTCTCGCGCGGAAACATCGGTGGGGGCTCGGCTGGCTGGCGCAATCCCAGAACTTCCTCCAGCAGGTCGAGCCTCTCGGCAAAGTAAGGCCAGATGGCGTTCGGATCCGACAACAGGAAGGGGGAAGGTGACCAATGAGTCTCGCGGAAGATCTGCCTGCCAATGATGCGATCGTCCAGACCGATGGCTCGCAGCGCGGCCGCCAGCTCCCGCAAGTCGGCCGGCTTCTTCCGAGCTTTCTGATAGCCCAGAAATATCTCCCTATTAAATAACCACCGCCGCCACTGCTCGACGTCGGCCTTCTCTGCTCGTCCCAACAAGAGCAGGCTCCAGCGCACAACGTGAATAAGCTGAAAGGATGAGTGCGAAGCAAAGCTCCACAGGACTTTACCGGCGCCACCCCAGTGAGCGCGGCCAATGAAGTTCCAAGTTTTTCTGTCCTCCACCACAAAATCCTGGAGCGCCTCAAACAGGCTGTCGGCGGTGTCCGCACTCACGGGGGTTCGAGTCTGATGATGTTGCTGGGCCCACGTGTTCCGTGCAAATTCCTCCGCGGCTCGCCGCTCGAATTCGTTGAGGCAATTCGGGAGATCCACGAGGACCTGCTTATCCAACGGCGCTCTTACGGGGATGTCGGCAACCGGTTGTAGGCCGAATTCATCCGAAGCATCCTTCACCTCCAAACCGGCGACCCCAGAAGTGCCGGAGAGCAACCCCTTCAGGGCTTCGACCACTTTGGTGGATTTTTCGGTTTCAAGCCGCAGTGTTAGAAAGTCCCGAACTCCTCCTCCGCCTAATTTTCCCAGCAACCGGACTGCGTGATATCTTTCATCGCTGCTCCCCGTGACTGCACAACGTTCCAGCAGGGGCTGAAACGATGCAAACGCTCCCTCTACGATGTGGCCAGCCTTTTCCCTCACCTCTTTGGAGCCGGAAACCACAAGGCTTGCGACCTCTTCCACGTATGGGGAAATGGGAATCTCCAACGCGGAAATCGCCGCCAATGCATAGGCCCTGGCGCCGGCATCGGATTGACGCAAGGCCTCGTGCACTATTTCCGGAAAGCGAGCGACTATTTCCGGGAAGCCGCTGAGACAACGAAAATAGGTGTAAGGCGCCGGCCCCCATCGTCTGAGCAGATTCTTGCCTTGTTGGTCCTCGGCGATCATTGCTCCCCGGATCAGAACAGAAGGGTCCTCTTTTTTCGCGTCGAGCATCGCTGCCACGAGATTCGCGGGAAAATACTTCCCGTTTTTGGGTCCGGCATCGGAGAGCTCCGCAAGAAAGATGTAGAGCCAACGCAGGCTGGTTTGAAAACCGGGGATCGGAGAGTATGGTGGCGAAAACATTTCCATTGAAGCCGCATTGTATACGGCGGCCAGCCTAAGATAGAAGTCCGGATCTTCCGGCATGAGCTTCAGGAGCTTCGACAAGCCTTCCGCAAACCTCCTCTTTGGACCTCCGTAGTACACGAAACCGGGGAGATGCCGATGGCCAGTCAATTCCTGCAATGCACCCTCGTTCTCACCGTCCATGACGAACCCGGCCAGTCGAGCGGCAATGCCTGGAATTCCGGCTTTGCCCTGTTCGAGTAACGCAAAATGCTCACTCAACGCCTTTCGAATAACTACCGCCTGCCCGCCTCGAGTCCCTGTCGGACCTTGCCTTTTAGCCATCCGAGCATAGTTTCCATCTGCCTTTGGGCTTCTGATCAACCTGTGAATAATCAGGTTTGGGCGAAGATAATTCAAGTTATTTTGGGTTCGGCGGCTTCTCCTGTCCTTCCACGCGCCTGACCTTCCATTCCACGTTATTTTAGATCGGAGACGACGTTCTTCTCGGCCCGCCGCACCGTATTACCGGGAGATTTGCGAGCATCCTCTAAAATCCAGGTCCAACTTCGGAACTCGGGATAAATAGCAACGACCAGCGGGGACAACGGACGCTTGCTCGCTAGTTGTCAGACAACTGCCACCTCGGTTTGGATTTCTTTACGCGGGTAACTATCACGTTAGCGTTTAAGGGCGCAGTCCCTAAGAATCGAAGAGTTTCGCTGATCCAGCCTGATCGCAGATGATTTCCCCTCCGCGCCGGTGTTGATGTCCGCCGCCATTTTACCGGTGGCAGCGTTGGCAGGATTGTTCCTCATCGTGCGGAACTGCCGGTGTCTGTCGCGCTTCGAAATCGTGCGAGCGGTTTCCTGATGCTGCCGGAGGGCGATGTGGAAGGCGGACCAGGGAAGGCGTTGGCTCCGGCTGTCCTCAGGCGGAAACTTCAACCGGTGAAGACTGCTCCACTTCCTGCTGCCGAAGGTGGTTCACCAATCGCGCCCGGACGGCCCGGATGTGCTCCGCCATCAGATTCGCGGCCAGATCCCGGTTCCCCTGTTCAAGCGCGTCGAGGATATCGAGGTGTTGCTTTACCGAGGTGTGGCTGGAGAGTTCAAAGGTACGGGTTCGGACGATGAGCATCTGATTGCGCATATTTTCCAGGATTTTCTTCAAGCGGGAGTTGCTGCTGGCCTCCGCCAGAGTGGTGTGAAAGGTGGCGTCGGCACGAATGTAATTGTTCTTGTCGTTCTGTTCCCGGAACTGCTTCGCTGACATCACCGCCGCCCGCATGCGTTTAAGAATCTTTTCGTTCAGGATGGCATCTTTCGCCACCAGCACCTCCAGCGCTTCTCGCAACTCGAAGATTTCCTCGATATCGTGCACGGATAGCTGCACTACGAAGGCGCCGCGGCGGGGAACAATGGAGATCAGTCCCTCCGATTCCAGACGATTCAGGGCTTCTCGAACCGGAGACTTGCTGATGCCGAAGCGCTCGGCAAAGTAGTTTTCGGTTAAATGTTGCCGGCCATCCAGCTTGCCCTGGATGATTTCGTCCCGGATGTAACGAAAGGCTTGTTTGGTTAGATTTTCAGGTATTTTCAGGCCCAATTTCTTTCTCCCCAGTCATCATCGCGATCGATCGGCATGCAACTATGATCAAGTATTGTATACCAGGAGCGGCACTTGCCGCGCGGCACCTGCCGTCAGGCCACAGCGCCGCCCTCCTGGCAGCACTCTCGTGCGACCGTGCAACCGGCGGTGCCAACTCAAGCCACAAACTGCCGCTCTGCCACCGGCACGGGCAGTATGATCGCGGCATCGGGAATGCAGGCAATCCGCGCCTTGCCTCCCAGACGCAGGAGTTCGCCCGCGACGGCGCTCGTTGGGTGGGAGGCCGGGTGGAGATGGCACTTCCTCCCGAAGGACTCCGGCAATTGGGGAGCCAGCAGGATCTTCACGCGCTGCGATAGAGCTTGGTCATCACGAACTCCCGATGGCCAAGCGCTTCAGCCGCGGTCAGGCGGCCCTTACAGGTCCGCACGATCGTATCCAGGAGCCTTTGGCCGGCTTGTTCCAGGGTCATTTCGCCGGTCAACATCGCGGACACGTTGACGTCGATGTGTTCGCTCATGGTGCGGCAGGTGAGGGGATTCCCCGAAATCTTGATGACTGGCTCGATGGGATTGCCGATGACATTGCCTTGCCCGGTCGGAAAGACGTGGAGCACCGCCCCTGAGGCGGCCCACAGGGTGACCGCTTCCGCAGCCGCTGACGAAGTGTCCATGAACCACAACCCCTTGCCGCGTGGCGCCTCTGCCGGTTCCAGCACGCCAACATACTTGGAATGCCCGATCTTCTGGATATTGCCCATGGCCTTCTCTTCAATGGTCGTTAGCCCGCCGCGAATGTTCCCTTTGGTCGGTTGCGACTCCGAGAGATCGTTGGTCTTGTGCCGATTGATGAAGTCGTTGTACTCGCTCCAAACCTTCATGAACTCTTCCCCCACTTCCGGCGTGGCGGCGCGCTGCTTGACGATATGCTCGGCGCCGGTCAGTTCGGAGGTTTCGCCGAACGACGCCGTGCCACCCCATTCGACCAACCAGTCCACCACCTGTCCCACCGTGGGGCAGGACGCCAACCCGGTGGTCGTATCGGACTCGCCGCATTTGGCCGAAAGGTAGACCTCCTCGAGAGAACATTCTTCCCGGTCCAACTCCGTAGCGTCCCGAACAAATTCCAACGCCTTCCGCGACGCCTGCTCGATGATTTTCAAATCGCCGTGTCGCTCGATGGAGAACCCCGCCACGGGCTTTCCTGTGCGGGCGATGCCATCCACGATGCGCTCCGTCCAACCCGGCTCGATGCCAACGACAATAGCCGCAGCGACGTTCGGATTCGCGCCCGTGCCGATGATGGTGCGGAAAAACAGCTCCAGGTCTTCGCCGAATTGCAGCCTTCCGTAGGCATGCGGCAAGGCTAAAACCCCTTGAATTACCCGCGCGACCGCTTCGCAGGCCGCGTTTGAGATGTCGTTGACGGGAAGAATGACCACATGATTGCGGATTCCCACCCGGCCATTTTGCCGGCGGTACCCCCTGATTTTCGGTGTCGTCGCCATCGTTACCACCTCTTGGTTTTTAGGTTGTGCACGTGCACGTGCTGTCCAGTGCGAATATTCGCGACCACTCTGCCAATGTCTTCGCCGTATTTCACGACGGTGTCGCCCACTTTAAGATCCCGCAGTGCGATTTTGTGTCCGAGAGGAATAGGTTCGCTGGCGGTAACGTGCAACAGGTGACCGTTGTCCAGAGTCGCCCCGGTAAGGGTCTGGCCCGGCTCGATATCCACCACTGCCACGCCCACATTGTCACGCATGTCATGCACCAGAAACTGTCGCATTTTTCCACCTCCAGATACCTGCGCCACCCTTCAGATGAGCGCCAGAACCGACCCCGGATTCGAGATGTCTCCCGCGCTGGCGGCGGAACAGCCCACCTTCTGGATCAATTCGCCTGAGAGAATCAGCTTCCTGCCCTGTTTTTCGATGCGCGCTGTGACGTCGGCCGCCGCATCGCCGGCCAGGTCCTGCACCCAGACACGCCGCGCGCCGAGGTCGTGCGTGAGAGTAAGCGTGAGCGACCGAAAGTATCCGAACATTCCTACCGGGCTGTCTCCTTCCCCAATATCGATCGTCACGTTGACGAGGGGCAGATAAAACCGCTTGGCCGGCGTGACGCGCGGCAGCGTGGCCACCGAAATTGCCCCTGGGGGTGGCGCGAGGCAACCACGTAAGGCGGTTCGCCTTCGCCACTGACGCTGGGCAGGGGCATGCCACGCGATACTCTTGCCGGCGCGCCCTGCCTTACATCCTGGCCGGTCAGCCACTTTACGTTCGATTCACCTTTTTGAAAGTACCAGTCGTCCATTAGCGCCCGGCTGTCGAGATGCGCTTCCGTCTTCCAGGCTGGAACCGCGGGCGCAATACGCTGCCAGCGGACGGCACGAATGACCTCGTCAATCCGATGCGGGACGTCGTCGGGGTCTTCATACCGCGGACGCGGACGCGAAAGCGCAGTGCGCATAATCCCCATGGCGCACCCCAATGCGGCGCCCAGATAGACTTGGTCTTCGCAAAGGAGGATTCCCCCATCGCCCACGGCGTGCGCAGGTTTGTTGGCCACAAGTTGGGCCACCCGATCGAGTGTGGACACGATACGAAATTGCTGGATGACGTCGTAAGTGCGCAGCACGCTGCTGAACGCCAGCAGGTCCAGCGCTTCGGCCAGCACCTTTCCGTCGTCCCAGGTCGCAAATCTTCCCGAGTGGTGGACGATGCGCGGGACCTGGTCCCAGGGACAAGGCTCGTCGTTGACCGGCCCGCTGGTTCGCGCGTGCTCGACCAGCACCTTCGGAGCTTCCTTCCGGCAGATCTCAGTAATCTCGCGGCGAAAGTTGGGATCGTTGCCGCGCGCACCGTAATCGCACTTCCAATAGTCGACGCCGGCTTCGCGGCTCCAGCGCGCGTGGTCGGTGAAATCCTTCACCATTTGCTCGTGGCTGAGCAAACGGCCATCTTTGTCATCTTCGTAATCCTGCGCCGCCACCCAGACTCCCGCTCCCCGCCATCCCGCTTCCTGAGTCATCTTGTTCAGCTTGATCAGCCGCTGCGCAGGTGTGCCCGCACAAGAGGGGAATTTGTCCACCGCCACTTCAAACGATCCCCAGGCGCCACCGGCCATCGCCGGTAAAGTCGTGCCCGATCGGAACGTCCCATCCCCCGTCGTAGACGACGAACAGATCCTGGCGAATCTTGTCAAAGTAATGCGTCAGCCAGCCTGGGTCTTTGAAGATCAGCGTCTCATTGAGATTGTCGGAGGCAGCCATCTGACCGCCTGCCTGAGGATCCTTGGTTGTGGTCGCCTGGGCACCCCATGTGCACCAGTAATTGGGGGTTTGAGCGGGCGGCTGGGGCACCAGGTTGGGCGCGGGGCGGTCGGTGCTCCAAACCGTGCGTCCTGACACGGCACGCGCCGACGTGCGACAGAGACCGCTGCCGGCCGCCACGGCCGCCGTTGCTTGCTGCAAGAATCGGCGCCGGCTGTATTTGCTTCCACGATGACGCATCTTTGAACCCTCGGGACAATTCAAACGCCCGTAAGTTGCTTCAGGTACGCACGCCACTCTTTCATCGCTTTGTCTGGCTCCGGCATGGGCTTGGGATAATATTGTTCCTCCTCAATCTCCAGCCAACCTTCCCAGTCGCTGTGTAGAAGGGGAGCTACGATGCCCTTCAGATTGATTCCGCCCTTTCCCGGTTCCGCGTAGATCACCTTGCCGTCAGGCGACCGTGTTTCATCCCGCAGGTGAAAGATGGCGATCCGCCGGAAGTTCGCGGCGGTGAACTCAGCCGGATCCTCAAAGCCGTAGCAGTGACCCACATCGAAGCACAGCCAGACGCGGCTCGGATCGGTTTCGGTGAGCAGGTAGCTCATTTCTGTCGGCTTGTCCCGGAACTCCGCCTCGTGATTGTGGTAGCACAATCGCAGGCCATCCTTTCTTACCGCGGCTCCGAGTTGGTTCAGCGCCTCCGCCTTGGCTCGGACCGCCGCAAGGTCAAGTTTGCTGTCCGGATGGGGAACTTCCTTTCCGCTCACAATCAGGTAAGCGGCGCCCATCTGCGCGGTGAAACCCGCGATGCGTTCGAGATTGGCAAGTTCGGCGGCCCACTTGTCTTTGTCGTAGAGAACAGCTCCCGTGTGCGGAGCGATGAGCTGAATGTGGCGGGCTTCGAAGTCGCGACGGCAGTCCGCAGCCCGGCCCCCCTGGGAGCTGAGGCTGGCCACGTTGGTTTCAAAACCGCCGTAGCCCAGGCGCACCAGCGTTTCGGCAATTTCAAGCAGTTGGCCGTAATCTCTGATCGGTACACCCCAGGCGTTGGTCTGCGCGCCCATGTGCAGACGTTGGGCACGGTCAGTCGCCTGGACCGTCGCGGGGTCGGGGAGCAAGCAAACTCCCGCGGCGGCAGCAATCGAACGCAGAAAGTGTCGACGGCCTGGTCGATCTTGCCGCCGTTCCTGACACGCCATCAGTCCTCCTTCACCGGCATGCTGTAAGCACCGCCTGCCAACCGTTCGAGCTCGTCACTCTCCCGCGATCTTGGTGGACATCTGAACATAGGGGAAGCATTCCGGAATGTGCGTATCCAGGACGCGGTGGGGGCTCATGACCCACGCCGGATGGGGCAACTCCTTTCCCCCAGCTTCCAGTTTCTCGAAGCGGCCGAAGAAGATGCGCCACGTGTCGCCGTCGCGGGGAGGCAACGACCGGCCGGCCGCCAGAGGCGTCAAGTCTTTCCATGGGAAGGCCAGTTCCACGGTCCAGCCTTTGTCCGGTGCCGAGTTGTCGTTGATCTTACCGTCCACGTGAACGGCATGAAGCAGCCCGGGATAGCTCCAGTCGAGAAATGCCCAACGCACTCCGCGCGGGTGGGTGCCGACCCAAAAGTGTTCGGACGTGCGATCGAAGTTTCCCCCGAAGGTCAGGGCCTGATGTTTAAGGATGTCGAACTGCGGCGTGTCAAACAGGCCGCCCTTCTTGTAGGCGTCCCGCCAAATGAAGAAGACCTGGTACGTGGTATTGAGGGCGTTGACCTCAAACTCCGAGTAGGCGTCGCCACCGTCGATGAAGACCTCCGCGTCACTCTCCTGAAAAATCAGCGAGCCGGTTTTGGTGAGATGGGCTTCCACGTAGGGCTCTTCCAGCCACATGCCAATGTAGAGATACTGATCGTCCCACAACACGGCCGCGCGCGTATCGAAGAACGCGGGCGCACCGGTGACCATGTCGACGAAGTTTCCGGACTTCTGCACTTTCTGCCAAGAGGGCTCATCCAGCCGACCGTCCAC
Organism: uncultured Acidobacteriota bacterium; assembly: GCA_963719115.1. Classification (GTDB taxonomy): domain Bacteria; phylum Acidobacteriota; class Terriglobia; order UBA7540; family UBA7540; genus Bog-366. The sequence goes on along the minus strand of CAVRBF010000079.1, from coordinate 42,836 downwards.
CACGATGGGTCCGGCGGCCCGCCGGGCCACGTAATGGGCAATGTCCGACGCTGTGCAGCCGTAACCGCCCGTGCCCGCCTGCATCAAGTCGCGCCCGCCGGCGGCAGCCACACCCGCACTGGAGAGCGATAACAACGAGAGAAGAACAAAACTGCTCACACTTTTCATAACGCTCCACCTCGCTTAGGTGTCGAACAGGAGCAGGCGATCGATCCGCCGGCTCACGTCCTCCAGGTATGCCTGGCCACCTCCCGCAAGCTCAACCGTGAACGTGCCCCCGTAGCCGATATCCCTGAAAGCCTCCCGAACCGCCGCCCAATCCACCGCTCCGTCGCCGAGGTTGACGAACTTGTGGGTTTGGGGATCGTAGTCCTTCAGGTGGACCTTCGCGATCCTCGTGCCCAGGGTGTGAATCCAATCCTGAGGAAATCCCACCGGCATCACGTTGCCCACGTCGAAATAAGCCTTGATCCATCGGCTTTGGAAGTCATCGATGTACGTGGCAAACTCCAGCGGCGTCAGCAGAAACTTGGCCTGGTCGCCCACCTCTTCGAGCGCGATGTAGACCTCTAGCTTCTCCGCCAGCGGGAGCAGTCGCTCGATCTGCTTTCTCGAGCGGGTCCAGGCGTCGCGATACGAAACGGTAGAAGTCACGACGCCGGGGATCATCAGAATGGCTTCCGCACCCCACAGGTGGGCGTTCTGCAAGGCCGCCGTCTGCGCTTCCCGGGCCTTCAGCGCCATCGCCGGGTCCGGGTCGGTCAGCGGGTACTTCCAGTTCATGCCGTTGGAAACCGAACCGATCTCCATTTTCGCCGCCAGCGCCGCTTCCTTTACACGCTCGGCCTCCTGCTGGTCGAACGTAGCGGGGGGTTCAAGTTGAACAAACCCGCACTCGCGGGCCAAGCGGAAGCTTTCGGTGTAGGACATGCTTTGCGGCAGCATCCCGGTGCGAACCCCTTTCTTGTTCCGGGGCTTTGGCGGGTCATTCGGATCTTGGGCGACGGTGAATGCGGCAGGCGCGAGCACACACGCAACACCAATCGCCGCGCCGGCTAGGAAGTCCCGCCTTGAAGCAGAGGTTTTCATGGAACGTTGAAATATACAATATATCAGTGTGCGCTGAAAGCAGAAACCGTCCCTCTGTGCTCCTATTCCCAAACTGCGTCTGGGGCGCGACGCTTGAAGCTACCGGGGAATGACGGGGTTCGGGGGAGGCTTCAAGCGCGCGGCTATTTCTCTTTGTTGCCGCGCTTTCGCTTCCTCGTGATTATGTTCGTAGGCATTGGCAAGCGCCAGCCGCGCCGGCTGAAGGTCGGGCTGCACTTGCACTACCTGCTCGAGCACGGTCTGTGCGTCCCGGTAGTCGCCTTTCTCCTCCTGGCAATATGCCAGGTGAAGACCCACAGAGGCATCGTGCGGGCTGAGGTTCCAAGCCTTCTTCAGGACAGTGATCGCCTCGTCCAAGCGCTCCGACCCCTCCATGCGCAGCATCTTGCCCAGCCGCACATAATACTCCGCCTCATCTGGCTTCAGCTCAATGGCCCGACGAAAGAACGTCTCCGCCTGGCGAAAGTCGCCTATGGCCATGTAGCAGTTGCCAATAAGAAAAGGGACCCGGTTGAAATTCGGATCGTCTTGCGGGAGCGTGTGGAATTCTTTCGTCGCCTCTTGATATCGATAGCACAAATAATAAGCCAGGCCCAGAGTGTAGCGGTATTCGGCGAGGTTGTTAAACCGGGGACTTACCCCTTGGAGAAAATCCAACGCCGTGAACTTGTAGTGTGCGGAAAGCAAGGCTTCCGCGAATCCCAAAGCATACTTGGAAGAATCGGGAGCAAGCCGAACGGCCTGTCGCAATTCGGGAATGGCTTCTTTGTAATGGCCTAGGCTGAGCAGTTCCAGGCCTCTCTCACCCTGCGGCAATGACGTGGCGTGTTCAGAGTTCGGCGGCCCGATTACACTTTGGCCCGTCGGCCCGCCAAACGCCTGAACCGGAACATTCCAACCCATCGCCAGCGCCACCGCCAGTACGAAGGTTCCTCGCATTTCGTCTTACCCAAGTGTGCCGCGGGAACGCGGCGTGCAGGCGAGGGGTGTTCTCGCCCTGCGTTTCCTAAGTACAATGAAAAGGGTCCTTCGCCCTGAACTGCGGCCTCAGGATGACAGCGCCATGAGTGCGCATCGACACTACGATTTTCGCGAACGGCAACGAAAACCTTCGTTTGAAATATAGAAACTCGAGGGGCCGAACGCTGTTCGGCCCTACGTTGCGCCGCGAAATGTTTGCCAAGAATGCAAACATTTACGAGATTGTAGCGGCGGTCTCCGACCGCCGTCGTCGATCGAAGATCGACGCTACAATCTATGTTGCTCTGTATAGCGCCTATACCCCTCGCCCGCCAATCTCAGAAGTAAAGCTTCAGCGACATGACAATCGAACGAGGCACGTAGGCGCCGGCTACGCCCGTAATGGTCCCCACTGCTCCGGACTGTATGGTCGTGTTGGGGTTCGCCAGCCAAGGCGTGTTGGACGCGTTAAGGAAGTCAGCCCGGAACTGTAGATTCCTGTCCTCGCCAAGTTTGGGGATGTAGAAACGCTTGGAAAGGGAGATGTTGATATTTCTCATCCCGGGACCCAGGAAGGTTCCATAGTCTTCCGTCCCAATGCCATAAAGCGGCTCTGAAGTGAAGTTCGCAGCGTCGAACCAGTGGGCGGTGTTCTGGGTAAAGCCTGAGGGCACGGCCGGGCCATTTTGGTTCGGCAGGCTGGACCCGCCGCCGCATTGGCAGCCAAAGCTGGTGGTAGCGTTCAGCGGGAAACCGCTCTGGAGACTCAAGATGCCGCCAAACTGCCAGCCACCCAGGATGGGGACCAAGGGTCCGCTGGTGGCCCATTTGCGCCCCGGCCCGAAGGGGAGATAGTAGTCATACGACAAAGTGAAGCGCCGGGGTACCGTATTGGGGTCTAACGCCCGGTCGAGCATGCGGTCTGCCACCGGCTCGCGGTAACCGTTATAGCCGTCGTCAATATTCTTGTTCCAAGTGTAAGCCATCAGGAAGCTCATGCCATTGGACATATGTTTCGTGGCCGTGATCTGCAACGCGTGGTAGATATTGGATGCCAGCCAGACGTTTTGGCTAAGCGCGCCGACGTTGAAAGCCGGATAAGGCACGCAGCCGGCAATGTGCTGGTTCTGGCAAGTCGTCAGCAGGTTCGGAGCAATCACATTGTAGGAGAATCCGCCGGCGGGCAAGTGGACCGAGTGCGATCCCGCGTAAGCGACATTCAAAACAATCTGGCCGGGAAGCTCACGTTGTACACCGACATTCCACTGCTGGACGGTGGACGACTTGTTGGTGTTGGGAGTAATGCCGGGATTGGCGTTCAAGGTGGCGGTGCCGGCTGAGTAGGGAATTGCGGCCAGAGTCGCCTGTGGGGTAAGCGAGGCTACATTGGCGTCGTTATACCGGCTCAAGTCGCTGGTTTTCCAGAACGGGCTGAGTGAGTACCCGCCCTGCGCGCCGCCCTCCTGCACTCCCATGGTGAACAGGCCGTAGCCGGCGCGGACGACCGTGTTCTTCAGGCGGTGGGGCGACCACGCAACACCGAACCGGGGACCAAAATTATCATAGTTATTGTTCCACAGGGTGTTGCGGAAGCCATTTTGGCCCAGCGTCTGAAGTGGGGCGGAAGTTCCGTTGAAGACGTAAATTGCGCCAACCGTATTGTTGGCCCCGTACCAGTTCAGAGGCGCGTCCCAGCGCAACCCTACATTCACGGTCAAGTTCGGCCTCAGGCGGAAGTCGTCCTGCGCGAACAACGCGAAGACGGAAGCTCGCACGTCGGCGAAATTGGGGAAAGAGGTGAACTGGAAATTTGCCGGCAACCCCGTCAGGAAGCTGGCGTAATCGAACCCGGTGTTACCCACCCCCGTCCCGGAATATTGATCGGTGAAGTCGTTGTTGAAGGTGAATTTCATCAGAGGATTGGGTTGCAGATTGTTGGTTTGCATGCGCTGGACTTCGCCGCCCAACTGAATGGTATGCTTGCCGCGAACCATGGAAACCAGGTCATCGACGAAAATGTCCGCTTGCCCCTGCAATTCCAGGGTGTCCCAATGGCTGCCCAGGAAATTTACGCCGCTCGATCCCGAGAAGTTGATGGTGGGAACTCCATTCATTTACGGCGCCAAAAGGTAAGCCGGTTGTTCCGTAGGTATCCAGACCCACTTGGCCGTAGCCCACGGGAACCCGGTAGCAATAGACATGGAAGTAGGAGCGTGGACGTCGTTTATCGTGGACCCGCCAAAGGTATGTACCCAATCGAGCACCGGGCTTTGACCGCTCTCCGTCGAAGGGGCATAACCGCCTCCTCCCAGTCCCGGAAATGGACTGGTATTGCTGCCCGTGTCGCCGCCGGTAAAGATGGAGGACCATCGCCCCATGATCTTATCCTGTGGGCGGGCATAGTAATCCACCTTCAGGTCCCATTGATGGGCATAGTAGTAGGACGGCGCACTGGTGTTGAAGTTGTTGTACACGGAGTTCGTGGTGGCAGCCGGGTAGAGCTTCTGGAGGTTCAGCGCCGGCGCGCTCGTACATGTGGGGTTCGGAGCGCAAACGCCCGTGGCGCCGAAGGGGACGATATTTCCGGCAAAGGGCTCGCGTACGGTGCCGGCCGCGGTGGCGGTCATGCCGGTAAGCGGATCGACCTGCCCGGCGGTCAGCGTGCGTTGCGTGGTGTAATTGAAAATCTCGTTGGCATAGATGGAGCGTCCCAGAATATCAGTCCCCACCGCCTTCGTACCCAGCACGTTGGCGAAGTTCCCCTGCGTCCAGGAAGCGTCAGGAACGGTCAGCCCATCATAGGCGTATGCGGCGCCGAAGTCGCGTTTCCACTCGGCGTCGAAGAAGAAAAACAGCTTGTCCTTCTTGATGGGACCGCCGATGGAGAAACCCGGCTCGTTGTAAACGATGGGAGTAACGGTGTGCACAAACGGGTCGCCGGCATTGAGCTTGGTATTTTGCAAATAGTCGTAAGCGTCACCATGGAAATGGTTGGTTCCGCTCTTGGTGGTCTCCAGGGTAATGGACCCCCCCGTCTGCCCGTAGACGGCGGAGAAAGAATTGGTCATCACTTTGACCTCTTGAACGGCGTCGGGAACGGGATCAACCGCATTGCCTTCATAGACCGTCTGGGTCACCATCGCGCCGTCGATGTAGTCCTGGTCCCGCCGGGTAACGCCGCCTTCGGAAACCGTCCAGGTATTGCTGGAATCCATCGCGACGCCCGGGGAAAGCAGCTTGATCGAATCAAGGATGCCGCCAGGATTGCCGGACAGGTTCAATTCGCTGCGGTCAAGAGGTAAGTCCTCCACTTGGGCGTTATCCACCGTCGTCGATTGTTCGCCGGTTTGGGTTTGCAGCAGCGGGGGAGCCGCTTTGACGGTCACTGCCTCCGTAACCGCTCCTGGCTCCAAGACCACATTGACGCTCACTTTGGATAACGGCTGGACAAGAATATTCTCCTGCACGAGGCGCTTGAAGCCGTGGGCCTCAGCCGTCAGGGTGTACGTGCCTGTTTCCAAATACTGGAAAACGTAATCGCCGGCCTGGTTGGTTTGGGTGTGCTGCTTTACGCCGGTGCGGACATTGATAAGCTCGACCTGCGCCCCCGGCATCACTGCGCCGGTTGCGTCGGTTACCGTCCCAACGATGTCGGAAGTGTAGAGTTGCGCATACGCGGGAGGGACGAAAAAGGTGGCAAGAAGTGCCACCAGAAGTGTAAGGCTCCTCTGGGAGCTGGCCCAATAGGCCGGCGCCCAAACTTGCTCAAGGCTGGTCCTTGGCTTCATAGACACGCTCCTCGGAAGGATTTTAGGGGAACAAAACATATTAGATATCACCGTTGACAACAGTTCAGACCGTGCGCTTGCCGGATCAGCGACGGCAGAATCCTTGTTAAGAGTTCCCGTAAACTATGTATAAGACTTTTTGCCCGAATTGCTGTATATGATATATGACATCATATGTCAAGCGCTTTTCCAATGAAGCAAATTGATCCGCTGCCCTCGGATTGGTGTCGCGAGGAACCATCATGACTGTCCGACTTTCCAAATCTCGCCGTGCGCTCCATAAGGACGTCGCGGAAGTCATTTCCGAAAAGATCGTTGCGGGCGAGTGGCCGCCCCACACTGTTCTGCCCACCGAAGCCGAGCTTGGCGAGGAGATGGGCGTCAGCCGGACGGTCATTCGTGAGGCCATAAAGGTGCTGGAGAATAGCGGCCTGATCCGAGTCGACCACGGCTTCGGGACGGTGGTATTGGAAGCGCACCACGAGTCGGTTTCGCGGCCGCTCAAATTGCTCTTGCGGCGCAAAGCCGGTGAACTGAAGCACCTGATGGAGGTTCGCAAAATCATCGAAGTAGCCGTCGCTGGCTTGGCCGCCCTACGGCGCTCCCCGGAAAATCTGGGGGCGATGGAGCGGGCGCTTCAGATCATGCGCGCGCAACCCGGCGATTCCGAACAACACGTCAACGCCGACGTGGAGTTTCACGCCGAGATTGCTCGCGCCACCAAGAACCCCATGGTCCTCGTCATCCTCGAACCGCTGCGAGAGCTGTTGCGTCAGAGCCGGATGGTCAGTTTCTCCGGGCCGGCCCTCTTGCCCCTTCGCATCAAACAGCATGAGACCATCTACGAATTTATTCGCCGAGGCGATGCGCCAGGAGCGCAAATGGCCATGACGGAGCACCTGAGCGACACGGAAAAAGACTTGAGCAATGCCGCTCAACCGTAGTCGCCGCTGCTCGATTCAAGCGAGTTCCCTTGTCAGGCCGTCCGGCAAATGTGACCAGCGAATCGCGGCTGTGTCGTACTTCGTTTCGAATCTTGGCGGGGCGTTTGTGTCGGGACCAGTCTCCCATGTCCGCCACTCGCGGCGAAGCGTTCACGGTGTTCATGATGCAGCCAACGTTAGCTCGTCTGACGCTAAGCCTGATCGTTCTTCTCGCATCCCTGCCGGCCACACCCGCACAAACGCCCAGCGAGCGCTTGCAGCAGGGAGTGCAAGCGCTCGAAGCGAAGGACTTCGCGCGGGCCATCGAGGTGTTCTCTGCCCTCGTGAAGACCGACCCTTCAGGCGTCAACCTTGGGTATCTTGCTGTGGCTGAGAGCGGCGCCGGAAAACTGGGCCAAGCCATTGCCGACTTCCAGCAGGCAATCAAGTTGGGCAATGATTCGGTGCTCACGCGCTACGGGTTGGGATCTGCGTACCTGCGAACTCATCAACCGGAAGCCGCCGCCCGCGAATTGCGTGTGGTGCTTGCGCGTGACCCGCACAGCATGCCCGCCCGCTATGCGCTGGGGACTGCCCTGCTTGACGAAGCACATGCTCAGGAGGCGATCCCCTACCTTGAAGAGGCGCGCCAGCATTCACCCGCTAGCCCGCAAATCTGGAGCACTCTGATTCGCGCGCAGTTCCAAGCCGGAAACGTCAAGGTCGCCAGCCAGCTTACAGACGACGCAACGGTGGCGATCCCGGATGATCCTCGACTGCTCGTTGCCCTCGCGCAATTGTGTCTTCAGTACGGGCAATTATCTCAATCTCGGACGTTGCTCGAAAGCGCCGTTGAACTGCAACCGCAGGACGCCGACGCCGGACTTCTTTTGGCGAGTGTCTGTGTGCATTCCGGTAATCCTGCCGAAGCTCTGGAAATTCTCAAAGATCTTCCCCAAGGTACAGGCAAGCCGGGCGAAACCATGATCTTAATGGCAGAAGCTCGCGCCCTGACCGGTGACTTGGCCTTGGCGCAAACCGACGTCTCACTGGCTCTCAACGCCGTGCCCGGTGACGTCGATTACCTTGTAGTCTCCGCGTGGCTGGACCAGATGCAGGGTCGATTCCTGCCGGCCCTCGCCAAACTTACTAAGGCACGCGCTCGTGAAGGGGACAAGCCGGACCTGCTCTATGCAATGGGACTCTGCTACTACTTTTTGGGAGACTACACCCGTGCCGCCGACGCATGCGTCAACGTGCTCCGCCTGGCTCCCCGATATGATCGCGCTTACCTCCTCGAGGGCTTGAGCAGACTTGAATTGGAGGACCTGTCGGCGGCGCGCGCAGCGATTCAGCGCGCTGTCGCCTTAAGCCCTGACTCCGCCCTAAATCATCGGGAGTTGGGCGTGGCCCTTTGCAGGATGGGTGACTTGGCAGCAAGTGAAGCGGAACTCGACCGCGCGCTGGCGCTCGATCCGCACGCCGTCCCAGCCTACTATTGGCGGGCGCAGGTGTTCAATCACCAGGGCAAACCGCAGGGAGCCATTGAAGATTTGGAAACCGCTATCACACTGGAGCCCAAATTCGTCGAAGCTTACGAGGCACTCGCAAAGCTGTACTCGGCTCAGGGACAAGAGCAGAAGGCTGCGGCGATGTTGGAAACGGAAAAGAAGCTTGAACACTCGGAACGGCCGAGCGACCGGGACCGCGACCTGCTCCGGCAGGAGTTGTCCACCCCGGTTCCTTAGCGAAGCACTAGCGCGTGCCGGCGGCCGGGTGCGGCTCAGTCCGATGGGCCAGCCACGCCTTTGCCAGTCGGACTTGGGGCAAATCCGGGTCCGCGTGCTGCCAAGCGGAAAGGAACTGCTGGTAAGCTTGTGCAGCTTCCGTGGCCCGGCCCTGCAACTCATACGAGTGCGCGATGCCGTATAAGGCAAACCCGCTCTTGGGGCGCTCCCGAAGCTCCTGTTGGAATGCTTCGCGCGCCAGTTCCCAGGCATGGGCGCGCAGATAAGCGTCGCCGAAAGATTCCTCGACGGGGCGGGAGTAATACGGCGGCTCGGTGTAACCCAAGGCGTGCTCTTTGTTGACGGCGTTCTGCAATAACGCGAATCCTGCCGCCGCATCACCCTTCGCAACATCCAGTTCACCCTGCAACTCGACGGTGGAGATTTCCAGGAGGTGCGCGGCCCCGCCCGCCCAGAAGGAAATCATTCCCGACATCGGTGACGGCATTCCACTCATGGTCGGAGATGCCTGCGACGCCTGCCCAGCCAGCGCGTTGGCCAAAATCCGGAGCTTTTCCGCATCGTCCTGCGCCTGGTCAATTCCGGTAGCGGTCTTTGCTCCGGTCACGAGCGCCATCGCCTGGGCATAGAGCTGCATGCCTTGCTGATAATCCCTGGCCGCCGCGTCGCCTTCGCCGGCACCGGCGCCGAAGTTGATGTTGTCTTGCGCGGCGGCGGAGAAATCGGCATAGCGCAGATGCAGGCGCAGCAACGTGCTGCCCACGGGAATCGCGTAGTTGAGCGCGCTGGCGGCATAAGCCGGGGGAGACGGCAGGCCATCGAGCTTCTGCGCCCAATGGATGGCCTCCTGCCGGCGCCCCGCCTCGGCACAGGCCGCGACCAGATAACTCAGGTTGTGGGCGTAGTTGTCATCGTATTGCGCGGGGATGCGCTCCCTGGCCAGGTAGGCTTCATCGACGCGAAGCGAGTCGAGAAAGGACGTCCGAGCCTGCTCGTAATTCCCTAAGCGATAAGCAATGTGCCCGCCCATGTGGACGATGTGCCCCGCGTTGGGCGCGCCGCGCAAAATTGCGGCTACGCTCGCAAGTCCACTTTCAGGGTTGGGTCCCCCCTCGACGGCGTGAATCCAATAATGATTGGCGGCCACGTTTTCAGGATGCTTGGCCAGGATCCCGCGAAGAAGGGATTGCGCGTATATTTCACCGGGTGTGGGTCGGCCGTCGGGGTCGAATCCCGACATCACAAAGAACGCGAGAAAGGCCGGCGCGTTGAGGTCGCCGGGATACTCCTTGATCAAAGATTGCATTTCTTGAACGTACACATCACGGCCTTTTTCTCCGGAATCTTCCACCAGGGCGGTCGTAGCGCGAATGTAATGCTGCTCGTGGGGTGAGAGTTGCCCCATCATCGCCCTGGCTTCTTCGATGGCCGCCGCCGCTTGCTTGCCCGCGGTGGGATAATTCGAGAGCGCCTGGGCCATTCCCCAGTAGGGCATGGCGGCGGAAGGGTCCAATCGCGCGGCCTCTCGGAAAGCCCTGTAAGCCTCGAAATACCAGAAGTCATGCAGCAGGCGCAGGCCCTGATTGAAGTACGCTTGAGCTTGCGGTGACTTGGTGTTGATGGTCAGGGTTGCGTCGCCGATGCCCTGCATGAGCGGTGGGGGAGGGAGGTTGTTCCACGGCAACTCGTCCGCCGGACCTGTCGCGACCATTGCGCGGCCACGGAGTGATCCTCCGCCGACCCACGCGCAGACGAGTGCCGTCGCCACGACCAGGCAATATCTCATGCGCGCCAATCTGCGGCGTTCGGGGGCATATTACACCACCACGCAGCGCACGCGGCTCCAAACATTGTTGCCGTAAGAATCCACGCGACGTGCGTCCCGCGCGGGCGGCTGGGTATTTCCCGCAGCGTCCGTGACCTTGGAAACAAATTCCATCGGTCCTTTTTGCGCGATTTCCAACTCGGCGTGCCAGAAGACCCAGTCGTACTGGCCGGCGCCGCTCTCGAGGTCGGCGGAGCGCCATATTTTCCCCCCGTCGGCACTGGCCTGCACACGCTGAATCTTTCCACTGCCCGACCACGCCACGCCTCGCAGTTGCACCTCGCCCGGGTGAAGAACCGCGCCGTCCGCAGGGACAGTGATCACCGAATTCACCAGCACTCTCGGCAGGGGTTTGGTCTCAATGGCGCCCGAGGGCGTGCGCCAGACCTCCATGTAGGTGTTTCCTTCCGGCGGGAGGGGTTCTGGCGCCAGCGAGATCCGCTCCAGCCACTTCACGGAGTCGGCGCCGTACCAGCCGGGGAAAAGAGCCCGCAGGGGAGCGCCGTGGTTGCGCAGCAGAGGCCGGGCGTTCAATCCGCGCACCAGCAGTCCGTCGGTTGTCGCGCGCTCGAGGGGAACACTGCGGGCATAACCGTCGTACCCGAAAAGGTGGACATAGGCGCCCTCCTTCTTCGGTTTTGCCAGGGAAATCACGTCATTCAAACGCCAGCCTTCCCACCGGCCATCGCTCACTAGGCTGACCGTCTTCACCGGATCGCCTGCGCACTCGAGCACCGCCCCCGCCTGCATCTTCGCGAACCGCCGCAGATCATCTATGCGGAGGTCCTGCGGCTTCTCCACTTCGCCGTCGATTCGGAGTGAGTAGGGCTGCGGAACGGCCGGGATCTGGAAATGATTGCGGATGTAGAAGTCATCCACCTCGGTATAGCGGCCTTGCAGGGTGGAAAGGTCGAAGTTGACGATTAAGGGATTTAACGAAAGAATGTGGTGGTCGGCTCGCAGGCTTGTTGGGGAAGCGCCCAGCGCCAGTGCCGGCAGCGAAATGAACTCCCGCCGTCGCATGCCAGCATTCTAACCCAATTCCTGCATGCCCATTGCGGGCTCATGGCAAAGTAAAACGCGGCGGGCGCGGGCAGTGAGGCGCGTCCAGAGGGGAACGGTGAGTACCTTCTTCCCCTGCTCGTTTTCAAGGCACACCGACGAGATCAACTCGGCAGACTCCAACCATGGCGGAAGCCTGCCGCTTTCCCCCCTCCGGCGGCCCTGTTGTACCGCGATCAGGGTGCGGATGCAAATGCCGCGCTGGGAGGCTAGCCAGCCCGCGCCGGGAGGGGTGAGGAAAGCCGCTCAAAAGCTCGTTTTTTGCATGATTTGGAGGGGAATTTTGCGGATCAGAGAATGGATACAAAGGCCCCAAATGACCCCAATCCACTGAGGGCAAATGAGATGGATGAAATAAGGGCAAAAAACACGACTGAAGGGGCTTAAGTCCCTTGGAATCAAGTACTCATCGGCATCGGGCATTCTGTCTGTTTTTAAGTGGCTTATTTTTCAACAACTCATCGGGTTCTTTCACTGAATTTTATGTTTTTCGGTCTGGCGGGTCCAAAAAGCCGACAAATTGGCGGGATGGCTCGTCGGCCACGAGGCTAGAGCTTTTTCGAGGCAAGCCCCGGCGCGAGAACGGATACTGGACCGCGCCGCGACTGAGCATTCCCTCCGGCAGAACATAAGCCACCATGACTAGACTAGCACACCCGGGCAGTTCTGTCAAGCAAAAAATGCGGAAATGGTCCTGATTTTGCCGCAGCGCCGCCATCTTGGGAGGGCGCCGTTGCAGGTTGAACCGATTGACGGACTCTGACACCGTTTCTCCCCCCGGGTCCACGAGCGCCCGTATCCGTATTTCACCCGCAAGAGCGAATGCGGTAAATCCCCGACAGGGGGATTATGGTGAATCGCGTATTGAACAGGGGTCGTTCTGCTATTAGCATGTGCGGGTAGGTCTTCACCGGGAGCTGGCGATGGTGGCCGGACGGGGAACATTTTCCCGATCGGATTCCCGCCGCACCTCAGGGTGAACGTAGCCTCCAGAGTGAGGGGGTACTTATTTATGCTTGGTCCGAATCGGCAACAGGAAATCGGTTTTCCCCCGGAACGGCAGGGAAGCGGCGAGGGTTTTTACCTGCATGACCTCGCTTGCGGAACGGTGGTGGAAATTGGGACCAAACATCACCGCTACCGGCTGGTCAAGCGCGCCGACGCTTCCGTCCGCATCTCCGGTCATCCTACCTTCTGCCCGGAACCGGTGGAAGTGGAAGTGGAAGGATCTTTTGGAAGCAGGCGCCGGTTAAACCCCCATCCCGGGTTCATCGGGCTGGGAATGTACTTGGCCTTTAAGCATCCCCGTTTCCGCAACCTGATTACCACTTCACGGATCCGCGAAATCCACAAACTGGCCTAGTCATCGAGCAAGGCAACCACCGCCCCGCAGGTCTCAATAGAGAGCGGTCGTTTGTGCCGAGGACGGGGACCAGTTTACGGGTTCTTCACTGCGGAAAAAGTGGGAAACGTCCTGCCCCCGCAGGCTGGCGCAGACTCCAGGGGTTGGGAGTCTGCGATCCCGAAGGGACTTCGATCTTGCAATGCCAAACGCAGAGATTGAAACGCATCTCTGCGCCAGCCGCGGCCATCGAGCAAAACCCCGACAAGCCCAGCCAGTGGGGGCAACTCGCCCGATCAGGCCACCAGGTCGTCCAGTTTAAGGATTGTGCCAGCAACAGGTTTGTCGCGGTCGCGGTGGACGGTAAAGTTACGGAATATGGAGCCAAAAGGAATTCGGGTCAGCACTCGACGCCAACAGCCTAAATGGCCATCGTTGTGGGCCGGGAGAATGTCGTCAGGGCGTTTCGGGCATTGCTGCTGGGCCAAAACTTCGGCAAAATAGATGCGAAATGCGCGAGTTTACGCACGAGGCACCGAGACGCTGAGGAAAGTCCCTTTAGTTTCCGACCTCTGTGCCTCAGTCTCTGTGGTGAGATCGATTTTTGCAATTTTTCACAGCTTCTGAGGGCTCCAATTCTGATGATGCCGCCGGACAAACAAAAGGATTTTGAAGACTTGGAGGCGAGCCAGCTCTTCTGCTCGACCTGCAAACGCGCCATGCCAGTGCGAAAGCGTCTTTTCCTGGTGCTGCTCGATAAAGAAATTTTCGACTACGTCTGCACGAGGTGTGGCTCGGTGGTGGGGAAAAAGGAGCAGCCCTGGCGGAGACCGGCTCAATGGTCGAGAATCTGAGGGGCAGCGACGAACCCGCCAAAAATCGCGACTTTGTCTTCACCTGTTAGGATTCCGCCGCCCCATTTTCAACGGTTCAACGCGCCAGGCTTCATATTTCCTCAGCTCGGTTTCTGGTTGCACTCGTCCACTTCCGCACGGTTCGATGCCGAACAGGTGGGTTCTCGCTCGCTGAGGCGCGCAGATGCCCAATCCCAAACGGACGATTGCATTCAGGGGCGCGCAGTTCTATGTTATCGGCTGGTCCAGATTTGAAAATGCAGACTCCAGATGAGCACGATCCGGAAGGAAAAACCTGCGATGAAGAAAACTGTCATTTGGCCGGCGACTTTGGCCGCTTTCGTACTTCTCGTCTTACTCTCTCTTAGCATGCCCGCCGTAGCACAGGAAGCTGCAAGTTATTCCGCGCCTCGACATGATGCGTGGCGCATCCTGGGTCCCGGAGGCGGGGGTGCGCAGTTCTACCCTGCGGTGAGTCCTCATGATCCGAATCTGGTGCTGGTGGCCTGCGACATGACGGGCGCCTACATCTCTGAAGACGGCGGCAGATCCTGGCGCATGTTCGAACTTCGCCACCCGGTCGGGTTCTTCACCTTTGACCCCGTGGACCCCAAGGTGATCTACGCGGGCGCGGGCGGTTTGTGGCGGAGCGCCGATCGTGGCGGCACCTGGAGCCTGGTGTATCCGCCGCCCGACTCCGCGCCCCACATCATCATGCCGGATGACCATGCGAGTCCCAGCATTCTCACGTCCCAGGGAGATGCGGGAATGGTCACGGCCCTGGCTGTGGACCCTGAAGACTCAAAGGCGCTCTACGCGACGGTTGGCGGGGCGGGGAAATCCGCTCTCCAAATCTCGAAAGACTGGGGCGCTCACTGGCAACGCACAGAGGGGCTCATTGCCGGTCCGCGAAAAATCCTTATCGATCCTCATTCGCCGCAAAATGACCGCACGGTGTATCTCGTGGGGAACAATTCCGTCAGCATCCGAAGGGCCGGCAAGTGGGCGCAGACCCCGCCGCCGGCGGGCGTGGCGCGGTTTCTTGATGTTTCGGCAGGGTTCTCCTCAACGGGTGAGCTGACCATCTATGCGATGGTGGCAGCGGAGGCATCCGACGACGCCGGTAGCGGAATCGTCATGTCGAGTAACGGCGGCCCCACATGGCGAGTGCTCCACGTTGCGGACGCGACCGGCGGCGCCCCTGAGTTCACGGGCGTCGCGGCCTGCCTGCGCCATCCCGAGGTTGCCTACGTTTCCTATGAGGGGCTGCAAATTGGGAGCAGCACATTTCATGGCGTGGCGAGAACGAGTGATGCCGGCGCAACCTGGACCCTGGTGTGGAAAGAGGCGGAGACCCCCGCGCCCAACGTCCATGACGCGTGGATCTCCGAACGCTTCGGAACTGACTGGGGGGAGCCTGGCACCTCGCTGGGCGTCGCGCCGAACAATCCCGACCTTTGCTACCGCACCGATTTGGGGCGCACAATGCGTACGCTGGACGGTGGTCGCACCTGGGAGGCCGTCTATTCCCACCGCCAACCGGATCACACCTACACAACCACAGGTCTGGACGTCACCACCAACTACGGAGTTTTCTTCGACCCCTTTGACCCCCAACGCATGTTCATCGCTTACACTGACATCGGCTTGTTCCGCAGCGAAAACGCGGGCCAAAGCTGGACGAGTGCAACTATCGGCGTGCCGCGCCGCTGGAACAACACGACCTACTGGATCACCTTTGATCCCGCGGTCAAGGGGCGCGTTTGGGGTGTGATGAGTTACGTGCACGACCTGCCGCGTCCCAAGATGTGGCGCCATACTTCGCCCGAAAGATATCGAGGTGGAGTTTGCGTCAGCGACGATGGCGGCAAGACTTGGCGGCCATCAAACGACGGCATGCCTCCCACCGCCGCCACGCACATCCTGCTTGACCCCACTAGCCCGCCTAACGCCCGCGTCCTCTATGTGACAGGTTTGGGCAAAGGCGTGTTCAAATCCGTCGACGGCGGGAAGACGTGGGCACTGAAGAACAATGGCTTGCCGGTACCTGAGCCCTTCGCCTGGCGGCTGGCACGAAATAAGGGCGGCGTTCTGTACCTGGTCACTGCCCGCCGCAGCGAAGACGGCAGTTACGGAAACGCGCAGGATGGTGCGCTGTACCGCTCGCGAGACGGCGCCGAACACTGGCAGCAAGTCCCCTTGCCGCAAGGCGTGAACGGTCCGAACGGAATTGCCATCGACCCGGAGGATGTGAATCGGCTCTACCTTGCCGCCTGGGGCCGCAATCAGCCCACCGGAGCAGTCGATGGGGGAATCTACGTTTCCACGGATGGCGGCACGACGTGGCGGAACAAACTCTCCCGCGATGAGCACGTTTACGACGTCACCATTGACCCTCGCGATCCACACATTCTATTTGCCTGCGGTTTTGAATCGTCCGCCTGGCGCTCCATCGACCGCGGCGAGACTTGGACACGCATTCGGGGCTACAACTTCAAATGGGGCCACCGCGTGATTCCAGATCCGCAGAACCCCGATATGATTTACGTCACTACCTTTGGTGGGAGCGTTTGGTATGGTCCCGCGAGTGGCGATCCCCAGGCCGTGGAAGACATCGTCACGCCCGCGGTGGCGTACCACAAATAAAGGTTCGCGATTAGCCCCAATCCTGTTCACTTTAGCTGGCTGGTTCCAACTCGACCCCCTCTCCCCCGGCCCCTCTCCCCCAAAGTCTGGATTATTCATGAGAGCGTGGAAGCTCGGGGAGCGGGGGGGTGGAGGCGGATTAGAGGGGCGCTAAGGTGAAGTGTGAGGGAGGTCGAACAGGTTGGAAGAGGAGAAAGGAAGGTGTATTTGACCCTGCCAGGGGAGGAGAGGGGGACTCCGGGCGCAGTTTGGCTGTGACCACCGGGGAGCTTTGCTGTGGAGTTGATTTTTGCGGCGCGCAGGGCTTTTCCAGCTAGGTCTTATGGAGTGGGCTATCCGCAAGCCTGGGCGGCGCCGCGAAAGTTGCCCTGGTAGGGCCAAGCGCTGGCCAGATGCACCCAGACCCAGCGGGTGGTTTGAACGATTTGGGCTCCCACTTTAAACAGGCGCGTGCGCAGGCTGCCGATCTGCAGAGTGCGCAACGCTTCGGGCAGTTGCTGGCGAAACAAGTTGACGAGATTGTAGGCGAGGCTATGCAGCACCAGGCGAAAGGCATTGGCGAGGAAGCGATGACAACTGAGGCGATCGGCATGGAAGCCGTTCTTGAGCTCGGCAATGCGGTTTTCACACTCACCCCGGCCGTTGTAGAACTGCCAGACCGTCTCGGCCTCGCCCGTGCGGTTGGTCACCATGAAATACACGGTTTTCTCATGGGTGTTGTGCTGGGCCTGGGCGAGCACGCGGCGCTCCAGTTTCCATTTGCGGGCACGATAAGTAAAGCTCGTATAGTGGCGCTGGGGTTTTTGCGAATCGGCATAGGCGCGGGCCGCCGCGTCCACCGCCGGCTCCGCCCGCAGGCGCAGCGGCTTGCTGCGTTGAATGCGAATGGCGTATTCGACCCGCTCTTCCTCCAGCAGGTCGAACAAGGGGCGCCAGCCAAACCCGGCATCGGCCCGCAGGCGAATAGGAACCTCCGGGAAGGCGCTGCGCAAGCGCCGCAGGAGACGCCGCAAGCGGCCCAGAACGCGGTTGTAGCTGATGCAGTTGCCGCGCCGCAGGCGCACATCGAGCAGGCAGCCGGTGTGCCGCTCAAAGATGATCAGCGGGTGATAGACCGGTTCGCCGTAATGGCCGTTGAACATGCTCAGTTGCTGGGCTCCATGGGTGGGATCGTCGGTCGAATCCACATCCAGCAGGATTTCGCCGCGGCGGCGCACCGCTTCCCCGCCGACGCGAATGAACCATTCCAGTCCCCGCCGCGTCAGGCGCGCGATGTCCCGCCCCGTCAGCGCGTTCTCCAGCCGCGACAAGGTGGGCTGGGAAGCCAGTTCCTCGCCCAGCGGTTTGTCGGCCACCATTTTCAGGATGGGATCGTGACGCAACTGCTGCGCGTCATTGGCATCCTCATAACCGGCGCAAAGGGCATAGAGGCGCTGGCGCAACATCTCCAGCAGCGAGTGGTCGACGCGCCGCGCATCGCGGGCGTCCTGCAAGGGCTCCGCCAAATCGGCGGTGAGATGGTGGCGCTCGTCAAAGGCGCGCAAGGTCAGCAAACCAGCGTCACTGCTGATCTGCCCGCCATCAAAATTGGCCCGTACCTTGCCATGAGAGTAGAAAGTGAAGGTCTGTTGTGATATACACTCTGTCATCTTCGGGATGCTCCAAAAGGGAATGCCGGGTGCGCTTACACCCAGTGTTCATCAACCTTTTAGAGCATCCTTTCTTTTTTTGCTAGAAAAATCGTGAATAATCCAGACAAAGGGGCGAGGGGAGAGGTGATTTGAAAGGATTGAATCTCCGACCCTCGCGCCTTTGGGGGAGAGGGTGGACCGCAACCGGCGTTTTCATCAGCCGGGGCGGGCCGGGTGAGGGGGTCACCGCACTCCGAAATCACGCATGGGGAAAAATTCGGGCCGCTTAGACGCCGTTTTTTAGATCCTGCACGGCAGCGCGCACCTTCGGAATCAGTTCGCCGTAATCCTTGGGGGATGCCTTTTCGAGGAACTGCTGATAGTAACGCAACGCCATGGGTTTGTTGCCGGCCTTGTCATAGAGTACGCCGAGGTTCAGGATCGGCTCGACTTCCGTAGCATCAAGCGCGACGGCCTTTTCGAAATCGCGGCGTGCCGCGTCGCCGTCACCGCGCTGAATGGCTACCAGGCCCAGTCCGTTATAGGCGGGGCTGTAATGATCGTTCTGGACGGTTATGGCCTTAAAAGCCCGTTCCGCCTCATCCACGCGTCCCAGTTGCAATTCCGCGGTGCCCAGGTTTCGCCAGTTCTCGAGGTCGGTGGGATTTGCCTCCCGGGCGTGCGTCATGGCGTCCACGGCCTTATCCCATTGGTGCAGACGCAAGTAGAGCTTGCCTAAGCGTGAATAGATCATATCGGTGAAAATGTGCCGCTGGATCGCTTCCTGGTAAACCGCCAGAGCCCGATCGTAGCGGCCCGCGCGCTCATCGGCCATGGCCAGGCAGACATAGCCCATGGGATTGCCGGGGTCCTGGCGCAGCGCCTGCTCCATGGTTTCAGCGGCGCGCACGTTATCATGCGCGTCCAGGTATTCCTCGGCTTGATGAATCGTTTTCAATACCGCCACCCGGTCCTTGGGGTCAGGAGCATCGGAGCCGAGCTGGATCTCATGCGCTGATCCTCCGCTCACATATCCCAATGACTCGAGCTCCTGGCGCGTCTGCACATCCACGGGCGCGGTGGTTAGCTTTTCCGTCTTGGCTTGCGCTCCGGCAACCGCCCAGATCTGCTTTTGGAGTTGGTCGGCTACCGCCGGCTGGTGGGCGATGAGGTTTTGGAGTTCGCCGGGATCACGATGCAGGTCGTAGAGTTCGGGGTGGGGCGCCACGATGAACTTCCAATCGTCCGTGCGCATGGCGCGCAGTTCTGACCAGCCCATGTATGTCCGTGGATATATGGTTTCTCCATAGGAGTAATTCGAGCGCACGTGCGTTCCCCGTTGGATAAGTGGCCAGAGGCTTACACCTTGCGCTTCCGGCGATACTGCCAGGTGAAGAAACGCCATCGCCGTGGGGTGCAGGTCGATCGAGCGCACTTGATCGTCGATCACTTTGCCCCGCGGAACATCGGCGCCGGCCATTATCAGCGGAACATGCAGGGTGGCATCGTAGAGGAAGACGCCGTGCGTCAACTCTCCGTGCTCGCCCAGGCTTTCACCGTGGTCGCCCACCGCGATCACCAGCGTGCGCGCGGTGAGCCCCAATTGGTCCAGGCCATCCAGCAAACGGCCCACTTGTTCGTCCATGTAGGCAATTTCGCCGTCGTAGAGACTCTGCGCATACTCATGCCGGTAAGGCTCCGGAGGGTCGTAAGGCTGGTGGGGATCGTAGTAGTGCGCCCACAGGAAAAGCTTCCGATGGGCATTTTGCTTCAGCCACTCGAGGGCATGGTCGGTCACCACGCCGGCGCGCCGTTCCGGAAAGACGCCGGGCAGCTTTCCTTCCTCCGTCTGCGTTCCCATATCGTCGTCGTAGGTGTCAAAGCCGTGGGCGAGGCCAAAATACCGAGCCACCGCGCGCGAGCCCACAAAAGCGGCAGTTTGGTATCCCGCCGCCTGGGCAAGGGAAGCCATCGTGGGATGCGACTTGTCCAGAACAAATCCTCCCATGTCGCGCAGCTTGTGCACCGTCGGATAAGCGCCCGTCATGATGCAGGCGTGCGAAGGCAGGGTGAGCGGTACTTGCGCGGTGGCATGCGTGAAGCGTACGCCGCGCGCGGCCAGAGCGTCCAGATGGGTAGTTCGCGCATGCCCCGGGCAGTAACAACTAAGATGGTCGGCGCGCGTCGTGTCCAGTGTAATGAGTATCACGTTCGCGTCGCGGGGTACGATGCCGGCTTGTTCCGACTCCTGGTGGCGGCATGAGTTGAGGAATATTAGAAGTCCTGCCATAGCCGTCAGGCCTATGGCAGGGAATCCGATACGGCAACCTCTTCGTACTCCAAGTATTCATAACGTTCGGTCATCTTACACCCAACCGGACGGTTCTGCGCGATCGTAACTCTGTACTTTGCGCCCGCTGGCGGAGTATGCTCGTCTGCCGCGATTGCCTCGGCCTTTTTTGTCCGAATCCTGACGGGTGGTGACCCGCGGCGATCAGATCGTGGAGGTGAAGGGAAGGTGAAGGCTGGAGCCCTTGTCCTCGCGGTCGCTTGGTTAGGTGCCACGGTGCACCTCGCCGGGCAAGCCGGTGCCCCGCCGGCGACGGGAACCTCGCGGGTGACTTCCCCCGAGATTCTCCTGGTCCAGGCACGATCTCTCGTGCGCGAAGGGAATCTGGACGCGGCGCTGCCCGTCATCCACCAATTCCTTGAACAAAGGCCCAACTCTCCGGATGGACACGCCGTGCTCGGGTTTATCCTCTTCAAACAATCAAAACCCGCGGAGGCGCTGCGCGAGTACGGGGAAACCGCGAAGTTACGCCGGCCATCTGCTTTCGAGTCGAAGATCATGGGCCTGAGTGAGGCAATGCTCAACGACTATGCGAGCGCCGACCTGTGGCTCTCCCGATCGTTCGCGCTTGATCCCCATGACCTCGAGGCCTGCAATGACCTCGGGCAGGCCAAGTTCCTGCGCGCGAGATACAGCGAGTCCGTGGGCGTATTTCGCGAGTGTTTGAAGCTGGACGCGAAGAATGTGTATGCGGAGAATGGCATAGGCAGCGCCTGCGAGCGGATGGGCCGCTGGGACGAGGCGGCGGCAGCCTACAGGAACATCATTGCGTGGCAATCGTCAAAAACGGCTCAGGACCCCACACCCTATTGGGATCTCGGCCGCGTCCTCCAGCAGCAGAACAAACTCCAGGAGGCGGTGAAATACCTTACGCGCGCTGTCGAGCTGGCGCCGGATGAGGCCGAAGCGCGCGCGCGGAAGTTCCTGGAGACCACCGGGGACGCGGGGAACGGCCATGCGTTGCTGGGATTCATTCGCTTCGTTCAACAGCGCTGGCAGGAATCGCGGGCGGAGTTCGAAGAAGCGTCCCAGCACCGCGCGCTCAGCGCCGTCGAACTCAAGATGGTGGGGCTTGATTGCCTGGCGCTGTACCTTTATGGCGACGCCGATAAGTGGCTCACTCGCTCCCTGGAAATGGAGCCTGGCGATGCCGGCGCCTGGGAGGCGCTGGGGGAGGTCAGGACGGACGAGCAAGAATTCGAAGCTGCCATCCAGGCCTATCAACGTTCTCTCGCGCTCGCCCCGCGGGTAGCTTCTGCGGAAACGGGAATCGGGTGGTGCTCTGAGTTGTTGAGCCGGTTGGAGGACGCCGCGACGGCGTACAAGACCGCCATCGGCTGGGAAGCGTCGAAGCCGGACGTTCCCGCGCCGTACCTCGGCCTCGGCCGCGTGCTGCTGAAGCAGAACCGGCCGGCAGAGGCTTTGCCTTATCTACGGCAGGCGGTCCAAATGGAGCCGGCCGTGGCCGACGCACACGAAGAGCTGGGGAAAGCTTACTCAGCACTGAATGATCTCCCCGCCGCTCAGCAGGAGGTCGAGAAAGCCATCGAGCTTGCTCCCAAGGTGGCGCGTTTGCACTTCATGCTGGGACAGTTGTATCGGAGAGCTGGGCAAATGGAGAAGGCCAGGGCGGAACTTGATTTCTACGCGGCCAGCGTGGGCGCGCATTCGACCCCCGATCAGGACCCGAGGTGATATGAGCTGCCGGTGTGTCCCCTTTACCAACGTGCGCGCAGCGCCTTGGAGTGCGGTAGCAGCAGCTACCGCTTTTCTGTTTCGCACGGCAGCCCGAAAGTGGGCGTTCATGACGTATGGGGAGACTCGGGGAAGGCGGTAGCTGCTGCTACCGCACTCCAAGGTGCTTTGCGCGATGATGCTCACGAGGGAACTTCGAAACGTGATTTTGGTGAACGAGGTAACATGAGCTTACGGCGTGCCATGGCGGCTGCCGCGGTGATTGTTCTCGGTTTTTGGCTTCTGGATGAGCGGGCGAAGCCCGGCCTGCCGGCGGAGCATCCGGAAATTGTGCCGGGGAACTTCGTGGACGTCACCGTCGCCCGCGGAGTGCAATTCCATCATTACGCCTCCCAAACCGCGAAGAAATACATGCTGGAGATCATGGGTTCAGGCGTCGCCCTGTTCGATTATGACAACGACGGTCGGCTGGACATTTTCCTGGTGAACGGCGCGCCCATCAGCGATCCCACTCCGCTGGGCGCCATCCCGCGCAAGACGGACCCTAAGTACTGGAACCGCCTGTACCACCAGAAACCTGACGGCACCTTCGAAGACGTGACCGAGCGAGCGGGCGTGCAGGGGAAGGGCTACGGATACGGCGTGGCCGTGGGAGACTACGACAACGACGGTTATGAAGACTTGTTTGTCACCGAATACGGGGGCGACCGGCTGTACCACAACAATGGCAACGGAACGTTCACCGATGTTACGGAAAAGGCGGGAGTGGGCGGCAGCGGCTGGTCCACCAGCGCGGCTTGGGTAGACCTGGATAACGACGGCTTTCTCGACCTGGTGGTTCTGCGTTACGTGCAGTGGGATTTCCAGGACCACTTGTGCCTGGTGAACGGGACGCTCCGGACCTATTGCCGGCCCGACAGTTTCCCCGCCATCGCCCCGCTGGTGTATCACAACAATGGGGATGGTACGTTTACCGAGGTGTCGCGCCAGATCGGACTTGCCAAGCCAGGCAAGGGTTTGGGGATTGCCATCGCGGATTACGACCGCGACGGGCACGTCAACGTCTATGTGGCCAATGACTCCATGCCGGGGTTCCTGTACCACAACAAAGGCAACGGCACTTTTGAGGAAGTTGCGCTATTGGCAGGTGTGGGTGTGACTGACAGCGGGCGCACCTATGCCGGCATGGGCGTGGACTTTGCCGACTACGATAACGACGGATTGCCAGATCTGGCAGTGGCCGACCTGGCCCTCGAGAGGTACGCGCTCTACGAGAATGAAGGCAAGGGTTTCTTTAAGTATGCCACGGATTCGAGCGGACTCGGCAACATCACCATGCAGCACTCGGGCATGGCCCTGCGCTTCATCGACTATGACAATGACGGCTGGAAAGACCTGCTCGTCTCGCAAGGGCACGTGATGGACACGGTGGACCAGGTCAACCCCAATCTGCACTATCGCGAGCCCATGCTGCTGGTCCGGAATACCGGCAAAGGTTTCGAGGACGTCTCCGCGGCGTCCGGCGAGATCTTTCATCAGGCGTGGGCCGGCCGGGGGATGGCGGTGGGTGACATCAATAATGACGGCCGTATCGACGCCGTCGTATCGACCAGTGAAGGGCCGGCTCACGTGCTCCTGAACCAGACAGCCACGCGCAACCATTGGCTCATTTTGAAGCCGACAGGACACAAGAGTAATCGCGACGCCATCGGGGCGGAAGTCAAGGTGGTCACGGCTCGCGGTGCGCAGTATGCCACGGTGACCACGGCCAGCAGTTATCTTTCCTCCTCGGACAAACGTGTGTACTTTGGTCTGGGGCCGGCGACGATCGTGGAGAAGTTGGAAATACGCTGGCCCAGCGGTATCGTACAAACCCTCCGCGACGTCAAGGCGGACCAGATTTTGGCGGTGGATGAGCCGCAGTCTGTGGCATGGCCGTCTCGGCCATGAAGGAGCGCGGGCGGGATGCCCGCAGCTTGTATTGGTATGGCCCGTGGGGCCATGTCTCCTTCACGGGCAAGATGCCCGTGCCACGTTGCCTGTGGCATGGCCATCCTGGCCATGAACGAGCGCGGGCGGGATGCCCGCAGCTTGTATTGCTATGGCCCGTGGGGCCATGTCTCCTTCACGGGCAGGATGCCCGTGGTACGTTGCCTGTGGCATGGCCATCCTGGCCATGAACGAGCGCGGGCGGGATGCCCGCAGCTTGTATTGCTATGGCCCGTGGGGCCATGTCTCCTTCACGGGCAGGATGCCCGTGGTACGTTGCCTGTGGCATGGCCATCCTGGCCATGAACGAGCGCGGGCGGGATGTCCGGAGCGGGTTTTGCGATGGCCCGCGGGGCCATCTCTCCTTCACGGGCAAGATGCCCGTGCCACGTTGCCCGTGCCACGTCGTTACCGAGGCAATGCCGCGTAGCTTCCCACCCACTTCCAGTTTCTCAATCCAGCGCGGAGCGGATTTGACAACACATACTCCACTTGGCGGGCGAAATCTTCTTGATCTCGAACCAAGTGGTCGTAGGGCTCGGCTTGCCAGAATTGGCCGGTCCTGTCGATCAGGCGATTTGCTTGCTTGGCGGTAAACGACTTCCACGAGTGCACAATGCCCGGAAGTTCGTAGCCGGGAAGAGGCTCAACCACCGTGTGAACGTGGTTGGGCATCACACACCACGCGGCCAACACATATCGCGTGCCCTCAAAGTGTTGCAGGGCGCTCGCGACTACTGCCGCAATGTCATCTCTGTGCATCCAGCACTCACCTGCACCGGCGTCCAAGTAGGCTTCAACGGTCTCTGAGAAAAGCTTGTCCAGGCGCCTCTCCTCCGCGAGGGTCAGGGGGCGGTTCAATTGCTCAGCGGTCTTTAGGATGTTGAGGCGTTCGAATTTCCAAGATCTAACCACTGATTCCGGCAGGGAGTCGGCCAGCCGAAAGGTCACCGCGTAAACGGCGCCGTCGCGCGTCCAGTGGGGAAGGTATGCACCCTGGCGAATTTTGATTTCCGCTAGGTAGCCCGTTTTCTTCATGGGGACTTGCCCTCTTGCTATGGCCTGCCGGCCATGTCTCCTTCACGGGCAAGATGCCCGTGCCACGCTGCTTGTGGCATGGCCATCCTGGCCATGAAGGAGAGCGGGCAGAATGCCCGCAGCAGGTTTTGCGCTGGCCCGCGGGGCCATCTCTCCTTCACGGGCAAGATGCCCGTGCCACGCTGCTTGTGGCATGGCCATCCTGGCCATGAAGGAGCGCGGGCAAGATGCCCGCAGCAGGTTTTGCGATGGCCGGTGGGGCCATGTCTCCTTCACGGGCAAGATGCCCGTGCCACATCGAAAAAGAACGGCCCGCCGCGAGGCGGGCCGTTGAGATCAAGTTCCGAAACAACGATCAGAAAGTTATATGCATACCCATTTGAACGGTGCGTGGACCATTCATCGGGGCCATGATCAAGCCAAAGGTGCCGCCCTGGGACGGAGGCGAGTCGCCCAAGGAGGTGTCCGGGTCGCCGAGCCCGGTGCGGTTAAAGACGTTTTGGAAGTCCGCACGGAGCTGAAGCTTGACCCGTTCGGTGATCTGCGTGTCCTTGATGAGACCGAAGTCCTCCGCTTCGTGACCAGGCCCCCGGACATTCGGCAGGTACGGCGGGGCCGTTCCCAGGCGCAGCGGGAAGCTGTTGTTGGGTGAGGTAGGTACATCGGCGAACGCCGCGGGGTTGAGCAAGGCAGTCCCGTTGGTGACGGCCCCCGTGTTGGGGTCATATGCAAGGAGGGCGTT
Source organism: uncultured Acidobacteriota bacterium (assembly GCA_963719115.1). Lineage (GTDB taxonomy): Bacteria > Acidobacteriota > Terriglobia > UBA7540 > UBA7540 > Bog-366. The sequence goes on along the minus strand of CAVRBF010000079.1, from coordinate 17,133 downwards.
CAACCCTTTGGGCGTTACCGTCTTGGCGACGCCGGAAAGGACGTCCGGCCGGATCGACGGGGTGATGGAGGGGGACAAAGCCGAGCCGATGGACAGGGGGTCCCCCGAGCCGTAACGTTGAATGGCCGTCACCTGCCAGCCGGCCAAGAACCGGTCAGCTAAGTGGGACGAATTCAGCCACCGCTGGCCGTGGCCGAAGGGCAGGGCGTAGATCCAGGTCAATTTCACGACTTCCGGATAGTCGAAGGACACCAGGGTTTTCTCCAATTTCCGGTTGTAGATGTCCTGAATGTACACGTTGTAGTACCGCATCGCGCTGGCGCTGTCCGAGATGTCCTTGGAGAGAGTGTAGGCGCCGATGAACGTCAGGCCGTGCGTCGAGTTCTTTCGTACCGTGAGTTCCAGAGCGTGATACGTCGAGGTGCCGAGGCCGGGAGAATCGTTCTGCACGCCGCTGTACTGTGGGTAGGGCTGAAGCGCCGAGGACACCGAATTGACGTAGTTGTCCGTTTCAAAAGTGGGGTAGGGTAATTTGGTGATGCCGTATTGGGCGAGCGTCGTCGCGGTAGTGGGGTTGCTCAAATCCGCCCCGAGGTCATCCGCCAGAATGTCCCCCACGCCCATATACTTTGCGGGCGCCTGATTGATTCCTCCCATATCGTAGTTGATCAGTCGTGAGCCCTTTGACCCTACGTAATTGGCCTCCAAGACGATCTCATGCGGGAGTTGGTACTGGAACCCGGCGCTCCAGTTCTGGATGTAAGGCATGGCCAGGGAGTTGGCGGGGTAGTAGTTGACGCCATTCCCATTCATGCTTGTGGGATCCGTGTTCGGCAGCGTGCCTGTGAACTTGGGCATGCCCACCTGTCCGGGCGGCGAACCGCTCGCGAATTTGGAAAGGTACATGAGCGGATTCACGGCGTTAATCTGGCCCGACTGACGGTGGACTACTACGCTGGAGTTAAACCCGAAGAACTGCTCCGGTCCCCACCCGCCTTCGATGGGAGGTTGATAGCTGATCCCGTACCCGCCGCGGATGACCAGTTTATGGTTTATTTGGTAAGCCAGGCCCAAACGCGGCGCCCATTCCTTGAAGTAGTAATTCTGGAAAGAAGAGCCTTTGCGGCAGCCGGAGCAACTACCCAGCCAGACCAGGGCGCCGGGAATCGACCCGCCGCTGGGCAGCGGATTCGCCGCCGTGGGGTCGAATTGGGCCATGCGGTTGAAGGCTTCGGTTCTGGGGGTGGGAATCTCCCAGCGCACTCCGAGGTTGAGAGTGAGCTTGGAGGTCGCCCGCCAGTCGTCCTGCGCGAAGAAGGACATCACCCCCTGCCGATAGCCCGGCTCGGTGGTGTAAATGCTCGTGCTTGCTTTGTCGGTGGCGCCCAGGAGGAAGCTGGCGAACGGGTGCCCCGTAGTCGTGATGAACCCGGGGAGCGAGGTTTCCAGGTTATTAAAGGCGAAGCTCCCGGACACGTCTCCAGGTTCGTAGTTGTTGGAGCGGTAGCGGAGGTAGGCCCCCCCGAACTTCAGGCTGTGCCTGCCGCGCGTGGTGCTGAAGGTATCCTGGTAGAGATAACTTTCCTCCGGATCTCGGGTGCCGCAACTGCTCCCGATTGACGGCAGGAATGGGATGCCGTTGTTGTCCTTGAAGCTCATGGCGGGGAGGCAATTATTGAGGACTCCCGCAATATTCATGGCGGCCGTGTACTTGCCGTCGTTGGAATTGTGGTTGCTGTCCGCGAACCGGTTGTAACCCAGCGAGAGGACGTTCACCGAGTGGTCGTTGATCGTCCAGGTGTGCATGATGCGCAACTGAGGCCCGCCCACATCCTGCGTGTAGGCCCCGGTGAGGGGCTGGTCGGGCCAGGGCGCCCAACTGTCGGAGCTGGGACTATTGTGGTAGCGGTGCCGGATCGCCACGGTGAGAGAAACACTCAGTTTCTGTTTGTCGTTAATCACCTCGTCCTCTTTGGTGGTATAGGCGTCGCGCCTGAATACTGGGCAACAGGTGCCACCATAATGAGGAATGTTCAGGGTTAGGGTATTGTACTGGGGAGTCGGGAAGTACTGCAGGAGGGTGGAGGTGGCGGCGCTGAACTCTCCCGTCGGGACCTGGTTCAGGACGCCACCGCCCGCAAAGGGATCGCGCATCACGGCATCCGCCCCGCTATTGTTGGTTAATCCTGTGACAGGATCAATAGTGCCGGCCGGTACGAGTCGGGTGGTCGTGGGGTCGTAAATCTCGTCTTTATAGACCGCGCGTCCCAACGCGTCCGTGCCCACTTCACTGCCCAACCATCCATTGAAGTTTCCCTTGAGCATCCCGCTGGTCGGCACCGTCGTGAGGCCACCGAAGGCATACTGGCTATAGCGGTCTCCCTCGTAGTTGAAGAAGAAGAAGGTCTTGTTTTTCCGAATGGGGCCGCCCAGGTTGCCGCCGAAGTTGTTTTCCTTATAAGTGCTCTTGGGCGAACCATAGGCGTTGTTCAACAGGCCGTCGGCGTTGAACATGGGATTGACGTTGTATTCAAACCCGCCTCCGTGGAACTGGTTGTTGCCGGACTTAAGGGAGAAGTTGACAACCCCTCCGCCCGTTTCTCCGTACTCCGCGGAATAGTTGCTCAACTGAACCTTGAATTCACCGACGGAATCCGCCCCGGGCTGGAATTCCCCCATATTGTCCCAGTCGTAACGGGCGATGCTGGCGCCGTCGATGAGGATGAGGTGGCTCGAATCTTGGCCACCGTTGATCGATTGTCTGCCATTCCAGTCCGGCGTAGTGCCGGGCATACTCTCCCAAACAAACGCGTCCAGGGGCCGCCCGCCGTCGCTAAGTATGACCGGGAGCGTCTGGAACTCTTGGGGGGTGATCGCCGTTCCCACTTCGGCCGTGGAGGTGGTGAGCAAAGGTGCTTCTGTGGTCACCGTGACGGATTGAGCGGCGCTGCCAATCTGGAGCGTAAGGTCAATGGTCACAACTTGTTCCACCGGCACGACGATGTTTGTTGCTATGGAGGCCTTGAAACCCTGGCTGCGAGCTTCCACCTGATACCTTCCGGGGGGAACGGGCACGCGATAATAACCCGCTTTGGAACTCTTAACGGTCCAGGTCACCTGCGTGTCCACATTGGTGATGGTGATATCGGCTGCCGGGACTACTGCCCCGCTCGGATCCGAAATTGATCCGGTTAAGGCGCCCAATTGGCCCTGACAAAATGCCCATCTGGGCAGGAACAGGAGTCCCAAGCAGAGCAAAAAAATACGCACCGACTTCCTCATATCATTTCCTCCTTCGTTGTGAACCCGACGCTTGGAGAAAGGAATCGGCACTGTGAGGCGGTGCCTGGGAATGAACGCTAGTTGGAACTCACGCGTGTGCCGACCTGAAACTTAACAGTGCTGCGTTTTCCTTTTGGTGAAATCCGCTTCCGAATTCTTTCGCGACGTGAGCATGGAACGCCATCCGCGGCTTGGCCGCAAGGATATTCCTGTTAATACCTCCGTTAAGTCTCGTCGAGATGGACGTATTCCACTGAGGATAAGGGACTTGGCTCCGACCGGCGGGTGCGAATCGTGACCAAGTCAGCTTCTATGCATTGGCTAAGGTCACGCGTGGGTGAGGCTGGGCGTGCAACCGCTTTAGAAAGAGCCGAGTATTGTTCGCGCTTGGGTGCGTCAAAACGAGAACTCCACGCTGGGCAAGCCGCCGATAACGTCGGCATTAACCGTTATTTGCTCTCGTCAATGCCCGCGGAATGTGTATTGACTCGACACGCTGACACCTGTACAATCCCGCCCATTGGCTGGGACCGTAGTGTGTTGTGAGACGGCCTCTTGCTTACGAGTAGGTTCGATGTCATCAAGCAACTCTCCTGAATCCGTGCCCTTGACGCTTTACGAAAAGCAGAATGAATTGCAAAGGATCCTGAGCAGCAGACACTTCTCCAAGGCTCCCATGCGGAGACGTTTCCTGGAGTTCACCAGTGGACAAACTTTTCTGGGCGAGGACAGCAAGCTCAATGAATATCTGATCGGCGTGGAAGTTTACGAACGAGGAAAGGACTTCGATCCGCAGCAAGACCCGATCGTGCGTGTGCAAGCGCACGAAATTCGCCGCACCCTCAAAAACTATTATCAGGAAGAAGGCAAGGACAGCTTGATCCGGATTGAACTACATCCGGGCCACTACGCTCCGGTATTCAAGAGAGTCAAGCTTGATGGGGACGCTTCTCCAACTCCTGCCGCTGGAAATGGGCCGGCAGCGGAAATTCATCGGCACAGTTTCCGATGGGGATATGCTGTCGTGGTCTGCCTGGGCTTGGCCTGTGTAACTCTTTTGTCTCTCTACATTCGCGAACGTTTTGTCGTGAACTCACGGCTCGAGCCAAAGGCGCCAGCGTCCGCTCTGGCGGAAAGCGGGGAATGGTTCTGGAAGCCGTTTTTGGCGTCGGGCAGCGAACCGCTCGTTATCGTGCCGACACCGCCCCTGCTTCGTCTCGCCACGGACGGAGACACGGCGGAGACTTTACGCGATGGTATGATTATCTCCAAGAGCAAACTCCCTGAGTTTCACGATACCATCCACTTCCGTGAGCTCAAGAGCTTTGTCTTTGTTTCTACCACCACAGACTTCACCGGAATTGGGGAGGCACTCGGCCTGCTCCGTCTCTCGCAACTGTTCGAAAGACACGGGTTGACCATACGGGTCAAACCCAGCCGCTTATCCGACTTCTCCGAGATCCAGGGAAGCAACACGATCGTCCTGGGAGGGGCAAATCCGTGGACGAATCGGGTGTTCGTGAACCAGCCGGGATTCTCCGTTAGCGGGGGAGTTTTCAGGAACAACGCCCCGGGCCCTGCGGAGCAGTCTGTTTATTCCCCCAAATTTGACCCCGTCACCAACCGCCTCACACAAGATTACGGAATGATTTTCATGGCCCCCAGCCATACCCGGCAGGAGCGCCTGCTTCTTCTCTACGGAGTGTTTACGCAAGGCACTCAGGCCGCCGCCGAGTACGTCACCAACGGCGAACGACTCGCGGAGCTCCGCAAGGCGCTTCTGGCGGCCTCACCCGATCACAAAACCGTCCCACCTTTCTTCCAAGCCCTCATTTCCGTTCCGGTTGAAAATTACGTCCCCGGGGACGCGACTTTACTGGCCGTGAGAACCATCCCGGAATAGCGCAGCGCTGGCGGTAAGCCTTGGCAGAGCAACGACTATGGCCCGTCTCCTATGGCCCCACAAGCCCAAAGGCATAGCGGCTCACCCGGCGATCGCCATCCACCTTTCCACCCCAAAGTACGGGCCAGCGAGGAATGAGGAGGGTCCGACTCAGCGCTGGCAGTCGACTTATGGCCAGCCCTGCTGGCCCAAGCAGATGATCAGGACATTTGGGAAATCGGCGGAGACATGACGACGTGTCCGAAAGCGCCGACGACAGGCTGGTGGGATCAGCAATCACTGCGGCTGCGGGGCACCAGTGGAAAAACCACAATCACGTCCCTTCTATCTTCCGCTGCGCCCGGTTGAGTTAGCGCTGCGAGACCAAATCGCCAAAAGCCGGCAGCAACTGGTATTTGTTTTCCCAGGTCGTATACATGATGCCGACGGCGCCGCGTGTGCGGTCAAGGGACTCCATCCAACCTTTGGGGTTTTCGAGGTCGTCGGCATCATAGTAGGCAGCGCCCAAAGTCTTGTATCCAAGTTTGGAAAAGAAGGCGAGACTGAGGTCGCGCTTTTCGTAATACCAGCACCCGATCACGAGGTCTTTCGGGATGTAATTCCAGGTGCCGTGAAAACTGCCGTCGACGAGGAAATATTTTTCCTGGGCGTTGTGATTGGGGTCAAACATGTCGGACCAGACGTAGACCTCCGCCTGCGGGTTCGCCGCGCGAATCATCTGGAACTGCCGGGTCACACAGTCTCCGAGGATCTGGGCCATGGAAAGATGCCGACGCTGGCAGGCTTCGCAGAATCCGCCCACACGCACTTCATCCATGCTGAGGAAGTACTTTTTGGGCGCGAGATATTTTTCGATCAGCGGGATTTGCCGCTGCCAGATTTCATAAACCGCGGGCTCCGACATGTCGATGGTTGTCTGATCGCGATAGATCGTGGTCCCGTGGTAGTAGTCAACCCGCAGGCGGTCGCCCGCGTGAATCCGGCTGCCCGGCAGGAGTTGAATCGCCGGCCCTTCGTGGTCCCAGCTAAAATTGAGCTGCGGGTCGGAAATGGCCGCGAAGTCCCGCCCTTCCTCGTAGATCTGGCCTGTCTTCTCGTCGCGAACCTTGACCGGCGTTCCGGGGCGGCGCAAGACGTTCGTCAGGCCCACTTCCTCGACGGCGACATCGTCGATCCAAACCTTTCCCCTTTTCCCATCCGAAACGCCGACGCGAAACTCCACCCGGTCTGCGTACCAGCTATTGAAGCCCCACGTCACCTCGTGCCAATCGCTGGTCTCAGGAAGCGGTGGCTCCATGTAACAAAGATCGCGGCCGTCGGGGGTGACGGCGAGCAGGTGAATCGCCGTCTGCGGTCCGGTGTTCTCGGTCTTCACCCAGGCTCGCAGACGATAGCTGCGATAAGGGTGCACGGGCACTGACTGAGCGATGAAAACCGCTCCTTCCTCGCCCCGGTAATCCTCATCAGGGCCATAGGGGTTCTTTTCATGTCCGACATCGAAACGCACGGAGGCTTTGCCGGAGTGCGCAACGCGGGTGTCGAGAGTGGCCCGCGCCCCTTGCACGGTGAAGCCCGCCGGTAAGTCTCCCTGTGGCTGTTCGAAGCTGGCATTGGCGACCTTCACGGGCGGGTCCGCGACGAAATGCGCCTCATGCTCTCCGGCCACGAACAGCGCTCCGCGCACCGGTTGCCCGGCGGCCAGGTTCTTGTCATGCGACAACACACCGCCGCCGTAGCCCACGCCAAAGCCAGTAGGAATGATCTCCACCCCGAGGTGGTCGCAGGTTTGCTTCAGCCGCGTGATGCGTGCGAGAGTATCAGGAGATTTCAAGTCCATCGCGTCAAAGCCCGCCGACAGCAGCATGCCGTTCACGCCATGCTCACTCGCCACGCGGGCAATGCCTTCCACCCGATCGAGTTCATGATCACCATCGAGATCCGTCGGAACGTATACCCAGCGGTCGCGATATCGGGGGGATTGGCCCAACATCACCGCGGTCATGGCAACAAGGCAGGCCAGGACAAAGATAAGAGACCTTTTCATATCAGTTCCCCTTCTTTGAATTCACCGCACCTCGATGGGTGCAAGATTGTACCAGCCATCGGGTTCGAGGCCCTCGATGGCAAGTTTGATGGCGGGCTGCTGCGTTTGCGGGTCGAGCAGCGCCACGCGGAGGCGATAGGTTCCCGCCTTCAGGCTTTCAGGAATATAAACAGTGCCGTCGAATACCGCGTCGCCCGGGAGCCATTTGCGGACGTCCACGGGCAGTTTGATTTCTGCGCTGTTGCCGTCGGAATGCAGTTCCAACACCAGATCGTAGGGGCGATAAACCGGCGCCACTCCCGCGTTCAGCCACCACATGTGGACTGGTTGCATCGTGCCGGCCAAAACAACTTTGGGGTACTCCAGCCGCCGCAAGATGAACCGATAGCCCATCTTCTTCTGGAAATCGTCAAAGGCCCTCTTCCACTCGGGCGGAATCGCCGACGACTTGATGTTTACCGACGAGACGTGCCAGCGCAGCGCTTGAGCAAGGATGTAATCCAGATCCCAGCTTCTTTCCTTCCAGCCGCCCGGTACCCAGCAGGTCTCCAGTGAGACCGGACGCCGTTGCCAAACGTCCTGTATTCCCGCGCGCACGATCTGCTGCGGATAAAAGTCCAACATGTGGCACCAGTGCGCCCCCGTGGTACTGCGCATGTCACCCCAACAATCCAGCCGCCAGCCCGCCCCTTGTTCGGTTCCGTATGCCAGAGCCTTTTCCTGATCGAAATTCATCAGCAGCGGTGTGCGCTTGAACGCCTCCAGCCAGATGTCCACCAGTTTCTTCTGTACCTCGAAAGCCGGCATGTAGGGACTCCAACCCTCTCCCCAGTAACCAACTGATGAAATATCAACGCTGTCCAAATCCGGATGCCCGTCATAGCGTTCCCCTGCCGCTGCCACCAACCCTCCCCAGTACTTCAGGTACAACGGGTCGGCGAAGTCCGGCTGCCAGATTTTCCCGTCCTTGTCAGTAGCTTGATTCGCTCGCCGTGCCCCCGACTTTTGATACCACTCCGGCAGCGGATGCTTCTGGTCGTAGGGCATCAGCCGAATCGCCAGCGCCTGGTGGTGCACGCGCGCTTCACGCAGAGCCTCATCGAGAATCTCCCAGCGGACTTTGCCCTGCTCCGGCTCGATCGTCTGCCAGAACCAGCGGCAATAGGCAATCGAGGATGCAGGGAAATCCATCGGAGCTGCTGAGGGCGGCAACTTCCCAAGCGGGCCTTCCTCCGACCAGCCGAGGCCGGAGTTGATCGCATCCCCGTTGAAGCGCTGGAATGTCTCGATCCCCATGCCCGGATTGACGAGCACGGCGTCAATCTCCCTCGGACGAAGGATGGTGGTTTCCGTCTGCGCACCAGCGTTCACCGCAAAGGCCAGGAGAATAGAAACGAGCAAAATCAGTCGACTTGACATGGCAGTTCTCCGTCCCTTCAGAACCTTCACCGGACCTTGATCGGCGCAAGGTCGTACCAGCCGTCGGGTTGCAGTCCCTCGATGGCAAGCTTGATAGCCGGGAGACCAGTTCGCGGATCGAGCAACGCCACCCGCAGGCGGTAGTTTCCCGGCTTCATGCTCTCGGGAATATAAACAGTGCCATCGAATACGGCGTCGCCAGGCAGCCACTTGCGAACATCCACCGGCAATTTGATTTCCGTGCCGCCGTTCTCAGAAAGTAGTGACAATGCCAGATCGTAAGGCCGATAAACCGGCGCCACTCCCGCGTTCAGCCACCACATGTGGACTGGTAGCAGGGTGCCGGCCAGAACAACTTTGGGATATTCCACTCGTCGCAAAATGAATCGATAACCCATGTTTTTCTGAAACTCGTCAAAGGCCTTCTTCCACTCGGGCGGAATTGCCGACGATTTGATGTTCACCGACGACACGTGCCAGCGCAGCGCCTGGGCAAGGATGTAATCCAAGTCAGCGCCTTCCTTCTTCCAGCTTCCCGGCACGTCGCAGGTCTCGAGCGAGACGGGACTGCGCTGCCAGACGTTTTGTATTCCCGCACGAACGATCTGCTGAGGGTAAACATCCAACATCTCGGGAGGGAAGAAGGGATTGTCGGAGGAGGTTCGCATGTCGCCCCAGCAGTCCAGGCGCCAACCCGCTCCGTGCTCGGTTCCATACGCCAGGGCTCTTTCTTCGTCAAAATTCATCAGCAACGGTGTGCGTTTGAATGCCTCCAGCCAGATATCCACCAGCTTCTTCTGCACTTCGAACGCCGGCATGTAAGGGCTCCAGCCCTCGCCCCAATAGCCCACCGAAGAGATATCCACGCTGTCCAAATCCGGATGCCCGTCGTAGCGTTCCCCGGCCGCCGCCACCACCGCTCCCCAATACTTCAAGTACAGCGGATCGGCGAAGTCCGGCTGCCATATTTTCCCGTCCTTGTCAGAAGCTTGGTTCGCGCGCCGTGCCCCCGAGTTTCGATACCATTCCGGCAGTGGGTGCTCAGGGTCGTAGGGCATCAACCGAATCGCCAAAGCTTGGTGGTGCGCGTGCGCTTGACGCAAAGCCTCGTCCAGAATTTCCCAGCGCACTTTGCCCTTGCTCCGGCTCCAGCGTCTCCCAGAACCAGCGGCAATAGGAAATCGAGGATACGGGGAAATCCACCGACCCCGCCGCCGGTGCCAATTTTCCTACCGGGCCTTCCTCCGACCAACCGAGGCCGGGGTTGATTGCATCCCCGTTGAAGCGCTGGAAAGTCTCGATTCCCATGCCCGGATTCACTAACACGGCGTCAATCTCCTTAGGTCGGATCACGGTGGTTTCCGCCTGTGAGCGCACGCAGACTGCACTTCCCACAATGAAAGCGATTACCAGAATAGGTTTTGCTGACATGATGGCTCTCGCTTCTTCACTTCGTCTTGACCCGAGGCGGCCAACCGCCCACTTGGAGCGCCCTTGTATCACGTTATAACCAGGAGAGCCACCAAAAGTTTCTTTTGCTTGCGAAGCCTTGCGCTAGAATCCGAATTCCGATATAACGCCAACCGTGGCACTGCGCGTCGCAGTTGAGACAGGGATGATCTCCTTTCGGAGGGCCCAATGAATCGAACGTTTCGTTGCGCACTATCGATGGGGGTTCTCGCCTGCCTGACCCAGTTCGCACAAGCCCAATCACCGCTCGCCCAAGCCGACCTCCGTGTGATTCAAGATACTTCGCAAATGCGGCAGATGCTGCCAGCCTATCTGAACAACCTGGCACAAGACGCCACTGTCAAACGATTGGCGCGCTTCAACCAAATCCAGACCCCAAGCGACTTCCGCACCTGGCAGGAAGAAAACCGCCGGACCTTTCTGGATTTAATCGGGGGCTTACCGACTGAGCGGTTGGCGCTGCACGCGCGCGTGACCGGGGAAATTTCGCGCGAGGGGTATGTCGTCCGCAAGGTCATTTTCGAGAGCCTGCCGGAGTATTATGTGACCGCAAATCTCTATCTCCCGACCACCGGCAAAGGACCGTTCCCCGCCATTCTTACGCCGTGTGGGCATTCCCCGGCCGGGAAAGCCTATGACGTTTACCAGCATCTCTTCATCGGGCTCGTGAAGCGGGGGTACGTCGTCCTCAGTTACGATCCGATGGGGCAAGGCGAAAGGTATCAATACTGGAACTTTCTTCAGCAGGAGACGTTGTTGAAGGACCCCGACTACCAGCACGCCATGGCGGGCCTTCAGGAAATACTGCTGGGACAAAACCTGGCGCGCTATTTCATCTGGGATGGAATCCGTGGCCTCGATTACCTCACGAGCCTTCCCGAAGTGGATGCCTCGCGCCTAGGCGTGACGGGCAGTTCCGGGGGCGGCACGCTCACGACTTACATCTCCATGCTCGATCCGCGCGTCAAGGCAGCCTCCATCGTCTCCTTCATCACTTCCCTGCCCGGAGAAGATCGCAAGCGCGCAGCCTGGATGCGGATGCCGATCCGGAGCAGGATATTCCCGGCCTCCTGGCGGCAGGCCTGGACCACACCGAATTCCTGGGAATGATTGCTCCGCGGCCCGTGCTGATTGGCGCCGCCCGGCGCGACTTCTTCCCCATCGCCGGGACCCGCCAAACCTTCGCGGAGGTCCAATCTCTTTACGCAGAAACTCGGCGCGCCCGAGCGCATCAAGATGGTGGAGTTTGATCACCGCCACATGTATAGCCAGCCGCTGCGGGAAGCTACTTATGCCTGGTTCGACCACTGGCTGAAAGGTGTCGATGCCGAGGCCCACGAGCCGGAAATCGTCACGGAGAAGTTGCCAACCTTGCAATGCACAACCACTGGCCAAGTGATTACTTCTCTTGGCGGCAAGAGGGTTTACGACTTCAACCGGGCACAAGCGGAGCACGAGTTGCGTCTGCTGGATTCGCGGCGTCGCGCGGCGGACTTCCGCAAAACTCTTGCCGGGAAAATCCGCAGCCGTTTGGCGTTGCCCGCGGACGCATCGACACCAGCGGTAAATACGCTCTCCACAACCGAAGTGGGGGACTTGGTGATTGAAAAGTTGCTGCTTGAAACCGAGCCCGGCATCGAGGTTCCAACACGAGTGATCCATCGGAGGGGTTTGCAAGGCAGAGTACGCGCAGTGGTTTATCTCCGCGATCGCACGGGAGAATCGGATCCCCCAGGCCTTTTCGCCGCACTTGCCGAGCGCGGTAACGTGGTGGCGGTCGTTGAAGTCCGTGGCTTCGGTGAGACGAGGGCGGCGCGCGACGTGCGGGAGGGCACGGAAGACTACTTCCACCCGCGCGATGCCGAGGATGCGGACTTTGCTTACGCGGCGTTCTTTGTAGGGCGGCCACTTTTGGGCATGCGGGTCAACGATGCCCTGGGGGTGGTACGCTACCTGCGCACCCGCCCGGATGTTGACTCCCAACGCGTGGCCATGGCGGGTCGTGGCTGGGCAGCAGTCGTCGCGTTATTCTCCGCTTCTCTCGACGGGGAGATTTCCGCCGCGGTCCTCGAGGCAATGCCCGCCTCGTATAGCGCGCTGGCCAAGGCGGAGATCTACCAACAGCCCGCCTTCTTTCTCTTGCCTGGGGCGCTGCAAGACTTCGATCTTACCGACGTCTTTGCCACTCTCGCTCCTCGGCCTCTGCTGGTTTTGAACCCCCAGGACCCGTTGACTCGGAAGATGGTCGAGCAAGAATCGCTGGCGGCGTTCGAGCCTGTTCGTGCCGCGTATGATGCGGCGAAGGCTTCCGCCTCATTCACAGTAAAAGTCGAATCTCTGGAGGCCGACGTGCCGAAGGTGCTGGAGGAATGGCTCAGCGCGCTCGAAGGATCGAACTCTGCTCATAGAGCCGGGGCTGTGCTTCAGCGATAAGGCCAGAGCGCACCCGAGCCATCCTCGCGCTTACCCGCGATTGCGGTTCTGGTCTCGGTCAAAGCCGAGAAGCTATTTTCTTACAGTTACAGGCGATGAAGACATCATTCTGCTACGGTTCCACTACGTTTCGTGGCGAAGCGTGTCGCGAGCGCACGGCATGAAATCTGCGCCGTCGCGCGCCGGTGCTAGGCTTACGCCAGTCTGTGGATCGACGCATGATCTTGCCCGCCACGCGAGCGCTGTAATGGTAGTGCGTAACGAACTCGTGGATGGCCTTCCGCAGTGAGGCTTCACCGAAGAAGATCATGCTCTCCATGCAGGGCGCTTTGACGGTTCTGCCAAAGCGCTCCACCCTTTGCGCGCTCGCCGCGGGCCACGCCGGCTGCCTTGCTCGCCCCGCTGACGGCGGGATGAGTCATGGAAATAATCCCCTAAACGCGAGTAATCGCCGGTGCCGATGCTCCCCTTGGCGCGCACGTCACCGCCAGCTTCGAATCTTCGGGGCTCCACCTGGATTTGAGACTCAGGGTTATTGCCGAGGCCGCCTTCTTCACTCTTTCAGCAAGGGAAGTACAGTTGTCACCGGTGATTTGGGATACGGTGCCGGACAGACTCACGGCGCCGAAGACTCCGCCTACGTGGTCGAAAATGGGAGCCGCGATGCACCGCAGGCCAATGGCGTACTCTTCGTCGCTTAAGGCCCATTGGATGTTCCGGATTTTGTCCAGTTCCGGTTTCAGCTTGCGGGGCGAAGCAATGGTGTTCTCGTTGTGACGCGGCAGCCCGTGTTTGTTTAGCAGTTCGTCCAACTCGGCCGCAGCCAGGTTGGCAAGCATCGCCTTCCCCATTGCCGTGCAATGCATGTGCATCCGTTTGCCGGGCCACGTCGGCATGGGCAAGGAGCCGGGATAAGCAACCTTGCCTACCAGAACCGATTCCCCTTGATCGAAGATGGCCATGTGAGTGGTCAGAAGAGTGGTGCGCATCAAGGCATTCAGGTGTGGCGTGGCTTGTTCGAATGTTTCGGTCTGAATAAGTGCGGTGTTCGCCATGGGCAGCAGCTTCAAATTCAGAACGAACCGATGGCTGCTCTCGCATCGGCGTACAAATCCGCATCGTGCCAAGGTAATCACCAGACAGTGGACGGAGCTCTTCGGCAGGCCCGACCGGCGAACGAATTCCGAGACCGTAAGTCCTCCGGCAGACTCGGTCAGCATTTCGAGCAGTGCCAGACCTTTCTCCAAGGCGGGCACCGATTGTGTCTTGATGTTGGTCATCGTAGCTACCTCCTGCTGCGAATCACGTAACGGCCGCCCCCCAGCCGGTAGACCCAACGACGTTTCGCTTCGAACGTTATGTTCTAAAATTAAGTTTATTTCATTCTCTTGTCAAGCCCTAATGACACGGCCGAGCCGGGGCGGAAAGCGAGTTCGGCCAGTAGCGGTCGCGCGGCGCCATGGAACGCCGCTCGGTGCGCGTGCAGACAGGAGCCTGTTCCTTCATGAGAAGCTGTCGGCAGAGCGCCTCCTGGGATGATGGTAAGCAGTGCTTTGATCATTTTACTCATCGAAGATAACCGAACGGCAACCCTGCCGGCATGATAAACCCACCTTGCCACAGGCAGAAGTGAGCGGACAGCGATCAAGGCAGTGTCCCCTGGCAGGGTGACATCCTGTTAGCACCGGCCTGAAGGGGAACCACCGAGGCACCGAGAACTTCCTCCCGGTGTGGTAGAATGAGCGGTGGACAGGATAGTCAGAGAGTGAAGATTTTGAAGAAAACCCAACAAATAAGCGCGCGCGAGTTTTCGGACGGTTTCACGGAGATCGTCTCCCGGCACCTCGCCAGGCTGCCCCCTAAGGAGCAGGACAGGCGGATCAAGAACGCCGAGCGGGCTGCGACGCGCGTCAGCCGTGCCGAGCGTCCCATAACTCACAGAGTTGAAGAAATTCGACCGAACCCTCTCCGATGCCGTATTCACGAATAGCCGCAAGAAAAGCTCGTTTACTACTTCCCGGGTTACGAAGCATATAGGTGAGTCTCCTAATCATTCGCTGACGTGTGAGTGACACAGCCCTAATGGGTCGGCGCCGCCCTCGTGACGTCTCCTCAACCATAAGGAACTGGAACTCGCCGTCACAATGAGCACTCCGTATATCGATCCTTTTACCGTGACTCATCTTTTGCTCCTCTTGATGAGGCGATTCTTTCAATCGCAGTGGCCTGTAATCATGCAGATTTAAGTCAGAATTGTTCACGACGCTTTGTCCGAATTTAGGAAATTCTGCGCATGCTAATCAGCTAAGCCCATGAAAATGAAGCGATAATAATTATTCGGCTTCATGGCGAAGCAGCTCCACTCAAATCGGTGAACGCCAGGAAGTAAAAAGTTGCCACCGTCCCAAGAATAATCTTTGACGCGCGAATTTGAATCTCCGTATACTGTTTCCAACTTCACATGATGGAATTCCGTATATCACGCAAGACCGAGCACAAAGTCATCCGGTCAGGCCTGTGCCGCCTGTACCAAGCAGAGGCTGGGGAACTGCTGCGTCACTTAAGCGCCGTGCCACTTGAAGCGGGTTCGGGATTGCTTGGTCACCTCGGTCCCCATAGTTACCGGGGAAGAGATCGTTATGCCTCGTCAATCCGCGCAGCAGCGGGATCTCTGATTAAAGTCATCGCTAGTAGTCTTTGCGAGCCTGCCGATTACCTCTGGTTTACCCACGCATTAGCTCAGTTTCTTGCAGTGGCGGATGCCCCTTGGCTCCATGAAGTTTCCCGCAGATTTTGCAAAGGTTCGGACAAGGGTGAAGGAGGGTCCTGGAACGCGGTTGTGTTTTGGGTCGTTGTTCGCTCGGCTCTGGCACAGTCCGAAGGCACGAGGTCCGAGAAGAGGGAGGAAGGTCCCGCTTGCGATGGAGCAGATACAAGAGTGCGTTGGCCACTGCTAAATTGCGACGAAGAACTCCGTGGCGAAGTAATCTGGCTTCACCACCAGATGAAAAAACATCATGGGAATGGTTTTTTTGAGGAATGTCGTGCCAGCATCCGGTCAAGCATCGATAGGGGATATCTGGGCGAGGCGACCGGCCTCCGCGACCTGCGTGCCCTCGAATACCTCGAGGTTAATCTGGATGGGATTGAGAATGAGTTCACGCTTGATGACATACTGGAGGATCTTCAATCGTCGCAGCAGTCCAAATTTTTGACCAATGGGTGCATCAAAAGCTCAGAGCTGCAGGAGTGGAATTTCGGCTTGTACTTGACCGACTGACATCGACTTTCCGCCTCGTACCGCCCGAGGCTTGTGGCCGTCTTAATGATCCCAATCATGTTGAGATCCGCCACATAGAGGCCCGGACTGTTCTCAGCGCCTGTCTGATTTCCTACTTAACTTTGTCAGGAATTCAGGGTCGCATCGAAGAATGGGTTGACGCGGTCGGTTTGATTGACCGGCTTGGTTTCGCGGATGTTCTAGAGCGCTTTTTTAGATGCCCCGTGTGTGCGCGTTGGGGTTACGCCGTTTACACTCGCCGCGATTACTGTAGCAACAAGTGCAGGTACAGAGTATGGATGAAAACTCCAAAGGGTCTTGAGAAACGGAGAAAGGCGAGCGCAGCATGGCGTAAGCGCTATAGCGATCAAGTTCGAGACGCTACACCGAACATCAGGCGCCAGAAGCCAAGGGGATAAGTTTGGTTTCTGGTCGAGGTGACCGTCGCGCAGGCTCCCAGAACCGTTACCCCTTCGGCTTCTCCTCCCCGCGCATTCCTGAATCATACGCCGCGTTGAGCGGTGTCGGTGTCGGTTCAATCTCGCGTGGTCTGCTCGCAGCAGTTTGACCGGGCGTCAAGCTGGCCTGCTTGGCGTTTTGGATTATCATCTGCAGCCACGGGAGGAAGTCTTTGAAGACCGGCATATACTCGTCCATCCAGTCGAACGCTCTTTCTTCTACTGTGGTCTGCACGAACAATCTCGAGGATTTCCGCTATCATGTCTTCGAATGGTCGTTTCGACTCGGGGACGCCTGGGTTAGACGGAAGCTCTTTGAGTTTATCGTCAAGTTGCGGCCACATACCGTCAAAGAGCCGATCAAGGCTGTTCTCAACCAGGGGCGGGTTTCCAACCGCCCGGTTGATTGAATGGATAAGCTTTCGCACGTCCTCCTTTTCCGGCTTGGTTGCCTGGAACATGCCCAGCGGGCCCTTGACATCTTCCGGCCTGAGGCCGCCTAGTAGCAGGGTACAGAGTTTTGTCTTCGTCCCATCCACGGCCTTGCTAATCGCACCGGCCTCATAGAAAAGCCATATCGCGCTGAGATTCTCGGGAGTCAGACAGGTGATCCCCAGACTCACGCCGTTGAGCGCGCTCGCAATATCAGCCAACCCTCTGGAGCCCTTTTCAATGTCTGTGTCCGACATGAACGGCTTGGCTGTTTGAATGACGAGCGGGATCCAATTATGCAGTGCACTCGCAACGAGCTTGCTTCTCTCTCCCGACCAGCTAATAAATACGTTGAACTCTGCTCGCTCCATGCGACCTCCTAAAACCACACTCCCCTAAGTACTTCTGTTAA
>CAVRBF010000078.1:0-9841 GCA_963719115.1 uncultured Acidobacteriota bacterium | reverse complement strand
TTTTTTTTTTGCACAACTCGTTCAGTTACGTATGACAATCTTCCCACTGCAATGCACGTGCCAAGAAGTAAGCCCTTCAAAACACTCAGGCCCGCGCCACACGCGGCCACAATACCTTTCGCGAATTCGTGAACATCGTGAAACTTGGTTTTGAGTTGGAGGGGAGGTAGTGTCCATCTTGGACACTACCGTTGGGGGTGGGATGATTTGGTTGGAAGAAATACCGTAGCGCCGTCCTTTAGGGCGGCACCCGCCGGGCTCAAGCCCCGACTTGTGGCACAGCCATGAGTGGCTGTGTTACTTAGTGGCACAGGCACTCCTGCCCGTGCCCTTTGAACCAAAGAGCTGCGCTAGACGGCCCGGAAGCTATACTTGTTGATATTCATCGCGCGAATCTTCGATTCCAGAGTCGATGGCGGGAGACCGAGTTTGGCCGCCGCACCCGCGAGGCCCGACACTCGGCCCCGCGTTTGGGCCAAGGCTGCATCAATTATTTCTCGCTCCTCGCTCGCCGACCTTCGAAACGGCGACGGGGCGGCCGGTTCAGTGGGGAAGCATGCGCGCGGGAGCCAACCCGGATTGACCGAGAGGTCCCCATCTTTATGGATCACCACCGAGCGCTCGATAACATTTTGCAGTTCACGGATGTTCCCGGGCCATGAATATTGAATCAGCGCCTCCATCGACTCGGAAGAAATCGCCTCAATGATCTTGTTCATTGGCCGGGCGAATTGCTGGGCGAAATGCCACGCCAGCAGCGGAATGTCTTCCGGGCGTTCGCGCAAGGGGGGAATGTTTATGGGGAAAACATTCAGGCGGTAGTACAGATCCAGGCGAAACTGCTTTTCGACCACCATTTCTTCCAGCGTGCGGTGAGTTGCGGTCACCACCCGAACGTCAATTTTCTTGGTCCGTGTACTGCCCAGTCGCTCGATTTCCCGCTCCTGCAAGACGCGCAGGAGTTTCGGTTGGAGTTCCAGCGGGAGGTCGCCAATCTCATCCGCGGCATGATCCGCGAGTTCGGCGGCGACTTCCGGAGCGATTCGCTTTTTGCCGGCATGCACTGCCCGGATGGTCTCCAGAAGATCTTTACGCACCTGCCCCTTCAGGATGTAACCCTGCGCGCCCGCTCGCAGTGCCCGCAACACTTGGGCGTCGCCGCTGTACGTCGTCAGGACGATGATTCGGGCATGGGGGAATTCGCTGTGAATGCTGATGATGGCCTCAATGCCGTTCAGTTCCGGCACCTGCAGATCCATGAGCGTTACATCCGGCCGGTGCAACCGGAACTTTTCGATCGCCTCCTGGCCGTTGGACGCCTCCGCCACCAGCTTCATGTCAGGTTCAGCGTTCACCAGCGCCGCGATCCCCTCGCGTAGCGGGGCATGGTCGTCTACTGTGAGAATCCGGATAGCGTTGGGATTAGTGTTCATGACTTTGAAGTAGTCCATAGTTAATAGTCGATAGTTGATAGCTAAAGGCCAAAACCGAGCCCTCCACGATCGACTTTCAACTACAAACTATCGACTACGGTCCATCGACTATCAACTATGAACTACCAACTGCTTTTGAACCACCACCGGCGGCGAGCGGTATGTGCTGCGTAAGCCACAGAGGCGGGAACCGTCAATTGCACTTCCGTGCCCGCTCCCGCTTCACTCCAGAAGTCCACTCGGGCGCCGAATCGCTCCGCCCGTTCACGGATCCCGGCCAGCCCCCAATGTCCGTCGCGCCCACCTTTCATCAGCACTTCCGGGTCAACGCCCTTTCCACCATCGCGGATCCGCAAGCGCAGCAGGCGATCGTCGTAGCGAATCTCAGCTTCGAGCTGACGGGCGCGTGCGTGCCGGAAAGCATTTCGTAAGACCTCGCGGGCTATCCGGTAGACTTCGTCCTGGAGGATCGGAGAGACGGTTTGTCGCTCCCCCTCCACGGTGACGCTGAAGTTTGGCGAATCGCCGTTCCCGTCCTGCGAGCCCGCGAGTTCCTGACCCGCCGCCGTCAGTAGGTAGGCCAGATCGCCCTGAGCGACGGGCTGGGAACGCAAGTCCCGAATCGCATCCTGGCTTTCGGCGAGCGCCTGGTCCGCCCTCGTGAGAGCCCCATCGAGAGCTTGCATGGCCTCTTCCGGGCGCCTGGGAAGCATGTTGCGCGCCGCCTGAAATCGAAACATCAGGCCGTGAAGGCTTTGCAACAGCGTATCGTGCAGTTCCCGCGCAATTCGTGTTCTCTCGCCGACGCGCACCTCCAGCCTCATGGCGAACTGCTAATGCAACTGCCGGACCCGCAACTGGTAGGCTGCCCGCAGTAACGCCAAAAACACGGCCGCGCAGAGCGCGCGGAACCACCAGGTGTTCCACCAAGGGGGCAGTATCCGGATATGAAGAGCAACCCCCCGCTCATTCCAGACTCCATCATTGTTGGAGGCCTTGACGCAAAACGTATAGTCGCCGGGGTCGAGATGGGTATACGTGGCAGAACGACGCGTGGCATCGGCGTATTGCCAGTCCCGATCAAACCCATCGAGTTTATAGGCGTACCGGTTTTTCTGTGGGGCGGTGAAGTCCAGCGCCGCGAACTGCAAGCGAAAGACCGATTGATCGTAGCGGAGTGCGATGCTCGACGCGACATCGATGGCCTGCCGGAGCGGCGAATCCTTGCCGTCGATCTTTACCGGTTTGTTGAACAGATCGAACTCCGTGAGCACCACCGGCGGGGGTGTGAGATTATCAGCAAGCTTGTCGGGATAGAAGGCGCTTAGGGTCAAGGGTTAAGCCGAAGAGGTTGGCGATGAATCTGAACATCAAGCTGCCTGATGAAGAAGTAGCAACCCTGAGAGCCAAGGCCACGGCGCGCGGCGTCTCAGAGGAGCAGTACGCCTTGCAGGTTCTGGAACAGGATTTGGCCCCAGAGTGGCTTCGCCAATCGTGGAGACAAGCCAAGGAAACTGGATTGAACCAGCTATCCGCGAATGAGATCGACGCGGAAATTGCGGCGGCGCGGAAAGCCCGCGCGCCGCCTAGGGTTTCGGCTTAAAGCCGCGCTGCCGCATGGTTGTATAGCGTTGCAGGGCATCCTCAATGATCGGGTAGGATTGAGAAGCCGGCTGAATTTCATCCACTTCCACGGCTTTGCCTTCCAGCAGCTTGTAATCCTGAAAAAAGCGCCGAACCATAAGCAGCCGGTGGGGCGGCATCTCCTCAGCCCCATGATAGGCGTTATACTCCGGGTCACCTGTGGCCACAGCGATGATCTTGTGGTCCTTCTTGCCGGTGTCAATCATCGTCATCAGTCCGATGGCGCGCGCGTGGATCAGCGTTAATGGGGCGACGCTCACTTGTGACAGCACCAGGACATCCAACGGGTCGTCATCCTCTGCCAGGGTCTGTGGGATGAAGCCGTAGTTGGCCGGATAATACACGGCGGAATACAACACCCGATCCATGCGAATTAGCCCGCTGGGTTTGTCCAGTTCATACTTCACGCTGGAGCCCAGCGGGATTTCGATTACGGTGTTGAACTCCTGCGGCAAATGCTCGCCGGGACTGATATCGTGCCATGCGTGGATCATCGCAAAATTCTCCCTTTTAAGAAGATGGTTTGGTTAAGAGCCCTAGGTTCGATGCAGTGGCCAGTGACCGCCTTGCGCATTCGTCCGCTGGGTTCCGAGTTGGAACCGAGCGCTTTCCTGCCGGAGCTACCCTGGAAATACTATGTTGCTTGACGTGAGGGAAAAGGGTCAAGAAGATATCGAGACCCTGGCCCAGTCGCGAGTGAGCCGTTATTTTGCTCAGGGCGGCCAGCAGTTCGCGTTCGATGGCGCGGAATTTCTCCGGGTCGCGCACGTAGTCGGTGAGTCCGGCCACGGCCTCCTGCGCCAAGCGGTTGGCTGCGGCGGGGTCATGGGCTTTCAGCGCCATCAGCATCTCGTAGTCTTCCGTGCCTTCCAGCATGCTTTCCAACCGAATCGACGAGTACACGGATTTCCTCTCGCGGTCAGGGTAGACGATGAAAGCGTCACCCGAAGGCAGCAGCGTGGTGTTGGCGTTGATCACCGGCTGCGTGTCGAGGACGGGATCGGGTGGCCAGTAATTCCATCCCCAATGGAGAAAGCCCGTAAATCCATAGCGGAAATCGAGCCAGGGCAGCAGGCGCGCCTTCAGCAGCGGGTAATCCATCAGCCGATTCATATAGCGCCCGTTGGGAAACAGACAGACGTAGAACCACACTTCGCGGCCGCTCGCGATGCGCTGCTGGATCATGTCCATTTGCGCATCAAATCGGCCGAGCTGCGGAACCCAAATGTCACAGTGCTTCTGCAATTCCTCCGGCATGTGCGAGGCGTCCACCGCGTCGAGAGTGGGAACGCCGGGAAGATACCTGTGCACCAGCGCGGCAAAGCGCGCGTAATAGGGCGGCTCCGCGCCGTGCGCCTCATCAAGAATGTGCTGGTAGTAGATCCGTTTCCATCCCTTCGTATCCAGGTGAGTGTTGAGCGTCGTCAGAAAGCCGGCAAGGAAGGGCTCGACGCGCAAGTCATCGGGAGGCAGACTTTCCCGCAGCGCTTTTCCGTTTTCAATCTGAAACGTCGGCACGGTCAGTCCGGCCGAATAGCTTCCGGCACGATCCAGCAGGTGGGAACCTTCGATGTAACCGATGGCGCCGGCGTGCTGGAAGGTCTCCACCCAGCGGTCGAAGTTGGTAAAGTCGTAGTCCAGCCCGCGGCAGGTCACGCGCGCATCCACCAGGCTCATCAGGGGAGTAATGATCACGTTCTGACGATGCGTAGCCATGAAAGTCGGCAACGTTGCCCACCAGCGTCCACCAGTCCGGGGAGAATTCCGCCACCCGGTAGAATTGCCGCGACTGCGCGTCATCGAAGCCGAACCAGTTGGTCACTTTCAGTGTGCGCTCACTGGGCACCGCGGCGGCGACCACTTGCAAACGAAATTCCCGGCGCGCCACCGGCTGACCCGCCGCCTGCACCTCGATCGTGCCGCGATAGTCCCCCGGCGCGGCATCGACGGGAACCGCCACGCTGATCCACAGAGACTGCGTGCGTCCGACTTCCAGGTCGATGGGAAAGTCAAACAACGGGTCGGGATACCAGCCGGGCGCGGTGCCCACCAGTTCGTCTTCCGGCGTGTGGCGGGAGTGCGAGCCCACCACCACGTAGCCCACCGGACGCACCGCAGCTCCCGACAAGGTGGCGCCCGTCGCGCTTTTCAGTGAAGCCACTTCGGCGGTCAACTTGGTCAGTGCGTGCGTTGCGCGCAAAGCGAGTTGCACGCTCACGTGCTGCCCGCGCGCTGACACCAGCTCCGGACGCACAAGCCGATGGCTTCCCGCCGCGTCGGTGGGGAATATCTTGATGAGGGAATCCACAAACCAAAGGCGCAATCCGGCGGACTCCGCGGCACGTGCCGGAGTGAGAAAGAGAACACAAGTGATTAAAACTGCGAAAAGTGCGGGACGCTTCATGAGCCGAACCTCAATGGCACTTTCGAGATTTGACGACCGGGCGGAGATCATCTCACCGGCCCGTGAGAAGAGCAAGGCTTCCCATTTGAAATTGTTGCTTCGGCAGGGGAATTGGAGCGGGCGCCCGCTGGGACAGCCGGCCCACAACGCGCCCTTGTTTTTCCTGCGCGTCTGGCATACCCTTCCACGCGCCAACGCCCGGAACCGTTTTCGTCTCTGGACTTCGCAAGCCGATGGCGCAAACTTGCGCGCGTTGGTCAGCGCGGCAGAAATTAAGGATGAACCTCTGACCGCCCGGCCCGATACAAAATTACGTCCCGGAGGACATTCATGAAAGCGAAGCACTTCATACCGCTCCAAACTGAGTCTGTCGGCAATCCTGGTATTTACGGCGGTGCTGCTCGTCGCCGCGCATTCCGTGTGGGCGCAGGAATGGACCCACGAAAAGCCCACGCCCGCCGCCGAAGGGACCGTGGTCTGACAAGAGTCTGTCACCCGACCAGCGCGCCGACCTGCTGATTCAACAGATGACGCTGGATGAAAAGCTCCTGCTCGTCCACGGAGACACGGGTGAGGTGGCGCTGAAGAACTCGCTGGGTGGAGCGGGGTACGTCCCCGGAATACCGCGCCTGGGAATCCCCGCGTTGCAGATGTCCGATGGCCGGTCCGGCGTCGCCAACATTGGCCGTACCGGGCGCTACGCCACCGCGCTGCCTTCCGCTCTGGCCAACGCCGCCAGTTGGGATTTGCAGGCGTCATATGACTTTGGAGCGCTGATCGGGCGGGAAATTCGCGACCTCGGATTCAACGTATCGCTCGGCGGAACCGCCAACATCATCCGCGAGCCGCGCAACGGGCGCAACTTTGAGTGCCTGGGCGAAGATCCGCTTCTCGTCGGCAAGATGCTGGGCAGCGAACTTCGCGGCACCCAGGACCAGGGCGTGATCGGCAACATCAACCGTTACGCGGTCAACGATCAGGAGACGGGCCGCCAGATCATGAACGTCATCATCGACAAGCGCGCCATGCAGGAGACCGATCTGCTGGCGTTCCAAATCGCCATTGAAGAGTCAAACGTCGGCACGGTGATGTGTGCTTACAACAAGCTCAACGGTACGTTCACCTGCGAAGACCCTTACCTGCTCACCGACGTTCTGAGGAAGGCATGGAAGTATCCCGGCTGGGTCATGTCCGACTGGGGCGCTGTGCACAGCACGGTTCCCACTGCCCTCGCCGGATTCGACCAGGAAATGCCCAATGGAAAGTACCTGGGCGATGGACTGAAAACGGCCATCGAAAAAGGCCAGGTCCCGGTGGCTCGCCTGAACGACATGGTGCACCGCATTCTCCGGACGGAGATCGCTCTGGGAGTCTTCGATGAAGCTCCGGTGCTGCGGCCCGTCAATCCCTTCATCGGAGCGGATGAGGCGCAGCGCTCAGCCGAACAGGGCATCGTGCTCCTCAAGAATGCCAATGGCCAGTTGCCGCTGAAGGCCGCCACTCTCAACACCGTCGCCATCATTGGCGAGCATGCGGAGGCTGGCGTGCTCTCCGGCACCGGTTCCGACCAGGTAACGCCCGCGGAAGGCAACGCTGTTCCCGGCAACGCTTACGGCTGGCACCCTTCGTCGCCGTTCAAGGTCTTTAACACCCGGCTGCCGAACGCGCTGGTAACGTTTGACGACGGCATCGAGATCCCGCGTGCGGTCAAAGCTGCGGCGGCGGCCGACGTCGCCATCCTCTTCATGCATCAGCACACGGGTGAGGGTCACGACGCTCGCAACCTGCTGCTGCCCCACATCCAGAACGAAATGATTGCCGCCGTCGCCGCCGTCAATCCGCACATCATCGTGGTGCTGGAAAACGGCGGCCCCTTGACCATGCCCTGGGCCGACAAGGTGAGCGCCATCATCGAGGAATGGTACCCGGGAATTCGCGGGTCGGAAGCGGTTGCCAATATCATCCTCGGCGACGTCAATCCTTCGGCCAAGCTCCCCGTCACCTTCCCCAAGAGCGAGGCGGACCTTCCCCATCCCACGCTGGCGGGCCTGCAATACGTCCCGGAGAACGAGCACAACTACGGCCACATCAATTTCCCGCCCTTCGATGTCAACTATGACGAAGGCCTGAAGGTGGGATACAAGTGGTATGAAGCGGAGGGTAAGGAACCGCTCTTCCCGTTTGGTTTTGGTCTTTCCTATACGACCTATGCTTACTCACATATTTCCACAACAGATGAACAAGAGATTTGAAGGTCTCCTTCCGCGTCACGAACACGGGCAAGCGCGCCGGGGCCGAGGTCGCGGAAGTGTACGCCGTATTGCCGGCCAGCGCGGGCGAGCCGTTTAAGCGCCTGATCGGCTGGGCGAAGGTGCCGCTGGCGGCCGGCGAGACTCGGGAAGCCACGGTCATCGTTGACCCGCTGTACCTGTCGATCTTTAATGCCGAGAAAAATGGCTGGGAGCTCGTCCCCGGCGATTACAAGGTGCTGGTGGGAGGGTCTTCCGCGAGTACGCCGCTCAGCACGACGGTGCATATCGGCGAAGAACACTGATTGGGCTCTTGCAGACCCATAGACGTCACCGTGCTGGACCTTCGGATGAGGCCCCGCGGCAGCCGCGCGAAGAAACCCCTCACCCGCCTGCGGGCCGAAGCGTTGGGCGAAGGGTGGACTCCTCCGAGCCCTTCGGCGGGCGTAGGCCCGTCCCGACGGATCGGGCCGACCTCTCCCCCCGGAGAGGTTGGTTCGTTTTCGGGAAGCGCACCAGCCCCGGAAGAACGCCGCTCCCGAAGGGGTCGGGCGACCAAGATTTGAAGAGTGACCGTGGTTTGAAGTAAGCTAAAGCTTTGCGGGGGTGTAGCTCAGCCGGATAGAGCATCGGATTTCTGAACCTTTTCAGGCTCCAAGCAAGTCCTTTGCCAACATACTTAATCCATTCAAGACAAACTTAATATAGTTTTAATCGTTCCGTATGGTTTCGCCAGTTTTCATACGTTCGGTGAAAGTTAGGTGAAAGTCTGCACTATTTTGGTGCAGGGGCTTGCTGGAAATGGCAAGGGACTACAGGTACACGGAGTGGTTAGAGATAGATGAGGTTCCCACAGACAAGACATAGACGACCGTAGATTTCACGGTGAATCTCTTTACGTTCACTCATGGGGCTAACCTTTTGGCTTCCGAAACACTTCGGGCAGAGTGGCCGGTCGGGGTGGGATTTCTCATACCAGAATGGATTCCTGAAATCGAAGTCTTCCGACTTAAACCTGAGTTTGTTCTTTAGTTCGCGGTTCTCGTCTTCCAGGTCACCGGCCTGACGCTTCAGGTTCATCAGCGTGTCGTACACGTCCATCAGTTGTGCCTTCGCATCCATGTTCGATGCGGCCTGAGCGAGGTTAAAGACCGTCTTGCCAACAGTCGTGATCGCGCTAAACAGCGTGAGTCCGGTAACTGGGTCGGTCATGAATCGGCTCCTCTATTGGCTGCTTGGAGCACCCTGCTATACGTTCGTAGTTGCTGCTGGTCAGGACGGCGACTTAGCGTCGTCCTGCCATGGTGAGCCACTTCCAAACTGAATCCAGAACATTTCGGGTGGGCTCCCGCTTGGCAAATGGTGGTCAACGGAAACCTTGAAACCTCCGTCGTGTAGGATGTGGACGAGGGCATCGCCTGATTGTTGACCACTCTCATCCCAATGCACAGTGACGCCAGGACGAGCATCCTTTGAATCGGGGGCGGCATCCATGTCGGGGTCAACAATTCTGCATGGAGAATCGTTCAAGGTTATTATTTTTACCAGTTGGTTGCGAAGATACAGGTTCTCGTCCTTTGCGCTAACTTTCACCGTGCATGGACGAACCGGCTTTCCATACAGCAACGTCGTAGCCGGAAGGAAATTCCTCAGCGTAATGGCAGTTTTCCAGTCGATTTCCCTTGGTTTTACCCTCTCATGAAGTTCGCGCCATGCTAAGAAGCATGATATGAACAGAGCAAAAGTCATGACGCGAACCATCCAGCGCCACCGTATGCTTCTGTTTTGGTAATGCTCCCATAGCAAGATCATTACTGCTATTGCTCCTCCAGTCAGAAGCGAAAACCAATGCGTTAAGACGCTCCAGAAGAACAACCGTAATTCCTCAGCCATGTGGGGCGCTCCTTAAGCGAGAATGCGCGAAAGCAGACTTCACGAATTTGGATCAGGCAACATATCGATGGCTAATTCAGGGCCTCCCACAGCATGATGAGCCTCCGCAATTGGCGTTCGATGTTACACCCGGGCGCGCGACAATTCAACGACTCAGAGGATGAGTTCTGAACCGAGTATTGGCGAGTTATCCATGCGTAGTTCAAGGGCGGTGAGTT
>CAVRBF010000077.1:0-26553 GCA_963719115.1 uncultured Acidobacteriota bacterium | reverse complement strand
GACAGGAGGAATACTCCCTCAAAGTGGACACGTACGCAAAACCCCGTTTTAGAAGGGAATGTCCTCGTCGCTGATTTCCGCTTCAGGCGGAGGAAGCGGTTCGGAGGGTGCAGGTGTAGCAGGGGCGGGCGTAGGAGGCCGACGCTCTGGAGCGGGGCGTTCACTGCTTCCGCCGGTCATGCGTTCGGACTCCGCTCTCGATCCCAGCATCTGCATCTGGCTGGCGATAATTTCGTAAGACGTTCGCTTGTTTCCGGACTGGTCCTGCCATTGTCGGCTGCGGATGGATCCCTCGATAAAGACCAGCTTACCCTTCGTCAGGTATTCGCCACAGATCTCCGCCAGCTTATTCCAGGCAACAATGTTGTGCCATTCAGTGTGTTCCTGCTTCTCCCCTGTCTTGTCCTTGAAGCTTTCATCAGTGGCAAGACTGAACTTGGCTACGGGCGCACCGCTGGGGGTGTACTTAACCTCAGGGTCTTTGCCGAGGCGGCCTACCAGAAAAACTTTGTTGACGGTTCCGGCCATGAAAATCTCCTCTCAGGTGGGGTGATAGTCGAGCGCATGGGGCGGTGCGGCGATGCTAGCAAGCAGCTTGATTACGGCTTCCGATGAACGGGCGCAGGCGCCGTAGCGGCGACGCCCATCTTCTTCAATCGTTGCCGAGCCTGATCGGCCTCGACGGTATCGGGTGCGCGCTGGACCAGGGACCGAAGTTCACGGATGCCCGCCGTCTTCTCGTCCAACGCCAGCAGCGAATAGGCCTTATGCAACTGCGCTGCGGACACTCGATTACCACCCGGGTATTTCTCAATGCACAGGTCATAGGCGGAGATGGCGTCCTTGTAACCCTTCTGGTTGTAATAGCACTCGCCAATATAGAACTGCGCGTTGGAAGCGCGGTCGGTGTCGCTGTAATACTTCAGATAGTCCTGAAACGATTGCATCGCCAAATCATATTGGCCACCCATGTAATAGGTTTGCCCCTGCGTGAACAGCGAGTCGGCCGTGGGCACGGGAGGGGCGCCGGGAGTAGCGGCACCGGTGGGGCTGGTGCCAGGGGTTGGCGCTGTCGGATTGGCGGGAAGCGTGGTCAGGGTGTTCTGGATCTGGGTGATCTGCTCGCCGAGCTTGGTGAGGCGGGCCTTGGCTTCGTCCAGGCTTTCGCTGAGCGCCTGGATCTGGCTCGTCATCGAGTCAGATTTAGCGCCCGATGCCGCCAAGCTTTGCTGTAAGGCTCCGCGGAGATCGGTGACAATGGCTTTCATGCTGTTGACATTGTCGTTGGACTGTTCCACCAGCGTTTTCAGCACGGCGGATTGCGTATCAACAGTCTTTTGAAGGTTCTGAATGGATGACTGCAAGGCGTCGAGTTGCTGCATCATCTGGAGGGTTTCCTTGCTCACGCCAAATGCGGGAGGCGTTGGCGCACCCATCAAGGCAACAACTATCAAGGCCAGTACGGTATATTTTCTCAAAGTACCTGCGACCTCGTTCGCAAGAATTTCACACCATCGCCAGTCTAACCTTTTGCAGCCATTTGGGTCAACCGCATCGCGGTCTTATCAGCGCGTTCTGCGCGCCCGCTGAGTGGCGCCCTGCTCGCACTGCGACGGCCAGAAATCGGAAGGAAGGGTCACTTGAGGGCGGATTGCAAGTCCTGCTCCCGGTTTTTGCCCATTCCCGGCCGGACGTCCAGGCTCGATTTCGCCCGTGTTGAGTCGGTCGCGACCGACGCGGCGTGCGTTACGGCGCTCTTTGACCGCGAACGATGCCATCGGATCGTACGGCTGAACCGCGCTCTGCCGGGCAGGCCCAGCCGCCAAGCTCGAGGCAGCCTTCGAAATGCGGTGGCCGACGAGCCAAGCTCTTGAAACGGAACCCAGCGAACCACAGAGCAGCGCAGCCCTGCGTCGTTTTGTTCCGCGTTGCCGCTGGGCTTCGCACACACCTACCCCTGCGGCCTGGCACGTCAATGGTTTCGGCCTTGGCTACCGGGGAATACTCGGGAAGGAAAGGCCGGGAGCCTTCGCAGGCCCCCGGCTCATACCGCTACTTGGATTCAGTACCGTACGCGAAGTGATCCACGCGGTTTTTCTGCCAGCAGTCGTCGGTCTTGCTGGATTCGTCGCAATCTGCAACCGGCTTGCTCTTGCCGTACGAGATGGTTGAGATGTTGTCCGCGGAGACTCCGGCGTCCGTCAGGAATTTCTTGGCGGCGGTGGCGCGTTTGTCGCCGAGTGCGAGGTTGTACTCTTCACTGCCACGATCGTCGCACTTGCCTTCGATGGTGAACTTGATGCTGGCGTGCTGCTTCAGGAAGTCCGCATCGCCTTGCAGAACCTGCTGCGCATCGGCCCGGATGTCGGCCTTATCGAAGTCGAAGTACGCATCCTTTACGTTCTGGTTAAACAGCGTATCCTCGCTGACGGATGTGACCTGCGGCGGCGGCGGCGGTGGTGGTGGTGGAGTGACCGTCACGCGGGCCGTGGCGCTCTGCGTTCCACCCGGACCTGTCGCGGTCAAAGTGTAGGTGGTCGAGTCCTGCGGCGTGACGGACGTAGAACCCGAGGCCTGAACCTTGCCGACTCCCGGCTCCAGGTCCAGATCGGTGGCGTTCTGCGAAGACCAACTGAGCGTGACCGATTGGCCTTGATTGACGGTGCTGGGTTCCGCGGTTAGCGTCACAGTGGGAGTCGGTGGCGGTGGCGGCGGTGGCGGTGGCGGTGGCGGTGGCGCGGCCGCTTTCTTGTGGCAAGCTCCCGCCAATAATACAACTCCCAATAGTCCAACGAGAACCGCAAGACTGCGTTTCTTCGTTCTCATGCTTAAATCCTCCTTGAATCGGTAAAAAATGTCAAAATCCCGTGGGTTATTTGAAGCTACTGCGAATTACATCCCCCTGGCGGATCCACTTGCGGTTGCTCGCTTGTTCCCGCGCTGGGAGGGAAAACTTTTAGAACGGAAGATACTATCACCAATCATCGGCAAAAAACAATATCTCCCCCGGAAAAAATATCATATTGCGAACGTCGCTGTAAGCTGAATTCCGTCATCCTCTGCCGCGTGGAACGCGATTGCAACAAATCACGTTGTGATACATTATGCGGGGCGTTAATTCGACCAATTGGCGTTCCAGTTTTCGCCTTGTTTGGTTAGCTGCTGCGGGTTCTGGCCGTTGGCCAACATGGTCCAGATTTGCCGTGAGCCGGAACGAGTGGACTCGAACGCCAGGTGGCGCCCGTCTGGCGACCAAGTGGGATGCTCGTTGCGGCCGGCATCGTGGGTCAGTTGCACGATTTGCCCACCGGCGACCGGGACCAGGTAAATGTCGTAGGTTCCGGTCTCCGACACCCGCCAGTGAAACGCGATGAAGAGTCCGTCTGGTGACCACGAGGGCGCGCTGGCGTCACCTCCCCGGGTGGTCAGGCGGCGCAAATTGGTACCGTCGGACGCCATAATGTAGATTTGTGGGGATCCGCTCCGGTCGGAAACAAAGGCGATTTCGTTGCCGGTCTTGGGATTCCACACGGGAGAAACATTTACGCCCGAGACAGCGGTGAGGCGCTGAAGATTGTAACCGCTGGCGTCGGAGACGTAGATCTCGGGATCGCCGCCCATACTCGAGCAAAAGGCGATCTTGTTGCCGTCGGGTGACCACGCCGGCGTGGTATTCAACCCTTTGTAGGTTGGAAAGGGAACGCGGCGGTTGGTCAGGAACGAAAAGAGGTAGATTTCCGGATTGCCCGAGGCGTAACTGGTGAAGGCGAGCTTGGAATTATCCGGCGACCACCGGGGCGTGGTGGAAAGGGATCCGTAGCTGGTAATGGGGTGCTGGTTAAAGCCGTCGTAGTCCATCACCCAAATCTCGGAACTGCTACGCGGGCCCTTACGAACGTAGGCAATGCGGGTTTCGGCGATGCCCGGCAGTCCGCCGCCCAGGGTCTTGATGATTTCGTCGGCGAAGCGGTGGGCCGCTTCGCGGGTGGATAACTCGTTCAGCGTGGCAACGTAGCGTTTTGCCAGCACACCAGGATTGGCCTGGTTCCCCAGATCAAAAACCCGCCCCGTAATGACCAGATTGGAATTGATATTTTCGGTTTTACCGAAAACCAACATCTGCGCCGAAGCCGGCGGGTTGCTCCAGGCGTTAAAGTCCACGTCCAGCGGTTCCTGGGGAATTTTCAGGGGATAAACGCTCTTGCTGACCATTTCGAAGATGCCGGACCCGGAAAGATCGTTCCAAACGACCTGGTTGAATTCCTGCGTCAGGCTCACCAACTGCTGGTCAACGGAAGTGGGCGGAAAATCCGGCACTGCCAGCTTGATCTTCTGCGCACCCAGGTGGACGCCGGTGTCAATATTGAAGCCGCCCTGCTGGCTCAGGGCGGGCCGCGAGCTCAAGGACAGCGCCAGCGCCGTCAGCAGTGTCAGGAAGAGAACCACGGAAATTCGGTGTGATTTCATACGAGTTACGAACTCCCTATAGTTTGGGATGCATGAACCTCTGGAAATGGAAGCCTCACAACGTGATACATTTCGGGACCGCTGGGCGTACATCCAGCCTCGTCAGCGGTGAAAATCGAAATAGAACTGCACGCTGACGCTTCCTCCGGAAAAGTCAGCCGGCAGCGGAGGCAGCGGATTGGATGCCAGAATCGCCCGGAATGCGGAGCGGTCAACTTCCGGAGTACCGCTGCTTTGAGTGATTTGCACGTTGTTAATCGTGCCGTCGCGCTGAATATCAAAGGTCAAATAGACTCGCGGCGCCGACACGATATTGGGGCTGATCGTGCTTTGCAACCAGTTGGAACTGATCCGATTTCGCATCGCTGCCACATAGTATCCGTAGCGTTGGCCGAAGGCGTTGTCCTGCCCCGTAATGAGCCCGCCTGTTCCACCGCCCATCACGACCTGCGTGTAGCTCATCGCAGGCGGCCCGGTTTCGCCGTAGTCGATGGCGTTCTCGGGCGGAGGTTCTTCGGTTTTGTGAATGCGCTTGTTCACTCCGATCAACTTTTCCCGAGGCTTTGCTTCTTTGAACTTGGGGATTTCCACCGTTTCCGGCGTGGGCTCTTCCTTGGGCTCAGGTTCCGTCTTATGCAGTCCCTGGTTCTCAGTTACAACCTGGCTGGTGGTGGTTTGCAGCGGGGTGGGCAAATTGATGCCCGGTAGACTGGCGACGGCTCCGATCTGGAGGGCGTTGTCGGCTCCCCATGTCCCGACGCTGCCGCCGAGATGAAAATGGAGCATGGTCCAGGTCACCACCAGCACGAAGAGGACCGCGTGCAGAATGATGGAAGCCAGCAAGGTGCCGCTCAATCGGTCGCGCCGTCCATCGATTAGTGCCGTGACGTTTGTGCTCATCGTGTGTCCGTCTACTTGCAGTTAAGGCGCCTGCTTGATCTCCTGCGGTTCGGTAACGATGTTCAGGTTCGTGAGATTCGCCCGCTTCAAGGCGGCCACAACCTTGGCGAACGCCCCAAATGTGGCGTCCTTATCGCACCGGATGAATACCGGTTGGGTCCCTGCCCCCTTGAGGTGATCAAGCACGGCCACACCCAGTTGATGAATATTAACGGCGTCGTTGCCGACGTAAACGTTCTCGCCCCTGGTAATGGTTACGACGACTTTCTCCTCGGAAACTACCTTGACGGTTTGGGTTTTGGGCAGATTCACTTCGATGCCGGATTCCAGAATCGGCGCGGTCAACATGAAAATGATCAAGAGCACCAGGACGACGTCCACGAAGGGCGTAATATTGATGTCGGAAAGCGAGGACTGGGTTCCGCCGTGGGGGCCGCTGAAAGCCATTTGGTTATTTCCTCATCGATTTATCGGGCCGTTGAGTCACCGGCAATTTGCCATTTCCACGTGCCAAACAAAGGCTATCGAACGCCGCCAATCACCACTAAGTTCCACTCCTCTTCGTCTCCAGGGGTTCAGTCACGATGTTCAAATTGGTCAGATTGGCTTGCTTCAGGGCATCTACGACCTGGATAAAAGTGCCAAAGTCCACATTACCGTCGCAGCGGATATACACGGGGGGGTTCACATTTCCCTGCGACTGCTTCCGGATGGTCTGTCCCAGTAGGTGAATATTCACCATATCGTTTCCAACATAATAATTCTTGTCCCGATCAATGGTGATGACGACCTTGTCCTGCGGCAGATGTCGGACGGTCTTGGTTTTGGGTGTTTCCATAACCAGACCAGACTCCAAGATCGGCGCCGTCAGCATGAAGATGATTAAGAGAACCAGTACCACATCCACAAAGGGTGTGATATTGATCTCAGAAAGGGAAGTCCGGGTTCCGCGGCTTGTGTTACCAATGGCCATCCTGGGATTGCCTCAGCGGTGGATACTGACTTATTCCACAAAGTACCTTTCCGTCATATTCAGAAACTCCAGGATAAAGTCGTCTATCTGGGTTCCAAACTCCCGGATGCGCTGTAGAAAGATGTTGTAGGCGATGACCGCGGGGATGGCGGTGAAAAGTCCCGCCGCGGTGGTGATGAGGGCTTCCGCAATGCCCGGTGCCACGCTGTGCAACGTGGCGCCGCTGGTGCCGGATGCCAAGCCATGGAACGCGTCGATGATGCCCCAAACGGTGCCGAACAATCCCACGAATGGGGTTACGGTCCCCGTCGTGGCCAGCCACACGAGCCACTGCTCCAGCCTGCCGATTTCAGCGGAGGCGCCGATTTGCAGGGCGCGGCGCACCGCGTCAAGGCTGCGGATTCGCGGCTTGCCTCCCGCCTCGTTGGTGGCGGCCTGGGTTTCAATTTCGCGATATCCGAATTGGAAGACTTCCGGCAGCGGACTTTCCTTCAGCGTGCGGCAGAAAGCGCGAATTTCCGAGAGTTTCTTGCTTTGCCGGAAAACCTGGAGAAACTCCAGCGACTCCCGCCGCGCGGCGCGGAAAATTCGCAGCTTGCGGATGATAATTGCCCAGGAGAGAATCGAAAATCCCAACAGTATCAGAAGGACCAGGCGAGCTACCGGGCCGGTGCTCACCAAAAGTTGCCATACTTCGCCTTGATAGAATTCTTGCGAGAAACCCTGGTAGAAAACCAGAAGTGCAGCAGCCAATTAACCTCCTTGTCGCACCCAGGAGACTAAAAATAACGTGTCAATTCAACGTAGCACAGCGACCTCGGTCCGTCAACGAACAGTCGGAGACAAGCGCGTAGGTGGTAGGTCGTAGGTGGCAGGTGGGGAGGACCAGGTTGCCTGATGGGGGCACGGGAAGGGAAGTCAAAAGGCAAAATGCAAAAGGCAAAAGTCAAAATGAGGTTAATGGGGCACGTGGCTGACAGAGTCACGGAGAGCCACCTTTGCATTTTGCCTTTTGCATTTTGCCTTTTGACTTTCCTTTCGGTCTCGTGCCGGGTATCAACGCCCCTTGTCTTCTTTTCCCACCTACGACCTACCACCTACCGCCTACGCCCTACCATTTCCCTCGTTGCTCTGTGGTAAACTCTAGCCGCAACCGTCATGCTGCGCGAAATACACATTCAGAACTACGCTGTCATCGACAATCTCTCCGTCGAATTCGGGCCGGGTTTGAACCTACTTTCCGGCGAAACCGGCTCGGGCAAGTCGATCTTGGTCGGCGCCTTGGGGTTGGCGCTGGGTGGCCGTACCTCTGCGGAGGTTATTCGCACCGGCGAAGACCGGGCCTCGGTGACCGCGGTTTTCTCAGCCGAGGGGCAAGCCCCATGGGTCGCCTGGCTGGAAGACTACGGTGTGGCGTCGGGCGACGAAGGAGAGTTGATTCTGCGGCGCGAAATCCAGGCTGGCGGCAAGAGCCGGATGCTGGTGAACGATCAGCCGGTAACGCTGGCCGCCGTACGGGTGCTTGCCCAGCGTCTGGTGGAAATGCACGGGCAGAACGAACACGTATCGTTGTTCGCGCGCGAGGCTCAGCTCAGCCTACTCGATCAGTTTGGGGGCGCGAGTTCCGAACTCGAAAGCGTGCGCGCCCTGTACAGCCGCCGCCGGGAATTGGAGCGCGAACTCGATGACCTGAGTCACGACGAACAGGAACGGCTGCGGACACTGGATTTGCTGGGATTTCAAGTGCGCGAACTTGAACAGGCCCGCCTGGAACCGGGCGAAGACTCGCACTTGGAACAAGAGCGCACGGTGCTTTCCAACCTGGAGAAGATCCGGGCCGCGGCCGGCGGTGCCTTTGCGGAACTGTATGAAGATGAGGGTGCCGCCATTTCCCGCGTGGCCGCCGCTTCGCGCCAACTGGAAGAACTGCGCCGATATGATGCCGGGGTTGCCCCACAGATCGAACCGCTCGTTGCGGCGCGGGCGACGCTGGAAGACGTTGCGGCGTTCCTCCGTGATTATGTGGGCAGGCTGGAGGCGAACCCCGCACGTTTGGACGAAATCGAAGACCGGCTGGCGTTGATTGATCGCTTAAAGCGCAAGTATGGGAGTAGCGTGGAGGAAATCCTGGCCTACGCCGACGAGGTCCGCCAAAAGCTGGCCACTTTGGAGCACGCTGATGAGCGGCGGGAAGCAGTGCGGAAGGATCTTGCCAAGGTCGCAGGAGAGTATCGCCGAGCAGCCGAGGCTCTGTCGGAGAAACGGCGCGAGGCGGCGCGACGGATGGCCAAGCTGGTGCGTGAAGAGCTGGCGCAGCTCGGTATGGAAAAGACGCGCATGGAAATCCATTTCGAAATTGCGGTGGAAGGCCAAGGCGGCGCCACGGGCATCGATGAAGTTGAATTCCGCGTCTCGCCCAACATAGGAGAGGAACTGCGCGCGATGGAGAAGATCGCCTCGGGCGGCGAGATCTCGCGGCTCATGCTGGCGCTAAAAACCGTGGTGGGGCAAGCGCGCGCAACGCGCGGGGCCCGCAGCACGCGGCACGGCGATATAACGTTTATCTTCGATGAGGTTGACACCGGAATCGGGGGCCGCGTGGCGGAGTCCGTCGGACAGCGGCTGAAGCGGCTCGCTCGCGATACTCAGGTGCTGTGTGTCACCCACCTGGCGCAGATTGCCTGCTTTGCCGATCAGCACTTCTACGTGGAAAAACTCGCCCGCGCCAATCGCACGGTCACCAGCATCAAACCACTGAGCGGAGAGAAGGAACGCGCGGAGGAGTTGGCGCGCATGCTTTCCGGCAGCCAGATTACCGACGCGATTCTCAAACACGCTACCACCATGCTGCGACAGGCGGCGGGGTAACGACGGCGCCCATGGCTCCGCGCCAAGCGGGCACGAGAATGCACGCCCATAGCACTTGGAACCGGCGGGAACTAATTGGAGGCGACCGCGGGCGTGACTTCCGCTGCTTTGGGGGCGAAGTAGCCTGGGCGCGTCCGCACCGTCAACTTATTCTTGGTGTGGGGTTGGAAAGCATCGACGCGGACGTTGCGGAAGGAGCCGTCTTTCTTGACGTTGCTGGGGCTGTAGACCAGCGTGTACTGGTTACGAATGTCGCGGGCAATCTGACGGCAGGTCGTGTCAACCTCGTCGAGAGATTTGGGGAGGTAAGACTCGCCACCGGTGGCATCAGCAAGCTCTTTCAGGACCTTGGCGGCGCGATGGGCCTCACCGCCACGGATCTTGAAGAGGTTGCTGTCTTCCTCCGAGCCCAGCAGGCCAATGGTGTAAATTACGGCGCTTGATTTCTGTGCCCGTTCCATCAATTCCGCCGAGCTGTAACGGCTGGCGTTGTCGTCTCCATCCGTGATGACCAGCAGCACTTTCTTGTCGCGGTTTCCCAGTTTCAGGTGGTCGAGCGAGGCAATCACGGCGTCGCGCAGGGCGGTACCGCCACGCGAGTCAATCTTATCGAGCGCCGCTTTAAGGTCTTCAATAGTACTGGCGAAGTCTCCGGGCGTATCCAGATAATAGACATCGTTGAAGTTCACCACAAAGACCTGGTCCTGGGGATTGGAAGTTTTGGCGAAGATGAGGGCGGCGGCGTTCACGGACTGGCGTTTATCGCGCATGCTGCCGCTGTCATCAATGACGATTCCCATGGTGACGGGGACATCCGCGTGGGAAAAGCTCTTGATGGACTGGGGCGCGCCGTCTTCGTATACCTTGAAGTCGTTCTGGCCAAGATCATTAATGATGCGGCCACGCCGATCGACCACGGTGGCGTGCAGCACGACCTCATTGACCTCGGCCTTGATGACGTATCCCGGCCCCTTTTTTCCCACCGGAGGGGTGTGCGGATTGGCGGGTTGCGGCGCCTGTGCGGCCAGCGCAAACAGCGGACACAGCGTGAGGACAAGGGCACCACCGATTAGATAAGCGATTCGGTAGAGCCGATCATTGCGTGGGTGCATAGTAACCAGTTCGGGCGTAAATCTGAAGAGGCGGCAGGCCTTTGGGCGGGTTGAGCTTGACCTTGATGCGCCGCCAACGGCCGTCGCGTACAAGATTTGACGGCTTATATCCCAGCACGTATTGGTTGCGCAATTCAATGGAAATCTTTTCCGCGATGTCGGGCAGTTCGTTGGTGTTGTCGACGCTGAACATCCGCCCGCCGGAAACCTCCGCGAGTTCCGCCAGCAAACCAGGGCCACCGGCTTCCTCCGAGGTGCGCGCGCGCGAAGCCACCGGTTCGAACACTCCCACGGCGTAAATCTGCACGTCCGATTCCTTTACCGCCCGCTTGATGTCATTCTCCGTGTAACGGCTATGGTTGTCGCCTCCATCGGATATCACCAGCAGCGCGCGGCGATTGGTGGTGGCCTTCTTCATTTCACTCAGTCCCAGATAAATCGCATCGAGCAGGGCCGTCCGGCCGCCGGATTTCACCGTCAGCAGCCGGTCCTGCAGGTTCTCGTACTTCGCGGTGAATCCCGAAATCATATCGGGACGGTCCGAGAAGCTGACGAGCATGAACTCGTCCTGCGGGTTGGATGTCTTGAAGAACTGAAGGGCTGCCTCTTTCGACTTCTGAATTTTGTCGCCCATGGATCCGCTGCAATCGAAAATCAACCCCACGGAAATCGGCGCGTCCTCGGTCGAGAAGGCAACGATTTTTTGCTCCACCTTTTCGTCGTAAACCTGAAAATTGTCCTGCTCGAGTCCGGTCACGATCCGGTCGAAGGGATCCGTGACGGTGACGTTCACCACCACCATGTTGACATCGACCTGGAGGGGGGCGACGTGAATCGGAGCCGTGCGAACGGTGACATGTGAGCCGGCTTGCGCGTCCGGCGGCGGCGCCTTCTGGTCGTCTGCCCCGCACCACGCGGTCGTGGCCAGGAAGCCCGCCAGCGCAATGGCTGCCAACCCCAGCAGGGAAGCGCGGCGAAGTGATGGAGCTGTCATTTCAGCAGCCCTCTTGGTAATGATCCGAACGACTACGCGTCCACATCGGGGCCCGGCGATTCACTTTAGGGCTCTTCGCTGATTATTCTAACACAATTCTCCAGCACTTGTTGCGACTCGAAATCCCGCCGCCAGCCGTTTTTACAGAATAATTACAACCGCAATGCGCGGCCGAACTGACATGGTGCCTTGCGGACGCATCATGCGGATGGGACGGAGAGAAGTATCACCGCGACGTCATCTCTGTTTCATGATCGTGCGCGTCGGCGGCAACTAATTATTGACAGGCGGGAGGATGTGACGGATAATCGCCTGTACCGATTCCTTTCGTCCCATCTCCACATTCGGTGCAAACGAGTATTCAGCAGGCTGCGAGCGCGAAGCGTGGCGCAGACCGCACAACATGTCATATTACCGGATCGTCAATCCGAACAATCGAATAAGGGAGGCGTATGGGTGCCAAATATATCTTTGTCACCGGTGGTGTAGTCAGCTCGTTGGGCAAGGGGTTGGCCTCGGCGTCGATCGGTGCTTTGCTCGAGGCCCGCGGACTGAAGGTTTCGCTCCTCAAGTTTGATCCCTACCTGAACGTTGATCCGGGCACCATGAGCCCGTTCCAGCACGGCGAGGTTTTTGTCACTGATGACGGCGCGGAAACCGACCTTGACCTGGGTCATTATGAACGGTTTACCGGCGTTCGCATGCTCCGCGACAACAACTGCACGGCCGGCCGAATCTACGAAACCATCATCAGCAAAGAGCGGCACGGCGACTACCTGGGCAAAACCGTACAAGTGATTCCGCATGTGACGAACGAAATTAAGGGAGCCATTCGCAAAGTTTCGGCCAACGTGGATGTGGTGATTGTGGAGGTGGGCGGCACGGTGGGCGACATCGAATCCCTGCCCTTCCTGGAAGCGATTCGCCAAATGCGCCAGGAGCAGGGCCGCCAGAACGTGGTATTTGTTCACCTGACCCTGATTCCGTTCATCAGCGCCGCCGGTGAATTGAAAACCAAACCCACGCAACATTCCGTGAAGGAACTGCGCGAGATCGGCATCCAGCCCGACATTCTGCTCTGCCGCACAGACCACTTTCTCGCCACCGAGATCAAGGAAAAGATCGCGTTGTTCTGTAGCGTTCCTGACGAGGCCGTGATCACGGCCAAAGACGTGGCCAACATTTATGAAGTCCCCCTCCAACTCGCCCACGAGGGGTTGGACACACAGATTATGCGCTGCCTGAAGCTGGAAGCGGGGGAGCGCAACATGCAGCCGTGGGTGGATCTGGTGGAGAAAATCCGCCACCCCAAGGATGAGGTCAACATCGGCATCGTCGGCAAGTACGTGGGCTACCAGGATTCCTATAAGAGTTTGAACGAGGCCCTTTTCCATGGCGGCCTCGCCCGCGACGTGAAAGTGAACATCGCGTGGGTTGAGGCGGAGGGATTGGAGGGCGACTCCTGCGATGAACAGTTGCGCGATCTCGACGGCATTCTGGTGCCCGGCGGATTCGGGCGGCGTGGAATTCTGGGAATGCTGAAGGGGATTGAATATGCTCGCACCCACAAAGTGCCGTACTTCGGCATTTGCCTCGGCATGCAATGCGCTGTGATCGAGTATGCTCGGAATGTTTGCGGACTCAAAGATGCGGACAGTTCCGAGTTTGATCCCTCCACTCCCCACCGCGTGATTTACAAACTCCGCGAATTGCGCGGGATCGATGAACTGGGAGGAACGATGCGGCTGGGCGCCTGGACCGCCCGCCTGAAAGCCGGCTCGTTTGCTCACCAGGCATACGGCACGCTGGAGATCTCCGAGCGCCATCGCCACCGCTACGAGTTCAACCGCGAGTACGAGGAAACACTGGTGGCCAATGGACTGCAACTTACCGGTGTGACGCCGGACGGCACCTACGTGGAGATTGTGGAAATTCGGGACCATCCCTGGTTCCTGGGCTGCCAGTTTCATCCGGAGTTCAAGTCTCGGCCGCTTGAGCCGCACCCACTGTTCACCGCGTTCGTCACCGCCGCCTACGGTTACCGCCTGCACCGACTACAGGGGGAAAATGCCGGCGCGCACGTGAACGCATCTGCCCATCCTTCCCTCGCAGCAGCCGTTCAGGGGGGCTTGGCCGCAAAGGAAGCGGGCAGAGGCACTTCGTAGGGACGTTAAGAGCCGTTGACTCATTGTACGTTTGCCCAAGGCGCCGAAGCCCGCGCGCCCTATCCTTAAACTGTCGTCGTGAACACTGTCCTGATTCGAGCGGCACTGCCACTCCGGTTGGCATCGAAGTCAGCATGAACGGCCCCTTACATCAAGGTGGGGAACTGCACCCCGCCAGCCTTGAATTGACGCGAGTCAGCAATCGCGGTATTTTGCTAACAGGGTTGGTTTGGAGGCCATTCCGGCGGTTCGGTTGACACACGCCCATGGCATTCACGATTCGCAATCTCAAGATTCGCGACCAGATTCTGCTGGTCACGCTCCCGCCGTTGTTCGTCCTGCTGTGTGCCGTCGCCCTTTTCTTCTATGCCTATTGGAGCGCGATCAATACGGAGCGTATGGCCATGCGCAGCAAGGAGGGCGTGGTACGCGGTGAGTCCTTCCTTCGGCACGCTACCGAAGCCTCCATGGCGGTTCGGGA
The DNA here is from genome assembly GCA_963719115.1 of uncultured Acidobacteriota bacterium. Classification (GTDB taxonomy): domain Bacteria; phylum Acidobacteriota; class Terriglobia; order UBA7540; family UBA7540; genus Bog-366. The sequence goes on along the minus strand of CAVRBF010000077.1, from coordinate 12,593 downwards.
GTTTGCCTCGACCCGTCGTGACGATTCGATTGCGCCCTACGACCGGGCCGTCACCGATGGTTTGGCCGACCTGATGGTGCTTTCCGACATGGAGATCGACAACCCCGGACAACTCCCGGAAATCACGCGCATTCGGGCGGAGTTTGACCAGTTGCAAAAGGAATGGGCGCTGCCGGTAATTGAGAAAACCCGCAGCGGTGTGCCGTTCGACGTCAACGCCGCGCTGACCGACGGGCAGGTCCGGTTGGCGCAGATCCGTTCGCAGGTTTCGAAGTTGCGTCAGGAAGATGAGACGGAAAATGCAGCCGAAATGATGATCGCCGAGAGGGTCATCCGGCACATGCTGTTTGTGGGCGTCAGCCTGGCCGTGTTGCTTGCGGTTCTCCTTGTGATTTTGACGCGCGTTGTAACGCGCATGATTGTGGTGCCGGTTCTGCAACTGATCCGCGCCTCGGAGCAGGTGGCTCAGGGGGATTTCGCGCTGGTTCTGCCCCCCATGGTGGATAATGAGTTCGGCGTCCTCTCGCGCAGTTTTTCCAACATGACCTCCGCCCTGCGGCGCGAGCGCGAGGAAATTGCCTCATTGAACCGGTTTTCAGAAGCGGTTACCCAGTGCACTTCGGAACTGGAAGTCTACGATCTGCTCTTGCATTCTCTGCGGGCACGATTCCAGCCGAAGCAACTGATCATTTTCAAACTCAACGCGTCAGAGAACTTCCTGGAGGCGGCGGCCACGCTCACGCCGCTTCCCCAAGAAGCCGGAGCGTGGCCGGTGATCGAAGAGCCGCACAATTGCAAAGCGGTGCGCACCGGACGCTCCTTCGTGGTGAACGACGTGACGCGCGAGCCGCTGTGCCCCTCGAAATTCGTGCTCCCCACGGAGGGCAGTTACTACTGCGGCCCCCTGATCGCCGGCGGCATCATCATCGGCTCTGTGCGCATGGAGGCTGCCCGGGATACTTTGACTCCCGACCGGCAGCGGCTGCTGGAGAGTTACCTCAGTGGCGCGGCTTCGGCGCTATCCAACCTGCGCCTGCTGGATCGCATGAAGCAGCAAGCTAACATCGACATGCTGACGGGCCTCTACAATCGGCGGTTCCTCGAAGATTACGCGCGTAAGCTTTTTGCCATCGCCCGGCGGCGCGACCAGCCCATGGCGCTTATCATGATGGACCTCGATCACTTCAAGAGCTTCAATGACCTCTACGGCCATGAGGTCGGTGACCGCATCCTGCGCCACTTTGCCAAGACCGTTACCTCCTGCATGCGCGAAACCAACCTCGCGGCCCGCTACGGGGGCGAGGAATTCGTCGTCCTCCTGCCCGATACCGATGCCAAGGCTTGCGCCCTGGTCGCGGACCGCATTCGCAAGGCCGTCATGACTATGGTGGTTCCTTCCAATACCGAGAAGCCTCTGCCTCAGCTCACCGTTAGCATGGGCATCGCTACCTTTCCGGCTCACGGACACACCCTGGAAGAAGTTATTCAGTCATCGGATAAGGCCCTGTACGAATCCAAGCACAATGGAAGAAACCGCGTTACCGTGGCCTCGGAACAGGAAACACCCGCGGGGTGACCCACAGGTTATGCGCCTCGATGGACTGCCGATTATGTTATGATCCTTGCGATTATCCGTTCCGCCCGCTGGTTTCGGCATCACTGCTTTTGGGGCGGGATCGCATGACCCGATTAAATTTTACAGGAGCGAGCCGAGACGCCTCCGCGGAGGCTTGCGGCTAAATTCATGGCTAATTACTCTCGCAAATTGCTGGCCCGCGCCAAGCCCGTCAAGTTGCTGCTGATGGACGTGGACGGCGTGATGACGGATGGGAAGTTCTATTACGTCCCCCGGCCGGGTGGAGGCTTGCTGGAAACCAAAGGCTTTGACTCGCGCGACGGTTTGGGCTTGCGGCTGGCCCACCATAGCGGCCTTTTGACCGGCATCATCACGGGGCGCAGTTCCATCGTCATTGAGAGTCGCGCCAAAGATCTGGGAATCCACTTTCTTCAGCAGGGCGCGCTGGAGAAGATCGAGCCCTACGAAACAATTTGCCACGCCGCCCAGGTAACCGATGCCGAGGTCTGTTACGTGGGCGACGATCTTACGGACCTGCCTTTGATTACGCGTGTGGGACTGGGTGTCTGCGTAGCCAACGGCGACGATTTACTTCGCAAGCACGCTCACTTCTGCACTCAGCGCGCGGGTGGCAGCGGCGCCGTGCGCGAAGCCATTGAGCTGATTCTGACCGCACAAGGGAAATGGGAGGCCATCATCGATTCCTACCTGCATGGCACTCGCGCCATTGTCTTGACCCGCAAAGAAGATGCCGCGCGGCCCTTGCCGATGCGAACGGAGGCGTCGCGGCGGACCCCTCGCGCCGGCGACCTCTCCGGCCCGACGAAATAACCCAGCCCTATATCAAGAGCGGGATAGGTACTGACTTGTCCGCCCGTGGCGCAGGACGACTTGGCATGGCTATCGCGTCGCGTGAAGCACCGTTATTATACTGTGCGAAGTAAATTGTAGCGTCGATCTCTGATCGACGCCGGCGGTCGGAGACCGCCGCTACAACCCAATGCGCAGACATTTATGCCGCAGTGTACAGCTTCTGGAATTCCCGCAAGTGTCGGAGAATCGGGCGGAATTGCCGGGGAGGAAGAGCCGCACCTTAATGGCGCCAGCGTCCAAAGCGCGCCGCGGCACCGCGAGCCCCAGCGGCTACCTGCGGCAGCTTGACAGCGTTCGCACCATTGCCGTCGCCATGGTGATCGCCACTCATTGGATACCGAAGGCGACCACGTTCTGGTTTAATGGCGGCATGGGCGTCAAGGTGTTCTTCGTTCTTAGCGGATTCTTAATCACCGGAATCCTTCTCGATGCGCGCGGCCAAGCGGACCAATCGGGTGTTGGGCGTACCGCCGTTCTCAAGAACTTCTATGCCCGCCGATTTCTGCGGATCTTCCCGCTTTTCTATGCCACTCTCGCGCTCACATTCCTGCTGGGCGTTCCAACAGTGCGGCAGTTTATCTGGTGGCTCATGTTCTACCTGGGCAACGTGCTACTCGCCTTGCACGGACAGTGGCTGAGCGGCATCGCGCACTTCTGGTCGCTGGCCGTGGAAGAGCAGTTTTATCTGGTCTGGCCGGTGCTGATCTTGTTCACGCCCAGGCGGCTTCTGTTACCGCTTATTGCTTCGGCTATAGTCTTTGCCCAACTTTTCCGGTTGATCCTTTTCCTGGAGGGAATAAACGACGTAACGGTTGGAGTTCTACCTTTCGCTTCGCTGGATACGTTGGGGCTGGGAGCGCTATTGGCCTTTCTCTGGAAAGACCGCGAGCGTGAATCCGGGAGGATGGCCTCGACCGTTCTCGGCGTTGCGACCGTCGCCGGTTGTGTAGGCTTCTTTGTTCTCCATATCGCCAGTTGGCTTCGAGGTGTTCCTCAGTTTTGCGTTTGGATGATGAGTGTAACGGATGCCCTCACGGCCTTCGGGGCAGTCTGGCTTACAGCACGTGGCTGGCACGGGCTTTTCGGGCGCATCATGAACTGGGCCCCTTTGGTGTACCTCGGGAAGATCAGCTATGGGCTCTATATTCTGCATCCCTTCATGCCAGGGATTGTGGAAAGACTGTTTCGGTTTCTTGGACTGCCGAGCCTTGCCCCTCTCGGCCCAACCTTCGTCGGATTATTTAACCTTTTTGCCCTGATCGCTGCATGCAGCCTCTCGTGGCATTTCTTCGAGAAGAAAATCAATAACCTCAAACGATTCTTTCCCTACGTATCACCCACTCGCCGCCCCGCGCGCCCAGCTCAAATCACAGCCTCTCCGGGGGGAGAGGCCGACCGCCTGATGGCGGCGGGTGAGGGGGTTCTTCGGCAGCAACGAGCGAAGATGTCTGGCGGGTAAACAAGCACGCAAAGCAGGGCAATACGCATACTTCCCATTTCGCACTCCCTTCGCCATTGGTCATCAACCAAGCCTGTAGAAACCTCTCCCGCACCAGATGTGGCGACTCGTAATCAGGGGTGAGGGAAGAGCATTAAGGCCCAGTATCAGGGCAGGGAACTGTTGCAGGTTACTTGTCGGAATCCTAATTGGCTTCCGATGACGGCCGTGCGATTCTAGCGATGGCCAGCAGGACCGCGGAGGTCGCCGCGAAGATTCCCAGTAGCCTCATGTTGCTTGGTGTGCGGGGCCCGCCTAGCGGCATGTCCGTACTGACCAGGGCGGCCTTCCGGTGGTTGGTGGGATTGTAATGGACCGCGATCGGTGTCCCCTGGGGATGTTCTTCCACCCAGGACTGCAGTTGATCGACTAGGGCCCATGGATTGTTCCGTGCCAAAACGTTTGGTGCCGGAGCGCTGCGGGACAGGACGCGTGTAGCAATCTCCTCGGCTCCGATCAGATAGGTGATGTGGCAATCGATGTAATAGTATCCGCCTTGATTCTCCGATGCTCGCTGTCTGCTTTTCCGTGAAACGCTAACAACGCACTTCTGAATGCGTGCCGTGACTTCCGGCCACTGGGCCTGGGCGTGCTCCTGCCATGCTTCCAGCACCGTCACGACGAAGGCAAAGATCGTACACAACGCCGCAAAACAGCCCATGAGCACGACAACTCCGCGCCACGTCGTCCGAATTGTCGTGCCTCGTTCGGTGGTCATCTGCGGTCCCTAACCCCGACATCGGGTTCTTTTGATTAGGTGCGCTATCGATTCGAGAGACGGTGGCGGATTTTTCCCAGCTTCATGTTGAGAATGTTCCTTCGATCGAGGAAGTTTAGGACGGGAGGCTGGCGGCGGCCCAGTTTGTCCAGAGCCTCCGCCAGGCGTGCGTCCTGGCGCGTAAACCTTAGACCGGTAATCAACGTCTCGATCGCGTCATCTTTCTTGCCACCCAAGCGATAGACCTCGGCCAGATTCAAGTAGAGTTCCGCGCGGTTGCCCTGCTTGCCCAAGGCATCGTCGCAAAGCTTTTCCGCGTCATGAATTTTGCCCCCCGCCTTGGCCAGCGCGAGCCCCATGTAGGAAAGATAGAAGGCATTTGCCGGGTCCAACTCAACTGCTTGTTTCATGTGTGCAAGCGCCGTTTCCGCGCAATGACTGTCCAGAAGCTCCAAACCCTCTTTGAAGTGCCGTAAGGCATCCGGATGACTCATGGCCTTCCACCACCTCCTCGATGATGTCAATAAGCAGGGGCTCTCTCCGCCCCGGAAGACTCCCAGGGGCAGAATCTTGTACCATCCTTTTATCACTGTTGGCGCCATGATTCCAGCACCATGTGATTTATTGCTACGGTGGTTTATTCGACAGAACCACCTGCATTGCAATTCCATGAGCAGGGCCGTATATATCAGGTGAGCGGCGATCAATAGTCGGGAAGGCGGAATCTCTAACCGCGCCGGGACTGGCTCGCAGGGTTCTTCAGAGGTTGGATTGAGAATGAGTGGCCCGATAGCGGCAGCCGATTTCTCAGTCCTGTTTGTTCATAAGAATCGCGAAGCCTTCTTGTTTAAGAGGAACTCTTCTTTTCTAGCGAACCAAGAGGGATCACAGAGGCAGGTAGATGATACGCCCCTCCCACTCATTGGGCAGGCTGAGATTTGCCAACAGCAGAATATCCTCAATTGCAGACCCCACCGGCACGGAACGGCTTACTTCAATGACGCCCGGCATGGGAAGGCCGGCATCGACACGCTGGTAAGCAAAGTGAGTCAGGGTGGAGACATCGTGACTCAGCAACGTGCGTCCTTCGCTCGCTGCCCATTCCAGCAATTCCGGGTCGGTGGAGCCGGACAGCCCGACATCCTGAATGCGGACGAGATCGAGGCGCGGGTCGCGCCGAAGTAGGCCGCGAACGATATCGTTGTTGAAGTTCTCGTCGGCTGCAAGTTTGAGCATGGAAGGTTGGGCTCACGCGGTGCGGCGGGCCAGAAGGCGGGCGCGAATGCCGGCGGGATCGAAGCGGGCGACGTTTTCGCCGCGTACGCACTCAGCCGTCTGACGGCGCTGATCGAGGTAAGCTTCGACCTCGGAGCGGTGGCGCAAGTAGTACCCGATGGCCGCATAGACGTCGGCTAAGGCCAGAACCGGATACTGCTGCACAATCTCTTCCGCCGTCGCGCCTTCCAGAAAGGCCGCGACCACCGTGTCCAGTGTTACCCGAGTTCCGCCCACGCGCACGACGCCGTCAGGTGTTGAGTCCAGTGGCGCCGGCTCATGCGCAATCATCAATCCCATCGCCGTACTCTCCCACCCGGAATTATAACATGCAGAATGAGGCGCTGACCGGGGTTACCTGCTCCTGGCTACGCAATCATTTTGAGCAAAAGCTCGGGTTCACGGACGCGAAATCTGCCGGAGATTACGCAGCATGGCACAGGTCCAAGTAAATTCTCAAGGGCGTGGGTGGGGGGTACCGGAGAGTTACTTCGGAGTGCGATTGAGGAGTTGAGCGGCATCGCATTCCCCCACGGCGATACTCGCGATCAATCCACGCGAGTGCTATGCCGCTACAGTCTTTTTCGAATGGGTCTTTGGGAGGTCCAGGCATTGCAATTCCATGAGTAGGGCCGTATATATCAGGTGAGCGGCGATCAATAGTCGGGAAGGCGACTTTTCAGGCCGAATCCGGTCCGGATGCTACCAATCCCTCGGAAATGATCGGTGAGATGGGGTTTCCGGGCGACTATCTTGAGTCACTCTCCACTTGGCCAACTTCCGAGTAGCCGAAACCGGAATCGTCATCATCGACCGGCGCGGCGATCGGACGCCGTGCTTCCCTCGGAGCGTCGGCCCCCCACGTGGGGTGATTCCCTTAGTGGCGCTACACTACGAAGGAGTAGTCGCCAAGCGAATTGTTCCTGGGCTGCTTATAATATCGAACGAAGGAGGACTATCGTGAACGCATACCGGGCATTCTTAATTGCGTTCTTTGTGGTCGCCGTTGGGAGCAGCGCGGCTCTTGCGGTCGAGCCCGAGCTCAAACTGGGGCACGTTCGCGAGGGCAGTCTCAGATCGGGCGAAGCGCAGTCGTTTGTGATCTCGCTTGGCTACGGCGATTTTGCCGACATCGGAGTGAACTCTCGCGGGCAGACACTCGTTGTCAAAACCTACGAACCCTCGGGCAAGCCCTTTCGGGGCGCCGAACTGGGGCCAGACGGGGGTCAGATCAACTTCGTCACCGAAGCTTCGGGCGCCTACCGGGTGGTGGTTACCGCTGCGGACAAGCGCGCGACGGTAACTTACACAATTGCGCTCGAGAAAGTGGTCACGTTGGCAGCACGGCTGGCGCCACTCAAGCCCGTGGTGGAGAGCCGGCGGATTCGAGCTTTGGGAGCTTCAGTCGAGCGCGGAGAATGGGACAGCGTCAACGCGTTTTGGGAACAGGTCAAGAAGGCAGGCACGCCGCTGATCGAGCCGATTGCCAGCGACCCGGAGAACATGGCGGTCACGTTCCTTTGGAGAGGCAGGGCTGATACGCACAATGTCATGGTGCTCTGGCTTCCCTACGCCGGCGTCGTGCCTGACGAGTACTTGATGACGCGCCTGGGCCAGACCGATGTCTGGTACAAGACGATTAGGGTGGACCGCAAGATGCGAATGGCGTATACGCTGGCGCCCAACGTTGCACGCCTGCATCCCTTGTCATTAGGTACAGACAACGACACGATAACCATGGCCGCGGCAGCGGCCCGGCCGGATCCACTGAATCCCAAGCGTTGGCGCGACGACCCGCAGAGCGTGGACGCGCCGGAATACCGCGGGAGCTCGATCCTCGAGATGCCTGGCGCCCCGCCGCAGCCGTGGATCGTCCCAAGGCCTGGCGCTCCCGCGGGACGAGTGGAGAAGCGCCGATTCAAGAGCGCGAAACTCAACAACGAACGGGAGATCGCCGTCTATCTGCCACCCACGTATTCACCGCGTGCCGAACCCTATCCGCTGCTTGTCCTATTCGACGAAGACGCCTATCTCAGCCTGGTTCCGACGCCCACCATCCTCGACAACCTGATCTCGGATGCGCGAACTCCGCCAATGGTCGCGCTGTTGGTTGGCAACGCACCGGGCGCGCGCGACCGCGAGCTACCCTGCAATCCGGAGTTCAGCCGGGCTTTGGTCACCGAACTGCTCCCCTGGGCGCATGGTCTGTACAACTTCACGAAGGATCCTCGCCAAACCGTGGTGGCCGGGTCGAGCGCCGGTGGCCTCGCTGCGGCGTGCTCCGGTCTATGGCATCCGGAGGCCTTTGGTAATGTCCTCTCGCAATCCGGTGCCTTCCACCGGACTCCGCCATCGGCCAGCGATACTGGGGAATCCAACTCGGAACCAAACTGGCTCGTGCGCCAGTTCATCTCCAGCCCGAAGAAGCCGCTGTGCTTTTACCTGGACGCCGGGAGCGCGGAATTCAATGCTACAGGTGGGGGTGACGCCATCTTGTTTTGCACTCGCACGTTGCGCGACGTGCTGCGCGCCAAGGGCTACGAGGTGCACTTTCAGGAGTTTGTCGGCGGACACGACTACCTAAGCTGGCGTGGCACACTCGCCGATGGTCTGATTGCCTTGATGGGTGATATGGCGTCCAAGACGCCGCGAGAACACCCGCCGGCTCAATAATCAACAGCGCCGGAACCATCGACGAATGGAACCAAAGGAAACTTGCCTTGAGCGATTTGCCGGCCCAATCGAGCAGTCGGCTTTTGGTAGTTCCTGCCCGATTACGGGACACTCTTCCCTTACCGTTTTATGGGAAAGTGGCCGACTGTCGAATCGGAATCCGCAGACTTGCCAGAACTGGCATTTGGGGGTTGCGTCCCATTGGCATTCGCGACGGCTAGATTACGTCGATGACAATCAGCGTGATGTCATCCTGCTGTTCCAGCGAGGCATGTTGCCAAAGGCGTACCGCGGATAGCACTTGATCCGATAACTCCGAAGGGGAGCGCGACTGATAGTTACGAACGACTTCTTCCAGCTTGCAGTCGCCAAACGAATCGCCGCTGGCGTTCTCGGGTTCGGTCACGCCGTCCGTGTAAAGCAGGAAGCGGTCGCCCGAGCAAATGGGTAGGTCACGAACGGGATAGTCGGGATCCGGAGGCCGGTGACAGTCACCTCGTTACCCGGTTTTTCTCGGCCATGCTGGGTCTTTGCGGCCTGGCGCCGGTTGACGTTTTGCTCTGCGCCCGCCGCCCGGACATTCCATCCGCCGACGACCGCATTACGATCTGGACAATCTGTCCTCTTGACAAACCGGCTCCAGTATGTTATTAGTGAATTGGTTATACATGGTTGGACTTCCAGTTTGGCCCGGTTCGCCAAGGGATCGGATGTTAGCGATTGGCAAGAACGCGCGGTCTTCCGTCGGTCTTTTTGAAAACAAAAAGCTCTCCTCGATCCAAAACCCAAAAACTGACAATGTGTCCGAAATTCTATCGCGTTGAAACGAACGCAGTGCCGTAATTTGTCAATAATCCTCCCTATTTCTCCGAAGAAATCGAAAAATGAAGGTATGTCTGTGGATGTTGATGAAAACAAAAGGTCAAAAAATGTCACTCGGGGGATTTCTGTCGATGTTTATGAAAGTAAATGACTTGGGCCGGCAAAACGCTATCGCCCGCCGCCAGTCTTCGCCGGGCGGCTGCCCCTTCTTGAGCCGGGAGCGCTGGAGGCGGCCGCGATGGCGCTGGTAAAGGAGTTCGCCAGCGAATTGCCGAAGGTTCCCGGCGTTATGCGGTCCCAGGCGGGACCGTTGTACCAAGTGGGGGAGTAATCCAGCGCTTTTCCTTGTGTAGACGCCAAAGAGCTGGCGAACTTCTCGCACCAGACCTTCTCTACGTTCAACGCCATTGCATACGGCAGGAGCTTTTCGAAGAATGCGGGAACGGTAGGCATGGCGCTGCGGGCGATGCGCGAGCTGCGGCGCTCCTGCTCGGTCGAGCTCAGAAACTTCCGGAATTCCTCCACCTGCTCCGCGAGCGCACGCCCCGTCCGCTCCGGCCCGCGAAGCAGAATGTGGAAGGTGAAGTTGATGGCGACCAGCAGTAGGAAGATGATCGTGACTTCTGCCGAAGCTGCCCAGGACATTGCCGCGAATCCTGCGATCTCAGCAATGATAAAGGGCACGGAAATGGCGGTCATTATCATGGCGCGTGTGCGGGCGCTGGGGCCGTGCTGGGGATCGGAGAGCGCATATTTCCAGGACTCGACAGTGAAAGCCACCAGCGCGAAGCCCATCATGCCGCCGAACAGCAGCCCGAGCGCGAGCAACAGCACGGCGGTGGGTTGGGCGCCCTGGATGAGGTATCCGCAGCGAACCACCGTGGCGAGTGAAATCAGCAAACCGGGAAGTAGATAGCGGGCGTTGGCGATGAACTGAGCTATTTCCAATTTGGTTCGAACCTGCTGATGGAGCGCCTCGAGAGCGCCACCGACAAGCGCATGCTGGGTCGGTTCCAATTGCAGTGTTTCTCCTCCCACGAACAGCGTCTGGACCAAGCGCCTTTCGTCGGGAGTCATTCCGCTGGCTTGACCGCCGCCCGCAGGCCTTCGGCGACTCCCGGCTTGAGTTTCGGACCTAAGCCGTCCGAGAATAAAGCCCCCCGAAGCATCCTCGAGAATGGCCAGTTGTTTCTTTATCGCCAGGTCCACCAGATTCACGATCACCACTTTCTGGTCAAAGGCCCCTCGCCATACGTAGCGGAGCGCGGCAGGCGAAAACCCGTGCGGCGGATCCGATGGCGCCCCACTCTCTCCATGGTGTGCGCCGCGTGCCGCCAGAAACCAAATCGCCAGGTAGTAGCCCAAAACCAGAACCAGGCCAAGAATTGCGGTAATCAGTGGCCGGTTGTCTTCCAGAAAGAAGCTGTGCTTCATTTCGTCGGTGGGGGGTGAGACAAATCCCTTGGGCCAGCGCACTACGATGGTCAGGCCCTCCAAGGGTCCAAGAACACGGTTGGTACGAAAGGTCGTGGTGTCGTTGTTATCGGTCGAAGCGGTGAAGTCCGTTTCCGCGGCGCCGGGCCTGCCTGTGTAGGCGTCGGGAATAATGGCGACCGGCACGATCCCCTTGGGCAAATGCACATTGGCCACGACGGATTGCAGCGGCAACGTCCACCTGTTGCCCGTCACGTTCCAGTAGAGTTCGTCGTGGTCGGGAAAGAAGCCGAGCTCGCGATCGACGTTATAGGTCAGTTCATAGGTGTGATCGCCGGGCGCCAGCGTTTCGCGGCGATCCCCCATGCACACGCTCAGGCCATTGGAGAGCTTTCCCAGGTGAAAGTCCTCCGGCTGGCCGTCGCGCTGCACCGAGACCACATCAAAGTGGATCGTATAGGGGTTGCTAAAACGGTCGTTGTAGCGCGTGGCGATGTCGCGACAAATTCCGTGCTTGATCTTCACCCCGAGGGAGTAGACGGTAATGGTCTCGTGGACGGACAGCGTGGAATCGGGATTGACGGCGAGGTCGCTGACAAACGACTCAATCTGCTCGCTGGGCGGTGGCGGCGCCGGAGTTGGGGCCGGAGCGGGAGTTGGAACCGCCCGCTTCGCGCCCAGCGCTGGGGGAAAGCTCGCGGCAACTATCGCCAAGACGGCGAGGGTCGGAAGGAGAAATTTCTTGAACATGTCGGCCCTAAGGGAACGCATCCGGCTCAGACTGCGTTCCGATCATATCACCGCTCAAGTAAGAGTGGCGCAGTCTCTCGCGATGAACTGCTTTCCTGACTTGGGTAGCGCTTCAATTTATACACAGCGACACAAGTGTCCGCAGATCGGGTTGTAGCGGCGGTCTCCGACCGCCGGCGTCGATCGGAGATCGACGCTACAGTTTACGTCGCACAGTATAAGTTCGTAGCGGAAGAGAATTCGCCCCTACGTCAATTCGCGACCGAATTCGAGCATACGTATCACGAGCGCGGCACGGTGTCATGGGGAAAGTGGGAATGCCAGTGTTGCGCGGTGCAGCCAAAGGTGGAGGGGAGGCGGGTTTGCGGGCTGTATAATGCAACGGCCGGCGGTGATGCCGCCGGCCGCGAGAACCTCGAGTTGTGAAGAGTCTTACCGGTGGCCACCTCCGTGGGACCCGCCACCATGGAATCCACCGCCACCGTGGAAACCGCCACCACCGTGGGATCCACCACCACCGTGGAAAGCGTTGCCACCGTGGAATCCGCCACTACCACCGTGGAAAGCATTGCCACCGTGGAAGCTGCGTCCGGCATTATAGTGCCCGCCGTACCCGCTTGAAAATCCGCGTCCGGCGAAGGAGCGCTCGTGCCCATATGAGCCGTGGCCGTAACTGTTCCCGTGAAAACCATTTCCGTAGTAACCGGAATGTCCCCAACCACCACGCCCGCCATAGCCCCAGCCGTGATGGCCATGGAACCACGGTCCGGCGCCAATAAAGCCTCCACCGACGAACCAGTCAGGACCGTAGTAGCCATATGGAGCACAGGCGTAGGGATAGTAAGAGTAATACCCGTACGGGCAAGCGGGCTCCGGTCCTACGTAACCTGGATCCACGTAGGCGGGGCCGACGCCAACTTCAAACCCCCACCGGGCTGCCTGGGCGTTCGGCACAAGCAACAAGCCTAAGCCGA
>CAVRBF010000076.1:0-10175 GCA_963719115.1 uncultured Acidobacteriota bacterium | reverse complement strand
ACGAAAACTTCGCGGCACGAAGCGAGAAGACCACCGACAGCACTCTCACTTGATGGCCGGTTGAGGAGACGCGGGCGCAAGCAGTTTTTCCAGACCTTCCTGGCGGGAGCGCAACTCCTTGGTCTCCTCCTCACCCAGTTTCTCCGTACAGCCTTCAACGATGCGCTGGCTTCGTTCCGCCAAGATCTTACGGTCATCAAGGCCCGGCAGGGTGAGGGCGATGTCGGTAAGGGCACGCATCATTCGCAAGCTCACGGCACGGTCAGTTTGGGAGTACATCCGAATCTGCTCGAACGCCGCGTCCAGCATGCGATCAAAGTCAGTCCACAGCATCACGACGCGCACCACGCCGGGCGGATCACAGAGCTGGGCAGGCATCTGCTCGCGCGATGCAAAGCGAATCAGGATGCGGCTCAACTGATCCACACAGGTAATCGCCGTGCTCGGATCATTGACGGCAGGCGATATGGCTTTCAGGGCGATGTCCACGATCTGTAGCACACCAAACTCAATGTCCTGTTGTAAGGTTCGGGAAGGGCCGAAATCGAAGGCATTGTGAAGTTCCGTGATTCCTTCCGCGGACAATCGCTCCCCTTTGTAGACTTGCACCAGCGGCACCCCTTCGGGAACGAATTGTCCCACGCGTCGCAAGACGTGGATTTTGACGCTTTGCGACTTTGCCAGCGCCACCAGCCGCTGCGTGTCCACGTAACGGATGTAACCCGAGGTCTTGCAGGGGAAGGTGGTTTGCCAGGCGCTCAGGTCGATAGCGGCAGGACTCTCCACTCGCGGATAGCGCCGCGAATAGGGCATCATCTCGTCGATCATGGCCACCGTCTCATTGGCGATGCGGTCCACAATTTGATTCACATTGATGGCCTGCGAAATATGGTGAATGAAGAAGAGTAGCCAGCCCACGCAAATCAGCGAGAGCAGCATGGCGCCCAGAACCGTGGCGACGGGAGCAAACGGCTTGGGTGCGGAGCGAGCCGCCGGCAGCGCCGCCAGGCAATAGGAGAACGTGCCGAGAAAGATGCCCAGCGTCCACTGCGTCACCCGGTCCCGCACAAAACTCACGATGATGCGCGGGGAGAATTGCATTGACGCCAGGGTGAGGGTCATCAGCAGAATGGCAAATACGATGGAAACCACCGTCATGATGGAGGCCGCGATACCTCCCAAAATCACCTGCGCCACTTGCGGATCGGAGTGCGAGGGGAACAATATCGCCGGCACCCAGGCGCTGAGGGCGGGCTCGGTTTCTTCCAGCCACGACAACACCGCACCTAGACTGCCCAGCACCAAGGCAATGATGAGCGGGCGGACCAGGAATCCGCCGCGCAGATTGTACATGATGTGGCGAACCAGCAAAGGCAGGCGCTTGTTCATGATTTCGCTAGATTAGCAGAGTCGGGACCTCCCGGCGAGAATTACCGGAAGGCTTGCCTGGCGTCCTGATTTGCCTCGTAGCGCCGGCTTCCAGCCGGCACCGGAGCCGCCAAGATGGCGGCGCTACGCCAAAGTCGGACAGCATCCGGAATCGCCCGACGCTCGCACTTCGCCATCAATAGCGGTACAATGCGCCCGGTCAAACCTTTAGGCGGGGTGGATCGCCCCAAGCGGGACGGCGCACGTCGAGCCCGCAATCCAGGAGGAAATCGTATGGAATCGTTGGCAATCATGTTCCAACAGCACTTCCTGTTGTCAAGCGTTGTGGTCATCTTCGTCCTCATTGTCATGGTATTGAAATCGATCTATAGCATCGGGCCGACGGAAGTGGGACTGGTGCGCAAGCGCTTCGGGGCCGCACTTCCCGAGGACAACCCCATCGCTTTTCACGGAGAAGCTGGCTACCAGGCAGATTTGTTGATGCCGGGGCTCCGCTTCAAAAACGTACTGGTTTATGCGGTCACCAAGCACCCGTGGGTACAGGTGCCGGCGGGACAAATCGGAATCGTCGTCGCGCAGATCGGACAGCCCTTGCCCATCGGCGCCAAGTCAGCCGTGTACACGGAAGCTTTTGGCAACTTCACCAATTTGCACCCGTTTGTGGAAGGCGCGGGTCCCAAACACATGAAAGGCCAGAAAGGCGTGCAGCGGCCGGTGCTGTCTCCCGGAACCCTTTCGCCCTTTCATCCCATCGCTTTCCTGGTGATCACCAAACTTCAGGTTTACGGCGTGCCCGTGTCGCAGGAGCTTCGCAGCCGCATGAAGGGAGACCGGCTCACTCCCGTCGCCTTCGGCTTGAGTGAACTGGCGCTCGATGTGACGCGCATTGAGCCGCGCGCCACGGAAAGTGGCCACGTGGTGGACATGGTGGGCGTGGTCACCGCGCTCGAGGGCGACCCTCTGCCGGCAGGCGACATCTCCAGCCGCCTGGGCGGATTCAAGGATATTGAGGACCTCGAAGCGGCGCCGGCCGCACCAGGGGCCGCGGCCACGGCCAATTCCGTGCTCATTGAGACGATCCTGGGCAGCAAGAACGACCAGCACAAGTCGTATCAGGATTTCCAGGCATTTCTGGACAAGGGCGGCAAGATCGGCTTGCAGCACGATCCCCTGCTCTACGGCGCCTACAATTTGAATCCGTTTCTGTTGCGTGTGGAGCAGGTGCCCATGCTGGTCGTAGAGCAGGGGCAGGTGGCGGTGATCAAGTCCTATGTGGGTCTACCCACCCAGGACACTTCCGGCCCGGAATTCAAATTCGGCAGCCTGGTGAAGCCGGGGCACCGCGGCATTTGGGAAGAGCCGCTGCGCACCGGCAAGTACCCCATCAATCCGCGCATCTACCAGGCGGAAATTGTTCCCACCGCCATCCTAAAGCTGGACTGGGCCAAGGGCGTCACGGGCGCGCACGGATTGGACGCCCGGCTGGAGCCCATCGTGGCCAAGAGCCGCGAGGGCTTCATCTTCGAACTCGATCTCCAGGTGCTCATCCATGTGCCCGATACCAAGGCCCCGCGCGTTATTTCCATGGTCGGAAGCATGTACAACCTGGTTAACGAGGTTCTGCAAGCGGCGCTGGGCAACCACTTCCGCAACAAGCTGGGCATGATGGAAGCCGTCACCTTCATTCAGAGCCGCCAGACCGTCCAGGAGGAGGCCACGAGGCATCTCAGCGAGCAACTCGCCGAATACGAAGTTGAGACCAAGGGCGTTTACATTCAGGACGTCATTCTGCCCGCACAGTTGGTAGAGGTCCTGACCCGGCGCGAAATCGCCAACCAGGAAATCGAAACTTTTAAGATGCAGCAGAAGGCGCAGGAACAGCGCGTGGCGACCGAAGCCACCACCGGCAAGGCCGACATGCAGCGCGACCTGGCCAAGTCGGCCATCGGCATCGACATCCGCAAGAACAACGCCGACTCGCGCATGCAGGAAGCGCGCGGCGAATCCGAATACATCAAGCAGACCGGTGTGGCGCAGGCGGACGTTATCCGTGCTCAGGGTACCGCGCAGGCCGATGTGATTCGCGCCCAGGGACTCTCGAAGGCCGAAGGCTTCCGTGCCCAGAACGAGGCCATCGGCGCCGCCAGCACGACGCTGGTCAACGTCGCCACGGTGCTGGCGGAAAAAGGCATTCAGATCATGCCGCAGATTCTGGTGGCCGGCGGAGGCAACGCGCTCGACGGCCTGGCGGCCACGTTGACCAAGGCGTTGGCGGGGCAGTCGAATCTGTTGGGAACTTCGCCGAAGTCCGATCAACCGGCAACGACGTAGTCGGGGGGAAATCCCCGGCACCACCGGGGAGTTACGAGCAGTCCGGCAGTTTGGGAATGTGACGTCGGTCACAAGACCCCTCACCCGCCCGATGCATCGGGACGGCCTCTCCCCTGAGAGAGGCTGGAAGCCTGTCGGGGCGCGACGCGGTCCACCGAGAATAACAATCAACCTCTCCGAGGGGAGAGGTCGGTCGTCTGCTGACGGTCGGGTGAGGGGTCTCTTGGAAACGCGATTCGCGTGCGGCTTTAAGGGAAGCACCACTCTTCGGCGGGAGGGAAGATTGTTATGAATACGCGTGTCACTTCCAGCGCTCGTTGGGGTTTGCTGCACGCAAAGTTGAAATGGATCGTGCTGTTCGTGGCTGTGATGGTTTGCGTCGCCTTTGCCGCCATGGGCGCCGCGGCGCAGGCGCCCAATAAGGTCATGCCGGTGTACATGCCGCCGGAATTGTACCCGCCGCGGCCGCCTATCGTGGGCGTGGCGCACATCGGCCTGAAGGCCAGCGACTTGGCCGCGTCGCGTGAGTTTTACGGGCACGTCCTTGGCTACAGCGAAGCCTTCAAGCTCGACAAGCCCGACGGCTCGCTGATGCTGGTCTACTTCAAGGTGAACGACCATCAATACATCGAGCTCTTTCCCACGTTGAAGAGCCCCACCGAGGACCGCCTGTCGCACATCGCGTTTGAAACCACGGACGCGCGGGCTTTGCGTGACTATCTTGCTGCCCGCGGCGTGCAGGTTCCCGACCGGCTCAAGCCGGGACTGGACGGCGACCTGAGCTTTGTGGTGACCGATCCGGACGGCCACCGCGTGGAGTTTATGCAGTACATGCCCGGATCGCTGCACACGCGCAACTTTGGCAAGTTCCTGCCCGCCACGCGCATCTCCGACCACATCCAACACGTGGGCATCACGGTGAAGGACCGGGCCGCCGCCGATAAGTTCTACAAAAACATCCTGGGATTCCGTGTCGGCTGGCACGGCGGCCGGAACGACCAGACCACCGATTGGGTGGACATGGTGGTGCCCGACGGCAAGGACTGGCTGGAGTACATGCTGAACGTCCCGAATCCTACGCCCAAGCAGCTTGGCGGGATGCACCACATGTCGCTGCGCGTGCCGAGCGTCCAGGCGGGCTACAAGACGGTCACCGAGCGCGGTTGCAAGGCCGGCGAACCAAAGGTGGGCCGCGACGGCAAGTGGCAGCTTAACCTCTTCGATCCCGACTTGACGCGCGTGGAACTGATGGACCCCAAGCCCGTGCAGACGCCCTGCTGCTCACCTATGCCGGAGTGGCAATTGGGGCCGTAGCGGCGCCTTGCGCGTGGATTGTAACGCGACACCGCGCGGCGGCAAGCTGGTACTTTCGTCATGTTCCCATAACGTCTGAATTGTGAAACTATGGCACCAAAATCTGGACCGGGTAGCCCCATGGTTCAAAAGCGCCCACGAAACGTTCCCCTCATTTGCACGATTGATGTAACCGGCTTTGCCGGCGTCATGCTGGCACTGCTCGCAAAGTTCATGGCTCCCGTAATGGCGGTTGATAGGTTTCCGCAGGTCAGTGTCGATCTTCCTAAGGCCGCTAATGGACATACCATGCGAGGTGCCGACCGAGAAGACGCATTGGTTGTCGGGATTACTCGTGACGGGAAATTCTACCTCGGTGGGGATAAAGTGGATCTCGATCAACTTCCGCAAGTCATCCGCGACCGATTAAGTTACGGCGCTGAGCGGAAGGTTTATTTGAGAGTTGACCGCAGAGCTAGATACGGAGTCGTTATAAACGTTCTGGCTGAAGTTTGCATGGCCGGCGTTGAGAACATCGCCTTTTTTGTCGAAAACTACCCGCCGCCTCCAATCTAATGAGCATTACACAATGAAGTGACACGACCCCCTCACCTCCGTCCCCTCTCCCCCAAGGGGGCGAGGGGAGAGGTAGATTGAATTCATGCCCTCGCCCCCTTGGGGGAGAGGGTGGCGCGCAGCGACGGGTGAGGGGGTTCGTTCGTCACCATATTAAGTAATGGTCAGTAAGTGATAGACCCTCGCTTCCCTTCCCTTGACCCGTTTGTTATATTCAATGCTCATCGCTGCACGGTGTTTCAACTTCCGCTCGCGCGCTACGAAACTGAACTGCGCCGGGCTTCAGGAGCACTCCTTCCATGACTGCACCCAAAATCTTCAACAACTTCATAGATGGTGAGTGGGTTGCTGCCGCGAGTGGCGCCACGTTTGAGAACGTCAATCCCGCCAACCGCAATGAGTTGATCGGCTTGTTTCAAAAGTCCGGCCCTGAGGAGGTGGACAAGGCGGTTGCCGCGGCCAAAGACGCCTATAAATCGTGGAAGAATACGCCGCCGCCGAAGCGCGGTGAGATTCTCTATCGTGCCGCGCTGATGCTCCAGGACGACAAGGAGACCTTTGCCGAAGCCATGACGCGCGAGATGGGCAAGGTGCTGGAAGAAACACGCGGCGACGTGCAGGAAGCCATTGACATGACGTTTTACATGGCGGGCGAGGGCCGGAGGCTGTTTGGCCAGACCACCACCTCCGAGCTTCCTAACAAGTTCTGCATGACGGTGCGGAGTCCGCTGGGCGTTTGCGGACTGATCACGCCGTGGAACTTCCCCATGGCCATTCCTTCATGGAAAATCATGCCGGCGCTGATCTGCGGCAATACCGTGGTGCTGAAGCCCGCCACGGACACGCCGCTTTCCTCCTATCACCTCGTGCGGGTTCTGGACCAAGCCGGAGTGCCGCGCGGCGTGGTGAACCTGGTGACGGGCGCGGGCGGCGACGTGGGCAATCCCTTGATGCAGCACCCTGACGTGCGCGCCGTGTCGTTTACGGGCTCGACGGAAATCGGGCGCAAGGTTTCCCAAGCCTGCGCCGCGAGTTTCAAACACAGTTGCCTGGAAATGGGCGGCAAGAACGTGATCATGGTGCTGGACGATGCCAATCTCGACCTCGCCATCGAGGGCGCGCTGTGGGGCGGCTTCGGCACCACCGGCCAGCGCTGCACGGCCTCCAGTCGCGTGGTGGTACAGAAAGGCGTTTACAAGGACTTTACCGACCGCTTTGTGGCTCGCGCGCGACGCCTGAAAGTCGGCAATGGACTGGACCCGACCGTCCAGGTGGGTCCACTCATCAACGAGGCGCAACGAAAGATCGTGGAATCCTACGTGGAGATCGGCAAGAACGAAGGCGCCAAGCTGCTCTGCGGCGGCGAGCGCCTGACCGGCGGCGACTACGACGACGGCTGGTTCTACGCCCCCACCATCTTCGGCGATTGCGATCCCAAGATGCGCATCGCGCAGGAGGAAATTTTCGGCCCCGTCGTCTCCGTCATCCCTTGCGACAATCTGGAACACGCGATGGAAATTGGCAACGGCGTCATCTACGGGCTTTCCTCTTCCCTCTACACCCGTAACGTGAACAACGCCTTCACGGCGATGCGGGATATGGAGACGGGCATTTTCTACGTGAATGCCCCGACCATCGGCGCGGAAACTCACCTGCCCTTCGGCGGAACCAAGCAGACCGGTAACGGCCATCGCGAAGCCGCCGTGGCCGCACTCGATTTCTATTCCGAGTGGAAGTCCGTCTACGTGGACTACAGCGACAAGCTCCAGCGGGCGCAGATCGACACGAAGTAATCGGGTGATCGGGTGATCTGGTCATCTGGCGAATGCCCAACACAGGCCCAGTCCGGAGTGCGCGCCGACATCCAGCAAGCGATTTGACCAACAGGATCGGTGAAGCATCGTACCGCTTTCATCCCCGTATGCGGCCATCCCTTTGCGCCCGTTTGGAATCATCATCGTAGATGCGGGTAGGGCCGGGCACGATCAAGGCGAAAGCGTGGTTCGCGCATCAACCGCAAGGTACTTCGCCGGAGGTAAAGCACGTATTTAAGCCAACCAATGCAGGGAAACTCTCCCCCGGGTGTTCACGTTCGGTCGAGTCGTTAGTTCTGCGCTGGAGAGGCTTCTGGCGAAGAAGAATCGGCGGGGGCGGCGGGGGGCGCGTCGGGCGTTACGGTAAAAACGCTCTGGGTGGGAGCGGCAGAACCATTGGCCACCGGACCGTGGTCCAGTTCCGGCGGCAGCGGGTGCGAACCCAGGCCCAGTTTCATCAGTGACTTTGCCTCGGGAAGGCCAGTGGTGGGAAATCCGTGATCGGCTTGGTACCGCAGCATGGCGTCGTGGGTCTTGGTATCCCACAGGCCGCTGGGGTCACCTTGCAGATAACCTTCCCGGATCAGGGCCTGCTGGATTTCCTGTACGCGTTCCGGCTGCAAGTGAAGGCGTGCAAGCCGTTGCCAGCCGCCCATCGCACTTACAGGCGCCGGCCGTGAATATCGCGTATGAGCCGTTGTAACGCCATGCTGAGAGGAGTACGCGCTGGCGCGGGCCGTCGTTCTGCGCGCCGACGACATATAAGCCGCACGGGCAGCGCCCTTATTCGCAGCGTAATGGGTGGTGCTCGTCGCATGAGCTGTAACGGTCTTGGTTGGAACCGAGGCGGGGTGGTAAGTCGCGTGAGCAGTAGTTGCCGAGGTGACTGGTTTCTTCTCTGCCGAACGCCGTGCCGGTACCGCAACGCTGTGCGTCACCGCATGCGTCGCCGGTTTCGGCGCGTTGCTGGTCGTGGCCCCCTCGGCGGCAGTCAATCCGCTCGCAACGAGGCAACAAACAATCAGCCCGGCAAGCGCGAGCTTGCCGATTTCATATTCCAGAGATTTCAAACTGCTCCTCTCGACTTACTAGGGCAGGCGATCAGCCAGGTACAGCGTGGTGAAGCTGTGCGCCCCATTTCGCCGCGCCACCAATAATACTACGTCTTCACCGGATTTCAACTTTTCTTGCAACTTGTTGTAATCTTCACCGAGCTGAGTAGATGCTGGTTAATGCTTAGAATGACATCGCCCCGCTCCACTCCCAAGTCAGCGGCGAATCCCGTGGGCTGCACGTCGGTCACCAGCACCCCCTGCTTGGATTCAAGATCAAGCTGCGAGGTAATCTCCTGGGCTTGGTCGGGCGTAAGGCTCTTGATAGACAGACCCAAAACGCCCCCGGCTTCCGGACCGGCATCGGGCTGCTGATCGCCCCGCTGAGCGCGGCGAGCCTCGCCCGTGATTTGATTCCGATCGGCCACTTCCACTTGGGCCGCAGCGCGCTTGCCGTCGCGCAGGTAGTCAATCCGTAACTTCGCGCCAATATCGCTGTCGGAAACGATCGCCACCAGTTGGTCGCCGCTGTGGACCGGCTGGCCATTTACACTCAGTAATACGTCACCGCGCTTCAAACCCGCGCGTTCGGCCGGACTGCCTTCCTGGACGCTGTCCACCACAATCCCGTGGTCCGTGCCGAAGCTTCGCAGCAGCGAGGGATTGGTCTGTCCCTGGAACCGCACGCCGATGGCGCCGCGCTTGACGCTCCCACTGATAATCAGGGCATTGTAGACCTTGCGCGCGGTATTGGAGGGAATGGCGAAGCCCACGCCGTCGTAGCTACCGTGGCGCGTGGCGATGGCGGTATTGATCCCGATCACCTGCGCCGCCAGATTCACCAGCGGGCCGCCGCTATTACCGGGGTTGATGGCGGCGTCGGTTTGCAGGAAGCGCTTGAATTGGCCCGCGTGCCCCCCTCGATGTCGCGGCCTTTGGCGCTGACAATTCCGCGGTCACCGTGGAATCCAGCCCGAAGGGACTTCCCACGGCCAGCACCCAGTTACCCACGCGCATTGAGTCGGAATCGCCCAACTCGACAGCATGCAGCGACCTTCCCGGGTCGATCTTGATCACCGCCAGGTCCGTCCACTTGTCGGAGCCAACGACCGGCGAGACTGGCGTCGTCACCGTGGAGAGAAACCTTGATGCGATCCACCGGCTTGGCATCGCCATCCTCCCGCTCGTCGCGATCGTCTGTAAATTGCGAGATGACGTGGAGGTTGGTGAGAATGTACCCATTCTTGTCCAGGATCACGCCCGAACCCAGGCTCTGCTGCCGGTAGTCTCCATCGCCCTCGGACGAGCCTCCAGGTCCTCCTTGAAAGAAATGGTCAAAGAAGTCGTCAAACGGCGAGCCATCCTGCCCATGGGGATTGCGGCGGGCAACGCGCACTGTCGTTTCCGTGTTGATGTTCACCACCGCGTCTTCAACCTTGTCGGCAACCTGGGACAATGAGGTGGAAATCTCCGCCGGAGTAGGCATGGGGAGAGCCGTAGCGTCCGGACTGCCTGCGGAACCCTTCGCCGCTCGCACTCCGTGGGAAACCACCGTGCCAATCAGGATTCCAATCCCCAAGGTTAAAGCAATGACGAGAGCGGGCAATGCCCGTCGAGCACCTGCACTCATTTTGAATTCTCCCTCGACCCGAGGCTGCCCCCGCGGCGCACCAGTCTAGCTAGAGTATACACCAGACCCGTAGCGTGGACCGCCGCTTTT